>JAXLTD010000009.1:0-152560 GCA_046330225.1 Solirubrobacteraceae bacterium | reverse complement strand
GGGCGACGACGACCCTTGGGCGATGCCGGAGGAGGGACTCGAACCCCCGACACGCGGATTATGATTCCGCTGCTCTAACCGACTGAGCTACTCCGGCGGGGACGGCGATTCTAGACCGTCGCCCGGGGCCCCGACTCTGCGATGCTCGCGGCGCATGCTCGAGCCCCACAAGCAGGCGGAGATCGACAGCCGCACCGAGCAGTTCATGGCGCACGACGCCACGAAGCCGTTCGGCTGGGGCGGCGAGAGCTGGGTGAAGTGGGCGACGATCGCCGAGGCCTTTGCGCGCCTGGGCGTGGCGCGCGGGGCCCGCGTGCTGGACGTCGGCGCCGGCTCAGGGTGGACCTCGGCGCTGCTGGCCGAGTCCGGCTACGCGGTGACCGCGGTCGATCTCGTCCCGGCCAACGTCGCCGCGGCGCAGGCCCGCGCGGACCGCTGGGACGTGGACGTCGACGCCCGCGTGGCCGACATGGACGCTCTCGCCCTCGACGTGCCGCCGTTCCAGGCGGTCCTGGTCTTCGACGCGCTGCACCACTCGACCCGTCCGGACCGGGTCGTGGCGAACCTCGCGGGCCACGTCGCGCCCGGAGGGTGGGTGCTGTTCGGCGAGCCGTCGCTGCTCCACGCCGTCTCTCCGCACGCCCGCGCCGTGAGCCGCGACCTCGGCTGGTCGGAGCGGGGCGTCGGCGTGCGCCGGCTGCGCCGCGCCTGCCGCGCCGCGGGCCTGACCGAGAGCCGGCGGTTCTTCGAGGGCGGCCGCCCGTACGCGTCGCGCGGGCGGGAGTTCGCCGTGGAGCTCGTCCGCCTCGTCGCGGCCGATGTCGCCGTCGCCCCGCGCACCCACGTGTGGCTGGCCGCCGGGCGGCCAGCCGTAGCCGCGTCCGGGATCAGGCCGCGGAACCTCGCGGAAGAACGCTGACGCGCCAGGTCAGCCGGCGGCGTACGGTGGTCCCATGCCGCTGTGGCGCGACGTGGACGTGGCCGACCAGCCTGATCTCGACGAGCGGCTGCTCGCGCTGGCCGAGCGTGACCTCGGCGACCGCTACGCGGTGTCCAGGGCTCCGCGGCTGATGGTGCCCGATGTGATCGTGATGCCAACTCCGCAGGACGCCGTCGCCCTCCAAGTGCTGCGGCGCCGGCGCCACGGACGCCGCCGGGTGCGGGTCTTCGGCGTGTCGCCGCCGACGCGCTTCGGACTCGCCTCTCCGCTGAGCGCGGTTCAGTACGACCGGATGCTCGAGCGGGCCGGGCCGGTCGTCGACGAGGTCGCCGAGTGGGTCCGCCGCTGCCCGGAGCTCCAGGAGCGCGCCTATGATGCGGCGCCGTGACCGGGCCGCTCGATGATCTGGACCGTGCCGTCGACGCCGTCGTCCGCGACTGCCTCGCGGTGCAGGCCGGCGAGGACGTGCTCGTCGTCGCCGACGCTGGGACCGCCGCGCTCGGCGCGGCGCTGCGCGACGCCGCCGCAGCGGCAGGCGCCGATGCCGTGCTGGCCCGGATGGACGAGCGGGCCACCGACGGGACCGAGCCGCCGCGCCCGATCGCCGCGGCCCTGAGCGCCTGCGACGTGTTCCTGGCCCCGACGACGCGGTCCCTGTCTCACACGCAGGCCCGCAAGGCCGCCTCCGACGCCGGGGCGCGCGGTGCCACGCTCCCGGGCGTGACGGCCGAGCTGCTCGCGCGGGTGATGGCCGCCGACATGCCGGCCGTCCGGTCCCGCAGCCGCGCCGTGGCCGCGGCGCTGGACGCCGGGACCACGGCTCGCGTCACCTGCCCGCTCGGGTCGGACCTGCAGGTGGACCTCACCGGCCGCCGCGGGCTGCCCGACGACGGGGATCTCTCGGCTCCGGGCGCCTTCGGGAACCTGCCGTGCGGCGAAGGGTTCATCTCGCCCGCGGGCGGGGAGGGCGAGTTCGTCGCCGCATCGCTCGCCGCGGTCGGGCTCGCCTCGCCGCCGGCCCGCCTCTTCGTCGAAGGGGGCCGGGTCACGGGCGGCTTCGGGCCCGCCGCCGATGCGCTGCTCGGCGCGCTGCGGGCCCACGGCGAGGCCGGGACGAACTTCGCCGAGCTTGGCGTCGGGACGAACGAGCGGGCGATCCTCACCGGCAACGTGCTCGAGGACGAGAAGATCCTCGGGAGCGTGCACCTCGCCTTCGGCGCCTCGGCGGGGATCGGCGGCACGGTGGCCGTCCCGATCCACCTCGACTGCGTCGTGCTGCACGCCTCGCTCGAGGTCGACGGCGTTCCGGTTCTCGAGCGCGGCGAGTACGTCCTCGGCCCCTGAGCCGACTGGCCCCCGTGGCGCGCAGCGACCTCCTTCTCGCGGTCCCGAACGTCTCGGAGGGCCGGGACGCCGACGCCATCGCGGCGATCGGCGCTGCGTTCGCGGCGGGCGCCGCGGAGCTGCTCGACGTGCACTCCGACCCCGACCACCACCGGTCGGTCTACACGCTGGCGGGCCCGCGCGGCGCCCTGGCGCCGGCGCTGGCGGCCGGGGCGCGGGAGGCCGCGCGACGCATCGACCTGCGCGAGCACGAGGGGATCCACCCCCACGTTGGCGCCGTCGACGTCGTCCCGGTTGTCCATCTCGACGCCGCCCGCCGCGGAGCCGCCTGCGCCGAGGCGCTCGTCGCCGCCGACCTCATCGGGCGGCTCGGAATCCCGGTGCTCATGTACGGGGCGCTGGCTGCCGGGCGCACGCGGGCGCAGCTGCGGCGCGGCGGGCCGGCAGGCCTGGCGGTCCGCCTGGAGGCCGGGGAGGTCCGGCCGGACTTCGGCCCGGCGCGGCCCGACCCGCGCAGCGGCGTGACGCTCTGCGCTGCGCGTCCGCCGCTCATCGCGTTCAACGTGGAGCTCGCGGCGCCGGCGACGGTCGCCGACGCCCGGGCGATCGCCGCGGCGATCCGCGAGGGCGGCGCCGAGGGCCTGCCCGGCCTGCGGGCGCTGGGCCTGTGGCTCGACTCGGCCGGAGTGGCGCAGGTGTCGTGCAACGTCGAGGACCACGTGGCCGTGCCTCTGCGCGACGTCGTCGCCGCCGTGCGGCGCCACGCACCCGTCTCGGGCGCGGAAGTGATCGGGGTGCCCCCGGCGGCGGCCCTCGCGGGCTTCCCCGCCGATGTGCCGACGCCGGGGTTCGACCCGGCCACGGGCACGCTCGAAGCCCGGCTGGGCGGCTGAGGCCCGCTGGGCGCCCCGCCGGCGGTAGGATCCGAGGCCAGCCGTGGCCCAGACAAAGAAGAAGAAGCGCTCGACGAAGCACCGGGGCAACGCTGCCGGCGTCGTCGAGGCACGCGGGCGCACCGGCCGCAAGCTCGACGAGAAGGAGCGCAAGGCGGCCAAGCCGAAGTCGTCGTCCTCGTCCGGGCGCCCGACGACGAGCCAGGACGCGCGGCTCGCCCGGCTCGGCAAGCCGCCGACGTGGAAGAGCGCGCTGTGGCGCGCGGTCGCGGCGACGGCGATCTTCTTCGTGATCCTGCTGCTGGCGTTCCAGCAGAAGCCAGGCCAGGCGCTCGCGCTATCGGGCTTCATGCTCCTCGTCTACATCCCGCTCGGGTACTACACCGATCTCATGCTGCACCGCCGGTTCCTGCGCAAGCAGGCGGCGGCCCGCGGGGGCAAGCGCTAGCCGTGGACGTCCGGATGTTCACGGTCGGGCCGGTGCAGGAGAACTGCTTCCTCGTGCGGCCGGACGGCTCGGACCGGGCCGTGCTCGTCGACCCCGGGGAAGAGGCCGACCGCCTTCTCGGGGCCATCGACACGCTCGGCGTCGGGCTCGACGCGATCCTGCTCACGCACACGCACTTCGACCACGTCGGCGCCGTGGCCCCGGTGGCCAAGGCAACCGGCGCGCCGGTCTACTGCCCGGAGCTCGAGGTCCCCGTGCTCGCGGACATCATGCGCTACGTCCCGTGGCCGGAGTTCGGCCCCTTCGAGAGCTACGAGGCGGACGAGACGGTCGCCGGGGGCGAGCGCCTCGAGCTCGCGGGCCTCGAGATCGACGTGCTCTTCGTGCCCGGACACAGCCCGGGCCACGTCGCGTATTCGATCCCGGCCGAGGCGGCACTGTTCTCCGGCGACGTGCTGTTCCAGGGCTCGGTGGGCCGCACCGACCTGCCCGGGGGGGACTGGCCCACGCTGGCCGCGTCGATCCAGTCGCTGCTCGACACGCTGCCCGACGAGACACGCGTGCACCCCGGCCACATGGGCCAGACGACGCTCGGTGCCGAGCGGGCGACCAACCCCTTCCTGCGCGACCTCACGCCCGCGCAGTGAGCGCGAAGATCCAGGCGCCGCGCGGCACGTTCGACGTGCTGCCCGAGCAGGCCGCCGCCCGGGCCGGGCTCGAAGCCGCCGCGCGCAAGGTGCTCGAGCGGGCCGGCTACGGCCGCATCGAGACCCCGACCTTCGAGGCCACCGAGCTCTTCGCCCGCGGCGTGGGGGAGTCCACCGACGTCGTCCAGAAGGAGATGTACACCTTCGATGACGGCGGCGGGCGCTCGATCACGCTGCGACCGGAGGTGACGGCGCCGATCTGCCGCGCCTACGTCGAGCACGGGATGCACAAGTCCGCGCAGCCGGTGCGGCTCTGGTACCTGTCGTCCTGCTTCCGCCACGAGGCGCCCCAGGCCGGCCGCTACCGCCAGTTCTGGCAGGTCGGCGCCGAGGCCATCGGCTCCGAGGACCCGGCGGTCGACGCCGAGCTCGTGCTGCTGCTGGCCGAGCTGCTCGACGACCTCGGGGTGGGCGGCCTGCGGCTGCGGATCTCGAGCCTCGGCGGGCCGGACACGCGGGCCGCCTACCGGGAGGACCTCCAGCGCCACCTGCGCGAGCACGCCGACGCGCTCGCCCCCGAGGTCCGCGAGCGCCTCGAGCTCAACCCGCTGCGGGCCTGGGACTCCTCGCACGGCGGCACGCAGGCGGTCATGGCGACCGCGCCGCGCCTGCTGGACCGGCTCGAGGGCGAGGACGCCGAGCACTTCGCCGAGGTCCGCGCGCTGCTCGACGGCGCCGAGCTGGACTACGACATCGACCCGACGCTCGTCCGCGGGCTGGACTACTACACGCGGACGGTGTTCGAGTTCGAGAGCAGCGCCCTGGGCGCCCAGAGCGGCGTCGGCGGCGGCGGCCGCTACGACGGGCTCGTCGCGGCCCTCGGCGGGCCGGAGACGCCCGGCTGCGGCTGGGCCGCCGGGATCGAGCGGATGCTGCTGGCTGCCGAGCGGCCGCCGACCGCTCCGGCCCCGGTGGACCTCTTCGTGGCCTACGCCGCGCCGGCCCATCGGCGCGCGGCGTTTCGGGTGGCGACCGAGGCACGCCAGGCCGGCCTGGGCGCCCAGCTCGAGCTCGCCGGGCGGTCGCTGAAGGGCCAGCTCAAGCAGGCCGACCGGGTCGGCGCGCGCTTCGTGGCCATCCTCGGCGACGACGGCGCGGCGCTCAAGGACATGGAGAGCGGGGAGCAGGAGGACATCGCTGCCGCCGCGATCGTCCCGGGCGTCCTGCGCGGCCGGGGAGGCTTCGGCCTGTGAGGCGGCGCAGGATTCCGGCTGCGACCGGGGAAGGGGCGCCCGGATGATCCCGGCGCCGCGTCCCAACCGCTATCGCGACGCCTGGTGCGGCGCGCTGGACGCCGGTCGCGCGGGGGGCGAGGTGGCGGTGGCCGGCTGGGTGCACCGCCGCCGCGACCACGGCGGGCTGATCTTCATCGATCTGCGTGACCGCACGGGCCTCGTGCAGCTCGTCTTCCATCCGGAGGACGCGCCGGACGCGCACGCGCGCGCCCACGCCCTGCGCAGCGAGGACGTCCTCGCCGTCCGCGGCACGGTCGTCCGCCGCGAGCCGGCGCAGGTCAACCCGGCGCTGGCGACCGGCGAGATCGAAGTGGCCGTTCAGGACTTCGAGCAGCTCGCCGACGCCGTCACGCCGCCGTTTCCGGTCGACGAGGACGGGCCGGTCGACGAGCTCCTGCGCCTGCGCCACCGGGTCATCGACCTGCGCCGCACGGCGCTGCGCGACGCGCTCACCCTCCGCGCCGACGTCGTCCGGGCCATGCGGTCCTCCCTGGACGCCCAGGGCTTCCTCGAGGTCGAGACGCCGCTGCTGACCCGCTCGACGCCCGAGGGCGCCCGCGACTTCCTCGTGCCGGCGCGGACCGAGCCGGGCAGCTTCTACGCGCTGCCCCAGTCGCCGCAGCTCTTCAAGCAGCTCCTCATGATCGGCGGGCTCGAGCGCTACTACCAGATCGCCCGGTGCTTCCGGGACGAGGAGACCCGCGCCGACCGGCAGCCGGAGTTCACCCAGCTCGACGTCGAGATGGCGTTCGTGGAAGAGGACGACGTCATTGCGGCCACCGAGGCGGCCATGGCCGCCGTGTTCGCCGCCTCGGGCGTCGAGGGCATCCCGCCGCCGCCCTGGCCGCGGCTGCCCTACGACGAGGCGCTGGCCCGCTACGGGTCCGACCGCCCGGACACCCGCCTGGGCCTCGAGATCGTCGATCTCGCTCCGGCGGTCGCCGGGACGGACTTTCAGGTCTTTGCGAAGGCGATCGACGGGGGCGGGGTCGTGCGCGGCCTCAACGCGGGCGCCCGCGAGCTCGCGCGCTCCGACCTCGACGCGCTCACGGAGTTCGCCCAGCGCCACGGCGCCAAGGGCCTCGTCTGGGCCTTCGTCCAGGACGACGGGACGTGGCGCTCGCCGATCGCGAAGTTCCTCTCCGAGGCCGTGGTGCAGCGCATGACCGAGGCGCTCGGCGCGAGCCCCGGCGACGTCGTGTTCGCGGTGGCAGACCTGCCGGGCGTCGCCGCCCACGTCCTTGGCGAGCTGCGCCTCGAGCTGGCCCGCCGGTTCGGGCTCAGGCCCGAGGGCCGCCACGACGTGCTGTGGGTCGTGGACTTCCCCATGTTCGGCTGGAACGAGGACGAGCGCCGCTGGGACGCGCTCCACCACCCGTTCACCCAGCCCGAGGGGCCGTTCGACGACCCGGGCGCGCTGCGCTCGCGCGCCTACGACCTCGTGTTCGACGGCACCGAGATCGGCGGCGGCTCGATCCGCACCAGCGACCCGGCCGTGCAGCGCCAGGTCTTCGAGCTGCTCGGGATCGAGGCCGAGGAGGCCCAGGCCCGCTTCGGGTTCCTGCTCGACGCGCTCGATACGGGCGCCCCGCCGCACGGCGGCATCGCCCTCGGCGTGGACCGGATCGTCGCCCTGCTCGCCGGCCGCGACTCGATCCGCGAGGTCATCGCCTTCCCGAAGACCGCGAGCGGCGCCGATCCGCTCACCGGCGCGCCGGCACCGGTCGACCCGAAGCAGCTCCGCGAGCTTGGACTCACGGCGCGGGCGGCCGCGCCGCGGCCCGCGGCCGACTGACGGTCCGGCGGGTCAGCGCTTGGCCAGGGCGTCGGCGACGGCCTGGGCGATCTCGCTGCCGTCCACGTAGCCGGTGAGCAGCTTGGCCTCGTGCTTGCGGTCGATCACGACGACCGTGGGGGCCTGGAGCACCTGGATCCCCCGCGTGACCGAGTCGTACTTCGAGACCTGGCTGATCGGGACGGCAGCCACATAGACGTCCTTCGTCCGCACCCCGGTGCGACCGACCTCGGCGCGGACCATCTTGTCGACGGGCGTCGAGCGATCCCAGAAGAGCACGACGGCGACCTGGCCGCGCGCGACGGCGGCGGCGACCCGGGCGGGAGACGCCGAGGCGCCGGAGCGCGCGAGCCGGCGGGCGGCGACCCGCCTGGACGGGTTCGACGCAGCGGTGCGCTTCGAGCCGGCCGTGGCGGCGGAGCCGGCGGCCGCTGACGAGGTGGCGGGGGCGGAGCCGGACGACGCCGTCGACGTGGTGGCGGGCTCGCCGGTGGACTTCTGCTCGGCCGCGTCGCGGCGGGCGTTCGCGGCGTCGGACGTGCTCGCGGCGCCGCGCGCCTTGTCGACGCTCGTGCCGAGGCTGCCCGGCAGCGAGGACTTTGCGCCGGAATCGGCTGGCTGGGCGGCCGGAGCGGGCGCGCTGCTGCCGCCCCCGTCGTCGGCCTTTGGACGCAGGGCGACGAACCACACGGCGGCAAACGCCACGGTGGCGACCAGGAGGACCTGCATCGGCCGCGAGACTTGGCTCATCGCCCACGATGTCGGCACAACAGGCCGATCGGCTTAGCCCCAATCGAAATAGTCCAGCAATCGGGGGGCCCGGACCGCCGGTGCACCGGTCAGAACCAGAGCGGCTACGCTGCCTCGGCGTGGAGTCGGCGGCGCGGATCCGGGCCGGTGCGGCGGCGGTGGCCGCGGGCGCCGCTGCGGCCTGGGCGCTCGCGTTCGCGCCGCTCGGGGCGGCCAGCGCGGACGCCGGTGATGCCTCCGGCGGGGAGTTCGGAGCCGCGCCGGCAGCGGTGCTGGCCCGGCTCCCGGCCCGCGGGCCCGGCCCCGCGACGCTGGCCTTCCCGTTCGCGCCGCCCCCGGAGGTCCGTGCGGTGGCGCCCGGCACCGTGCCGGCGTTTTGGGCGGACGGGCGCAGCTGCTCGACTGGGTGCCGCGCACCCGGCGCCGTGGCTGGCTGGCCGTTGCGCCCGTTTCACCGGCAGCACGCGCTGCGGGCCGGCCTGAACGAGCGCCGCCTGGCCAACTTCCACATCGGGATCGACCTCCAGGCCCGCGACGGCACGCCCGTCTACGCCGTCCAGCCCGGCTTTGCGCAGGTGCTGGCCGCCCGCGGGGTCGACGCCCGGGTGCAGGTCGGGCGGTTCATCTACTGGCACATCGTCCCGTCGGTCGTTTCCGGGCAGTACGTGGCTCCGTACCGCACCGAGGTCGGTCGCGTGCTGCCGACGGCCGGGCACCTGCACCTGTCCGAGGTCCTCGGGGGCCGCTATCTCAATCCGCTGCGGCCCGGCGGCCGGATCCTCGCGCCGTGGCGCGACACGGCGGCGCCGCAGATCGCTGCGCCCCAGTTCCGGTCCGGAGGGACTGTCCTCGTGCGGGCGTTCGATCCCCAGTCGTATCGGGTGCGCACGACCTACGTCACGCCCGTGCTGGCTCCGGCGGCGCTCGCCTACCGTGTCGTCGGGCCGTCCGGGCGCGCCGTCACCGGGCTGCGCTGGGCGCTGCGCGGATCCCAGCATCTCCTGGGGCGGCCGCCCGGCCGCCTCTACACCCGCGGCGCCCGGGGTGGCGGCTGGGGCTGCTTCATGGGGCACCCGATCTGCAGGCCGAACTGGAACTACCGTCTGGCTGGCGGCCTGGCGCCGCGGCTGCCGCGGCTCCGGCCCGGTGTCTACCGGCTCATCGTCTACGCCTGGGACTGGGCGGGGAACGTCAGCGCGCGCGACACCCGGTTCGGGGTGGGGTGACGGCGGGTGTTCGGGGTGGGGTTGGGCGTTCGGGCGGGGTGAGGCTGGCGGAGCAGGGGGCGGCGTCTGCGCGAGGCGGCGCCCGCCCGCTGCTCGGGCCGCGGCGCGCGCTCTGGCCCGGCCGCGGCGCGCGCACGGACGCCCGCTGCCACGCGGTGCAACGGCGCACACCTCGTGCGTTTCAGCCACCGATTCGGTGGTTCAGGCGCACAGGTTCGTGGTGGCGGGTCCGCGGGCGTGTTCTTGTGCATCTCCGCCACCGATTCGGTGGTTCAGGCGCAGAGGTTCGCCGAACCGCAACGGCGCGGCGGTCCGACCGCCAGGCGCCGGTGCCCGGTTGCCGCCGCGCCGGGCTGCCGCGGCGCCCGGAGCCGGCCCCTCGGAGCGCCGTTCTCGCGGGCCACGCTCGCCTCCCGCGTCCAGACACCCCGCCCGCCCGCGTCCAGACACGCCTCGCCCGCCCGCGTCCAGACACCCCGCCCGCCCGCGTCCAGACACCCCGCCCGCCCGCGTCCGGACCGCTCGCCACCCGCGCCCGAACAGGCCGCCACCCGCGTCCAAACACCCCGCCGCCCGCGCCCGAACAGGCCGGGAATGCCAAACCCCCAGGCCAGCGACCGCGAGCGCTCCGGCCAGCCGCCCCTACCGCTGGCGCTTGGGCGGCAGCTCGTAGGCGCGCGCGGGCAGGCCGGCGGACCACGGCCCGGTGACGGCGGCGCCGGAGGCTGCGCGGGCCCGGCGCTTGGCCGCCGACTTCTTGTCCCAGGCGACCGGGAGCGGCGCCTGGTCGATCAGCGCCGGCCACGTCGTGTCGTCCAGGACGCCGGTCGGGCTGAGGCCCTCCGCGGCCTGGAACGCCTTCACGGCCGCCACCGTGACGGCTCCGTACAGCCCGGTCACGGCGCTCGCAGGGGCTTTGCCGGCGCCGGCGAGGAGCTGCTGGGCCCACACGACCTGGTCGCCCTTGGAGCCCCGGCGCAGGCGCGGGTAGGCCTCGGCAGCGGCGAACGTTGGCGGAGTCACGGGGGCGGCAAGGGCGCTCCAGCCGCTGCGGATCGTCGACTGCCAGTCCCACCAGCTCAGGCCAGCGGCTCCGTAGGCGCGCCCGAGCGTGCGGAAGCGCTTGATCTGCGCCGGCGGGGCGGACATGTAGGTCTGGCCGAGGGGCAGGATCGGCCGCTTGTAGATCTCGCTTTCGCGGTAGGTGTGCGCGTAGACCTGGTCGACGGTCGTCCCGATCGCGCGCCAGTACATCTGCGGCAGGTTGTACGACGCGGCGCCGGGGGCGAGGAACACCGAGTAGGGGAACGACGGGTGGAAGTCGACGTAGGGGAACGGGGCAAGCCCGACCGGGAAACTGGCGCCGACGCGCTTGCGCAGCTCGCGCACGTAGATCGAGGCCTGGGCGTAGCGGCCCTCGAACTCAGTCTCGGCGTCGATGACGAAGCAGTCGGCCCCCGCCGTCTTCGCCCACGCGCTCGCGATCGCCTCGGCCTTCGGGCTCGCGCCGTACACGTAGTGCCAGCCGCAGACCTTGAGGCCCCGTGCGTGGAACGCCTGGACCATCTGCGGGGAGAACTGCTGCCAGCGCCCGGTGCCGTCGGCGCTCTTGATGAAGAGCGTGCGGACTCCCGCCTTGCGGGCCTGGGCCGTGATCGCGTCGACGTTGCCTCCGTTGGCCTTCGGGATCTGCCAGATCCACATCCCGTTGCCGCGGAACGGCGCCGCAATCGTGCCGTCGCCGCCGCCCGTGGGGGTCGTCGGCGTGGGGACGGTCGCGCCCGGCACGGGGTCGACCGGAATGATCCCGCCGGTGGCGGCGCTCGCGGGCCCGGCGAGGGCGGCGCAGGCGGCGGCAGCCGCCGCAAAGGCGGCCAGCGGGCGGGCGGTGCGGTGCGGCACGGGCAGCGGCATGGTCATCCTCTCAGTGCCTACGAGGTGAGCTGACGGGCTCGCGCGGGATGTGCACGTCGGCAGCGGACGCAGGCCCTTGCCGATTCGCCCCCGGCCCGCGAAGTCCTCGCGGGCCAACGGTTCCCCCGTTTTGCGGCCGCGCGAAGCGGCTGCAAACTCGGCGATTCGCTTGTTGTGGAGTGATAACAGGTCCGGGGCGCCGAGGTTGCGCTTCTGCCTGCGGCGAGGGTGCCCGCCTGCCACACTCGGGCCGATGGAGCCGCTGGGCCTGGACGAGCACCTCTCCCACCCGACGGGGTGGCGCCGCGAGCTGCGCGGCGCCCGGTCGGGGGCGGCGGGCGGCGCGGGCTGCGGCGACGTCGTGCGGATCGATCTCGCGGTCGAGGGCGCAACGGTGGCCGGGGCGGCCTTCGATGCGGGCGGCTGCGGGACGACGGTGGCCGCCGGCAGCGCCGCCTGCCATCTCGCTGCCGGCGGGACGCTGCTCGGGGCCGCCCGCCTCGGGGCGGCCGACATCGCCGCCGAGCTCGGCGGGCTGAGCCCGGGCAAGCTCCACGCCGCCGAGCTGGCCGCCGACGCGCTGCACCGGGCCCTCGGCGAGGCCGCCCGGCACGACGCCCAGGCGGGCGTCGTTCCGGGCCGCGTGCTCGTGGCGATGAGCGGGGGCGTGGACAGCGCCGCGGCGGCGCTGCTCACCGCGCGGGCCGGGGGCGGGCCGGTGGCGGTGACGCTGGAGCTCTGGGCCGATCCCGAGAACGATGCGCAGCGCAGCTGCTGCTCGGCCGTCGCCGTGCGGCGCGCCCGCGCGCTCGCGCACGGCATGGGCCTGCCGCACCTGACGCTCGACCTGCGCGCCGAGTTCCGGGCCGGGGTCGTGGACCCGTGGCTGGCCGGCCACGCCGCCGGCGCGACACCGAACCCCTGCGTTGCCTGCAACGGCCGCGTCCGGATCGATGCGATGCTGGACCTCGCGGAGCGGCTCGGGGCGCCGGCGCTGGCCACCGGCCACTACGCGCGCGTCCACGACGACGGGCAGGGTCCGCTCCTGCGGGCGGCCGCCGATCCCGCCAAGGACCAGTCCTACGTGCTCGCCGCGCTGCGCCCGTCCGCGGTGGCGCGGCTGCAGTTCCCCCTCGGCGAACTCGAGAAGCCCGAGGTGCGGGCGCTGGCCGCCGCCGCCGGGCTGCCGGTGGCGGATGCGCCCGATTCCCAGGACCTCTGCTTCCTGGCCGGGACCGGGCGCGCCGCGTTCCTGTCCCGCCACGGCGGCCTGGGCGAGCAGCCGGGCGAGATCGTCGACGCCGCGGGGCGCGTCCTGGGCGAGCACGGGGGCCACCACGGCTTCACGGTCGGCCAGCGCCGCGGCCTGGGCCTCGGCGGCGGCGCCCCGCGCTACGTGCTGGCCACCGACGCCGCCGCCAACCGCGTCACGGTCGGGCCGCGGGCATCGCTCGCGACGCGCGCGGTGCGCCTGCAGGACGCGGTGCTGCACCGCGACGCGGCCCGGGCTGGGGCGATCCAGCTGCGCGCCCACGGGCCGCGGATCCCGGCGGCGGTCGCCGGGCTGCCCGCGCCCGGGAGCGACGGCGAGTTCGACGTGGCGCTGGCGGAGCCCGCGGTGCGGCCGGCTCCCGGCCAGGCCGGCGTCCTCTACGACGGCGAGCTGGTCGTCGGCCACGGGACGGCAGCGCCGGCCCGGGTCCGCGAGCCGGCGGCGGCCGCCGGCTGATTCACGCCGGACGCCCGGCCCCGGTTACGGGCGAACGGTGTACCGCAGCGTGCCGGTGTCGCAGGGGGTCTTCTTGACGACGATGACGAACTTGCCGGCCCGGACGGTGGCCTTCAGCGTCTGGGGCGCGCGGAACCGGATCGTCCCCTTCGTAAGCGTGCCCTTCCACGTCAAGGTGCCGAGGGCCTTCGGGGTCCGGAACACGTCCTGGTAGGCCTTGCCGACGAAGTCGATCTTCCCGCTCTTGAGCGGCACGCGCTTGGGAACCAGAGCCAGGTTCGACAGATTGCACTTGAAGTTGCTCGGGGCGAAGATGTACGCGCCCCCGGACGGGACAAGCGCGCCCGCCTTGACCTTGAGGGTCGCCTCGCCCTCGCCGTTGCCGACCCAGATCGAGGCGGCGGCCACGGCCGGTGCCAGGGCGGCGGCCGCGATCGCCGCGATGATCAGGGTGAGCTTCGTGCTCCGCTGCATGCCGTCCGTCCTCTCCTCCGGGAATCCGTCCGCGCGACGCTAGTCCGGCGGTCCCAGCGCTGTCAACGCACGGGAACCGAGGCGGCACGCTCGTAGACTCGGCCGCTGTGCTCCGGCCGCTGCGCCACCGCGACTTCGCCCTGCTCTTCACCGGCACCGCCGTGTCGATGTTCGGCGACGGCCTCTTCCTCGTAGCGATCGCCTGGCAGGCCTATGACCTGAAGAACTCGCCGTCGACGCTCGCGCTCGTCGGCGTGGCGTGGAGCCTGCCGCTCGTGGTGTTCCTGCTCGCGGGCGGCGTGATCGCCGACGCGTACGAGCGGCGGCGGATCCTCATCGTCTCGGATGTCATGCGCGGCGCCGCGAGCCTCTCGATCGGCGTGCTGTCCGTGACCGGCGCGCTCACGCTCGGGCTGCTGCTGCCGCTCGTGGCCCTCTACGGCGTGGGGGAGGCGCTCTACCGCCCGGCGTTCACCGCGATCATGCCGATGCTCGTCCCGGCACCCAGCCTCGTCGAGGCCAACGCGCTGAAGGAGTTCGCCGAGCCGGCCGCGATGCAGATCGCTGGGCCCGCGGTCGGCGGCGTGATCATCGCGGCCGCCGGCGGGGCCGGCTGGGCGTTCATCGCCGACGCGGCCACGTTCCTCGTGTCGATCGCGGCGGTGCTCTTCATCCGCCGCCTTCCGGCCGCGGGCGCGCCGCCGACCGTGCGCGCCGCGCTGAACGATCTGCGCGAAGGGCTGCGCTACGTCCGCGCCCGCTCGTGGCTGTGGGGCACGCTGCTGGGCGCGTCCCTGGCGGTGTTCTCCTTCGACGGGCCGCTCGAGGTCCTGCTCCCGTACGTCGTGCGCAACGAGTTCGCCGGCGGCGGCGCGCTGCTCGGCGCGATCTTCGCCGCCGGCGGAGCGGGCGCGCTTGCCGCGGCGATCGTGATCGGCACCCGCGGGATGCCGCGCCGGCCGATCACGTTCATGCTCGGCTCCTGGGCAGTGGCCACGGCGGCGCTCGCCGGGATCGCCCTCGCCACCGCGGCGTGGCAGCTTTTCGTGGTGATCGCCATCGTGTTCGGCGGCCTCACGTCGGGGGTGATCGTGTGGAACACCTTGATCCAGACGCGGGTGCCCGGGGAGATGCTCGGACGGGTCTCGTCGCTGGACTGGATGATCTCCGTCGGCCTCGTCCCGATCTCCTACGCGATCACCGGCCCGCTGGCCGAGCTGGCCGGCATCGACTCCACCCTGATCGGGGCGGCCGTCCTCGCGCCGCTGGCGATCGTCGGGGTCCTCGTGCTCGTGCCCGGGATCCGGGAGCCGGACCGCGCCCCGGCGCCGGCCGTAGACTCACCGTCCGCATGACCTCCGACGAGATTCGCGACACCTTCACCGACTTCTTCGTCGCCCGCGACCACCGGCGGCTCGCCTCGGCGCCGCTCGTGCCGGCGACCTACGACCCGTCCGTGCTGCTCACGACCGCCGGGATGCACCCGCTCAAGCCGTACTTCCAGGGGCTCGAGACGCCGCCCCACCTGCGGCTGACCACCTGCCAGAAGTGCTTTCGCACCACCGACATCGAGAACGTCGGCAACACGGCCCGGCACCTCACGTTCTTCGAGATGCTCGGGAACTTCTCGATCGGCGACTACTTCAAGGCCGGGGCGGTGGAGTTCGCCTGGGAGCTGTCGACCCAGGGGTTCGGGTTCGACCCTGCCGACATCTGGGTGACCGTCCACCGCGGGGACGAGGCGCTCAGCCTCGGCCCCGACGAGGAGGCGATCGAGGCCTGGCGCGCGGTCGGGGTCCCGGAGGACCGGATCGTCCACCTCGGCAACGAGGACAACTTCTGGCAGGCCGGGCCGGTCGGGCCGTGCGGCCCGTGCTCGGAGCTCTACCTCGACCGCGGCCCTGAGTTCGGCGGCCCCGACGACCGCCCCGGCGACGACACGGAGCGCTTCCTGGAGTTCTGGAACCTCGTCTTCATGCAGTTCGACCAGGACCCGCCGGGCACGCTCACGCCGCTGCCGGCCAAGAACATCGACACCGGCATGGGGCTCAACCGGATGGCGGCGATCCTCCAGAACGTCCCGTCCGTCTTCGAGACCGACCAGTTCGCGCCGCTGATCGCGCTGGGCGAGGAGCTGTCCGGGCGGCGGTCGGGCGCCGACTTCGCCACGACCCGGGCGCTGCGGATCCTCGCCGACCACAGCCGGGCGATGACGTTCCTGGTCGCCGACGGCGTCGTGCCGTCCAACGAGGAGCGCGGCTACATCCTGCGCCGCCTCATGCGCCGCGCGATCCAGCAGGGCCGCGTGCTCGGGCTCGAGCCCGGGTACCTGCCGCAGTACGCCGACCGCGTCACCGAGATCATGGGGGCGGCCTACCCGGAGCTCGGCGAGCAGCGCGACGCGATCCAGACGTGGCTCGCCAGCGAGGAGGAGGGGTTCGGCCAGACGCTCGAGCACGGCTCGCGGCTGCTCGAGGACCTCGTCGCGCGAGCAAAGGACGCCGGAGCGACAGCGATCGCCGCCGCCGACGCCTTCAAGCTCCACGACACGCACGGCTTCCCCTTCGAGCTCACCCGCGAGCTGCTGGCGGAGGAGGGGCTCGACGTCGACGCGGCCGGGTTCGAGGCCCTCATGGAGGCGCAGCGGGCCCGGGCGCGGGCCGGCTCGCACGCCGCGGACGTCGATCACGCGCGCGAGCGCGTCCAGGCCTTCGCGCACGCGGCGCCGTTCACATCGGAGTTCACGGGCTACGCGAACGTCGAGCAGGACACGACGGTCGGGGCCGTGCAGGAGGACGGCGGGCGGCTGCTGGTCAAGCTCGCCGAGTCCCCGTTCTATCCCGCCGGCGGCGGCCAGGTCTCGGACCAGGGGGAGCTCGTCGCGGCCGACGGCGGCGCCCGCGCCCGGGTCGCCGAGGTCTTCCGGCTCGGCGACGACCAGGCGGTCGCGCTCGACGTGCTCGAAGGCTCGCTGGCGCCGGGGGAGCGCGTGACCGCGAAGGTCGACGCCCGCGCGCGGCGCGCGACCGCCTGCAACCACACCGCCACCCACCTCCTGCACGCGGCGCTGCGCGATCGGCTGGGGCACCACGTGCGCCAGGCCGGCAGCTACGTCGGGCCGGACAAGCTTCGCTTCGACTTCACCCACGGCCAGGCGCTCAGCCCCGAGGAGCTGCGGGCCGTGGAGGACCAGGTCAACCGCTGGATCCTCGACGACGACGGCGTGCACGCCCTCGTCACGTCGCTCGACGAGGCCAAGCGGCTCGGCGCGATGGCGCTCTTCGGAGAGAAGTACGGCGACGTCGTGCGGATGGTCGAGGTCGGGGACGGGACCTACTCGCGCGAGCTGTGCGGCGGCACCCACGTGCGCTCGACCGCTGAGATCGGGCTCTTCACACTGCTCTCGGAGAGCTCGAGCGCCGCCAACGTGCGGCGCATCGAGGCGATCACCGGCCCCGCCGCGGTCGACCGGGCCCGCGAGCGCGACCGGCTGCTGCAGGACGTTGCCACCCACCTGAAGACCGCGCCTGGCCAGGTGCTCGAGGCCCTCACCGCCCGCGAGCGCAAGGCCAAGGCGGCCGAGCAGGCGGCGCGCGAGCGCGGGCCGGCCGTCGCGGTCGACGCCGAGGCGGTGGCGGCGGCCGCCGAACAGGTCGGCGGGGCGACGGTGCTCGCCCAGGCCGTGGCCGACGTCGACGGCGACGCGCTGCTCGGGCTCATGGACCAGCTCAAGGCCCGCCTGGGGGACGCGGCCATCGTGCTCGGCGCCGCGGATGACGGCAAGGTCCACTTCGTGGCCAGCGTGGCGCCGGCGCTCGTGGCGCGCGGCGTGAAGGCCGGCGCCGTCGTGAAGGCCGCCGCGCAGGTCGCCGGCGGCGGCGGGGGCGGGCGCGACACGATGGCCCGGGCCGGCGGCCGGGACCCGGGCAAGCTCGACGAGGCGATCGCGGCCGCCCGCGCCGCCATCGAGGCCGCGCTGGCCGGCTGACCGCCGTGCGGGTCCTCGCGCTCGACTACGGGCGGGCCCGCTGCGGGGCGGCGATCAGCGATCCCACCGGGACGCTCGCCACGCCGCTGGAGCCGATCCTCCAGGCCGGAACCCGCAAGGGCCTGCAGCGGGTGGCGGCGGTGGTGCGCGACCGCGGCGCCGGCCGGGTCGTCGTCGGCCTGCCGCTCTCGCTGTCGGGCGGCGACACCGACCAGACGCGCGAGACGCGGGAGTTCGCGCAGCGGCTGCAGCACGTGCTGGGGCCGGTGCCGGTCGAGCTCGAGGACGAGCGCCTGACCACCCGCCTGGCTGCCCGGACGGGCGGGCGCTCGAGCGAGGACTCCCGCGCCGCCGCGCACCTGCTCGAGGGCTGGCTGGCGCGGCAGGCGCACCGCGGGGCGGAGGGCGGGTAGGCTTTCCCCTTCGTGCCGGCGCCCGGGGGAGGCCCCGCGCCGGCGGTGCCGCCGCCCGTCCGAGGCTCGCCGCGGCGGCACGGGACGAGAGACCGATGGGCATCTTCGACCGCAAACCCGACTCTTCCGGCCCGCGCAGCGCCGAGGAGCGCGAACGCGCACGGCTCGAGCGGGAGGCCCGCCGCGCCCAGCGCGAGGGGCGCGAGTTCATTCCCCCGCCGGCGCCCGCCGAGCCGCCTCCGCCGGCGGCGCCGGCCGAGCCGCCTCCCGTCGCGCCGGCCCCGGCGGAGCCGCCCGCCGCCGCGCCCCGCCAGCCGTCCCCGCGGCTCCGGTCGCGCGCGAGCCGCAGCCCACGGCTGCCGCGGCCCAGGCGCAGGCGGCGCCGCCGGCCGAGCCCGTGGCCAGGGCCGCCCCGGCGCCGCCGCCGGCCCCGCCGGCGGCCCCAGGCTCGTTCATCGACGAGCCGCTCGACGACGAGGCATTCTTCGACGACCCCCACCTCGACGGGCACGAGACCGCGTCGCACGAGTTCACCGAGGAGGAGTGGGACGACGAGTGGGTGGAGGACGACGGGGTCGACGGGCACCACGCCGGCCACGCCGCCGGCGCGGCCACCGTGGCCCCCGCCGCGAGCTCCGGCCGCGGCGGGCCCAAGCGCCCTGGCCGCACGAAGGCGCCCGCGGCCTCGGGCGGGCGGCGGCGGCGCTGGCTTCCGGTCCTGCTGATCGCTGCGGGCCTGCTCGTCGTCGGCGTGCTGTGGTTCCTCAACGCGCTGTTCCAGCCGCTGAAGGGCAGCGGAGAGACCGGCAGCTCGCCGATCGCCGTCCGGATCCAGAAGGGCAGCTCGCTCGACGAGATCTCGACGAAGCTCGCCGACGCCGGTGTCGTCGACTCGGCGTTCTTCTTCAAGCTGCGGGCCAAGCTCGACGGGCGCACGTCGGACTTCAAGCCGGGCCGGTACCTCTTCCAGCCCGGGATCAGCTACGTCGCGGCGATGGACGCGCTCACCAAGGGCCCGCCGCCGCCGAAGACCTCCAAGTTCACGATCACCGAGGGGCGGACGCGCCAGGAGATCAACCGGCTCCTCAAGAAGACCTCGCTCCAGGGCTCCTACCTGGCGGCGACCGTCCGCTCGCGCTACCTGAACCCGCGCAACTACGGGGCGCCGAAGTCGACGCGCAGCCTCGAAGGGTTCCTGTTCCCGGCGACCTACGACGTCCGGGTGGGGGCGCCGGTCAGCGACCTGGTTCGCAAGCAGCTCATCGCGTTCAAGGCGAACCTGGCCACGGTGAACCTCGCCAAGGCCCGCAAGCGCAACCTCACCGCCTACGACGTCCTCATCATCGCCTCGATGATCGAGAAGGAAGCCGCGCTCGATCGTGAGCGCCCGCTCATCGCGTCGGTCATCTACAACCGCCTCAAGCAGGACGTGCCGCTCGGGATCGATGCGACGATCCGCTACGGCGTGGGCAACTTCGACTCGCCGCTCAAGCAGTCCGAGCTGGACCGCGATACGCCCTACAACACGCGCCTGCACGCGGGCCTGCCCCCGACGCCGATCGGCAACCCGGGGCTCGCCTCGATCCGCGCCGCCGCCAATCCGGCGGCCACCGGCTACCTCTTCTACGTCGTGAAGCCCGGCACGTGCGGACAGCACAACTTCTCCAAGACGCTGGACCAGTTCAACAAGGACGCGGCCGCCTACGAGGCGGCCCGGCAGAAGGCCGGGGGCAAGTCCCCCGACACGTGCTGACCGGCTGATGCCGCTCGCCGGCGTCCTGGGCTGGCCGGTCTCGCACAGCCGCTCGCCGGCGATGCACGAGGCCGCCTACGCCGAGGCGGGCCTGGCCGGCTGGCGCTATCAGCGGCTCCCCGTGCCGCCGGAGCTGTTCGCCGAGACGGTGGCCGCGCTGGAGGGAGCCGGCTTCGCCGGCGCCAACGTGACGATCCCGCACAAGGAGGCGGCGCTGGCCGCGGCCACCGACGCGAGCGCGGCGGCCCAGGCGATCGGGGCGGCGAACACGCTCACGTTCGCCGACGGCCGCATCGCCGCTGAGAACACGGACGCCCCGGGCCTGCTCGACGCGCTGCCCGTGCCGCCGGCCGGGCGCACCGCCCTCGTCCTCGGCGCCGGCGGCAGCGCCCGCGCGGCGGTGTGGGCGCTCGCAAGCGCGGGCGCCCGCGACGTCGCCGTCTGGAACCGCACGCCGGAGCGCGCGGCGCGGCTGTGCGCCGACCTCGGCGGCCGGCCGGTGGCTGTGCCCGAGCCGGCCGACATCCTCGTCAACTGCACGGCAGCGGGCCTGGGGGCCGGGGAGGACCCGTTCGCGTCGCTGCCGCTGGCCTCCCAAGGCCTGGGCGCGTACGCAGTCGTGGCAGACCTGGTCTACGGCGACCGGCCGTCGGCGCTGCTCGCCGCGGCCCGGGCCGCCGGGGCCGCGACCGTCGACGGGCTCGAGATCCTCGTGCGCCAGGGGGCCCGGTCGTTCGAGATCTGGACGGGCCGCCCCGCGCCGCTGGAAGCCATGCGCGCGGCCTGCGCGGCGCCGCTTGGCGGCGCTGATCCCTCCCTCCCGAGTGGCTAGTCCCGGCTAGCGGAATTGGAGTAGTCCCGGCTAGCCATTGCGGGGCAAGACGCGGCGATGCGCGCAGCCTGCCGCACGTCCTCCCGCGAAATTGCGGCAGTCGGGCTCCGAGTGCGACGGGCGGCCGGCGTCCACGCGCCGGTGCGGGAGTCAAGGAACGGCTCAAGAAGGCCGATGGGCCAGACGAACACTGGTGCTGAAAGGTCGATTCGGTCTGGGCGGGAAGCACGGCTCCAAGAAGGGCCGCGATGACCCGCGGGCCGACGGCGACCCGCAGTCGCCTCAGTCCGGCGTGCCGCCCTCGGGCGGCGGACCGCCGCCGGCGGCCGAACCGGTCCCGGCCGCGTCGACAAGCCCTCCGAGCCAAGGACCCCGCGATTCCGAGCCCTCCCCTCGCCAGCCACCGCCTCCGCTAGCGGACGGCCAGCCGAACCTCCAGCCGCCCGGCGGCGGGCCGTCCCCGACGCTCCCGGGCGCCCCGCCGGATGCCGCGTGGTCGCCCGTGCCGCCGGCTGCCGCCGCCCGGACGTCCGCTCGTGCGCTCCAGCCCGAGGAGCCCGGGCTGGGGTGGGACGACCCCGCGGGAACCGACCCGGCCGCGCCGCCAGCCACGGCGTCCGCGACCGGCGGACCCGCGCCCGAGGCGTCCGAGCCCCCGGCGGCCGAGGCCCCGGCAGCCGAGCCCCCAGCGGCCGCGCCCACGGCGGCCGAGCCGCCGCGCCCGGTGCTCCGCGCGGAGCCGGAGGCAGAGCCCGACCCGCCGGCGCGGCCGGCGGTCCCGGCAGCGAGCGCTCGTCCCAAGCGCATGGACCGAGAATTCCCGCCCCATCTGCGGCCGGTCGACCTGGACTCGACCAACCTCGCCCCGAAGCTCGAGCCCGAGGGCGACGAGGCGTTCGGGATCACGCACCCGACCCGGCGCGGCGGGCCGCCCCGGTTCCTGACCGACGTCCTCGTCGATCTCGGATTCGCCGAGCGCGAGCGCGTCGAGGCGGCCGTCGACCGGGCCCGCGACGCCCAGCGCACGCCCGAGGATCTCCTCCTCGAGGACGGCGTCATCACGCAGGACCAGCTCGCTCGCGCGGTGGCCGAGCGCCACGGGCTCGACCACCTGGACCTCTCGGTCTTCGGCATCGACATGGCCGCGGCGAACCTCGTGAGCTCCGCGTCGGCCAAGCGCTACGCGGCGGTTCCCGTCGCATACGTGGACGAGCGCACGCTCGTCGTCGCCATGTCCGATCCGGCCAACGTGCTCGCGGTGGACGACATCGCGCTCATGACCGGCATGGAGATCCGCCAGGCGGTCGCCTCCCGCGAGGACATCGAGGCGCTCATCACCCGCCTGAACCGGCTCGACGACGCCGTCAAGGAGGCGGTCGAGGAGGAGGAGGCCGACGGGCCCGCCGAGGTCGTCGACCTGCGCGAGTCCGCCGAGGACGCGCCGGTCATCAAGCTCGTGCACTCGATCATCGCCCAGGCGGTCGAGCTCGGGGCCTCGGACATCCACTTCGAGCCCGACGGCAAGGAGCTGCGCGTCCGCTTCCGCGTCGACGGCGTCCTGGCCTCGTCGGCGACGGTGCCGCGGCGCATGGTCGGCGGCGTCGTCTCGCGCATCAAGATCATGGCCGACTTGGACATCTCCGAGCGGCGCGTGCCCCAGGACGGCCGCGTCGGCCTGTCCGTCGAGGGCCGCCACATCGACGTCCGCGTCGTCACGCTCCCGAGCGTCAACGGCGAGAGCGTCGTGCTCCGCGTCCTGGACCAGGAGTCGGCCGTGGTCGAGCTCGACCGGCTCGGCATGGAGGGGGACGCCCGCTCGCGCTTCGAGAAGGCCTTCGGGCGCTCCTACGGGGCCGTGCTCGCGACCGGGCCGACCGGCTCGGGCAAGTCGACCACGCTGTACGCGGCGCTGAACCAGCTCAACACGCCGCAGAAGAACATCATCACGATCGAGGACCCGGTCGAGTACCACATCGAGGGGATCACCCAGGTCCAGATCAACCCCAAGGCGGGCCTCACGTTCGCGACGGGCCTTCGGTCCATGATGCGCGCCGACCCCGACATCCTGATGGTCGGCGAGATCCGCGACCGCGAGACGGCCCAGATCGCCATCGAGTCCGCGCTCACGGGCCACCTCGTGCTCTCGACGCTGCACACGAACGACGCCCCGACGGCGATCACCCGCCTGATCGAGATGGGGATCGAGCCGTTCCTCGTGGCGAGCGCGATCGACTGCGTCGTCGCCCAGCGGCTGGCGCGCACGCTGTGCCAGCACTGCAAGAAGCGAGTGATCCTGCCGGCGAGCGCGCTGAAGGAGTCGGGGTTCCACGCCACCGTCGACCTCGAGGCCTATGACGCCCTCGGCTGCGGCCGCTGCGGGGGGTCGGGCTACAAGGGACGGGTCGGCCTCTACGAGGTGATGCTCGTGAGCGACGCGATCCGCGACCTGATCCTCGAGCGCCGCAGCGCCGACGAGATCATGACCACGGCCGTCCGGGAGGGCATGCGCAGCCTGCGCGACGACGGCCTCGAGAAGGTCCGGATCGGTCGCACGTCCATTGCCGAGGTTGCACGAGTGACGGGATCCGGCTGATCTGCCGATAGGGGACCGACCATGGAAATGGACTTCGCCGACCTGCTCCTCGAGGTGCTCGAACGCCGCGCCTCCGACCTGCATCTGACCGCGGGGGCGCCGCCGACCGTGCGCGTGCGCGGGCACCTGCAGCCGCTCGACGGCTATCCGGCGATGACGCCCACGGACACCCGGGAGATCGTCTACTCGATCCTCTCCTCCGATCAGCGCCAGCGCCTGGAGACCGACTGGCAGATCGACTTCGCCTACACGGTGCCGGGCCGGGCCCGGTTCCGCGTGAACGCCTACTTCCAGCGGGCCGCGATCGGCGCCGCCTTCCGCCTGATCCCGTTCGAGATCACGCCGATCGACCGTCTCGGGCTGCCGCCCGTCGTCCATGAGTTCTGCCGCAAGCCGCGCGGCTTCGTCCTCGTCACCGGGCCGACCGGCTCGGGCAAGAGCACGTCCCTGGCTTCGATGATCGACGAGATCAACGAGACCCGCCAGGAGCACATCCTCACGATCGAGGACCCGATCGAGTTCCTGCACGACCACAAGAAGTGCCTGGTCAACCAGCGCGAGCTCGGCGCTGACGCCCAGGGCTTCGGGCTGGCGCTCAAGGCCGCGCTGCGCCAGGACCCCGACGTGATCCTCGTCGGCGAGATGCGCGACCTCGAGACCATCCAGACCGCGCTGACCGCGGCCGAGACCGGCCACCTGGTGTTCGCGACCCTGCACACGCAGGACACCCCGCAGACGATCGACCGCATCATCGACGTCTTCCCGCCCCACCAGCAGCAGCAGGTGCGGGTCCAGCTCTCGGTGGCGCTGCAGGGGATCATGACCCAGCAGCTGCTCCCGACCGCGGACGGATCGGGCCGGATCGTGGCCTGCGAGACGCTCGTGCCCACGCCGGCGATCCGCAACCTCATTCGCGAGGGCAAGACCCACCAGATCTACAGCTCGCTCCAGACCGGCGGGCAGGTGGGCATGCAGACGATGGACGCGGCGCTCGCCTCGCTCGTGCGCCAGAGCAAGATCACCCGTGCGCTCGCGGAGTCGCGGTCGACCACCCCCGAGGAGCTGCGCCGCCTGCTCGGCTCGATGCCGATGGCGGCCTGAGGCACCGGACGTGGCGACCTACGTCTTCAAGGCGATCGACTTCAGCGGCACCCCCGCCCGCGGCGAGGTGGACGCCGAGAGCAAGCAGGCGGTCACCGACCAGCTGAAGGCCCGCGGCCTGATCGTCCTGGACATCGCGGACAAGACGAAGTCCAAGGAGATCGACCTCGACCGCTTCAAGCACGTCAAGGCCTACGACCTGTCGGTGATGACTCGGCAGCTCGCGACGATGATCACGTCGGGCATGACGATCCTGCGGGCGCTCTACGTGCTCGAGGACCAGACCGAGAGCAAGCTCCTCAAGGAGGCCCTCATCCACGTCCGCAAGGACGTCGAGGCCGGCCTGCCGCTCTCCGACGCGCTCGAGCGCCAGCCGAAGGTCTTCAGTCCGCTCTACGTCGCGATGGTGCGCTCCGGCGAGACCGGCGGCGTGCTCGAGAGCGCCCTGATCCGCACGGCCGACCAGCTCGAGGCCGACAACTCGCTGCGCCGCCAGGTGCGCGCGGCGATGATCTACCCGGCGGTCATCGTCACGTTCGCGCTCATCGTGATGCTCGCGCTGATCGCCTTCATCGTGCCGTCGTTCGCCAAGGTCTTCAAGGACTTCGGCGGCGAGCTGCCGGCGCTCACGAAGGTGACGATCTCGATGTCGAAGGTCCTCACCGGCTACTGGTACCTGATCCTCGTCGGCGTCATCGCGATCGCCTGGGCCTTCCTCAAGTGGAAGAAGAGCTCGTGGGGCCGCCCGCAGTGGGACGCCTTCCGGCTCAAGATTCCGATGAAGATCGGCGACACGGTCCAGAAGGTCGCGCTGGCCCGGTGGTCGCGGACGTTCAGCGCCCTGACCTCCAGCGGCGTGCCGCTCCTGCAGGCGATCGACATCACCGGCAAGACGGCGGGCAACGCGGTGGTCGAGAAGGCGATGGCCGACGTGATCGAGAGCGTGAAGAAGGGCGGCTCGATCCACAAGCCGCTCGAGGACGTCCCGGTCTTCCCCGGCATGGTCGTGAACATGATCGGCGTCGGCGAAGAGACGGGCGCCCTCGACACGATGCTCGACAAGATCGCCGACTTCTACGAGGACGAGGTCGCGGCGGCGGTCAAGGCGCTCACGTCGATTCTCGAGCCGATCATGATCGTCTTCGTCGGCGCGATGGTCGGCTTCATCGTCATCTCGATGTACCTGCCGCTGTTCAAGGTCTACGACCAGATCAAGTAGGGCGGGTGTTCGGTCCGCTGGAAGTTGGCGGATTCCGCAATAGTTGGCGAGCCGCTTGGCGAGCGTTCGCTGAAGTTGGCGATTCAGCGCGAGGGCCGACCATCCGGCCAGAGCGCTTCGACCGTTCGATCCGCGGGACGTCGGCAAGTCCGCAGACGTTGCCCAGTGCTTGACCAGCCGTCAGTTGAGCTTGGGGGGAGAGCCGAGCCGGGCGCAGCGGAAACCACGAGGCGCGGCCGGCCGTTCGCGGTTGTTTCTGGTAGGTCCTGAAAGCAGGAGGGTGTCACCGGCATGGTGAAGGCATGCCCTCGCCTGTCAGGATGCCCGCTGGGCGCGCGACTTTCGCGCGCGGACCGGCCAAACAATCTCAAGGAGTCATCGACGCCGCATGGAGGCTCGGATGACCGAGCTGCGCAATCACGCGAACCTCATCTGGGGAATCGCCGAACTGCTGCGCGGCGACTACAAGCAGGCCGACTACGGCAAGGTGATCCTGCCGCTGGTGGTCATGCGGCGCCTAGATCAGGCGCTGGAGGAGACCAAGGACCAGGTGCTGGCCCGGGCGGCTGAGCTTCGCGCGGCGGGGATCGAGAATGTCGAGCCCGCACTGGTGCAGGTGTCCGGTCGCCAGTTCTACAACGCCTCCCCCTACCGGCTGCAGCAACTGCTCGGCGATGCGCCGAAGCTGGCCCTCAACCTGCGGCTCTACTTGGACGGCTTCAGCAGCCTGGCCCAGGAGGTCTTCACCAACTTCCGCTTCGACGAGCAGATCGACTACCTGGACCAGGCCGACCTCCTCTACAAGGTTATCGCCACGGTCTGCGACGTCGACCTGCACCCGGACTCGGTCTCCAACCTGGAGATGGGCTACCTCTTCGAGGAGCTGATCCGCCGCTTCTCCGAGCAGAGCAACGAGACGGCTGGCGAGCACTTCACCCCGCGCGAAGTGGTTCGCCTCATGGTCAACCTGCTGCTGGACGGCGACGAGGGGCTGCTGCGCGACAAGGGAGTCATCCGCACCGTCTTTGACTGCGCCTGCGGAACCGGCGGCATGCTCTCCGAGGCCGAAGGGCACATCCTGCAGCTCAACCCCCAGGCCGCCGTGCACCTCTACGGCCAGGAGCTGAACCGCGAGTCCTACGCCATCTGCCTGGCCGACATGCTGGTCAAGGGCCAGGACGCCAGCCACATCGTGCTGGGCAACTCGCTCTCGCATGACGGCCACAAGGGCGAGCGCTTTCACTACGGCATCGCCAACCCGCCGTTCGGCGTGGACTGGAGCAAGGTGGAGAAGGAGATCCGCGACGAGCACCACGACCTCGGCTTCGACGGACGCTTCGGTCCCGGCCTGCCCAGCAAGAGCGACGGGCAGTTGCTCTTCCAGCTGCATCTGCTCTCCAAGATGCGCGACGTGGAGCACGGCGGCGGCCGCGTGGCCATCGTCCACAACGGCTCGCCGCTCTTCACCGGCGCAGCCGGCTCAGGGCCCTCGGAGATCCGCCGCTGGATCATCGATAACGACTACCTCGAGGCGATCATCGCGCTCCCCGAGCAGCTCTTCTACAACACCGGCATCGCCAGCTACATCTGGCTGCTCACCAACCGCAAGAGCGCCGAACGCGCCGGCAAGGTGCAGCTGATCGACGCCCGCGACCTGTTCGTGAAGATGCGCAAGTCGCTGGGCGAGAAGCGCCGTGAAATCAGCCCCGAGCAGGTGGAGGAGATCACCCGCCTGCACGGCGAGTTCAAGGCCGGCGACCGCGTGAAGATCCTCAAGAACCAGGACTTCGGCTACCGCACCATCACCGTGGAACGCCCCTTGCGGGCCCGCTGGGTGATCGACAGCGAGACCTGGGAGGGTGCAGGCGACCTCAAGGCGCTGGCCAAGCTGGAGGAGGCCGAGCGCCTCCAGGTCATCGCTGCCCTGCAGGCCACGCCGCCTGCGACCTTCGGCGCTGAGAAGGAAGCCACGGGGGCGATCAAGGCGGCCTTGGCCGGCGTGCTGGGCAAGGTCCCCGCGCCTATTGCCAAGGCCCTGGCCGGGCTGGCCCTGCGTCGCGACCCCGACGCCGATCCGGTGCTCGACAAGAAGGGGGAGCCGCTCCCTGATCCCGAGCTGCGCGACAGCGAGAACGTCCCGCTCGGAGAGCCGGTGGCGGAATACCTCAGCCGGGAGGTGCTTCCCCACGTCCCCGACGCCTGGGTCCCGGACCCCGCGGGCAAGATCGGGTACGAGATCCCCTTCACCCGCCTCTTCTACACGTACACGCCGCCGAGGCCGAGCGCCGAGATAAAAGCCGAGCTGCGCGAACTTGAGGCAGAGATCCGGCAACTCTTGGGCGAGGTGCTGGCGTGAAGACTCGCCCTTTGTGGGACGTGCTCCGAAGCCGGGACGAGTTCGGAGCCGGCGAGCTGCCTCTCCTGACTGTAGTGAGCAGCTTTGGGGTGGGCTTGCGCGATACCAGCGAAGGTAGGGCGCCGAGTGAAGATCTCTCGGGATACCGTGTGGTTCGTCAGGGCGACCTCGTTGTCAACAAGCTCTGGGCGCGCTTTGGCGCCTACGGCGTTTCGCGGAACGAGGGAATCATCTCGCCCGCCTATTGGGTGCTGCGAATCGATCGAAGCAAGGCCGTGCCCGGGTTCCTCCATCACCTCCTCCGCTCCGCGCCGTACCGGGCAGAGATCTGGCGTCGTTCCAAGGACATGCCGCCGAATGGATTCGACATCCCGTGGAGTCAGTTCCGCACGATAGCTGTGCCACTCCCAGGGCTCGAAGAGCAAGGCGCCATCGCCGACTTCTTGGACCGCGAGTGCGATCGGATTTCTCGCTTGAGCGAACGTTTGACCGAGATGTCGGCTCTCGCGGACGCTGGATGCCGTGAGCGCATTCGAGCTGAGCTTGTGGGCGCGGGGCCCGTGGTCCGCCTCCGGCGCGTCATCCGATCGATTGGCGACGGGCCGTTCGGAAGCTCCTTGGCCTCCAAGCACTATGTCGATAGTCCCGGAGTTCGAGTCATTCGTCTCGGTAACGTAGGCGAAGCGGAATTCCTCGCTGGAGACTCGGCCTACATCTCAACCGAATACTTCGAGGATGTGCTCGGTGACTTTCGAGTTTCGCCGGGCGATGTCGTCGTTGCTGGCCTCGGGGATGCCGGGCATCCGCTCGCGCGTGCCTGCGTAGTGCCGGATGATCTCGGGCTCGCTATCCACAAGGCGGACTGCTATCGGGTTCGTGTCGACCCTCGACTTGTGCTGCCCCACTACCTCGCCATTGCACTGTCCTTCGGTCTGTCTAGAGATGAGGCGCCGTTGATGTCCCGCGGAGCAACTCGCGCGAGACTCAATACGACCGTGGCCCGAGACTTGCCTGTGGCGCTGCCGTCGCTGAGTCGACAAACCGCAATCCTCAAGTCAATCTCTGACATGCGGCAAGTGACACGACAAATGCGAGACAGAGCGGCAGATCTCGTCATCAGTCTCGCCGAGTATCGCGACGCCCTAATCACCGAAGCCGTCACTGGCCAGCTCGATGTGGTCAAGGCCACTGAGGATCAGATACAAGAGCGTCTGCACGCAGCCTCTGAGGGGCGGCTGGAAGAGGTGGCCTGATGGCGGTGCTGGATCACACTGAGGCGGCTTTCGAGCGGCTGATTGTGGGGGAGATGCTGAGGGGCGGCGGCTGGATCGGCTGCGACCCTGGGGCCGACGGTGCGCTGGAGGACGCCAAGCGCTATGACGCCGATCTGGGCCTGTTTCCGGATGACCTGATCGAGTTCGTCAAGCAGACCCAGCCCAAGTCCTGGGGCCGGCTGGTGTCGATGGCCAGCGGCAGCGAGGATGCTGCCGCCCAGACGCTGCTCAAGCGGGTCGCCAAGCAGCTGGACAAGCACGGCACGGTGCAGCTGCTGCGCAAGGGCTCCAGAGAGGGCGGGGTGCCGGTGAAGCTTTGCTTCTTCGAGCCGGAGCTGGATGTCGATCCGCGGGCGCGGGAGGCCTACGAGGCCAATCGCCTGCGGGTGGTGCGCCAGGTGCGCTTTGACCCGCGCAGCGGCGACAGCCTGGACCTGGTGCTGTTCGTCAATGGGATCCCGACCGCGACCGCGGAGCTGAAGAACCGCTACACCGGGCAGACGGTCGAGCACGCCATCAGGCAGTACATGGAGGACCGCGACCTGCCGCGCAATGTGCTGCTGCAGCGCCGGGCGCTGGTGCATTTTGCGCTGGACGCCGACCTGGCCTACATGACCACCCGGCTGGCCGGCGAGGCCACGCGCTTTCTGCCGTTCAACCAGGGCACCGGCGGCCCTGGCAACCCGGGAGGCGCCGGCAACCCGCCCGCCGCCGAGGGCGGCCATCCCACCTCCTATGTCTGGCGCGAGGTGTGGCGCAGCGACGCCTGGCTGGCGCTGCTGGAGAAGTTCGTCTTCGTCGAGGAGCCCGCCGACCCCAAGGCGCCCGGCGCCCGTTCCACGGTGGTGTTCCCGCGCTATCACCAGTGGGACGTGGTGCGCCGCGCTGCCGGCGCCGCGCACGGCCAGGGCCCGGGGCACAGCTACCTGATCCAGCATTCGGCCGGCTCGGGCAAGAGCAAGGAGATCGCCTGGCTGGCCCACGACCTGTCCATCCTGCACGGCGGCGATGGCCAGCAGGTCTTCGACAAGGTGATCGTGGTCACCGACCGCCGCGTGCTGGACCAGCAGCTGCAAAAGCAGGTGCAGGCTTTCGAGCAGGTCAAGGGGACGGTGCAGCAGATCACCCAGGACTCCGCGCAGCTGCGCGAGGCGCTGGAGGGCGAGCAGGCGCGGATCGTCATCACCACGCTGCAGAAGTTCCCCTTCGTGCTGGAGCAGCTCAGCGAGTCCGGCGCCGCGCTGAAGCAGCGCAGCTACGCGGTGATCGTGGACGAGGCGCATTCCTCGCAGACCGGCGAGGCGGCCACCGACCTCAAGAAGGTGCTGGGCGACAGGACCGCCGAGGACCTGGGCTTCGATGATGAGGAGCTGGACGGCGTGCCGCCAGAGCTGCTGGCCCAGCTGGCCGGCCGCGGCAAGCAGGGCAACCTGTCCTTCTTCGCCTTCACCGCCACCCCGAAGGGCAAGACGCTCGAGCTGTTCGGGTTCAAGGATCCGGCGACCGGCCAGTACCGGCCCTTCCACACCTACTCCATGCGCCAGGCGATCGAGGAGGGCTACATCCTCGATGTGCTGCGCAACTACACCACCTACGAGCAGCTCTACCGCCTGGAGAACCAGGCCCGCGAGGAGATCGAGGTTCCCAAGGGCAAGGGGCAGAGCCGCCTGGCCGCCTACGCGCAGTTCCACCCTTACGCCAAGGATCAGAAGGCGGCGGTCATCGTCGAGCACTACCTGCGCGAGGTCCGGCCGCTGCTGGGCGGCCAGGCCAAGGCGATGGTGGTGACAGCCAGCCGCGAGGAGGCGGTCCGCTACAAGCAGGCCATCGAGAGCTATGTCTCCAAGCGGGGCTACGAGGATCGGCTGCGCGCCCTGGTGGCCTTCTCCGGCGAGGTGCACATCCGCGACAAGGACGCTGCCGACTACGGCCAGGCCTACAGCGAGCCGCAGATGAACGCCATCGCAGGCAAGCCGCTGTCGGAGAGCAAGCTGCCGGGCGAATTCGACAAGCCCGAGTACGGCGTGCTGATCGTGGCTGAGAAGTACCAGACCGGCTTTGACCAGCCCAAGCTGGTCGCCATGTACGTCGACAAGAAGCTGGTGGGCGTCAACGCCGTGCAGACGCTGTCGCGGCTGAACCGCATCGCGCCGGGCAAGGACCAGACCTTCGTCCTGGACTTCGCCAACTCCGCTGAGGAGATCCACAAGGCCTTCGAGCCCTACTACGAGGAGGCCCAGGCCACCCCGACCGACCCCAACGTGCTGTTCGACGCCGCCCAGGTGGTCAGCGACTACGACTTCATCCGCGAAGAGGACATCGACCGGCTGGCCCAGGAGTGGTTCGCCGGCAACAAGCGCCATGAGGTGCTCAGCGGCGCCACCCAGCACGCCTTCGATGCTGCCCAGCACCTGGACGACGACGAGCTGCGCGCCTTGCGCGAGGCGCTGGACCGCTTCGTGCGCTTCTACCGCTTCCTGGCCCAGGTGCTGCCCTACATCCCGCCGGAGACCGAGAAGCTCTACGTCTTCTCGCGCTTCCTGCAGCTGCGCCTCGGCTCGGCCACGACCGGGGCCAGCGTAAACCTCTCCGGGCAGGTCCAGCTCACCCATTTCCGCCTGGAAGAACTCGGCACGACCCACATCGAGCTGGGCGAAGATGAGACCGCGCCATTGAGCGCCATCACCGGCGACGGCACCGGAGCCGGCGGCGGCGAGATCCCCATGGGCCTGCTCGGCGAGCTGGTGGAGCTGTTCAACGAGCGCTTCGGCGCAGACCTCACCGACGCCGACGCCATCCGCCCCATTCAGCACATCGTGGACAAGGTGGCCGAGGCCGCAGGGCTGCGCGACCAGGCTCTGGCCAACGACTTCGACGACTTCGAGCGCGGCAAGGACGCGCTGGTCATCGGCGCCACCCTCGAGGTCAAGGACGTCAACGACCTCATCCTGCAGAAGCTGCTGGATGACGAGGACTTGCGCGCCCGCGCCACCCACCTGGTCATGCGCTCGCTGTATGACCGGTTCAACACGGAGGAGCCCGAAATCACATGAGCGACGAGCCGCATCGCAACAGCGTCAGCCTCTTCGACCTGGGCACCAGCATCGGGGGCAGCCCGGCCGCGCTGCCGCCGGCCTCCTACGTGAAGCTGGGCGCCAAGGAAGTTCAGGATCTTGAGCGCTGGCTGAAGGCCGAGCCCAGGGTCATGGGCGAGGAGCTGCTGATCGTGGCCAGCCAGGTGTCTAATTGGGATCGCAGCCGCGACCGTCCCGACCTTCTGGCGCTTGACCGCAACGGCAAGCTCGTGGTGGTCGAGATCAAGCGCGACGAGTCGGGCAGCGGCCAGGACCTGCAGGCGCTGCGGTACGCCGCCTACGCCTCAACCCTCGACGCCGAACAGGTGCTCGACCTCTACCGCAGCTACCGCAGCAAGGAGCACGGCGAGGACCTGGACCCCGAGCAGGCGCGCGATCAGCTGGAGGACTTCCTGCACACAGCGGAGCTGGACGCCCTGGACGACGACTTCAAGCCGCGCATCATCCTGGTGGCCGGCGCCTACCAGGCCGGGGTCACCGGCACCGCGCTGTGGCTGACCCAGAACTTCGACATGGACATCACCTGCGTGCAGCTGGTCCCCTACGAGGTGGAAGGCCGCATCCTGCTGTCCTCCACGGTGCTGATCCCGCTGCCCGAGGCCGGCGACTACGAGGTGCGCCTCAAGGAGAAGCGAGCCAAGTCCTCACGCAGCAAGGGCAAGTCGCTGGACCTGCAGGCGGCACGAGACTTCATCGCCTCCATCCCTCCCGGCCGCTGGGCCAGCTACGGCGACGTGGCCGCCGCTGCCGGAAACCCGCTCGCCGGCCAGCCGATCGGAACCTGGCTGTCCAACAAGGGCGGCGACGTCCCCAACGTCTACCGAGTCCTCAACCGCTTCGGCGAGGTCAGCGAAGGCTGGAAAGCCGTCACGCCGGGACTGCCACCCACGCCGGATGACGTGCGCCAGATGCTGGCGCAGGAGAAGGTGACCTTCGATGAGAACGGCCGGGCCTCCAAGGATCAGCGGTGGTCGGCGGATGAGTGGGTGGCGGCGATCGGGACTGCTCACTCGTTGTAGGCCTGGCCCGCGGCTTCTCGCAACTCGCCGGCAGTCCGTGCGTTGCCCATGCACGCCGGCGCCGCATGGGACCAGCGGCACCCGGGCGCATGGCTTGGCCGGCTTGCCGGGGCCCAGCCTCAGAAGGGCAGCACGAAGCCGGGCAGCTGCCACACCAGGCGCATGCAGTCGTCGGGGTCGGCCATGGCCTGCCTGACCTCCTGGTTGGAGAAGACCACCACCTTGAAGCCTCGCCGCTCCATGGTGCGGCGGCGATGGAGCGAGCGGGTGTAGCGCTCCTCGCTGGGGCCGGAGTAGCTGCCGTCCCGGGGATCCCAGGAGCAGTAGTGCGAGGGGCCGTCCAGCTCGATGATGATCGACTGCCCTTCGGCCAGCAGCAGGAAGTCCACCCGCCCGGGGTTGGCGGCCAGATGCTTTTCGTCGGCCAGCGTCTTGTTGGGGCCGAAGTAGTTCATCCACACCTCCGGCACCAGGGCGGGCATGTGCAGCAGATGGGAGGCCAGCTCGCCCAGCGCCATTCCGCGCTCCAGCACCGATGCGAAGCGCGAGCCGTCGGCGCCGGGCGCGCCGTCAGCGTCGCCCCATTGCATCTCCACCCAGGCGCGCAGGAACTGGCGGGCCGGGTCGGAGCCGCACAGGTCCAGCAGCGCCTGGCCTTCCGGCGAGTCCCAGTTGGGCTGCGCCAGCGGCATGAGCGGCTCGGTGTGCTGGCCGGCATCCAGCAGCTGGCAGCGCCCGGCGTGCAGCTCGCTGCGGCAGATGTCCAGCTGGTGCAGCAGGCTGCTCATGCGCACCGTGTCGCGGCGGTCGAACACCTCGGGGGTGAGCACCAGGTGCTGGTTGGTGCGGCTGCGCACCGCCTGGCCGCGGCCGTCAGTGCGCAGGTAAAGCTCCGGGAGATTGGGCCCGTACAGCAAGGTGGGCGGAGCCTGTGCCACCACGCTGCTTCCAAGGGCCTGAGAAAGCGTCATGCGGGAGGTGTAGCAGCGGGGGCGGCGCTTTCTGCACGCCAGCCGGATGATGCGGCTTCAAGTGCGGCCATCGAGAAGCTGCGTGCGGAGGCAGCGCTTGAGACGGTGATCCGGGCCCCCTTGGCGGCGCGTAGGGCGGGCCGCTGCCGGGCTGGTATCGCCAACGGGCAGCGGATGTACAAGCCAGCCGCGGGACGCACCATCCGTCCAGCGTCGCACCAGTAAGTGCCTAGCGGCGCCCGGCTCGCGCCAGCTCAGCCAGCCCGGCCAGCGCCAGTGCGGCCAGTGTGGCAATCAGCGGAATTGTCCGCCGGCCCTGCCAGTAGTCGGCCACCTGGCCGGCTAAGGCGGCAAAGGCGAGCATCTGGCCGGTGCTCAGCTGCCCGAGGCCCGGCGGCAGGCGCCGGGCCTCAGCCGATCGCGGGCGCCCTGCGCTCAGTCCAAGCCAGCCGCCGGACGCAGCCGCGACCGGGGCCAGGCGCAGCACCGCCGGCTGGGCAGCCGGGCGCAGATTCGAGACGCTGCGCGCGGCGCTGTCGCTGGCGCCGGCAGCGTCGAAGGTGCCGGCCACGAAACTGCGGGGCGGTCGCGACGCATCCTGGGGCATGGCAGCGAGTGTAGCGCCGGTCACCGCGCCCGCCACACGCCAGTCTCGCCCCCGGCGAAGCCGGGAAGAAAGCCGCCCCGGGGCGCCAGAAAATGGCCGGAAGGCGGCCGGCGATGGCAGCCTGAAGGCATGAGCCGTCTCCGTCAGCAGCAGGGCTTCAGCCTGACCGAGATTAGGACCGTGGTCTGGCGGGGCCGGCCATGCGCCGGCCCCGCAGCCTTAGACGGCTAGGCGGGCCAGCAGCTGCCGCCGCCGGCGGCCCTGAACCAAATCAGCTGGCGTCCGCGGCGCAGCACGATGTAGCCCACCGGCTCGGCCGGCTGATAGCGGATGGAGAAGCCGGCAAAGCGGCAGGGCCCGGTGAGGGTGCGCCGCGAAATGGCCCGTGCCTGGCTGCACAGCACATAGCGGGTGCGGATGCGGCTGGCCCCCATCTCTATGGGGCCGTTGCGCACCAGCACCGAGCCGCAGCGGTGCACCGACCCGGGGGCCGCCGCGGCGGGCGATGAAGCGGACAGTGCGGCACCGGCCGGCAGCAGCAGGAGGGCGAGCGTCCCGGCTCGCAGCACGGAGGTCATGGCGGCAACCGTACGGCCTGGCCGCCCCAGATGAAAGCCCGCGATTGCCAGCCTGCGCCGCCGTCTGCACGCATTGGCGGGCATGGAGCGCTAGCGGCCTCAGTGGGCGTCGGGCGGGTGCCGGTGATCGGGGCCGTGGCGGCAGGCTGTCACTGTCGCGAGCGTGCGCCCCGACTAGGCTAGCCCGCGGTGGATGTCTCACACCCGCATCGGGACTTCAAGGAGAGCCATCACGTGGAGCTGCGACGTACCTGCCCGTGCAGAGGCGAAGCCGCGCTGTGACGCTGCGATTGCCCAACTGCGAGCTGACGCCGGGACGGATTCCGGAGGCGGGAGCGGAGTGGTCAGACATCTCGCCATTCGCCGCCAGCTTCGACGGCTACGCGGTCACCGCTCCGGAGTGGCGCAGCGAAGTTCTCGCCGACGCCCGCCGCGCCTGGCACGCCGACGGCTCACTCCCACCGTCGCTGACCGAGTGCCGGGCTCTTCTGTTCCTTGAAATGCGCGAACTGCACTTCACCTGGACAGACAATGGACCTGAGGACATGCCCTTCGTCCGCGCGCTGGTCGAGGCGATCCGGAGCGCAGTGGCCCGGCGCACGACCGGGCAGTCGCCCGACGCGTGGCCGGCCCAGGACAAGGCGATGGCTGCGTTTGACCGGCTGGTGCGCGGCTATGCAGCCTGGGGCGGGCACCGCTTCCACGGATGGACCGGCTACGAGGACCCGCTCAACTACTTTGGCCCGGTGATCCGCTCCGAGCGCGACTGCGGGCTGCGCTTCGCCATGGAGCTGGAGCGCGAGTGGCCGAGCTGCGTTCACATGGAGTTCTCCATCAGCAAGGCCACCCGCGCCGACTTCGACCCCGCCGCGGAGGCAGCCCAGCGGGTGGACGTGGCCGTGACCGACCTGCGCGGCTTCACCGAGGATGGCACCTCGCAGGAGCGCTACCGCACCCATCAGCACGAGGCCTTCTTCGAGGTCAAATGGCTGCAGAAGGGATGGCGCGGTAGCAGCTATGAAATGGACGCCAAGAAGCGCGTCGAGGCAGTGGCCGCCGACTGCGAGAAGCTCAGCCGCCACGCAGAGCTTGGGCGCTGCAAGGTCGCCGGCATGCTGATCGTTGATGACGAGGACTACTTCCACGAGCATGCCGGCGGCCTGCCGCCCTGCCCGCGCGGCGTCTGGCGCCTCGTGCTCGGCCCCGAACTCCTGCGAGCGCGCGGCCTGCTGGACATGCCTCAGGCCGGCGGAGACTGAAGGAAGCTAGGAGATAGGGTCCGGGCTGGGAGCTACTGAGGAGGACGCCGTCGCATGCGCCGTTCACGCATTTCCGTCCGCACGATCGCTCTCGCAGTTGCCGCTAGTGCGCTGCTGGCCGCAACGCCCGCGGTTGCGCCGGCGGCATCGAGGCCGGTCGCAGCCAGCACGACGTGCAAGGCGCTCAGCTCCAAGGGCCTCAAAGCGGTGCTGCGCAAAGTGATGAGCCGCTACACCGAGCAGCGGACCCCGCTGCCGGGCAAGGTGCCTTTCGGCCGTTGCGGCACGCGCTACTACGCCGCCGCGTACTTCAACTTCCCCGTCACCGGCCCGACCGACCAGCCCGAGAAGTTCACCCGGCGCCGCGGCGGGCCGTGGCGGCTGATCGGCGATTCCGGGGACCCCATCCTGTACGGCATTCCCCGCACGCTGCGCAACAAGTGGGGCCTGCAATGACTTCCGGCTCTGCCCGCCGTGCGCGACCTCGCCGTTTCACCGAGTCGCCTGCGCCACTGAGGCGCTCGACCCTGGTGTTGATCGCTGCCGCCGTGGCCTTGGGACTGCCCGCGTCTCTGGCGCCGCCCGCCGGGGCGTCCTGCTCCCCGGCACCGTTCGTGGCCGGGTTCCGCGAGGCGCAAGGACGGATCCTCACCATCGGCGACTTCCTCGGCCGCGAACTCAACCGTGCCAGTGGCATGACCAACGGCCAGATCGCCGGCCAGTTCGCTTACATGGCCGGCCGCGTGCGCACTGTGGCCGCCGACCTCGACCGGCTCAACCCGCCGCCACCGTTGTCAGCCGCCCTCGGGCGCCTCACCCGCGCCCTTGAGGCAGCAGCCACAGACCTGACCGCGATCAGCCGCGCTGCCCGCGCCGGTAACGCCACCCGCGCCGCCAGCGCCACGCGGAGCCTGCTCCGTCACTCCAGCCGCATCCGCACCAGCCGGCGATTCCTGGACGCCAAGACCAAGTGCACCTGAAGGAAAGTCCGCGCACCTGAGCGTCGATGCTCCGGCAGCGTTGGTGCCTGATCGCTCTCCGTCCCGCAGCACGGCGCCCGGTGGCCGCGGGTGCCGCTTGGATGCAGACGCAAAACCGCTTCGAGGCTACTGTGGATCGCTAGTGCAACGGATCCGAGGGATGGGCTGGAGGGATCGACGCGCGCAGGCTGTCAGCCGTCAGAGGCCACCGCTAGACATGCTGCTCGGCGGCATCGATCAGTCGGGCGTACTCATCCAGGCTGATGAGCACCCCTCGCATCCGGGTTTGTTGCGTGATTACGAACTTGTCGACCTTCCCGGCCTCGAGGGCGTCAAGAAGCCGACCAAGGCCTTGCACGGTCTCCCGCGTTGACCGTAGCTCGTCGTTCGTAACGGTCACAGGCGCGCTCATTGTCTTTATCTTTCGTTCGTCGGAGCGTTGACACGAGTAGAGCATATTGTCAGCCCCGAACCAAGGACTCGCGGCCAGTGAGCGTCATACGGATGTTTGACGTTCGTATAACACATGTGTAGCCTCCTCGCCGTGCCCTCTGCCGTCTTCTCGCTCGACTACGCCGGACAGGAGGTCTCCGTGCCTCAACCCGAGCTGCTTGCGCTTGACCTCCGAGAGCTTCGCCCGATCCGGCGGTTCGCGGCCTACCAAGGCCAGAAGCGGAATCCTGGACTGTTCTGGTCGGTAACGAAGGCCGGTTTCGTGGGCTACGAGAGTCGGCTGGAAGCCCAGCACTTGCTGGCCGCGGACTTCGACCCAGGCGTCTCGTGGATCGTTGAGCAGCCGTTCCGGGTGCACTTCGGAGGCGAGGGTCTCCCGGCCTCCCATGTGCCCGACTTCCTGCTCCTCGGTGATGGCGAGGTTCCCGAGGTGCTGAACGTGGCGACACCGCGCCGGGCGGCGATGCCGGACATCGCATCGCGTCTCGCCGCCATGTCGCGGGTGTGCTCGGAACTGGGGTGGCGCCACCGGGTGGCGATCGGTGGGTTGGCGCCCGCACGCCTGCTCAACCTTCAGTTCCTTGCAGCAGCACGCCTCGAGCCGCCGATGACTCGCGAGCTGGCACCCTCGCTGCAGGCGGCATGTGTCGGCGGCGTGCGCTGGGATGAGGCCGAGCGCCGGACGGGGGAGGTCTCGGCGATCGCCCGGCCGATCCTGGCCCACCTGATCTGGCACCGTCAGCTCGTCGCCGAGCTTGACCGGCCCATCAGCTCGCACACCATCCTGGAGGCGCGGCGCGGTGACTGAGCGCCTTCATTTGGGGGCCGGCGTCGATCTGATGTTCGAGGATCGGCCGTGGCGTGTCGTCGCATTTGATGGCCGGCATGTTGCTCTTCAAGCGATCGACTGCGATGACGAGGCTCGTCGCGTGGCAGTGACGGAACTCGCAGCCTCCCCGGGCCTGAGGCCCTTGGCCGGCGCGCCAGGCGGCGGGCCGTCCCGGGCGGCCTTGGTGGAAGGCTGGAGCGACGAGATGCTCAAGCAGGCGCTGTGGCGCAGGGCTCACGTGCTGGAGGTGCTGCTCGGCCATCCGGCGGGCGAGTTCGCCGACGGCCCCGGACGCCCTGAGTACGACCCCGCACGGACCACGCTGATGGAGCGCCGCGCGCTCAAGGCGCGTGAGCTTCGGGCTGCCGGGATGCGGATGGGCGAGCGGACGCTTGAGCGCTGGTGCGCGAACTACGAGGCCGAAGGGCTGCTCGGCCTCGCAGACGCTCGCGCTGCCTCCCTGCGCAGGACCCGACAGTCGCCGAGCCCCGAGGTTCTTCAAGTCCTGGACGAACTTGCCGCTGGCCGGACGCACGGCAGCACCGCGGGTGCGCACATCCTCTATGACGACCTGCGTCGTGAACTGAGGCGGAGGTTCCCGGACCGGGCCATCGTCGGCTTGCGCGTGAGCGAGGGTGGTGCCCAGGCGTTGCGGCTCCCGGGCCGCACCGCGTTCTATCGACTTCTCAAGCACCGGTATCGGGGCGCCTTCCTCGCTGGCGAAGCAGCCAACCGCCGCAGCGCTGCGGACAAGCCCCGTCCAACCTCCGCGCCCCTGCGCGCCACCCGCTCCGGGGAGGTGGCCCAGATCGATTCCACGATTCTTGACGTCATGGCGCTGGACCGGGCGACCGGCGTGATGGGGCGTCCGGAGGTCACGCTGGCCGTGGACGCCTTCGACCGCAGCATCCGCTCGGTCCGCGTTGCCGCCCAAGGGACCAAGGCCGTGGATGCCGCGTTGATGGTCTACGACCTGCTGTGCCCAGTCCCGTGGCGCGAGCCGTGGGGCGAGGAATGCGCGTGGAACTTCCAGGGCGTGCCCGAGCGCCTGGTCATCGACATGAGCCGAGAGGCGCTGCGAGGATCGCGACCGGCGCAATCACCCTTCGGGCGCCCGCAGACGGTGGTGTGTGATCGCGGGCGGGTGTACCTCTCGCGCACATTCTTCGCCGCTTGCGAGCAGTTCGGGATCTCCATCCAGCCGGCTCCGCCGCGGACGCCGAATTACAAGGGAGTTGTGGAGCAGGCGTTCGACAACGTCAACGAGCAGCTCCTGCAGCGTCTGCCGGGCTACGTCGGGCGCGGCGCCCATCATCGCGGTCGGCGCATTGAGCGGGAGCCGATGCTCTTCCTTGACGAGCTGGAGGGCCTGATCATCGACTGGGCGGTGACCGCGTATCACCGCCGCGCGCATGACGGGTGCCGGCTGCCGGAGGCGCCGCAGGTCGCCGTCACCTCGAACCAGATGTTCGAGTACAGCCTTGCCCGGTCGGGCTTTCTCACCGTGGCTCCGTCGCCCGAGCGGCTCGTCGCGTGCCTGCCGAGCAAGCGGGTGGTCCTGCAGGACTACGGCATCAATCTCAACCGGCTGCGGTACTACCACCCCGTGATCGATGTCTGGCGCCGGCGGCCCTCGCCCTGGGATGAGGACTCGCGCGCGCCGGTCCACCCGATCCACTACGACCCTCGCGATTTGTCGCGAGTCTGGTTCTACGAGCCGGATACGGAACGGTGGGTCGCGCTGCTCCGCGTCGGCGCCCTGCATCCCGACGTCCCGTTCAATGACGCCGCGCTCGCCTGGGTGAAGCAGCTCCTCGCCGACGATGGGCTGCAGCGGCCTGACCCCGAGATCGTGAGCCAGCAGCTTGATGCGTTCCTCGAGCGGCAGCTTTCTGGCCAGACTGCTCCGGCCGAGCGCAAGCTCGTGGCGCGGATGCTCGATCAGGCCCGCCATGCCGGCGAGCTGCGGTCTGCCACGCCGGCGGTCTCGACTGTCAGCGGCTCGGCCGGCTCGGACCCCGAGCCGCCGCCCGCGCAGCAGCCCGCCGAGCAGCCGAACAAGCCCAAGCGCCCCAAGCGCACCGTTCCTGCGCCTGAGACGGACGACGGGCCCGATGATCGGTCCTGGGACGACGACGACATCGAGCCGCTCCCGCTGATCGACGACGACAGCTTCAATGCGGCCCGCTGATGGCGGCTCCCGTCAGGCACGCCCTGCACCGCAAGGAGGGCTGGTTCGCGTTCTGTGCGCGCGACCCGGAGCCCGCGCCGGCGCCCCTGTCGCCTGCGGAGTTCGACCGGCTCCCCGCGGATGAACAAGAGGCGGTGGTGGCTCGGTGGCGCCGGCAGAACGCCAGCCTCGGCCCCTACAGGCTCGGATCCGCCAAGGAGATCGGCAACCAGCTCAACGCGCTCGTCAAGGCCAACGATCGCATGCCCGGCGACCGCATCCGTCGGGCCGCTGCCATCGACGGCGAGCCCACTCTCGGCAAGACGACCATTCTCCAGCAGTTCGGCCGCGTCTATCACCGGCGCAAGGTCGCGGAGTATGGGACCGAGACTGAGGCTGGCGATGAGTTCATCCCGGTGTGCTGCATCACGCTGCCGCGCGACACCACCATCAAGGCCCTTAACGGGCAGCTCATCGACTTCTTCGGGCATACATACCCGCTCAAGAGCACGGCCAGCGACCTCAGCCGGCGCGTCATCGAGGTCATGCACCTGTGCGCCACCACGCTGGTGTGCATCGACGACCTGCACTACATGAGCCCGCGCGAGCTGGCCGGGCGGCAGCTCAACGACCACCTCAAGCACCTCATGAACGAGGTGCCCGCGACCTTCGTCTTCGCGGGCGTCGGCCTCGAGCACGAGGGGATCTTCCGCGAAGGGCGTGCTGTCAGCGAGGCGCGGTACGCCCAGCTCTCGCACCGCCTGCGCCGCTGCCCCGTGCAGCGGATGGAGATCACGACTGCCGAAGGCAAGCGGGAATGGCGGTCGCTGCTGAGGTCCGTGGAGCGTGACGTCCGGGTGCTCGGCCCGGTCCAGCTCTCCGACCGGGAGGCAGCCACTTACCTGCACCGTCGGACCGATGGCTCGATCGGCGCAGTGGTCGATCTCATCAACCTCGCGTCCGACTACGCGCTGGACCGCGACCTCAAGAACCCCACGCGCGCCCAGGGGCTCACCACGCCCACGCTCGACGCCGTCCGCCTCAGCCACGGCGCAGAGCAGCGGGAGACGAGGGCGACGAGGTCGAGGCGGCGGCGCGCCGCGTGAACGTCCGCACCCTCCCGGTGTCGGTGCGCCCCATGCCGGGCGAGTCCTTCCACAGCCTCATGGTCCGTCTGGCGGCACGCAACGACGCGCCCCTGCTCACCGTGCTTGCCGCAACCGGATTCGCTGATCAGGCCCACTTCAGGACGCTGACACGTGCCTATGGCGTCACCGCCGATCCCCAGCGGCTCGAATGCCTGGCACACGCCATGCGACTTCCCTCCACGCAGATCCGGGCCACGCTGCTGATCGCCTTCAACGGCGTGTGCCTGCGCGCACCCGAACTGCTGGACCCTCGGCCCGACGTGCTTAGGAAGATCGCGATGCGCGAATGGATGTATTCCGCCGGCTCGCACGTGTGCCCGGAATGCCTCGACGAGGACGGCTACTGGCGCCTTGCCTGGAAGCTCCCCTGGTCCTTCGCCTGCCTCCGCCACCGGCGGCTGCTAGTCAGCTTCTGCGAAGGGTGTGCTCGACGGACGCAGAGCGGCCGCCAGGACGGAAGCACCATTCCGGTGCTTCCAAGCGTCGTGCCAGACATCCGGGTGTGCCACAACCCGCTCCCGCCCGGCATCGGGGTGTCGGGGCGCAAGGAGGTGTGTGGGTTCGATCTCACGCTCTCGGACGCGGCCCGGATCGGCCGGCACCGCGCGATGATCGAGGCGCAGCAGGAAATCGACGCCCACTTGCACGGCCCGCCCGGCGAGGGCCAGCTCGCCTACTTCAACCGACTGCGGTCGCTCGCGGCCTGCCTCCTCGCCGGCGGCCAGCGGAAGCTTCTGGGCCCCTTGCCCGGTCTCGCTGAGACGGCCTGGCTCCAGCACGAGGCCGAGCGTGCCGGCACGCTCTCGCAGCGCTCCGCCATGCGGGAACGAGGCCAAGACGGCCGACGAGCGCCGCGCCAGCGAGTGTGGGTCGGTCCCGCGGTGAACGCGGCGCTGCTCGCAGCCGTTCTGCCTTCGGCGGTTCGAATCTCCGCGTCGCCCGAACTCGTCGCAGATCTCGCGCACGACACGCACGACCTGCGTCCTCGACACGCCGCCAGCTTCGCGGCCTGGTTCCACATGCCCGATGACCTCGCTGAGGCCTGGCACCGCGCACTGCGACGCCGCAGTCCGCGCATCAAGCAGCAGCTCAAGCTGAACCCAGCTGCGCCGCAGTTTGATGTCCGCTTCGTCCCCCGGCTCTGGCCCGAGCCGCTCTACGAGGCCGAGATCGCGCCGCTGGTCGCGAACACGCGGCTTCTCGCGCGAACGGCGCGCGCGTACACCTCGCTTGCCGTGGCCCGCTATCTCATCAACGCGACGTGGCCCGAAGCAGGCGCCGCTCTCGGGTACTCCGACATGCGGGCCGTGCGGGTGCTGGCCAACAACGCCGTGACAAGGCTCGCCGAGGCAGGCGCCCGCGAGTCCTTCCATGCCGCGCTGTCGGCGGCGCTGGATGGCCTTATCAAGCAGCCCGCGGTTGACTACCGTCAGCGCGAGGCGGACCTCGCACACTGGAACGGGTTCACGCCCGAGGAGTGGGCTCGCATCGCGTTTGACGCCGGCATCCGAGTCGGAAAGGGGAGAGACCGCCACGCTGCTGCCTGGCTTTGGGCCCAGCTGACCGGATTGGATTGGCGCGAGGCGCCGATCTACGGTGGCCACCCGACCGAGACCGACCGCGAACTCTTCCGGCGCTTCACCCGCGACGTCCTGCCGGCGGTCGAGGGCAGCCTGCTGACGTTCGGGGAGAACCTCCTCAACGACCTGTCAGAGACCGACGCTCTGTAATGCATCGCGGAGGCCGAGGGAACGGGCTTCGATGTGCATGCGTGTGGCGCGCCCGGCGCCGTCGAGCCCTGGGAAGAGGGTTTCCTCGGCGATGCCCATCTGGCGGAGCGTCCTCAGCGCGTCCCCGCGCCAGGCATACGGCAGCCGCACGCGCTTGATCAGCTGGTACGGCTCAGCCAGGGGGTATTCCGCCTCCTGCTGTTTGAGTTGGTCGACGAAACGATTCGGAGCCTCCGGCTGCGGCCAGAGATCCTTGTCGAGCAATGCTTCCAGCGCGAAGTCCAGCTGCGTCGCCGAGACAAAGACCGCCTGCTGCGCGGCCATCCGGGCGTCGTACGCGAGGGGCAGCAGCGGAAGGGGCCATCCGTTGCCGCCCCGGATGGCAGCACGAAGATTCTCGTTCTCGGCGTCCTTCTGACTCAGCTCAACCCCCGGACGCACGATGACCTCGTTGCCCTGGGCGTCCTGGCCGACGATTTCGAGAAAGCCGAGATAGTCCCACGGCTGACCGAGCATGACTGGCGTCAAGGTCCTTCGGCAGAAGAACGCCTGTAGCGCCCAAAGTTCGCCGTCTTGACCGGTGTCTTCGCGGTAGGCGAAGTACGCGGCCACGAACGGCGACTGGGTCCAGTCCTGCAGTCGGGTCGGCGCCCCGTAGTGCTGCATCACTCCGAGCCAACCAAGGAGGTCGTGTTCGTCGGGAACCTGTTCCAAGTGCAGCCGCGCCCGCTCTTGGAAGAACCCGATCGCCGAGTTCTCGAATGCGGCCCGCTCCGCTAGGTCCGCGATGCCGCGGGCAGCAAACGCTCGCTGAAGACTCGTGACGAGTTGCCACGTCGCGTCTGCGTGACCCCGAAAGATCCAGTTCGGCGCAGCGTTCAGTGCGAACTCGCGAACGAAGTCCGCCCATGAATCAAGCGAAGGCGCCGTCTCTTGCGACCCAAGGATGCCCGCCTCGCCGAGTGCGCCCGTCGTCACGATCGCGCAGATTCCATCACGACCGTCGAACAGTTGCTTGGCTCAACGCTTTGCAGAACCGTCTCGGGGCTTGAGGGACTTCCGGTGGGGCTCTGCGAGAGGTCTGGGTCGACCGGCACGCGGCTCCTCAGATGGCTGCGATGTGCTCTGCAGCCTTCTTCTCGAATCCGCTCTGCTTTGGGCCTGCCAGCCCCGACCCGATGAGCGAAAGGAAGTTCGCGCGGTCGGCGATGTCCGCCAACCGGCGCTGTTGTTGGGCGAGCCGCTGGATGACGTCGGCATACGGCTCGTGCCGCGCTAGTGTCTGCGTGACACGATCGCCAGCGAGTCCGCCTGCTCGCGGACGAACTCCGAGAACGCTACAAGACGGGTGCGGTCCTGCCCGAACAGCAGCACTAGCGCCTCGCGAGCCCGCGGTTCGCTTGCCGGCGGCCTCGGAAGGCCCCGGACGAGATCAGGAGATCCGTGATGCCGGAGCGGGGATCTGGGATCTGGTCACGAGTCGGGTCTTGTCGTGTTCGGTTCCGCGACAAGGGCTGCTGCTGGGCAGAAGCTCACGGCCAGCCCGTCGTCCTGGCCGCGCGTATCGTGTAGTCCATGCGGGTCGAGAGCATCAAGGTGCAAGGCTGGCGGAACCTTGCCGACGTGAGTGTCGATGTTCCGGCGGACGCCCGCTTCGTATGTCTTGTCGGAGAGAACGGCACTGGCAAGAGTTCGATACTTGAACTGCTCACCTGGGTCGCCCATCACCTGGGCCTTTCGCCAGCAGCTCAGACGCGACGCCCAGCCCCGCAGATTCCGTTGTCCGGCGGCTCGCACAACATCGAAGTCACAGTGGGGGTGGACCTCGATCAGCAGTTGCTGGATGCGCTCGTGGTCCAGCATGGTCTCGAACACGGATTGGTGGGAAGCTGGGGCGGTCGCCTCATGTTCTGGTCTCGAGGCTGGGCCGGGGCCAATCCGCCATCCGATCTCCCGCCCGGAACTTCCGTGAGCACCAACCCCTTCGGTGGTCAAGCGATCGTCGTAACCGCGGGCGGATACGAACCGGAGAGCATCCGACTCGGTGGTGCCGTCGTGCAGTCGCTTCGGCAGACGCCCGCACTACTGCACCTGTACATCGATGCTGACCGCGTGTTTCCCAACAGCGAAGTTCAGGATCACGAGGTCCTCGCGTTCTCCAGACAGGACTTCTCGCTGCCCGACTGGCTGAAGAACCAGGCCGCTCAGCTCACTCAGAACCTCTATCTCGAATGGATGCGCAGCATGCTAGGTGGCCAGCAACGCCTCCAAGCCGAGTACTACCAGCAGGCCCTGGCCGCTCAGAAGAGCGGAGAAGCCGCACCGCCCCCGCATGACCCTCTTGAGGGCTACAGAGATGGTCTTCAACAGGTGCTGCCACACCTTCGCCTTGTGAGGCTTGATCACGAGACGCGGCGCCTGATCTTTGACAGCGCAGGCGCCGAAGTGCCATATGAGGAATTGAGCGGCGGAGAGCGCGAGCTGGCCTTTCTCGTCGGCCAACTGGACCGGTTCGGAATGCGCGACGGGCTGTTCCTGCTTGACGAACCGGAGCTTCACCTCAATCCGGAATTGCTGCGCGGCTGGTTGGACTACCTGCGAAGTACGGTGGATGAAGGACAGGCATGGGTCGCCACGCATTCCCTAGAGGCTGCAGAGGTGGCAGGCCCGATGGCCACGCTGGTTATCGAGCGTGACGACGACCGGCTGGTGCGCAGCGTCAGTCCGCTTGCGGATCGACCTGCATTGTCAACGCTGGCTGCTGCTGTGGGGACGCCGGCCTTCTCGGTCGGCCGGTCCCGATTTGTCCTGATCGAGGGCACGCGCGAACGACGAGAACGCGAGCGATTCGCAACCGTTCTGGAATCCGCCACGGCGGACCGGTTTATCGAAGCTGGCGGCTGCGAAGAGGTCCTGCATCGGGTGGATGCGTTGCGCTCGCTGGCGTCGCAAGAGGAGCAGCTGCGAATCGCTGGAATCATCGACCGCGACTTCCGAACCGACGAGCAGCGACGATCGGTTCTCCAAGAATATGGCGTCCACGTTCTCTCGGTCTGCGAGATCGAGAACCTCTTTCTTCAGCCCGAATTGGTACGGCGCTTGCTGGTAGACAGCAACCGCAACGACGAGGACGCCCTCTTGATTCTGCAGCGCTGCGCGGACCCCGATGCCGGTCGTTGGGCGTATGAGAAGGCAAGAGTCGAGGAAGGATGGAGTGAAGATTCCAAACCTGGGGTTCGAGAAGCCGGGCAGCTTGGCTGGCAGCTGATATCCCCCGATCCGGATCAAGCGGCGAAACGCATTGCTGAGCAGTTGATCACACTGTCGGAAGCTGACCAGGCAAGGCGTCGAATAGCAATCGCCGCCAAAATGAACCAGTGGGCAACCATGCGAGCCGACGCCAATCGTCTCTCCACGGAGTGTTTCGGGAAGCAGGTGCTGCATCGGCTCGCCGGACAATTGGGGTTCAGTGACGCGACCGAGCTGGAGTCCCGGGCAGCCGTCCTATGGCGATCGGGCGCGGTGCCCAGGCCGGATGCCGCCCGAGAGATCCGTGAGTACCTGGATGCGGTGCCGGTGCTCAGCTGACGTCCGGGTTTCAGCGCCATGTGGGCCGCCCCCGAGCCTGCGGTTCCAGTTCTAAGCGGCAGCTACGCCTCGGGCACGGCGCAGTGGACGCTCGCCAACTTCAGCGGACTGGGCTGCCGCCAACTTTGGCGGACTGGCCCATTCTCGGGCCTCGCATCCGCCAACTTCGTGCGGACCGAACAGCGGGGGCGGGGGCCGCCCTCGCCGTTCAGCCGAGCCGCTCGGCCAGCCCGATGAGGATGCCCTCGGGGCCGCGGATGTAGCAGAGCCGGTAGATGTCCTCGTACTGGGCGATCTCGCCGACGAGCTCGGCACCGTGGCTGCGCAGGCGAGCCACGACGTCGTCGACGTCGTCGACCGCAAACATGATGCGGCGGATGCCCAGCGTGTTCGCGGGCGCGGGATCCGGCTCGGCCCTCACCGCCGGCGGAGCGTGGAACTTCGTCAGCTCGATTCGGCTGTGGCCGTCCGGGGTTCGCAGCACGGCGATGTCGGCCCGGACGTCGTCGAGCCCGACGACGAGGTCAACCCAGCGCCCCTGCACCGGCATCTCGCCTTCCATCTCCAGGCCAAGCTCGGCAAAGAACGCCTTCGCCGCCTCGAGGTCGTCGACCACGATGAGCACGTTGTCCATCCGCTGAATCGCCATCTCAGCGCGAGTATGGCCGGTGATACACGTCGACCACCGTCCCGAGGTGCACCCACCAGCGGATGTGGTGGGCGTCGGGGATCGGGACGCGCAGGCAGCAGTGGCTGGCCGGATAGGTCGGCACCCACGGGTAGCCGTGGATGCCGCAGGTGAAGCCCTGGGAGTGCACGAAGTAGCTCCCGTCCAGCATGCCGCCGCGCCAGCCCCAGTGGTGGCTGAAGACCCGGAAGGTGCCGGTCGGGGTCCGGAGGCCGGGGCGGCCGGAGGAGATCGGGTAGATGCGGTGCACGCGCCCGCCGGGCTCGACGAGCGCGAGCACCTGGCGGGTGAGGTCGCCCTCGACGTGGCGCCCGTGGCGGGGGAAGCGCACCGGGAACCCGCCGCGGCCGGCGGCGGCCAGGCCGAAGACCGCCCGTGACGCGTTCGTGACGCGCAGCAGCCCGTTCACCTTGCGAAAGGCGAGCACTGCGCGCTGCGCGGCTCCGTCGAGGCGTCCGGTCGCGGGGGCCTGGTAGCCGAGCGCCGCCAGGCGCTGCTGCAGGAACCGGATGTGCGGCCCGCGCTCGCCCGGGGCAGCGAGCGGCCGGAGCACGAGGACCCGCCGCCAGGCGGTCGCCAGCCCGTCGGTGCGGATGCGGACCGTGATCTGTCCCGGCATCCCCGGCCGGAACCGTGCCGCGAAGCGGCCGTCCGGGCCGATTTGGAGGCGGGCGACCTTGACCGCGCGCCCGCTCCGCCGGAAGGCGATCTCGGCGGAACCGCCGGCGCGGGCCGGCGGGACCCGGCCGCGCACCGTGAAGCGGGCGGCGGCGAGTCCGACCATGCGGCCGTCCATCGCATGCACGCCGGCGAGGCGGACGTTCGGACGGGCGGCCACGGCGGCAGCCGGCGCGACGGCGAGGATCGCCGTCATCCCGGCGGCGACCGTCAAGGTGCGCAGGACCACGCGACGGACCGTACCGGCCAGGGGCGGCTAGGGCATCCGCACCGAATGGGCCGCCGTCCCGGTCGTCCAGCGCAGCCGCCCGCCGCTGCGCAGCAGCGAAGCGGGGGCGATCTGGCCCTGGTCGAGGAGCCGGCGGCCGGCGGCGTTCCAGATCCACAGCCTGCGGATCCCGAAGCCGGGCGATGGCGGGGAGAGCCAGGCGACGGCACCCGAGGCGGCGAGCACGACCTTCGCGACCACGTATGCCTCGAGCTGACGGACCCGGCCGGTGGCAGCGTTCGCCACGGCCGTGCCGCTGGCGCCGGTGACACCGGGCGGGCAGGTGTCCTTGCAGGCGGGGATCTCATCGAACGCGTAGGCCACGAACCGGCCGGCCACCGCGGCGACCGCCCCCGACGAGTAGAGGCCGTCGTCGTCGTAGAGCAACGTCCGGCGGCCCGAGGCGCGCAGGCAGACGTAGGCGGCAGCGAGGTCCGGGTCGACGTAGACCCGCAAGAGGGGCGTCGACCGCAGCGTCTGGGTCCCGGAGCGGGCACAGTGGTTGCGGGCCTGGGCGGTGCCGGCGGCGAGGGCGGTCGCGGCGGCTGCACCTAGGAGGACGGCGGCGAGTCGGGCTGGCGTCATGGCGTTCCCTCCGGAGCGATGGACCTGCCGGGTCACGCTACTGCGCCGCCCTGACCCGCACAACCGGCTGCGGAGAAGCACGCGGGGCGGGCCGGGCAATCTGCGGACGCGCCGGCGCCGGCGGTCAGCGACCCTGGAGGGGTGCTCGTCGACGACTTCCTGCCCGCCTACGACGTCTCGGACTCCGTGGCCACCGTCGCCGCCGCGGACGTGGCGGCGGCCTGGACGGCGCTGACCGAGGTGGACCTCATCGAGGTGGGGCGGCGCAAGCCGATGGTCGGGATGCTCGGGGGCCTGCGGATGCTCCCCGACCTCGCCGCTCACGCCCTGCACGGCGAGCACGCGCCCGAGATGCCGGCCAGCCTGCGGCTCGAGGAGCTCGCGGACGCGCCGGTGGCCGAGGGCGGCTGGATCCGGCTCGGCGAGCGTCCCGGGGAGGAGATCGCGCTCGGGCTGGTCGGGAAGTTCTGGCGGCCGGTGATCGACTTCGCCGAGGTGGGCCCGGACGAGTTCAAGGACTTCTCCCAGCCCGGCTATGCCAAGACCGTCTACTCGCTGTCGGTGCGCGCGCTCGAGCCGGGGCGGACGCTCCTCTCGGGCGTCATGCGCACGGCCACGACCGACGAGCACGCGCGCCGCTGGTTCCGGCGCTACTGGACCTTCGGCGTGGGATCGGGCGCCCACGTGCTGGTCGACGGCCTGCTGGACCTCGCCCGCGAGCGGGCCGAGGCCGCGGCGTCCGCCGCGCCGTAGGGCCCCCCGGTTGGCGCCGCGTGCCCGCCTGCGAGAGGATGGGCGCATGCCCGATGTGACCGTCACGCCCGTCGGCGAGGCCGACCTCGGCGAGCTGCTGCCGCTCGTCCGCAGCTACCTGGACTTCTACGAGTCCTCCCCGGCCGACGCGCCGCTGATCGCTCCGGGCGCCGGACCGACCGATGAGGCGATGCGGTCGCTCTCGCACGCCCTGATCGCTGATCCGGAGACCGAAGGGGTCCAGTTCCTGGCCCGGGACGGCGATGGCCGGGCCGTCGGCTTCGCCACGCTCTTCTGGACGTGGTCGACGACGTCCGGCGGGCGGCTTGGCGTGATGAACGACCTCTTCGTGGCCGCCGACGGGCGCGGGTCCGGGGCGGCCGAGGCGCTGATCGAGGCCTGCCGGGCCCGCTGCGCGCAGCGGGGCGCGGTCGCCCTGGCCTGGGTGACGGCGCGCGACAACGTCCGTGCGCAGAAGGTCTATGACCGGGTGGGCGGCGAGCGCGACGAGCGCTGGCTGGACTACTCGCTGGACGTGTGAATCCCGCCGCTCGATGCCAGCTCGAAGGCTGGCGGCGGTGGCTAGGCTGGCGCCCATGACCCCAATCTCCTCCCGCCGCGCCGCCGCTCTCGCCGGCTTCGCCCTCGCCGCCGCCATCGTCCTCGCCAGCCCCGCTGGCGCACACGCCGCCACCGTGTGGCTGTGCAAGCCCGGACAGCCGGCGAACCCCTGCGCTCCCAGCCAGCGCACGACGCTCATCTCCGCGACGGGCGCCAGCCTGCGCGTCGAGACCCCGGCGAGCGTCCGCTCGCCGAAGATCGACTGCTTCTACGTCTACCCGACGGTCAGCGACCAGAAGACGCCCCAGGCCACGCTGCGCATCGACCCTGAGCAGCGCTCGATCGCGCTCTACCAGGCCGCGCGCTACTCGCAGCAGTGCCGCGTCTACGCGCCGATGTACCGCCAGATCACGATCCAGGGGCTCAACAACCCCGCGACCGTCACGGCCGCGATGCGGGCGACCGTCTACGCCGACGTCCGCGCCGCCTGGCGCGAGTACCTCGCCCGGTACAACCGGGGCCGCGGCGTCGTGCTCATCGGGCACTCCCAGGGGACGTTCGTGCTGCGCCGCCTCGTGGCCACGGAGGTCGATCCGAAGCCGGCGGTGCGCCGGCGGCTCGTCTCGGCGATCCTGCTCGGCGGCAACGTGCTGGTGAAGCGCGGGACCGGGATCGGCGGCGATTTCGCGCACGTCACGGCCTGCCGGTCCCGCCGCCAGCTCGGCTGCGTCGTCGCGTTCTCGACCTTCAACGCGACGCCCCCGGCGAACGCCATCTTCGGCCGGGCCGACAGCCGTCTGCGCGGCTTCGACCTCCCCCGCAAGCCCGGCAGCCAGGTGCTCTGCACCAACCCGGCGGCGCTGGGGGGCGGTGCCGGGAGGCTCGCTACCGCCTATCCGACCGCGCCCTTTGCCCCGGGCACCGTGATCGGGCTGGCCACGACCGCCGTCGGCACGCCGAAGACCGCGGCCACGACCCCGTGGGTCGAGTACCGCGGCGGCTACACGGCCCGCTGCTCGACCGCGGGCGGCGCCAGCGTCCTGCGGATCAGCGGCACGCCCGGCCTCCGGCCGGTGCCGGACGCCACGTGGGGCCTGCACCTCGTCGACGCGAACATCGCGCTCGGGAACCTCGTCGGCCTCGTCAAGGCGCAGGCGGCGGCGTACGCGGCAGCGCAGCACTGAACGCGGGCGGCGGCGCCGGGTGCGCCGCCGCCCCGCGCCGCCTCAGCGGTCGCGCACCGCCATCACGCCGCCGATGCCGCCGACGTAGGCCGTCGACTTGCCCGTCCGCGGGTTGCGGCCGAGAGCGATCCCGGCGTAGTGGTTGTTGAAGAGGCCGCCGGCACCGGCCAGCCGCTTCCAGACGGACTTGCCGGTCCGGTAGTCCAGGGCGCTCCAGTACCAGGGATCGGCGCCGCTCGAGTCCTTCACGTTCTCGAACGTGTAGACGAGGCCGTTGGCGGCGTCGCCCTTCGGCACGACCGACGGGGCCCGCACCGTGGTGTTCGTCCACCGCTTCACGCACCCGGCGCCGCCCGGCTTGATGTCGACCCGGCTGATGCCGGGCTCGCTGACCAGGTTGCGGTCGCCCCCGAGCGTGACCCCGCCCGGCAGGACGTCGTTCCACTTCCCGAGGTCGTAGCCGTAGTTGTTCTCCACGATCAGCGAGTGGCCGATCGCGATGAGCGAGTTCTCGGTGTCGCTGGCGCCCTTGCGGAACACCGGCACCTGGCAGACCACGCGCTTCTGGCCGCGGGCCAGGCGGTCGCCGGCGCGGTAGACGACGACGTCCATCGGATCGGCGTTGTCGGTCACGGCCACGTAGGCGGGGGCCGTGGTGCCCTTCGCCGGCTTGTCGCCCCAGATGAGCGTCGGGGTCGTGCCCGAGCCGGCGTTGATCTGGCCCGGCTTCGCGATGCCGACGTTGCGGTAGACCGACTTCCAGACGAGCTTCGGCTTCAGGCCGGCGCTGCCGCGGAACTTGTACATCGCCTTGTCGGTGACGATGTAGACGCCCTCGCTCGAGACGGCGAAGGAGTTCTCGATCTCCTCGTTGAGCAGCACCGAGCCGCAGCGCCCGGTCTTCGGGTCGAGGATGCCGACGGTGCCCTTCGAGCGGCCGACGAACCAGTAGCGGCCCTTCGGGTCCGGCAGCGTCGAGGGCATCCGCTCGTCGGGCTGCAGGCAGGGCTTGGGGTCGTAGGAGGCGACCTGGCGGAACCGCGGCGTGCCGCCGACGTCCTCGGAGGCGACGACGAGGATCCGGCGGTCGGCCGAGGCCACGACGACGCGGTCGCGGTTGTCGAGGTAGAAGTACGCGCCGCCCGTCGTGTTCAGCGCGGGGTTCGTGCCCGCGGGCGGCGGCACGAACGGGAGCTGGAGGAAGGCCAGCGTGTCCAGCGTCACGGGGTCGAGCATGTAGAGCGCGGGTCCCAGGCTGAGGTTCGTGCACGAGCCGATGAGGCGGCCCTTGCGGTCGAAGGTCAGCGTGATGCAGGTGCGGCCGAATCCGGAGGAGAGGACCTGCGGGCTGCGGCCGAGCGGGCCGGAGATCGCGGTGTAGTTGTCCGTCTGCCAGGCATCGTTGTGGACGCCGTTCTTCGGGTTGGCGGCCATGAGCGGGTGCTGCCACGCGGGGATGACGCCGCTGACCGGCTTGGACTTCGCGGCCGACCCGACGTACGCGGGGACGGTCGCCCCCGGCCCGGTCGGGGCGATCGGGACGGCCTTGGCGACCACTGCCGAGGCGGCGGCCGGGACGGCGAGCGCGGCGGCCGCCGCCGTGACGGCGGCGATTCCCGCGCTGCGAAACGCGCGATGCATGGACTTCCTCCTCTGGGGTGCTCCCGGGGTGCTCTTTCCGTGCGGCGGGCGGCCCTCCAGCCGGCGCCGCGGGAGGACCCTATCCGGCTTGGGCGGGCCGCCGCTCCGGTTGCCGCCGCCGCTGGCCGCCGCGGAGCGCTACCCTCGCTCGCCCGATGGCCGCCCAGGACACCGAGACCGCCGCCGCGCCCGCGCCCTGCGCCCCGTGCCGGGGCTCCGGGCGGGTGACCTCGGGCCTGGGCGGGACGCCGCACGCGATCCCGTGCCCGTGGTGCGACGGGACCGGCGTCACGATCGCCGGGCGCAACGCCCAGGACCACGCCGGCGCGGGGGATCCCGCCGCCGGCGGCTCGGCGGGGAGCGCCCCGACCGCCTGAGCGCGGTCCTGAGCCGCGTCCGCCGGACCTGGACGGATCGACGGTTTCTGCTGCACAGGGGTTGCCCGGGCCCGTCCGAAGGCCGATGGGGGACCGATGGCCGCCCGACCGCGATCGACCAGTGCCCGGCGTCCGGGGCCCCGTGCCCTGGCCATTGCCGCCAGCGCGGCGCTGCTGGCGCTGATCGGCGCCCTGTTCGTCGCGCAGCGGGTGCGGGCCGCCTGCGGGGACGACGGCAGCCAGACCACGACGATCTTCGCGCTGGGCGCGGCGCTCATCGACTCGGCGCCGGCCTGCCCGCACTATCCGGATGCCGCCCTGGTCATCACGCCGGCACCGCCGAGCGTTGCCCCGGCGCCGGGCACGGTGACGGCACCCGGCGGCGTCGTGAGCGCTCCAGGCGGAACGGCCACGGTGTCGCTGGACGGGACCAGTTCGGCGGACCCCGACGATCCGACGAATCCGGCGCCGGCGATCACGAGCTACGAGTGGGACGTCCTCGGGGACGGCAACTTCCAGACCGGCCCGGCGACGCTGGCGGCGCAGACCTACGCCCGCGGACGCCACATCGTCCGCCTGCGGGTGACCGACCACGACTCGCCGACGCCGCTCACCGACGGCACGACCGTCGAGCTCAACGTCACGAACACGACCGTCTCCGCCGCGTCCACCGACACGACGCCGCTCTCGCGCGCGCCCGTCACGCTCACGGCGAACGCGACGAACCCGGACGGGGCGATTGCCAAGTACGAGTGGGACCTGGACGGCGACGGCGCCTTCACTGGCCCAGCGGACGCGAGCTCGACCACGAGCAGTTCGGTGAGCGCGAGCTGGCCCTCGAAGCGGACCGTCAACGTGCGCGTGCGCGTGACGGACGACTCGGGCGCCCGAGTCGTGAGCGCGCCGCTGGCGATCACGGTGCAGAACCAGTCGCCGACGGCCGCGTTCTCAGCCTCCCCGCCGACGATCGTCGGCGTGCCCTCGCCGCTCACCGCGGCGGCGTCGAGCGATCCGGACGGCACCATCACCGCCTATGACTGGGATCTGGACGGCAACGGCACGTTCGAGACGCCGGGCGGCGCCTCGTCCGGCTACGTGCACGCGTTCCCGGCGCCGGGCACGCACACGGTCGGCCTGCGGGTGACCGACAACGACAGCGGCACCGCGACGACGACCGTGCCGGTCCTCGTGACACGCCGGCCGGTCGCGGCGATCCGGGCGCTCCCGAATCCGGCCGTGGCCGGCTCCAGCGTGCTCTTCGATGCCTCCGGATCGGCGGCCCTCGACGGCTCGCTGGCGCGCATCGACTGGGATCTGGACGGGAACGGCAGCTACGAGACCCCGACTGGCCTGGCCAACTCGGTCGCCCGGCGCTACCCCAACCGCGGGACGATCGTGGTCGGCGTCCGCGTCACCGACTCCTACGGCGCCACCGGCACGGCGTCGGTTCCAGTCGTGATGACCGAGCCCGGCTCGGACGGCGGCGGGACCGGAGGGGGCACCGGCGGCGGGACTGGCGGCGGCACGGGCGGCGGCACCGGCGGCGGCGGATCCGGCGCGGCTGGCCTCAGCGCCAGCCTGGCGGGCCGCCCCATCCAGCGGCTCAAGGACGTGCGCGGCAAGGGCCTGACGGTCGTGTGCCAGGCCAACCGCGCGGCGACCTGCCGCGTGCGCGCGCTGCTCCCCGCCGGGGCGGCGAAGCGCCTCGGCATCAAGGTCAAGGGGCGCAAGCCGGCGGTCCTCGGGACCGCGACGATTCGGCTGCGCCGCGCCGGCTCCGGCTCGGCCCGCCTGAAGGTCGCCCGCCGGGCGGCCACGGCGCTGGCCCGGCGCCCGTCGCTTTCGGTCCAGCTGCGCGGCACGGCCACCGACGCCCGCGGGCGCTCCGTGGCGCTCGCCCGCGTCGTGCTCGTTCGCCGGTAGCGCCCGGCGGCGCGGCGGCCCGGCTCCTACGCCGCCGGCGCGATCTCGAGCCGCCCCACGGCGGGCGGGGCCTCCGCTGCGCCCTGGCTGGAGAGGGCGAGCCGGACCGGGAAGGTGCCCGTCCGGTCGGCGATGAACTCGAAGCGGGCCGGGGTGTCCGGGTCGACGGGCTCCAGGCGGTCCAGGCCGTCGATCGTCACGGTTCCCGGCGCGGCGGCCGCCACGGTGAGCCGCACGAGGTCCCCGGAGCGTGCGCGCACGACGTCGTCCGGGGTGCTCCCAGCCGGCAGGGACAGGGTGACCGTGCGGGCCGGGGAGCGGTCGGGCGGCGCCGCGGCCGTGGTCGTGGGCGCCGTGGTCGCGGGCAGGGGCCCGGGGCCGGGCTGCGGCGCGATCGCCGCCGCCACGGCGCCGATCACGAGCAGGACGACGAGCAGGGCGACGAGGCGGCGTCCGACCACGCAGAAGAGCGTAGATGGTTCGCTGGGCGGCCGCGTCCGGAGCCGGCGGGTGCTGAGAACCAGCCCGCCGCATGCACGATTCCGTCCACCGGAGCCGGACGAACGTCCACAACGTTCAAGCCGGCCCTCCGGAACGTCGATACGGCCTCTGCCAGACCAAGGTGCTCAGGGCAAACCGCCTGCGAGGGCGGGACGCAAAGCCACGGACCTCCGCCGCGGAGAGACAGCCGCAGACGAGGGAGCCGGGTTGCCACCGGGAAGTGCTGATAGCACGGCTCCTCCCCGATCGGCAGGGCGGCCTGGACTGGCGACCAGGCATCAAGGCCCAATCGAATCCAAGGAGGATTCAATGCTGCACAAGCTCCGCGAGCGCGCCCAGGACGAGCAGGGCTTCACCCTGATCGAGCTCCTGGTCGTCATCCTCATCATCGGCATCCTCGCCGCGATCGCCCTGCCGACGTTCCTCGGCCAGCGGTCCAAGGGCCAGGACGCGTCTGCCAAGTCCGACGCGCGCAACATGCTCTCCCAGGTGGAGTCGTGCTACGCGACCGAGCAGGACTACACCAAGTGCGACACGCAGGCCGAGCTCGAGGCCGATGGCCCGAGCGGCCTGTCGATCGGCGCCGGCGTCGGCCAGGTGGCCGTCACCGCGGCCACGGCCAACAGCTACACGATCACCGCGAAGTCCAAGTCGGACACCGCGGGCGTGTTCACGATCACCCGGGCAGCGGGCGGCGGGATCACCCGCACCTGCGCCCCGGTCGGCAAGGGCGGCTGCCCGGCCTCCGGCAGCTGGTAGCGCTCGGCTGACACCAACGCATCGCCTCGGGGCGGGCCGCACGGCCCGCCCCGAGTGCGTTTCTGGTGGGGCCTGCGGCGGGCTCTCGCTCGGCAGAACCCGCTCGCGCATGGCGCGCTGGCGCTCGACCATCCGTTGCCCGCCGGCTCGCGCGCATCAAGGATCGTTGGCCAAATGCCGAGGTCGCGGGGGTGGACCGCGGATCCAAGATCTCCCGCCGCGCCGCTCCCCGCCTCGCCCGCGGACGGGTCCGGCTGGCCGCCGAGGGCGGCTGGTCGCTGGTCGAGACGCTCGTCAGCGCGCTGCTGCTCGTGACGATCGGGCTGGCGGTCTACTCGAGCCTGGACGGCGCCGCGGCGAGCTCCGGGAAGATCAAGACCCGCGCGATCGCCTCGGATCTCGCCCAGGCCGATCAGGAGCGGATGCGGTCCTTCAAGCACCCCGCGCTCTACCGCTACGACGAGACCTACACCCGGGCGGTCGCCGGCGTCACGTACACCGTGACGTCCCACGCCGAGTGGGTCGGCGACAACGGCTCGACCGCATCCTGCACGGCGGGCACCGCGGGGGCCGACTACATCGAGATCAGCTCGACGGTGAGATGGCCGCGCCTGAGCGGCACGGGCAGGCCGGTGGTCCAGCGCAGCCTGATCGCGCCGAACGCCGGCGGCCTCGCGGTGCAGGTGCTCAACCGCAACGGCGTCGGCGTGTCCGGGGCGCAGATCACCACCGGCGGAGCCGGCAGCTTCAGCGACTTCACCAACAGCTCCGGCTGCGTGATCTTCGGGCCGATCCCGTCGGGCAACTACTCGGCGACCGTCACCGGCGGCTGCGTGGATCGCAACGGCGTGAGCCCGGTCACCGACACCACGACCGTCCAGGAGAACACCCGGACGACGATGGTCCTGGACTGCGACACGCCCGGCCAGATCACGGCATCGGTGCAGACGCGGCCCTACCGGGTCTCGACCGGCACCGTGGGGGCACCGCAGGCCGATGACCTGCGCACCCTGTCGGTGGCCAACTCGGGCCTCGCCGCGCCGTTCGCGAAGGTGTTCGGGAACGGCACCGCTGTCACGTCGCTCACGGCAACCTCGCTCTTCCCGTTCACCGACCCCTACGCCGTCTACTCGGGTAACTGCACCGGCGCCGATCCGGGCGATCCGCGCTTCGCCGTGGGCGCGGGCACGCCGCCCAACCCGGCGCCCGCTGAGCCGCGCATCACCCAGATCGTCAGCCCCGGCGGGAGCCACACCGTGGTGGTCAAGGAGCCCGCACTCAACGTGCTCGTGCGCTCCGGGGCGGTTGGGAACCCGGCCATCTCCGGAGCGCGGGTGATCGCCTACCAGAAGTCCGCCGGGTGCCCGGCCACCCGCCTGGACATGGGCACGACCGACAGCGCCGGCCAGCTCCCCAAGCCCGGCGTGCCCTACGGCGACTACGACGTCTGCGCCCAGAGCGGCACCCGCAGCGTGACCATCACCGGCGTCAAGGCCTACGACTGGGACGCCGGCACGGCGCTGCAGACCTTCACGATCCCCACCTCCGGGGCGACCTCGAGCTGCCCATGAGGATCGTGCGCGCACTCCTGCAGCGGCTGCGCCACGACGAGGGCGGCTTCAGCCTGACCGAGCTGCTCGCCTCGTCCGCGGTGGGGACGATTGTCGTCCTGGCCGCCTTCCAGGTGATCGATGCCTCCGTCTCGCTGTCCGCGAAGACCCAGGACCGCGTCGACGCGATCGCCCGCGGCCGGCTCGCGATGGAGGCCATGACGCAGTCGCTGCGCTCCCAGGTCTGCCTCGGCCCCGGCCCCGGGCTCGCGGCGATCGTCGGCGGGGACAGCAACTACGTCGAGTTCTACGGTGACCTCGGGGACAACAACAGCCGCACGAATCCCGGCAACGACACGTTCCTGCCCGACAAGTTCCGCCTGACCTACGACCCGGTGGCCAAGACGATCACCGAGCAGGTCTGGCAGGGCGCGGGCACGCCGCCCAACAGCATGACGTTCACGCTGCGGCGCACGCGAGTCCTCCTGGAGAACGTCGATCTCGTGCCGAGCACGCCCTTCCTGCGCTACTACGGGTTCAGCGGCACTGAGCCGATCGCCCCGAACCGGCTGCTCGCCGTCCCGCTGAACGACAACGACCGCGCCCGCGCCGTCCAGGTCGCGATCTCGTACGTGGCGCGCCCGACGCGGGTCTCGACGACCGACCGCCGCTCGACGTGGTTCGAGAACTACGTCTACGTCCGCACGTCGGACCCCAACGACCCGGATCGGAGTCCGCAATGCGTCTGAACCGCCTGCGCCGGCGCTGGGGCCGCCGGGCCGCCGCCCAGGACGGCTGGGCGATGATCGTCGTGCTCGGCGCGCTGCTCATCGGGTCGATGATGACCATCGCAGCCTTCGCGGCCACCGACCGGGATCAGCCCTCGTCGCGCTTCGACCAGGACTCCAAGCAGGCCTATGCCGCTGCGGAGGCGGGCATCCACGACTACCTCGCGCACCTGAACCGCGACAACGCCTACTGGGCCCGGTGCACCGGCGTGCCGACGCCGAACGCCGTCAACCAGGCGTGGAACGGCAGCGGCGCCGATCCGCGGACGTGGCGCCAGCTGCGCAACACGACGTCCGAGTACACGATCGAGCTCCTCCCCGCCAACGGCGCGACGTCCTGCAATCCGGCCTCTCCGGACACGACGATGATCAACTCGCGGGAGGGCACGTTCCGCATCCGTGCGACCGGCCGCGCCGCGCCCGGCAAGGTCAAGCGCACGCTGATCGCGACGTTCCGGCGCCGCGGGTTCCTCGACTACCTCTACTTCACGGACTTCGAGACCAGCGACCCGGCGTGGTACGGGCTCACCCAGTCCAGCGACGTCGTGACGTGGGCATCGACCGCCTGCGCCCGCTACTACCGGGACGGGCGCGCGAGCCAGACCGGCCCGGGCGGCAACAAGTGCACCGAGATCCAGTTTGCGCCCAACGACATCGTCGCCGGCCCGCTGCACACCAACGACGAGCTGCTGGTCTGCGGCTCGCCCGACTTCGGCCGCAACACCGACGACCGCATCGAGGTCTCGGCGCCGCCCCAGGGCTGGCGCGGCTCGGGCAACTGCAGCGGCAACAACCCGTCGTTCATCGGGACCTGGGCGCCGAGCTCGCCGATCCTCACGCTCCCGCCGTCTGGCACCTCGCTGAAGAACATCGCCGACCCCGGGTACCGGTTCACCGGGGCCACCGACATCGTTCTGGGGACGAGCTCCATGACCGTGAACGGCACGAGCATGGCGCTGCCGCCGAAGGGGATCATCTACGTGGCGAACGGGACCTGCGGGGCCGGCTATGAGCCGCTCGACCCCTACAGCGCCCCGGCGGGCTGCGGCGACGTGACGGTGCACGGCACCTACGGCGCGAACCTCACGATCGCCGCCGAGAAGGACGTGATCATCGACGGCGACCTGCGCCGGTCCGGCGACGTGATGCTCGGGCTCATCGCCAACAACTTCATCCGCGTCTACCACCCGGTGCGCAACCGCGGGGCCAACAACTCGTGCACGAACGACACCGGGACGATGAACGACGTGACGATCGACGCCGCGATCCTGTCGCTGCAGCACTCCTTCACCGTCGACAACTACTACTGCGGGTCGGCGCTCGGGAATCTCACGGTGAACGGCGTCATCGCCCAGAAGTTCCGCGGGCCGGTCGGGCGCGGCAACGGCAACAGCGTCCTGAACGGCTACACCAAGCGCTACAACTACGACGACCGGCTGCGCTACCGCTCGCCGCCGAACTTCCTGGACCCCGTGCAGTCCGCCTGGCGGATCGTGCGCTACACCGAGCAGCTTCCGCCGCTGTAGGCGGAAGCCGCCGGGCCCGGGACTAGCATCGCCGCCGCACATGGCCTACGTCGTCGCTGCCGTGGCCGGCCTCATCGTCGGCTCCTTCCTGAACGTGGTGATCCACCGGCTGCCGGCCGGCGAGTCGCTGGCGTCGCCGGGCTCGCGCTGCCCCCAGTGCGGGGCAGCGGTCAAGCCCTACGACAACATCCCGGTCCTCTCCTGGCTGATCCTCCGAGGCCGGTGCCGGTCCTGCGGCGCCCCGATCTCGATCCGCTACCCGCTCGTGGAGGCCGGCACCGCCGCGCTGTACTGCGCGGTCGTCGCCTCCCGCGGGGCCGATGAGGACGTCTGGCTGGGCATCGCCTTCGTGACCATGCTCATCCCGGTCGCGCTCATCGATCTCGACCACCGGATCATCCCCAACCGGATCCTGCTGCCGTTCGCGATCCTCGCGCCGGTCATCGTGGCGCTCACCGACCTCCACGCCCTGCCGGAGTACCTGATCGCCGGGGCCGCCGCCGGGGGGTTCTTCCTCCTCGCCGCGCTGCTGTATCCGCGCGGGATGGGCATGGGCGACGTGAAGCTCGCGGCCGTCATGGGGCTCTACCTCGGCAGGTCGGTCGCCCCGGCCATCATTGCGGCGCTCATCCTCGGCACGCTCGGCGGCCTGATCGTGATCTCGCGCCAGCGCGGAGCGGGGGAGGGGCGCAAGACCGCGGTGCCGTTCGGCCCGTTCCTCGCACTCGGCGGCCTCGTCGGCCTCTTCGCGGGGCCGGACATCGTCGACTGGTACCTCGACCGCTTCTAACGGCCAGCCCGCCGCCCGGACGAGCGGGAACGCGCCAGGTTTGGCGGCGAAACCCCGATGAAGACTGGACGGATGGTTGGGCACCCGTCACCGGCACTCACGCGCGCCCGCGCCGGGGCCGAAACCCGGGGCGACGGCTGCTTTCGCGTCCGCCGCCTCGCCCTCCCACTCACATGGCTCTCGCGCTTCCCACCCGCCGCCCCCGCTCCATCGTGGGCCTGGACATCGAGCCCGGCTACGTCGCCGCGGCCGAAGTCGCCGGCCCCGACGGCGCCGTCGAGCGCGCGGCGACCGCGCCGCTCGCCCCGGGGCTGATCCGGGACGGCGAGGTCGTCGACGTCGACGCGCTCGCCGAGGCCCTCAGGGCGTTCTTCAAGGAGCACGGGCTCGGCAAGCGGGTCCGGCTCGGAGTGGCCAACCAGCGCATCGTCGTGCGGACGCTCGACCTCCCCCGCATCGAGGACCGCAAGGAGCTCGACGCGGCCGTCCGGTTCCAGGCCCAGGAGCAGGTCCCGATGCCGCTCGAGCAGGCCGTGCTCGACTACCACTCGCTCGGCGTCGTCCAGACCGACCAGGGCGACCGCACGCGCGTCGTCCTCGTGGCCGCGCGCCGCGACATGATCGAGCGCCTCCTCGCCGCGGCCCGCCAGGCCGGGCTCCGCCCCGAGGGCATCGACCTGGCCGCGTTCGCCATGGTGCGCGCCCTCTCGGGCGGGGGCGCCGCGGCGCCCGGCCAGGGCAACGCGCTTCCCGCCGCGGTTCCGGCGAACCCGGCAGCCGATCCTGGGGACATGGACTCCGATGGCGACCGCGGCCGCCCCGGCTCCGACGGGCCGGATCACGGCACACTCGAGCCCGAGGTGCCGGGCCCCTACGGCCTCGATCTCGGCAGCGAGGGGAACGGCGCCGGCGAAGGCGGTCCCGCCGCCTCGGATGGCGGAGCGGTCGCCGGCGACGCCTTCGTGCTCGCCCAGGCCTCCGCCCACGCGGCGGCGCTCGACGAGCTGCGCGGCACCACGCTGTACGTGAGCGTCGGCGGCCTCACGAACGTCGCGGTCGCCGAGGGCTCGATCTGCCGCTTCACGCGCATCGTGAGCACCGGCCTCGAGTCGATGGCCGCCGGGCTGGCCGAGCGCCGCGGCCTGCGGCTGGACCACAGCCACCAGTGGCTGCGCCACGTCGGGCTCACGGCACCGACCGACTCCATCGACGGCGACCCGGCGATCGTCGACGACGCGCGGGCCGAGCTGGCCGACGGCACGCGCCGCATCGCCGACGAGGTGCGCGCCTCCATGGACTTCTACCGGACCCAGGAGCTCGGCCTCGGCGTCGACCAGGCCGTGCTCACCGGCTCGGCACTGCAGGTTCCGGGCTTCGCGGCCCGGTTCGCCGCCGACCTCGGCGTCCCCGTCTCGACGCGGGTCGTGGCCGAGGCCCGCCCCGGAGCCCTGGAGGGCGTCGATGCCGGCGCCGTCACCGTGGCCGCCGGCCTCGCCGTGGAGGAGCGCGCCGCGTGAAGGCCGTCAACCTCATCCCCGATGACCTCAAGCGCGGAGCGACGGCCCCGACCCGGTCCGGGGTCGGCGTCTACGCGCTTCTCGGCGCGCTCGCCCTGGCCGTCATCGCGGTCACGGCCTACGTCCTCACCAGCAACCAGATCTCCACGAACAAGGCGAAGCTCGCGACCGCCGAGACCCAGGCCGTCCAGGCCGAGGCCGAGGCCGCGCGGCTGAAGCCCTACGCGGACTTCTCGGCGCTGCGCGAGACCCGCGTGCAGACCGTCGCCTCGCTGGCGACGAGCCGCTTCTCCTGGGACCGCGCGATGCGCGAGCTCGCCCGGGTCATGCCCTCGAACGTGTGGCTCACGTCGCTCGTGGGCACGATCGCGCCCGGCGTCAGCTTCGTCGGCGGGGGCGGGGGCGGCGACACGAGCTCGATTCGCGGCCAGGTCAACGCGCCGGCCATCGAGGTCGTCGGCTGCACGGAGACCCAGGCCGACGTGTCGCGCGTCATGGCCCGCCTGCGCCTCATGGACGGCGTTTCGCGGGTGACGCTCGCCTCCTCCGAGAAGGCCGATGCGGACACCGCCAGCACCGAGTCCTCGGACGGCGGCGCCGCCGGGACCAGCGACGACTGCCGCCACGGCAGCTCGAAGCTCCCCAAGTTCTCCATCGTCGTCTTCTTCGCGCCCCCGCCCGCGGCGACTGCCCCGCCGGCGGCCGGCACGGGCGCACCGCCGGCCACGGCGTCCTCGACGGGCGGCACGACGACCCAGCCCGCCTCGACCGGAGCAGCCCAGTGACCCGGCGCGACCGCATCGTCGTCCTCATCCTCGTCGGCGTCGCCGCGCTGGCCGCCTTCTGGTTCCTCGTGCTCGGGCCCAAGCGCGACGAAGCCGACAAGCTCGGCAAGCAGGCCGCCGCCGCCGAGCTGCGCCGTGACCAGGCCCAGGCGTCGGTCGACGCCAGCCGCGCCGCCCGGGCCCAGTACGCCGCGGACTACGCCACGGTCGCCCGCCTCGGGAAGGCCGTGCCGGTCGACGACGACGTGCCCGGGCTCGTGTACCAGCTGTCCGCCACGGCCGGCCAGGCCGGCGTGGACTTCCGCTCGGTCAAGCTCGACGCGGGCGGGGCGGGCGGAAGCTCGGCGTCGTCCTCGGCTCCGGCGCCATCGGCCCCGTCGTCGTCGGGCAGCCAGGGCGCCAGCGGCCAGAGCGGGAGCGGCTCGCAGCCGGTCGCCGCGCCGGCTCCGGGCGCCGCGGCCAGCCAGAGCGCGACCGCGACTCTGCCGCCCGGCGCCACGGTCGGGCCCGCCGGGTTCCCCACGATGCCGTTCAGCTTCACGTTCGAGGGCAGCTTCTTCCGGCTGGCCGACTTCTTCCGCGACGTCGAGCGCTACATCAAGCCCGCGAAGGACACGGTCGCCGTCCGGGGCCGGCTGCTGATGGTCAACGGCATCTCGCTGACCGCCGCCGGCCGCGGCTTCCCGCTCATGCGCGCCCAGGTCTCGGCGATGGCCTACCTGCTGCCTGCCGACCAGGGCCTCACGAATGGCGCCTCCCCGGCCGCGCCGGGCACCGGCCAGCCGGTGAGTGCGACCACGACGGCTGCGCCGCCCACCACGGCCGCCACCGCGGGAGCGGCTCCATGAACGGCGTGAAGAACATCGGACGCGACCTCGTCGACAAGCGGCTCTGGCCCGTGGCGGTCGCGCTCGTGGCTGCGCTCGTGGCCGTCCCCGTCCTGCTCGCCAAGAGCCCGGACGCGCCCAAGGCGCCGGCAACTGCCGCCCACGTCAGCGGATCGGCGCCGGCGGGACAGGTCGTGGCGCTCGCCACGGGCGCCGGCCGGGGGCTCCTCCAGGCCGGCGGGCTCAAGGACCCCTTCCGCCAGCAGCATCTCCCCGCGCCGCCCAAGACGGTGACGACCATCACCGCCACGACATCGTCTTCGAGCGGCAGCTCGTCCTCGAGCGGGTCGAGCGGCTCGAGCGGCTCGAGCGGCTCGAACTCCGGCGGCGGCTCCACGAAGACCACGACGCCGAAGGACACGACGGTCCGGGCCGTGGTGCGCTTCGGGCCCGCGGGCGCCCAGCTGGCCGAGCGCAAGATCGAGGCCGGGACGCCGCTCCCGTCGACTGGCGCGCCGCTCGTGATCTACCTCGGGCTCCTGCCCGACGGGAAGCGCGCGCAGTTCATGGTGTCCTCGGACGCAAACGCCCAGGGCGATGGTGTCTGCTCCCCGAGCGCCAACGTCTGCGCCACCGTCACGATGAAGGCCGGGCAGACGGAGTTCCTGGACGTGACGAACGGCTCGACGTCGCGCCAGTACCAGCTCGACTACCTCGGCACGAAGGTCGGCTGAGGCCGCCCCTGGCCCGGGCGCGCGGCCCTGCGGCCGCTGCGGCCCGTACCCTGTGCGCCCCATGGCGCTCCGTCTCATCACGGCCGGCGAGTCCCACGGACCCGGCCTGACCTGCATCGTCGAGGGCCTGCCGGCCGGCCTCGCGGTGGACCGCGATGCCCTGAACCGGGACATGGCCCGCCGCCAGCTCGGCCACGGCCGCGGCGGCCGCATGAAGATCGAGAAGGACGCCGCGGAGGTCACGGCCGGCATCCGCCACGGGCGCACCCTCGGCGGGCCCGTCGCGCTCCAGGTTGCCAACCGCGACTACCAGAACTGGGAGGACCGGATGAACCCGTGGCCGGTCGAGGCCGAGATCGCCGAGGTCCACCTGCCCCGGCCCGGCCACGCCGACCTCGTCGGGACCCAGAAGTACGGCCTGAGCGACGTCCGGGACATCCTCGAGCGCGCCTCGGCGCGCGAGACCGCGGCGCGCGTGGCCGGCGGCGGGCTGGCGAAGGCGTTCCTCGCCGCGGTCGGCGTGCAGGTGTTCTCCCATGTGATCCAGATCAACTCCGTGCGCGCGCCGCTGCGCCCCGACCTCGCGCCGGCCGACTTCGCCGCGGTCGACGGGTCGCCGGTGCGCTGCCTGGACCCGGACGCGAGCGCCGCGATGGTCGAGGAGATCACCCGGCTGCGCAAGGCCAACGAGTCCCTTGGGGGCGTGTTCGAGGTCCGGGCCTTCGGCCTCGTCCCCGGCCTGGGCTCCCACGTCTCCTGGGAGGAGCGTCTCGACGGGCGCCTCGGCCAGGCGATCCTCTCGATCCAGGCGCTCAAGGGCGTCGGGATCGGCAACGGCTTCGAGCTGGCCGGCACGCCCGGCTCCGAAGCCCACGACGAGATCTTCTGGTCCGGCGAGCGCGGCTATCACCGCGAGACCAACCGGGCGGGCGGGCTCGAGGGCGGAATGACCAACGGCGAGCCCCTCGTCGTGACTGGCGCGATGAAGCCGCTGCCGACCCTCACCAAGCCGCTGCGCTCGGTCGACATCGCCACGAAGGAGCCGGCTCAGGCGCTGCGCGAGCGCACCGACTCCACGACGGTCCCCGCCGCCGGCGTCGTGGCCGAGGCGATGGTCGCCTTCGTGCTCGCCGACGCCTACCGCGCGAAGTTCGGCGGCGACCACATCGACGACGTTCGCGCCGCCCTCGCTGCCTACGAGGAGCGGATCGGATGGCGGCGCTAGGCCCCGGCCAGTCGCTCGTCTTCATCGGCTTCATGGGCGCCGGGAAGTCGACGGCGGCCCGGGAGGTGGCGGCCGTGCTGGGCGTCGCGGCCGTCGACACCGACGACCTCGTCGAGGCCCGGATCGGCATGCCGATCGCCGAGCACTTCGCCGCGCACGGCGAGGAGGCGTTCCGGGCCGAGGAGGAGGCGGTGATCACCGCGCTGCTCGAGCAGGCCGGCGGGAGCGTGGTCGCGCTCGGCGGCGGGTCGCTGGGCTCTGAACGCGTGCGCCGTGCCTTGCGCCGCCACCGGGCCGTGCTCCTGGACATCGACGCGGACACGGCCTGGCTGCGGACGGGATCGCCGGCGGGCGGTGCCGCCGGGAGCCGGCCGCTGGCAGCCGATCCGGCCCGCTTCGCCGGCCTGCTGGCGGCGCGGGAGCCTGCCTACCTCGAGGCTGCCGACGTGATCGTCCCGGCAGCCGGCGAGGGCGTCGCCGCGACCGCCCTGGCCGCCGCCGAGGCCGCCGCCGCTGCGCCACCCGGGACCACCGTGCTCTGGATGGCCGCCGGGGGCGGGACCGGCGCTCCCGCGTTCTTCGGCCGCGGCCTGGTCGGCTCCGGCTTCTGGCCGCTTGGGGGGCGGCGCTTCGTCGTGAGCGACGGCATCGTCGCGGCGCGCTACGGCGCTGCGCTCGAGCCCGCCCTCGGGCGGGCGGCGATCATGCCGGGCGAGCAGTCGAAGACGATCGCGCACGCGGAGATCGTCTGGACCGAGATGGTCAAGGCCGGCGTCACGCGGACCGACCACGTCGCGGCGCTCGGCGGCGGCGTCGTCGGCGACCTCGCCGGCTTCTGCGCGGCGACCTACCAGCGCGGCATCCCGGTCGTGCAGGTGCCCACGACCCTCGTGGCCCAGGTCGATTCCGCCTACGGCGGCAAGACCGGCGTCGATCTCGCCGAGGCGAAGAACTACGTCGGCGCCTACCACCAGCCCGCTGCGGTGCTCGTCGATCCCGCGACGCTGCACTCCCTGCCCGAGGCCGAGCGGGCTGCCGGGTTCGCCGAGGTCGTCAAGACCGCGCTGATCGCCGGCGGCTGGCTCTGGGAGCGCGTGCGGTCCGGCGCGCCGGCAGACGACACGGTGATCCTCGGCTGCGCCCGCGCGAAGCTCGCGATCGTGGCGCAGGACGAGCGCGACGGCGGCCGGCGCCAGGTCCTCAACCTCGGGCACACGGTCGCCCACGGCATCGAGGCGGCGACCGGCTTTGCCCGCTACCGGCACGGCGAGGCTGTCGCGCTCGGCCTGCTCGCCGCGCTGCGCCTCTCGGGCCAGGACGGGCTGCGCACCGAGGTCGCGGCGCTCCTGCAGGAACAGGGCCTGCCGACCGAGCTGGACCCGGCGGCAGATCTCGACGCGATCCTGCTCGCCGTTCAGCGCGACAAGAAGCGGGTGGGGGAGGGGCCGGTCCCGTTCGTGCTCGTGGACGCCCCGGGCGCTGTGCGCCGCGGCGCCGAGGTGCCGCCCGACGACGTCCGCGCCGCCGTGGCAGAGTTGGCGCCGTGATCGGCGCTCACAACCGCGTGACCGTGATGCACGGCGTCAACCTCGACCAGCTCGAACGCCGCCCGAGCGCGATCTACGGCGACCTCAGCCTCGACCAGCTCGAGTTCCGGGTGCGCGAGTACGGTCGCGAGCTGGGGCTGGAGCTGCAGTTCTTCCAGACCAACCACGAGGGGAGCTTCGTCGAGCACATCCACAAGCTCGACGGGCTCGCCGACGGCGTGCTCCTCAACCCGGGGGCGTGGACGCACTATTCGTGGGCGATTCGCGACGCCCTGGAGGTCGCCGCCCTCCCGGCGGTCGAGGTGCATCTCTCCGATCCGGACCGCCGCGAGGAGTGGCGCCGCGTCTCGGTGATCCGCGACCTCTGCGTGGCGACCGTGGCCGGCCAGGGGGTGGAGGGCTACCGCACCGCGCTAGCGCGGCTGGCCGAGGAGCTGTCGCAGTGAGCGGGGAGCGCGCCGACCGCCTCGCCGCACTGGCGGCCGAAACGGGGCTGGACGCGCTGCTGGTGACCGGGATGGTCAACCTGCGCTGGCTGACCGGGTTCACCGGGACGTCGGGGCTGGCCGTCGTGGGCGACGGCCTGCGCGCCTTCGTCACCGACTTCCGCTACGTCGAGCAGGCCGCGGACCAGGCGGCAGACTTCGCCCAGCACCGGTGCGAGCGCGAGCTCGCTGATGCCCTCCCGGCGGTGCTCGGCGCTCGCGCCCGCATCGGCTTCGACGACGCCCACCTCAGCGTCAAGGGCCACCGCGACCTCGCCGAGCGCCTCAGCGGGGCCGAGCTCGTGCCGGCCGGCGGCCTGGTCGAGCGGCTGCGGGCCGTGAAGGACCCCGGCGAGATCGAGGCGATCCGGGCGGCGGCGGCCCTCGCAGACGCCGCCTTCGAGGCCACGGTCAGCGCCGGCCTCGTCGGGCGCTCCGAGCGCGCTGTCGCGCTCGCGCTCGAGGACGAGATGCGCCGCCGCGGCGCCCAGCGCCCGAGCTTCGACTCGATCGTCGCCGCTGGCGCGCACGGAGCGCTGCCGCACGCCGTCCCGCGCGACGAGCCGATCCCGGCCGGGTCGCTCGTCGTGATCGACTGGGGCGCCGAACTTGACGGCTACTGCTCGGACTGCACGCGGACGGTCGCCGCCGGGGAGCCCGACGCCGAGGCCGCCGAGGTCTACGGCATCGTGCTCGCCGCCCAGGAGGCGGCGCTGGCCGCGGTGAGGCCCGGTGCCGGCGGGCGCGCCGTCGACGCCGTCGCCCGGGACCGCATCTCGGCGGCCGGCCACGGCGAGCGCTTCGGGCACGGCCTGGGGCACGGCGTCGGCCTCGAGGTGCACGAGGCCCCGCGTCTCTCGAAGGCGTCGGAGGCGACGCTGGAGGCCGGCAACGTCGTGACCGTCGAGCCCGGCGTGTACCTGCCCGGCCGCCTCGGAGTGCGGATCGAGGACCTCGTGGCCGTCACGGACGACGGGCACGACGTCCTCAGCTCGCTGCCGAAGGCGCTGCGCACCGTCGGCTGAGCTCGCCGCGGGCGCTGCTCAGGGCTCGACGACGAGCTTCTGGTGCGGGCCGGAGCCCTGCCGGTCCCACGCGTCCGCGATCGCGGCGAGCGGCACGCGCTCCACGTCGGCCGTCAGCTCGCCCCGCACCCCGGCCTGCGCCATCGCGAGGTAGGCGGCGCGCTTGACCTCGGGCGGCGTCAGGAAGTTCGTGTGGCCGAGCACGGACGCGAGCTTCCCCCGGATCGCGGCCGACGGGACCACCGCGTCCGGGGCGGCCGCGGCACCGATCTGGACCAGCCGCCCCTTCACCGCGATCGCCTGGAGCGCCGCCACGGCGGGCTCCCCCCAGAGCGGGTCGACGATGACGTCGTAGCCGGGGCCGGCCGCCGCGCGCAGGCCGTCCTCCCAGCCCTCGGCGCCGATGCGCACCGTGACGTCCGCGCCGCGCTCCCGGGCCTTCGCGAGGCCCGCCTCGTCGCGCGCAGCCGCCACGACCTCGCCGGCTCCGAGGAGCTTGGCGGCCTGGACGGCGATGGTCCCGACCACGCCGCTGGCCCCGAGGACGAGCACGCGCTCGCCGGGCTGGAGCTCGGCCCGCCAGGAGAGCGGAAGCCATCCGGCGAGGCCCGACACGCCGAAGGCGATGGCCAGGCCAGGGTCCAGCCCTTCGGGCAGCGGGACGAGGCTGGACTCGGCGACCAGCGCCCGCTCGGCCAGCCCGCCGAAGGGCGGAATGGGGACGTCGAAGTAGGCCAGCGACCCGTCGGCGAGCCGGGCGACGCCCTCCCGGCCGGGAACGTAGGGCAGCGGCGGGCTGCCGGCGTAGAAGGACCCTGAGGCGATGTGGCGGTCCACGGGGTTCAGTCCGGCGAGCACGACGTCGACCGCAGCCTGGCCGTCACCGGGGGCGGGCGGATCGGAGAACTCGGCCGCGGCCGGGGCCCTGCCGTAGGCCGAGATGACTGCCGCCCGCATCAGGCCCAGCCCATGGGCACGAACCCGCTGCCGGTCGGCGCCGAGACGATCAGCACCGTGACGGGCGCCGCGGAGTCGTTGCGGACGGTCCGGCGCGGCTCGGGGTCGAGGCGGACGAACGTTCCCTTCGGCGCGGGGTGGTCCGTCCCGTCGATGACCATCACCGCATCGCCCTCCCACACGATGAAGAGCTCCTCCTGGTCGCGCCCGGTCTCGTCGTGCTCGGGAATCGACTCGCCCGGGGGGATCTCCACCGCGTTGACGCCGAAGGACCGCAGATCCAGCGACCGGCGCGCGAGCATCCAGTTCCCGTTCCGCTCCAGGTCGGCGACGTGCATGATCGAATGTCCGCCTGCCATGGTGCCTCCTCGATAGGCCGTCGGTCGCAGACTAGCCCTCGGCGCCCGGTTGCTGCCACCCGAGCCCGGCGCTAGGGTAGCCCCGCATGGAGGCTCTGCAACGTCACGGATGCGTCGCGCTGCTGGCGGTCACGCTCGCGCTCGGCGCGGGCGCGTGCGGCTCGTCCGACAGCGGCAGCACCTCGACGAAGGCCAAGGCGGCCTCGACCGATGCGGCGACGCCGCCGGACCAGGGCGACATGAAGGTCGTCTTCGACACGCCGGCGAATCAGGACGACGCCGACGCCAAGGATCTCCTCACCACCACTGGCACCGCGCGCACGGTGGCGTCGCTGATCAACGACACGGTCGTGCTGCCCAACGACACGCCGGTCGTCTTCACCTCCGACGATCCCGGCGGCACGGGGCCGCACTACGACCCGCAGGCCAAGCAGATCAACTTCCCCTACAGCTTCGTCAACTTCATCGCCGGCACGTTCAAGCAGAACGAGCCCGACATCACCGACGAGGACCTCGCCCGGGCGACCGACAACGCGGTGGACTGGATCCTGCTGCACGAGATGGGCCACGCGCTCGTGGACCAGCTCGACATCCCGGTGCTCGCCAAGGAAGAGGACAGCGCCGACAACATCGCGACGGTCCTGCTCAGCTTGGGCGGCCGGGAGGGCGGCGACATCGCGCTCTCGGGCGCGCAGCTCTTCGCCTACCTCCAGCAGGACCCCTCCCAGCTCACCGACAGCGCCTTCTGGGACGAGCACTCGCTCGACCTGCAGCGGGCCAACCAGACGGCCTGCCTGGTCTACGGCTCCGACCCGAAGGCGTTCGCGGACCTCGAGCAGATCATTCCGCCCGAGCGCCTCGACCGCTGCCCGAACGAGTGGCAGCAGATCTCGACCGGCGTCGAGCAGGTCCTCTCGCCGTACCTGAAGTCCTGAGCGGACCGCCTCGCTGCTCTTAGCCGCCGCCCCCGCCGATCGCCGCCGGGGGATCCGCCTGGTAGGACCGGGTGAGCCCGGCGATGAGATCGCGCTTCTCCGCAGACGACAGGTCAGCCGCCGGGTGCAGCGGGGTGTACTGCCACGGCGGCATCTCGCCGCTCGAGATCTGCTCGGTGATATCGCCGAGCTCGGGCTGGGGCTTGTTCCACTCCGAGACGTTCAGCGCGCCACGGCCGTCCTCGACGTCATGCTGCACGAGCCAGGACACCGGGGCGATGTTCGTGTACCACGGCCACTTCGTGAGGTTGCTGTGGCAGTCGCCGCAGGCGCCGGCGAAGAGCGTCTCGGTGCGTTTGGAGTCGAACTTGAGCGCCTGGGTGACCGGCGGATTCGTGTGATCACGTCCGTACGGCACGGCTTGGGCGAGGAGGAACGCCACGAGCGCGCCGCCGACGACGATGACGGCAATCCGCAGGCCGCGGGGCATGGCGCGCAACCGGTTCATGGCCTCACCCTACGGGCCGGGGCGGCCGCTGGCATCGGCAGCGGGCCGCGCTCCGGCGCGGGGTTTCCACGGTCCGCTGCTAGCCCGCCGCGATGACGGCGGTGCCGATGGCGGCGCCGACGAAGATGAGCGCGCCCACGGCCGTCATGCCGTAGCGGACCCGCCGGTTGCGCGACACGGCCGCAATGCCGTACAGGAAGAGCGCCGAGGCGAGGAACACGGTGACGAGCGTGAAGTTGTCGGCGGTGCGGCGCAGGTCGTTCGCCGCCGCGAACTGCTTCTGGGCGGCCTGCAGCTTCGCGTTGCCGTCGGCGAAGAGCGGCTGCTCGTAGGTCGGGTTGTCGCCGACGAACGGCGAGGCGGCGCCGTCCTTCTGATTCGACCAGGCGTCGAGCGCCTTCTTGAGGTTCGGGCTCAGGTCGCCGCCGAGCGCCTTGGCCAGCTCGACCTTGCCCTGGTTGGCGGCCTTCGCGTACTGGACGAAGATCTGCTGGTCGAGCGTCTGCGCCGCGGTGGCCTGCCCGAGGATGCTGTTGCCCTCCGCCGTGGTCCGGTTGGCGACCTGGAACTGGCGCAGCGCGTCGCCCCGGTCCAGATCGGCCCGGTAGGCGGCGTAGGCCGCCACCACGGCCGCGAGCGCGAGGAGGACGGCGAGGACGACCTCGAAGCGGTGCGAGCGATCGCCGCCGGGCGGCAGCTCGTCGATGGTGGCGGGGATGTCGGCCATGTCCGCGGAGTCGGTCCTAGAGGTTGGTGGCCATGACGACGATGCCGCCGATCAGCGCCGCGGTGCCGAGCCCGCCGAAGCCGAGCTTCAGGCCGAAGCGGCGGACGACCGACGCGATGCCGAGCAGGCCCAGCGCCGCGGCGAAGATCACGGTGGCCATGACGAACTGGTCGCCGCGGCCGTCGTAGAAATCGGCCTTGTCGAACTGCTTCTGGGCCTTGGCGTCGAGCTTCTCGCCCTCGGCGTACTGCGGGGGCACGTAGATCGGGTTGTCGCCGGAGAACGGCGTCGTGGCCTTCACCGAGTCCTTTGACCACTCCTTGATCGCCGGGGCCAGGGTCGGGCTCAGCTCGTTGCCGAGGTAGGCGGCCAGCGGAACGTCGTTGTCGTTGGCGGCGGTGGCGTACTCGACGAAGATCGTCTGGTCGAGGCTGAGCTGCTGGTCGCCGGCCGCGTAGGCATCGTTGGCATCGAGGTAGGTGCGCCCCGACGCTTGGAGGAAGTTGAGCTGCTGGCCGTCGTCGTGGTCGGCCACGTAGGACGAGAGCGCGGTCATGAGGGCGGCGATGCCGAGCAGGATCGCGACCGCGATCTCGAAGCGGTTCGTGCGCCGGGCCTCGTGCTCTGAGATCGCAGCGCCGTCACCGTCCGAAGCCGGCGGCGGGGCGGTGTCTGAGGGGGCGGAATCGTCGGCCATGGATGGGCGAGAAGGCGCGTGAGCGCGGCAATCTATCCCCCCGATCGGCGGAAGCTCCGTTGTCTTGAGGCGGCGCGAGCCCGATCCGCGTCCAGCCGGCCCCCGCCCGCTTGCACCGGCGCTGCGCGCCCGCCGGCGTGGCGGGCGCGACCGTTCCACTACCCTGCGCCCTCGCATGATCTCCACGAACCAGTTCAAGAACGGCAACCACATCGAGGTCGACGGGACCGTCTACAAGATCGCCGAGTTCCAGCACGTCAAGCCCGGCAAGGGCGGGGCGTTCGTGCGGACCAAGCTGCGCCGGGCCAGCGACGGTGCCGTGATCGACAAGACCTTCCGGGCCGGTGAGAAGTTCCGCGCCGTGCGGACCGAAGCCCGCAAGATGCAGTTCCTCTACGCCGACGGCACCGAGGCGCACTTCATGGACACGCAGTCCTTCGAGCAGATGGCGGTGCCCGAGTCCTCGGTGGCCGAGGCCCTGCGCTGGACGAAGCCCAGCGACGAGGTCGACGTGCTCTTCATCGACGACCGGCCGTCGGACATCCAGCTGCCCAGCGCCGTCGACCTGACGGTGACCGAGACGGAGCCGGGCCTGCGCGGCGACACGGCCTCGGGCGGCGGGAGCAAGCCCGCCACGCTGGAGACGGGCGCGACCATCGCCGTGCCGCTCTTCATCGAAGTGGGGGAGGCCGTGCGCGTCGACACCCGGTCCGGCGAGTACGTCAGCCGTGCCTGAGGCCGGGCGCGACGGGGCCCGGCGCAACTCGCGGGACGCTGGGGCGTTTGAGCTTCCGATGCGCCGTCTCCTCCGCCTCGCCGCCGCCGGGCTCGCCGCCGCCGGGCTCGCCGCCGCCGTGACGCCGGCGGCGCACGCCCGGACGGTGCCGTTCGGGTTCTTCAGCGTCAACTACAGCGGGCAGATGTACGACCCGCTCCTCGTGGACGCCGACCAGCAGTCCGCGCTCATGGCGAAGTCCGGCGCCGAGACGGTGCGCGCCTCGTTCTTCTGGTTCGACCTCCAGCCCTACGCGACCTTCGCGCAGGTCCCCGCCGCATCTCGGGCGAACTTCGCGAGCGCCGGCGGGCGACCGATCACCTTCGCGAGCACCGATCGGATCGTCCGCGCCGCGGCGCGCCATGGCCTGCGGGTGCTGCCGGTGGTCTCGAAGGGCCCGCGCTGGGCCCGCGAGACGCAGTTCCAGGCCGCGCCGCCCAAGCGCCCGGCGGACTACGCGGCGCTCATGCGCGCGCTCATCGGCCGCTACGGCCCGCGCGGGTCGTTTTGGCGGGCCAATCCCGCGGTCCCGAAGACGCCGATCCGGGCCTGGATCGTCTGGAACGAGCCCAACAGCCTCGAGCACTGGCGCTCGCGGACCCCGTGGCCGCGCGGCTACGTTCGGCTCCTGAAGGCGGCCCGCGCGGCCATCAAGTCGGCCGATCCGGGCGCGCGCGTGATCAGCGCGGGCCTCTTCGGGCGCGCCTGGCTCGAGCTCGCGAAGATCTACGCGGCGGGCGGGAAGGGCGCCTTCGACGCCGTCTCGATCCATCCCTACACCAAGCTCATCTCGAACGTGGTCCGCATCCTGCGCTCCTCGCGCGACGTCATGCGCCAGCACGGCGACGGCGCCAAGCCGATGTACGCCTCGGAGCTCACGTGGCCGGCGTCGATCCCCGACCTCACGCCGTTCCTCGGCTACGAGACGACCCGGGCCGGCCAGGCGCGCAAGCTCTCCGAGCTCTTCCCGGAGCTCGTGCGCCTGCGCGCCTCGCTCAAGCTGGCCGCCGTGTCGTGGGAGGCCTGGATCGACGGGAGCACGCAGAACCCGTTCAACTTCACCGGGCTGCGCACGATCCGGCCCGACGGGTCCTACATCGACCGGCCCGCGCTGACGGCCTACCGGACGACGACGGCCCGCTTCGAGGGCTGCGCGAAGTCCGACGACGCGCGCCGCTGCGCGGGCTAGCGTCACCGTGCGCCGGTCCGAGCAGCGCCGGGCAGCCGTGTTCGCCCTCTATCAGCACGACGTGACCGGGCGCCCGATCGAGGCGGCGCTCCCGCGCGATGCCCGCCCGCTCACGGTGGCGCTCGCCACGGCTGCCGCGGCCCGCCAGCCGGAGCTCGACCCCCTCATCGGCGCCCACGCAACCGGGTGGACGGTGGAGCGGATCGCGCCCCTGGAGCGGGCGATCTTGCGGGTCGCGCTCGTCGAGATGCTGCACCCCGAGGACGTTCCGGGCGACCAGGCGATTCCGCCCGAGGGCGCGATCGACGAGGCGGTGGAGACGGCGAAGCGCTTCTGCGGCGCCCAGGCGCCGGGGTTCGTGAACGGGATCCTCGGCGCCGTGCTCGACGCGCCGGGCGGCGCCGGCCCCGCCGCCTGAGTTCGCGACGGTCAGCCGCAGCGCGACGCGTCGGCGCCCTTGGCGCAGCCCTCGAGGCGGCGGGCGACGGCGCGGTAGGCGGCGAGCCCGGGCGTCGGGGCGGAGCCGCCAGGCGCCGTCCGGCGCAGCCCGGCCCAGTCCCACGAGAGCTGCCGGCTGCGATAGGCGGTCAGCCACGACTCCCAGTAGACCCGCTCGAGGCCGAGCGCCCGCCGCTGTGCGGCCAGGCGTGTGTAGGCCGTGCGCAGGTTGGCCGCGGCCTGGGCCGCCGTGGTCTCGAAGCCGAACGGGCGGGTCACCTTGCCCTTCGCGGCGGGCCAGCCGAGCTCGGTGATCCAGATCGGCCGCCCGGGATCGTCCCGCTGCAGGACCGCCCGGACGTACGCGAGCGTCTTCACGACGTTGCCGACCTTCAGCGTGTACGGATGGAGGGCGGCGACGTCGAACGTCCCCTTGGCACCGGCCCGGTAGAGCGAGGCCAGCAGGTCCCAGGAGCGGGCGTCCAGGCCGGCGAGCACGACGCGGGCGCCGGGGTCGGCCCCCCGCAGCGTCCGGCGCGAGGCGGCGAGCAGGCGGACGTAGTCGCGCTGGAAGGGCTGCTCGCGCCAGTAGTAGTCGTGGTTGGGCTCGTTCCAGATCTGCCACGACCGGATCGGCCGGGGCGGGAGTCCCGGCTGCCCCGCCCAGAAGGAGCCCTTCGGGCCGTAGCGGGCCTGGAGCGTGGCCAGGAAGCGTGTGTAGGCCGACGTGCCGCGCGGCGCCGAGGCCGCCTGCGCCGGGTCGCGGCGAGCCCAGGCCGGTGCGGTCACGACGACCGGGAGGACCGGAAGGCCGTGGCGTGCCGCAGCGGCGACGAAGCGGTCGGTGGCGGCGAGGTCGGTCGGCACGCCGCCGCGGACCGGGAAGCGGGCACGCTGGGCGGCCGGGACGTCGGCCGCGGTTCGGTACGGCTGGATGTCGGCCCAGAAGACGCCGGTCCGCACCGCTTCGACGCCGGCGGCGGCCATGCCGGCGAACTCGGCCTCGAGGTCGACGCCCGGCTGGCCGAGGGCCAGGCCCGAATTCACGCCCATGAACGCCGGAGGGACGGCGCGGGCGGGCGCCGGAGGCGCGGAGGCCGATCCGCAGCCCGCGAACCCTGCCGCCGCGAGGACGGCGGCCACGGCGGCGATCCGGGTGGCACGGCGGCGGCGCACGGGCGGCGAGGCTAGCGCGTCCCGGCACCGCCCGCCCCGGCAGCGGCTGCCCCGGTGCGCGACAATGCCCGGCCATGCCCGACCCTGACCGTCTCGCCGACCTCGCCGGCCGCCTCGAGCGGGCCGCTGCCGACCTGCGCGCCCCCGGACTGGGGCCGGAGCAGGCCGCCGCGCTCGCCGACGAGTGCGCGCGGCTCGCGGCCGAGGCCGGCGCGGAACTCGACCGCCAGGCACGCGCCCTGGACGCGGGCCCCGGCCCCGACCAGGCGTCGCTGCTCTAGATGCGCCGCCTTCCGACACCGCAGCCGCGGGCGAGCGCGTAGGGGCGCAGGCGGTGGCGTACCCGGACGAGCTTCGGCTCGAGATCGAGGCCTACCTGGAGGACCTGCGGTTCAGCGCCGAGCCGGGCACGGCCGGGCTGGACGAGGCGATGCGCTACTCGCTGCTGGCCGGAGGCAAGCGCATCCGCCCGGTCCTGGCCCTCGCCACCGCGCGGGCCGCGGCGCTGCCGACCGCCGACGTCCTCCCGCTCGCGGCGGCGCTCGAGCTCATCCACACCTATTCGCTGATCCACGACGACCTCCCGGCGATGGACGACGACGACCTGCGCCGGGGCCGGCCGACCTGCCACGTCGTCTACGGCGAGCACGTCGCGATCCTCGCGGGCGACGGGCTGTACGCCGAGGCGTTCCACCACGTCCTGCGCCACCAGGCCGGGCCGCCGGACCGGGTGCTGGCCGCGCTGCGCGAGCTCGCTGCCGCCACCGGCGTGGACGGGATGGTGGGCGGCCAGTACCTCGACGTCGCCGGCGCGGCGCCGGAGGGCGCGGACGGGCTGCGGCGGCTGCACGAGCTCAAGACGGGGCGCCTGATCGGGGCCTCGGTGGAGTGCGTATTGCTTCTGGCCGGACTCCCGCAACCTGCCACAATCGCGTTCCGCTCCTTCGCAGCGGAGCTTGGCGTGCTCTTTCAAATCGTGGACGACATTCTCGACGTGACCGGCACCGATGCCGCGCTCGGCAAGCCCCAGGGCAGCGACGAGCGCCTCGGCAAGCGGACGTACGTGAGCGCGTTCGGGCTGGAGGGCGCCCGCGGCCTGGCCGCCCAGTCGCACGCACGCGCCGTCGGGGCGCTGGCCAGCGCCGCGCCGGCCGCACCCGGGGGCGTGGCCGACCTGCGCGCGATCGCCGATTTCGTCTGGACCCGCACGTCGTGACCCGCCTCCTCGACCGCATCGACCGTCCGCAGGACCTCCACGGCCTCTCCGACGCCGAGCTCCAGCAGGTCGCTCAGGAGATCCGCGAGCTCATCATCGACACGATCGGCGAGATCGGCGGGCACTTCGGCGCCAACCTGGGGGCGTGCGAGATCAGCGTGGCGCTGCATTCGCTGCTCGACTCCCCGCGGGACAAGGTCCTGTGGGACGTCGGCCACCAGGCCTACCCGCACAAGGTGCTCACGGGCCGCCGCGACCAGCTCGACACGATCCGGAAGTACGAGGGCCTCGCGCCGTTCTGCTCGATCCCTGAGTCCGAGCACGACATCATGGGCGCCGGCCATGCGTCGACGTCGATCGGGTACGGCGTCGGGATCAAGGAGGCCATGCGCCAGGGCCTCGCGCCCGACGGCAAGGTCGTCGCGGTCATCGGCGACGGCGCGATGACCGGGGGCGTCGCCTTCGAGGCGATCCACCTGGCGGGCGGGCTGGGCACGCCGATGGTCGTCGTGCTCAACGACAACGGCATGTCGATCTCGCCGAACGTCGGGGCGCTGTCGCGCTACTTCAACCGCGTGCGGATGCAGCCGAAGCTCTGGAAGGCGCGTGAAGGCGTCGAGGGCGGGCTCGCGAAGCTCCCGGCCGGCATCGGGGCGCGCTTCGAGCGCCTCGGCCCGCACCTGAAGGAGTCGATCAAGGCCTTCTGGGCGCCCGGGCTCCTGTGGGAGGAGCTCGACTGGGCGTACATGGGCGTCATCGACGGCCACGACGTCCACGCCCTGCGCGAGGCCATCTCGGAGGCATTGGCCGCCGAACGGCCGGTCGTGGTGCACTGCGCGACGGTGAAGGGCAAGGGGTTCGCGCCCGCCGAGGAAGGCGACCTCGAGGGCATGGAGCGCTGGCACGCCGCCAAGCCGAAGTCGATCGCCAACGGCGCCCCGGCGCCGAAGGCGCCCGCGCCGGCCACGCCGCCGCCGCCCACTCCGCCGCAGTACACGAAGGTGTTCGGCGACGCGCTCGTGGCCGAGTGCAAGCGCGACCGCCGGGTCATCGGGATCACCGCGGCGATGAACTCCGGCACCGGCCTCAACATCCTCCAGGAGGCCCTGCCCGAGCGGTACTTCGACGTCGGCATCGCCGAGCAGAACGCGATCCTCTTCGCGGCGGGCCTGGCGCTCGAGGGCGCCAAGCCGGTGGCGGCGATCTACTCGACCTTCCTGCAGCGGGCGTTCGACCAGATCGTCCACGACGTGTGCCTCCAGAACCTCGACGTGGTGTTCGCGATGGACCGGGCCGGGCTGGTCGGCGACGACGGCCCGACGCACCACGGCGCATTCGACATCGCCTACCTGCGGCCCCTGCCGAACCTGACCCTGATGGCGCCCCGCGACGAGGCCATGCTCGTGCACATGCTCCGCACCGCGCTCGTCCTCGACGGCCCGGTCGGCCTGCGCTACCCCCGCGGCGAGGCGGTCGGCGTGGCGCTCCCGGACCAGCCCGTGCCGCTGGAGGTGGGCACCGGGGAGGTGCTTCGCGAGGGCGACCGCGTCGCGATCGTCGGGTACGGCACCGGGGTCCAGAAGGGACTCGAAGCCGCCGATCTCCTCGCGGCCCGCGGGCTGCGCGTCACCGTCGCCGACGCCCGTTTCGCCAAGCCGATCGATGCCGCGCTCATGGGCCGGCTCGCCGCCGAGCACGAGCTCCTCGTGACGGTCGAGGAGGGGGTGCTGGCCGGCGGGTTCGGCACCGCGGTGTGGGAGGCGCTCAACGAGGCCGGCGCCGCCCCGCGGATCCTGCGGATCGGGCTGCCCGACCGCTTCGTCACGCACGGCGCCCCGGCGCTCCTGCACGCCGAGGTCGGGTTCACCGGCCCGGCCATCGCCGAGCGGATCGAAGCCGCCGTGGCCGATCCGCGCGCCGTCGCCGGCATCTGAGGCGCCGCCGAGTCCCCCCGCTGGGCCTTCGCTGACGAGTCCCCGCCGCTGAGGGCCCCGCAACGCAAAGCGGCCCGCTCGGGGGAGCGGGCCGCTTGCAGGGAGGAGAGATGCTGCTATGGGTGCTTCGTATGTAGGTGCTGCGTCTGTGAGGGAAGCTGGGAATTCATCAACGCTTGGCGTAGCGGGTGACGGACGCCAGGCCGATCTGGACCACGCCGAACGCGACGAGCAGCCCGGCGGCGAGCGGGTCGCCGGCGGTGGCGAGCAGCGCGCCGGCAGCGATGGCGCCGGCCGCGAGCGTGTGATCGAGGGTCGCATGGAGGCTGGACCGCATCGACCCGTCCGCGGCGGCCAGCGCGAGCCCGAAGGCGACGGCGCCGGCCGCGAAGCCCAGCACCGTGCCGGCGGGTCCGAGGCCGAGCGCGAGCGCGCCGGCCATGGCGGCCAGCCCGGTCAGCAGCTCGACGGCGCCATGGGCGGGGAGGGAAAGGAGTCGAAACGCGGTCATGCCGAACGCATGTTCCGCTTCGCACGGGCCCGGGTCTGTGGGCCTGCTCACAGTGGCCCGCCCAAGGCGGGACCCGGCGCTGCGCCCTACTGCTGCGGGCCGGCGGCCTTCCAGACGATCCGGCGCAGCTCGGCCTTCTCCCGTTCGGTCAGGGCGCTGATCCGGCCCCGCGCCTGCTGGAGCTTGCGGGCCAGCCGGGCGAGCTCCGCACGCTCCTTGTCGGTGAGCCGCAGCCACCGCTGGCGACCCTCGCGCACGATCGTCATGCCCACGCTGATGATGACCTGCCAGGGGACGTCCCGGGGGGACTTGAAGCGCGAGGGAAGGCGGGGGCGGGGCACGGGCGCGGGATGGTAGCGGCCGCCCCCGGGCGCCGCGCCGCTGCGCGGCGCCGCCGGGCCGGTACCGTTTCGCGCCGATGGCCAAGGTCAGACTCGACGCGCTGCTGGCGCAGCGCGGCCATTTCGAGTCGCGCAGCCGCGCGGCGGCCTCGGTGCTCGCCGGGGAGGTCGCGCTCGGCCCGGCCGGGGAGCGGGCAGCCAAGCCCGGCCAGCTCGTCGCCGACGACGTCGAGGTCGCTGTGGCTGCGCCGCCGCCCTACGTCTCCCGGGGCGGCGTGAAGCTCGCCAACGCGCTCGACGCCACCGGCGTGGATCCGGCTGGGCGCAGCTGCCTGGACGTCGGAGCCTCGACCGGCGGGTTCACCGACTGCCTGCTGCAGCACGGGGCCGCCCGCGTGGCGGCGGTCGACGTCGCCTACGGGGAGCTGCACTGGCGCCTGCGCACCGACGACCGCGTCACGGTGATCGAGCGCACGAACGCCCGCAGCCTCGATCCCGCGGCGCTGCCCTACGCGCCCGACCTCCTGACCGCCGACGTGTCGTTCATCTCCCTGACGAAGGTGCTCCCGGCGGTCCTGGCGGCGGCGGCCCCCCGGTTCGACGCGCTGGTCCTCTGCAAGCCGCAGTTCGAGGCGGGGCGCGACCGGGTCGGCAAGGGCGGCGTCGTGCGGGATCCGGCGCACCGGCGCGACGCGCTCCTCGCGGTCGCCGAATCGGCCCGCGGCCTCGGCGCGGCGGTGCTCGGGTTCGCCAGCTCGGGCCTGCCGGGGCCGAAGGGCAACCGCGAGACGTTTGTCTGGCTGGCCGAGGGCGCACGCGGCGGGCGCGACGACCTCGAGGCGGCGGCCCGCGAGGTCGAGCCGTGAACGCCGGCCTGCGCACGGCGACGGTGTTCACGCACCGCCGCCCCGACGACGTGGCCGCCGGCCTGGCCGCCCTGCGCCGTCTCGCGGCCCACGAGGGCTGGGAGCTGCACTTCGACGCCGTCGAGGCGCGCCGGCACGGCCTGGAGCCCGGGGAAGGCATCGTCATCGCCCAGGACGCGCCGCGGGCGGCCGACCTCTGCGTCGTGCTCGGCGGCGACGGGACGATCCTGCACGCGATGCGGACCTACGCCGGCACCGGCGTGCCGGTCTTCGCGATCAATTACGGCGAGGTCGGGTTCCTCGCGACCGTCGACGCTCACCACCTCGAGGACGGGCTCGTGCGCGCGCTGCGGGGCGACTTCGAGGTGCTGTCGCTGCCGGGCATCGAGCTCAAGGGGGTCGACGGGAGCTGGCTGGCCATGAACGACGTGTCGTTTCACCGCAAGCAGGGGCTGCGCGTCGCCGACCTCGCCTACGCGATCAGCGAGGAGGAGGTCGGGCGGGTCCGCTGCGACGGGCTCGTGATCGCCACCCCCGCCGGATCGACCGGGTACAACCTCGCCAACGGCGGCCCGGTGATGGCCTGGGGGGTGGAGGGCTACGTCGTGTCGTTCATCGCTCCGCACTCGCTCACCGCGCGCGCCCTCGTCGTCGCGCCGAGCGACACGCTGACGATCCACAGCCGCTCGAGCGAGGAGGCGCTGGACGTGAGCGCGGACGGGCGTCCGGTGGTGGAGCTGGAGCCGGGGGAGTCGATGGAGGCCCGCTTCGTCCACGATCAGGGCACGCTCGCCCGGGTGCCCGGCGCGAGCTTCTACCACCGCCTCGCGGAGAAGTTCGGCCGGCTCGCGTCGTAGGTGCCGAGACTTCCTGCGGCGGGCTGCCGCCCGGGCGGGTCCGTCGGCGGGCGCTGCTACACCGTCGGGCATGCTCCTCGAGCTTCGCGTCGAGAACCTCCTGCTGATCGAGCGCGCCGACCTGCGCCTCGGGCCCGGCCTCAACGTCCTCACGGGCGAGACCGGGGCGGGCAAGACGGTGCTCGCCCACGCGCTCGACCTGCTCCTCGGAGGGAAGGCGAAGCCGGGCATCGTCCGCCCGGGCGCCGCCGAGGCGTACGTCGAAGGGGCGTTCGAGCTCACGGCGGCGCTGCGGGAGCGGCTCGGGGACCGGCTGCCCGCCGACGCCGAGGAGCTCGTGCTCGCCCGCCGGGTGAGCGCCGAGGGCCGCACCCGGGCCTACCTCAACGGCCGCGGCGCGACCGCGGCGGACCTGCGGGACGTCGGCGGCGCCCTCATCGCGTTCTACGGCCAGCACGAGCACCGCAAGCTCACGCTGGCGGCGGCCCAGCTCGAGATCCTCGACGACGCCTGCGGCCCAGCGCAGCGCGAGCGGCGCGCCGCCTTCGCGGCCCGGTGGTCGGCGGCCCGGGCGCTGGCGGCCGAATCGGCAGCGCTGCGCGAGCGAGCCGGGGCCCGGGAGCGCGAGCTGGATCTCCTCGCCTTCGAGCTGGCCGAGATCGAGACGGCGGCGCCGAGCCCGGAGGAGGAGGCCGAGCTGCAGGCCGAGCGCGGGCGCCTGCGCCACCTCGACGCGCTCCGCGACGCCGCTGCCGGCGCCGCCGAGGCCGTGGCGCCGGAGTCCGGCGGGCCGGGCGCCGCGTCGCTGCTCGCCGGCGCCGAGCGGGCGCTCGACGGGGCCGCGGGGATCGATCCGGAGCTCGACGGGCTGGCCAGCCGCTACCGCGCCCTGCGCCTGGAAGCCGAGGATCTCGGCGCGAGCCTGCGCGGGTATGCCCTCGACGTGGAGGCCGCGCCCGGCCGGCTCGAGGAGATCGAGGATCGCCTGGCCGAGATCGAGCGGCTCAAGCGCAAGCACGGCGGGACGGTGTCCGCGGTGCTCGCGCACGCCGAGGCCTGCCGCGGGCGCCGGGCCGAGCTCGCGGGGGCGGACGATGCGCTCCACGCGGCCGAGGCACGGCTGGCCGCGGCGACCGCGGAGCTCGACGCCCTGGCCGCGGAGCTGCGCGCGGCCCGCGCGCAGGCCGCGCCGGTCCTGGCCGAGGCCGTCCGTGAGCGGCTCGCCGAGCTGGCGATGGAGGACGCCGCGTTCGAGGCGGCGCTGGCGCCGCGCGAGCGCGGCCCGTCCGGCGACGACGCCGTCGAGCTGCGGATCGCGCCAAACCCCGGCGTGCCCGCCGGGCCGCTGCGGGAGATCGGCTCGGGCGGGGAGCTCTCGCGGGTGATGCTCGCCCTCACGAGCGTGGCCGCCGAGGCCGGCGGGCGCCGCGCCGACGCCGAACTGCTGGTCTTCGACGAGATCGACGCCGGCATCGGGGGCCACACGGCCCGGGCCGTGGGGCAGCGGCTGCGGGCGCTGGCCGCCGGGCGCCAGGTCCTCTGCATCACCCATCTGCCCACGATTGCGGCCCTCGGGGACCGCCACTTTCGGGTGGAGAAGGACACGGCCGCGCCCACCGCCCGCACGACGGTCGCCGCGCTGGACGGCGACGCGCTCGTCGCGGAGCTCGTGCGGATGCTCGGCGCCGACGCCGGGGACGACGCGGCCCGCCGCCACGCCGCCGAGCTGCTCCAGGCGGCGTGAACGCGGCCTCGCAGCGCGAGCGCTCAGGGCCACCGTGATCTCGTGGAGCATCAGCCAACGTTCACCGGGTTGGACGGACGCTCGACGCGCCTGGCGGCGGCCCTGATCTTGGCTGTGCCACCAGCACAGCCTGCGATCACGGCCTGGCCAGCCACGGCGAGCGCCTCGTCCCGACCCGTCGAACCTTGCCCGACACTCCACTAGACTCAATCGCCGTGGCCGTCTCGCGCACGCAGCCCGAGGCGGCGCCGCCACCCGAAGCGCCGCGCGAGGTGACCGGGATTGCCCGGCTGGGCAAGCGGACCAAGCACCTCGTCAAACGGCTCAAGCCCGGCGACGTCGCCATCATCGATCACCTCGACCTCGACCGGGTGTCGGGGGAAGACCTCATTGCCTGCGGGGTCCAGGGCGTGGTCAACTGCTCGCCGTCGTCGAGCGGCCGGTACCCGAACGCGGGGCCCCTCCTGCTCGCCCAGGCGGGCGTGCACCTCATCGATGCGCCCGGCGCGCCGCTCTTCGACGTGCTGCGCGACGGCGATCCCATCACCCTGCGCGGCGGCGACGTCATCCGCCATGGCGAGGTGCTCGCGACCGGCGAGGTCCAGGACCCCGAGACGGTCGCACGGCTCAACGAGCAGCGCCGCGAGGAGATCGGCGAGGCACTCGAGGCCTTCGCCGAGAACACCGTCCAGCACATGCTCCAGGAGCGCGAACTGCTCGCCGGCCGGCTCGAGCTTCCCGCCTTTCAGACCGATTTCCGCGACCGACCGGCGCTCGTCGTCGTCCGCGGGGTCGATCACAAGCGCGACATCCGCGCGCTGCGGTCCTACATTCGCGACGTCAAGCCGGTGCTCGTCGGGGTCGACGGCGGCGCTGACGCGCTCATCGAGGAGGGCTTTCGCCCGCACATGATCGTCGGCGACATGGACTCGGCCACCGAGACGACGCTGCGCAGCGGAGCCGAGCTCGTGGTCCACGCCTATCCCGACGGCCGCGCGCCCGGCCGGGAGTACCTCGAGCAGCTCGGCCTGAAGTACAAGACCGTTCCCGCTCCGGCCACGAGCCAGGACGTGGCGATGCTCATCGCCGCCGAGAAGGGGGCGAGCCTGATCGTCGCCGTCGGCTCGCACTTCAATCTCGTGGAGTTCCTCGACAAGTCCCGGCGGGGCATGTCCTCCACCTTCCTGACCCGCCTGCGGCTCGGGGAGATCCTGGTGGACGCCAAGGGCGTGAGCCGGCTGTACCGTCCGCGCCCGGGCATGGCCCCGCTCATGCTCGTCCTCGGGACCGGAATCCTGACCCTCTGGGCCGTCATCTGGACCACGCCGGGACTTCACGACCTCGCCGAGCTCCTGTGGCTCAAGCTGCGCGTGCTGCTCGGCTTGGGCGTCTAAGCTCTCCCGCCGCCTGACCTCTCCCGCCGCCTGACGCGCTCCGCCTCCCGCCGTGTTCGACTTCCGCTATCACGCCCTCACGATCGTCTCGGTCTTCCTGGCCCTGATGATCGGCCTCCTGCTCGGCATCGCGATCGGCGACGCCGGCCTCGTGTCGAGCGCCGGAAACGACGTCCGGGCCTCGCTCCGCAAGGACGTCCGGGAGGCCCGGGCCGACGCCGCGCGCCTGCGAGTCGAGCTCCGGCGCCAGAAGCAGGTCGAGGAGGACCTCTACCCGCTCGTCGTCTCCAACCGGCTGCCCGGGGTGCGGGTCGGGCTCATCGGGCTCGGCGGCCTGAGCAACAGCATCGTCCGCGACACTCGCCTCGCCCTGCGCGACACCGGCGGCAGCGTCGCCGGGATCGGCGTGCTGCGCGAGCCGGTCGACGAGGCCGACCTGCCGGCGGCGCCGTCCCCGCGCTCCGGCCGGAACGCTCCGGCCGCCGATCCGGTCCGGGCCGCGTCGGCGTACGGGCGGGCGGTGGGCCTGGCCTTGATGCGCGGCGGCAAGCCTGCCAAGGCGGCGGTGCGCACGGTGTTCGAGTCCTCGAGCGGGGCGATCGACGGGGGCCTGGACGCGATCGTGCTCTACCGGAGCCCTCCGACCGGCATGGACACGCAGGCCGAGAAGGTCACCGAGGCGTTCGAGGACGGCCTCGTGGCGGGCCTGTCGGCCAACCAGCAGCCGGTCGTCGGGGTGGAGCAGACGACGACATCGCCGTCGCAGATTCCCTGGTACACCGACCACAAGCTGCCCAGCGTCGACAACATCGACCAGCTGCCCGGCCGCGCCTCGCTCGTGCTGGCGCTCGCCGGCGCCAACGGCGCCTACGGCGTCAAGGACACCGCCGAGGAGCTGCTCCCCAGCGCCGTCGGGTGAGCCCGGGCGCGGGCCGGACCGCTCGCCGCCGCGGCCGCCGCTAGGGTCACCCGGCGTGGAGTCGCTCCCGCTCATCGTCGCTGCCGCGATCGCCCTCGTCGTGGCGCCGGGGCTCCTGACCGCGCTGGCCGAGAACGGGCGCGTCCACGCGAACTACCGCGGCGCGGAGCTGCCGTTTCCCGGCGGCTCGGCGATTGTCGCCTCCGCCGCGCTGGCGCTCGGGCCGCTCGCGTTCCTGGCCGAGGTCGCCGACGCCGACGTGTTCGTCGAGCCGACGCTGCGCACCGTGGCGGTCTACGCCCTCGGGGTCGCGTTCCTCGGGCTGCTCGACGACACCTTGGGCGGCGCGGCACGCGGCTGGCGCGGTCACGGCGCCGCGGTGCTCAGCGGCGCGATCAGCACGGGCGCGCTGAAGGCCGCGGGCTCGCTCGGCCTGGCGCTCTACGCGCTCAGCGGGCTGGGCCTGTCCGTCGCCGACTACCTCCTGGCCGTCGCGCTGCTCGTTCTCACGACGAACCTGTTCAACCTGCTGGACCTGCGCCCCGGCCGCACAGGCAAGGCCTTCGTCCTGCTCGGCGCCGGGATTACGGTGGCCACGCTCGACGTGCAGCCGCTGTGGGCGCTTGGCCTGTTCGCCGGCCCGGTCGTGGTGCTCGCCTTCTTCGACCTGCGCGAGCGCACGATGCTCGGCGACACCGGCTCGAACCTCATCGGCGCCCTCGCCGGCCTGTGGATGGTGCTCGCCATGGGCACCCTCGCGCAGGCCATCGCCCTCGCCGTGGTCATCGGAATCACGGTGTATGGGGAGTTTCGTTCCATCAGCTCGCTCATCGAATCGGCTCCGCTCCTGCGGCAGCTAGACTCGCTCGGGAGGCCACATCACCCGCATGCCTGACCCACATCGCACCGCAGCCGGCTTCGGCGGAACCACCCGCTTCATCTTCGTCACCGGCGGTGTCGTCTCATCGCTGGGGAAGGGCATCGCCGCCTCGTCGATCGGGCGCCTGCTCGTGTCGCGCGGCCTCACGGTCGCCCTCCAGAAGTTCGACCCGTACATCAACGTCGACCCCGGCACGATGTCGCCGTACCAGCACGGCGAGGTCTTCGTCACCGAGGATGGCGCCGAGACGGACCTGGACCTCGGCCACTATGAGCGCTTCACCGACGCGAACACCAGTCGCGGCTCCAACGTCACGGCCGGCGCGATCTACAACTCGGTCATCCGCCGCGAGCGCCGCGGCGACTACCTCGGCGCGACCGTCCAGGTCGTCCCGCACATCACCGACGAGATCAAGCAGCGCATTCGGGTGATCGCGGAGAGCACCGATGTCGACGTGGTGATCACGGAGATCGGCGGCACCGTCGGCGACATCGAGTCCCTGCCGTTCCTCGAGGCCATCCGCCAGTTCCCGGTCGACGCCGGCCGCCCCCGCTGCATGTTCGTCCACCTCACGCTCGTGCCCTACATCGGCCACGCCGGCGAGCTGAAGACGAAGCCGACGCAGCACTCCGTCAACGAGCTGCGGCGCATCGGCATCGCGCCCGACATGGTGATCTGCCGCTCCGAGGGCACGCTGTCCCAGGAGATCCGCCGCAAGATCGCCCTGTTCGCGAGCCTCCCGGAGACCGCAGTGGTCTCGGCCCGCGATGTCGACAACATCTACAAGGTCCCGCTGAACTTCCGCGAAGAGCAGGTCGACGACTTCATCATCGACTACTTCGGGCTCGAGGCCGGGGAGCCGCATCTCTCGGGCTGGGAGCAGCTCATCGAGCGCGCCGACCAGGCCACGGAGACGGTGAAGATCGCGCTCGTCGGGAAGTACGTGCAGCTCGAGGACGCCTACCTCTCCGTGGTCGAGGCGCTGCGCCACTCGGGGTTCGAGCACGGCTGCCGGGTCGAGATCGACTGGGTCGACTCCGAGAAGCTCACGCCCGCGGAGGCCGCTGGCCGGCTCGCTGGCGCCGACGGGATCCTCATTCCGGGCGGCTTCGGCGGCCGCGGCATCGAGGGCAAGATCGCCGCCGCGCGGGTGGCCCGCGAGCAGCAGATCCCCTACCTGGGGATCTGCCTGGGCATGCAGATCGCGGTCGCCGAGTTCGCCCGCCACGCCAGCGGAATGGACGGGGCGAACTCGACCGAGTTCGATCCCGAGACCCCGTTCCCGGTGATCGACCTGCTGCCCGAGCAGAAGGAGGTCGCCGACATGGGCGGCACGATGCGGCTCGGGGCTGACCCGGTCAAGGTGCACGAGGGGACGCGGGCGCGGGAGATCTACGGCGACGCCGTGGTCTACGAGCGCCACCGCCACCGCTACGAGGTCAACAACCTCCTGCGCCGGCGGCTCGAGGCCGCCGGCTTGGTCGTCTGCGGGACGTCCCCGGACGAGCGCCTCGTGGAGATGATCGAGCTGCGCGACCACCCGTTCTTCGTGGCGTCGCAGTTCCACCCCGAGTTCAAGTCGCGGCCCGAACGCCCCGCGCCGCTGTTCCGGGAGTTCGTCCGGGCCGCCCAGGCGCGCGCGGCAGGACAGGCGCCGGAGGGCGAGCCGTCGGTCGCGCGGGCCGAAGCCGCCGGCGCGCCGCCGGCGGGCGCGTGACGGCCGCCGCGCGGTGAGCCGGGCCGCCGAGGAGGAACGCCGCTGGCTGGGGGCGGCCTTTGCCGCCCTGTGCCGGATCGAGAGCCCGACCGGCCGCGAGCGCGCCTGCGCGGACTGGGTCGCCGCGGAGCTGCGGGCGATGGGCCTCGTGCCGGCCGAGGACGGCTGCGCCGCCGCGGCCCGCTCGGACGCCGGGAACCTCCTCGCCCGCATCGAGCCGGCAGCTCCCGGGGCGCCGAGCATCATGCTCTGCGCCCATCTCGACACGGTCGCGCTCGCCGCCGCGGTCGAGCCGGTCCTGCGCGACGGGCGCTGGGAGAACGCGAATGCCGGCATCCTCGGCGCCGACAACAAGGCGGCGGTGGCCGTGCTGCTCGCGGCGGCCCGCCGATGGTCGGCGGCGCCCCCGCCCGTCGGCGTGGAGCTCCTCTTCACGGTGGCCGAGGAAGACGGCCTGCGCGGGGCGACGGCGTTCGACCCGTCGGTGCTGCGCAGCGCGTTCGGCTACGTCCTGGACCATGCGTCCCCGATCGGCGAGATCGTGCTGGCGTCGCCGACGTACTACCGGATCGAGGCCGAGTTCCGCGGCCAGGCCGCCCACGCCGGGATCCGGCCCGAGGACGGCCGCAGCGCGATCGCGGCGGCGGCCACGGCCGTGGCCGCCATGCCGCTCGGCCGCCTCGATGCCGACACGACCGTCAACGTCGGGTCCATCGCCGGCGGGTCCGAGTCCACGAATGTCGTCCCGGACCGCTGCCGGCTCGCCGCCGAGGTGCGCTCGGTCGACCCGTCTCGCGCCGAGGACGTCGTGGCCGAGACGGTGGACCGCCTGCAGGACGGGGCGGACGCGCACGGCTGCGACGTGGACGTGCAGGTGCAGTGCCTGTTCCGCGGCTACCGCACGCGGCGGACCGCTCCTGCCGTCGAGGTCGCCGCGGCCGCCCTGCGGGCCTGCGGCCACGAGCCACGGCCGATCGCCACCGGCGGCGGCTCGGACGCCAACGCGTTCGAGGCGGCGGGCTTCTCGTGCGTGAACCTCGCGAACGGAACCGAGCGCAACCACGAGCCGACCGAGGCCGTGAGCGAGGCGGCGCTCGAGCGGATGCTCGACGTCGTGCTCGCCCTGCCTGCGGCTGCGGCGAGCCTGGACGGGCGCGCCGAGGTGCCCGCGGCCGGGGGGCCGGCGGAGGCCGCGGCGTGCTGAAGCTGCGGCGCGGCACCGTGGTGGAGGCGGGGGAGACGGGGGAGCCCATGCAGCGGCTCGAGGTGGACGTCGCCGGCGAGCGGCGGGCGGCCCTCGCAGACCTCGCGCTCGTCGGCCCCTCGGAGGCGGGCGACGACGTGGTCGTGAACACCGAGGCGCGTGACCTTGCGCTCGGCTCCGGCGGGTTCGACGTCGTGCACGTCAACCTCACGCGGGGCTGCGCCGGCGAGGGGGTGCCGGGCGCGCACGTCATGAAGCTCAACTACACGAGCCTGCAGCACGCGGTGCTGCCGGTCGAGGAGGAGCAGCTCGCGGTGCCGCTCGGGCGGCCGGCGGCCGTCGTTGGGCTCCACGGCCAGCTCGCCCCGCTGGCCTGGGCGCTGGCCGAGGCTGCTCCAGGCACCCGGCTTGGGTACGTGCAGACCGCGGGCGGGGCGCTCCCGGGCGGCCTCTCGGGCGTGGTGCGCGAGCTGCGCCGCCGGGGCCTGCTGGCGGGGCACCTCACGGCGGGCCCCGCGTTCGGCGGGGAGGGGGAGGCGATCACCGCCGCCGGCGCCATCCAGCACGGCCTGGCCGGCCTCGGCTGGGACGCGGCGGTGTGCGGCCCCGGCCCCGGGATCCTCGGGTCCGGGTCGGCGCTCGGCCACGGCGGGATGGTCGCCATGGACACCGCGCACGCCGCGCTCGCGCTCGGGTGCCCGACGCTCGTCGTGGCCCGCATGTCCGGGGGCGACCCGCGGCCCCGGCACCGCGGCGTCTCGCACCACTCCCGGACCGTGTTTGAGCTGCTGCTCGCGCCGGTGACCGTTGCGCTGCCTGAGGGGTTCGATGGCGAGGTGCCCGCGCGCCACGACGTCCGCCGGGTGCCGGCCGACCTCGCCGGCTACCGGGCCAGCGGGCTGCCCGCCTCGACGATGGGCCGCGCGCTCGAGGAGGACCCGGCCTTCTTCGCCGCAGCACTGGCCGCCGGCACGGTCCTGGCCGGCCTCACCGCGGAGTGGGGGGCATGAGCGAGTTCGAGCGGATCGGCGGCGAGGAGAAGTTCGCCGGGCGGATTGGCACCCTCCGGGTGGACCGGTTCCGCCACGCCGACGGCACCGTCGTGGAGCGCGAGGTCATGGACCATCCGGGCGCCGTGGGGATCGTGGCCCACGACGACCTGCACGTGTGGCTGGTCCGCCAGCCGCGCGAGGCGACCGGCGAGCCCGCCCTCCTGGAGATCCCCGCGGGCCGGCTCGACGTTCCGGGCGAAGCGCCGCTCGACGCGGCGCGTCGCGAGCTGGCCGAGGAGATCGGCAAGTCCGCCCGCACCTGGGAGCCGATCGTCAGCTTCTACTCCAGCCCCGGGTTCACGAACGAGCGGGTCCACCTGTTCCTCGCCTCGGAGCTCGGAGAGGCGCACGCGGCCAGCGAGGAGGACGAGCGCATCGAGGTCGTGGCCTGGCCGCTCGACGATCTCGAGGGCGCCATCGACGCCTGCCAGGACTCGAAGTCGCTCATCGGCCTCCTGTGGCTCCGCGACGCCGTCGAGCGGCCCGCGGACGACCTCACCGCCTGAAACCCCGCGTGCAGAAGCAAGGTGCGCGGCTCCCGCAGCCGAACCTTGGCGCATGCCGGATTCCCCTGCCCCGGGGCGGGAGTTCACCGACCTCGTCCTGGACTTCCTCGCCTACCTCGAGCTCGAGCGCGGGCTGTCGCGCAACACGCTCGAGGCCTACCGCACCGACCTGCTGCAGTTCGGGGCCCACCTCGAGCGCACCGGCGTCAGCGCGCTGGACGCCACGCATGCCGATCTGACGGCGTTCGTGACCGAGCTGGCGGCCGGCGCCGACGGGCGCCGCCCGGTCGGGCCCGCGACCGTGCAGCGCAAGGTCGCCTGCCTGCGCTCCTTCTACCGGCATCTGCGCCGGGAGGGGATCCTCGCCTCCGACCCGACCGCGGACCTGCGTGCGCCGAAGAAGGGCCAGCGGCTCCCGCAGGTCCTCTCGCGCGGCGAGGTGGGGCGGCTGCTGGCAGCTCCGTCCGGAACCGAGCCGGGCGCGCTGCGCGACCGCGCGCTGCTCGAGCTCATGTACGCCTGCGGCCTGCGGGCGTCCGAGGCGGTGGGGCTGGAGCTCGGGGACGTCGATCTCGACGCCGGGGTCCTGCGGACCTACGGGAAGGGGTCCAAGGAGCGCCTTGTCCCGGTCGGCCGCGAAGCGGTCGGGGCGGTGCGGGCCTACCTCGAGCGGGGGCGCCCGCGGCTGGTCACCGACCCGGCGGTCGCCGCGGTGTTCCTCAACCGCCGCGGCGGCCCGCTGACGCGCCAGGGCCTCTACAAGATCGTCCAGCGTCACGCCCGCGCGGCGGGCCTGGACCACAAGATGAGCCCGCACACGCTGCGCCACACCTTCGCCACGCACCTCCTGGCGGGCGGCTGCGACCTGCGCTCGGTCCAGGAGATGCTCGGCCACGCGGACATCGCCACGACGCAGATCTACACCCACCTCTCCGCCGAGCGGCTCAAGGACGCCTACCACTCGGCCCATCCGCGGGCCAGCCGCGCGAACGGGACCTCGCTGCCGCGGGCCAGCCGCGCCGACGACGTGCCGCCGCCGCGCGCCAGCCGCGCATAGCGCGCGGAGCGGGCCGGGCCCGGGCCAGGGGCTCGGGGGCCTGCGGGCCGGCGGGCCGGTCCCCCTTGGGATACTCGGCCGATGCCGGAGCTGCCCGAGGTCGAGACGATCCGCCGCGCCCTGGCGCCGCGCGTGCAGGGGCGCCGGCTGGCCGCCGTCGAGATCCTCGACGCCCGCTGGAGCCGTCCGCTGGCGCCGGATGAGCTGGCCGCGGGCCTCGAGGGCCGGCGCGTCGAGCGGCTCGGCCGGCGCGGGAAGTACCTGCTGTGGGAGCTGGAGGACGAGGTCACCCTCATCCAGCACCTGCGGATGACCGGGACGCTGCTGTTCGATCCGCCCGGCGAGCCGTCGCACGTGCGCGTCCGGATCGCCCTCGACGACGGGCACCGGCTGCGCTACACCGACCCGCGCCGCTTCGGGACCGGCGAGCTTGCGCTCGGCCGGCCGGCGCTCGAGGCCTTTCTGGACGCGCGCCTGGGCCCCGAGCCGTTCGATGCGGAGTGCACCCCCGCCGGCCTGCGCCGCGCGGGCCGCGGCCGGACGGCGCCGATCAAGGCGTTCCTGCTCGACCAGCGCCGGATTGCCGGGGTGGGGAACATCTACGCCGACGAGGCGCTGCACCGGGCCGGCATCCACCCGCTGCGCCCCGCCGGGTCCCTGCGGCTGGCTCAGTGGGAGGCCCTGCACGCCGGCGTCGTCGCGGCGCTGCAGGCCGGCATCGATGCCCACGGCGCCTCGATCGACGACTTCCGCGACCCGGACGGGGCGCGGGGCACCTTCCAGGACACGTTCCTGGTTCACCGCCGGGCCGGCGAGCCGTGCCCGGCCTGCGGCGGGCCAGTTCGCAAGCTCGTGGCAGCCGGGCGCGGGACCTACGTCTGCGAGCGCTGCCAGCCGCGCCCGCGGCGGCGGGCCGCCCGCTGACCGACCTGCCGCCGTCCGTTCTCGTGCGCCTCGGCCCCCGGATCGGTGGCTGAAGTGCGCAAGAACGCGCCGGGGGGCCCCGCCGGTTCCGGCGCGGACTGCCCGCGCGCGGACGCCAGGCCTACGCCGCCAGCAGCGACGCGAGGGTGCCGTCGCGGTCGGCGGCCTCGAGGTCGCTCAGGCCGCCGAGGGTCTCGTCGCCGATGACGATCTGGGGGAACGTCATGAGCCCGGTGCGGCGGGCCAGCTCGGCCCGGCCGTCCGGATCCTTTGCCAGATTCACCTCGTCGAAGGCGACGTTGCGTGCCAGCAGCAGCGCCTTGGCCTTGCCGCAGCGGGCGCAGGGATCGGTCGTGTAGACGGTGACTGGCTTGGACACTTCAGAAAGAATAGCGACGAGGCGAGCGGCACCGTGCCCGGTCCGCTGAAGACCGAGGGGATCGTCCTGCGCTCGATCCGGTACGGCGAAGCCGACCGGATCCTGCACGTGTACACGCCCGGCCGCGGGCGGCTGAGCGCGATCGCCAAGGGCGTGCGGCGCTCCCGCAGCCGGTTCGGCGGGCGGCTCGAGCCGTTCTTCCACCTCGAGCTCATGCTCCACGAGGGCCGCAGCGAGCTGCTCACCGTCACCTCGGCGCAGACCGTCACGGCCCACGCCCGCCTGCGGACCGACGCCGCCGCCCTCGACACGGCCGCGCGGGCCTGCGACGCCGTCGGGCGGCTGTTCGAGACCGCCGACTCGAACCCCGCCGTCTTCCATCTGCTCGCCAACGAGCTCGCCCTGCTCGACGCCGACCCGGCTGCGGCAGGTCACGCGAACCAGCTGGCCTTCCGCGCCAAGCTCCTCGTAGCCGCCGGCCTGGCGCCGCAGCTCGCCGCCTGCGCCTCCTGCGGCGAGCACGAGCATCTCAGCGGCTACTCCGGCGCGGCCGGCGGCGTCGTGTGCGCGTCGTGCGAGGCCTCGGCCTTCCCGCTCGGAGCGGAGGCGCACACGTTCCTGACCGGCGCGCTCGCGCGTCCGCTCGCGGAGACGCCGGGTGCCTCGGGGCGGGCTCTGCGCCAGGCCGAGCGCGCGCTGGCCGAAACCCTCGAGCACCACGCCCACGTGCGCTGGCGGCCGGCGGCGTGAGGCCGCTGGCCGGCTCCAGGCGGACTGCGGCGGGGGGGGGAATGCCGCAGCCGAGTGCGGGACTTCACTCATGCGCGCGGCATCGGCGCGGCTAGAATCGCGCCCGTGGAGAGCGAGGGTGCCGTAGCCGCGGCTGTGCCGACCAAGCTGGTCTATGACTTCGCCGAGGGCTCGCGCGAGATGCGGGTCCTGCTCGGCGGCAAGGGCGCCAACGTGGCCGAGATGACCCGCATCCTCGGCCCCGACCGCGTGCCGGGCGGGTTCACGATCACCACCGAGGCGTGCGTGGCGTACATGAACGCCGGGGCCGAGCCCGAAGGGCTGGAGGCCCAGGTCGACGCCGCGCTGGCCCGCCTCGAATCCCGCGCCGGCAAGCGGCTCGGCGATCCGGATGACCCGCTGCTCGTCTCGGTCCGCTCGGGAGCCCGCGATTCGATGCCCGGGATGCTCGACACGGTCCTGAACCTCGGGCTCAACGACGCCTCGGTCCACGGCCTCGCCGGGGCCACGGGCAACCCGCGCTTCGCCTGGGACTCCTACCGGCGGTTCGTGCAGATGTTCGGCAACGTCGTGCGCGGCGTGCCGGGCGAGCGCCTCGAGGCCGAGATCGCGGCCGTCAAGGCAGAGCGCGGCGCCACGCTCGACACCGACCTGGACGTCGAGGCGCTCGAGGACCTCACTGCCCGCTTCAAGGCGATCTTCCGTGAGCAGACGGGGGAGGAGTTCCCGGCCGAGCCGCGCGACCAGCTGCGCCAGGCCATCCTCGCCGTGTTCGACTCGTGGATGGGCGCCCGCGCCGTCTCGTACCGCCGCATCAACCGCATCCCCGACGACTGGGGCACCGCGGTGAACGTGCAGCAGATGGTCTACGGGAACAAGGGCGACACGTCCTGCTCCGGCGTGGCGTTCTCGCGCGACGAGGTCACCGGCGCCCCCGAGCCGTCTGGCGACTTCCTCATCAACGCCCAGGGCGAGGACGTCGTCTCGGGCGTCAGGACCCCGCAGGACCTGAGCGAGTTCGGCGAGGTGATGCCGGCCGCGCACGCCGAGCTCATGGAGATCCTCCAGGCGCTCGAGCGCCACTACAAGGACATGCAGGACACGGAGTTCACGGTGGAAGAGGGGCGCCTCTACATGCTCCAGACCCGCAACGCGAAGCGGCCGGCGCAGGCCGCCGTGCGGTTCGCCACCGACGCCGTGAACGAAGGCCTCCTGACCGAGGCCGAAGCCATCGTCACGATCGATGCCGAAACGCTCGAGGCGCTCCTGCACCCGACGATCGACCCGCAGGCCGAGTACGCGGTGCTGACATCCGGGGTCGCCGCGTCGCCAGGCGCCGCCCAGGGCGAGATCGTCTTCGAGGCCCGCGACGCCGTGGAGGCCGCCGAGGCGGGCCGGGCCGTCCTGCTCGTGCGCCCGTTCACCGAGGCCGACGACGTCGCCGGCTTCCACGCCGCCAAGGGCATCCTCACGAGCGAGGGCGGCAAGGCTTCGCACGCGGCGCTCGTCGCCCGCGGCATGGGGCGCCCGTGCGTCTGCGGCGCGTCGGACCTCGACATCGACCTCGAGGCCGGGACCGTCGCGGTCGGCGGGACCGTGCTGCACGCCGGCGACCTCCTGACGATCAACGGCTCCACGGGCGAGGTCACGGTCGACGAGGTGGCCCTCGTGGACCCGGAGATCGGCGAGTCCTTCCTCACGATCCTCAGCTGGGCCGACGACCTGCGCCGCCTCGGCGTCCGGACGAACGCCGATACGCCCGAGGACGCCCGCAAGGCCCGCGCGTTCGGGGCCGAGGGCATCGGCCTGTGCCGCACCGAGCACATGTTCATGGCCGCCGACCGGCTCCCGAAGATGAAGGCGATGATCCTCGCCGAGAGCGAGGCCGAGCGCCGGGCCGCGCTGGCCGAGCTGCGCCCGCTGCAGCAAAGCGACTTCGAAGGGCTGTTCGAGGCGATGGAGGGGCTGACGGTCACGATCCGGCTCCTGGATCCGCCGCTGCACGAGTTCCTTCCCAAGCTCGACGACCTCAAGGTCCAGGCCGAGCGGGCGCGTCACGACGGCGGCGGCGACGAGCTCGCCCAGCTCGAGCATCTCCTCGAGCGTGTCGGATCCCTGCACGAGGTCAACCCGATGCTCGGCACGCGCGGCTGCCGCCTCGGGATCCTCTACCCGGAGATCTACGAGATGCAGGTCGAGGCGATCGTCCGCGCCGCGCTCGCGGTGCGGGAGCGCACCGGCCTGGCCCCGCATCTCGAGGTGATGATCCCGCTCGTGAACTACGAGCACGAGATCGAGCTGATGCGCGACCTCGTCGTCTCGACCGCGCACGGGCTCGGGCTCGAGGTCGGCCGGGACTTCAGCGTCGGGACGATGATCGAGCTGCCGCGCGCCTGCCTGGTCGCCGAGCGCATCGCCCACCACGCCGACTTCTTCTCGTTCGGGACCAACGACCTCACCCAGACGACGCTCGGCTTCTCCCGCGACGACATCGAGGGCCGGATCCTCGCCAAGTACATCGACCGCAAGATCCTCGACCGCTCCCCGTTCGAAACCATCGACCGGCCCGGCGTGGGCGAGCTGGTGAAGATGGCCGCCTGGAACGGGCGGCTGGCCGAGCCCGATCTGAAGCTCGGCGTGTGCGGCGAGCACGGCGGCGATCCCAACTCAATCGACTTCTTCGAGAACGCGGGCATCGACTACGTCTCCTGCTCGCCGTACCGCGTGCCGGTGGCCCGGGTCGCGGCCGCCCAGGCCGCGGTCCGGCGCGGCAGCTGAGCCGCCCGCGCGGGCCGTTCCCCGCCGGAGCCGTCCCCGGTGCGAGAATCGACCGCGTGGAGCGCGCCGCCCTCACCGATCCCGCCGGCCCGGTCGCCGCCGCGTTCGCGGAACGGGTCGCCGCCGCCGAGGCGCAGCGGCTCTCGCCCCTCGCCACGCGGTCCTACCCGGCGACCCGGTCACGGCCCGAGCCGGACTGCGGGCTGCGCACCCCGTTCCAGCGCGATCGCGACCGGATCGTGCACTGCAAGGCCTTCCGCCGGCTGGCCCACAAGACCCAGGTCTTCGTGGCGCCCGAGGGCGACCACTACCGGACGCGGCTGACCCACACGCTCGAGGTCACCGGGATCTCGCGCGGCGTGGCTCGCGCCCTCGCGCTCAACGAGGACCTGACCGAGGCGATCGGGCTCGCGCACGACCTCGGCCACCCCCCGTTCGGGCACATCGGGGAGGACGTGCTGGACCGCTGCCTGCAGGAGCGCTACGGCACCGGCTTTCGCCACTACGAGCACTCGCTGCGGGTGGTGGACGTCCTCGAGCGCGACGGCGCCGGGCTCAACCTCAACGCGCCGGTCCGCGACGGCATCCTCGGGCACTCGGGGCGCGCGGAGCCGCCGGCGACCCTCGAGGGCCGGATCGTGCGCCTGGTCGACCGGATCGCCTACATCAACCACGACATTGACGATGCGGTTCGCGCCGGCGTGATCGGCGAGGGCGATCTGCCTGCCGACGCGATTGCGGCGCTTGGCCCGACGGGCTCCCAGCGGATCGACACGCTCGTGCACGATCTCGTGGAGCACAGCGAGGCGGCCGGCGACATCGTCCAGGGCGCGGCCGTCGGGGCCGCGATGGACGACCTGCGCACGTTCATGTTCGACCGCGTCTATCTCGGGCCCGAGGCCCGCCGCGAGCACGCCCGGGTCGAGGCGGTGCTGCGCGGGCTGTTCGAGCACTACGTCGCCCGGCCGGAGGAGCTCCCCCCGTCGCCGGCGGCCTCCGAGGCCGAGCGGGTCACCGACTACCTGGCCGGCATGACCGACCGCTTCTGCATCCGCACGTACGAGGACCTCACGGTGCCGAGGTCGTTCGCCTGACCGGCAACGTCATGCCGCGCTACACCGACGACAGCAAGGAGCGGGTCCGCGACGCCGTCGACATGGTCGCGCTGGTCGGGGCCAAGACCGACCTGCGCAAGGCCGGGCCGGCGTCGTACCAGGGCCTGTGCCCGTTCCACGACGAGCGCACGCCGTCGTTCGGCATCGATCCGGTCAAGAAGGTCTACCACTGCTTTGGCTGCGGGGCCGGCGGCGACGCCTTCACGTTCGTGGAGGAGACCGAGGGGCTCGACTTCGCCGGCGCCCTGGAGTTCCTTGCCGACCGCTTCGGGGTGCAGCTGGAGGTCGCCGACGAGGATCCGCAGGCCGCGCAGCGGCGCGCCCGCCGCGAGCGGCTCCTCACGCTGCTGGACCGGACCGCCGCCTTCTATGCCCGCGTGCTGTGGGATGCGGATGAGGCGGCTGGAGCCCGGGCCTATCTCCTGGACCGCGGCCTCGACGAGCCGGCCCTGCGGGCGTTCCGGGTCGGCTACAGCCCCAAGGCGTGGGACACGGTGCTCATGGCGTCACGCCGGGCGGGGTTCAGCGAGGACGAGCTGCTGGCCGCCGGCCTGGCCCAGCGCTCCCGCGACCGGCCCGGCCAGATCTTCGACCGCTTCCGCGGTCGGATCATGTTCCCGCTCACCGATCTGCGGGGCCGCACGCTGGGCTTCGGAGCGCGTGCCCTCCGTGACGACCAGCAGCCGAAGTACCTGAACTCCAGCGACGGCGAGGTCTACCACAAGGGCCGCCAGCTCTTCGGGGCCGACCTGGCCCGCGGCGCGGCCGCCAAGGCCGGGCGCGTGGTGGTCGTCGAGGGCTACACCGACGTCCTCGCGCTGCACCAGGCGGGCATCGAGAACGTGGTGGGCCTCATGGGCACCGCGATGACCGAGGAGCAGGTGGCGGCCCTTGCCCGCCTCAGCGGCGTGGACGGGGTCGTGGACCTCGCCCTCGACGCCGACGCGGCCGGCCAGGAGGCGATGCTGCGCGCGGCGCGGGTCGCCCGCGGGCAGCGGCTGGAGCTGCGGGTGGTCCCGCTGCCGCCCGGCACCGATCCGGCCGAGCTCGTGACCGTCGAGGGCGCCGATGCGGTCCGGTCCCGCATGGCGGGCTCGGTGCCGTTCGCCCGCTTCCGGGTCGACACCATCCTGGCCCGCGACGACCTGGGCACGCCCGAGGGACGCGACCGCGCCTATGCCGAGCTGCGGGGCGTCCTGTCGGCGCTGCCCCCCGCCCCGAGCCGGGACGAGCTCGTGCGCAAGGTCGCCAGCCGCCTCGGGCTCTCGGAGCAGCTCGTCGCCCTGCTCGTGCAGGCGCCCGGCCGCGGCGAGGCCCCGGTGGCGGCGCGGCCCGCCGGTGCAGACGGCGGCGCCTCGCGCCCGGCGCCGCCGCCGCGGCGGGCCCCCGACGTGCTCGACAAGCGCCAGCAGACCGAGCGCACGTTCCTGGCCCTCTGCATCGCGATGCCCGACCTCGGGCGCGACGCCCTGCGCCGGGTCGACCTCGAGCGCCACTTCACGTCGCCTGTCGCCCGGCGGGCCGCGGCGCACCTGCGCGAGCATCTGGCCTCGCCGACCGAGGGCCTGCCGGTGGGCGACCCTGAGCTCTCCGAGCTCGTCGTCGAGCTGGCGGTGCGGGCCGGGCAGGGGCCGTTCGAGGCCACGGCGCTCGAGCTCGAGACGCTCCAGCTCGAACTGGCCCGGCTCGAGCGCGAGATCGCCGCCGCCCGGGCCGAGGGCCGGCCGGGGGTGGCGGCCCTGGCCGCCGAGCGCACCGCGGTCCAGGCGAAGGTCGACGTGGCCGTCGATGAGGTCTCGACGCGCCCGCCGCGCGAGCCGTAGGGCGGCGCGGGGGCCGAAGCTCCGGGGGTGGGACTCGAACCCACAACCCTTCGGTTAACAGCCGAATGCTCTGCCGATTGAGCTACCCCGGATCGTCGGGCCGCGCCGAGGGCGGCGGACCCGCGGGCAAGGATAGAGCCAGGACGGCGGGACCGCCTCGCCCCCGGCGTCAGAGCCTGGCGGTCTGCGACCGGGCGCGGCGGACCGGGGCGCGGTGGAAGGCGCCCGGCACCGCTGGTACCGTCGCGCCCATGACCTCTCGTTCGCGCCGTGCCCCTCGCCTGGCCGCCGCCCTGGCCGCTGCCAGCCTCGTCGTCGCGCTCCCGGCCTGCGGGGCCGTGGACAAGATCGTCTCGGACGTCAGCACGGCCGCGGTCGGGCTCGGCGTGGATCTCATCTCCAAGCCGCTGCAGTCCGAGGTGCGCTCGCAGCTCAAGAGCCAGGGCATCGAGCTGAAGTCGGGCCCCGACTGCTCGGGCGACATCAAGAGCGAGGTCAGGATCGACTGCACGGCGGTCACCAGCGACGGCAAGGCGGTCGAGGTCAAGTTCACGGCCAAGGCAAACGGCAGCAGCAGCTGCCCGGGGAGCCTGGTGGTCACGGTTGGCGGCAAGAAGACCGTCAACCAGTCCCAGGACCCCTGCAAGGCCGCGTCGAGCCTGAACTGACGGCACCGCCTCCCGGCGCCCCCGCAAGGGCCTCGACGAGCGCCGCGGCGCGGTCCGCCGGATCGGCGGCGCGCAGCCACGCCGCGAGCGACTGGGCTCGCGCCCGCCGGCGCGGGTCGCCCAGGGCGCGCTGCACGGCGAGGCGCACCGTGGCAGGTGCGACGAGCCGGCCCGGGAGCCGCACGCCCACGCCGGCCCAGTCGGCCCGCGCGGCGTTCTCCGGCATGTCGCCGCCCGCCGGGGCGGCCACGACCGGGCAGCCGCTGGCCAGCGCGCGGGCCAGCGTGCCGTGGCCGCCGTGGCAGATCACGAGGTCGCAGCGCGGCATCGTGCGGGCATAGGAGACCCAGTCCACGAGCCGGGCGTTCCCCGGGACCGCGAGCGGGCGCGGGAGCGGCCGGCGGTTCGTGGTCGCCAGCACCCGCACCGGCTGGCCGGCGAGCCCGGCGACGGCGGCGCGCAGCAGGCGGTGGGAGGGGTCCTGAACCGTCGACGGCGCGACCAGCACCAGCGGTCCGTCGCCGCCCGGCAGGTCCACGTCCCCGAACGGCGGCTCCCACAGCAGCGGGCCCACGACGTGCGTGCCGGGCTGCGGGGGGCGCGGATACTCGAGCTGAGGAAAGGTGGCGACGAGGCACAGCCGGTCGCTGATCGCCCCGAAGAGCCGGTCGACGGGGGGCAGGCCCAGCCGGGCCCGGGCGCCGTTGTACTCGTCGCGCCCCTGGCGGACGCCGCGCAGGACCGGGCCCTCGAGCGCCGACCAGGCGGCCCGGCCGGCGGCGGTCCGCGGGAGACGGGCGCCCAGCGCGTACGGGGGCGCGCCGTGGAGGGGGCGCGGGTCGACGTGGGGGATGAGGGTGGCGACCGGCACGCCCTCGAGCTCCCCGGCCAGCGCCGGAGCGAGCGTGAGGATGTCGGCGACCACGGCGTCCGGGCGCAGCGCGGCGACGAGGGGACGGGTCTCCCGGGCCGCGCGCACCGCCGCCGCGTAGGGCTGGAGCGGTCGCCCCGGAGCCGGGAAGACCTGGTACTCGGGCGCCGCGGCGAACCGCAGGCCTGCCGCGACCGCCGGCGCCTCCCAGCGTGCCCAGGTCTGGAGCGTCACGTCGTGACCGCGGGCCGCCAGGGCGGCCCCCAGCGCGAGCATGGGAAACGCGTGCCCCGGGTCGCCGAACGCCCCGAGGAGCAGGCGCCGCGGCCGCCCCCCGGGCACGGTCAGGCCAGCTCGGCCAGGCGGCGCAGCTGCTCGAGCCGTTCGTCCGCGGTCCAGGCCATCGGGCTGACCATCAGCGTTGTGACGCCGGCCGCCTGGAAGACCGCGAGGCGCTCGCGCACGACGTCGGCGGGCCCGCAGAGCGACACGAGGTCGATGAGCTCGGCTGGCAGCGCCGCTGCGGCCTCCTCCCGCTTGCCCTCCAGATAGAGGTCCTGGACCGTCCGGGCAGCGTCCTCGAACCCGTAGCGGCAGACGAGCGCGTTGTAGAAGTTCTTGTCGCGCGAGCCCATGCCGCCGACGTAGAGGGCCAGGTACGGCCGCATCGCGTCGCGGGCGCTGTCGAGATCGTCGGTCACGAAGAGGTTCACCGTGGGGGCGATCTCGAAGCCGTCGAGGGAGCGGCCGGCCGCGGCCGCGCCCTCCTCGAGCAGCGGCGTGAACTCGGCGACGTGCTCGGGGGAGAAGAGGGTGGGGATCCACCCGTCGGCGACCTCGCCGGCCAGCGTGGTGTTCCGCGGCCCGATCGCCGCCAGGAAGATCGGGATGCGCTCCTGGACCGGGGCGATCGTGAGCTTCAGCGCCTTGCCGGGCCCGTCGGGCAGGGGCAGCTCGATCGTCTCGCCGTGGTACTCCAGGCGCTCCCGGGCGAGGGCCTGGCGGACGACGGCGATGTACTCCCGGGTGCGCTGGAGCTGGCGGCCGAACCGCTGGCCGTGCCATCCCTCGGCCACCTGCGGGCCGGAGGAGCCGATGCCGAGCAGCATGCGGCCGCCGGAGATCTGGTCGAGGGTGGCGGCGGTCATCGCCGTCATTGCCGGGCTGCGCCCCGGCATCTGCATGATCGCGGTGCCGAGCTTGATCCGCTCCGTCTGCCCGGCAAACCAGGCCAGCGGCGTGACGGCATCGGAGCCGTAGGCCTCCGCGGTCCAGACCGAGTCGTATCCGAGCGACTCGGCCGCCCGGACGATCTGGAGCTGCTCGTCCTTCGTGAGGCCCAGGCCCCAGTATCCGACGTGGACGCCGAGCTTCATCTGCAAGGTTCCTTTCAGCCGCAGGGAGGTGCTTGTGGGCGGCGACGGCCTGCCGTACGGTCGGCCGGCGCCTGGTGAGGGGCGCGAACACTATGCGACGCCGCCGCGCGAGGAGAGCCACCGAGGAGCTGCGCCGGGCCGTCCGCTGCCTGCCGCCCGCGACCCGGGCGGCGATGCTGGCCGGGCTGCGCGAGGAGGAGCGGATCGTCGCCGGCGCCTACAGCCACGGCGGCGGCGTGTGCCCGATGCTCGCGGCGCATCGCCGGGGCGGCCGCACGAGCGTCCTGGCCTTCGCCAAGGCCTGGGACCGGTTCACCGGCGCGGCCCGCCCGCGGCGCGCTTCGGACCGAGAGATCCGGGTGCTGGCCGCCCAGCTCGAGGCGAGCCTGGCTGCCGATGCGGACTTCGCCGCGGCCATCGCCGGGCACCGCGCGATGCTGGCCGACGCCGCCGGATCGCTGGCCCGCCTCGAGGCCGGCGGTCAGATGGTCTCGCCGGGGCGGTTGAAGACGATCTCGGGGATGAGGCAGCCCGGCGAGGTCTTGAGGACGTAGCGGACGGCCTCGGCGATGTCGGACGGCTGGATCATCGAGGAGGGCTCCACCGACTCCTTGATGAAGTCGGTCATGGCCGTGTCCACGAAGCCCGGGCACAGCGCGCAGGACTTGATGCCCTCGGTCGAGAGCTCCTTGTTCATCGCCTCGGTGAAGCCGACCACGGCGAACTTCGTCGCGCTGTAGACCGACAGCCAGCCCTGGCCGCGCTTTCCGGCGACCGAGGCAGTGTTGATCACGACCGCATGGCCGTGCTCGGCGCCGGCCTCGCGCAGCATCGAGACGCACTCGCGGTAGAAGAGGACGATCGACCGGATGTTGACGTCGAGCTGCGCGTCGAGCCGCTTGGTGGAGATCTCGGAGACCGGCGCGCCCATCCCCACGCCGGCGTTGTTGACGAGGACGTCGAGCCGGCCGAAGCGGGCGCGATGGCGCTCGACCACGGCCTTGATGTCCTCCTCGGAGGCCATGTTCGCGGGCAGGTGCTCGACCTCGGCCCCGGCAGCTTGGAGCGCGTCGGCGGCCGCCTCGATCCTGTCCGCCCGCCGGGAGGCGATCGTGAGGCCGTAGCCCTCGCTCGCCAGCATCTCGGCGATGGCCTTGCCGATGCCGCTCGACGCTCCGGTCACGATCGCTGCGCGCTCTGCCATGTCCCGCTGCCTCCTCGTTCGGCGCCGCCACCGGCGACGATCGCGGCTATCCAATCACGGCGGGCTGCCGGCGCGCCGCCCGCCGCCGGCGCGGATCGGCGCAGCGGGGGCCGACGACCGCCTACAGTGTCGGTCGCCGATGCGCCGAGCCGTTCTCGCCTGCCTGCCCGTTCTCGCCGCCGCGGCCGTCGCCGGCGGCTGCGGCTCGTCCTCCTCGGACTCCGCGACGGTCCCGACGACCGCGCCGCCGGCCAGCCAGCCCCAGGACTTCCCCAAGCCCGCCGGCAAGACGGTCTCGCAGCTCGTCGCCGGGCTGCCGCAGGGGCCGCAGCTCGCGCCTGCGGTCGCCGTGCTTCCCGCCCGCCAGGCCGACCGCTTCGGGTTCGGCCTCTTCGACCGGGCTGGCAAGCAGATCGGGGGCGCGCAGGTGGCGCTCTACACGGCGGCGCGGGATGGCTCCGACGTGCGCGGGCCGTATCCGGTGCGCAGCGAGAGCCTCGCGGTCAAGCCGCAGTTCGTGAGCCAGACCAGCGCGCAGGACGCCGGGGCGGCGAAGTCGGTCTACGTGGGACGGGCCCCCTTCCCGAGCGCAGGAAAGCGCGTCGTCTTCGCCCTCGCCCGGCTGGACGGGCGCCTCGTCGCGACGCCGCCGACCGAGATCCAGGTCGGCGTGGGCGGCCCGCCGCAGGTCGGGCAGAAGGCGCCGAAGATCACCACGCCCACCGCGGCGTCGGTCGGCGGCGATCTCGCAAAGATCGACACGCGCGTGCCGCCGGACACGATGCACGACGTCAACTACGCCGACGCGTACGGCAAGAAGCCGATCATCCTGGTGTTCGCCACTCCCCAGCTGTGCCAGAGCCGCGTGTGCGGTCCGATCGTCGACATCGCCGAGCAGACGAAGGCTGCCAACGCCGGCAAGGCCGCCTTCATCCACATGGAGATCTACAACGGCAACGACGCCAGCAAGGGCTTCCGGCCCCAGGTGCAGGCCTTCGGGCTCCCGACCGAGCCGTGGATCTTCGGCATCAACCGCAAGGGCGTCGTCGCGGCGCGCCTCGAAGGGGCAGCCTCGGCCCGCGAGGTCCAGCAGCTCGTCGACACCACCGTGGCGTCGGGCCGCACCTGACGGGGCGCGAGCCCGGGCCCCTGGCTACGCCGGCCCGGCGTGCCGGGCGACGCGGCGCTCGAGCGCGGGCTCGACGTCCGGCCACTCCGCCTCGAGCACGCTGTACACGGCGCTGCTGCGGCGCCGCCCTGACGCCAGGATCCGGTGGTCGCGCAGGACGCCTTCGAACGTGGCGGGGATCGCCGCGATCGCGCGGCGCGAGCGGGCGTTGCGCTCATCCGTCATCAGCGCGACGCGGATCGCGCCTGCCGCGAACGCCTGGCGGAGCATGAGGAGCTTGGCGTCGGCGTTGATCCCGGTGTCCCACGCCGTGGGCGCCAGCCAGGTCCAGCCGATCTCCACGCCGCAGTTCCCGGGCTCGAGGTTCAGGTAGCTCGTGCTCCCGATCGCGGCCCCGGTGCGGGCGTCGAGGGTCGCGAACCGAATGACCTCGCGGCGCTCCAGCTCCTCGCGCCACTGCGCCGACCAGCCTGCGAAAGCGTCTCGGTCCGGCGCGGGATCGAGGGGGAACCACTCCCAGATCTCGCGATGCCGGGCGGCGGCGTACAGGGCGTCCTCGTGACCCGCCGCGAGCGGCTCGAGCCGGGCCAGGCGTCCCTGCATCGGGAGGACGAGACGCTCGACATCGAGCGCAGGACTGCCGCCAGAGTCCATCGCGGCGACCGTACCAGCCTGGTCGGCGGGGGCTTACAGGCCCATTACGCTCTGCTCACCCCTGCCGCACGCCGGGCGCCGATCCTTCCGATCACTCCCCACCCTCAGCAGGAGGCAACGCAATGGCATCACGCACTCAGCGAATCATGGCGGCGACCATCACGCCGGTGCTCCTCACCGGCGGGATCGCGCTCGCGGCCAGCAACTCCGGTTCCGACTCCAGCGGAAAGCAGGGCAGCCAGAGCCAGCCCGGCCAGCAGGGCCCCCGCGGCTTTGACCGGCACGGCGGCCCGGGCGGTCCTGGGCGCGGCTTCGATCGCAACCTCACCTACGCCGAGCTGCACCTGTGGCGCAACGGCAAGGACGTGGTGGTTCGCCTCGACACGGGCAAGGTCAAGTCGACCGCCGCGGATTCGATCACGATCACCGAGGCCTCCGGCCAGGACGTGACGATCCCGGTCGATTCGAACACAAAGGTCGAGTCCGGGCCGCCGTGGGCGAAGCAGACCACGACCAAGGTGACCGACCTCAAGGCCGGCACGAAGGTCATGGTGCGGCGCGAGGGCGACGGCGCCGCGAAGGAGATCCACGTGGAGCCGGCGCGCGGCCAGCGCCCGCCGATGCCTCCGCGCGGCCAGCAGGGCGGCGACCAGCAGCAGAGCTACGCGCCCTCCGGCGGGCCGGCAGGCCAGCCGTACTAGTGGAGCATCAGCCAACGTTCGCCGGGTTGGGCGGACGCTCGGCGCGCCTGGCGGCGGCCATGATCTTGGCTGTGCCACCAGCACAGCCTGCGATCACGGCCTGGCCAGCCACGCCGTTCGCCTCGTCCCGACCCGGCGAACCTTGACTGACACTCCACAAGGACGCCCACGGCTCGGGACGCGCCGCGTGAGTGCCGGACCGGCTCGCGCGGCGCACCGGCCGTTCCGGCCCATATGGGATCGTCCCCGGCGATGAACGGCCACGTACTGCTCGTCGAGGACGAGCAGAACATCGCAGGCATCGTCGGCGCCTACCTCGAGCGGGACGGGTACACGCCGGTCTGGGTCCGCTCCGGCGAGGCCGCTCTCGAGGAGATCGCCCGCCATCCCGTCCGCCTCGTGATCCTCGACGTGGGCCTGCCCGGCATCGACGGGCTCGAGGTCTGCCGGCGGCTGCGCGCCCGGACCTCGGTGCCGATCCTCATTCTCAGCGCGCGCGACGACGAGATCGACCGCGTCGCCGGCCTCGAAGCCGGGGCCGACGACTACGTCGGCAAGCCGTTCTCGCCCCGTGAGCTCCTGGCCCGCGTGAAGGCGATCCTGCGCCGCGGCGGCGCCGCCGGGGCGCCGGGCAGCGGCGGCGCCGACGTCGTGAGCGGTGCCGGCGTCACCGTCAACCGGGTGTCGCGGGAGGTCACCGTGGGCGACGCAGCGGTCGACCTGACCGGCCGCGAGTTCGACCTGCTCGCGACGCTGCTGGAGCATCCGAACGCGGTCCTGGATCGCGACCGCCTCCTCGAGCTCGTGTGGGGCTTCGACTTCCCGGGCGGCACCCGCACCGTCGACGTGCACGTGGCCCAGCTGCGGCGCAAGCTCGGCCGCCCGGGCCTCATCGCCACGGTCCGGGGCATCGGCTACAAGGCGGTCGTCTGAGGTGCCCGGCCGGAGCCTGCGCTCGGCGCTCTTCTGGGCGATCCTCGGCGCGGTGCTGCTGTGCATCGGCGCGTCGGTCGTCCTCGGGATCGGGCTCACGCGCTCGGCCGTCCAGGACTCGGTTCGGCGCGACCTCTCGCGCCAGGCCGACATCGCGGCCCAGCGCCTGGAGGTCATCGGCCTCGGGCAAGCCGTGCCCCCGCCCGCCGGCTTCGATCCCGATCACGACGGCCGCCCGGGCGGCTTCCCCGGGGGGCCCGGGGGCGGCCGCGGCGGCGACGCCCCGGCGCCGCGGGTGCTCACCTTCACGGCGGCGGCGCGGCTGCTCGGCGCCGAGGCGGTCACGAAGCTGCGGGCGGGCGGCAACGCGAGCGGGACCGTGTCGGACCACGGGCACACCGAGCTCTATGCCGCCCGCCCGCTGACCAGGGGCGTGCTCGTGCTCACCCGCCCGGACATCGGGACCTCGGATTACTCCCGCTACCTGGCGGCGCTGCTCATCGCCGCCGGGCTCGGCGTCGTGCTGGCGGCCATCACGGCCGCCTGGCTCGCCCGGCGGCTGTCCTCGCCGCTGCGCCGCCTCGCGGCCGCGGCCCGCCAGCTCGCGTCCGGCACCGACCCGGAGCCGCTCCCGCCTGAGCGCACCGCCGAGCTGGCGGCGGTGAGCTCGGCCTTCAACGACATGGCCGCCCAGCTCGGCCAGGCCCGTGAGGCCGAGCGGGCCGTGCTCCTGTCCGTCTCGCACGAGCTCCGCACGCCGCTCACCGCCATCCGCGGCTACGCCGAGGGGATCGAGGACGGCACGGTCGAGCCGGTCGATGCCGCCGGCGTCGTCGGGCGGGAGGCAGAGCGGCTCGAACGCCTGGTCAATGACCTGCTGGCGCTCGCCCGCCTGGAGCAGGGCGTGCTCGGCGTGCGCTCCGAGGCCCTTGACCTCCGCGATGCCGCCCGCCAGACCGAGGCGCGCCTGGCGCCGCTGGCGCGCGAGCGCAGCGTCGCGCTCGCGGTGGACGCCGCGGAGCCCTCGCTCGTGCTCGGCGACTCCGACCGAGTCGTCCAGGTGCTTTCCAACCTCGTCGAGAACGCGGTGCGGGTCACGCCAGCGGGCGGGCGGGTGACGGTGTCGGTCGCCGGGCCGGTCGCCATCGTGTCGGACACCGGCCCCGGCATTCCCCCCGAGGACCTTCCGCACGCGTTCGAGCGCTTCCACCTGCACCGCCGGGAGGGGCTCGGGTCACCCGACGGCAGCGGGCTGGGCCTGGCGATCGTGCAGCAGCTCACGGAGGCGATGGGGGGGACGGTCGGCGTGGAGAGCCGTCCGGGCGAAGGGGCCCGCTTCACGGTGCGCCTCCGGCCCGCCGGGGCGGCGGCTCCGGACGCCCCTGCCGCGCCGACGGCGGCGGTCGCCGGCGAGAGCGCGCCGCCCGCCTGACCACCGCGACCGGCAGAATGACGGCCGGGCCGGTAGCTCAGCGGTTAGAGCCGCGGGCTCATAACCCGTCAGACCCAGGTTCGAATCCTGGCCGGCCCATCGCCCCGGGCGCATCGGGAGCCGTCGCGCGCTCCGCACCGGGGCGCTAGGGTGGCGCGGACCGCTGATGATCGGAAGGATCCGGGCAACACCGCGCTCGCGCGCCGCACGAGCTTGGGTCGCCGGCCTGATCGCGGTGGCCGTCAGCGGAGCGGCCGCCGCAGAGGCCGGCGCAGCGATCGTCGGTGCCGACCTGCGCCGGCCGGCGACCGGCCAGTTCGGGTGCGAGGTGCTGCCCACCACCAACGCCTTCGGCGGCCGGCTGTTCCTCGGGGCGCCGTTCGCCGGAGCGCCGACCTGCACCTATCTCGGCGTCGGCAGCCTGGCTGGGCAGGCCGAGGTCGCCCAGGCGCCGCCGGGCCGCAGCGTCGTGACCCGGGTGTTCGTGAAGGCCGGGCCGGTCGTCGGCCCGATGCAGGTGACGGTCCTCAAGGCCCTGCGCACCACCACGCCCGGGCGGCTCGGCCCGAGCGCCATCGCGGCGTGCTGCTTTTTCGACGGGGCCAGTGCGCCGTTCACGCCTGCGCCGAATGCCGTCACGGCGGTCAACGTGCGCTTGCCGGTCCGCAACGAGTTCATCGCGAACTTCGGGGAGGCGGTCGACTACCTCGGGATCACCGTCCTCGCGCCCGGCGTCCCGGTTCCCGCCCAGGACCTCGGCCAGCCAGGCAACGTTCAGCTGCCCGGGGCGATGGCCTTCTTCCCGCACGTCAAGCCGGGGGACGAGCGGGCCGACGGCGCCGGGGTGGGGGCCGTGGTCCCGCTCCTGGCCGCCGACGTCCTGCGGCTGTGCGCGAACAGCATCGTGGCGAAGCAGGCCGCCGGTCGCTGCTCCCCGGCGCTGGCGCCGCTCGCGGCTGGCCGGGTGGCGGGCGGGCGCGCCACGCTCTCGCTGGCCTGCAACACCCCGGCGGGCTGCACGGCGGCCGTTCGCATCCTCAGCTCCTCCGGACGCCGCGCGGTCACGCTCGCCGCGGGCCGCGTCCGCCTGGCGGCCGGGGCCGCAGGGCCGGTGCAGGTCACGCTGACCTCGGCAGGGCGCCGGCTGCTCGCCAGCCGGCGGTCCGTCCCGGCCGTCCTGTCAGCACGGGTCGGCGGCCGCACCTCGCGTGCGCGGGTCGTGCTGCGGGGCTGAAGGCCAGCTCAGCGCGGGTCGCCGAAGCCGCCGCCCGGGCCGAACATGCCGTCCGGCCCGTCTGGGCCGCCGTTGCGGCCGAGGTCTCCGCCGGCGCGGAGCGGCACGACCGCGCCCCACGACGTGACGCGCGCGCCGGTGCCGTCCTCGCAGCGGACCGCCCACACCCGCGAGTCGCCGCCGGTCACCCCGCCGCGCAGTTGCAGCTCGACGACCTCTGCCGGCTCGGACCGGAAGCACGCCGCGTCGACGAGCTTCTCGGGGGCGCCCTTGAGGTCGGTGCTTCCGGACGCCGACGTCGCCCACAGGACGATCGCCGCCACGAGCACGGCGCCCAGCAGCCCGATGCCGAGCGGGCCGTCGAGGTCGTGCCAAGCCTTGCGCGGGCGCTCAGAATTGGAGGCGGGGGCGTCGGGCATGCCGGGAGGTTGTAGCAGCCGCCGACCCGGCCGGTGCCGCTTCCGCCGGCCACGCCGGCGGCGCGCCCGCCGTAGGCTTGGCAGCGGTGCTGTCCCCCGCGGAACTCCCGTCCGACGTCCATCGACTCGAGCTGCCGAGCCCGTTCGCGATCGGAGACGTCAACTGCTACCTGCTCGACGGGGACCGTGTCGCCCTGGTGGATCCGGGCCCGCGGATGCGCGAGACGATGGAGGCTCTCGAGCTCGGCCTCCGGGATCTCGGGCGCGCGCTGTCGGACATCGACGCGATCTTCCTCACCCACATGCACCACGACCACGTGGGCCTTGCGGCGGAGGTTCGGGACCGCTCGGGGGCCAAGGTCGTCGCGCTCGACACGCTCGCCGCGTTCCTGGCCGACGTCGATGCGGCGCTCGATGCGGACGACGCCTACGCGGTCGAGACCATGCGCCGCCACGGGGTGGCCCCCGACGTGTCCGACTCCCTCAACCAGCTCTCGCGGGCCTATCGCCGCTTCACCGGCAGCGTGCAGGTCGACGAGGTGCTCGCCCCCGGCGGCACCGTCGCGCTCGGGTCGCGCGCGTTCGACGTCCATCTCCTGCCTGGGCACAGCCCGACCGACACGGTCCTGCACGACCCGGCCGGGCGCCTGCTCGTCGCCGGCGACCACCTGCTGCCGCGGGTGTCGTCCAACCCGGTGGCGCACGCGCCGATCGGCGTGCACGACCCGGTGGCCTGCGCCCGCTCAGCGGAGCGCCCGGCGCCGCTCGTGGACTACCTCGCCTCGCTCGAGGTGTCCGCGCGCCTTCCCGCCGACGCCGTGATCCCCGGCCACGGCGAGCCGTTCCGGGGCCACGCCGATCTCGCCGCGTCACGGCGCGCCCTGCACCTGCGGCGGGCCCAGCGGATCCTGCGCGAGGTGGACGGCGAGCGCACCGCCCACGACATCGCGGGCCGGCTGTGGCGGCGGATCCCCGTGAGCCAGGCCTACCTCGCGCTCTCGGAGACGCTCGCGCATCTCGATCTGCTTGCCGCCGATGGACGGGTCGAAGGGGTCGAGGACCGCGATCTCATCGTGCGCTGGCGCCAGGCCGAGGCGCCAGCGGCGGCGGCGTAGGCGGTCGCCTCGTCAGAACGGCAGCGTCGCGGCAAGGTCGGCCAGCCGCGGCGCCGTGCGGTCGCGGTCCGATACGACGAGCTCCATCCCCTGCGGCCAGGCGATCCCCACGTCGGGGTCGTCGAAGGCGAAGCCGGCCTCGGTCGCGCCGTCGTAGTAGCTCGAGCACTTGTAGGCGACGTCGGCCACGTCGCTGAGGACGCAGAAGCCGTGCGCGAAGCCGACGGGCACGAAGAGCTGGTGCATGTGGACGTCGTCCAGCTCGAAGGCCTCCCACTGGCCGTAGGTCGGCGACCCGGACCGGATGTCGGCCACGACGTCGAGGATCGCCCCGCGAGCGCACCGCACGAGCTTGGCCTGCCCCGGAGCCAGCTGGAAGTGCATTCCGCGCAGCGTGCCCTGCCGTGAACGCGAGTGGTTGTCCTGCACGAACTCGACGTCCACCCCCGCCGCGGCCCACGCGTCGGCGCGGAACGTCTCGGCGAAGAACCCGCGCGCGTCGGCGTGGACGGACGGGGCGAGCAGGACGGGGCCGTCGAGCTGGGAGGGGAGCCGTTCCATTGCGGCGGAGAACGCTACTCGGAAGGAAGCCCCGGGGCCGCGTCGAAACACCCCGACGCAATGAAGCGATCCTCCGCCACCACCGCGCCGCCCACCGGCAAGGGCCACCAGACCCTCTCCTCGTACATCCGCGACCGCTTCGACGAGTTCTCCCGCTCGCAGAAGGACGTGGCCCAATACATCGTCGATCACCTCGACGAAGCCGCGTTCCAGACTGCCGAGGCGCTGGCCAAGCGCGCGAACACGTCGAGCTCCACCGTCGTGCGCTTCTCGCAGGCACTCGGGTTCGAAGGCTTCCCCGAGCTCCAGCAGGCCGCGCGGGAGGAGTACCGCCGCCGGCTGCCCACCGACGGCGCCGTTCCGGCCACGCCGCTCTTCTCGCTGGACCAGAACGAGTTCGAGGCGGCCATCGCCGCCGACCACGTCAACGTGGAGGAGACGGCCCGCAAGGTCTCGCGCTCCGAGGTCGAGGCCGCGATCGAGGCGATCGTCGGCGCCCCGAAGATCCTCATTGCCGGGACCGACCAGATGGCGTTCTTCGCCAGCTACCTCCGGCACCTGCTCGCCCTGCTGGACGTCCGGGCCGAGATCGTCGCCAGCCCGTCGCAGGAGGCTCTCGGCCGCCTGAGCCGGGTCGACGAGGAGACGCTCGTCATCGGCCTGTCCGCCGGGCGGCCCCATCCGCTGATCGTGCGGGCGATGAAGCTCGCCCGCCATCGGAAGTGCCGCACGATCGCGATCACCGACGCGACGCTGTCGGAGGTCGCGAAGCTCGCGCAGATTCGCCTCTACTACTCCTCGAACAGTCCGGCCTTCGTGCGCTCGCACGCTGCGCTGCTCTCCGTGGTCCAGGCGCTCGCCTACGGGGTCTACGCCCGTGACGCGGCGCAGTACGACGATCGGATCAAGGCGTTCCGGCTGAAGTAGTCCTCCGCGGGGCATCCCGCCCCGCGGCTTGATCGGGAGGACGCCCTCCGGGCGTCCGAGACCGCCGGGCTGCGCCCGGCTCCATGGTGGCGCTTGGGCGGCAGGCTGGGCCGGTCCGCCGGGGTGGATCGGGCAATGCTGGCTTGTTGGACCGTCCGGCGCGGGCGTGCGTAGCTAGACTGGACCGTCATGCGTGACGAAGCGACATTCCGCGTCAAGGCCGGCCTGGCCGAGATGCTCAAGGGCGGCGTGATCATGGACGTCGTGACCCCGGACGAGGCGCGGGTGGCCGAGGAGGCCGGCGCGTGCGCCGTCATGGCGCTCGAGCGCGTCCCGGCCGACATCCGGCGCGACGGCGGCGTGGCGCGCATGTCGGACCCCGAGATGATCCGCGGCATCCAGGCCGCCGTGACGATCCCGGTGATGGCCAAGGCCCGCATCGGGCACTTCGCCGAGGCCCAGGTTCTCGAGGCGCTCGAGGTGGACTACATCGACGAGTCCGAGGTCCTGACGCCCGCCGACGAGGCCAACCACATCGACAAGTGGGGCTACAAGGTCCCGTTCGTCTGCGGCGCCACGAACCTCGGTGAGGCGCTGCGGCGCATCGGCGAGGGCGCGGCCATGATCCGCTCGAAGGGCGAGGCGGGCACCGGCGACATCGTCGAAGCCGTCCGGCACCTGCGGCGCATCACCGGCGAGATCCGCGCGCTGCAGTCGATGGACGAGGCCGAGCTCGCCACCGCCGCCAAGAACCACCAGGCGCCGCTGCACCTCGTGCGCGACGTCGCCGAAGCCGGCAGGCTCCCCGTCGTGCTCTTCTGCGCGGGCGGGATCGCCACGCCCGCCGATGCGTCGCTGGTCATGCAGCTCGGCGCCGAGGGCGTATTCGTGGGCTCCGGGATCTTCAAGTCCTCGGACCCGCCGTCGCGGGCCCGGGCGATCGTCGAGGCGACCACGCACTTCCAGGATCCCGAGCGCGTTGCCCGCGCCTCCGAGGGGCTCGGCGAGGCGATGGCCTCGCTGGAGGCGCGCAAGCTCGACGAGCAGCAGCTCCTCGCCCAGCGCGGCTGGTGAGCCTCGCCCCATGACGGTCGGCGTCCTCGCCCTGCAGGGCGACTTCGCGGCGCACGCTGCCCTCCTGCGCCGGCTCGGCGCGGAGGTCCGGGAGGTCCGCGTGCCCGCCGACCTGGCGGGGCTCGACGGTCTTGTGATCCCCGGGGGCGAATCCACGACGATGACGCTTGGCGTGGAGCGAGAGGGGCTCGGCGAGCCGCTGCGCGCGTTCGTACGCGGCGGGGGCGCGGTGCTGGGGACCTGCGCCGGGCTGATCATGGCCGATCGCGACCACCTCGGGCTGATGGACATCCGGGCGCAGCGCAACGCCTTCGGGCGCCAGGTGCGGTCGTTCGAGGCCGACCTCGACATCGCGGGCGTCCCCGGCGGCCCCGTGCGCGCCGTGTTCATTCGGGCGCCGTGGATCGCGGACGCCGGCGAGGGCGTCGAGGTGCTGGCGGAGGTGGACGGCCATGCGGTCGCCGCCCGCGAGGGGCGGGTGCTCGTGGTCTCGTTCCACCCTGAGCTGAGCGGCGAGGAGCGGGTGCACCAGGCGTTCCTGGCGCGGGCCGGCGGGGCCTGACTCAGCGCGCCTCAGCGCCGGACGAGCAGCGCGGACACGAGGCCGATTCGCTGGTCGGCGACGTTGCGCCCCACGACCGCCATCCGCTCGTCGAGGTCCGGGAGAATCGCCGTGAGCGACAGGTCCGGGTGGCCGGCGGCCATCCCGCGGCCGCCCGCGAGCGCTGCCTCCAGGCCGCGCTGCATCGCCGCCCGGTCCTGCCAGACGTCCGTCTCGAAGCCGGCCGACTCGAGCAGGTCGCGGAGCTCGAGCTCGCCGACCAGGAAGCTCTCTCGGGGGCCTTCGGCCCAGGGAACCGGGTACTCGATCGGGCCGCCTGGGCCCGCGACGACCTCGTGCAGCGCGAGCCGGCCGCCGGGCCGCAGCACCCGGGCGATCTCAGCAGCGTGCGCCGCCTTGTCCGGGACGTTCGGCCACACCGCCTGGGACCACGCGACGTCGAAGCTTCCGTCCGGAAAGGGCAGCCTGCGCCCGCTGGCCTGCCGGACCTCGACGCGGTCCCCGAGGCCGGTGCGCTCGGTCAGGAGCCGGTTGAGCGCGCAGAAGCGCCCGACGGGATCGACCGCCGTGACCCGGGCGCCGAAGTGGCGGGCCAGCGCACGCGCCGGGCCGCCGATCCCAGCGCCCACGTCGACGACTCGCTCGCCCGGCCGGATCGCTGCCAGCCGGGCCAGGGCGACGGTGGCGGCACGCCCGAGCGCATGGAACTCGTCCAGCGCGGCCAGGTCGTCGGAGTCGAGGCGGTCGGCGGACAGGCCCGCCGCCTCGATCGCGGCCACCACCGCCGGGACGAGGTCGGGCCCGTCGTAGTAGTCGATGCCAGGTTCTGCTGGCACGGAGTCGTCCATGGCTGGCCGGCCGCCGCGGCGCCCGCCTAGAGTTCGCCGGTCGCGACGCGGGCCTGCACCGACGCGACGTCGGTTGGCGTCGAGAATCCGTCGGCTTGCGCGGCCAGGATTGCCGCCTGGACGGCCCCGCGGCCGATCGTCGATCCGTCCGGCCCGTCGAGGTCCCGGGTCGCCGTGCCGTCGGACAGGAACAGGACCTCGTAGCCGCGGTGCGCGGCCTCGCGCGCGGTCGTGTCGCAGCACATGTGCGTCATGAAGCCGCCGATGACCACGCGCTCGGTCCCCGCCGCTTCGAGGAGATCGTTGAGCCCCGTGTCGTGGAACGCACCCGGGAGATGCTTCTCGATCACGGGCTCGCCGTCGGCGGGCGCGACCTCCTCGCGGATCGCGACGCGCGGGCCGTCGGGATCGAACCACTCGGCACCGGGCTCCTCGGTGTGGCGCACGTGGATCACGGTGACCCCGTGGTCGCGGGCCTCGGCGAGCAGCCCCGCGAGGCGTCCGAGGACGGCGGGGCCGTCCGGGATGCGCAGCGAACTCTGCGGGTCGAAGTACTCCTGCTGGACGTCGATGAGGATGAGCGCGGTGCCGGGCATGGCGGCAACCGTAGCCGACGTGCGGAGGCCGCGCCGGGTCAGGCGGCCGCGGCGAGCAGCGCGTCGATCGATGCCGCGGCGCGGGCCCAGGTCAGCTCGGCGGCCCGGGCGCGCCCGGCCGCCCGCAGGCGCGCGGCCTCGGGCCCGGCGGCGCGGAGCAGCGCCTCGGCCAGGGCTGACTCGTCATCGGGATCGGCGAGCAAGGCGGCGCCGCTGCAGGTCTCCGGAAGGGCTCCCCGGTCCGCCGCGACCACCGGGACGCCGCTGGCCATCGCCTCGATCACCGGCAGACCGAAGCCTTCGTGCCGCGACGGCAGGACGAACGCGCTGGCTCCGGCATACAGGCCGGGGAGGAGCGGCTCGGGCACGTAGCCGAGCGCCCTGATCTCGCTCGGGAGCCCGCCGTCGCGGACGTAGGACCGGCCGGCACCGGCGGCCACGAGCTCGAGGCCCGCCTCGGCGCGCAGCCGCCGGGCCGCGAGCCCGAGGCTTGAGAGGTTCTTGCGGCTGCCGGGCGTCGCCACGGTGAGCGCATACGGGGCGGCGAGCCCGAGGGCGGCGCGGGCGGCGCCCGCCGGCGCCGCTGGCGAGAACCGCGCGTCGACTCCGCCCGGCACGACCGCGATGGCGGCGGCGTCCAGGCCGAGCTCAGCCGCGATCTCGTCGCGCGAGAACGACGAGACGGTGATGACCTGCCGCGCGCGCCGCGCCACCGCCGGCAGCAGCGCCCGCGACCAGGCGACGTAGCCGGGCGAGTACCACTCGGGGTGGCTCAGGACCACCGCGTCGTGGATCAGCACGGCGTTGCGCGGCCACGCGAGGGGCGCCAGGGTCGCCGGCGAAAACACGAGCGCGGCGCCGGATCGCGCGGCCAGGGCGGGGAGGACGGCCTGCTCCCACGCGTGCCCGGCCCGGTGGGCCAGGCGCGGGCGCGGGCGAGCCACCGCGTAGGCGTCGGGCCGCAGGGCAGGGAGCCGCCCCGCCATCTCGCGGGCCCAGCGCTCGACGCCGCCGATCTCTGCCCGGACGGCGGCGCGCGCGTTGATGAGGATCGGTCCGCCCACGGCGCCGGACCATACGCGGTGAGCCTGCGCCTCACCGAGGAACCGGCGCCGCCGGGGACGCCGACGCCGCGCCCGCAGCGGCCCAGAGCCGCCACCCGCCGGACGCCGCGAACATCGTCCACGCGGGGGCCGATCGGCCCCGGCGGTCAGAGCGCGCTCGGGTAGGTCTCGGGCGGCTCGCCCTGATCCCAGTCCGCCGTGCGCTCGAGCGGCTCGGTCGCCCGGGTGCGGTCGATATGGATGAGCGCGTCGAACTGGCGGGCGAGGTGGACGTGGAAGTAGTGGCTGGCCCGCTCGGTCTCGGGCCGGTAGATCACGCCGATGGCCCGCTCGAGACGGGCCGCATCGAGCCCCGCCGACGCCGGCGCGTCCCGCAGCGGCAGCGTGAAGGCCGGGATCCCGGCGGCGTGGAGCAGGTCCTCCACGCTGCCCGGCAGGGCGGGCCGCACCGCGCGGCGGCCGACCGGCGCGCCCCAGTCCACGGCGGCGCTCACCGTCCCGCTGTGAGTCGTGAAGCCGATGAGGCGGGCGTCGTCGCCGTAGCGCTCGCGCACGAGCTGGCCGAGATTGAGCTCGCCGCGCCGGGTCATCTCGGTCTCGCGGGCGTCGCCGATGTGCGAGTTGTGGGCCCACACGACGATGCGGGCCCCCGGCTGCCGGGCCTCGAGGTGCTCGAGCAGGCGTTCCAGCGTTGCGGCCATGTGGCGGTCACGGAGGTTCCAGGACGGCACGCCGGCATCGAACATCGAGCGGTAGTACGCCTCGGCGTCCAGGACCAGGCGGGCGTTCTCCTCGGCGTAGAACTGCTCGTCCTCGGCGCGCGGGCCGTCGCGGCGCAGTGCGGCGGCGGCGCTGTGCTGGAGCTCGACGAGCGCCTGCACGGCGCCGCGGCGGCACGGCTCCGAACGCCCGCTGGCCACGGCAAACCCGTAGGCCTCGCTCTCCTGGAACTGCTCCAGGCAGGCGTAGCGGCGCCGCGCACGCAGGCCGGCGGCCACGTCGACCGAGTCGAGGTAGCGGATCACCGCGTCGATCGACCGGTAGAGGCTGTAGAGGTCGAGGCCGAAGAAGCCGGCACCGCGGGCGGGATTGCGCTCGTTGTGCGCGCGCAGCCAGCCGACGAAGTCCAGGACGTCGGCGTTGCGCCACATCCAGGCGGGGAACCGCTCGAAGCCGGCCAGCGCGCGCTCGGCGTCGACGTCCTCGCCGACGCCCCGGACGTAGCGGTTGACGCGCAGCGCGTCGGGCCAGTCGGCTTCGACGGCAACCGCGCAGGCGCCGTGCTCCTCGATGAGCCGCCGCGTGATCAGGGCCCGCTGACGGTAGAACTCGTGCGTCCCGTGCGAGCTCTCGCCCAGCAGGATGATCCGCGCATCGCCGATCACTTCGAGCACGGCGTCGAGGCCGCCGGCGGCGCCGTCCAGCGGGATCGCCGCCCGCCGGATCCAGGCGATGGCCTCGTCGCGGGCGACCGCAGGCGGCGTGACTGCCGGCGCCATCGGATCAGGTCTCCCCGACCGCCGCGGGGCTGGCCGGGCGGCCGGTCGCGAGGTGCACGCCGAACCAGTCGCCGGCCAGGTGGGCGACGACATCGAGCGCGCCGGGCTCCTCGAACAGGTGCCCGGCGCCCGGGACGACCTCGACGGCGGCGATCCCGCCGAGGCGGTCGGCCGCGGCGCGGTTGAGCCGGAGCACGTCCCGGTCGTCGCTGCCGACGATCAGCAGCGTCGGTGCGGCGACCGCGTCGAGGACGTCGGCGGCCAGGTCGGGCCGGCCGCCGCGGGAGACGACGGCCTGCACCGCCGCCGGATGGGCCGCCGCCGCGCGCAGTGCCGCGGCTGCGCCGGTCGAGGCGCCGAAGAGCCCGATGGGGAGCCCGCGCACGGCGTCGTTTCCCTGGGCCCATTCGACGGCCTGGGCGAGGCGGCTCCCGAGCAGGCCGATGTCGAAGACGTTGCGCCGGTCGGTCGCCTCGTCGGGGGTCAGCAGGTCGAACAGGAGGGTCGCCAGCCCCCGCTCGTTGAGCGCAGTCGCCACGGCGATGTTGCGCGCGCTGTGGCGGCTCGAGCCGCTCCCGTGGCCGAAGATGACGAGGCCACGGGCGCTGGCGGGGACCACGAGGTCGCCCCGGAGGCGGCGGTCGCGCGTGGCCGGGATCACCACCTCGCGGCGCAGCGGGGCGTCGGCCGCGGGGGTGATGCGCCGCGCGGCGCGGAGGGCGGCGATGACCTCCTCGTCGGAGGTCGGCGTGAAGTCGCGGTAGTAGGCACCGACGCTTCCGAACCCGGGTGGCGCCGCGACGCAGACGAACCGGTCGACCTCCGCGCCGACGCGCTCCTCGGATCCGGGCGGGCAGACGGGCACGGCGAGCACGATGCGCTCGGCGCCGCGGGCGCGCAGCGCGCGGGCGGCGGCCACTGCCGTGAGGCCGCGGGCCATGCCGTCGTCGACCAGGATCACCGTGCGGCCCGCAACGCTCGCCTGAGGGTGGGCGCGGCGGTAGGCAGTCCGCCGGCGCTCGAGCTCATCTGTCTCACGGGCGATGACCTCCGAGAGCTGCTCGGGCGAGATGCCGAGGTCGGCCACGGTGCCGCGGTCGAGCACGACGGTGTCGCCCTCGGCGAGCGCCCCGACCCCGAGCTCGGGCTGGCGCGGGGCGCCGAGCTTGCGCACGAGCGCGATGTCCAGCGGGGCGTGCAGCGCCCGCGCGACCTCCAGCCCGACGGGCACGCCGCCGCGGGGCAGGGCGACGATGATCGGGTCGCGCTCCGGGTGGCGCTCGAGGAGCAGGGCGAGGTGCCGCCCGGCCTCATCGCGGTCCCGGAACGGCAGGAGTGCAGCCATGCACCGGAGCCTAAGGCCGGCGGCCGCAGGTCGAATCGGGCATCGCTACGTCGCTGCGGCGAGTTTCGCCGCGCGGCGACTGCGTATTTCGTACGGCCGGGCGGGGCGGGGGTCAGCCGCGGATGATCGCCAGCACCTCGTCGCGGCGCCGCTCCATGTCCGCCGGGGACACGAGCGATTCGAGGCAGAGCCGCAGCAGCGGCTCGGTGTTCGACGGGCGCACGTTGAAGTGCCAGTCGTCGTAGTCGACGGAGACGCCGTCGAGCCGCTGCTGGCGGCCATCGGCGTAGCGGGCGGCCAGCTCGTCCATCTTCGCGGCCGGGTCGGCGACCTCCGAGTTGATCTCGCCCGAGATGAAGTACCGCTCGTGGAACGGGCGCAGGAGCTCGCTCAGGGGCCGGCCCGCCTTCGACAGCAGCTCGAGGATCATCAGCGCGGGCAGCGTGCCGGAGTCCGCGCAGTAGAAGTCCCGGAAGTAGTAGTGGCCGGAGACCTCGCCGCCGAACGCGGCGCCCTCGTCGCGCATCCGGGTCTTGAAGAACGCGTGTCCCACCCGGTTCATGAGGGCCTGGCCGCCGGCCGCCTCGACCGTGTCGGCGACGGCGCGGCTGGCCCGCACGTCGTAGAGGATCGTCGCGCCCGGCTCCTTGGCCACGATCGCCCCGCCGAGCAGCGCCGTGAGGAAGTCGCCGTCGACGAACCGGCCCTGCTCGTCGATGAAGAAGCACCGGTCGGCGTCGCCGTCCCAGGCGATCCCGAGGTCGGCGCCCTCGGCCACGACGGTGCGCATGATGAACTCGCGGTTCTCGGGCAGCAGTGGGTTGGGCTCGTGGTCGGGGAACTCCCCGTCCGGCGTCCAGTAGGCCGTCACGAGGTCGAGCCCGAGGCGCTCGAGCAGCGGGCCGACCATGGGCCCGGCCATCCCGTTGCCGCCATCGACGACGACCTTGAGCGGGCGCACGGCGTCCGGATCGATGAAGGCGAGCGCCGCGGCCCGGAAGTCGTCGGCGACGTCCACGGACTCGATGCGGCCGCCGCCGGGCGCCGGCCCGAGGCCCGCCTCGATCTGGCGGCGCACGTCCTGGATCCCGGCATCGCCCGACAGGGCGATCGCGCCGCGCTTGACGAGCTTGGCGCCGGTGTAGGCCTTCGGGTTGTGCGAGGCGGTGCACATGAGGCCGCCATCGAGATCCTCGGATCCGACGAGGTAGTAGAGCATCTCAGTCCCGGCCATCCCGGCATCGAGCACGGCGGCGCCCTCGCTGCTCATCCCGGCGGCGTACCGGGCGGCGAGCTCGGGGGCCGTGAGCCGCATGTCCCGGGCCAGGCCGATGCGCAGCTCGGCGGCCGGCTTGCCCTCGAGGCTGGCGAGGACCCGGGCAAAGGCGCGGCCGACCTGCTCGGCCACGTCGCCGTCGATCTGATCGCCGTAGAGGCCGCGGACGTCGTAGGCCTTGAAGATCTCGGGCGGGGGGCTGGCGGCCATGGTCCCATCCTACGATCCGGAGGGCCGGCGCGTACACTGCCGCCCCCGATGGGTCCGCGAAACGTCGACACGGTGGTCATCCTCTGCGGCGGTCGCGGCACCCGCCTGCAGGAGCGCACGCGCGAGATCCCCAAGCCGCTCGTCGAGATCGGCGGACGGCCGATCCTCTGGCACGTCATCCAGATCTACGCCGTGCAGGGCTTTCGCCGCTTCGTGCTCTGCACGGGATACCGGGGCGAGCAGATCGAGGAGTTCGCCGCGGCCGAGTCCTGGCCGGACGGGGTCACGGTCGAGACGGTCGACACCGGCGGGCAGACTCCGACTGGCGGGCGGCTCGCCCGCGTACGGGACCGCCTGGAGGGCGGCACGTTCTGCGCGACCTATGCGGATGGCGTCGCCGACATCGATCTGGCCGCGCTCGTGAGCGAGCACCTCGACGCGGGGCTCCTGGCCTCGATCACGGTCGTGCGCCCGACCCTGCAGTTCGGCGTGGCCGAGCTCGACGATTCGGGCCGTGTGCGCGGGTTTCGTGAGAAGCCGCGCTCCGAGCATTGGGTCAACGGCGGCTTCTTCTGCTTCGAGCCCGGGGTCCTCGACCTCCTCGACGAGGCGAGCGTGCTGGAGCGGCGCCCGTTCGAGCGCCTCGCCGCGGACGGCCAGCTGCGCGCCTACCGCCACACCGGGTTCTGGGACTGCATGGACACCTACAAGGACCAGACGCTCCTCGAAGACCTGTGGCGGGCCGGCCAGGCGCCGTGGAAGCTGTGGGAGTGAGCGGCCGGTGAGCGGCCGGACCGTCTTCGTGACGGGCGCCTACGGCCTGCTGGGCTCGTGGCTGGCCAAGGCGCTGCTCGCGCGCGGCGACCGCGTCGTGGCCCTGGCCTACGGCGACCTCCCGTCGGCGCTCACGCTCGAGGGGACCGCGGCGCAGTGCACGGTGGTGCGGGGCTCCGTGACCGACGCCGCCCTCATGCTCGAGACGATCGAGCGCCACGGCGTCGACACGGTGTTCCACCTCGCCGCCCAGACGCTGGTGGGTCCGGCGCGGGAGGACCCGGCGGCCACGTTCGACGCGAACGTTCGCGGCACGTGGTCGGTCCTCGACGCCTGCCGGCGCCTGGACGTGCCGCGGACCGTCGTGGCGGCCTCCGACAAGGCCTACGGGCCCCAGCCCGACCTGCCATACCGCGAGGACGCGGCCCTGCTGCCGCGCTACCCCTACGAAGCCTCCAAGGCCGCGGCGGACCTCGTCGCCCGCTCCTACTTCCACACCTACGGCGTCCCGGTGGCCGTCACCCGCTTCGCGAACCTCTACGGCGGCGGGGATCCCAACCGCTCGCGCCTGGTTCCCGAGGCCGTCGGCGCGGCGCTGGCCGGGCGCGCCCCGGTGCTGCGCTCCGACGGCTCGCCCGAGCGTGACTGGCTCTACGTCGAGGACGGCGTCGCGGCCTACCTGGCAATCGCCGACGCGCTGGACACCGCGCCGGGACGGGCGCGGGGCGAGGCCTTCAACGCCGGCAGCGGGGCCCCGATCTCGGTGCTCGACGTCGTGACGGCCGTGTGCGCGGCGGCGGGGGCCGACGTCGCCCCGGACATCCGGGGCGCCGGCGTGCCGCCCGGCGAGATCGACCGCCAGTACGTCGATGCATCGAAGCTGCGCTCGCTCACCGGCTGGGTTCCGCAGGTCGGGCTCGAGGAAGGCCTGGCGCGCACGGTGGCCTGGTACCGCGAGCACCCCGGCCTGCTGGCCTGACGTCCCGCGTCAGCGGTCCGGCGGCGCCCACGCGGCCTCGGCGAAGGCCATGACGCCGGCGAAGAGCGTGATCGCCTCGGCGGCGTCGTCGGCGGCCGAGAGCAGGTCACCGCCGTGGGCGAGCGGATCGCGGAGCCGTTTGAGCCGTTCCGACCAGCGCTTGAACCCAGTCCGGCTCGGGTGGCCCAGCCGCGTGCGCAGCGCCTCGGAGCGCTCGGCCAGGCGCAGCCGGTCGTCGAGATTCAGGCACTCGAGCAGGCCGATCTCGGTGTTGCGCCGCTGGCGGGCCGCGTAGACCTCGCGCACCGCCGCGGCCCGGCGCTCGGTGAGCTGCTCCAGCCAGGCGTCGCCCGGCCAGGCCGCGTCGATCATCCGGTCCAGCCCGGCCTCGGCGATCAGCACGAACGAGAGCGCGACCATGCTCACGGCTGGCCGCTGGAGGTCGGCGCGCGTGACGATCCCCCGCACCACGTCGCCGTCGAGGACGAAGAAGAACTCCTGATATGCGAGGCGCGTGACGGCGTCGGCGAGCCCGAGGTCGGCGGTCACGAGCAGGTCCGCGGTGATCGGACGCGCGGCCTCCGCGACGGTCCCTGTGCCGGCGAGCTCGTCGCGGCGGACGTACCGGGCCGGAGGGTCGTCGTCGAGCGGGGCCACGTCGAAGTCGGCCTGCTCCATGATGAGCGAGACCGGGGCGCTCGGCGATGCCGGGTCGGGCCGGAACAGCGTCACGGTGTCGAGCTGGCGCACGGTCAGCGCCGACTCGGTGATCTCCAGCAGGTCGGCGACGTCCGGGCGGGCCATGGCGGCGCCAGTCTCGCACGGCGGGCGGGCGGCGGCCGCGGCCTGCGGCCTAGACTGTCGCCCATGGCCGGCCACTCGAAATGGGCTTCGATCAAGCACAAGAAGGCGATCGTGGATGCGCGCCGCGGGCAGGCGTTCACGAAGCTGGCGCGCGCGATCACCGTCGCCGCGCGGGAGGGCGGGGGAGACCCCGAGATGAACGCCTCCCTCTACAACGCGGTGCAGAAGGCCAAGGACGCCTCGATGCCGAAGGACAACATCGAGCGCGCGATCGCGAAAGGCACCGGCGAGGGCGCCGACGGCGACGCGATCGAGACGGTCCTCTACGAGGGCTACGGGCCCGGCGGCGTCGCGCTCCTCATCGAGGCGCTGACCGACAACCGCAACCGCACCAGCGCCGAGATTCGCCACCTGCTCTCCAAGCAGGGCGGCACGCTCGGCGAGCCCGGTTCGGTCGCGTACCTGTTCGAGAAGCGCGGCATCGCGGTCGTCGACGCGTCGCGCTACTCCGAGGACGACCTGATGGTCGCGATCGACGCCGGGGCGCTGGACATCGCGGTCGACGAGGACGTGTACGAGATCCTCACGGAGCCGGGCGACCTCGCCGCCGTCCGCGCCGCGCTGGACGAGGCCGGCGTCGAGGTCGAGTCCTCCGAGGTCGTGCAGCAGCCGTCGGCGCGCGTCCCGGTGCAGGAGGCCGACGCCGCCAAGCTGATCAAGCTCGTCGACGCGCTGGAGGAGTCAGACGACGTCAGCGCCGTGCACGCGAACTTCGACGTGTCCGGCGAGATCCTGGAGCGGATCGCGGGGTAGCCTGGGGCGACGCCGGATCCGCCGGCCTCAGGCGCTCCGGCTCACTTCGGCACCGGCAGCTTCAGGTCCCGCACGGCATCCTCGGCGGTCTCGGCCATCCCGGCGTAGCCCGCCTTGGACGGGTGGATCCCCAGGTCGCCGCTGATCACCCAGTAGTTGCTCGACGGGCACTTGAGGAAGTTCAGCGTGCCGAGCGTCGAGAACAGGTCCTGGCTGATGCGAGACTGGCGGGACGGGCCGTCGCAGTTGCCGCCGGGGCCGCCGAAGTAGAACGGCGGCGGCGCGACCATGTGGAGGCGGTCGCCCCAGCCTTGGGCGGCGCCCTCGGCCCGGACGTCGCCGACCGCTGCCGCGATCTCGGTGTTGATGAGCCGCACGAGCACCCGGATCCCGTCGGGGGAGAAGAACGAGATCGCCGGCCACACGGTCGGGTAGCCCATGACGAGCACGTGGTTGTCGGGCGCAAGCATGAGCTGCCGGAAGACCGACGCCATCCGCTCGCGCACCTTCTCCTGGGCGATGAACGCGCTCACGCACTTCGTGAGCCCCTTGGTGCCGCCGTTCCTGGCCTCGTTGGCGCAGCGCCACTGGTTGCCGAGGTCGACGAGCAGCTCGCTGAGCAGCGGGTTGGCGCCGAGGGTCATCACCGTGAGGTCCGGATTGTCGAGGCGGACCAGCGACAGCTCGCCGGTCTTGCCGTTCGAGAAGCTCGCGCCCCCGGCCCACTGCCGCGGCTCGCTGCCGGTGACCGCGTAGTTCGCGTACGTGCGGTACGTGCGCTCGCTCGCCGTCTCGGTCGCCCGGATGCCGAGCTTCTTGGCGAGCTGCGCCGCCCACGAGACCTGGTTGGCATAGCCGTAGTCGGCCGAGTAGTGCACGGCGGTGCCGTCGTAGCCCGTGCGGTCCGGGCTGTTGGACGAGCAGCGGTTGTTCGGGAGCGGCGTGTCCAGCGGCTTGCAGCCGAGCAGGATCGGCAGGTCGAACCGCTGCTCGCCCGGGAGCGTCTTGAAGAGGTCGGGCGGCACCATCGAGTCCCCGTCGTCGAAGTAGCCGAACCCGGCGGTCACCGAGTCGCCGAGCGCCCGCATCAGGAACGGCTTGACGCGCACGGCGACACGGAAGCTGTCGCCGGTCTTGCCGTCTGGGCGCCGCTCGGTCACCGTGAATCCGTCCAGGCCGGCGAAGCCCTTGCGGGGCGTGAAGGTGGCCTGCAGCCGGAAGGCCACCGTGGCCCGCGGACGGATCCCGATCGGGATCCGCTGCAGCCGGATCGTGTGGTCCGCGGGCCGGCGCTCTGACTCGATCCGGAACGAGTCGAGCTTCAGGCTCGGACCAGAGCACAGCTCGACCACTTCGGGCCGGGCCTGGTTGGGAGCGACCTCGATCTCGAAGAGGCGCCCGCCCTCCGTGGTTCCGGACTGCGGGGAGATGTACCCATCGCAACGTCCGAGGCCGGGGTCCGAGGTGCCGAGCCGCGCCACGGGGACGCTCATCCGCGCGGCATCCGAGGCGCCGTAGTCATCCCGGCCGTCGCCCCACTCGTCGAGTCGCTCCGACACGCTCACCGCGGCGCGAAGCGTCCGCGCGGAGCCGCGCATCAGCAGGCGGCGGGTGTCCCCGCGAGTCAGCCAGGCGCGCAGCGTGCGGACCGAGCCCGACCCGCGCACCGACGGGGGAAGGATCTCCGCACCGGCTGCGCTCGCGGTGCGCCCGTTCGCGCCCCGCAGGCGGACCGTGAGGTGCCCGGTCAGCGTCGCCTCGTCGGCGAGCAGGCGCGCCCGCGCGGGGCGCACGTCGCCGAAGCGGACGCGCACGTCGACGGCGAGACGCCCGGCGGGCGTGGCGAGCCGCGCGGACGCTGCCTGGATGGCGGGACGCGCGGCGATCGGCCCGCGCCGCAACGCTGCGCTGGCCTCGGCGGCTCCGGCCAGCCCCGCCAGCGCAGCCAGGCCAGCGGCGGCCAGCGCCGCAATGTGACGATTGCGCCCTGCATCCATGCTCACTGAAGCCTCCACGGGTTGCGCTCGGGACGCGCGCACCCTAGCGGCCGGCTCGCCGGATCGGCGTCGCTTGCCGCGGCACGGAGGGAGACCGCTGCCCGCGGCGGGCTCGCCCGCTCGCTACCCGCCGGCCGCCGCCAGCGCCCCGAGGAACGCCTGCGCGCACAGCGCCCGCACGGCCTCCCGGGACGGCGAGCCGCGCTCGAGCCACTCGAGCGCGGCTGCCTCGACGAACCCCAGCCACCCGCGCACGGCCAGCCGCTGCAGCTCGCTGGGCGCCCCCGGGAGGCCGGCGAGCATGCGGGCGGCGATCGCGTCGCGGGCCCCGTCGACGATCCCGCGCACCTCCGGGTCAGACCCGATCCCGCCGCGCGTCAGCGTGACGTAGCCGGTGCGGTGGGTCTCCACGTAACCGAGGTAGGCGCCGAGGCCGTGGCGCAGGGCGTCGAGCGGCTCGGAATCGGCCGGCGGCTCGGTGGCCTGGACGAGCTGGGCCGCGGCCTGGCGCACCGTCTCGACGTAGAAGTCCCGCTTGCTGGGGAAGTAGTGGTAGAGCAGCCCTTTCGAGATGCCCGCCGCGGCGGCGATGTCGTCGATCGCGATCTCGTCGTAGGCCCGCTCGCTGAAGAGCTGCATGCCGACCGCGACGAGCTGGGCGCGCCGAGCATCGAGATCGAGGCGGGTGCGGACGGGGGCAGCCACGGGCGCCCGAGTCTACGCGCCACCCGGGACCTCCCGGACGCGCGGGCGCAGCGATCCTGGCGCGCCGGCGCTAGTGCGGAGCGAGGCCGGCCTGCCGGACTGCGAACAGCTCGCCGATGAGCGCCTGGGCCACGTCGGGGTCGAACTGCGAGCCGGCCCCCGCCATGAGCTCCGTGACTGCCTCCTCGTGGCTCATGGCCTTGCGGTAGGGACGGTCGGAGGTCATCGCGTGGTAGGCGTCGCAGGCCAGGATGATCCGCGAGCCCATCGGAATCTCCTCGCCGGCCAGGCCGTCCGGGTAGCCGGCCCCGTCCCAGCGCTCGTGCTCGTGGCGCACGATCCGCGCCACGCCGCCGAGGCCCGGGATCGCCCGCAGGATCCGCTCGCCGATGACGGTGTGGTCCTTCATGAGCTGCCACTGGTCGTCGGTGAGTGCGCCGGGCTTGTTGAGGATCTCGTCGGGAATCGCGACCTTGCCGATGTCGTGCAGGAGCGCGGCCGCCCGGATGCGGTCGATCTCGTCCTCGTCGAGGCCGAGATTGCGGCCGACGGCCGACACGAGCTCGACCACCGACTCGGAGTGCTCCCCCGTGTAGCGGTCGCGCTCGAGGAGGGCGACCGCGAGCCCGGCCACGGCGTCGCGCTGGCCCTGGCCGGCGGCATCCTGGTCGGGCTCGCCGCCAACGGCGACCCGGCCGCCTCCGGCAGCGCGGGCGGCGTCGAGGCCGCGGCCGGCGGCGGCGAGGAGCTGTGCGGTGCCCTCGAGGCGGTTGAAGCGGGCCACGCCGGCCGAGACCGAGATGCACCGCTGCTTGCCGGCCTCCGTGGCTTCGAGCTCGAGGAGCAGCCGCTCGAGAAAGGCCGTGGCGCCGTCGGTGTCGGTCTCGGGCAGCAGGATCGCGAACTCGTCTCCGCCGGTCCGGCAGACGAGGTCGTGCCCGCGCGTGTAGTCGCGCAGCACGCGCCCGACCGCCGCGAGCACGTCGTCCCCGGCGGCGTAGCCGTGGGTGGAGTTGATCGTGCGAAAGCGGTCGACGTCGACGATCACGGCGGTCAGCGGCCGGCCGTGGCGGCGGGCCCGCGAGACCTCGATGTCGGCCGCGGCCCGGAAGCGGCCGAGGTCGAGGAGGCCGGTGAGGTGGTCGATGCCGTCCCGCGCCTGCAGCGCGGCTTCGAGGGAGGCGATGCGCTGCCGGGCGTCGCCCAGCAGCCGCTCCAGTTCGTTGGGCTGCCAGCGGAGGGCCATGGGTCGGCATCGCCCCTGGAAATCGGGGGCTTGACCGGCCTCGAGCCCGGTGGACCGATGATCGACTCCCGGCGGCCGGCCGCCGCGTGCCCGGGAGGCATCCGGCCGCCCGCGCAGAATCCATCCCGAATGGTCGTCCTCGGCATCGATCCCGGCACCGCCAACACCGGCTTCGGCGTCGTGGCCCGCCGCGGCGCCCGGCTCGTCGCGCTCGACGGCGGCGTCATCGGGACGTCGGCTGCCGTTGCGCCGGAACTGCGCCTCGCCCGGATCCATGCGGAGATCGCGGCGCTGCTCGCCGAGCACCGGCCGGCGGCGCTGGCGGTCGAGGGCCTGTACTTCGGCGCGAACGTCCGGACCGCCTTCGCGGTCGGCCAGGCCCGCGGCGTGGCGCTGCTGGCCGCCGGCCAGGCCGGCGTGCCATGCCACTCCTACACGCCTCAGCAGGTGAAGTCGGGTGTCTGCGGATCCGGCCGGGCGGGGAAGGAACAGGTCCAGTCCATGGTCCAGCGCCTGCTCGCGCTGGCCGAGCCGCCGGCGCCCGACCACGCCGCCGACGCGCTGGCCGTCGCGATCTGCCACCACAACGCTGCGCCCTTCCAGGCCGCGGTCGCGCGCGGCAGCGCCCGGCCTGCCGCGCTCGCGGAGTCTGTGACGTGATCGCCGTCGTCCGCGGCGAGGTCGTCGTGCGCCGGCCCGACCACGTCGTCGTGGACTGCACCGGCGTCGGGTACCGCCTCGCCGTCTCGGCCGAGACCCTGCGCCACGTCCCCGCCGCAGGCCGGGAGACGATGCTCTTCACCCACCTCGTCGTCCGCGACGACCAGATGCTGCTCTACGGCTTCGCGACCGAGGAGGAGCGCGACCTCTTCCTCCTGCTCATCGGGGTCCAGTCGGTCGGCCCGAAGGTCGCCCTGGCCGTGCTGAGCGCCGGCCCGCCGCGGGAGCTGGTGTCGGCGCTGGCCGCCGGTGACGCCGCCCGCTTCCAGGCCGTCCCCGGAATCGGGAAGCGCACGGCCGAGCGGATCATCGTCGAGCTGCGCGAGAAGGTCGCCCCGGCCGCCGGCGACGACGCGATCGTGGTCACGCGGGCCGACGACCCGCGCATGCTCGCCCGCGACGGCCTCGTCGGCCTGGGCTTCTCGCACCAGGAGGCCGACCGCCTGCTCGACGACGCGCCGCCCGGCGCCTCGCCCGAGGACCTCATCGCCCACGCGCTCAGGGCGGCCCGGCCGTGAGCGACGGCGGCCGCATCCGCACCCCCGATGCCGCGCTGGAGGCTCCGGCGCGGATCCAGACGCCGGCGGCCCTCCCGGAGGACGAGCTCGACCGCTCGTTGCGGCCGCGCCGCCTCGCCGACTTCGTCGGGCAGGGCTCGGTGAAGGCCCAGCTCGGCGTCTCGATCGAGGCCGCCGCCGCCCGCGACGAGGCGCTCGACCACCTGCTGCTCGCCGGCCCGCCCGGCCTCGGCAAGACCTCGCTGGCCCAGATCGTCGCCGCCGAGCTCGGCGTGCCGTTCGTGCAGACCGCCGGGCCCGCGCTCGAGCGCAAGGGCGACGTCGCCGCGTTCCTCACTGCCCTCGAGCCGCGCAGCGTCTTCTTCGTCGACGAGATCCACCGCCTGCCGCGGTCGCTGGAAGAGACGTTCTACCCGGCGATGGAGGACCGCCAGCTCCCGATCACCGTGGGCCAGGGCGCGGGCGCGCGGGTCGTGACGCTCGACCTGCCGCCGTTCACGCTCGTCGGCGCCACGACGCGCGCCGGCCTGCTCACGACCCCGCTGCGCGACCGCTTCGGCCTCCAGCACCGGCTGGACCCGTACGGCCCCGACGATCTCGCCACGATCGTGGAGCGCTCGGCCGCCATCCTCGGCGTGGAGATCGACCACGCCGGCGCCGTGGCGATCGCCGCGCGCTCGCGCGGCACCCCGCGCGTGGCCAACCGCCTGCTCAAGCGGGTCCGCGATGTCGCCGAGGTGCGCCACGCCGGCGCCATCACGCCCGAGATCGCCGCCGAGGCCCTCGACCTGCTCGAGATCGACGCTGAGGGACTGGACCGGCTGGACCGGGAGATCCTCTCCACCGTCTGCCGGAAGTTCAGCGGCGGCCCGGTCGGCCTCTCGACGCTGGCCGTGGCGATCGGCGAGGAGGCCGACACGATCGAGGACGTCTACGAGCCCTACCTCGTCCAGGCCGGCCTGCTCGCGCGCACCCCGCGCGGGCGGGTGGCGACCGAGAGCGCCTGGCGCCACCTCGGCCTCGAGCCGCCGGCAGCGGGCGCCGCGAGCCTGTTCTGACGCCGCGGCCTACTTGAGGGCGGCCGGCGCGGCGTCGCGGCGGCGCAGCGCCGCATCGAACGCGAGGATGCGGCCGGTGTCCTCGTAGAAGTCGCGCTGCTCGACGATCCGGCCCCAGCGCGTGCGCGCCACGATCACGGTGCGGTTCTCGTAGATCCGCTCCCCGTCGGGGCCGTCGGCGTGGTCGTCGAAGCGGACGGCGAGCGTCGGGGACCACGGCGGCCCGCCGATCCACAGCCGGAGGATCTCGCCCTGGATTCCGGCGCCCACGAACTCGTCCAGGAACCGGGCGATCGCAGCCTTGCCCCGGTGATCGCCGGCCCAGCGGTGGTCGCCGTCGTTGAAGTGGAGCACCGCGTCGTCGGCGATCCCGGCCAGCAGCGGTCCGGCGTCGCCGCCGTTCAGGGCGCGCACGTCGCGGCGGAGCTTGGCCAGCAGCGCCCGCTGGAGCGCGGCTCGTCCGGCGACGGCGGCGGCGGCGCCGGCGGCGAACGCGAGGGCGGGAATCATGGCGACCTCCTGGTCGAGGGGGATGACGGGATGGCCCGGGCGTGGGCTCTGCGCCGGCCGGCCGGCCGGTCCCCGGGCCGGCGCGAGCGCAGCGGCGGGCGGCGACCGCGGCTTCTCTATCCTTCCGCTCGCGATGGCCGTTCACTTCATCTGCCCGAGCTGCGGGAATCGCTCGACCGCGACGGACCGGACCGCCGGCTTCCGTCGCGAGGCCAAGGGGTGCTCGAAGTGCGGCTTCGGATTCCTCTTCGAGCTGCTCGACGACTACTACCCGGCTCCGAACGCCGCGTTCTTCGTCTTCGACCAGGAGGCGCGCCTGATCGGGATGGGCCGCGGGTCCAAGGAGCTCACCGGCCTGCGCGAGGAGGCCGTGATCGGCCGGCCGGTCGACGACGTGCTCGGCCTGAAGTTCGACGACGGCTCCAACCACGTGCAGACGGTGCTGGAGTGGGGGGTGCGCCAGCTCGGCAAGCCGGTGCAGGTCAACGCCGAGGGGGACCTGCCGGCCCGCGCGGTCGCCGACCTGTTCCCCGCCTACGACGACGACGGCGGGCTGCTCGTCGTCCTGACTCCCCAGAACTAGGCTCGGACGAATCGCTCGGCGGGCGCGGTCGTCCCGCCCGGCGTTCTCGTGCGTTTGAGCCACCGGTTCGGTGGCTGGCGTGCGCAGGTTCGGGGCGGGGGCGTTCTGGTGCGTCTGGACCACCGGTTCGGTGGCTGGCGCGCGCAGGTTCGCGCGACGGCCCGGTTCGCGCGACGGCCCGGTCCCGGCCAGGGACGCCGGCCGTCCGAGATCGACGCCCGGTCAACGGGCCCGGATCATCCGCCGCGCCGTCCGGGTACGCTAGCCGCGCATGACTGACCGTCGCCGCAACGGCTTCATCCTGCTGCTCGTCGTCGGGCTCCTGATCGCCTCCGGGGTGGTCATCGCCACGACCCCGACGCGCCTGGGCCTCGACCTCAAGGGCGGGGTCGAGCTCGTCTATCAGGCCAAGCCGACCCCGCAGCAGCCGACGATCACCACGGACGCCATCGACCGGTCGCTGGAGATCATGCGCGAGCGCGTCGACGCGCTCGGCGTCTCGGAGCCCGAGATCCAGCGCTCCGGCAGCGACCAGATCTCGGTCGGCCTGCCGTCGGTGAAGAACGCCAAGCGCGCGATCGCCCAGGTGGGCAAGGTCGCGCAGCTCTTCTTCTACGACTGGGAGAAGAACGTCATCGGGCCCGACGGCAAGCCCGATCCGACGAACGCGAACGTCACCGGCGGCCCGAGCGCGGCCGCCAACGGCGCGCCGGGATCGCTCACGTACTACGACGCGGTGATCCGCGCCTCCAAGCGCCCCGAGCAGAAGCGCTCGAATGCGACGGTCGGGAACCAGTGGTACCTCGTCGACCCGAAGACCAAGCAGGTGCTCGCCGGGCCGGAGGACACCGAGGCCGCGCTGACGTCCGAGAAGGCCGCGCCGCCGGGGAGCAAGGCGGTGGAGGTCAAGCAGGGGACCGTCGTGGTCAAGGCCGAGAAGCCCAAGGGCGCGGCCAAGGGCACCCCGGACCGCTACTGGGTCCTGGACGACAACCCGGCGCTGTCGGGCACCGACGTCACCGACCCCAAGCAGACCACCGACAACGGGCCAGGCGGCACCGGCGAGCCGATCGTCACGTTCTCCTTCACCGACAAGGGCCAGAAGGCCTGGCAGAGCGTCACGCGCGAGATCGCCCAGCGCGGCCAGGCCCAGCAGGTGCCGGGCACCTCGCCCCAGCAGGCCTTCCAGCACTTCGCTGCCGTGCTGGACGGCCAGGTCATCACCGCGCCCTTCATCGACTTCACCCAGAACCCCGACGGCATCGACGGGAAGACGGGGGCCAGCATCCAGGGCGGCTTCACGATCACGAGCGCCCAGGACCTCGCCAAGCTGCTCCAGATCGGCGCCCTGCCGGTCAAGCTCGAGCTGATCAGCCAGTCGCAGGTGTCGGCGACCCTCGGCCAGGAGGCGCTGAACCAGGGCTTGCTCGCCGGCCTCGTCGGCTTTCTGATCGTCGCCCTGTTCCTGCTCATCTTCTACCGCGTGCTCGGCGTCATCGCCGTCGTCGCGCTCGGCATCTACGGGATCTACTTCTTCGCGCTGATCAAGCTCATCCCGATCACGCTCACGCTGCCGGGCATCGCGGGCCTGATCCTCACGATCGGCGTCGCCGCGGACGCGAACATCGTGATCTTCGAGCGCATCAAGGAGGAGATTCGCGCCGGCGCGTCCATCCAGCGCGGCATTGCGATCGGCTACAAGAAGGGCCTCTCGGCGATCATCGACGCCAACGTCGTGACCGTCATGACGGCGTTCATCCTGTTCATCCTCGCCACGGCGGGGGTCAAGGGGTTCGCATTCACGCTGGGGATCGGCGTGTTCGTCTCGCTCTTCACCGCGGTGCTCGCGACCTCGGCGATCCTCGGCACGATCGGCGGCGCCAAGGTGCTGTCGAGCCCGTCGGCCCTCGGCGCCGGCGAGCAGAAGCACCGCTTCCGGTTCGACTTCGTCGGCGCCTCGCGATGGTTCTTCTCGATGTCGGGAGTCATCCTGCTGATCGGCGCGCTGGCGATCGGGGCCAAGGGCCTGAACCTCGGCATCGACTTCAAGTCCGGCACCCGGATCACGGCGGCGCTCGTCAAGCCGGCCTCCGAGGACCAGGTGCGCTCGGTCCTGAGCGATCAGGGCTACGGCGACGCCAAGATCCAGAAGGTCAAGGACGGGAACAAGACGCTCTTCCAGGTCTCCACGTCCACGCTCAAGCCGGCCCAGGTGCAGAAGGTCAAGGACGGCCTCCAGAAGCGGTTCGGGATCGGGGAGGCGTTCGAGGTCACCTCGATCGGCCCGACGTTCGGCCAGCAGGTCGCGAACAGCGCGCTCATCGCGATCATCGCCTCGCTGCTGGTGATCTCGATCTACATCGCGCTGCGATTCGAGTGGAAATACGCCGTGCCCGTGCTGATCGCGCTCATGCACGACCTCCTCATCACCGCGGGCGTCTACTCGCTGGTCGGCGCGGAGGTGACGACAGCGACCGTGGCCGCGCTGCTCACCATCCTGGGCTACTCGCTCTACGACACGATCATCGTGTTCGACCGCATCCGCGAGAACGTGCCGCGGATGCCGCGGGCGGCGTTCTCGCAGATCGTCAACCGCTCGATGAGCGAAGTCCTCGCCCGGTCGCTGGCGACGAGCTTCTGCACCCTGCTGCCGATCCTTGCCCTGCTGATCTTCGGCGGCGAGGTGCTGCAGTCTTTCGCCCTGGCCCTCTTCATCGGGACCCTGTCGGGCACGTACTCGTCGATCTTCATCGCCTCGCCGGTCCTCACCCTCTGGAAGGAGCGCGAGACGGTCTACGTGCGGCGCGCCGCCCGGATCAAGCGCGAGAGCGGCGGCCTCGTGCCGGCCTACGCCGTGGCCACCGCGGGCGCCCCCGCCGATGTCGCGCCCGAGCCGAAGGGCCGCCGCCGCCGCGGCTCGGGCCGGATCACCGCGCCCGACGAGCCCGAGCAGCTCTCGCAGGAGGAGTTCGACGAGCTGGTCGCCGACCTCGACGTGGAGGCCCCGCCCAAGCCGGCGAAGGGCAAGCCGGCGAAGGCCAGGCGTCCGGAGGCGCCGGACGCGGAGGCGCCGGGCCCGAACGAGATGCCGGCGCCGGACGGTGCCGTCGATGAGTCCGGCGATGTCGTCCCGGCCCCGGATGCCACGCCGGAGGAGGTCGACGGTCGGGCCCAGCGCACGACCTCGACCGCCGGCAAGGGCGCCAGGCGCGGGCGCAACCGCCGACACGGGAGAAGCCGCTGATGGCCATGCTCGCCTGGGTCATGATGGGCCTCGCCATCTGGCACTTCACGATCTTCCTGCCCGACAAGTTCTGGGGCGGCATCGTCGGCGCGTTCATCGGCGCGCTGTTCGGCTCGGTCATCTTCGGGCTCGTGATCAACGGCTTCACGGTGCCGGGGCAGAACGACACGCACCTGCTCACGGCGCTCGAGGCGATCCCGGGCGCGCTCATCGGCCTCGGCATCGTCTACTGGGAGGGGCATCGCCAGGAGCAGGCGGCGTGACCGACGTGCAGACCACGGCCGGGCCGGTGCCCGCCGCGGACCTCGGCCGCACGCTGGGCCACGAGCACGTGCAGATCGTCTCCGAAAGCCTGGCCGCGCAGTTCCCGCGCGTCTACGACGCCGAGGCGAGCTTCGCCCAGGCCGTGGAGCGGCTGCAGGCCGTCAAGGCCCACGGCGTCCAGGCCATCGTCGATCCCACGGTCATGGACCTCGGGCGCGACATCCGCTTCATCGCCCGCGTGGCGGAGGCGACCGGCCTGCACATCGTTCCCGCGACCGGCGTGTACGGCGTCATGTACCGGTTCCTGCCCCGCTACTTCACGGCGCTCGAGCCCGACGCGCTGGCCGACCTGTTCGTCGCCGACATCGAGACCGGCATCCAGGGCACGGAGATCAAGGCCGCGTTCCTGAAGTGCGCGGTCGACGAGCCGGGCATCGTCGACGACGTCGAGAAGATCCTGCGTGCGATCGCCCGCGCCCACCAGCGCACCGGCGCGCCGATCATGGCCCACTCGCATCCGGGCAGCGGCCGCGGCCTGGAGATCTGCGACCTCTTCGCGGACGAGGGCGTCGACCTCGGCCGCGTGCAGATCGCCCACACCGGCGACACCGACGACCTCGACTACATCGAGCGCGTGCTGGAGCGCGGCGTGTTCATCGGCGTCGACCGCTACGGCCTGGATCTCATCCTGCCGACCGAGCAGCGCAATGCGACGACCGCGGCGCTGTGCGCGCGCGGCTACGCCGAGCGCATGGTGCTCTCGCAGGACGCGACGGCGGGCACGTTCGACTGGTTCCCCGCCGAGCTGGTCGCCCAGATGGCGCCCAACTGGACGATGACCTACGTCTTCGACACGGTCATCCCGCAGCTGCGCGAGCTCGGCGTGACCGAGGCGCAGGCCGAGGCGATGCTGACGGTCTCGACGCAGCGCTGGCTGGCCGGCGCCTGACGGCTTCGCGGAACGAGCGCTCCAGCTCGCGCGCGTCCGGCGGTTCCGTCCCGGGGCCGCCGTACATTCGCCCGGTGGACTCCTCCTCGCCGACCGCCCGTGCCGTGCCCCGGCTCGACATCGCGCCGTACGACGCCGGCGCGGCGCTGGCCCTCGAGCGCGCGCTCGGCGTCAGCGACACGCTCGCTCAGGTGCTCGTCCGCCGCGGCCTGCGCACCCCGGAGGCGGCGCAGGCCTTCCTCGCCGCCGAGGACCGCCACGATCCGTCCGCCTTCGCCGGGATCGACGCTGCGACCGGCCTGATCCTCTCGCACGTGCAGGCCGGGACTCGCATCACCGTCCACGGCGACTACGACGCCGATGGCGTCTGCTCGACCGCCGTCCTGATCCGGGCGCTGCGGCGGCTGGGCGCCGATCCGGACTGGTTCCTGCCCGGCCGGGTCGACGACGGCTACGGACTCTCCGCCGACACGATTCACCGGCTGACCGTGCGTGGCACCCGCCTGCTCGTGACGGTCGACTGCGCGGTGACCGCGGTGGACGAGGTCGCGGCGGCCCGCGCCGCCGGGATGGACGTGGTGGTGACCGACCACCACCGCCCGCGGGTCGACGGCGTGCTGCCGGACGCGCCGCTCGTGCATCCCGAGCTCTCCGGCTACCCCTGCCCGCACCTCTGTGCGGCCGGCGTCGCGCACAAGCTCGCCGAGGCGCTCGCCGCGGCCGCCGGCGCCGACCACGCCGCGGCGCTGGCCGAGGACCTCGACCTCGTCGGGATCGCCACGGTCGCCGACTGCGTGCCGCTGCTTGGGGAGAACCGGCGCTTTGTCCGCGAGGGGCTGCGCGCGCTGGCCAACACGCCGAAGCCGGGCCTCCGGGCGCTGATGGCCGTCGCCCAGGTCGACCCGGGCAGCGTCGACGCCCGCGCGGTGGGGTTCCGCCTCGCGCCGCGGCTGAACGCGGCCGGGCGGCTGCAGCGCGCCGACGCGGGCCTGGAGCTTGCCCTCACCGAGGACCCGGGACGGGCCGAGGCGATCGCCGCCGAGCTTCACCGCCTCAACGCCGAGCGCCGCGACGTCGAGACGCGCATCCTCTTCGAGGCCGAGGCGCAGGCCCGCGACCTCGGCGACCGCCCCGCCTACGTGCTCGCGGGGGAGGGGTGGCATCCGGGTGTCATCGGCATCGTGGCCAGCCGCATCGCCGAGCGGCGCCACCGGCCGGCGGTCCTCATCGCCCTGGACGGCGCGACCGGCACGGGCTCGGGGCGCTCGATCCCGGCCTTCGACCTCCTGGCCGGCCTGGAGGCCTGCGCGTCCGTGCTGAACCGCCACGGCGGCCACCGGGCAGCGGCGGGGCTGGAGATCGACGCCGCGCGGGTGGACGAGTTCCGCGCCGGCTTCGAGGCGCACGCCGCCGCCGTGCTCTCACCGGAGGACCTCATCCCCGCCGAGCGGGTGGATGCGATCGTCACCGGCGACGCGCTCGGGATGTCCCTGGCCGAGGAGCTCGGCCGCCTCGCGCCGCACGGCCAGGCCAACCCGGCCCCGAACCTGCTGCTGCCGGCCTGCCGGCTGGAGGACCCGCGGCCGATGGGGGAGGGCAAGCACCTGCGCTTCACGGTCGCGTCGGGGGGCGCCCGTTCCCGGGCGGTGGCCTTCGGCTCCGGCTCGCGCCTGCCGGTCGCCCCGGCTGCGCCCGGGGAAGATCCGCCGCCCGCCGACGCCACGTTTGCCCTGGAGATCAACCGCTGGAATGGCGCGGTCGAGCCGCGCCTCGTGCTCGGCTCGGCCCGCCCGTCGGGGCCTGCCCCGATCGACGTGCTGGGCGAGCCCGCCGGTCCCTACCTCGACGCGGTGCTCGCCGAGCTCGATGCGCCGCTGGCCGAGCCAGACGGCGCGGTGCCGCTTCCGCCGCCCGGCCGCGAGCCGGTGGACCGCCGTGGCCGCGGCCTCGCCGGCACTGTGGCCTCCCTCGTGGCCAGTGGCGGGCCGGTGCTGGTCGTCGCCGCCGACGTGCCGACCCGTCTCGCCGGCCTGTCTGGGCGCCTCGGCGGCTTTGCCCTCTGCAGCCACGATGCCCTCGAGCGCGAGCCGGCGCTCGCAGATCCCTTCGTCCACGTCGTCGCCCTCGACCCCCCGGCGACCCCCCGGCAGGCAGCGAACCTCGACGCCGGGCCCGGCGGCTTCGCCCATCGTGCCTGGGGCGAGCCTGAGCTACGCTTCGCCGAGCAGATCAACGAGCTGGAGTACGGCCTCCGGGCTCCGCTCGCCGCGCTGTACACGGCCCTGCGGGACCGGAGCGGCGCGGCCGGCGAGGAGCTCGAGGCGCTGCTCCGCGAGGACGGCGGCCGCGGCCGCTCGCCGGCGCTGGCGGGCCGCCTGCTCCGGGTCCTCGGGGAGCTTCGCCTCGTCAGCCTCGACCGGGATCGGCTGCAGGCCGGCGTCCCGCCCGCGCAGCGCACCGAGCTGCAACGGTCGGCCGCCTACCGCCACTACCGCGCACGACACGAGGACGGACACCGATTTCTGAGCCGGGCGACAGCAGCACGAGCCGCGTAGCCGGGCCGGACCCGGCCCCGGCGAACGGGCACGCGCGCAACGGCGCGCCGCCGGCCGGCGCCGAGCCCTCGGTGCGGCGCGGGGCGAACCCCCCGGACGGCGCGGCGGCCCGGCCCAGCGAGATCGGCCCGCGCGTGCCCGTCGGCACGGTCGCCCGCCCGCCCGAGCCCCTCCCGGCCTCGGGACTGGAGGAGCTCTCCGACGACGAGCGCCAGCTCCTCTCCGACCTCTTCGCCATCGTCGAGGAGCATGCCTCCGAGTCCGTTGTGGCGATCGACCGGGCCCGCGTCACCGAGGCGTTCCTCTTTGCCTGCGAGCACCACGCCGACCAGCGGCGCCAGTCCGGCGAGGACTTCATCACGCACCCGGTCGGCGTGGCGAAGATCTGCGCGGGGATGCGGCTGGACACCGAAACGCTCTGCGCCGCCCTCCTGCACGACACGGTCGAAGACACGTCGGCGTCCCTCGAGGAGGTCGAGGCGCAGTTCGGGGAGGAGGTCGCCAGCCTCGTCGACGGCGTCACGAAGCTCACCGGGATCACGTTCGAGTCCCGCGACGAGGCCCAGGCCGAGAACTACCGGAAGATGATGGTCGCGATGGCCTCGGACATCCGGGTCATCCTCATCAAGCTCGCCGATCGGCTGCACAACATGCGCACGATCGGCGCGATGCCGAAGCACAAGCAGGTCAAGAAGGCGAAGGAGACGCTCGACATCTACGGGCCGATCGCCCACCGGCTCGGCATCCACGCGATCAAGTGGGAGCTCGAGGACCTCGCCTTCGCCACGCTGCACCCGCGCAAGTTCGCCGAGATCAAGCAGCTCGTCAGCCAGCAGCGCGAGGAGCGCGAGCGCTACGTCGAGAAGGCCGGCCAGTACCTGACGAAGGAGCTCGAGGCGCTCGGCATCGACGCGGAGATCTCCGGGCGCGCCAAGCACTTCTACTCCATCTACTCGAAGATGACCAAGAAGGGCCGCGAGTTCAACGAGATCTACGACCTCACGGCCATGCGGGTGATCGTCGACTCGGTGAAGGACTGCTACGGCGCCGTCGGCGTGATCCACTCGCTCTGGAAGCCGCTGCCCGGGCGCTTCAAGGACTTCATCGCCATGCCGAAGTTCAACATGTACCAGTCGCTGCACACGACGGTGATCGGGCCCGAAGGGCGGCCGCTCGAGATCCAGATCCGCACGCTCGAGATGCACGAGATGGCGGAGTACGGCGTCGCCTCGCACTGGCTCTACAAGCAGGGCGGATCGGCCTCGATCTCGGAGGACCCCCAGGGCAAGCTCCGCTGGCTGCGCCGGCTGCTGGACTGGCAGCAGGAGCTCGACGACTCGGCTGAGTTCGTGGAGTCGCTCAAGGTCGACCTCTACGAGGACGAGGTCTTCGTCTTCACTCCGAAGGGAGAGGTCAAGTCGCTCAACGCCGGCGCGACGCCGCTGGACTTCGCCTACGAGGTCCACACCGACGTCGGCCACCGCTGCGTCGGGGCGAAGGTCAACGGCAAGATCGTCCCGCTGTCGTACACCCTGAAGTCCGGCGACATCGTCGAGGTGCTCACGTCCAAGCGCGAGCGCGGCCCGTCGCGCGACTGGCTCTCGCTCGTGAAGACCACGCGCGCCCGCAACAAGATCAAGGCCTGGTTCAAGGCCGAGTCCCGCAAGGACACCGAGCACGCCGGGCGCGAGCTGCTCCAGGAGCACCTCAAGCGCCAGGGCCTGCCGCACCAGAAGCTCGTGGGCTCGACGCTGCTGGCCCAGGTCATCCGCGAGATGGGCTTCAAGAAGGCCGACGACTTCTACATCGCGCTCGGCGCGGCGAAGATCTCGCCGAAGGTCGTCGTGCAGAAGGTGCTCCAGCGCCTCAAGCAGGGCGAGGCCGCCGAGGGCGAGCCGACGGCAGCCGACCTGCTCTCGGGCCGGCGCCGGCGCCGGCGCCCGGACGCGCTGTCGTCCAAGAGCGGGATCAAGGTTCAGGGGATCGACGACGTGATGGTCCGCCTGGCGAAGTGCTGCCGCCCGGTCCCCGGCGACGACATCGTCGGCTACATCTCGCTCGGTCGCGGCATCACGATCCACCGCGAGGACTGCCCCAACGCGGTCGCGCTCGGCAAGGACCCCGAGCGGTTCACCCCGGTCTCCTGGGAGGGCGGCGGCTCGACGGCCTTCAAGGTCGAGCTGCACATCGACGCCTGGGACCGCCACCGGCTGCTCGAGGACCTCTCGCGCGCTCTGGCCGAGGGCGGCGTGAACATCGTCGAGGCCCGCTGCATCGTGGCCGACCAGATGGTCCGCAACCGCTTCGTCGTCGAGGTGGGGGACACCCAGGCGCTGAACGGCGCGATCAGCCGGCTGCGCAACATCGACGCCGTCTTCGACGTCTATCGGGTCACGCCGAGCGCGGCCTGATCAGCCCACCACGCGCAGGGCGCCCGGGTCCACCCGGATCTCCGCCGCCTCGGCCTCGCCGATGAAGTCCCCGTCGACGTGGAGCGGCAGCGGGCGATCGTCCGCGGAGCGCACCGTGAGCGCCTGGGCGCCCGAGAACCCGTGCACGCGGCGGTGCCCGGCCACTCGGCCGCGCTTGGACAGCGCCCGGTAGGCGAACGTCGGCACGTCGACCGGGTTGGCGCGGTCCAGCACCGCGCCGGCCAGGTCGCCCGAATCGAGCTCGACCCCTTCGGCCACGGTGATCTCGCGCGAGTTGAAGTACGTCCACACCGGCCCGTTCTGGACGATCGCGGTCACGCCGGGCAGCTCCTCGCCGCCGACCTCGGCGACCAGGCGCGGCGGGTTGACGATGTAGCGGCGCAGGAACGTCCCGAGCGCGGCTTCGGCGTAGTAGGCCTGCTTGAACCGCGCTTTGAGCTTCGGGTGGCTGTCGACGCGCTCGACGACCGAGGCGTCGAGTCCGGCACCCGCTGCGAAGGTGAACGCCCGGCCGCCGACGCGCCCGAGGTCGACGGCTCGCGGCGACCAGTCGTCGGCGAGGCGCAGGAGGTGCTCGGTCGCGTCGACGATGTCCGCGGGCATCCCGATCATCTTGTGGAAGACGTTGTTCGAGCCGCCGGGCAGGCAGGCGAGCGTCGTCCGCGTCCCCGCGAGGCCGTTGGCCGCCTCGTTCACCGTGCCGTCCCCGCCGAAGGCGACGACGACCTCGACGCCGGCGGCGGCCGCGTCGCGGCACAGGTCGACGGCGTGCCCGGCCCCTTCGGTGTCGACCGTGTCAACGTCGAAGCGGGCCTGCAGCGCGTAGACGACGAGGTTCTTCATCCGCAGCGACACCGTCGTGGCGTACGGGTTCACGATCACGAGCATCGAGCGGCCGGGCGCGCGCTGCTCTCCCGCGTGGGCGGACAGGCGCTCGAGCGAGGCGGACGTCGCGGGGGTCGCCATGCCGTCGTTCACACCACGCCGGACGCGGCGTTACGCCGGGCCGCCGGAGGGCGTCACAGCCAGTTCCGATGCCGGAAGTACCCGAGCATGCCGACCAGCATCGCGACCATCACCCCGATGATCACCCAGAAGGCCGTGTGGCTGCCCTCGCCGGGCACGCCGACGTTCATGCCCCAGATGCTCGCGACGAGCGTGAGCGGAAGCACGATCACGCTGATCGAGGTGAGGACGCGCAGGATGTCGTTGACGCGGTGGCTGATGACCGACTCGTTCGTCGCCTCGAGGGCCTCGACGGTCTCCTTGTAGCCCTCCAGCACCTGCCAGATGCGCTCGGAGGCGTCGTTGATGTCGTCAAAGTAGACGTCCATGTCGTCGGCGAGGTAGCGCTGCTTGGTGCGCTCGAGGTCGCCGAACACGGCGCGCTGCGGCCGGACGATCTTGCGGAAGTTGATGATCTCCTGCTTGACGTTGGAGATGTCGCGCACGACCTCCTCGCCACGGCCGCCGAAGATCTCGTCCTCGACGCGCTCGAGCTTGTTGCCCATCTTGCGCAGCATCGGGAACGAGGCGTCGACGCACTCGTCGACGATCCGGTAGAGGAGGTAGCCCGACCCCTTCGAGAAGAGCTGCTCGCGGAGCTCCTCGTTGGCCCGGCAGCGCTCGAAGAGGTACTCGAGCGGCTGCAGCGGGGCGTTGGGCAGCGTGACGAGGAAGTCCGGCCCGACGAACAGGTCGAGCTCGGCCGCGTTCAGGCGCCCGACCTCCTTGTCGAAGCGCGGGAAGTGCAGCACGATGAAGAGGTACTCGTCGTACTCGTCGATCTTCGGGCGCTGGTTGCGCGAGAAGACGTCCTCGTAGTCGAGGGGGTGGAAGTCGAACCGCTCCTGGAGCCAGCTGCGGTCGATCGGCCGGGGCCGCTCGAGGTTGATCCAGCGAAGCCCGAGGGCCTCGACGATCTCGGGGGCGGGCGGCTCAGGCCCGGTCGGGCCGGTGAGAACCTCGCCGCGCGAGCGCGCCAGCCGTCCGAAGCGTGGCTTGGGCAGGTTGGGCATGGGGACTTCGCGGCTCGTCGGTCATCGGCAGGTTCTCCGGCGGACCAGTCTACCCTCCCGGCGCCGGCCGCCTGAACCGCGCCGTGCACGCCGGCCCGTTCAAGTTTGGTGCATCCGCGCCGACGACGTGGCTATACTGCCGCGCCACATAGCAGTACGCATCCAGAGGGGTGGAGGGACTGGCCCGATGAAACCCCGGCAACCATTCCGTCGCAAGGCGGAAAACGGTGCCAACTCCTGCAGGCTCCAACAACGGCCTGGGAGATGCGGTCGGGGATTTCGCACCTAGAAGCCTTCGCCCGCAGGACCCGGGCGGAGGTTTTTTCATATGCCGGTAGATGCGCTTCGGTGCAAGGAATGCCAGACCGAGTACCCCCTCGACGCGAGCTACGTCTGCGAACGCTGCTTCGGCCCGCTCGAGGTCACGTACACCCACCCCGAGTCGATCGACGTCGCTGAGGCCCGCCGCCGCATCCAGGGCGGCCCGCAGAACATCTGGCGCTACGCCGACTTCCTGCCGACGGTCGCCCAGCCGGCGCCGTCCCAGCGGGCGGTGTCGCGGGCCGGCCTGCCGGTCGGCTGCACGCCGCTCCTGAAGGCCGACCGGCTCGCCGAGCGCCTCGGGCTGCGCGAGGTGTGGATCAAGAACGAGGCGGCCAACCCGACCCACTCGTTCAAGGACCGCGTGGTCGGTGTCGCCATCGCCCGGGCCCGCGAGCTGGGCTTCGAGGTGGCGGCCTGCGCCTCCACGGGGAACCTGGCCAACGCCGTCGCGGCGCACGCCGCCGCGGCCGGACTGCCGTCCTACGTGTTCATCCCGTCGGACCTGGAGGAGCAGAAGGTGCTCGCCACCGGGGTCTATGGGACGACGATCGTGTCGGTGAAGGGGACCTACGACGACGTGAACCGGCTCTGCACCGAGGTGTCGGCCGAGCACCCGTGGGCGTTCGTGAACGTCAACCTGCGCCCGTACTACGCCGAGGGCTCCAAGACCCTGGCCTACGAGATCGCCGAGCAGCTCGGCTGGGAGATCCCGGACCGGATCGTGGCGCCGGTGGCCTCCGGGTCGCTCTTCACGAAGATCGCCCGCGGGTTCGAGGAGTGGATCGAGCTCGGGCTGGTCGAGGGCACGGTGCCGACGATGAACGGCGCCCAAGCCGAGGGCTGCTCGCCGGTCGCGCAGGCGTTCGCCGCCGGGCACGACGTGTGCCGCCCGGTCAAGCCCGACACGATCGCCAAGTCGCTGGCGATCGGCACGCCGGCCGACGGCCCTTATGCGCTCGACCTGGCCCGCCGGACCGGCGGAGCCATCGACGCCGTGACCGACGATGAGATCCGCGCCGGCATCCGCCTGCTGGCCGAGACGACCGGCGTCTTCACCGAGACGGCGGGCGGCGTCACCACCGCGGTCCTGGCCAAGCTGGCTGCGCGCGGCGACATCGATCCGGACGAGCGCGTCGTGGCCTGCATCACCGGCGAGGGCCTGAAGACCCTGGACGCCGTGCGCGGCACCTTCGAGACCGTCGAGATCGAGGCCTCGGCCGATGCCTTCGAGGCGGCGGTGCCCACGGGAGTGGCGGCCTGATGGCGGTCACGGTCAAGATCCCGACCCAGCTGCGCTCGGCCACCGACGGCGAGCCGCAGACGACGGTGGACGGTGCCACGGTCGGCGAGGTGCTCGACGCGCTCTACGCGCGCTTCGACGGCCTGGCCGACCGGATCACCGAGGGCGGCGAGGTCCGGCGGTTCGTCAACGTCTACGTCGGCGGCGAGGACATCCGCTTCCTCGACGGCCTCGACACCGCGGTGGCGGACGGGGGAGAGGTCACGATCCTCCCGGCGGTCGCCGGCGGGTAGCGGGCGCTGGGCCGCCGGGCGGGCCGCGCTGGCGCGGCGCGAGTCTGACCGGCGCCGGCGGAATACTCGCCCGCATTCCGGCGCGCAGCTCAGAGGACGACGACAGCCGGGCGCACCCGCGCCGCCGCCCGCCCAAGGGCGCGCTGCGCTTCGCCGACGAGGCGAGCGACAGCTACGGGATCGTCCTGGCGCTCATCCTGCTGACGTACCTGATCGCCACGGTCGTGCCCAACACGGCAGCCGGGCGCACCGCGGTCGTGGTCTCGCAGGCCTTCACGATGACCTTTGCGGTGCGCACGTCCCAGGCGCGCCGCCGCACGCGGATCATCGCCGACGTGCTGTTCTGGGTCGTCCTGGCGATCAGCATCACCCTCGTGTTCGCCGACCAGAAGGGCAAGCTCCTGGGCCTGGACTCACTGCTCGGCGGCCTGCTGCTCTTCGTGGCGCCGCTGGTGATCCTGCGGCGGATCACCCAGCACCAGCGCGTGACCCGCGAGACGATCCTCGGCGTCGTCTGCGTCTACATGCTGATCGGCCTGTTCTTCGCCTTCGTGTTCGCGGCCGTCGGGCAGTTCGAGTCCGGCGACTTCTTCACCACCGTGAAGGACCCGGGCTACGCCGACTTCATCTTCTTCAGCTACGTGACCGAGACGACGATCGGCTACGGAGATCTCGTGCCGGCCAGCCAGATCGGGCGATCGCTGGCCGTCTTCGACGCCTTGCTGGGGCAGCTCTTCCTCGTCACCGTGCTCGGCCGGATCGTCAGCCTGTGGGGCCGTGAGCTGCCGTCGGTGCAGGGGCGGCGCCGGCGCGGCGAGGATGGCGCAGCCGAGTAGGCGGCGTCCCTGCCGCCGCATCGGGTAATCTCGCGCCCGCCATGGACCTCGTCCCGTTTGCCGCCGAGACCAGCCACGTTCCGTTCTACATCCTGGGCGGCCTGCTCGCCGCCTGGGCCGTGGTGCTGGCCGGCTTCGGACTGAGCAAGAGCGACTTCCCCAAGGCGGGCGCCCAGATGTCCGGCGTGATCGCCGTCTCGGTGATCCTCTTCGTGGCAGCCGTTGGCGCGGCCATCGTCACGGGCAGCACGCCGAACGAGAAGCTGACCGCCGACGAGAAGCCGACGCCGTCGGGCGTGAAGCTCCCGCCCCCGGCAGCGGCGACGCCCACCACGGCCGTCGCGGCGCCTGCCGCGGGCGGAGGCGGCGGGGCCGCCGCCGCGGGCAAGCAGGTCTTCGTCAGCAACGGATGCGGTGCCTGCCACACCCTCAAGGAGGCGGGCACGAGCGGCGCGGTCGGCCCGAACCTCGACAACGCCAAGCCCAGCCAGGCGCTCGTGATCGCCCGCGTCACGAACGGCGCCGGGGCGATGCCGTCGTTCAAGGGGCGCATCAGCGCCGCGGACCTCAAAGCCCTGGCCGCCTACCTCGTCCAGGCCACGGGCGGCAAGGCGCCGGCCGGCGGGGGGAGCACCGGCGGCACTCCGGCCGGCGGCAGCAGCACGCCGGCGGCCAGCGCCGCCGGCAAGCAGGCCTTCGCGTCGAACTGCGGCAGCTGCCACACGCTGGCCGCTGCCGGAACCAGCGGGGCGGTCGGACCGAATCTCGACCAGCTCAAGCCGTCGGCGGCCGTCGTGCTGAACAAGGTCACGAACGGCGGCGGCGGCATGCCCGCGTTCAAGGGCCAGCTGAGCCCGGCGCAGATCAAGCTGATCGCCGCGTACGTGGCGCAGTCCGCCGGCCAGTAGCGCGCGCGACGCGCCTCCTTGCAGCGGGCTCGCCGGCGTCCGGGGCCCGGATTCCGACGGCGCCGGCACCGGGAACGAGAAAGCCGCCCGACCCTCGGGAGCCGTGAGCGTCGGGCGGCGCAGGCACCTTAACCAGGACGGCAGTCCGGTGCCAGTCCGACCAGGCCTTTAGCAGGGTCCTGGCGCGCCGGCGCGCAGGCGGGAGTGGCCGGCGGCGGTCCGGATCCCGGCCTCGAGGCGTCCTTCGGTCGCTGCGAGCTCGCCGAGCCAGGCGCGCACCGCGAAGAGCCGCACGGCGGCGCGGCGGTCCGCCGCGCGCCCGGAGGCCGCGATCCGGGCCAGGCACGGGCCGGGGTCCGGCTCCGGGCCGCCGGGACGGCGGACGGACGGGACCCCGCCGGCCTTCAGGGCGGCCTCGACGCGCCCGGCGCGGGCCGCCAGTTCGGCGGCCTGGGCAGCGAGGCCGGCGGTGAGGCCGGCGCAGGGCCCTGCCGGTGCCGGCGGCATCCCGGACAGGACGTCGGCGGAGTACCAGAGGCGCTCCGAGGCGCTGAGGGCGTCGCCCCAGGCCGATGCGGGACCCGCGGGAGGGGCCTCGCTGCGGTAGGCGGCGAAGACGTCCTCGGCCCGTCCCGCGGCCTGCAGGGCGGCGTCTCGCAGCCCGGCCTCGGCGGCGCCTGGCGGCTGCGAGGCCAGGAGCCGCGTCGCGATTCCCGCCGCATAGGCGCCCGCGGTCGCCGCGGCGGTTCCCAGGGCCCGGCCGAGCTGGGCGGCCGCCCCTCGCGGCCAGGCCGCCAGGCCGATCGCCAGGCCGACCGCGAGGCCGATGGCCACGTTCTCGACGCGGAGCAGCCCAAGCTCCCAGCCCGCCGGCGACATGATGCTGAACAGCACCATGATCGCCACCGTGAAGCCGGCCTGGGTCTGAAGGAAGCCGTAACGGGCGACGTAGAACGCCGCGAAGACGACGAACGGCAGCATGGCCATGTAGGCGTCCGTGTCGCCGTCGCCGGCGTAGAGCAGGCCGACGGCGATGATCGCGCCCGCCAGCGTGCCGACCAGCGCCTGCGCCGCCGTCGCTCCCGTGCGGGCCACCGAGGTGCGCATGACGCCGAGGACGGCGAACGACACCCAGAAGCCGTGCTGGAGGTCGGCCTCGCCCGCGATGAACCGCGCCACGGCCACGCCGGCCGCCAGGCGCACGGCGTTGCGGAAGACGACCGACTCGAACGTCAGGTTGCTGCGCAGCCGGCGCCAGGCGCCCGCCGCCCGCGAGCTGCCGCCGCTCAGGACCAGCTGCGGCGAACGGGGCCCGGCCAGCGCCGCCGGGCGGGCCTGGCCGGCGGCGATCCCGGCTTCGGCGCTGGCGAGCGCTGCGGTCGCTGCGACCTCGCTCACCAGGAACGCCCGCTCGGACCAGGCGGCAAAGGCCGGCTCGTTCCCGGGCCGTTCGAGCAGGGCGGCCAGCTGCGCTTCGAGGGTGTCGCGCGCGGCCCGCATCGGCGCGAGCAGGGTCGCGGCGCTCTCCGCCGCCGCGCCGATGCCGCGCAGCGTGCCGGCCGCGGCCTGCAGGGTGCGCGGCACATCGAGGAGCAGCGCGTGCACCGCACTGGCGAGCGCCTCGGGGCCCGACGGCGGCGGGAGCCTGGCGACGCGGTCCAGCCCCCGGGCGATCTGCGGGATCGCGTGCGCGAGGTAGCGCTCGGCCCGGTCGACGTCGGTCGGGCTCGAGGGCCGGTCGCCGGGAGCGACGAGGCTCGGCCGCGCGGCCGCGACCGACGGCGCCTGGAGGAGCGCGGTCCCCGGGCGCGATCCCCGCGCCAGGGACTCGGCGCCGGACGCGAGGTCCGCCAGTGCGTCGGCCAGCCGGCCGCGGAAGTCCTGGCCCGGGCGGTCCGGCCACAGCGCCACCGCCGCGGCGATCGAGAGCGCCCCGCCGACGGCGAGCCCGGCCAGCCGCGGGCCGACGAAGCTCGCGTCGGCGGGAATGCCAGCGGCCACGAGGTAGAAGAGGATCAGGGCATTGCCGCCGACGGCGGCGTTGCGGCCGAGTGCGCCCGACAGCACGACGCAGAACGCCACGGCGAAGAGGCTGCCGGCCGCGAGCAGCGTGTGCTCGGACACGAGGGTCCCCGCTGCCACGAGGGGCGCCGCGACCGCCACGGCGATCGCGTAGCTGCGCGCGCGCCGGCCGAGCGGGCCGCCGAAGTCCGCCATCCCGAGCAGGGCGATCGTGCCCATGGCGGCAAAGACGGCGGCTTGGGGGTCGTCGAGCCCGTAGCGCCCGACCACGAACCCGGCCGTCGTGGCGATGCTGATCCGGGCGGCCTTCTTCGCGGTGCGGCGGTCCAGGCGGGGGCGGCGGCGCCCCGTCGGCGGGGCCGCGGGCGAAGTCGAAGCCGATGCACTCACGGCTGCGAAGCCTCCCCGAACTGCCGAATCGCACGCAAGCACAGCGGCGTTCGGTGAGGCCTGAGGCGGTAGGCTCGGCAGGCGAGTGCAGGGGCGCGCCGCCCGACGAAGGGAGCCACCGAGATGCCAGGCAGCCAGTTCCCTGAAGGCGGAGCCAGTTCGGCGGCTCCGGTGCTCCCGGGACGCATCGCGGCGGCCGTCTGGGCGGCGTTCGCGATCGCGGCGATGCCCGGGGGATTGGCCGCTGCCGCCTCAGGCAGCGCCCGCCGGTCGCCGCCCGCGGCCGAGGAGCGGGCGGCCACCGCGCTGGTCAGTCGGGCCCGGGCGCAGGCGTTCCGCGAGCATCCGGCCTGCGCGCCGCGCCTCCCCGCACCCCGGCAACCGGTCGCCTCCGACGCGCCCGTCCCCGCGGCGCTCTCCTCGATGCTCGGGATCCTGCGCCGGCCGCAGACGGCGGCCGAGCACGGGCAGAGCGATCCGCTGTTCCCGCTCGGCCTCGTGTTCAGGGTCCAGCTGCGAGCGGCGACCCGGATCGCCACGGCCCCGGACGGGACGAAGCTGACCCTCCTCGCAGGACGCACCGGCCGGGCCTACGTGCAGTCCCCGAAGCTCTACGACGCCTGCCAGCGCCTGCTGCGCGCGCGGCTGCGCGTGCTCGCGTCCTCGCAGCCCCCGGCGGTCGCGCGCCGCGCCCTGGCGATCCAGAAGCGGCAGGCCGCCGACGGACGTCCCCGGCGCCTGCCGCCGTACAGCCTCTTCCTCGCCTACGGATCGAACGCCGGGGCGGGCGGCGGGAGCGGCGGCCCGTTCGACCCCGAGGCATT
>JAXLTD010000008.1:0-240836 GCA_046330225.1 Solirubrobacteraceae bacterium | reverse complement strand
CCCACGAGAGGTGGCTGACCGTGTCGACGCCTTCCTCATTGGCTTGCCGCTTGCTAGGCGCCGCGCCCGGCGCCGGCAAGACGCCGATAGATTCGCCCGCGACTCGCACCGCCTCGCGGAAGTCGGTCGACGTGCGACCGGCAAGGCCCATGTCGACCGTGTCCAGGCCGCGAGCGCCCATGGCCGCCGCGACGACCGCTTCAAACGCATCCTCCGGAGCCGAAGGGGCTGCCACGCCGTAGTGGTGGGCGACGGTGATGGCGAGGAGTGCAAGGTAGAGCTGGTGGCCGCTCGTACGCGGGTCGATGACCGTGAGCTGTACCCCGTCGTTGACGAATGGGTATCGGTCGCCGAGCAGCTCCTCTCGGATAGCGAGAAGGTCGAACACCCGCCCAGCGGCCTCGTCGGCTGGCGATTCGCCAGGGCCGCTCTCGAGTTCATCCTCAGAGGGCTCCGCGCCGGGTGTGCCCGGTCCGGCGGCATGGTATAGCTCGCGCGAGCGCACCGGCCAGTTGTTGTCGCCCAGGAAATCCGAGAGGTTCGCACGCCGTAGAGGTCGGCCGGCGAGGGCCAACAGCTCGAGATAGTCGGCGAGATGCGTCGTGTCGGCCTCGGCGCCGTAGGCGTCCTTGCGGGGCTCGATCAACCGTCGTCCTCCGCGAGCGCGGCGACGGCGGCGCGCAGTGAGCGGGCTGACCGGAACAAGGCGTCCGCGGCGTTCTCGAGCTCGTCCGTGTGATCGGCTTGCTGAGCCTCGTCGAGGGCGACGTCGGCCTGGTCGCGCAGGGAGAGGATGCGCTCGGGCAACGCAGACAACTCCACGATCTGGCGGGCGATGCCCAGGTCTCGGTAGCGGCGCATCACATCATGGGCGACCGGATGATGCAGCACCTGGCCGTAGACGGTGACGTCTCGGGAGTCGTTGAGCAGCGGACGCTTCTCGCCTTCAGCCGGCGTCAGGTCGCTGAGCACCTCGCGGAGGTTGTCGCCGTCGGTCTGATCGATCTCCTCGCGGACCTCGGCGTACAAGCGGGCACTGTTCAGGCCCACGTAGTGCCGAACATCGGAAGCCGTCATGCAGCGCAGCCACACACCAAAGCGATTCTGGGCGACATAGTTGATCGGGATCCCGAACTCATCTCGGGCGTGTCGCAGGAGCGCGAGCGCGGTGTAGGAGTTCCGCACACCCTGAGAGTTGCTGCCAACCCGTCGGGCGACGACGAGGAAGGGGTTGTTCGCTCCGCGGTCGGCGGCCTTCTCGGTCTCCTGAAGCAGGTAGCGCGCTTTGGCCTCTGCGCTCCAGGTCTTGATTCCGCCGATGTGACGAAAGCCGAGGTAGCGATGCACCTCGTCGCGATCGGCGACGACGTACACCGGGACGCGGCGAAGCTCTCTGATGCGATCCTGGCTCGGCGGCGTGTCGAGCAGCGGCTCGAGCCCTTGGTCGCGAGCCTCCGGCGCACCCAGCAGCACCTTGAGCGCAGCCAGCCGTCGGTTGCCCTCAAGCACGACGTAGCCCTCAAGTTCGTCGTCCTCGTAGGCAATCAGCGGCTCGTGCTCGAAGAAGCCGTTGTCGTTGAGCGAGCGGATAATCTCCTCGAGCACCGTCTCGTCGTTGAGATAGCGCAAGAGTTCCGGCTGATCGGCACCCTGGAGATCCTCGGGAAGCCGGGGGTTCTCCGGATCGAGAAGGAGATCGGCGACCGGCAGGTCGCGGCGCTCAGGTGCCGGCACGCGCAGCTTCTCCGGATTCGGCACACGGCATGGCCCGAGCAAACGCGTCGCCTCGTCGTCGTGCCATCAGGCGGCCTTTCGCGGCTCTGTCGCGAATGCTGCGCTGAGAAGGCGGGCGTCGTCCTCCCGGCGCCCGTGGTGCAGGTAGCGCATGGTCGTGTTGATCTTGGCATGATTCATGAAGGACCTAGACCTCGACGACGGCGGCGAACTTGATCGCGAGCGAGCCGAGGGTGTGGCGCAAGTCGTGGAAGCGCAGATCGCGTAGGCCGGCGGCCGAGCGGTCCTTGAGGTCGCGGTGTCCCACGGCCGAGCCATCCATCGCGCCCCCCGTCCTCGCCGAGAACACCGGATCCCCGGGCCGGTGAAGTGGCCCGCAGTCCGAGTAGTACGTGCTCTTGTTCGCGTCGAACCAGTCGCGCTCGAGGCGCCCGCGCGCGAACAACGCCTCGGCGATTTCGCGACACGTCACGCCGGTTCGCGCCTGGTGCACGATGCCCCGGCGAGCGTCGGTGAGAATCGCCTGAAACGCGGCGCTGGCGTGCTCGCGCAAGCGGACGTGTCCGGAGATCGATTGGGGCTGACACGGCGGGCGCGTCCTTTCCCTCGTGCCCGCGAGCAGAACGTCCTGCGCGAGCGCGAGCAGGCGGTTCTTCTCCCAAGGCCGGAAGCGGCAGGCTAGCAGGACCTGTGCGTAGAGGAACGCGGGCCGAAACGCCTCGACAATGCAGACATCGACTCGCTGACCTTGTCCAAGACGAGCTGCTTCCTGGGCGAAGCTCAGTCGCAGCGCCCGTACGCCGGCGCACCACCCCGTTGTCCCACTCCTTGGGCCAAACGCAGCCCCACGCACCCCCATCCAGCCGCATCTCGAAAGCGGACCGGCCCGCGATACCGCCCGGAATCACTGATGATTCCGCCCTGCCGCCCATGAGATCAGCTCGCTTCACACGCGAGAGGTCGCTGGTTCGAAACCAGCCGCGCCCATTCCGACGCACGCCGGTGCGTTGGCCGCGGGGGCCGGCCGGACCCGGCGCAGACGCCTCGCGAGGGCGGGCCAGCGGGCGCTCGGGCACGTCGCTTGCACTGCACCGCGGCCGTGGATTACGGTCTGGTCGTGATGCGGGCTCCTGTCGTCCGGACCTCCGGGCCTGCCCCGTTCGCCCGGCGGGCGGTGGCCACCGCCGCCTGCCTGGCCGCCGCCGCGCTCGGCGCCGCGACGCCGGCCGCCGCGAGCACGAACGTCCCGTTCGCCGGCGCGTGGCGCGCGGGAATCAACGTCAACAACAGCTTCAAGTACCAGTGGTGGAGCATCACGGCGTTCGACCCCGCGAGCGGGGCGTTCTCGGGGACCGGGACCGACGCGACGAGCGGTGCCGGGGTCCTCGTGAGCGGCACGATCACCGGCGACTACACCCTCAGCCAGGCCAGGCTCGCCGCGACCGTGACCTACCCAGCGACGCCCGGGCGCCAAACGACGGTGAAGCTGCTGTTCGGCACGAACGCGCTGTCAGCGATCGGCGGACCAGCCTACAACCTGTACCCGGGGAGCGGCTTTCAGGACGGGACGCTCGGGCCCGGGTTCTTCCCCGGCAACATCACGCGCGTGCACCCGACCGGCAGCCGCGTCTCCTGCAACCGCGGGCCGAACCCGACCGACGACTTCCAGTGCACGGCCGAGGTCGGCGACGGCGCGCCCGAACTTCCAACCAGCCCGACGGGCACGGTCACCTTCACCAGCAGCAGCGGCACGTTCCGCTCGGGCAACACCTGCGTGCTGAGCCCGACCCCGGGCTCGGGCAGCGTGTCCTCGTGCACGGTCACGTGGATCCCGCCTGCCGGCGGGCTCGAGGCCGGCAACCAGCCCGACGTCGTCGCCAGCTACCCGGGCGACCCCGGGCACGGGCCGAGCACCGGCACGACGCAGCCGAAGATCGCGCTCGGCTTCCTCGTCCCGCTCACGCCAACGCCCGCGGCCTGCGACCGGGCCGCCGCCGACGCCCAGCGGATCGCGAGCCGCGGCGGCGCGGCCGTGGGCGGCGCGAGCCCCGGCGCCCGGGCTGCGCTCAACACGTTCACCCAGCCGCAGGCAGAGAAGGAGTGGGGCGCCTGGGTGTACTACAACGCGGCGACCTGCAAGAACGTGGCTGGAACGGGCCTCGGCTACCTGCTCCAGGGCGTCGGGGTGGGCACGCCCGTCGTCTACAACGCAGCCTTGCTGTTCGACGTGGAACCGGTGACGCGCGTGATGGGCACCACCTGGGGCAACAACGTCGTGATCATTCCGACCTCCTACGTGGTCTTCAAGTCCGGCCAGAGCATGGTCGAGACGGCCGACAAGTCCCAGAAGGATCCGCCGGACCCGCGCTTCAAGACCTACGCGAAGGTGCGGCGGACGCCGCGCATCACCATCCGCCCGGGCGGAGGGCTCTCGCGGGCCGGAGCCGCCGCGGTCGGCCGGATGCTGACGGCCCAGCTCGCCGCCGACGCCACCGCGAAGGCGCTCGGCGCGACCATCGACAAGGCGGGCGGAGCGCTCAAGGCCCGCAACCGCACGTGGCAGGGCCGGCAGGTGCGACGAGCCCTCCGGTACGCGAAGACCTTCGTCGGCCAGCTCTCGGCGCTGCCCGGGCTCCGGGCCGCCGCGGCCCGGGCGGCCGGCAGCGCCCCGCAGTTCTCGCGGGCGCCGTCCATGGCCGCCATCCGGCGCGCCCAGGGCAAGCTGCGCCGCGGCGGCCTTCCGCGCGGCCTCGTCGCGCGGCTGCGCATCCTCGGCTTCAGTGCCGCCGAGCTGCGCGCGCTGCGCACGGCCGCGATCGGCGCCAAGCCGGCCGGCGACCTGCGCCCGGCGCGCCTGCTCACCGATCCGGCGGTGAGCAACAGCTACCGCATCCTGGCGGCGTACTTCCGGATCTGGTCCAGCTCGCCGCAGGTGATCGCGGCGTCGAAGCTGCGGTAGTCCGCCCGGGCGGCCGGGCGCGCCCTCGCGCCAGCCGCCCTCATCCCGGTCAGCCGGCGGCCGGCGCGGCCTCCGGGGGGAACTCGCGCGCGGTCTGCCGTCGCAGCACCGCCGTGCCGAGGAAGGCGAGCGCCAGGAACACGATGATGCCCGCCGGCTTGCCGGTCGCGGGGATCGGGTTCCAGATGAAGATGGCGACCATGATCGCCCCGGTGATGGCGAAGGCCAGGCCCGGCTGCTCGCGCAGGAACGGCGCGATCGCGCGGCGGGCCTTGACGGCCAGCCGCGCCGGGCCCGCGAACCACGCCGCGAGGATGAGCGGGATGCCGACGATGATGAAGGCGCCGGCGATCTCGCTGAGCATCTCGGTCGCGATCGACAGGATCGCCTTGCCCGCAGGGATGTTGGCGTCGTTCTTGACGAGCGCCGACACGGCTTCGGACTCGATGATGGAGCGCCCGGCGAGCACGAGCACGCCGGCAAAGATGATCGCGATGCCGACGGTCAAGAGCGCCTTGCGGCGGCGCCCCGTCGCCAGGGCGATCGCCAGGGCGTAGAGCAGCGGGACGAGGATCGTCAGCAGCAGCGCGAGGCCCTTGAGCGCCTTGCCCCCGTCCTGCACGAGCTTGAGCTGATCGGACTTGAGGACCTGGAGCTTGGCGACGTCGGGCGGCAGCTTGGAGCTGATGTTCGGCAGGCCGAGCCGGTTGGTGATGTCGGAGATGATCTTGCTGAGGTCGAGCGTGACCACCCCGCCGGAGGACTGGAGCACGCCCTTGTCACCCTCGACGATGTTGACGAAGGTCTGGTCCGCCGCGCGGTTGGCCTGCTTCCAGATCTCCTGGACCTTGGCGTTGGCCAGTGCCCGCTGGGCGGCGGCGATCGCCGCGTTCTCCAGCGCCCCGGCGGCCGGCGCCGCCAGCGGCTGCAGCTGCGCGGGCAGCCGCGCCTTGATCTCGGCCGCGACGTCGACGTTGGCGTACAGCTCGTCGACGAGGTAGTTGGCGGTCGCGGTGCGGATCGCCGAGTTCTGCAGCAGCTTCGTGCTCGTGGTCGCCCAGTTGTCCGGGTTGAAGAGCTGCCGGTTGGCCCACACGGCGAAGATGCCCACGATCGCCAGCACCGTCGTGCCCCAAATCAGCACCTGCACCAGGATCCACCGGCCCCGGCCGCGCGGCTTCTCGGTCTCGCCTGGGCCGGCCGGTGCGCCCGCTGGCTCGGGAGACGGGGGCGCCGCCGGTGCGGGGGCAGAATCCTGGTGGGCGTCGGATGCGGGTTCGTCGGGCATCGCCTATCCGTATGTCAAGGCGGCGACCGTGTCAAGGCGCCCGGCACGTTCGGGCGCGGGCTCGGACCGCGACGCGGCGCCTTCTCCCGCCGACATCAGCCTCCGCTCACCGCCCGCTGGACCAGCGCCCCGATCCGCGCCTCCGCCTCTGCAGTCAGCTCCTTCAGCGCGAAGGCCGTCGGCCACATCGCACCGTCGTCGAGGCGGGCCGTGTCGCTGAAGCCGAACGTCGCGTAGCGGGTCTTGAACTTCTGGGCGCTCTGGAAGAAGCAGACGACCTTGCCGTCCAGCGCGTAGGCGGGCATCCCGTACCACGTCTTCGGCGCCAGGGCCGGCGCGCTGGCCTTGACGACCGCGTGAAGCCGCTCCGCCATTCCGCGATCCGGCTGCGGCATCTCGGCGATCTTCGCGAGCACGTCGGCTTCGCCGTCGGCCGTGCGCGTGCGTGGGGCGCGGCGAGTCTTGGCCTTCACCTCCTGCGCGCGCTCCCGCATCGCAGCCCGTTCCTCGTCCGAGAATCCTCCTCCGGACGCCGTGCCGGTTCGGTTGGTCCCGGACTTCGCCTTTGCGGTCCTTCCAGCCACGGCGAACCTCCCCGATCTCACGGAACGGTTCCGCAGCCGCATGACGGCCGGGTCACGCTCGCCGGGAACCTGCTGGCCTGTGTGACGGTTCCTACCACGAATCGGGGCCTGGGGAACCGCGAACCCGTGGCGGGCCCGCGCCGCCGCGCCGCGGGGGTCAGCGGCCCCGGCGCGAGCTGCGCTCGGCGAGCCGCTGGACGGCGCGCGCGATCGGCGACGGCGGCCGCACCGGGGGCGCGTCGGGCTGCACGCGCAAGACGGTGAGCGCCGTGGCGAGCATCTCGTAGTGGCCGGCCAGGAGGAGCAGCTCGATCGCCTCGGCCTCGGAGAGCTCGCCCCGGAGCTGCACCCACAGCGCGTCGGAGAGGTCGTGCGTCGCGTGCAGCTCGTCCGCGACGCGCACGAGCAGCCGCTGGCGCTCGCCCAGGCCAGCGACCGGCGCGGGCTCGCGCACCGCCGCGATCTGCTCGGGCGTCAGCCCCGCCTGCCGGCCGAGCCGCTCGTGCTGCTGCCACTCGTAGTCCGAGGCGCAGTTGCGCGCCACGCGGAGGATCACGAGCTCGCTGTCGGCCCGCGGCAGGCGCCCGCCCGGCATCAGCCCGCCCGCGAAGACCAGCCAGCGGCGGAAAAGCGAGCGGTGGCGCCCGAGCGTCGTGAAGACGTGGGGCGGATCGCCGCCCGTCGCGGCGCCCAGCGCGCGGCTGATCAGGTCGTTGACGAGCCCGATCTCCGCCCGCCCGCCGGGCGCTATCCGTGGTGCGCTTGCCGCCATGACCGCGACTCCCTAGGTTGAGGTGCACCCATGGTGGCAATCGGCGCGGCGAGGCAGCGACGGCGGGCGCCCGTCCCGAATCTGGCGGGACGCGCCTGCTTCATCACCGGCGCCGCAAGCGGCATCGGCCGCGCGACGGCGCTCGCGGCGGCGCGCCGCGGCGCCGAGCTCCTCCTCACCGACCTCCAGGCCCAGCCGCTGCAGGAAACGGCCGGGCTCGCGCGCGCCGCTGGCGCCCGCGATGTTCACTGCTGGACGGCCGACATCTCCGACCACGACGCGGTGCTCGCGATGGCCCGCGACGTCCACGACGCCCGCCCGTGCGTCGACGTCGTGATGAACATCGCCGGGATCTCGATCTGGGGCCCGGTCGAGCAGCTCGAGCACGAGCACTGGCGCCGCCAGGTCGAGGTGAACCTCATGGGGCCGATCAGCGTCATCGAGGGCTTCATCCCGCCGATGATCCGGGCCGGCCGCCGCGGGCAGCTCGTCAACGTCTCCTCGTCCGCGGGCCTGTTCGGCCTGCCCTGGCACGCCGCGTACAGCGCGTCGAAGTTCGGCCTGCGGGGGGTCTCCGAGGTCTTGCGGTTCGACCTGCGCCGCCACGGCATCGGCGTCACTCTCGTCTGCCCCGGCGCCGTGGACACGCCGCTGGTGGACACCGTCGGCATCGTCGGAGTGGACCGCACTGCGCCGGACGTGCGCGAGCTCGTGGCGCGGTTCCGGCGGCACGCAGTGAGCCCCGAGCACGTGGCGGAGGCGATCATCGCCGCCGTCGAGCACAACCGGTTCCTCGTCCTGACGTCGCCGGACATCCAGCTCGGGTACTGGTTCCAGCGCAAGTTCGCCTTCCCCTACGAGCTGGCGATGCGGCTCCTCAACGACCGCCTCGTGGCCGTGGCGCTGGCCTCGAGGGAGGGACCGGCGCCGCCGGCCGCGGTGCCGCAGCCGGGGGCTGCCGGAGAGGCTCTCGATGCCTGACGCCTCCGGCCTCGTTGAGCCAGCAGCCGGCGCGTCACGCGCGCACAGCGGCTAGGGTCAGCGCCACGATGGACCTCCATTCCGACGAAGCCGAGCAGCTCGCCGCCGAGCATCCCGACGAGCACCTGCGCCGGCGCGAGTTCCTCGAGCGCACGGCGCGGACGATCGGCGCCGGCGCGGCCGCCGCGGCGGCCCTTGGCCCGGGCGGCCTCGTCGCGCAAGCAGCCGGCGTGCAGCGCCGCGCCGCGCCGCTCCCGAGCCCGCGCAACCTCCCCATCGACACGTTCGTCGTGCTGATGATGGAGAACCGCTCGTTCGACCACTACTTCGGCTGGGTGCCGAACGCCGACGTCCGCCAGGACGGCCTCAGCTACGTCGACGGGCAGGGCCAGCGCCACGCGACCTACCCGCTCGCGCCGGACTTCCAAGGCTGCGGGCACCCGGTGCCGGGCCACATCTGGGAGCAGGCCCGCGTGCAGTTCGCCAACGGGAAGCTCGACGGCTTCCTCGCCCCGGGCAGCGGCAACGACACCTACGCGATCGGCTACTACCGCCAGCGGGACCTGCCGTTCACGCCGAGCCTGGTCCGCGAGTTCACGACGTGCGACCGCTACTTCGCGTCGCTGCTGGCGTCGACGAACCCCAACCGCGCTTACGCCCACGCTGCGCAGAGCTATGGCGACCCGCACATCTTCCTCATGCCCGGCGACGGCAAGCTGCAGTTCCCCACGCCGCCCGGGTTCCCGGCCTCGACGATGATCGAGTCCGCGCTCGCGCGGAAGGGCCTGCGGGGCACGACGTTCTACTCCGACGACAACATGAGCTCGATGTGGGGGCCGGCCGGCCTGCGGCACTCGGCGCCGATCGCGCAGTTCTTCGAGCGCTGCGGTTCCGGGACGCTGCCCGCCCTCTCCTTCGTCGATCCGCAGCTGCACTCGTTCAAGGAGCTCAACGGCGTGTCGACCGACGGCCACCCGGTGTCGGACATCCGCACCGCCGAGGCGTTCATGAGCGATGTCGTCCACGCCTTCATCCACTCCCGCCACTGGCGCCGGGGCGCGCTCTTCCTCGTCTTCGACGAGTGGGGCGGGTTCTTCGACCACGTCCGGCCGCCCAGCGTCCCCGACGCACGCCAGAGCCCGGACCTCGCGAAGAACTTCGGACAGATGGGGTTCCGCGTTCCGGCGGTCGTCGTGAGCCCCTACGCCCGCCGCGGCGCCGTATCGCACACGACGTTCGGGCACGAGTCGATTCTCAAGCTCGTCGAGTACCGCTACGGCCTGCGCCCGCTCACGCGCCGCGACGCCCGCGCCAACAGCATCGGCGCGGCCTTCAACTTCCGCCAGCGCCCGCGGCGCCCGCCGTCGCTGCCGACGCCGCCGGGGCGGATCTCGCAGCCCTGCGCGTAGCGGCGGTGCCCGGGCGGGGGCCCGCACGAGATCGCCCCGGCCGGCCCGCGCCACCCAACCTGCGCGCCTCAGCCACCGAATCGGTGGCGCAAGCGCACGAGATCGCCCCGGCCGGCCCGCGCCACCCCAACCTGCGCGCCTCAGCCACCGAATCGGTGGCGCAAGCGCACGAGATCGCCCCGGCCGGCGGTCCGACGGGGCTCGGGAGCGCGGGCGGGGTCCGGCATCAGCCGCCCGGGCGCCGCCGCAGCGGTCAGCCCGTTCGCGCCCGGGGCGGCCGGACGCGGAGCGGACGAGGCCGCGAGCGGCGGATCGGCGTGCGCCGCAGCCCGCGGGCGTAGGCATCCAGTTCGCCGGCGAGCTTGGTGAGGTTCCGGAGGCGGGCGGGGTCGGAGAGCGGGGCGATCAGCGCCGGGCCGCCAACCGGCTCGACCGCGAACGCCTGGCGCGCGCGGCGGAGATCGCCGCCCGCGACTCCGAGGCCTTTCAGCAGCGCCGCCAGGTCCGCCGGAAGCCCGGTGGCGGCGACGGAGTCCTGGAGCTCGGTCACGTCGACCGCGGCGACGGTCACTTCTGCGACGCCCCCCGCCCGCAGCTTGGCGGCGGCCGCCGCCCGGAGCGGCGGGATCCGCCGCAGGGCCTTGGCAGCGGCGGCGGCAAGGCCCGCGGCGGCGAGCGCCTGGCGGCGCGCCTGCGCCGTCGCGCCGGCGCGCAGCGCCCCCCGCGACCGGGCGAGCGCCGTGGCCGTCGCGAGGATCTGCGCGTAGGCCCGGGCCTGTGCCGCGAGCAGTGCGTCGAGCGCTCCGGCGGCGGCCGGATCGAAGCCCGGCGTCCCCGCCAGCTTGGGCAGCCGCGGCGTCGCCGCCGCCACCCGGCGCCGGTAGGCGCGATCGGCCTGCTGATCGGTGATCGCGATCGCGGCCGCCGCGCCCTGCGCGTTGACTGCCCCGAGCAGGAGGAGCGCAGAGCCGACCGGCGTCCCGCCGACACCGGCTGCGGCGGTGACGATCGGCCGATGCCGGCCGCCGCGCGAGCCGGCCGTCTGGCTGCCGGTGTCCGAGCCGGTGAACTGGCCGAAGGACCGGAACAGGTCCTTGAACGAGTCGGAGGTCTCCGTCGGCGCGGCGCACCTGCCGTTCACGCACTCCTTGCCCTCCTCGCAGCAGCCGTTGCGGCACGTCGCTCCGCTGTCGCACACGCACTGGGAGTTCTCGTCGTAGTGGCGTCCCGGAACACACGGGGGCTTGCAGTTCGTCCCGTTCCGGGTGGTGACGCAGATCTGATCCTTTGGGCAGCACTCGTCGCCGCAGTCCCGCGGCCCGCGCGGACCCGGCGGACAAGCGCACGTCCCGATGCTGTCGCGCACGAGGCGGCAGTCCTCGTTCTGCCGGCAGCACCAGCCCCGCACCGCCTGCGACTGCTTGGCCTCCACGCAGCCGTTCGTGACGGTCAGGACGGTCGAGCAGAACTTGGTCTGGTTGTCGTCGACGCCGGCCAATTTGCGGTTGGCGGGGTCCGTGCACATCCGCGCCGTGTCGTTGCAGATCGCGGGCCCGCCGCAGTCGCGCCAGGGGTACGGACAGGCGATGGCGCAGTTGTCGTTGCTGCAGCACTGCAGGTTGTCGGGGACGCAGACGCGCGCGCCCTTTGGATTGCTGCACACCTTCGGCCCGCCCGGGAAGCAGTCGGCCTGCGCCCGCCCGGGCCGCAGCAGCGAGCCGGCCACCACCGCCCCGCCGATCAGCGCGACGGCCCGGCGGCGGGTCACCGGCGCCGCGAGTGCCCGGGCCATCCCGTCGACGAGCGACTCGCCGCCTGACGGCGCCCGGGCTTCGGTGCTCACGATCAGGTCCGCGTCCGGCCGTGCCAGCCGGCGGGCCCAGCCATCCACCCGATGGTCGGTCATCCAGCGCCCCTTCGGACTCTCCCGGGGCGAATGTACGCCGGGCGGGGAGGGACTGCAACTCGTCGCAGGACGCCTGCACGAAGGAGGTCACGGCACTCGGCCAGAGGCCCGGCATCCCGGTCAGACGTTCACGGCGCGGGTCCGTGAGGCGTCGCGCGAGTCCCCAGCTTGAAGGCCGCCCCGCCACTACGGTAACCTGCGAGTTACCATGTGCGTAAACGCCATCGGCAGCGGCACCACGAGCGCCTCGCTCCGCGGACTCGCGGGCAACCCTGGCGAGGCCAGCTGACGGGGCGGCGACGTGGCCAAGACCTACCACCTCGGCAGAACGCGCCGGCTCGTGAACGCCGTGATGGGTCCGCTCGCGCGCCGCGGGCTCGGCGGGCGCCACGCCTACGTCCTCACCGTCCGCGGCCGCAAGACCGGACGGGCGTATTCGACCCCGGTCATCCTGGTCGAGGACTCCGAGCGCTGGCTCGTCGCCCCCTACGGCGACGTTGGCTGGGTCCGCAACGCCCGCGCTGCTGGCGAGGTCGCGCTCAGCCGCGCCGGACGGTCCGAGACCCTGCGGATCGAGGAGGCCTCGCCCGATGAGGCCGCTCCGGTCCTGCGTCAGTACCTCAAGGACGTGAGGGTCGTGCGCCCCTTTTTCGACGTCACACCCGGTTCGCCGCTCGACGACTTCGTGACCGAGGCTCCGCGCCACCCGGTCTTCCGGCTCGTGCAGCCCTGAGACGCAACTCCGGCCGAAGCCGACCGCCACACGACGAGGAGGAACGCCGTGCCGTCCTATGAAGCAAGCTCGCTGATCGAGGCTGGCCCGGACCGGGTCTGGCCGGTGCTGGCCAACCCGTCCGCCTGGCCCGACTGGGACTCCGGCGTCAGCAAGGTGGAGGGGCGGCTCGTGCTCGGCGAGAAGCTGTCGATCGCCGTCGACGCCAACCCGGGCCGCGCGTTCGGGGTCAAGGTGGTGACGCTCGAGGAGCCCAAGCGCATCGTGCTGCGCGGCGGCATGCCGTTCGGACTGTTCACCGGCGAGCGGACTTACACGCTCCGGCCTGAGGGCGCGGCGACGCGCTTCGAGATGCGCGAGGAGTACCGCGGACCCCTCGCGAAGCTGATCTTCAGGTCGATCCCCGACCTTGGCCCGTCGTTCCGGCAGTTTGCCGAGGGCCTCAAGGCGCAAGCGGAGCGCGGGTAGCCCCGGCCGCAGCGCCCGGAGGGCGGCCCCGCGCTGCCCTGGCTCCGCCTACCCCGCCGGATGCTCCTTCGCCCAGCGCGCGATCGTCCCCGAGCCGCTGACGACCTCGCCATCGTCGGTGACGAGGACGGGCACGTTGTCCTGGCCGGAGAGCTCGCGGATCGCGTCGCGCTTGCCGCTGCGGGTCCACGGCAGCAGGCGGTAGCCCTCGACGGACTCCAGCTCGGGGGTGTAGCCGGCGTCGCGCAGCGCCTTTGCCGCGCGACCGCAGGGATGTCCGAACGCGGCGGCGTGGTCGCCCTGGCCGCAGGTGTAGAGCTTCATGGGGCCACCATATCGCCGGCGCGCCAGCCTGCCGTCAGCGCAGAATGGTGAACGCCGTCGTGCGAACGCCCGAGCGGTTGCGGGCGGCGTCGGTCGCCTGCACCCGCACGCGGTAGCGGCCCGCTGCCAGCGCGCGGCGGCCGATCCGGCCAGTGAACGCGACTCGGCGTCGCCCCGCACCCAGGGCACGGCGCAGCGTTCGCCCGGCGGAGACGAAGCGGACGCAGCGCCGGCTGCGCGGCACGGCGCCGCGGGCGCGGCGGCATGCGCGTCCCGCGCGGCGCCCGATGGTCCGGCGCTGGACGGCGATCGTCACGGCGGCGTCCTCGCCCAGGGAGAAGCGCAGGTCGCTGCCCCGCGGCACCGGCCGCCGTCGCGCGGCGGCAGCGGCGGACACCGGCGTGGCGGCGCGGGCGGCGCGGAAGCGGGTCCGGCGCATCGTCACCTTGCCGAGTGCTGGCGCCCGGGTGTCGCGGACCGTGACCGCGGCGGTGGCCGACGCGGTCGCGCCCGTTCCGTCGGTGGCGGTCGCGCGAACCTCGAACGTGCCGGTCCGCGCGAACGCGTGCTGGACCGCGGCCCCGTCAGCGCTGCCCCCGTCGCCGAAGCTCCAGGCGACTGCGGCTCCCCACACGTCGCGGACCGTCGCGGTCGCCGCCACCGGGTCTGTCCGCTCGATCACCGCCGGGATCGACAGGGCCTGCACGACGGGCGGCGCGTTGTCGAAGCCCTCGGCCCTCGCGGCCCCGCCCTCGTCCCAGACGGCGACGCCGTTGCCCTCGGTGTCGGCGCCGAGGAGCGGCAGCTGCGCGGCCGGCCCGAGGGTGCGGGCAGCCAGGGCGGGACCGCCGCCCGGCCGCGGCAGCACGCGCACCTGCCCGGGCGCCGTGCCCGAGGCCGCGAAGCCGACCAGGGCATCGCCGGCGGGACCGACGGCGATGCTCGTGCTCAGCGAGGGACCGGGGCCCAGCGTGAGCTTGGCGCCGCAGCTCGACCCGACCGCGGAGAAGCAGGTGACCGGCTGGAAGGGGTCCGTGCCGGAGTGCTCCGCCCAGGTGATGCGAGCGCGACCGGCGTCGTCGACGGCGACGTCGTGGGACTGCGCGCTGAAGCCCGTGGTGCTGACGACCTGCGTGGTGCCCAGCGCACCGGCGGCGCTCAGCTGGCGCGTTTCGACCAGGCTGAGCGTGGCCGTCGAGTGGCGCCAGACGAGCGTTGCGTTCCCGGCGGGGTCGACGACCACGCGCTCGGTGTCCGACAGCTCCGGCGACACCGGAATCGACACGTCGAGGACCGCCGACAGCGTCTGCGTCGCGAACGTGAGCCGGCGGGCCTTGATCTTCGTGTTCGGCGGAGCGTCGGGCGTGGTCCAGGCGAAGGTGGCGTTGCCGGCCGCGTCGATGTCGAGATCGATCGAGCGGGTCTTCTCGGCGGCCACGGTGACGGCCTGCACCGGCCCGAGCGTCCCGTCCGGCGCGCGGGTCCGTGCCGCCCCGGCGCGCCCGGCGTCGCTGGCGATCCAGGCGACCGCCGCGTGGCCGTCGCCCGACACGGCGAGCTCGGGCGTCCCTTCGGCCACGCCCGCCTGCAGCGTCTGGACGTCCGTCAGGGTGCCGTTGCGGCGGCGCACTCGCAGCTCCGCGGTGCCGGCGCGCGTCCACACGAGGACGGCGTTGCCCTGGCTGTCGACATCGGCGCGGACCGCGCTCGCGCCCGCCGGGAACGGCTGCTCGACGGGCCCCAGCGGCCCGCCCGCCGGCCGGAACCTCAAGGCGGGCCCGCCGGCGGTGTTGATCACGAACACGATGTCGCCGCTCGGCGTCATGCCCGCGTCGCGGACGCCGGTGCCGCCGAGGTCGAAGGCGGGCAGCCAGTCGGCGGCGCCCGCCGCGGGGGCAAGCGCGAGCGCGCACAGGGCCGTCGCCGCGGCCACGGCCGCTCCCCATCCCCACCGGATCGCCCGCAGGCCACCCCTCACCTGGAGCCGACGGTAGCGCTGCACCCGCGCTCCCGCAAGCGGCGCGGACGCCCCTACCGGCGCCGGGCGATCACCGTCGTCGCGATCACCAGCGAGGCGGCGACGAGGGCGCCGAGCGCGCCGAGCCAGTTGACCCCGGTGGTGTTGCGGACGTGGTCGGCGTAGGCGACGAAGCCGATCGGGATCGCGATCGAGAGGGCGAGGAGGGCGGCGCGGATGATGTCGCGCCGGGTGCGCCCCGCCTTCTCCCCGGCGCCGCCGGCGGCGGTGGCCGCCTCGGCGATCTCGTCCTCGCCGCCGTAGAAGGTCATCGTCCTGTGGCCGAGACTGCGGGCGTGGCTCTCGCACCCCCAGGCCATCGCGATCATGAAGCTGACCGGCAGGACCCAGGTGATGACCCAGATGACGCCGCCGATCGCGAAGCCGGCTGCTGCCTTGAGGCGCCAGTGCTCGTCCTTCTCGCTCTCCTCCGTCGGGGAGAGGAACCCGCCGAAGACCAGCAGCGTGTAGACGCTGTTGAACCACGTGCGCAGCGAGCGTCGCGACGTGGGCTTCTCCGGGGGCGGTGCGTCCCAGACGCGCTCGAGCGCCGCGCGGGCCGAGTCGGCGTGCGTGTGGACGCCGCGGAGCACGAGGATCTGGGCGGAGGTCTCCAGGCTGCGAGGGTCGTGACCGTAGAGCGCCGCCATGCGCCGCTCCATGACCCCCTCCTGCCAGAGGTAGGCCAGATACCCGGGGACCAGGGCGATCAGGAACGGCGTGCCCGACACCGCCCCGTCGATGCGCGCGACCTGGGCGGTTTGCGTCCGCACTTCCTCGGCGACCACTGCGCGTGACGCATCCGGCCGCTCCTCCCGGATCCGCGTGGCCCATTCAACCGACTCCTCGCCGAGCCGCAGCGAGCCGAACCGGGTCAGCCGCTCGGCGACGTGCTCAGGGTCGCGGTAGGCGATCGTGGCCAGCCGCCGCCACTCCGACGCCGTGCGGCGCACCCGGCCCTTCGTCTCCGGCGGCCCGGCCTCGTCAGGCGGCGGCTCGTCCGGCGTGCCGGCCTCGTCCGGCGGCGAATCCGCCGCTTGCGGCTCGGCAGGGTCGGGCGGCGAATCGCCGGCGGAGTCGGAGGCGGGCATCGGCGAAAGCTACCCCGCTGAACGGATCCGTGCCGAGGCAGGCCTGGCGGCGGCCGGCACGAATGTCGCACCGTGCCCGACGAGCCTGCAGAGCGCGGCGGCCGGTTGCGGCGCCGGCGCGAGCGCCCCGAGACGACCCTGGAACTGGCCGAGCGGATCGGCGACGCCTACGGCCTGGTCCTCCTGCTGATCATGGTCACGTTCGCCGTGATGATGACCCTGCCCCCCGAGGGCTGGGGCGGTCGCGTGGCGGCCGTCGCTATCGCGGGGATCACCGGCGTCGTGGCGCTCACGAGCTCTGACGTCCGGCCGGGCCGCGTGCGCCTCGCCGTCGCCGTCGCGGTCCTGGCGACCGTGCTGACGGTCCTGGCCAGGGTCATCCCCTCCGAGCGGCTGCTCGGCGTCGCGCTCATCGCCTCGTCGCTGCTGCTCGCCGTGGCCGCTGGCACCATCCTGCGCCGCGTCATCCTCGGCGCCCACCAGGTCGACTTCCGCACGATCCTCGGCGCGATCAGCGTCTTCACGCTCCTGGGCCTGCTGTTCGCGTTCCTCTTCCTCGCGTTCGCCCGCTTTGGGGACCAGCCGTTCTTCACCGGCGTGGCCCACGCGCGGTTCAGCGACTTCCTCTTCTTCAGCTACACGACGCTGACCACGACGGGCTACGGGAACCTGGTCCCGGCGAGCAGCTTCGGGCAGTCCTTCGCCGTCGTGGAGATGCTCGTGGGGCAGATCTTCCTCGTTACGCTGGTGGCCGCGCTCGTGAGCCTCTGGCGACCGGGCCGGTCCAAGGAAGGCGCCGAACCGGCGGATACCTGACCTCCGAGCTCGGCGCCCCGAGAGGAGCGGCATGACGTTCATCCAGACGGTGGACCCGGCTGACGCGACCGGCCGGGTGGCCGAGCTCTACGCCGCCGACCGGGCGGCATTCGGCCGCGTGCCGAACTTCACGCAGGCGTTCTCCCTGCACCCGGAGGCCTACGCAGCCTGGCGGCAGCTCAACGGGGCGGTCAAGTCCGGCGCCGACCTGCGCCGCTACGAGCTCGCGACGCTCGCCGCGGCGCGGCGGCTGCGGTCCAGCTACTGCGCGATCGCCCACGGCTCCGTGCTGGCTGAGCAGTTCATGGAGCCCGAAGCGGTGCGGGCGGCGATCACCGGCCACCACGCCGCCGGCCTCGACGAGGCCGATGTCGCCGTCATGGATCTCGCCGATCAGGTGGCCGACGACGCGACGTCGGTCACGCAAGCCGACATCGATCGCCTGCGCTCGCTGGGCCTCTCGGACCGCGAGATTCTCGATGTCGTGCTCGCCGCCGCCGCGCGCTGCTTCTTCAGCACGGTCCTCGATGCCCTGGGTGCCCGGCCGGACCGGGAGTTCGCGGACGAGGTCGCGCCAGACCTCCTGGCGGCGCTGACCGTGGGGCATCCCCTGGCGGAGGAGTAGCCCCCGGCGCGACGACGGCCCTCAGGCGCCGGGCGGCAGCAGGCCGTGGGCGCTGACGACCTGCTGGAGCGCGTTGGCGTACTGCGCGTGGCCGAGCACGCTGGCGTGGATGCCGGTGTCCTGCGAGACGACCCAGTAGATGCTCGAGCCGCAGAAGCTGTAGAACGGGTTCGCCCCGAGGACGTCCTGGCTCACGCGGCTCTGGCGGCTGGGCCCGTCGACGACGACGCCGGGCTTGCCCGGGCAGAGGGAGCTGCCGGGCGCGCGCCCGATGTCGAAGCGGGGCGGCGTCATGAGGAACACGCGCGTGCCGAATCCTGGCGCGCCCTGGACCGCGTTGGCGACGGCGACGTTGAACGTCCGGAAGAGCACGTCGATCTGGTGGGCCGAGAACAGCGCGAGGGACGGGATCGGCAGGTGGTACTGCGAGACGACGACGTGGTTGTTCGGGGCCTGGAGCAGCTGGGCGATCACCGACCGCAGCCGCGACGTCAGGCGGACGCTGGCGATGAACTTGTTCACGCAGGCGATGAGCTTCGCGTCGGTGAGCGAGATCGCGCACTCGATCCCGGAGCCGGTCAGGAACGTCGAGAGCAGCGGGTTGGCCCCGAGCGTCATCGCCGTGAGGTCAGGCGAGTCGTCCACGATCTCGCCGAGCGTCGAGTTCAGGAAGCCGCCGGTGTCCCAGTCCTGCGGCTCGGAACCGGTCACGCCGTAGTTCGCGAACTGGCTCGCCGACAGGCCCGCGGACCTCGCCCACTGTGCCGACCAGGCGACCTGGTTCGAGAAGCCGAAGTCCGGCAGCCAGCCGACGGGCCCGGTGTTCCCGATCCCGTTGGGCGAGTTCGACGAGCAGCGGTCGTTCTCGGGAGTGAGCGGGCGGCAGCTCGGCAGGTCAAAGACGGTCCAGGGCTTCCCGGAGCCGAGGTACCCGAAGCCGGCGGTCGCGGAGTCGCCGAGGGCGCGGAACGTGAACGGCTGCACGACGAGCGGCTGGCTGGCGATCACCGCGGGGCCGCCGGCAGGCGTGATGCGCAGCGTCACGCGGTCACGGCCGGTGAAGCGTGCCGCCGGGACGTAGGTGAAGGTCGTCGTCGCTCCAGCCCGGACCGTGCGCAGCGACCCGTGCGCGGGGCCGCGCACGACGCGCGCCGAAAGGCCCTCGCCGATGCAGGTGATCGCGATCCGCGCCGGCGCCGCGTAGTTCACGACGCCGGGCAGGCGCTCGCAGACGGGCGGGTCCGCGAGCGGCGCGAGGGACGCCGGGCGGACGGCGACGGAAGGCCGCAGCGTCAGCGAGGCGCGGCCGGTGGCGGACCCAGCGCCGCCGAGGCGCAGGACCTGCGTCACACGGACCGGCGCGGTGACGCGGCCCGACCGGCGCGCGGCAGCGCTGGCCGCGGGGCCGAGGACGAGCCGGGCGGTCCAGGCGACGCGCGTGCCTGGGACCCGGCGCGGGATCCGGAAGCTCCGCGCCGCGCGGGCGGCGGCCACGCGGACCACGTTGCTTCCGGTGGCGGCGTTGAGCCGGCGCGCCAGCGCCTCCCGGACGTCGGCGCTGCGCACCCGCACCGTGAGGACGACCCGCCCGTCGGCCCGGGCGTGGGCGCCGGCGACGTTGGCCCGGAGCGGGCCCGCCAGGGCGCCGGTGCTGGCGGCGGAGGCCGGGGCGGCGGCGGTCGCGGTCGCGGCGGCGAACGCGAGCCAGATGGCAAGGGGGCGGCGGACGGTCACCGCGGGCAACCTACCGGGAGCGGGCGGAGCAGGCGCCGGGTGGCGTCGAGGCCGTCCTCGCCACGGCAGGCCGCGCGCGGCGCGCCCGGCGCATCCCTGGGCTCATGGCCCGCAGGACCGTCGATCGTGGGCCGCGCCGCCGCCGAGACGACGCGCCGCGCCGCACCGCCGCGGCAAATCCCGGAGGATGTCCCCCATGGCTTCCCCCGCGCAGGACCGCGACCACGACCTCGTCGTCTTCGGCGCCACCGGCTTCGTTGGCCGGCTGACCGCCGCCTACCTCGCCGGCGCGGCGCCGGACGGCGTCCGGATTGCGCTCGGCGGCCGCTCGAAGGAGAAGCTGCAGCGCACCCGCGCGACGCTCGGGGAGCGCGCGACCGACTGGCCGCTCGTCGTCGCCGACAGCAGCGACCCGGACGCGATGGCCGCGCTCGCCGGCTCGACCCGGGCCGTGGCCACGACCGTGGGCCCGTACATGCGCTACGGCCTGCCGCTCGTGGCCGCGTGCACCGCGGCCGGCACCCACTACGCCGACCTCACCGGCGAGGTGCTCTTCATGCGCCGCTCGATCGATGAGCACGACGCTGCCGCCCGCGAGAGCGGCGCCCGGATCGTTCACACGTGCGGCTTCGACTCGATCCCGTCCGACCTCGGCGTCCTCACGCTGCACGAGCACGCGCGAGCGGAGGGCCTCGGCGACCTCACCGACACCACCTTTGTCCTGACCAAGACCCGCGGGGGGATCAGCGGCGGGACGATCGACTCGCTGCGCGGCCAGCTCGACGAGGCCCGCCGCGACCCGGCGGCCCGCCGCCTGATGACGGATCCGTACTGCCTCAGCCCGGACCGCGGCGCCGAGCCGCACCTCGGGCCCGAGCGCGACCCGATGACGGTGGTGCACGACGAGGCGCTCGGCGGCTACCTGGCGCCGTTCGTGATGGGCACCGTGAACACCCGCGTCGTGCGGCGCAGCAACGCGCTGCAGGACTACGCCTACGGCCGGCGCCTGCGCTACCGCGAGCTCATGCTCACGGGCGGGCTGCCGCTCGGGCCCGTCATCGCCGCCGGCGTCATCGGCGGCCTGGGCGCCCTCGTGGCCGGGCTCGCGCTTCCCCCCACCCGCAAGCTGCTGGACCGGATCCTCCCCGACCCCGGCGAGGGCCCCGGCGAGGCGGCGCGGGACAAGGGCTTCTTCCACATCGACATCCATGCCCAGGCCAGCGGCGGCGCGCGCCTCGTCGGCGAGATCCGGGCCTCCGGGGACCCCGGCTACAAGGCGACCGCCGTGATGCTCGGCGAGAGCGCCCTCGCCCTGGCGGGCGACCCGTCCGCCCTGCCCGACGCCGCCGGCGTGCTCACGCCGGCGACCGCGATGGGCAGTGCGCTCACCGAGCGCCTGCGGGCCGCCGGGCACACCTACCGCGTGCGGCCCGCCTAGCGGCCGCGCCGACGGAGCCGCCGCCATGCCCGCGCGAGGCATCCAGCACATCGACCTGGCCGTCGGCGACGTGGCCGCGTCGCTGGCGTTCTACCTCGAGGTGCTCGGGCCGCTCGGCCTCGAGGAGCGCTACCGCATGCCGACCTACCGCGGAACGGAGGAGGTCGTCTACCTCGAGTTCGGGGAGAGCGCCATCGGCCTGCGCCCGGCTGACGGCGGGACGCATCGCTACCACGAGGTCGGCCTCGAGCACCTCGCCTTCCGGGTCGACCGCCCGGACGAGGTCGACGCGGCCTACGAGCGGTGCCTCGCGACGGGCGCGCGGATCCAGTCGCCCCCCGAGTTCCACTATCCCGACGACGAGGACTACTACGCGTTCTTCGCGTTCGATCCGGACGGCTTCCGGATCGAGGTCTTCGCCTGGCAGCGGGACGGCGACGCGTAGGCGGCGCCGCGCGCCCGCGCGCGGCTACCGCAGGCGCTGGTAGGTGTTCTGGAGCTCGTCCTGGACGATCGTCGCGCGGCCGTGCGCCTGCAGGACGAACGGCGCGCGGAGCGTCCGCGTGCGGAAGCGCCAGCCCGCGGGCAGCTTCAGGCGGGAGCCGAGCGACGTGAGGTCGGACAGCTTCAGGGCCGGATCGACGATCTGGGAGTAGGCCTGCATGATGTAGACGGCGCCGCTCGGGGCCACGAGCTCGTACACGAGGCGGCCGGCCTTCCACGACCACCGGTTCGTGCGGTCGATCACGCGGGTCTGGTACGGCTGGCGGACGAGGTCGGCCGCCGTCGTGATGCGAATCGCAGCGACGTCGCGGAGCTTCATCGCCCCGAACGAGCGGACCTTCCCGCGCTTCGTGTCGGCCGCCCCGTCGATCACCCAGTAGCGGGGGCCGTTGAGCACGACGAACGCGGCGCCCTCCTGGGTGGCGAGCGTCTGGGCGTTGAAGGCCGTCCACTGCGCCGGCGGACAGCGATTCAGCCCGACGGTGTTCCAGACCGTGACCGTGATGGCCGGCAGAGCGCCCTTCCCCACCAGGATCTCGCAGTACCGGGCGTTGTAGAGGTTGGTCACGCCGGTGAGCCGCTTGGCGGCCGGCGCGGCCGGTGCCGCGCTGGCTGCAGAGCTGCCGAGGCCGATGGCCGCCACCGCCGCGACGGTCGCAGTGGCAAGAGCGGTGCGGGGGCGAACGGTCATGGCGTGATGGTCCTCGAGATGGGGGCGCAGATGCGCCGGTTCGGCGCGGGGACGAGCCGGCCCGAGCGGCCGGCCGTGTGAACATACGTTGTGTGTCACACGGTGTCAACACTGCTAGGCTGGGCGCCGTGGCCACCGCCGCGCACCGCACCCGCGTCCGGCAGACCCGCGAGGAGAGCCGCGCCCGCATCGTCGACGCGGCCGCGCGCCTGCTCCGGGAGCGCTCCTACGCCGAGCTGACGGTCGACGAGGTCATGCGGGAGGCCGGCCAGGGGCGCACGCTGTTCTACCGGCACTTCGACGACCTCGCCGATGTCCTGGCCCGGGCGAGCGCCGAGGCGATCGAGGCGCTCTACGCGGCCCAGCGCCTGCTCGGGAGCCGGCGCAGCGCCGGCGACCCGGACGCCATCCGGGGAGCGATGGGGCTGGCGGCGGACGTCTACCTCCAGCACGGGCCGCTGCTGCGGGGCGTGGCCGAGGCGGCCGCGGGCGATCCGCAGCTCGCCGAGGCCCACCGGGAGATCCGCCAGCGGTTCGACCAGCTCGCCGCGCGATGGCTCGCCGACGCCGCCGGCCGCGCCGCCGCGCCGCCCGCCGATCCCGCCCAGACCGCCCGCGCCCTGAACCTCATGAACGAGGCGTACCTGCTCGACGCCTTCGGCCGCGAGCCGCGGGTGACCGCCGACGAGGCCGCCCGCACCCTCACCGAGGTCTGGCTCGCCGTGATCCGCCCCTGACGAAAGGACCCCGCCGTGGACGTCTTCCGCACCCCCGACGAGCGCTTCGCCGACCTTCCCGGCTACGCCTATGCGCCGCACTACACCGAGGCCGGCGGGCTGCGGCTGCACCGCCTGGACGAGGGGACGGGCCCGACCGTCCTGTGCTTCCACGGCGAGCCCAGCTGGAGCTACCTGTACCGGCGGATGCTCGACCCGCTGGTCGCCGCCGGCCACCGCGTCGTCTGCCCCGACCTGGCTGGCTTCGGCAAGTCGGACAAGCCGACCGACCAGGGCTGGTACACGTACGAGCGCCACGTCGAGAGCGTGACCGCCCATCTCGACCAGGTGCCGCTGGACGATGTCACGGTGGTCGTGCAGGACTGGGGCGGGGCGATCGGCCTGCGCTGGGCCGTGGAGCACGCCGACCAAGTCGGCCGGCTCGTGATCATGAACACCGGCCTCTTCACCGGGCGCGTGAGCAAGGGCTTCATGGCCTGGCGGAACTTCGCCGAGCGCACGCCGGACCTGCCCGTGGGGATGATCATCCAGGGCGCCACCACGGCCGACCTGGCGCCCGAGATCGTCGCCGCCTACGAGGCGCCGTTCCCGACGCCCGAGAGCAAGGCCGGGGCGCAGATGTTCCCGCTGCTCGTCCCGCTGACCGAGGATGCGCCCGGCGTCGCGGAGATGCTCGCGGTGCAGGATGCGCTCTCCCGCTGGGAGAAGCCGACGCTCGTCGCCTTCTCGGACAGCGATCCCGTGTTCCCGTACCCGAAGTCGGGCACCGTGTTCACCGACCTCATCCCGAGCGCCGGCGAGCAGGTCTGCATCGAGGGCGCCGCGCACTTCCTCCAGGAGGACCGCGGGCCCGAGATCGTCGATGCGATCTTCGCCGCCTTCGGCCGGCCGATCGGCGGCTAGGGCACCCGATGCCCGGCGCCGCTGCCGACCGCCTCGCCCGGCACACGGTCCCGGGCGCGATCATCGCGCTGTCACAGGTCACCTGGCCGGCGCGCGCCGGCGCGGCCGCCCGCCGGGCGCTCGGGCGGCGCGGCCGCGTCGAGCTGTACTTCGCGTTCGACGATGCGGCGAGCGCGGTCGCGGTCCTCGACCTGGCCGGCCGGACCGCCGGCCGCGACGTGCGCCTGCTCCTGCTGCCGGTCGTGCACCGCGGCATCCCGGACGACCCGGCGGCCGACGCCAAGCGGCGCTATGCGATCGTCGATGCCGTCCGCCTGGCCCGGCGCAGCGGGCTCGCGCTCGCGCGCACCGAGCCCCTGGCGGCCGCGGACACGGCGTTCCTCGCCGAGTGGACCGCAGCCGGGCCCGCCGGCCCGGCGCTCAACCGGTTCTGCGTCGCAGCGCTCCGGCGCCTGTGGCTCGAGACCGCCGGCCCGCCGGACCGGGAGGAGTACGCGGCGCTCTGGCGCGAGCACCTCGGCAGCGAGCCGCCCGCGAACGGCGCCGGCGCGGTGCGGCGCGCCGAGCGCCGGATGCGCCGCCGCGGCCCCTACGACACGCCCGCGGCCTGGATCCACGGCCAGTGGTTCTTCGCGCACGATCGACGCGTCCAGATCGGCGAGCGCCTCGACGACTTGGGCTGGAAGGCGGCGGCATGACCGCGCCGATCGACTACTTCTTCTCGTTTCGCAGCCCGTACTCGTACCTGTCGGGCCCGCGGGCGTTTGCGCTCCCCGAGCGCTTCGACGTCGCGGTGGCCTTCCGCGGCGTGATCCCCATGGCCATGCGCGGGCAGTCGGTGCCGAAGGCCAAGCGGCTGCACACGCTGCGCGACACCAAACGCGAGGCCGAGCGCCTCGGAATGCCGTTCGGCCCGGTCTGGGACCCCATCGGCGACGGGGCGATGCGCTGCCTGCTCGTCGCCGAGCACGCCGTCGACGCCGGCCGCGAGCGCGAGTTCGTGCTCTCCGCCAGCCGCGGGATCTGGGGCGAGGGGGTCGAGGTGGCCGGCGACGACGGGCTGCGGCTGGTCTGCGAGCGGGCCGGCCTGCGCTGGGCCGACTGCCTCGCTGCGCTCGATGACCCGGGGCTGCGGGCGCGGGTCGACGCCGACACCGAGGCGCTGCTGGATCTCGGCCAGTGGGGAGTGCCGGTGTTCGTGTTCGCCGGCGAGCCGTTCTGGGGCCAGGACCGAATCGAGGATCTCGAGGCCACGCTCCGCGACGCCGGGCTGGAGCGGTGACGGGGCCGGGCGCCTACTGGCCGGCCCCGTGGACCGGCGAGGACGGCGGGCCCCGGCGGCACGGCTGCGCCGACGGCGTGCCCGGGCTCGGAATCCAGCCAGGAGAGCGCCTCGACGTGGCGGCGGTGCGCGACGCCTTCGCGACCGACCTGCTCGTCCGCCGCGCTCCCGGGGAGCTCTACGCGCTGCGCCACGGCATCCCGCTCGGCGGCGCCCAGGCGGGCCCCGTCGAGGCCTGGGTCGAGCGCCTGGATCCCCTCACGCTCGCGACGGCGGCGGCCTCGCCCCGGCTCCCTGGCGGGCCGTTCTGGCCCGGCGGGATCGCCGCCCACGCGAACGGCAGCCTGCACCTCGTCTTCGGCCGCTGGGCGCACCGGCTCAGCCCGGGCCTCGAGGTCCTGGCCTCCCACCGGCTGCCCGCCGAGCGGCCGCACAACTCGTTCGTCGTCCTGGACGGCGGCGAGCTCGTGACCAAGGACTGCGACGCGCCGGCGGGCCGCGAGCCCTCCACGGTCTCGGTGCTGGACGCCGAGACCCTCCTGCCGGTGGCCGCGCCGCTGCGCCTGCCCGAGCCGTCCATCGCCCGGCTGTCCAGCGACGGCGAGGCGGTGATCGCCGTCGGGACGACCGTGGTGTACGCCCTGCGCCTGGACCGGGACGCCGGCCGCCTGCAGATCGACGAGGCCTGGCAGCCCGCCTACGGCCCGGCACCCGGCCGCAGCTACGGCTGGGACCCGGTGATCACCGACGAGCACGTCCTGTGGATGGACAACGGCCGCAACCGCACCGACGCCACGATGCTCGGCTCTGGCGACTCGCCGGACCCGGTGCGCCTGTGGTGGGCGCGGCGCGACGACGCCGGCTCCGTCTGGTCGGCTGAGATCAGCGGGCTGCCTCATGGCACCGAGTCCAACCCCCCGGGCTGGGACCCGGCGGGGCGCGTCGTCGTCGCCTATGACGCCGGCAACGCCGTGCTGCGGGCCTGGCGGATGGAGGGCGACAGCCTGGAGCCGCTCTGGCGGCGTGACGGCTTCGCCCACGCCGGGCACCTGATCCTCTACCCGGACACGCGCGAGCTCGTCGCCCAGGACTGGCAGGGGAGCGCGGCGCTGCGCCGCCCGCTCGTGCGCCGGGCCCTGCGACCGGCGATGCAGCTGCTGGCCCAGTCCGCGCACGCCCGGCGGGCGTCGCTGCGTGCGGGCGGCGACCAGCTCGTCGTGCTCGACCTCGACACCGGCGCGGACAAGGCCCGCGCCGCCGTGCCCTCCCCCAGCCAGGCCTTCCTCTTCCCGGCGCCCGGGTTCGGGCGCGACATCTACTACCAGTCGCTCACCACCATCGCGCGCGTCGCGGTCGGCGGCGCAGCGGCCGGCGCGCCGCCCGGCGCAGCCCGTTAGCGTGACCACCCGTCCGACCCGGAGAGCAGGAGTTCACCGATGAGCGCAGCCGTCCCCCGCCCCGCCCGCCGAGCCGCCGGCGCCCTCGCCGTCGCCGGCGCCGTCCTCGCCGCCGCAGCGCCCGGCGCCTCGGCCGGCGCGGCCGCATCGTGGACGCCCGACGCCGCCGCGGCGGCGACGCTCGCCCAGGCGTACGAGTACGGCGTCCCGGTGCTGAACATGCAGCGGACCTATGCGACGAGCACGAGCCTCAACGTGCCGAACGGGCGCGGCGGCGGCCCGGTGAACCAGTTCAGCCACTTCTCCCGGCTCGCCGACGCGAAGGACCGCACGGTCGTCGCTCCCAACAGCGACACCCTCTACTCGATGGCCTGGCTGGATCTCTCCAAGCAGCCGCAGGTGATCCACACGGCCAAGGGCACGAAGCGCTTCCATGTCATCCCGCTGATGTCGCCCTACGAGGAGAACTTCGCCAACATCGGCTCGCCCGACAAGGCACTGCCCGACGGGGACTACCTCGTGACCGGGCCGAAGTTCACCGGCCGCGTCCCGAAGGGCCTGCGGCGCATCCGGTCGCCGTACGACCGCGTCTGGATCATCGGGCGCACCTACATCAACGGGGCGTCGGACCTGGCGGCCACGCGGAAGGTCATGCGCACCTACAAGATCACCCCGCTGAACCGCTGGGACCCGAAGCGGCCCTACGCCTACACGCCGCCCAAGCCCAAGCGGATCGACCGCACGCGCAACGACGCCCACATCCCGGGCACGGGGCCCGGCGAGGATCCGGCGATCTTCTGGGACGCCCTCGGCGACCAGCTCGCGCAGTTCCCGCCGCCGGCCGCCGACCGTCCGATCCTCGCCCGGCTCGCGAAGCTCGGCATCGGTCCGGGCCGGCATCCGACGAAGGACGGCCCGCTGTCGCCCGGCCAGCTCCAGGCGCTGCGCGACGCGGTGACCCAGGGACCGAACAAGGTCCAGGGCAAGTTCCTCGCCCGCTACCTCGCCGACTTCGACAAGCTCAACGGCTGGAGCGTCTCGAAGCTCGGCACCTACGGCACCGACTACGAGTTCCGGGCGATCGTGGACAAGATCGGCCTCGGCGCGCCGCGCCCCGAGGTGTCGGTCTACCCCGCGGCCCTGGTGGACCGCGACCGCAGCCCGTTCACGGGCGCCAAGCGCTACGTCGCGCACTTCACGGCCAAGACGTCGCACCCGCCGGTGAAGTTCTTCTGGTCGCTGACGCTGTACGACGGCGACGGGTTCTTCGTCGACAACCCGATCGACCGCTACCTCGTGAACGACCGCAGCAACCTGAAGTACAACCCCGACGGGTCGCTCGACGTCTTCATCCAGTCCGATCCGCCGTCGAGCGCGGCCCAGCGGCGCAACTGGCTGCCGGCCCCCAAGCCCGCGGCGGCGACGAAGGCCTTCCGCCTGATCATCCGCCTCTACGGCCTCTCGCCGTCCGGGATCGCGGGCGCGGTGAGTGGCGCCGGCTGGCACGGCCCGACCGTCCTGCCCTGCGGCGCGGACAACCGCACGTCGCAGAGCGTCGCCTGCGCGAGCTGAGCGGCGGGCGGGCGCAGGGCGGCGGCGCCGCGGGCGGCGGCGGCGCGGCGGCGCCGCGCGGGGCGCGCGCGCGGCGCCGCGCGCCTGAGCCACGCCGTCGCCGCCAACCCGCGCGCCTGCGCGAGCCACCGAATCGGTGGCTCGCGCGCACGAGAACGCGGGCGCTCCGGGGCCGCCGCCAACCTGCGCGCCTGAGCCACCGAATCGGTGGCTTCAACGCACCAGAACGCCCGCGCGGGGGCCGGGCGCGGGCTCCGGCCGGGCCCCGCGAACCCCGCGGGCCCCGCCCCGGCCTACCGCCGCCGGTCGGGCAGGATCGTGATGCGGATCGCGGCCGCCCCCGCGAGCGGCGCCTGGACGCGCTGATTCCCGGTGTCGCTGAAGGCGAAGCCGTAGGCGTCGGAGTAGCGGCGGATGACGGCGGCGTACTCGTTGTAGGTCGCGTAGCGCTCGCGCCGCGGCCGGGCGGCGGCGAACGGCGGCCGGCGGCTCCAGCGCAGGCTGTCGTTGCCGTAGCGGCCGCCGAGATATCCCCAGGCGAACCCCGACACGAGGTCGCGGTAGATCGCCGAGTACACGTCGTTGTCCGAGACACTGCGCGGCGCCCCGCCGACGGTGAACGGCCCATCGGCCGTGTAGATCGCACGGCCGAGGGATCGCCCGTCGACCGCCACCGGCAGGCCGCGCACGACCGACCGGCCGGTCCGGATGGTCCCGGACAGGCGGATCGAGCCGTCGCGCTCGAAGCGGCCGGCGTACCGGAAGGTCTGGAACGGGCTGCCGTAGAACGGCCCGGCCAGGACCGTGCGCTGGCCGGCCAGCGACCGCACGTACGGCAGGAAGCTCGGGTAGCTGCTCTGGCTGAGCTGGGGCGAGAGGAAGCGCAGGAACCCGCCCCGCCGGGTCGTCACGATCGCGCGCCGGGCGCCCGGAATCCGGCGCAGCGCCCGCACGACCGTCTCCGTGTCGGCATGGAACGCAAGTGTCTGGCGCACCCGGCCGCGCCGGTCGAGCGTCTGGAGCCGGAACGGAATCCCAAAGAAGTCAACCGCGGTGAGGTTCGCGACGCCCGGATAGGTGATCTCCACCTTGTCGTAGCGGATCGACGCGTGCGGCGGCTCGGCCGACACGACCGGCGCGCCGTAGGAGAAGAAGATCCGGCCGCTGATCGCCGCGAGCGAGAAGCGGTGGCGCCGGATCCGGCTCAGCCGCTTCGGCGCGTCGGGCCCGAGCTGGCCGTCGCTGCTTGCGCCCCCGTGCAGCATCACGAAGACGTCGCCGGCCGGGCGGCCGGACGCGTTGACGATCTGCACCTCGAGCGCGCGGGCGGGAGCGGCCGGGGCCAGCAGCAGCGCCGCCGCGGCCGTCGCCAGTCCGGCGCGGACTCGGGCGGCCCGGCGATTGGTGGAGCGGTGGCAAGCCATGGACGCCACAGTCCTCGGCGCGGGCCGCGCGGACCTTGAGCGAACGGCCGGCGCGGCCGACGCCGCGGCGCCGCGGCGAGCTGACGCGGCCGGCCGAGTCGGCCCCGCGCCGCTCAGCCGCCGTTGGACGCCGGCGAAAACGCCCGGCTCGGCTCGCCGCGCAGCGCCGTCGGCCCGGGCAGCGGCGTGCCCTTGGCCGTGGCGCCGCGGATCACCGGGAGCACGAGCTTCGACGCCCGGGCTCCGCCGAGCGAGACCGTGTTGCGCGCCGTGCCGCGGTCGACCGTGGAGAAGTCCCACCGCGGCCGGTCGCCCCCGACCGCCTGGACGGTCACCCGGATCCGCGACCCCGCGCGGAAGGCGTGCGCCACCGGGAAGACCGGCACCCGCACGAGCGCGAACGCCCCGCGCGGCAGCGGCGCGGCGTCCCGGGCCAGATGCGTCGGGATCGGGTCGGTCGCCGTCGAGCCCGGTCCGAGCTTGCGGTGCGACGCCCGCAGCCATCCGTTCTGGACGTAGGTCTCCTGCCCATCGGGACGCACCTCGCTGAGCGTGACCTGGAGGTCGGTGTCGCGCGCGCTGGACTTCAGGAAGACGTCGAAGCTCGACGGCCCGGCGATGACGACGTCGCGGGCGAGCGGCGCCGTCGTCCAGCCCAGGCCCTTGCCCGCGGCGACCGGCTTCCAGTCGTAGGGCGGCTGCGCCTTCCAGGCGTCGCCCGCTCCGTCGCCGGGCAGGGTCTGCTTCGGGCGCGCCCGCGGGTCTGCGACGTAGCTGGCCGTCCCGGGGGCGGGCTTGCGGGCGGCCAGTGCCCCGCCGGCGCCGAGGTAGTAGGCCGCGGGCGAAACCTCGCGGATCGGCCAGGCGCTGTAGCCGAGCTCCCAGGGGGCGCCGATCGAGCCGGGTCCCTGCGGGCCGCCGCCGTTGTCCATGAGCAGGCGCACCCGCGGATCGCGTTCGAAGGCGGCCTTCGCGGCGGCAACGCTCGTCATCCCGGCGAACCGCGACTGCTGCACGGGGGCGGCGGGCGCGTCGGCCAGGAACTTGTACAGCTCGCCGCTCAGCGCCAGGACCGACGGCGGGACGCTCGGGACCTCGTTGGCGACGTAGAGCTTGAGGAACTCGACCCAGCGGGTGATCGTGGCCGGCCCGAGCGAGTCGGCGTGGACGCCGTTCTGCAGGGACAGCCAGACCTTGCGGTTCTTCGCGAGCTTCCCGAGGCTCTCGGCGAAGTGCCCGCCGGTCTGCTCGTCCTGGTACTGGCCCACGAGGAACGTCGGCACGGAGATGTTCTGCATCCAGGCGCTCGGCGCGCGCAGCCCGAAGAGCGCTGGCGTGCGGAACGGGTTCTGCCGCTGAATCGCCACGGCGTCCTGGGTCTGGAGCCGCAGCCGCTGGTTCGCCGTGCAGTTCGGGTCGCCCGCCTTCACGAGCGCGCGGGCATACGGCTGCCCGCCCGCGGGCGCGGGCTGCGCGTCGGCCATGCGCTCCTTGATCCAGGACAGCGCGAAGCCGGAGTTGTTGATGCCCCCGGGGTACCCGGTGCCCGTGTAGATGTCGTCGGTGACCGACATCGGCGTGATCGCGGCGAGGTGCGGCGGTCGTGTGCCCGCGGTGAAGAGCTGGGTGATCCCGGAGAACGAGATCCCGGCCATGCCGACCTTCCCGCCCTTGACCCAAGGCTGTGCCGCGACGGTCTCGATCGCGTCGTACCCGTCGTAGGTCGTCGGCGGCGCAAAGAGGTCGAACGCGCCGCCGGAGCAGCCCGAGCCGCGCATCTGCACGCTGACGGTGGCGAACCCGAGCAGCGGCGCGATGACCGCGCCGACGACCGTCGAGGTCGCGGGCGCGAGCGGGTCGTCGACCGCCGGGCCACCGGTCACCGAGCGCACGACCGACGCGAGCAGATCGTGCGGCGCGGCCACTTGGTAGCCGGAGTACTCGACGACGGTCGGGAACGGACCGTCGGCCAGCGTCTTGCCCGGGGGCAGGCGCACGGTCATGGCGATCGAGATGCCGTCGCGCACGGTGACGTAGTTCAGCCCCGCCTGCAGCCGCTTGGCCTTGAAGAACGACGCGGGCGGGTTGGCGCCCAGCCGCAGGACGCGGAACGGCCGGGTCGTCTGCCCCCCGCCGGCGCCTCCCCGGCGCACCGAGAAGCGCGCGCCGCCGGGCAGGTTGCGGAAGATGAAGCTGCCGAAGCGGTCCGCCGTTCCCCGCGCGGCCACCCCGCCCTTGGCGTCGAGCAGGCGCAGCGCCTCGCCGGCCTTGGCGTTCAGGACGTAGGCCTCCCCGATGCTGCCGCGCGCGGTGAAGCCGGCCGGAGCGGCGCCGGCCGGTGCCGCGGCCACGGCGAGCCCGGCGGCGGCGAGCAGAGCCGCCGCGGCAGCGGAGAGGGAGCGGGAACGGCGCATCGGGACCTCGACGATCGGAGCGGGCGGGGCGGGCCCGGGCAACCTACCGGACGCCGGAACGGGGGGCGCCGGTTTGGCGGCACGCCCGAACGGCGGAGCGCCCGGTTCCCTCCCACGTCCGTCCAGGGGCTGGGGCGCGAATCAAGACGGCCGCCGCACGGACCGACGCTCTTCACAGCCAGCGGGGCCGGAGGCCAGGCCAGCCTCCCGCACCGGCGACGCCGGGACGGATCCCCTCGCCGGCCCCCGCCATGCTTCCCCGCCTCCGCACTCGCCGCCCCGCCCGCCTCCGCTCCCGCGTCGGTCGCGCCGCGGCGGCGGTCGCGCTCCCGCTCGCCTGCGCCGCCGCGGGCCCGGCGCAGGCCGCGGCCCCCTACCCCGGGGTGCAGCTCAACCCGCCCGGCAAGGCCTACGAGCACAGCCACGCCGGCGCGGTGTTCGTCCGGGTCTACTGCCCAGGGACCGTGTACGGGGAGCCGCGCGGGTTCTGCACCGGCACCATGACCCTGCGGCACGGCGGGCGGGTCATCGGCGAGGCGCCCCTGGCCGTGGCCGACTACGACGGGCCGTCGGTCGAGGTGCGCCTCGCCGGCTGGTTCCGGGCCAAGGCGCGCCGCACCGGCGCGCCGCTGCCGGTCGACGTGACGATGAACAGCCACGACCTCCAGGGGATCTGGACCCGGACGGGCGGGCACATCACGATTGCGACGCCGCCGCGGGGCGCCGAGCCGGGCGATCCGGCGCCGCCGCTGCCGCGGATCCGCGCGTCGGACCCGCCGCGGGCGCCGCGGGTCCCCGCCGTCCCGTCGTACCCCGGCGTCCCCGAACTCGCCGCCGTCATCGGCGACCCCGGCCAGGCCTGGAACAGCACCGCCCCGGGCGCGTTCGGCGGCGGGCGCCAGGCCCAGGGCGGCGACCGCCAGTACGACAACCCCGGCGCGGTCGCGGTCGACGAGCGCGGGCTGCTCTACGCCGCCGACACCTCGAACAACCGGATCCAGGTGTTCTCCCCCTCCGGCCGGTACCTGCGCTCGTTCGGCACCTACGGGTTCGACCCGGGCGCCGCCCGCGAGGCCAAGGCCTTCGCCGGCTTCAACAATCCGGTGAACCTCGTGGTGCGCGACGGCCGGGCGTTCGTCGTGGACCAGCGCAACGACCGGGTGATGGCCTGGTCGGTGGACGGAACGCCGCGGCCGCTGCTGCGCATCGGGCGCCGCGGCTCCGGGCCGGGCCGCATGGTCCACCCGTGGGACGTCGCGATCGCCGGCTCGGAGCTGCTGGTCATCGACCAGGCCAACTACCGGATCGACCGCTTCACGCTCGGCGGACACCCGCTCGGGTCGTTCGGTGAGTTCGGGACGGGGCGGGGGCAGTTCCAGATGCCGTTCAGCCTCGCCGTCGCGCCCGACGGGCGCATCGTCGTCGCCGACCAGATGCGCAACCGGATCCTCGTCTTCTCCGCCGGCCACGAGTTCCTCGGCGAGTTCGGGGAGGGCGGCCCGCGGCCGGGCCAGCTCAACCGGCCCCAGGGCATCGCGCTGGACCGCGCGGGGCGCCTCGTCGTCGCCAACACGCGCAGCCGCCGCATCGACCGGTTCACGCTCGACGGCGACTTCCTCGACAGCTTCGGCTACGGGCCCGAGGACCGGACCGAGCCCGACATCGTCGACCGCCCCGTCGACCTCGCGTTCGACCGCCGCGACGGCGCGCTCTACGTGGCCGACGCCGGCAACCAGCACCCGTCCGGGCGCTGCGGCCGCTTCGGCCTCCCCGACCCTGACCCGTGCCGGGCCCGCCGCATCCTCAAGTACGCAGAGCCGGGCGCCGAGCCGGCGCCCGACGCCGGCCTCGCCGGCGACGACGGGGCCGCCGAGGTGGGCGCCGGGTCGGTGCGGCTCGCGCTGGACCCGAAGGTCCGCCGGGCGCTGCACCACGTGCGCGTCCGCGCCGCGGCGGGCGCGACGGCCGCGGCCTTCCCGGTCCGATCCGGCCGCGCTCACTTCGGCAGCCCCGCCTTCGTCGACCGGCTCGAGGCCGCCGGGCGGATGACGCTCGCCGGGCCCGACGGCCGCGCCAGCGTGCCGGCGCCGGGCTTGCAGTGGACCAACGCCGGGCCCCGGCTCGCCGGGGAGTCCTCCCGCCTCTTCACGCTGAGCATCGCCGGCCTGTCGGTGCGCGGCACGCCCCGGGGCGGCATCCGGATCACCGGCCTGTCGCTGCGCCTGAGCGCCGCGGGCGCCCGTGCGCTCAACCAGGCGCTCCGCATCGACGTGTTCAGCCGGGCCTACCCGTTCGGCGCGCTCGACATCGAGCTGACGCCGGCGGTCGCGGCGGCCCGGCGCCGCGGCGTGCGTTGACTGGCGCGCCGCCGCTCGGCTACGGTGGACCGGACCGCCCGGCACCCTGATCAAGCCAGCGAGATCCGCTGCCACGGGCCGGGCAGGAACGAGGTCCGCATGGCCAGTGCAGGATTGTTCATCGGCTGGGGCGCTCCCATCGCCGGGCGCGAGGCCAAGGGCCTTGCCGTCTTCGGCGAAGCGCTCGCGTACTACGGACGGCTCGAGGCCGAGGGGAAGGTCGAGAGCTCGGAGGTGGCGCTGCTCCAGCCGCACGGCGGCGACCTCGACGGGTTCATCCTCGTGCGCGGCAGCGAGGAGCAGATGAACGCGGTCCGGGCCGACGACGAGTTCCGCACGATCAACGCGCGGGCCAACCTCGTCGTCCAGAACCTGGGCACGATCGATGCCGTGCTCGGCGACGGCGTCGAGCCGGAGATGGGGCGCTACGCCGCCGCCATCGAAGCCATCGTCTGACGAGACGCGCAGCGCGGCGCCCGCAGGCGTCTTCAGGCCAGCAGCTTGGAGGCGCCTGCCACCGCCAGCCCCGCCCCGACGAGGAGGCTGATGCCGGCGAGCAGCAGGGGCGCCCACCGCTCGATCCAGTCGCGGACGCGCCGGAGCGGCGCCTGCGCACGGTCGCCGAGCGCCACGTGCGCGACGAGGATCGCGACGATCGGCAGGACGTAGCAGGCGTTGAACAGCAGCAGGAGGCCGACGGTGCCTCCGGGCCCCGGGTCGCTGGCGACGATCGCCGCGATCGCCCCGAAGTACGGGAACGCCGTCGGAAGGTCGACCGCCGTCATCGTCGCGCCCAGGGCGAGCGAGTGCCCGGGCTTCATCGCGAGCGCCGGAAGCTTGGCGGCATCGCCCGCGTTCCGGCGCGTCCACAGCCAGCCGGCAAAGCCGATGGCCGCCACGCCGACCACGAGGAGCAGGACGCCGACCACCACGGAGTCGCCCTGATTGGCGAGGCGCTCGAGCCACGAGGCCGGGCCGAACGCGAGCAGCAGGCCGCCGCCGAAGTAGACGGCGAAGATGCCGGCGATGTACCCGGCCAGCCGCTTGACAGGGTGCTCGGTGGCCCCGAGGAACACGCCGACCGCGATGGTCGCCGGGTTCAGCGAGTCGACGAGGCCGAGCGACGCGATCAGCCAGACCATGGGCGGGGCAGCGTACTGGCCCCGGTCCGCCCCGCGGCGCTGCCCGCCACAATGGGCCGATGCCCGCACCCCTGCGCCTGAGCGTCCTGGACCAGTCCCCGATTCCCGAAGGGTCCGCCGGCCCCGACGCGCTGCGCAACACCGTCGACCTGGCCCGGCACGCCGACGCGCTCGGCTACACCCGCTACTGGCTCGCCGAGCACCACGGCGGCCAGTCCCTGGCCGGGCCGAGCCCGGAGGTGCTCGCTGGGCCGGTCGCCGCCGCCACCGAGCGGATCCGCGTCGGCAGCGGCGGCGTGATGCTGCCGCACTACTCGCCGCTGAAGGTGGCCGAGTCCTTCAGCCTGCTCGCCGGGCTCTTCCCCGGCCGGATCGACCTTGCGGTGGGGCGGGCGCCCGGGTCGGATCCGCTCACCGCCTTCGCCCTGCAGCGCGACCGCCGCGAGGCCGCCCCCGACGACTTCCCCGATCAGCTCGCGGAGCTCCTGGCCTACCTGGACGGCACCATCCCGCCCGACCACCCGTTCGCCCGGCTCGCCGGGACGCTGCCGGGCCGCCCCGAGCGACCGGCCCCCTGGCTGCTGGGCTCCTCGCCGCAGAGTGCGATCTGGGCGGCCGAGCACGGGCTTCCCTACGCGTTCGCGGACTTCATCAACCGCGACGGCGCGGCGATCGCGGCGTCCTACCGCGAGCGCTTCCAGCCGTCGCATTGGGCCCCGGAGCCCGTGGTGGCGGTCGGCGTCTGGGTGATCTGCGCGGGGACCGACGCCGAGGCCGCGCGGCTGGCCGCCAGCGGGCGCATGACCTTCACCCTGCTGCGGGAGGGGCGGCTCATTCCGGTCCCGCCGCCCGAGAAGGCCTTGCGGTTCCTGGCCGAGCGCGGCCTCGACGCCGGCCCGTCCGGCCGGCGCGGCGTCATCGGCGAGCCTGGCGCCGTGCTCGCCGGGCTGCAGCGCATCGCGGAGGACTACGGCGCCGACGAGATCATCGTCCTGACCATCACGCACGACCACGCGGCGCGGCGGGAGTCCTACGCACTGCTCGCGCAGGCGGCCGGGCTGCCGGGCCGCCCCGCCGCCGCGCAGGCGTGATCCGGCCGGCGCCGGCGACCGCGGCGTCCGGCACCATCCGGCGCCAGTGACCGACCCGCCCGTCATCGCCGTCGAGGGCGTCTGCCGCGCGTTCGGCCGCCAGATCGCCCTGGAGAACGCCACGCTCGCCGTGCCGCCGGGCCGCTGCTTCGGCCTCCTCGGCCCGAACGGGGCCGGCAAGACGACGCTGATCCGGATCCTGCTCGGGCTGGCCCGGGCCGACGCGGGCCGCGTCGAGGTCTGCGGCCACGCGATCCCCGGCGAGGCGCGCGCGGCGCTGGCCAAGGTCGGCGGTGTCGTCGAGGCGCCCTGCTTCCACGGCCACCTGACGGGGCGCGAGAACCTCCGCTTCTGGGCCGCGCTGACCGCCGACCCTCAGGCCGCCGAGGCCCGCATCGCCGGCGTGCTGGCCCGGGCCGGCCTCGCGGACGCCGCCGATCGCCGGGTGGCCGGCTACTCGATGGGGATGCGCCAGCGCCTCGGGGTGGCCCGGGCGCTCGTCGGGGACCCGGCGCTCCTGATCCTCGACGAGCCATCCAACGGGCTCGACCCGGAGGGGATGGCCGAGTTTCGCGTCCTGCTGCGCACGCTGGCCGACGAGGGCCGCACGGTCTTCCTCTCGTCGCACCTGCTCGGCGAGGTCGAGCGGGTGTGCGACGAGGCCGCGATCCTCGCCGCCGGGCGCGTCGTCCAGGTCGGCCCGCTGGCCGACCTCCTGGCGGCCGGGCGGCGGGGTGTCCAGGTGCGCTGCGCCGACCTCGCTCGGGCCCGCGACCTCGCGGTGCAGCATCCGGGCGTCGGCCGCACCGAGGAGTGGGACGGGACGCTCTTCATCGACTGCGACGACCCGGCGCTCGCGCCGGCCCTGAACCGCGACCTCGTCGCCGCGGGCATCGACGTGTGGATGCTCGCGCCGTTTGCCGAGACCCTGGAGCAGCGGTTCCTCGCGCTGACCGCCGCCGCCCAGCGGGAGCGGGCCCAGGCCGCCGGCGAGGAGGCCGCGTGATCGCGCTCGCCACGGCCGAGGCCCGGGTCATCCTGCGCCGGCGCGGCCTGGTGTGGGGCACCGCGGGCGCGGGGGCAGTGTTCGCGCTCCTCGCCCTCGTGGCCTTCGCGGTCATCCATGGCCACGACGCCTCGCAGCCCGAGCCCGGCGGCGCGCGGGGCTGGGAGGCGGCTGCCGCCGCCACGCTCGGGATCGCCACCGGTGCGGCGGTGATGGGCGCGGCGGTCGCGGCAGGCGACGCGGCCTCCGGCGTCCTGCGCTACGTGCTCATGACCGGGGTCGGGCGCACGCGCTACTACGTCGCGCGCCTGCTCGCGCTGCTCGCGGTCGTCACGATCACGGCCGTCCCGAGCCTCGTGATCGCCGCCGCCGGCGCGCTGCTGCTGCCCCACGGCGGCCCGTGGCTCGACCTGCGCGATGCCGGCAACGCGGCGTGGGGCCTGCTGCTCAACGGCTGGGTGTTCGCGATCATCGCCGCCGGGGTGGGCGCGGCCCTGCAGTCGGTCGGCTGGGCGGTCGCCGCCGCCCTCGGCCTCGAGTACGTCGGCTTCACGGCGCTCACCGCAATCGCCGCGCTCTCGCCCGGCCTCGAGCGCGCGACGCTGCCGGACGCGATCGACCGCCTGACCGGCGGCAGCGTCGCAACCGGCCCGCTGTGGCTCGCGGCGATCGTGGCGATCGCGTGGACGGCGGCGTTCGCCGCCGCCGGCTGGGTGCGGGTGCGCCGCGGCGAGTTCTAGGCGTCCTCGTGGCGCCGGGGACGCCCTGCCGCGGGCTCCAGCCGCGGTGGTGCGCGCCCCACCCCGGCCCGCGCCGCCCCGCCCCCGATCTCGCGCGCGCCAGCCACCGATCCGGTGGCTCAGGCGCACGAGTTCGGGGAGCCGGGCAGCCACCTCGGTTCTCGCGCGCGCGGACCACCGATCCGGTGGCTCAGGCGCACGAGTTCGGGGAGCCGCCGAACCCCCGCGATCTCGCGCGCGCGGACCACCGATCCGGTGGCTCAGGCGCACAGGTTCGGGGGCCGACCGCCAGCGCCCGCCAGGCGACCGCCCCCTTCGAGAACCCCACCGCGCACCTCGGCTCTGGCGCGCCGGGCGCGTCACCTCGGCTCCGGCCCATGGCCTTTGCTTGTTAGTCCGATCAACATAGTGTAGTTTGCTCAGGGCGTTGGTCGTCTTCCTCTCCAGCGCACGGACGGGGAGCCACCGGGGGTGCTCCCGTCTCTTCCCTCCGGCTGGGGGCGGGGCCGTTCAGGCTCCGCCCCCAGCGGTCGTTCCCGGCGCTCAGCCGCCGTCCCAGCCGGGCACCGTGTAGGCGCCGCCCGGGGTCCCGCCGATCATGAGGAGCTGCGTGGGGCTCTCGACCGCCCAGGCCGCCCGCGTGACCGCGCCGCCGACGCACACGAGCTCGCCGGGCCCGGCCTCGATCTCGGTGCCGTCGAGCACGAAGCGGGCGCGCCCGCGCACGACGAAGTAGACCTCGTCCTGATTGGCGTCCTCCTGCTCGTCGTGCTCGACGACGATCTGGTCGCCGGCATCCCCCCCGTTCGCGTTGATGCCGATCGAGGTCAGGCCGAAGTGATGGCGCACCGAGTGCCACCGGCTGCCGAACGCCGGGTCGTCGGTCCACTCGCGCCAGAACTCGGCGCCGTGCTGGCTGGGGATGTCGTCGAGCTTCGCCTGCTGCCATTCGGTGGAGTTCATGGCCGCGAGCCTACGCCAGGCCGCGGCCGGTCGCCCACCGCGCGAGCTCGTGACGGCTCGAGAGCTGCAGCTTGCGCAGGACCGAGGAGACGTGAGCCTCGACCGTCTTGACCGAGATGCCCAGGCGCAGGGCGATCTCCTTGTACATGTAGCCGCGGGCGATGAGCTGGAGCACCTCCCGCTCCCGCGGCGTGAGGCGGTCCAGATCGTCGTCGTGGGCGCCGGGGCCGCCCGGCTCGGCCGCCGCTGCCGCCGGCGCCGGACCCCCCGCGGCGAAGGCGTCGAGCACGAACCCGGCCAGCCGCGGGGAGAAGACCGCGTCGCCCTCGTGGACCCGCCGGACCGCCTCGGCCAGCTCCTCGCCCCCGATCGTCTTGGTCACGTAGCCGCGGGCGCCCGCACGGATGACGGCGATGACATCCTCGGCGGCGTCCGACACCGAGAGGGCGAGAAAGCGCGACGGCACGCCCGCCGCCGCGGCGCGGCGGATGACCTCGATGCCCCCGCCGTCGGGCATGTGGACGTCGAGGAGGACGACGTCCGGCCGCTCGGCGGCGACGAGCGCCGCGGCCTCGGCGACCGTCGCCGCGTCGCCGACCACGTCGACGAGCCCCTCGAGCTCGGCCCGCACGCCGGTCCGAAACAGGGCGTGATCGTCGATGATCGCGACCCGCACGGCGCTCATCGGCGCGCCTCCAGCTCGAGCTCGACCTCGGTGCCCTCGCCGGCGCCGCTGCGCACGTGCGCCCGGCCGCCGTGACGTTCCATGCGGGCGACGATCGACTCGCGCACGCCCCGCCGGTCCGCCGGCACCGCCGCCGGATCGAAGCCCGGCCCGCGGTCGCGGACGAACACCTGCACGCGGCCGTCGCCGTCCGCCTCCGCGTACACGTCGACCGGCCCGCCGCCACCGAACTTCGCGGCGTTGACCATCGCCTCGCGGGCCGCGGCGGCGAGCGCCTCCGTGCGCTCGTCCAGGGGCGCATCGCCCACCGCGACGACCTCCACCGCAACGCCGTGGTCGCGCTCGACCTCGTCGGCAGCGGCCTCGAGCGCGGCAGCGAGCTGCCCGGCGCCGCTCGCGGCCGCCGTCCGGCCAGAGAGCCAGGCGCGCAGCTCGCGCTCCTGCCGGCGGGCGAGCGTCGCCACCGCGCGCGGATCACCGCTGCGCGTCTGGATCAGCGCCAGGGTCTGCAGGACCGAGTCGTGCAGGTGGGCGGCGACCTCGGCCCGCTCCTGGGAGCGGACCCGCTCGGTGCGCTCCGCCGCCAGCGTGCGCACGAGCCGCAGGACCCAGGGGGCGAAGATCGCGCCGAGCACGACGATCGCCGCCAGAACGGCGAGGAGGACGTCGCGGGCCGCGCCGAGCGCCCCGGCGGCCTCGAGGAAGACCAAGCCGGCGGCGAGCACCAGCGCAACGCCGAGCCCGGTCCGCGAGATGGCGCGAGCGCGGCGGCCGGGATCGTCGGCGGCGCGCGGCGCCGGCCCGGCACTGCGCAGGGCCGCCGCCGGCGGCGCAGCCGCGTCGCGCGCCGTGGCCGACGGGCCCGCGGAGAACGACTGGCGCCACAGGAGCGCTCCGCCGCTCGCCAGGAGCACGGCTGGCCAGGCGATTGCGTCCGAGAACCAGATCCCGAGCGCCCGCAGGGTCAGGAGCAGCGCCAGCAGCAGGAGCCCGGCCCCGAGCGCGACCTCGAGCGCGCCGCGACCGGTGCGCAGGCGGGCAGCCGGCGCCGCCGTCCCCGCGCCCGCCGGCACGATCGCCCAGGCCAGGAGGTACAGCACGACCCCCGCGCCGCCGGCGAGGGCGGCGATCACGAAGGCGACGCGCACGATCAGCGGGTCCAGGCCGGCGCGCTCGGCCAGGCCGGCGGCGACGCCCGCCACCACTCCGCGGGCGGGGTCGCGCCGGAGAGCCGAGCGTCCGGACGTCGTGGCGGCTGGCATCGCAGGGGTCATGTTCCCAGCGCCGCCGCGGGTCCGGTCACGAGCGCCCGCGTGCGAGGCCGCGGGCGAGCAGGACCGCGCCGGCCACGGCGCAGGCGATCGGGGCCAGCGCCGAGAAGGTCAGGTGCCAGGCGCCGAGCCCGTCGAGGAGCAGGGCGACGCCGAAGCCGATGAGCGCGGCACCGGCCACGAGCGCCGACGCGTCGGGCCGGGAACGCGCGGCTCCCGGCCCGGACCCGGCCGCTGGCGGCAGGCCGCCGTCACGCGGGCGGTCAGGCACCCGGCGCCACCGCCGCAGTGCAGGCGCGGGCGGCCAGCGCGCGGTCGGCCCGCGCGGCCGGATCCCGGCTGCTGCCGCGGTCGCCCCAGCGGCCGCGGGGCGCGTCGTCGCGGTAGGAGACCTGGAACACGCCCATCCCGACGTCGCCGTCGACGACCAGGCGCGTCTGCGCCGGGCGCGCGGCCGGCGCGTCCTGCCAGTCGACGTCCAGCCCGCCGCTCGCGCGCCCGAGCACGTCTGCCGCGCCGGCGCCGACCGTCGCCTTCGACGCCACGCACGCCGTCGGCGGCACGATCACGAGGGCCTGGCCGAGGCCGACCCGCACGCGCAGCGGCACATCCCCGCGCGGCAAGGACGCCTGCCGCAGGTCCACGACGAGCCGCCCGGCGCCGAGCTGGTACCCGGCCCGCAGGTCCGCCGCGGAGGCCGGGCGGTAGATCCGCTCGCCGGCCCCGCCGTGGAGGTCGAGGTCGGTCGCGGCGGCGACGCCGGTCCCGAGGGCCAGCGAGAAGGCCACCGGCACGGCCCAGCGCACCGGCTTGAAGAAGGCGCCCGCCACCACGGCCACGCCGGCGGCGATCACGAGGCCGGCGGCGACGGTGCCGCTGCCGAGCCCGGTGATCCAGACGCCCGCAACGAAGACCGCCGCGCACGCCGCCAGGACGAGGACGCCCAGTCCGGCCCGCCGGGCGAGAGCGCCGGCGTCGCCCGCAAGCCCGTCGCCGGAGACGAACCACCACACGAGCAGCCCCGCGGCGGCGATCGCCGCGAGCGGCACGAGCGCGCCCAGGGCGCCGAGCACGGCCCCGGACAGGAGCACGGCCGCCGCGGCGACGAGCGCGACGATCCCGACCGCGGTCCACAGCCGTCCGCCCGCCGAATCGGTGCTGCCGAGCGCCTCCCCTTCCTCGTCGGGCATGAGGACGAGCGCCCCGATGTAGAGGAACAGGCCCAGGCCGGCCAGGAGCGTGAGCGCCACCGCGGCCGCGCGCACGACGAACGGATCGACGTCGAGCTCGCGGGCCACGCCGGCGCAGACGCCGCCGAGCACCCGGTTGTCGCGGGAGCGGGTGAAGCCGCGCCAGCCGCGGCGGCCCGGACCTCCGCCGGGCGGCGGGGCGCCGCCGCCGGAGCCGTCGCCGGGCGGCAGCGTGCCGCCGGGCGGACGGTCCCCGGGGGGCAGCGCAGCGGTCTCGGCGGTGGGGTCTGGCTCGTTCGGCGGGGGCATGGCGTCTCCGGTCTGGTCGCTCATCATCGTGGCCAGCACGATGGCGCGGCGGCCCGGCCCTGCCAATCGGGAATGGCCCTTAGGGGTCCGATGGGTGGGCCGCGAGGTCGGGCGACCACCAGCGTTCGGCCGCTGCGACGGGCACGAGACGGACAGAGCCGCGCACGGTGCTCCGGGCCCGGACGACGCGGGCCACGCGATTGCCGTGGTTGCCCTCGATCGTCACGATCCAGCGCAGACCGGCGACGCGCTCCACGATGCCGACGTGGCCGCGGAAGACCGCGATGTTCCCGGCGTGCGGCCAGAGGCGCCAGCGTCCGGTGCGCCGGGCCCAGTCCCGGATGCCGCCGACCGACCCGATGCCCGTGCCCCCGTCGCCGAGCGGCGCCCCGGCCACCGCGGCGACGTAGGAGACGAAGTACCCGCACCACGGCCCGCGGGCCGACCACCGCGTCGCGGCCCGGTAGCGCCGGATGTCGGGGGACTCGTTCGAGCCGTCGGGGATCTCGTGGACGTGGCGGTGCAGCTCGGCCCGGGCGGCGTGGACGATCCGCTCGACGACGCCGGCGGCGGCAGGCGCCGGGGCGGCAGCCGCCGCACCCAGGCAGGCGAGACCGGCGGCGAGGGCGAGGCGGCGCACGGTGAACATCATCGGGCATCCGCCGCGGAGGCTGAAGCCGGCTCCGCGGCGGACTGGCCGGACATCGAGCCCGCACCCAGGCGCAGGCCCGGCCCGAGCCGGCGCCGTGCGTGCGACGATTCCGGCCGTGCCTGCCGCTTCAGCGCTCCACGGTGCCGCCCCCTCGCGGGGCCGGGTCGCGCTCCTCGGCCTCGCCGTCGCGCTCGTGCTGGCCGACTCGTCGGTGGTGACGCTGGCGCTCCCGGAGATCCTGCGCGAGTTCCGGGTCGACGTCTCGGAGGTCGCCTGGGTCCTCACCGCCTACAACCTCGTGCTCGCCCTCACGGCGGTGCCGGCGGCCTGGCTGGCCCGGCGCGTCGGCGCCGGACGGGTGGCCGCCGCGGGGGCGCTGATCTTCGCCGGCGCCTCGCTGGCCTGCGCCCTGGCCACGAGCCTCGACCCGCTCGTGACCGCCCGGGCCATCCAGGCCGTCGGCGGGGCCGCGGTCGTGTGCGCGGCCCTCGAGCTCCTCGCGCGCGAGACCGGCTCGGACGCCCGCGCCGCCGGCGTGTGGGCGGCCGGTGGCGTGGCCGGCGCGGCGCTCGGGCCGGCGATCGGCGGCATCCTCACCCAGGCCGTGTCCTGGGAGGCCATCTTCGCGGTGCAGGTGCCGCTGGCCTTGGCGGTGCTGCTCGCCCTCCCGGGCCGCCTCGGCGCCCCAGCCCGGGCGCCGGCCCCGGCCGGGCGGCCGCGGCCGGCTCCCAACCTCGCGCTGCTGCTCCTGAGCGCCGCGCTGACCGCCGCGCTCTTCCTCCTGGTGATCCTCATGATCGAGGGCTGGCTCATGGAGCCCGCGGCCGCAGGGTTCGCCGTCACCGTGATGCCGCTGGCGGCCCTCGCCGGCGGCTGGGCCTCGCGCCGCCTCGGCTCGCACGCCGTCCGGGCAGCGACCGGGACGATCCTGATCGGCGGGGGACTGGCCGGGCTCGGCCTCATGGCCGGCGCGACCTGGACCTGGACGATCCTGCCGCAGATCCTCATCGGCCTCGGACTCGGCCTGACGATCTCGGCGCTCACCGACGCGGCGCTGCACGGCCGCTCGCACCAGGTCGTGCACGGGGGCTGGACGATCGCTTCGCGCCACGCCGGCGTCGTGCTCGGACTGCTGCTGCTCACGCCGATCTTCACCGCCGACCTCAAGCGCAACACGCGCGACGCGGAGCTCGCCGGCACGGCGCTGTTGCTCGACGCCGACCTCGCCCCCGACCACAAGCTCGACCTCGCCCAGGCGCTCGCGAAGCGCCTGCGGGCCTCGGGCGGCCGGCTTCCGACGCTCGAGCCCGTCTTTGCCGCGAACCCGGCCAAGGACTCCGAGGCGGCGGCGCAGGCAAAGCTCCAGGGCGACCTGCAAGGCCAGATCGAACGGGCCGCGACCGACGCCTTCAGCCGCTCGTTCCTCGCGGCGGCGTTCCTCGGCCTGCTCGCGCTCATCCCGATCGGCCTGGGCCGGCGCGAGGTGGAGCTGTGAGCCTCCCCGTGCCGCGGCCGGCGCCGCCTCCGGGCCCGCGGCGCCGCCGGATCCCCGGAGCGATCCCGATCGTGTGCGCCCTCCTCGCGAGCGGCGCCCTCGTGGGCGCCTACCTGGCGGCGGGCGGCGGCGAGTACGCGCCGGCCAAGGTCGCCGACGCTTGCGTGCCGCGCGAATGGCGCTCGCCGAAGGGGGCCGAGAAGATCGCCGAGCAGATCGCGCTGTCGGCGGCCGACGGCGCGGCCTGCAAGCTCGGCGTCTCGCGCGAGGAGCTCGTCCAGGCGATCGGCGACGAGGCCAGGCTCGACGCCCTCCTGCGCCGCAAGGGCCTGTCGCGCAACGACTTCGACGACCTGATCCGCGCGGGCCTGCAGCGGTCGATCGACGACGCGAAGCGGGCCGACCAGCTCTCGGGCTTCGAGGCCTTCGTCCTCGAGCAGGCGCTCGGCGCCGTGCCGATCGACTGGGTGCTGGACCGGCTGCGCGAGGCCGGCGTCGTCTGACCGCCCGCGGCCAGGCCGGATCGGAGAGAATGGCGCCGCGGGGGACGACCGGAGGAGGGCGAGCGATGGACCAGGACGCGAAGAAGACGGCGCTGCTGATGATCCCCTACGGGCTCCAGGTCGTCGGCGCGCGTGCCGGCGACGCCGCGACGCTCGGCACCGTGAACTGGACGACGCAGGCGTCGTTCACGCCGCCGCTCATCGTGGTCGGAATCAAGGCCGACTCGGGAATGCATGCGCTCATCAAGGAGTCGGGCGCCTTCTCGGTCAGCTTCCTCGGAACCGGCCAGAAGGACGTCGCGTTCGCCTTCTTCCGGCACGTCGAGCCCGAGGGATCGCAGATCGGCGGCTACGACGTCACGCCCGGCCCGGTGACCGGCTGCCCGACGCTCGACGTCGCCCCGGCCTGGGTGGAGTGCACCGTTGCGGGCTTCTACGAGCTCGGCGACCACAGCACGGTCGTGGGCGAGGTCGTCGAGGCCGGCGTGGCCTCCGAGAGCGAGCCGCTCACGCTGGCCGAGGTCGGCGTCAAGTACGGCGGCTGACGCGCGGCGGCCGCCGCCGCAGTCCGCCGGGGCGGCGCATGCGTCACCATGGCGGGCCATGACCGAATCCGTCTCGGACTACACGATCAGCGCCGCCGGCCTCGCGGGCCTGGAAACCGAACTGGCCGAGCTCGAGGGCGCCGGCCGCGAGGAGATCGCCGCCCGTATCCGCACCGCGCGCGAGTGGGGCGACCTCAAGGAGAACGGCGAGTACCACGCCGCCAAGGAGGCCCAGGCCCACCTGGAGACGCGGATCCTCTACCTGCGCGACCGCATCCTCAACGCGGTCGTGGCCGAGGGCGACGCGGGCGGCACGGTCTCGTTCGGGTCCACGGTCACCGTCCGCGACGAGTCGCGCGACAGCGAGCAGACGTTCACCTTGGCGGGGAGCGCCGAGTCCGACGTGGGCAAGGGCGTCCTCTCGATCGCCTCGCCGGTGGCCCGGGCCCTGCTCGGCGCGGGCGTCGGCGACGTCGTCACGGTCGCGCTGCCCTCCGGCGCCACGCGCGACCTGCGTGTCGTCAGCGTGGCCTAGCGGCCGCCGCGCTCAGGCCCGGACGGCATCCCACGGCGCCCGCGCGCTGGCGTAGTCCAGCGCCTCGCCGACGGCCGCGAAGATCTCGTCGAAGTCCTCCGTGGTGCTGACGAGGGGCGGCGCGAGCTGCACCGCCGGGTCGGCGCGGTCGTCGAGGCGGCAGATCAGGCCGTTGTGCTTGATCCGCGGCGAAAGGATCTCCGACAGGAACTTCTCCCCCTCCGGCCCGGCCACCGGCTCGCGCGTCTCGCGGTCCTTGACGAGCTCCATGGACCAGAAGAAGCCCATCCCGCGCACGTTGCCGATGATCGGGTGCTCCGCCATCAGGCGCTCCATGCCGGCCTGGACGTAGGGCTCGAGCTCCAGCACGTGATCCAGGATGCCCTCGCGCTCCATGATCTCGATGTTCTTCAGGGCGACCGTGCTCCCGACCGGATGGCCGCCGAACGTCATGCCGTGCATGTAGTAGGCGTCGCCCGCGAGGAACGGTGCCGCGACCTTGTCCGAGAGCAGCACGCCGCCCATCGCGAAGTGCGCGGAGGTCAGGCCCTTGGCGAACGTCAGCAGGTCGGGCTCGTAGCCGAGGCGGTTGGCCCCGTACCAGTCCCCGAGCCGGCCCCAGGCGCAGATGACCTCGTCGGAGCAGAGCAGGATCCCGTAGCGGTCGCAGATCTCGCGCAGACCCTGCCAGTACCCGGCGGGCGGCGGGATCGAGCCGCCGGCGTTCTGCACCGGCTCGGCGATGATCATCGCGACGGTCTCCGGCGTCTCGAACTCGATGACCTCCTCGATCTCGTCGAGCAGCGCCTGGGTGAAGGCGGACTCGTCGGCGCCCGCCGGGTGGCGGTAGGCGTTCGTGTTCGAGACGTGGTGGACCGGCACCGGGAGCGGCTCGAACATCGTCTTCATCGAGCTGATGCCCGTAAACGAGAGCGCGCCGAGCGTGGTCCCGTGGTAGGCGTAGCGCCGGGCGATCGCCTTGCGCCGGTAGGGCTCGCCGTTGGCCTGGTGCCACTGGCGGGCGAGCTTCCAGGCCGCCTCGACGGACTCCGATCCGCCCGACGTGAAGAACGCCCGGTTCAGGCTCGGCGGGGCGAGCTCGGCCACCTTGGCCGCCAGCTCGACTGCGCGCGGGTGGGCGATCGTCCAGTTCGAGACGAACGGCAGCTCCTTCATCTGCTCGTGCGCGGCGGCCCCGATCTCGTCGCCGAAGCTGTGGCCGAGATTCGTGCAGTACAGGCCCGAGAGGCCGTCGATGTAGGCGGCGCCGTCCTCATCGATCACCCGGACGCCCTCCCCGCGCACGATCATCGGCACGCCGTGCTCGGCCAGCTCGGCCATGTCGGTGAAGTGGAGCATGAGGTGCTCCCGGGCGAGGTCCTGGTGGTGACGATCCATTGGGGTCCTTGGTCGGGTCGGTGTCGGGCGACGGTGCGCGAGCGCCCACGCTATCGGGCCGGCCGGAGGGGGGCCAGCGGTTGCCTCCGGCCTCCTGACCTTGTAGTCAGTCGCACGAAATCCATGGTACTGTGCCGGCGATGGAGCGGGGAGATCGTTTCGACGCCATCGTCGTCGGCGGCGGCCACAACGGCCTGACCGCGGCGGCGTATCTGGCCCGCGCCGGGCTGTCGGTCTGCGCGCTCGAGCGCCGCGACGTTCTGGGCGGCGCGTGCGTCACCGAAGAGGTCTGGCCGGGGCGCCGCGTGTCGCGCGCCTCCTACGTCGTCTCCATGCTGCAGCCCAAGGTGGTCGAGGACCTGCGCCTGCGCGACTTCGGCTACGACCCGATCCCGCTCGATCCCTCCTACGGCTCGATCGCCGACGCCACCCCGCTGCTCTTCTTCACCGACGTGGCGCGCACGCAGGCGTCCATCGCCCAGTTCTCGAAGCGCGACGCCGAGGCCTACCCCGCCTTCGAGGACCTGCTCGGGCGGGTGGCGGCGTTCGTGCGCCCGCTGATGCTGCGCCCGCCGCCGGCCCCGGGGTCCAGGCGGCCCGGCGACCTGCTGGCGATCGTGCGCGAGGGCGCCCGCGCGGCGGGCCTCAGCCAGCGCGAGATCAACGACGTCTACCGCGTGATGACGCTGTCGGTCGCGGACCTGCTCGACGAGCACTTCGAGTCCGACCTCGTCAAGGGCGTGCTCGCGTCGACCGGCGTCGTCGGCGTGTGGGCCGGGCCGCGGAGCCCCGGCACCGCCTACAACCTGCTGCACCACGCGCTGGGCGAGCTCAACGGCGTGCCGGGCCTGTGGGGCCACGTGCGCGGAGGGATGGGCGCCATCAGCCAGGCGATCGCCCGCTCGGCCGAGGCCGCCGGCGCGGTCGTGCGGACCGGCGCCGAGGTCGCCAGCATCGAGGTCACGGACGGTCGCGCGACGAGCGTGACCCTCGCGGACGGCGAGGAGATCCGCGCGCCGCTCGTGCTCTCGGGCGCCCACCCGCGCACGACGATGCTCGACCTCGTCGGCGCCGAGCACCTCCCCGACGAGGTCGCGACCGACCTGCGCCGCTACCGCACCCGGGGCGGCTCGGTGAAGGTGAACCTCGTGCTGTCCGAGCCGCCGCGCTACGCGGACGTCACCGACGAGGAGCAGGCGATGCTCGTGCGCACCGGGGTCGCGCTGTGCCCGTCGATCGACTATCTCGAGCGGTCCTGGCAGGACGCCTGCCTCGGCCGGCCCGCCGCGGCGCCCTACGTCGAGGTCGAGGTGCCCACGAGCGTCGATCCGTCGCTCACCGACGACGGCAGCACGATCGTGACGATGTTCACCCAGTACGGCCCGCACGACGAGGCCGGCTGGCCCGAGGGCGCACGCGAGGCCTACGGCGACCGCTGCGTCGAGATCCTGGCGCGCCACGCGCCCAACGTCCCCGCGGCAATCCTCGAGCGCGAGGTGCTCGCCCCGCCGGACCTCGAGCGGATCTTCGGGCTCGCTGGCGGGTCGATCTTCCAGGGCGAGCAGGACCTCGCGCAGATGGCCTTCATGCGCCCGGCGGCGATGCTCGCCGGCTACGCCACCCCGGTGCACGGGCTCTACCTGTGCGGCGCGGGCACGCACCCGGGCGGCGGCGTGACCGGGTGCAGCGGCCACAACGCCGCCATGCGCGCGCTGCGCGACCGCCGCGCCGAGCGCGTGCGGGCCCGGCTGCGGCCGGCGCGCAGCGGCCGCGCCCCCGCCCCGGCCGGGTAGCAGGCCGCGCGGCGCCGCTCAGCGCGCCGCGTGGATCGGCGGCAGCCGGCCGGCCCACGGGCAGGCCGACTCGAGCTGGGCGGCCAGGCGCAGGAGGCCGGCCTCGTCGCCGAAACGGCCGACGAGCTGCATCCCGATCGGCAGGCCCTCGGCGCTCTGGTGCACGGGCAGCGAGATCGCCGGCTGGCCGGTGGCGTTGAAGGCCGGGAGGAAGCACTCGAGCTCCGACCAGGTGTCGAAGAGCTCGCGCGGGGCCAGCGCCTCGTGCGGGTCGTAGACCCCGAGGCGCCATGGCAGCGTGCCGAGCGTCGGCGTGAGGAGCACCTCGTGGCCAGCAAAGAAGGCGCCCATCCTTCGGGCCAGGGCGTTCACCGCATCGTGGGCCTCCAGGATCTCCTGGCCAGTCACGCGCCGTCCATGCTCGAGCATGGCGAGCGTCGGCCCTTCGAGCGTGTCCAGTCCGGGTGCCCGGCCCATCGACGCGGCGACCGAATCGATGGTGTGAGCCGTATCGGCCGACCAGAGCGCGGTCATCGCGTCGAGGAAGGGCTCCCATTCCAAGCCGGGATCGGCCTCGCGAACGTCGTGGCCGAGGTCGGCCAGGAGCCCGGCGGTGGCGTCGCAGGCCGCGGCGACCTCGGGGTGCACCGTCCGGCCGGACCACCCCCGCCGGCTGACCGCGATCCGCACGCAGCCGGGATCGGCGCCGACCTCATCGGCAAACGGCCGGGACGGCGGCGGGGCTGCGGACGGATCGCCCGCCAGCGGCCCGGCCAGCACGTCGAGCGCGGCGGCAGTGTCCCGCACCGACCGGGTGCAGACGAAGTTCACGGCCCAGCCGAACAAGGGATCGCCGCTCCCCGGGCCCCAGGTCACCCGGCCCCGGGTCGGCTTGAGGCCGACCGTCCCGCAGGAAGCCGCGGGGATGCGGATCGACCCTCCCCCGTCGCTCGCCGTGGCGATCGGGACGATCCCGGCTCCGACGGCCGCGCCCGAGCCGCCGCTCGAGCCGCCCGCCATCCGCTCGGCGCTCCACGGGCTGCAGGTGCGCCCGCAGGCGAGGGTCTCCGTCGAGCCGAGGATGCCGAACTCCGACGTCGTCGTGCGGCCCACCGGAACCATCCCGGCGCGCCGCAGGCGCAGCGTCGCCTCGGCTTCCATCGGCGCGATCCGGCCGGCGGTCAGGCGGCTGCCGTTCTCGCAGGTGCGGCCTGCCTCGCCGTGGAAGAGATCCTTGAGCAGGACCGGCACGCCGCCCAGCGGCCCGGCGGCGGGCGCGTTCGGCGCCGCGGCTCCGGGGGCCGGCTCGCCGGGCGTCCAGGTTTCCACCACGGCGTTGAGCTCCGGCCCGACGCGCTCGGCGGCGGCCAGCGCCAGGGCCGCCAGTTCGGCGGCGGTCGTCTCGCGGCGGGCCACGAGGCCGGCGAGGGCGACGGCGTCCAGTCGCGCGTACTCGGCGAGATCCATCGCGCGATCCTATCCGCGCCGGTCACGCTCGCGCCTGCGCCGCGGTGAACGGGCCGAGACCACCGGGCCACGGCATATCATGGCCACCGTGAGCCCCGAGCTGCAGGGCCCCGAGGCCGAGCCGCATCCCGCGGCCGCCGCGGAGCCCGACCCGCCCGAGGCCGGCACGGCCCGCGAGGTCGCCCTCACGTTCCGCTCGATCGTGGAGTGGGAGCCAGGCGAGCGGCTCGCCGCCGCCTTCGCGGCGTCCCGTCCTGGCTACGGCGCCTGGTACCTGCGCGACGGCGAGGCGGCGCGGCCGACCTACGCGGCCTGCGCGGCGGCGCTGCGCCGCCACATGCCCGAGCTCGAGCCGACCTACGAGCGGCTGGTCGAGCTGGCCGGCGGCGGCGACCTCGAGGCCCGCTTCCTCTCGCTCTGGAATCCGCCGCCGATCTTCGCCGCCTGCTCGATCGCGGCCTGGACCGGCGCCGAAGGCCCGGCGCTGGTCCGCAACTACGACTACCTGCCGACGCTGTGCGACGCGACGCTCCTGGCCAGCGCGTGGAGCGGCGCCCGCGTGCTCGCGATGACCGACTGCGTGTGGGGCGTGCTCGACGGCGTCAACGAGCACGGGCTCGCCGCCGCGCTGGCCTTCGGCGGGCGCCGGGTCGTCGGCGAGGGCTTCGCGGTGACGCTCATCCTCCGCTACGCGCTGGAGCTGTGCCGGGACGTCGCCGAGGCGGCCGAGGCGATCGGGCGCGTGCCGGTCAACCTCGCCTACAACGTCGGCCTCGTCGACCGCGCCGGCACGGCCGCGGTGCTGCAGGTCGGCCCGGACCGCGATCCGGTTCTCACGCCGGCGCACGTGTGCGCGAACCGGCAGGGCGCCACCGAATGGGCCGAGCATGCCGAGACGAGCGACACGCTCGCCCGCGAGGCGGCGCTGGCCGCGCTCGTCGCCGACCCCGCGATGACGCTGCGGGCGCTCGAGGCCGCCTTCACCGCGCCGCCGCTGCACCGCACCACGGCAACGCAGCCCTGGGGCACCGTCTACACCGCTGCCTACGACACCGCGGATCCGGGCGTGCGGCTGCGCTGGCCCGACGACGCCTGGCACGTGCGGCTGGCCGACCCGGCCGAGGAGGAGCGTGTGCGCACCATGACCGTGATGACGCCCGCCGACGCCGGCGCGGGACGCCACGCGCCCGGCAACGCCCAGATGATCTTCGCCTGAGCGCCGGCCGCTTGCGCCGGGCGGTCCCCGCTCGCTAGCGTGGGCCGATGGGAGCGGAGGCCACATCGGCGAGCAGCGGCACTCCGGCGCCGCGTTCCGCGCGGCCCGTCGTGCGCGGCCTGTCGGAGATCTACCGCTTCGCTCGCAGCAACCACGTGCCGCTCTACTTCGTCTCGCCGACGCCGTACAACATCCTCGGCGTCGACCAGTGGATCGGGTCGTTCGAGTACGTCTCGTACTTCGACACGTTCGACGGCCTGCACCCCCACTCGTTCGTGCCCCGCCACGCCGGGCCGCAGCAGTTCGAGAGCTTCGAGTCGGTCAACTCGCACCTCCTCGGCAACAAGGAGGTCGTCGACCGGATTCGCGCCCGCGGGGGCGGCAAGGTCCTGTTCGTGATGTTCGACGAGGAAACCGAGGCGCTGGCCGGGGAGCTCGGCCTCGAGATCGCGCTGCCGCCTCGCGACCTGCGCGAGCACCTCGACTCCAAGGTCGTGACGACCCGCCTGGGCAACGACGCCGGCGTGGCGTCGGCGCCGAACTGCCTCGGCCGGGCCGAGACCTACCGCGAGCTGCGCGAGGTCGCGCACGGCGCCGGGCTCGGCGACGACCTCGTCGTCCAGACGCCCTACGGCGACTCGGGCCGCACGACGTTCTTCATCGCCACGGAGGACGACTGGGAGGAGCACCACGAGGACATCGTCGGCCAGGACCTGAAGATCATGCGGCGCATCGAGCACCTCCCCGGCACGCTCGAGGCGGTCGCGACGCGCCACGGCACGCTGGTCGGGCCGATCCAGACCGACATCACCGGGTTCGAGGAGCTCACGCCCTACCCGGGCGGCTGGTGCGGCAACGACCTCTCCCCCGACGTCTTCGACGTGCCGACCCGCGCGCGGATCCGCGAGATGGCGTCGCGACTGGGCGAGGCGCTCTTCGCGGAGGGTTACCGCGGCGTCTTCTGCCTGGACTTCCTCGTCGAGACCCCGACCGGCGAGGTCTACCTCGGCGAGGTGAACCCGCGCATCTCGGGCGCCAGCCCGCTCACGAACCTCGTGACGTCGAAGTACGGCGGCGCTCCGCTCTTCCTCTTCCACCTGCTCGAGTTCCTCGACTGCGACTGGGAGGCCGACCTCGACCGCATCCAGCGCCGGTGGGACGAGTTCGACGCCTGGAGCCAGCTCGTGCTGAAGCAGACCGACGACACCGTCGAGCTGATCACCGAGGCGCCGCCGACCGGCCTGTGGCGCATGGACGCCGACGGCGAGCTGGGGTTCCTGCGGCCCGAGCTGGCCTGGCACGCGGTCGGCGGCGAGGAGGACGAGGCGTTCTACTTCCGCGTGTACGGCAAGGGCGAGTACCGCTATCCGGGCGCCGACCTCGGCGTCGTCGTGGCCCGCGGCCGCATGCAGACCGACGACCGCCAGCTCACGCCGCGGGCCAAGGCGTGGGCGGCAGGCATCGGCGCGCGCTTCGCCGGCGTGCCGCCGGAGGCCGCGTTCCGGGCGCCGGCGCCGCTGGACACGAAGTGGTTCTGAGGGCGGGCGTGCCCGCGGGCGCCGGGCCAGGCGCCGTGGCGAGCTCGAACGCCGTCAGCTCGGGCGGGGCGGCACGGGCCGGTCGCGGCCGATCGCGCCGTCGCTCGCGCACACCGCGGAGTTCCGCGGATGCGGCCGCGGCGAGTTCGAACTGCACCTGAGAGCCGCCGGACCGGGCGCGATAGCGCCTCGCGCGGGGCCGTTGCGGCGCTCCTCGCGGGGCCGTTGCGGCGCTCCTCACAGCGTTGCCGTCGCCGGGCCGGCTCCCCGACCCAAACCTCCGCGCCTCAACCACCGATCCGGTGGCCCAGGCGCACGAGAACGCGCGTCGCAACGCCCCCGACCCAAACCTGCGCGCCTCAACCACCGATCCGGTGGCCCAGGCGCACGAGAACGCGCGTCGCCGGTGTGGCGGCCGGTGCCAAGCCTGCGAAGCGCCGCGCCCTACCGCAGCACCAGCGCGTGCTCGGGCTTCCAGCCGACGGTCACCGCGTCGCCGGGCTCCCAGCGGTTGTCGCTCCGGGACCGGGCCGTGTTCTGCTCCAGCGCGACGATCCGCGCGCCGGCGCCGAGGTCGACGATGACCTGGGTCGTCGTGCCGACGTAGACGCGCTCGGCGACCGTCCCGTCGAGGGTGACCATGCCCGGCTCGTGCTCGCCGAGCCAGATCTTCTCGGGGCGGACCGAGATGTGGACGGTCGTGCCGGCCGGGCAGTCGGCCGGAACCGGCGCCGGGCAGAGCTGGCCGTTGGGCAGGCGCACGCCGCCGGCCTCGACGACGGCCTCCATGAGGTTCGAGATCCCGATGAACCCCGCGACGAACGGCTTGCGGGGATGCTCATAGACCTCCTCGGGCGTCCCGCACTGCTGCACGAGTCCCTCGTTCATCACGGCGATGCGGTCCGACATCGCCAGCGCCTCCTCCTGGTCGTGGGTCACGTAGATGAACGTGATCCCGACCTCGCGCTGGATCGACTTGAGCTCGACCTGCATCTGCTTGCGCAGCTTGAGGTCCAGCGCGCCGAGCGGCTCGTCGAGCAGCAGGACCGACGGGCGGTTGACCAGCGCCCGGGCCAGGGCCACCCGCTGCTTCTGGCCGCCCGAGAGCTCCGACGGCTTCGACGCCCCGCGGCCGCCGAGCTGCACGAGCTCGAGCGCCTCGGCGACCCGACGGGTGATCTCGGACTTCTCGACCTTCTGGCGCTTGAGCCCGAAGGCGACGTTGTTCTCCACATCGAGGTGCTCGAACAGCGCATAGCTCTGGAACACCGTGTTGACGTGGCGCTTGTGCGGCGGGACCGCCTCCACCGGCTCGCCGTCGAGCAGGATCCGGCCCTGCGTGGGCTGCTCGAACCCGGCCACCATCCGCAGCGTCGTCGTCTTCCCGCAGCCCGACGGCCCCAGCAGCGAGAAGAACTCCCCGCGCCTGATCGCGATGTCGAGGTCGTCAACCGCGGTGAACTCCCCGAACTTCTTCGTCACGTGCTCCAGGCGCACCGCCTCGTCCGCCGCGGCGGCGCCGGACGCCGGCGCGCCCCCGCCGGCGGTCTCGTTCACTGCCTCGGCATGCTCGCTCACTTGCCAACCTCCCCCGCTGTCAGGACGTCCAGCCCGCTCTCCTTGCGCCCGAAGAACCGGGGCAGCAGCAGGGCCACGATGATGATCGCCAGCGAGACGACCATCATGATCGTCCCGGTCGCGTTGATGGTCGGCGAGATCCCCGTGCGGATCGCCGAATAGATACGGACCGGGAGCGGCTGAGGCGATTCGCCGGTCGTGAAGAAGGAGATGACGAAGTCGTCGAAGGCGAGGACGAACGTCAGCAGGCCCGAGGCGATGATCGCCGGCCACAGCGCCGGCAGGGTCACGAGGCGCAGCGCCTGGAAGCGAGTGGCGCCGAGGTCCATCGCGGCCTCCTCGGCCTCCCGGTTCAGCCCGGTGAGCCGCGCGCGGACCACCACGGCCACGTAGGAGATCGAGAACGTGATCTGGGCGATGATGATCGTGCCCAGCGACAGCGGCCAGGCGAGCTGGGAGAACAGCAGCAGCGACGAGGCCGCCGCCACGATCTCCGGCGTCACGAGCGGGACCAGCATCAGGATGTTCACGCCCGTGCTCCAGCGCGCGCGCGAGCGGACCAGCCCGAGCGCGAGCGTCGTGCCCAGGATCGTGGCGACGACCATCACGACGAGCGAGATCTCCAGCGAGGCCACGAGCGAGGACTTCAGCGTCGCGTCCTGGAAGAACGACTCGTACCACTTCAGCGAGAACCCCTGGAACTGCTGGAGCGACTTCGTCGTGTTGAACGAGAACAGGATCACGATCGCGATCGGCGCGAACAGCCACAGGTACACCAGGCCCGTGAACACCTTCAGGAACCGGGGGCGGTAGAAGGCCTTGGCCGGCTTCACAGCGGCGTCCGCCGGCACGGGTGACGCGGGCGGAATCGGCGGCGCGGCGGCGGCGGGGGTGTTCACGCGACCGCCTCGGCCTTGGCGGCCTTCGCCGCCGAGCGCAGGTAGAAGACCATGAAGAACATCAGGAAGATCATCATCACGATGGTCAGCGCGGCCCCGAACGGCCAGTTGTCGGCGCCGTAGAACTGCTGCTGGATCAGGTTGCCGACCATGTAGGTCTCCGTCCCGCCCAGCAGCTCAGCGGAGATGAAGTCGCCCACCGCCGGGAGGAACACGAGGACCGCGCCGGCCAGGACGCCCTGGAACGTGGCGGGCCACGTGACGTAGCGGAACGTCTGGAACGGCGTGCCGTACAGGTCCTTGCCCGCCTCGATGAGCGCCGGGTCCATGCGGTCCAGCGACGCATAGATCGGCAGGATCATGAACGCCAGGTACCCGTACACGAGGCCGCCGATCACCGCCACCGGCGTGTTGAGGAACTGGATGTTCGTGCCCAGCACGCCGTTGAGCAGCCCCTCGTCGGAGAGGATCGCCACCCAGGCATACGTGCGAACGAGGTAGTTGATGAAGAACGGCAGGACGACCAGGCCGATGAGCACGTGCTTGCGCCGCCCGCCGTAGCGGGCGATGTAGTACGCGACCGGGTAGCCGATCAGCAGGCAGAGCAGGCCGCAGCCGAAGGCGAAGCCGACCGACCGCAGCAGGACCGGCAGGAACAGCGGGTCGAAGACGTCGGCGTAGTTCTGCGGGTTCCATCCGTAGACGGCGTTGCCGAGCTCGTCGTTGGACCCGAACGACAGCGCGACCGTGATGCCCAGCGGGATGGCGAAGAACAGCACCAGCCAGACGCCGCCGGGCAGCAGGAACCGCGGATAGAAGTCGCGCCGGCGCACGGTCAGGCTAGGCGGCGCGGACCTCGGTCCACACGCGGTCCCACTCCTTGCGCCCGTTCGGCGTGAGGTCGGTGAACTGGTCGCCCTTCTGCAGGTCCTCGGTCGTGACGTCGATCGACGGGTCGTCCTTCACCAGCTCGGCGAACGCGCCCTTGGCCCCGTCGTTCGGCATCGGGTAGCCGATGTACTTGATGTTCTTGGCCGCGTTGTCGGGGTCGAGCATCCAGTTGATGAAGAGCAGCGCCGTGCCCGGGTGCTGGGCGTTGGCCGGAATCGCCATCGTGTCCGAGCCGACCGGGATTCCCTCCTTGTTCGTCTGGTACTTGAAGTCCTCGGGGTTCTTGACCTGGTTGCGGACGTTGACGACGTCGCCGTTCCAGGCGTGGTGGATCCAGGCGTTGCCGCTCGAGAGGTTCACGATGTCGTTCGTCGAGTAGGCGCGCAGGTTCTGCTTCTGCTTCAGCAGCGTCTGCTTGGACTTCGCGAGCTCGTCGGGGTCCTCGGTGTTGAGCTGGAACCCGTTGAGGTAGTTCGCCTGCCCGATGCACTCCTGGAAATCGTCGAGCATGTACGTGCGGCCCTTGCCCTCCGGGTTGGAGAGGTCGTTCCACGAGCCCGTCATGTTCTTGATCTTGTCCGTGCGGTAACAGATGCCGGTCGTGTACATCGAGTACGGAACGGTGTGCGCGGAGCCCTCGTCGTACTTCGGATTCGTGAAGAACGGGTTGATGTACTTCGCGTTCTTGATCTGATCCTGGTCGAGCTTGAGGAGCTGGTTGCCGCGGATGAGCCGGCTGACGTACTCCTGGGTCGGGAAGATCACGTCGTACCGGTTGCCGGCCCGCAGCTTGGAGAACATGCCGGGCATCGAGTCGAAGTAGGACTGGCGGACGTTGACGCCGTACTCCTTCTCGAACGCCTTCACGACGCCGGGGTCGATGTAGTCCGAGTAGTTGAAGTAGATGAGATCGCCGTCGGGCTTGGCCTTGATGACCTTCTCGGTCGACTTCTCACTGCCGGCCGAGCCGCTGTTCACGCCGCAGCCGAGCGCGCCCAGGGACGTGGCGCCGAGCGCCAGGCCGGCGCCGGCCTGAAGGAACTCGCGGCGGCGGGTGGGTCGCATGAACGGATCGGTCATCTGGCACTCCCCTTGTCTTGGTCGTCCGATCGGCCGCCGCACCCCGGGCGGCCCTCGTCGCAATGAACCACACTCTCACGTCCCGCGCGCCGGGCGCCAGGGGCCGCGCTCATGACCCGGCCTTCGTGGCGGCCGGCAGGCGCCGGAACGGCAGGCGCGGCTCGGGCAGCCCGAGCTCGCGCGCGAGCATGCGCCCGATGAGCGAGCGCACGCGGGTCATCGGCATCTCCGGGTCGTTGATGAGCGCCCGGCCGCCATGCCCATCGATCATGGCGATCGCGAGGTCGGCGACCTCGCGCGGGTCGCAGGGGGCGAACTCCCCGCTCTGCACGCCGGCCGCGATCGGGCCCGCGAGGAAGTCGTGGTAGCGGCCGTACAGCCGTGCCGCGACCGGACGCAGCTCGGGGCTGCGGACGGCCCGCAGGTCGAGCTCCCACCACAGGAGCCAGTCGCGCTCCAGCACGCCCGGCAGCGGGAGGCACTGGTCGATCCGGTCGGCGAGCAGCCGAGCGGATGATCCCGCTGCCGCGGCCTCCTCGCGGTCGTCGTCGGCGGCCTGGAAGACCTCGGCGGCGCGGTCGAACGAGTGGTCGATGGCTTCCTCGAGCAGCCGCTCGCGCGTGTCGAAGTGGTAGTGGATGAGCGAGGTCGAGATGCCCGCCGCGTTGGCGATCCGCGCGATGCGGACGCCGTCGAGCCCCTCGGCGGCGATGAGGTCGCAGGCCGCCTCGAGAATGCGCCCGCGAGCGCTCGCGCCTCCGTCGCCGGCGGGGTCGCCGCCGGCCTCGGGGCCAGCCGATGGAACCGCGGCGGCGCCGGCGGCGTCCGCGCGGGAATCCTTCTGACTCAGCGCTCTCCTCTCCCTCCAGCCGGGCCGCCTCCCAGCGGCCGACCGGTCCTGACTTTGTAGTCAGCCGCATGCTACCGTGTTTCGCGCGGCCCGACCGAGCCTGTTCGCTCGCCGCATGTCCGAGGGTTCGACCGCAGACGGAGAGGCATGACCAGCGCCGTGACGACTACCGGGCCCGCCGCCGGGCTCATCGACCTGACCGAGGCCGAGCGCGAGCTGCAGGAGCGCGCGCGCCGCTTCGTCGACGAGGTCCTGATTCCACTCGAGGAGACCGCGGAGCTCGCGCACGGGCGGCTGCCCGAGGAGACGATCGCCGGCATCCGCCGCGAGGCCATCGCCGCGCGGCTGAACGGCGGGCTGCACGCGCCCGAGCACGGCGGGCAGGGCTGGAGCCACGTCGAGTGGTGGGTCGTCGAGGAGCAGCTCGGGCGGTCCACGAACGCGATCTCGTGGCACATCCCGAACGCGTACAACGTGTGGTCGGCGGCCAGCCCGGACCAGATCGAGCGCTACCTGAAGCCCGGCATCCGCGGGGAGTCCCAGGACTGCTACGCCGTGACCGAGGCCAACGCCGGGTCGGACCCGTCGCGGATCGAGACGGTTGCGCGCCCGTCCGAGGGCGGCTGGGTCATCGACGGGGAGAAGTGGTTCGCGACCTCCGGCGACGTCGCGAAGGTCCTCATCGTCGTGGCCAATGCGCTCGTCGACGGCCAGGCGCTCCCGACGCTGTTCGCGGTCGACGCCGATCTTCCCGGGATCGAGTTCGTCGACGATCCGCCCTTCACCCACAACTACCCTCACGGCCACCCGACGATCCGGTTCACCGGCGTCGAGATCCCGCGCGACGCGGTCATCGGCGGCGTCGGCGAGGGCGACGCGCTCCAGCAGGCGTGGTTCGTCGAGGAGCGGCTCGGGATCGCCGCCCGCGGCGTCGGCTCGATGCTGCGGCTGCTCGAGGACACGACGGCCTGGGCCCGCGAGCGTGAGCAGGGCGGGCAGCGGATCTACGACTACCAGGGCGTCGCCTTCCCGCTCGCCGATTCCGCCGCCGACGCCGCCGCCGGCCGGCTCCTCGCCTTCGAGGTCGCCCGCCTCGCCGACAACGGCGCCGATCCGAAGCTGCTGCACGGCAAGGCCTCGATGGCGAAGCTGTTCGTCTCCGAGGCCGCGTGCCGCTGCGCGGACCGCTGCGTGCAGGCCTTCGGCGGCCGCGGCTACCTGCGCACCAACGTCGCCGAGCGCTTCCTGCGGGAGCTGCGCGTCGACCGCATCTGGGAAGGCACGAGCGAGATCCAGCGCCTCATCGTCGCCCGCGGCCTCGAGCGCCGCGGCGTCGCCCAGATGCTGCAGTAGCGCGGCACCTGCACCCCCACCCCACGCCCAGAGGACCCCGATGACGACCACCGCCGTGCCCTCCGACAGCCGCCTCACCGAGGCCGAGCGCGACCTGCAGGCGCGAGCGCGCCGCTTCGTCGACGAGATCCTGATCCCCGAGGAGGAGGCCGCCGAGGAGCGCGGGCCGCGCGGCGGCATGCCGCGCGAGCTGCGGACCCGCATCCGGTCCGAGGCGATCGCCGCCGGCCTGAACGGCGGGCTGCACCGGCCCGAGCACGGCGGGCAGGGCTGGACCCGGATGGAGTGGTTCCTCGTGCAGGAGCAGTTCGGCCGCTCGACCAACGGCCTCTACTGGGTGATCCCGGGCGCCTACAACGTGCTCGGCTCGGCCTCGGAGGCCCAGATCGACCGCTACCTGCGGCCGGCGCTGGCCGGCGAGCTGGAGTGGGACTACGCCGACGCCTACGCGGTCACCGAGGCCGACGCCGGGTCGGACCCGGCAGGCATCGCGACGACCGCCACGCCGACGGCCGACGGCTGGCGCATCGACGGCGAGAAGTGGTTCGTCACCCACGGCGGCGACTGCGGCGTCTACATCGTCATGGCCTCGGCGCTCGTCGACGGCGGCCCGCAGCCGACGCTGTTCCTGATCGACCGCGACGCCGACGGCCTCGAGATCGTCGACGACCCGGACTTCATGCACACCTACCCGCACCGCCACCCGGCCATCCGGTTCACCGCCGTCGAGATTCCGCGGGACGCCGTCGTCGGCGAGATCGGGGCCGGGCTCGATCTCCAGCGCGCGTGGTTCAGCGAGGAGCGCATGGGAATCGCCGCCCGCGGCTGCGGATCGATGTGGCGCCTGATCGAGGAGGCCACGGCCTTCGCGATCGAGCGCGAGCAGGGCGGGCAGCGGATCTTCGACTACCAGGGCGTCGCCTTCCCGCTCGCCGACTGCGCCGCCGAGGCGGCGGCCGCGCGGGCGCTCACGCTCGACGCCGTGCGACTGGCCGACGCCGGCGCCGACGTCCGCCTCGTCCACGCCAAGGCCTCGATGGCCAAGCTCTTCGTCTCGGAGACCGCGTTCCGGGTGGCCGATCGCGCGCTGCAGGTGTTCGGCGGCCGCGGCTACATGCGCCGCAACGTCGCCGAGCGCCTGCTGCGCGAGCTGCGGGTCGACCGGATCTGGGAAGGCACGAGCGAGATCCAGCGCGTCATCGTCGCCCGCGGCCTGGAGCGCCGCGGCGTCGAGGCGATCATCCACTAGACGATGGACCTCTCCCGCCTGCTCGATCCGCGCACGATCGCCGTCGTCGGCGCCACGCCGCGCGAGGACACCTACGCCCACGAGACCCTGCGCAACCTCGAGCTTGCGGGCTTCCCCGGCGAGGTGTGGGGCGTCCACCCCACGCACCGGGTCGTCCGGGGCCGCGAGGTCTTCCCGTCGCTGGCGGAGCTGCCGGAGCCGGCCGACGCGGTGGTGATCGCGGTGGGCGCGGGCGCCGTTCCCGGTCTCGTGGCCGAAGCCGGAGCCGCCGGCTGCGGCGGCGCCGTCGTCTACGCCGCCGGCTTCGCCGAGGACAAGACCGGCGCGGGCGCGGACCTCCAGGCCGAGCTGCGGGCCGCCGCGCTGGCCCACGATTTCCCGGTCTGCGGCCCCAATTGCGACGGCATCGTGCGGCTGCACGGGCGCGTCGCGCTGTGGGGGGACGCGCTGCGCGACGTCCCCGCCGGGCCGGTCGGGCTCATCGCGCAGAGCGGCAACGTCGCCGTCAACGCACTCGGCGCCAGCCGCGGGCTGCGGCTGCACACGGTTGTCTCGTGCGGCAACCAGGCCGTGCTGGACGCGGTGGACTTCCTCGACGCGCTGGCCGACGAGGCCGACCTGCGCTCGGTCGCGCTGTTCCTCGAGTCCGACGGCGACGGCGACCGCCTCTGCGACGCGCTGGCGCGCTGCGCCGACGCGGGCGTGCGGGTCGCGATCCTGAAGGTCGGCGCCTCGGCGGTAGGCGCGAGCGCCGCGGCGGCCCACACGGGCTCGGTCGCGGGCGACCACCGCGTGTTCCGGTCGCTGGTCGAGGAGGCGGGCGCCGCCTGGGCCACCGACCTGCACGAGCTGCTGGAGCTGGCCAAGGCGCTGGCCACGCCGTCCCGGGCTGCCGGGGGCGGCGTCGCGGTCGTGACGTGCTCGGGCGGGGACTGCGGAATGGCCGCGGACGAGGCCGAGGCGCTCGGCATCGACCTGCCGCGGATCGCCCCGGAGACGGCGGCCCGCATCAACGCCGTCCTCCCGGCGGGCACCACGGCGGCCAACCCGCTGGACTACACGGCGCAGATCTGGGGGGAGATCGAGCCGCTGAAGGAGATGGTCGGCGCGATGGGGTCCGACCCGGCCATCGGCCAGGTGCTGGTGATCTACGACGAGCCGCCTGGCATCGAGGGGTGGGCCGGCGAGTCCTGGCGGCTCGTGCGCTCCGGCATCCTGGCCGGCGCGGTGGACAGCCCGGTGCCGACCGTCGTGTGCTCCACCCTCCCCGACCTGCTGCTCGACGAGTCCGCCGGGGAGCTGCTGCACGCGGGCATCCCGGCCATCGCGGGGCTCGAGGCCGGCCTGCGGGCGACCCAGGCGCTGCGGATCGAGCCGGCCGACCCGGGCCGCCTGCGCGAGATCGCCGCCGCCGTGCGGACGCCCGCCGCGGGAGACGGGTCCTGGCTCGCCGAGCACGACGCCAAGGCGCTGCTGGCCGGGCACGGCGTCGCGGTGTGCGCCGGACGGATCGTGCGGGACGCCGACGACGCCGCCGCGGCGGCCGCCGAGCTCGGGTTCCCCGTCGTGGCCAAGGCGTCCTCCGCAGCCCTGCAGCACAAGACCGAGGCCGGCGCGCTCGCTCTCGACCTCTGCGACGCGGGCGCCGTGCGCGCCGCCTACGAGCGGCTCGCCGGCCTCAATCTCCCCGCCGGCACCGAGATCCTCATCGAGCAGATGGCGGCGCCGGGGGTCGAGCTGCTCGTCTCCGCCCGGCGCGACGCGGTCGTTCCGGCGCTCGTCGTCGGCCTCGGCGGGACCTGGACCGAGCTGCTCGCCGACGCCGCGGTGGTCCCGCTCCCCGCGAGCGCCGAGCGGGTCGCCGCCGCGATCCGGACGCTGCGGGGCGCGCCGCTCCTGACGGGCGGCCGCGGGCGGCCGCCGCTCGACGTGGAGGCGGCGGCCCGGCTCGCCGCCGCGGCCGGCGCCGCGCTGCTCGCCGAGGGCCTCGACCTCATCGAGCTCAACCCCGTGATCGTGAGCGAGTCCGGGGCGATCGCCGTCGACGCCGTCGCGCGCCGCGGCACGATCCCCGCGTCCGTGCCCGCCGCTGCCGAGGCCGCCGGATGAGCCACGACGTCATCGTGCTGGGCGCCGGGCTCGCCGGACTGTCGGCGGCCCGGGACCTCGCCCGCGCCGGCACCGACGTCCTCGTGGTCGAGGCCCGCGACCGGCCGGGCGGCCGGGTCGAGCAGGCCACGCTGCCCGACGGGCGGCTCGTGCAGCTCGGCGGCGAGCTGACCGGCCCCTTCCAGCACGCCTACCTCGGCCTGGCCGAGGAGCTGGGGCTCACCGTCGTCACGTCCTACACGGAGCTGGAGGGCGAGGAGGTCTTCAGCCTGGCCGACGGCGTGCGGCGCGGGACGATGCTCGACGCCGCCGAGGCGGCCGCACACGACCGGATCGAGCAGGAGTTCCTCGCCTTGGCCCGCACGGTCGACCCGGCCGACCCGTGGTCGCACCCCGACGCCGCCCGCCTGGACGCCACGACGTTCGCCGACTGGCTGCGGGCCGCGGGCGCCCCGCCCCAGGTCGTGCGCCGGCGGGAGCTCTTCCACCTCGGCCTCGCGGACGGCTCGGCCGAGCGCGCCTCGCTGCTCGCGGAGCTGCGCAAGGTCGCTGCCGCCGGGGCCACCGGCTACTACGACGACGAGGCCTGGGAAGGCCTGAAGGTGGCCGAGGGCTCGGCCACCGTGGCCCTGCGGATGGCCGCCGAGCTCGGCGAGCGCGTCCGCCTCGGCTCGCCAGTCGAGCGGGTGCAGGTGGCGGCAGGCGGATGCACGGTCACGCTGGCCGGCGGCGACGAGCTCAGCGCGGGAGCTGTCATCTGCGCCCTGCCGGTTGGGCCGCTGCGGCAGGTGCGGATCGACGGCGTCCCGGATGCGCGCCTGGCGTCGCTGCGGCGCCAGCGCAGCGCCACCGCCGTCAAGCTCGTGGCCGCCTATGCCGGCTCGCCCTGGGCGGACGCCGGCGCGAGCGGGCTGGCGTACTCCGAGGGGCTGATCGGATCGGCCTGGCCGCAGGCCGCCGGCCTGCTCTCGATGCTCAGCGGCCCCGACCGCCTCGCCGCGCTGCTCGCCGCGCCGGACGACGGCGTGCTCCAAGCCGACGTCGTCGCTGAGCTGGTCCGGATGTTCGGCCCGGGCGTGGCCGGGCCCGAGCACTTCTTCATCCGCCGCTGGGGCGTTGACCCGTGGACGCTCGGCTATGTGACGGAGTGGCGGGCCGGCGACGTCATGGCGGTCGGCCCGCTCCACGGCACGCATGCGCCCCCGTTCTACGTCTGCGGCTCGGACCAGTGGGTCTGCGGCTACATGGAGGGCGCGGTGCGGACCGGCCGCGGGGCGGCGGCCGCGGCGCTCGGCGTCGAGCCGCCGGCCTCGGTGCGCGGACCCGCCCAGGGCGGGCCGGCCTGATGGCGCTCGACGCGCTCCTCTCCCCGGTCCGCCTCGGGCCGATCGAGCTGCGCAACCGGATCGTCTCGACGTCGCATCAGACCAGCCTCGTCCACGACAACATCCCGACCGACGACCTCGTCGCCTACCACGAGGCCCGGGCCCGCGGCGGGGCGGGGCTCGTGTCGGTCGAGTCGACCGCGGTCGACCCGTCCGGGCGCCTGACCCCCCACACGATCGCCGGCTTCGTCCCCGAGATCGTGCCGGCGTGGCGCAAGATCTCCGAGGCCGTGCACGCCCATGGTGCCCGCGTGATCGCCCAGTTCAACCACGGCGGCCGCGAGATGATCACCAGCGGCACCCGGCCGCCCGCGGTCGGGCCCTCGGCGGTCCCGACGGCCCGCTACCACGCCGAGCCCCGGGCGCTCACGCTGCGCGAGATCGGCGGCATCATCGACGGCCACCGCACCGCCGCGGCCTACGCGCGCGAAGGCGGGATGGACGGCGTCGAGTTCCTGGCCGGGCTCGGGTATCTGCCGGCCCAGTTCCTCTCCCGCCACACGAACCGGCGCACCGACGCCTACGGCGGCGAGGAGGGCCGGCTGCGGTTCCTCGTGGAGGCGCTCGAGCGGATGCGCGAGGGGATCGGCGAGGACCGCATCGTCGGGCTGCGCATGGCGGCCGACGAGATCTCGCCCGACGGCCTCACGGCGGACGAGACGCTGGAGGTCGTCAGCGAGGTCGCGCGCCTCGGGCTCGTCGACTACCTCTCGATCGCCATGGGCTCGAGCTCGACCTACCGGGGCTCGATGTGGATCGCCCCGCCGGCCCCGCTCGGCTCCGAGGGCGTGGTCTCGGGTGCGGCGGCGATCCGGGCCGCCACCGGCCTGCCGGTCATCGCCACGACGCGCATCCGCGACGTCGAGGAGGCCGACCTGATCATCCGCCGCGGGGACGCCGACGCCGTCGGCATGACCCGCGCGCTGATCGCCGACCCGGAGCTGCCGGCCAAGGCCGCCGCGGGGCGGGCCGCCGAGATCGACCGCTGCATCGGCTGCAACCAGGCCTGCATCGGGCACTACCACGCCGGCGCGCCGATCAACTGCACCGTGAACGCCTGGACCGGCCGCGAGCGCACGCTGCCCCGCCCCGCGCCCGCCGAGCAGACGGTCGTCGTCATCGGCGGCGGGCCGGCCGGCTGCGCCGCCGCCCGCTACGCCGGCCCGGGTCGCACCGTCCTGTTCGAGCGGGCCGGGGGCCTGGGCGGGCAGTGGCGCCGGGCGCTCAGCGGGCCCTCCCACAGAGAGATCGCCGAGGCGATGATCGCCAACCTCGAGCGCTGGACGGCGGGCGCCGACGTCCGGCTCGGCACCGAAGCCACGGTCCACGCCATCGTCGCCGAGCGCCCCGACCACGTCGTCCTCGCCGCCGGGGCGACGCCGCACGCGCCGCCGCTGGAGGTCGGCGACGGCGCCCCGGCCATCGTCGACGCATGGCACGTCCTCGGCGCGATCGGGGCCGGCGTGCCGGACGGCCCGGTGGTCGTCTGGGACTGGGGCGCGGACTGGACCGGGATGATCGCGGCGGAAGCGCTGGCGGCGCGCGGCGCGGAGGTCCGGCTCGCCTGCGGCGGGCTCGCGCTCGCCGAGCACGTCCACCAGTACCAGCGCAACCTGTATCTCGGGCGCCTGCACGAGGCGGGCGTCGAGCTCGTCCACCACGTCCGGCCCGTCGCCGCGGCTGACGGCGCCCTGCGCTGCCGCCACGTCTTCTCCGACCGCGAGGTCGTGATCGAGGACGTCGGCACGCTCGTGCTCGCCGCCGGCCGCGAGCCCGACGGATCGCTGTACGAGCCGCTCCTGGAGGCCGGCCTGCGGGTCACCCGCGCCGGCGACTGCCTCGGCGCCCGCAGCGCCGAGGAGGCCGTGCACGAAGGCACGCTGGCGGCGCTGGCGCTCGCCGCCGACGCGTAGGGGCGCCGGCTGGGCACGGCCGGCGCCCCCGCCAGCCGTTCTCGCGCGCCTGCGCCACCGATCCGGTGGCCAGCACGCACACGTTCGCGCCGGGCCCCCGGCCCAGCCGTTCTCGCGCGTCTGCGCCACCGATCCGGTGGCCAGCACGCGCAGGTTGGTGTCAGGCGGGCGCCTGCCGGCCCGGCGGCGCGTCGTCCCGAGGGGGCGCGTCGCGCCCGGGCGGCGCGTCGCCCCCCGGCGGTGCGTCGCCCCCGGGCGGCGCGTCGTCAGCGATCCCGGGCGGCGCAACGTCGCCCGCGTCGATCGCGTCGGACAGCCGCTTCTGGCGCTGGAGGCTTCCCTCGTCCAGCACGCCCGAGCCCGCCGCGCGCGAGATGGCGTCCCCGCCCCGGCCTCGCAGGATGTAGGCGAAGCCGACCGCGATCACCGCGCCGATGAGCGGCCCCGCGACGTAGACCCAGTAGGCGGTGAAGTCGCCGCTGACGAGCGCCGGGCCGAACGACCGCGCCGGGTTCATCGAGACGCCGCTGACGGGCGCCGCCCACAGGCCGGCGAGGGCGATGTAGCCGCCGACGCCGAGCGCGGCGATCGCGCCGACGTTCTGGGCGGCCGACGCGGTGCCGAGGATGACGCTGACCAGGCCCGCAGTCAGCGCGATCTCCATCAGGAGCGCCTGCCAGTCGTGGTAGCCGGGCCCCGGCAGCGTGGCCCCGAGGTGCTCGACGTTCCCGAACACGGCGAGGAGGAAGAGGCACGCCAGGGTGGCGCCGAGGAGCTGGACGATGACGTACCCCGGCACGCGCTTCCACGGGAAGTCGCCTCGCATCGCAAAGGCGAGCGAGACCGCCGGGTTCAGGTGCGCGCCCGACACGGCGCCCATGAACAGGATGATCGCCAGGACGGTGAGCCCGGGCGCGACGACGGCCGCCGAGAGCGTGATCTTGCCCTGGGCGTGCAGGAGCCCGCCGCCCGCCGCGGCCAGGACGAGCAGGAAGGTGCCGAGGAGCTCAGAGAAGAGGCGGCGCCACTCGCGGTGCGGGTCGTCGAACTGGTCCTGGTTGCCGAACTCCAGCTCCAGCAGGCGAGTGGTGCGCGGCAGCAGGGACGGGGCGCCCGGCGGCTTCGGTTCGTCGGCCATGGCACGCACGGTATCGGGCGGCGGACCGTTTAGGCCGCCGCGCCGAGCGGCAGGCGCAGCTCCGGCTCCGCACGCCCCGGGCCGAGCTGGTCCGCCAGCGCCGCGGCGATCGCCCGCGCCATGAGCGGCGGCACCGCGTTGCCGACCTGCTCGTACTGCGCAACGCGCGCGCCCAGGAACCGGAATCGGTCCGGGAACGACTGCAGGCGCGCCGCCTCACGGACGGTCAGGGCGCGGTCCTGGTCCGGAAGGAACACCGGGCCCCAGTGGGGGTCGCACTTCGTCATCACCGTCGCGCCGAGGCCGTCGGTGCGGAGGCGGCCGTAGCGCTTCGTGTGGTCGGAGCGGCGCGCCCGCTGCATCCCCTTGGGCAGCAGATCGAACGGGATGTCCCGCCACGACCCGCCTGGGCCGACGTGGCGCAGGCGCTCCTGGTTGATCGCGGCCAGGCGGCCGGCCACGTGGTTGAAGACCCCAGGCGATCCGGCCCGCAGCGCCGCGGCATACGGGCTGGCCGGGGCGGCGCCGTAGGCCATCTCCTCGGCCCCCTCCCCGGCCCGCAGCCGCGGGAGGTCGCCGATGGCCTCGCCGACCGTGACCGGCGCCGGGAGGCCCTCGGCCGCGGCGAGCGTCATCGAACGGGCGCCGCGGAAGTTCGCGCGACCGGCGGCGGCGTGCGCCGGCTCGGGGTGGTCGAGCCCGTGCTGGGACCCGAGCAGGATCAGCCGCCAGCGCTCCTGGGGCACGCCGTAGTGGGCGGCGAAGAGCACCCGAGCCGAGACCGCGTACCCGCGGGCGACGAGCGTCCCGACGATCTCCTCGAAGATCGCGCCGTCGGCGAGCGACAGCATCCCGGGCACGTTCTCGAGCACGAACGCCCGCGGCTCGAACTCGTCGAGGAAACGGACGTAGTGCCGGAAGAGCGCGTTGCGGGTGTCGTCGAGGAACCGGCCCGGCGCGTTGATGGAGAACCCCTGGCACGGCGGGCCGCCGACGAGCACGTCGAGGTCCCCGCGCAGCATCCGCAGGCGGCGGCGCACCCGGCCCGGATCGACGTCCTCGATCGGCCGGCACTCCGCCCAGGTCGCCGGATGGTTGTGGCGAAACGTCGCCACGGCGCGCGCGTCGGCGTCGTTGGCGTAGAGGCAGAGGGCGTCTGCCTGCCGGAACCCCTCGGTCAGCCCGCCGGCCCCGGCGAAGAGGTCGATCGTCGTCAGGCCCATCGAGCCCGACGGTACCCCCGGCTGCGGACGCCTGCTGGGGCAGTGCGGGCCGGCGGCGGCGCCAGCCCGCGAGGCCGTCCGGCCTACGGGGCCGGCATCGGCGCGCCGTAGGGCCCGCGGCCGGCCCGGCAGGCGGCCCCGCAGCGGGCGCCGAGCCCCACGGCGTCCGCGAGCGTGTCGCCGCGGCCGAGGCCGAGCGTGAGGCCGGCCGCGAACGAGTCGCCGCACCCGTAGGCGTCCCCGCCTCGGCCCGCGAGCGGGGCCCGCGGCCATCGGCCCATCGTGCCGCCGGCGGCCCGCCACGTCCCGCCCTCGGCGCCCGCCGTTTCCACGACCGTCCGCGCCACGCCCCCGAGGCGCTCCGCGCCCGCCCGTTCGACGGCGTCGCCGCCGCTGAACACGAGAGCGTCGATCGCCACGCCCGCCTCGGCGAGGACATCGCTGGCCCGGGGGGTCGCGACGAGCACCCGGGCCGCCCGCGCGGCCCGGATCGCGGCGGCATCGCCGCCGGTCACGTAGACGGCGTCGGCGCCGGCGAGCCGGTCCCATGGCAGGGGATCGGAACCCGCCGGCACAAGGCGGTCCCCGAGCACGGCGATCGTTCGCTCGCCGGCCGCATCGACGAACGTGATCGCCCGCCGCTGGGCCTCGGGCCGGTCGATCGCGTGCACGGTCACGCCGCGGCGCTCGAGCTCGGCGCGGGCGCGCGCGCCGGTCTCGTCGTGACCGAACGTCGTGAAGAAGTCACAGCCGCCCGCGAGCCGCGCCAGCTGCACGGCCGCCACGGCACCGCCGCCCGCCGCCTCCTCCCAGCTGCCGGTCGCGTGGACGATCTCGCCGGACGCCGGCAGCCGCGGCACCGCCACGAACTCGACCCACTCGACGTGGCCGACGACGGCGACGCGGGGGCGGCCGGCAGGCATCGGCGGAGGGTACGCGGCGCTACGTCGCGGCGGGCGGCAGCGAGTCGCCGGAACCGCGCGGAGCGGGATCGACCGCCGCGGAACCGGACGGCTCCGGTTCCGAGTGGCCGGCGTCGGCCGCCGCGGCACTTGGCGCCTCCCCCTCGGCCTCCAGTTCGCTGGTCGGGACGCCGCCGATGAAGTCCTGGAGCTTGCGTCCGACCTCGGCGCTCGTCTTCCCGGGATTCCACCGCTGCTCGGCCCGCTCCATCTTCCCGGCGCGCTTGCCGGTGTAGCGCTTGTGCGCCCACGGCGACCCCGGCTTGGCCAAGCGGCAGGCGCACCACAGCCCGACGACCGGCACGAACAGCGCCAGCGCACCGAGGAAGATCCGCCCCTTGAAGAACGTGATCGCCACGAGCGTCAGGTGGACCGTGGCCACGACGATCGTGCCCACCACCGACGCCGTCTCGTCGAGGCCGAACGGTCGCAGCCCGAGCACCACGAGCAGCCCGAGCACCGCCGCGAGGATCGCCGCGTCGACCGACGACCGGCCCTGCTCGGACCAGTAGACGTCGTCGAGGTGCAGCCACAGGGCGAACTCGTCGAGCGTGAGCCCGACCCCGATCCCGAAGGCGATCGAGATCACCTGCCACCAGGGCGTCTGGAGGTCCGTCGCGAAGGCCAGGAACCCGGAGATGATCATCAGCCAGATCCCCCACACGAGGTGGTGGATGTGCAGGCCGCTCTCGGTCGTCACGCTCCCCGGCCACCACGGGACCTTCGGGCTGCGCATCAACCGCGCGCTCGTCCGGATGAAGGCGAACGTCACGAGGAACGCGACGAGCACCAGCACCGCCGAGGCCCGCTCGGGCTCGGACCCGGACTTGAACAGCTCGATGTGGAACACCGTCGGGTCGGCCACCGCGTGCAGCACGGGCGCAATGCTAGCCCGGCGCCCCAAGGGCACACCCGCGCGGGTGCCCCGGTAGATTCGCCGGATGGATCAGATCTCGAACCGCGTCGTCTTGGAGACGGAGCGCCACCGCATCCGCGGCACCATCGCCATGCCGCGCGAGGGCTACCGCAGCCGCCTCTCGGAGTTCCTCAACGCGGTCGAGCGGGAGTTCATCGCGGTCACGGACGCCACGATCGAGGTCCTCGACGGGTCGCGCCAGCCCGAGGCCCATCCGTTCGTGTCGGTCGCCCGGTCCCACGTCGTGCTCGCCGTGCCCGAGCCCGCCGGCAGCGACGAGCGCTGACGCGCCCCTAGGCGGGCGTGACCGCGCCGACGAACCCGGCCAGCACGTCCAGGTACCGATCGACGTCCGCATCGCCCGTCGCGACCGACGCTGCCGGCCCCGCCCCGTCGATCGCCTCCCACACGCCCCGGTTGGCGGCGAAGGCGCGCCAGGCCGACCACAGCTCGGGATCGAGGTCCGCGCGCGCCTCCGCGGCGTTGCGCGGGAGGGTGCCGGAGAACGAGTAGCCAGACCGCGGGTAGAGCCGGTGGGCCGCCCACGGCAGCCCAGCGTCGGCGGCGACCCGCTCGATCCCGTCCGCGAGGCGGCTCCCGAGCTCCGCCGCCCGCTCGTAGGCGTCGTCGACGAGCACGTGCTCGAGCGTCGCCCGGCACGCCGCCATCTGCAGCGCGCTGCCGAGCAGCGTCCCGCCGGTCGCGATCCAGTCGCCGGACTCCATCGTCGCGCGCAGGGCCGGCGTCATGCCGTAGGCGCCGACCGGCACGCCGCCGCCGATCGACTTCCCGAGCGTGACGAGGTCCGGCTCCAGGCCCCACCGCGCGGTCAGCCCGCCCGGGCCGCAGATCTGCGTGTGGGTCTCGTCGAGCACGAGCAGCGTGCCGGTCTCCGCGGTGACGCGGCGCAGCGCGGCGTGGAATTCGTCGTCGGGCTGGATCACGCCCTGGTTGTTCGTCATCCCCGGCTCGGCCAGCACGCACGCGACCTGCTCGTCGCGCACCGCGGCCTCGAGCGCGTCGAGGTCGTTGAACGGGACCAGGCGCACGTGGGCGACGCTGTCGGGCGGAATCCCGGCGTTCTCCGGCACGGTCGCGCCAGGCTCGCCCGCGGCCTGCAGCTCGTCGGCATGGCCGTGGTAGTGGCCGTCGAACAGGACCACGTCGGTCCGCCCGGTCGCGTACCGGGCCAGTCGGAACACCTCGACGTTGGCGGTCGTGGCCGCCAGCGTGAACTGCCAGGCGGGCAGCCCGTACCGGCGACCGAGCTCGCGGGCGACGGCTGCCGCATCCGCGACTGGCAGCAGGAACTGGCCGCCCCGAGCGAGGCGGTCGGCGACCGCAGCCTGCGTCGGCTCGGGCGCGTGCCCGCAGAACGCGCTCGTGTCGGCGATGTTGAAGTCGGCGTACTCGTGCCCGTCGACGTCGGTGAACCGTGACCCGCGCCCCTCCGACACGAAGAGGAGGGGGTGGTCGTAGAGCAGCGCCATCCAGCTCTGCGGGACGCCGCGCGGCATGAGGCCCGCGGCGTCGCGCGCCAGGGCCGCGCTGCGCGGCCGCAGCGCGGCGAAGCGGTCGAGCTCGGCGCCGCGGACGGAGGCAAGCCGCTGGCGGTCGATCATGCCCGCCAGCCTCGCAGATCCGCCACCCCGCGTTTCCGGCGGTTCAGCGCGCGCCCAGCGACAGCGGGAGGCGCCGGACGGTGCTCCCGCCGCCGGGGCCGGTGGCCCTCACCTCGACCGTGACGGGCAGTCGCTGCCGGACGCGCTCGAGCTGGCGCAGCGTGCGCAGCGTGCCGGCCGGGAGCGTCAGGACGAGGCGGCGCCGGAGGACCGGCGCCGCCGTCGTGCGGATCCCGCCGGCATCGAGCCGCGACCGGCGGCCCGGCGCCGAGGCCGTCGCCCGGGCGGCCAGCGTGCAGCCGGCCGCGCAGCGGGCGTCCACGCTGAACCGCCCGCGGCGGTCGGCCAGCTGGCGAGCCCGGCCCGAGACGGTCAGCCCCGGAGCGGCGGCGCCAGCCGGCGGGGCCACCGTGGACGGCGCCGCCGGAGGCGTCGCCGGCCCTCCGGCCGGCCCGACCGGCGGGGAACCGCCGGGCGGCGGAGCGCTGAACGTGGCCGTCAGGGACAGCCCGGACCCGGGCACCGTGACCTGATGGGCCGGGAGGCCGCCGTCCGACCATCCCGAGAAGGCCCAGGTCGTGCCCCCGGCCGCCTGCAGCGGATCGGCGGCGACGGAGTTCGACGACTTGGCGATCACGGTGCGATCCAGCGGCGCCGCCCCAACCTCGCCGTTCGCGCCCACGGTGAGTCCCGGAGGATCGGAGCCCAGCGAGAGCGACGCGGTGGCCGGGAAGAGGTCGACACTCGCCGATCCCGCAGCGCCGTCGGAGTCGGTGGCGGTCAGCGTCAGCGTCAGGTGGGCCGGGTAGCCGTGATCGGGCGCGACGAACGAGCCGCCCGCGACGGCGTCGAAGGCGGTGATGCGGTGCACGTGGCAGGTCGACGGGCAGTGGTCGAGGTCGAGCGTCCACTGGAGGCGGGTGGCGGCCAGGGTGCCGTCCTGGGCGTCCGTGGCCGATCCGGCGAAGTCGACCGTGTCGCCGACCGACCACCGCAGCCCGGCGGCGGGCAGCGTGATCACCGGGACGGGGGCGCTGTTGGACGAGTTGACCGTGATCGGAGCCGAGACGCCCGACCAGCCGTCCGGGTCGGTGACCTTCAGCCGCGCGACGAACGTTCCGCGCGGATAGGTGCGGGACGCCGTCGGGCCGGTTGCGTCGTCGTAGGCGCCGTCGCCGTCGAGGTCCCAGGCGTAGTCGAGCGCCGCGGTCTGCCCTGGATCCGCGTCGGTGGACGCGCGGCCGTCGAAGTCCACGGCCAGCGGCGCCGTGCCGTCGGTCGGAGCGGCGGCTGCCCGGGCCACCGGCGCGGTGCCCGGCCCGGTGTAGCCGATCCGCAGGACCGAGCCGTGCCAGGGGTCGACCCGGTACAGCGCGCCGTCGGGGCCGGCCTGGAGGTCGACGGTGCTGACCGCGCCCTTCGCGAAGACGGCGGTGCTCGCCGGATCCGGGACGCCGCCCGCGCCGGCCTTCATCCACCAGACGCAGTCGCGGGCGTAGTCGGCGAAGAAGAGCGCGCCCTGGTACGCGGTCGGATACGGGCCCTGGCCGTAGAAGGCCAGGCCGGTGACCGCGCCGCTCCCGGTCGAACAGCCGTCCCCGGGCACGGTGGGTGCGCTGTGCGCGTAGGAGAACACCGGCGCCGACACCGCTCCGGGCCCGGCGGCGTAGAGGTTCTCGCAGACCGACACGTTGAGCGCGTCCCAGCCGGCGTGCCGGGCCGGGCCCTCGTAGCACGGCCAGCCGAAGTTGTCGACGGCGCTGTCCGTCGGCGCCGGCACCCGGTCGATCTCCTCGACCTTGATGTCGCCCACGTCCGCCACCCACGGCTCGCTGGTGCCGGGGCGCACGGCGATGCGGTACGGGTTGCGGAAGCCTTCGGCCACGATGCGGCGGGCGTTGGCGTCCGGGCTCGCCGCGAGCGGGTTGCCGGCGGCGCCGTCGCCGGTCCCCGGGTCGACCCGGATCAGCGCGCCGCTCAAGCCGGTCGGGTCTGACGGCGTGCGCAGGTCCTGGGCGCGCAGGCTGCCGCCCTCGGCCGTCGGCGGCGTCAGCACCGGCCCGCCGGGCGCGCCCGGCGGATCGCCGCACGGGTTGCTCTTGACGATCGGCGGCGATCCCAGCGTGCCGCCCGACTGCCCGTAGTCGGGGTAGTTGAAGCTGGCGCCGTCGCCGCCGCTGGCGTAGAGCAGCCCGTCGGCCCCGAAGGCGAGATCCCCGATCGAATGGCTCGGGAACTGCTGGCACCACCCGCCGGCGACCAGCACGGTCTCCCCGCCCGCCACCAGCGTGCCCGTGAGCGGGTCCAGCTGCAGCCGCGAGAGCCGGCCGTCGATCACGCACCCGTCGGTCGTCGGCCCGGGCGGGGTCGGGCACGCGTCGTCGGTGGCGCCGGCCGTCCCCCACGCCGGCGAGCGACCGCCGTAGCTGTCGTGCGAGTACAGGACGTAGACGTACGGCTTGACCGGGAATCCCGGATCCACCGCCAAGCCCAGGAGGCCGCGATCGTCGGCGTTGAAGACCTCGGTCCGGAGGTCGGCAGCCAGCGTCGGAGTCGGGTCGGACAGGCTGTCGTACGCCAGGACGCGCCCCGATTTCTCCGCGACGAACACCCGAGGGTCCGGGGCCGGGGCGAACCGCACGGCCGTCGGCGCCGTGAGGCCCGAGAACACCACGGACTCCTGAAAGCCCGCCGGCAGGGCCGTCGCGCCGGCGGGCCCCGCCGTCGCGAGCGCGGCGACCAGCGCAGCAGCAACGGCTGCCGCGCGGCGTCGTCCTTGCGCACTCGTCATCGGCGGGCCCCAGTCATCCCTTGTGGTCAGCTTCCCCCCAGCCTCGCCCTCGGCGCGCCCGACGCGGCTGGACGGCCTGGCGAGCGAGCGGAGAGGGAGGGATTCGAACCCTCGAACGAGGTTGACCCCCGTTACGCGATTTCCAGTCGCGCCCGTTCAACCGCTCCGGCACCTCTCCAGGGTGGTGCGGCGGGCCGTAGGGTAGCGGCGCCGGGCGGCGCCCGGAGATCAGAACGCCCAGTCGCCGCCGCGCAGGACGGGCGTGCGGGCCCCGTCGGCGGCGATCGCGGTGACATCGACCTCGTCGCTGCCGATCATGAAATCGACGTGGATCTGGCTCTGGTTGGCCCGGGCCCGGTCAGCCGCGTCCTGCACCGCGAACGCGTAGCCCATGCCGACCGCGATGTGGCTGGCCGCGTTCTCGTCGATGAGCGTGTCGTAGAAGACGGTGTCCAGCGCGCCGATCCGGCCCGCGCGGTCGACGAGCGCCACCTCGCCGAGCCGGGCGCCGCCGGGGTCGCTGTCGCACATGGCCCGCATCGTGCCGGCGCCGGCGTCGGCCTGGATGTCGACGGCCCGGCCGCCCTCGAACCGCATGGCCAGCCCGCGCACGATCGTCCCGCCGACGACGAGCGGCTTGGTCGAGCGGACCGTGCCCTCGACGCGCTCCGGGTCGGGGGTCGTGAAGACCTCCTCGGACGGGATGTTCGGCATGTGCTCGATCCCGTCCGCGGTCGTGAAGCTGGCGCATTGCCAGCGCGAGCTCGGGAGCAGGCCGACCCGCAGGTCCGTGCCCGGGCCCTCGAAGTGCAGCGTGTCGATGCCCAGCCCGTCGAGCGTGCCGGAGACCTCGAGGAGGCGGGACATCCGCTGCCGCCAGGCCGCCACCGGGTCGGGCTCGTCGAGCCGGCAGATGTGGGCGACCTGCTCCCAGAGCCGGGCGTAGGCCTCGTCGGCAGGCAGGTCCGGGTGCACGAGCTGCGCCCAGGCGGGCGTGGGGCACGGCAGCGCGGTCCAGTTCGTCGTGCGGTCGTTGACCACCTCGCCGGACTCCCGCAGCGAGGGGAGCTTGTCGCGACCGACCAGGGCCGGGTCGAGGTCGTCGAGCAGCCCTGGCGCGACCGGCCCGGTCAGCCCGATGCGCGCGCAGCGCTGGCGGCCGAGCTCGAGCACCCGCTCGCCGTACCAGGACGGCACGAAATCGAGCGTCTCCGGGTCCGCGTGCTCGATCCGCGCGCGCTTCACGTGCAGGTCGAACGAGGTCACGTCGACGAACTTGGCTCCGGCCCGATAGGCGCTGGCGGCGATCGCGCGCGTCACCTCCTCCTTGCCGGGCTCCGTCCCGATGGAGACGATCTGGCCCGGCTGGACGTTGGCGCCCAGGTGGACGGCCAGGTCGGCGAAGCGTTCGATCACGGTGGGAGTGCTCACGGGCGGCAATGGTGCCGGACGCCGCGCCCGGGCGCGGCACACGGGGCCGGGCGGCCCGGGCGCACGGACGCCCAGGCACGCCAGCTGCGGCGCATCCGAGCGCCGCAGCTGGAGGGCAGGGAGAGGAAGCGAGGCTGGCGGGATTCACGTTGGACCGCGTTCCGTGCCGCCTCCATGCCGCGTTGCTCGTCCGTCCGTGTCCGAATGTCCGAGCTGGTCCCGCCAGCCTCGCGTGCTGAGACGTTATCTGAACGATGGCGTCAGGACCAATCTGCGGCCTGACTGCGAGTTGGCGCGTTGGCGCTCTCGCCCCGGGTTCGGGCGGCGCGCGGCCGAGGGCCGGCGGCTCGTAGGATCCGCCCGCCATGGCCGATCCGACCCCGTCCGCCCGGCCCGCCCGGGTCCTCATCCTCAGCGCCGGCATCGGCGCCGGACACGACCGGCCCGCCCTGACGCTGGCCCGCCAGATCGAGGAAGAGCGGCCCGGCACGCACGTCGAGATCGTCGACACGCTCGAGGAGATCGGCCCGCACGCCGTCGCCGTCGTCGAGGAGAACACGCGCGCGACCATCTACGACCCGAAGCGCTACTGGCTCTTCGACCTCCAGTACCGGCTGTGGTACCACGCGCCGGTCCGCTGGCTCGTGCAGGCGGGCTCGGTGCTGCTCGGCGGCCGCGCCCTGCACCGGGCCGCCCGCCGCACGCGCGCCACCGTGATCGTCTCGGTCTACCCGGGCGCCACCGAGATCCTCGGCGCTCTGCGCCGCCTGCGCCGCCTGCCCGCGCCGGCCGTCGCGGCGATCACCGACCTCTCGAGCCTGCGCTACTGGGCGGCGCGCGGGATCGACCTGCACCTCGTCACCCATCCCGAGTCGATCGCGGAGGTCCGCCAGATCGCCGGGCCCGGTCCGGTGGCCGCCGTCCACGGCTTCAGCCCGCCCGAGTTCCGCTCACCCGTCGACCGGGACGGCGCCCGGGCGCGCCTCGGACTGCCCGCGACCGGGCCGGTCGTCGTCGTCTCCGGAGGCGGCTGGGCGATCGGCGACCTCAGCGGGGCCGTGGCCTGCGCCCGCGAGCAGGGGGCGTTCGTCGTGGCGCTGTGCGGGCACGCGGAGGAGATCCGGACCCGCCTCGCGGCCGAGTTCGCCGGCGACGGGCGCGTGCGGGTGGAGGGCTTCACCGAGCAGATGTGCGACCTCCTCACGGCCGCCGACGCGCTCGTGCACTCCACCGCGGGCCTGACCATCCTCGAGGCGCGCCTGCGCGGCTGCCGGCCGATCTCCTACGGCTGGGGCGTCGCGCACATCCGCGTGAACAACGAGGCGTTCGCCCGCTACGGGCTCGCCGAGGTGGCGACATCCCGCGCCGAGCTGTCGGCGGCGCTCGCCTCCGCGCTCGCCTCGCCCTTGCCGCCCGACACCTCGCTCGACGGTGTTCCGTCGGCGGCGTCGTTGGTGCTCGCGCTGTCCGACGCCGCGTCGGCGTGACCGGCGGCGATCATCCCGGCCACGGCCGAGGATCCGCCCAGCGATCCGGCGCTCCCCGCCACGAGCAGGACGCCGGCGAGCAGCCCCGTCACGGTGAGCAGCCCCCCGGTCCAGGACTCGCCGCCGACGAGCACGGCGAGCAGGACGGGAACGATGAACTCGAGCACGAAGATGATCGGCGCCACCCGCGTGGCCGGCCGGACCTGCAGGGCGCTCATCTCGATCAGCGTGCCGGCCGCCCCGATCGAGATCGCCGCGAGGCCCCAGGCCACCGCGCCAAGCCAGTTGGCGTCGATGATGTCGTTCGTGACGAGCTTGATGCCGAAGACGCTCCAGGAGAAGCACAGGCCGGCTCCGACGATCATCAGCAGCGGCGGCGCCTCCCGGCCCACGGCCCGCATGAGCAGCGGCGAGAGGCCGGCGAGGCCGAGCACCCCAAGCGCGACGGCCATCGCCACGCCCGGCGCCTCGGCGGTCGTGTGCTTGGGCGCCAGGAGCGTGACCACGACGACGCCGATGACGATCCCGGCGACGGCGAGCCATTCGCGCCGGCCCACGCGCTCGTGCAGCATCCGGGCGCCGAGGAACAGGAGCAGGAGGAGCCCGACCGCCTCGGCCGGCTGCGCCGCGGTCAGCGGCGCGAAGAAGAGCGCCCCGGCCTGGAGGCAGATCGCCGCCGCCTGCAGCCCGGCGCCGGCCAGCCAGAGCGGACGCTGCAGGAGCTTGATCAGCAGCGACGGGTGCAGCGCGTGGTCGGTGGGGACCGCCCGCGCCTCGCGCGCCTGCACCACGATCGCGAGGTTGAAGAGCGCCGAGGCGCTGCAGGCCATCAGCACGCCCAAGGCGACCATGGGCGCAGACTAGACCGTCCCTGCGTCGCCAGTGGAACACTGGCGGGCGCCGATGCCTGACGCGCGCACCCTCACGCTCACCGCTGCCGCCGGGGCGGCCGCCGCCGGCGCCGCCTGGTCCGTGCCGGCCCTGGCGCCGATCGCTGCGCCGGTCGCCAGCGCGCTCGGGGTCGCGCGGCGCATCCAAGCGCCCGGGGGCGTCGCGGTCACGTTCGACGACGGCCCGCACGCCCAAGGCACGCCCGCCGTGCTCGAGGCGCTGCGCGAGGCCGGCGCGGTCGCGACGTTCTTCCTCGTGGGCGAGCAGGTCGACCGCCGGCCCGCCCTCGCTGCCGAGATCGTCGCGGCGGGCCACGCGGTGGCGCTCCACGGGCACCGCCACCGGACCCTGCTGCGCCTGCGCCCCAGCACCGTGGCCGACGACCTCGACCGCGGCCATGCCGCGATCGCCGAAGCCACCGGGGTCGCGCCAGCGGTGCACCGCCCGCCGTACGGCATCTACAGCCCTCCGGGCCTGCGGCTCGTGCGCGAGGGCGGGTGGACGCCGCTCCTCTGGTCCCGCTGGGGTCACGACTGGGCCCGCCGCGCCACGCCGGCCTCGATTGCCCGGGACGTGACCGAGCAGCTCGACGCCGGGGACGTGCTCCTCCTGCACGACGCCGACGACTACAGCGTGCCGGGATGCTGGCGGGCGACCGCCGCCGCGCTTCCCGAGATCCTCGGCCGGATCGCGGCCCGCGGCCTGAACACCGTCACGGCGGGCAGCTTGTGACACTCTGAACATGCAGCCAGGCGCGCCTCCTGATGCCGGGGCGCGCTGCTACTCTGCCGCCCGATCGTCACCGCCCGACGCCTGTGGGCCCTTCGAATCGAGTGCCCGCCGTGGCCGACTTCTCCGACTTCGCCATCAGCTTCGACCCACGCGACCGTGCGCGCCTGCACGGCCTGTGGGACGAGGTGATCGACTCCCAGCGCTGGGCCGAGGGCCCGATGGTCGGCCGCTTCGAGGCCGCCTGGGCCGAGCACAACGGGCTGCGCGCGCTGGCCACCTCGAGCTGGACCGGCGCGGCCATGGCCGCCCTCGCCTACGCCGAGGTGGCCGGGAGCACCGTGCTGTGCCCGTCCAACACCTTCATGGCGACGCCGCTGGCCGCGCTGGCTGCGGGCGCCGACGTGCAGTTCGTCGACTGCAACCGCGAGGACTTCTGCGTCTCGTTCGCCGACTTCGAGCGCAAGGCGCAGGCCCACCAGCCCAAGGCCGCGTTCGTCGTGCACATCGGCGGGCACATCGCGTTCGAGATCGAGCAGATCGCCGCGTACTGCCGGGCCCACGACATCTTCCTGATCGAGGACTGCGCCCACGCCCACGGCGCCACCTGGAACGGCGCCCGGCCCGGAAGCTGGGGCGACGCCGGGGCCTACTCCCTCTACGCCACGAAGACGATCTCCACGGGCGAGGGCGGGGTGCTCGTCTCCCGCCACGACGACCTGATCGACTTCGCCGCCGCCTACCGGAACTACGGGAAGCCCGACTACGACGTCCATGGCCTGAACTTCCGCATGAGCGAGTTCACGGCGGCGCTCGGCCTGCTGCAGGTGGAGCGCTTGCCCGAGATCGTCGCGTGGAAGAACGAGATCGCCCGGACCCGCCTGGACCCCGAGCACCCGGACCGCCTGCGCTTCCCGGACGGAATGGAGTCCGGCCTCTACAAGTACATCGTCCTCTCCGAGATCGAGCGCTCGACCGGGAAGGTCTACGACGAGCCCTGCCACCGCATCATGGGCCATGCGGTCGACCTCCCGAACACCGACTGGGTGGCCGAGAACCACTGGTGCGTCCCGCTCTACTACCGCCCCGAGCTGGCCGGCCAGGACGCCGTGGAGACGGTCGCGTGAGAGTGCTCGTGACCGGCGGCTCGGGGTTCGTCGGCTCCCACGTCGTCGACCGGCTCCGCGCCCGCGGCGCCTTCGTGCGCAACTACGACCGGCGCGAGTCCCCGCACCATCCCGCCGGCACGCTCGACACCGTCCTGGGCGACGTCAACGACGTGCCGACCCTGGCCTCGGCCCTGCACGGCATCGACACGGTCGTGCACGTCGCCGCCGTCGCGGACGTCAACGAGGTCGTCAAGGACCTGCCCGGCGCCGACGAGGGCAACGTGCGCGGGACGCTCGCCGTCCTCGAGGCGGCCCGGCTCGCCGGCGTGCGGCGCGTCGTCTACACGAGCACGATCTGGGTCTACTCGAACTCCCCGGGGCCGCTGGTCGACGAGGACACCGCGCTCGGGCTGCCCGACCACTTCTACACGGCCACGAAGCTCGCGGGCGAGATGTACGTGCGGTCGTTCTGCGAGCTCCATGGGCTCGAGCACACGATCCTGCGGCTGGGCATCCCCTACGGTCCGCGGGCCCGGGACGGCGCCGTGGTCCCGATCTTCGTTCGCAAGGCCCTGGAGGGCGAGCCGCTCACGATCGCCGGCGGCGGCAGGCAGTCGCGCCGCTTCGTGTTCGTCGAGGACCTCGCCGACGGCATCGCCCGGGCGGTCGAGCCGCAGGCCCGCGACCGGGTCTACAACCTCGTGGGCGACGAGGACGTCACCGTCCTGCAGATCGCCGAGGTCGTCCGTGACCTCGTCGGCGACGTGACGATCGACCACGTCGACGGTCGTGCTGCCGACTTCGCCGGCGCCGTCGTCTCGGGCGAGCGCGCCCGCACGGAGCTCGGCTGGGCGGCAACGACGTCGTTCGCCGATGGCGTCGCGGCGTACCTCGACTGGTACCTGGCTGAGCACCCGGCGCTCGCGCCGCAGCGGGCCGCCGAGCCGGTCGGCGTCGCGGCCGGGCCCTGGCGCGCGGACGAGCGCTGACGCCGCCGATCCCTGCTGGCGCATCGCGCCGCTGGCGCCAGTAGGTTTCGCGCCCATGCACACCCCCCGCCGCCTGCTCCTCCTCGCGCTTGCCCTCGTAGCCGTGCCGCTCGCCCTGCCGGGCGCGGCCTCCGCCGCGACCGCCCGCGCCGCCGCCTGCCCCACGTTCACCGTGCTCCACAACGACCGCATCGGCAGCCTCAGCCTGCCGGCCGGGGGCTACCGCATCTCCCCGCGCGGACTCTCGTGCGCCGCAGCGGCCACGAACTTCGCGAACTTCCTCAACTACCCGTCGGGCCTGCTTCCGTCGCCGTGGCGCCTGAACTCGGCGACGCGCACGTTCTCGAACGGCGGCGGGCAGAGCTTCACGGTCACCCGCGGCGGGACGCCGCCCACGCCGCCGACGCCCCCGACCGGACGGTGCTCGAACACCTTCAGCGTGCTCCACAACGACCGGATCGGCAGCCTCGCGCTGCGCAAGGGCGAGTACTACCTCAATGTGCGCAACCTCGGCTGTCTCCAAGCGGCCAGCCTCTTCGCAGAGTTCCTCGACGATTGGGACGGCATCCTGCCGTCGCCGTGGCGCGTGATCGCCTCCCAGCGCCGGTTCGTCGGGGGCAGCCGCAGCTTCGTCGTGACCCGCAAGGACGGCGGCGGCGGGACCAACCCGAGCGGCCAGCGGCTCTGCCCCGGCACGTTCCGGGTCCTGCACAACGACCGCATCGGGCGCCTGGCGATCCCGAAGGGCAGCTACTACGTGTGGCTGCTGCCCGGCCGGAGCGTCAACTGCGCGCTGGCATATTCGAACTTCAGCCAGTTCCTCGCCCGGACCGACGGGAAGCTGCCGAGCCCGTGGACCCTCGACGCGTCGTCCGGCACGTTCCTGCGCGGCCGCACGAACCCGCCGAACGGCTTCCGGATCGACCCGGGCAGCAGCACCGGCGGCACGACGCCTCCGTGAGCGTGGGGCCCGGGGCGGCCTGAGCCGCCCCGGGCGCCCGGCCCGGCATCAGTCGCGCGTCAGCGCGTCCTTGGCCTTGTCGGCGGCGTCGGAGACCTTCTCCTTCACGGCGCCGGCCGCGCGGTCGACCTTGCCTTCGCGCTGAAGGTCCTTGTCGTCGGTCAGCTTGCCGGCGGCTTCCTTCACTCGGCCCTTGGCGTCATCGAGGTTCTCAGGCATGCGATCTCCTGTTCGGGTTGGCGGCACAGGCCCTGGGGCTGCCCTGGCCCGGAGGACCGCAAACCCTGCGGGTCAGCCCGCCGCGGCCGCTTCGTCGAACGCCGCGGCCACGAAGTCCGGGAGCCCTGGGCCGCCGCGGCTGACGGCGAGCCAGCGCGCCAGCCCTTCCTGGAAGCAGGCGCCGGCAATCCGGGCCAGCAGGCTCGCCCGGTCCGGCGGCTCGCCTCGCGCCCGGAGCTCCGCCGCGACGTCGGACTCGAGCCGGGCCTGCTTGGCGCGGTCGCGCGCCAGGAGGGCCGGAGCGGCCTCGATCACGGCCTGGCGTTCGGCCAGCTCGGCCCGGCGGCCATCGAAGCCCGCGGCGAGCGTGAGCGCCGCCGCACGCAGCGCGGCGAACGCCCCCTCGTCGGCAGGCCGGGCCGTGAGCGCGCCGACGATGACCGCGCGGATCGCCTCGTCCTCGGCGAACAGCAGCTCCTCCTTGGCCGGGAAGTACCGGAACACCGTTCGCGGGGCCACGTCGGCGGCCGCGGCGATGCTGGCGACTGTGACCGCGTCGTAGCCGTCCTGCGCGAAGCGCTGGAGCGCCGCCGCCGCAATGGCCTCGCGGGTGCGGGCCTTCTTGCGTTCGCGCAGGCTCGGCGCGGGGCGGGCGGCGGGCGCAGCGGCCATCGCGGCGCATCTTGGCATGCCCGGCAAAATGACATTTGCTGCCATTTGGCGTACTCTGCCATCTATGGAGACGGTCACCCGCACGATTCTCATCACGGGAGCCACACGCGGCCTCGGCTTCGAGGCGGCGCGGGCCGCCACCCGGCAGGGCATCCGCGTGCTGGCGGCCGGCCGCGACCCCGGTCGCACGGACGCGGCGGCGACGGCTGCCGGAGCGGTCCCCGTCGCGCTCGATCTCGCTTCGCTCGCCGCCACGCGGGCCGCGGCCGAGGGGCTCCCGCGTCTCGACGCCGTCGCGTGCAACGCGGGCAGGCAGGACGTCAGCGGCGCCACGGTCACGGAGGACGGCCTCGAGGCCACCTACCAGGTCAACGTCGCCGCCCACGTCGCGCTCCTCGACCGCCTGCTCGCGCTCGGACGGCTGCGCGAGCCCGGCCGGATCGTCATCGTGGGGTCGGGCACGCACGATCCGGCCCGGCGGACCGGGATGCCGGCGCCGCGGCTCGACGCGCCGGCGGACGTGGCGCGCCCTGCCGACGCCTCCTCGCCGCAGTCCGGTCGCACGGCGTACACGACGTCAAAGCTGCACTGCGTGCTGATCGCCGGCGCGCTCGCCCGTGAGCTCCGCGCCGCCGGCCGCGACGTCCACGTGTGCACCTTTGACCCGGGCCTGATGCCCGGCACCGGGCTGGCGCGGGAGTACCCCGGCTGGCAGCGCGCCCTGTGGGCTTCGGCGATGAGGGGGCTCCGCGTGCTGCCGGGCGTCGAGACGCCGCGCCGCTCCGGCGCTGCGCTGGCCGAGCTGCTCTGCGCGCCCGCGCCGCCGGTGCCCTCCGGGGCCTGCGTGACCGCCCGCCTGCGGGCCGAGCTGCCGTCGACCACCGCCCAGGACGAGGCCCGGCAGGACGCCGCCCTCGCCGGGGCCCGCGCGCTCGTGCGCGCCGCCGAGGCGCCCGTCCGGACCCGCGTCGCCTGATCCGGCACTAGCATCGCCGCCATGCCCGGTCCTCGCCGCTGCGACGTGGTGATCGTCGGCGGCGGCCACAACGCCCTGGTCGCCGCCGCGCTCCTCGCGCGGGCGGGACGCTCGGTCGTGCTGCTCGAGCGCCAGGACCACCTCGGCGGCGCCGCGATCTCCAGCCGGCCCTTCCCGGGAGTCGACGCTCGGCTCTCGCGCTACGCGTATCTCGTCAGCCTGTTCCCGCACGCGCTGGCCCGCGAGCTCGGGCTCGGCCTCGAGCTGCGCCGCCGCACGGTCGCCTCGTGCACGCCCGCCCCGGGCGGCTGCCTGCTCCTCGGGAGCGACGAGGCCGCGAGCGCCGTGTCGATGGCGGCGCTCACCGGGGATCCCGATGCGTGGGCCCGCTGGCAGGCCCTTCAGGACATGACGGCGCGGGTTGCCGCCGGCGTCTTCCCGACCCTGACCGAGCCGCTGCCGTCCCGCGAGCAGCTGCGGGCCCGCGTCGGCGACGACGCCGCCTGGGAGGCCGTGGTCGAGCGGCCGCTCGGCGAGGCGCTCGAGGCCGCCCTGCCCGACGACACGGTCCGCGGCGTCGCCCTGACCGACGGGCTCATCGGCACCTTCGCGTCCGCCCACGACCCGAGCCTGCGCCAGAACCGCTGCTTCCTCTACCACGTGATCGGCAACGGCACGGGCGCCTGGGACCTGCCGGTCGGGGGCATGGGCGCGCTGACCGATGCCCTCGCCCGGGCGGCTCGCGAGGCGGGGGCCGACCTGCGCACGGGCGCCGAGGCCCAGTCGCTGGACACCGATGGCCGGCGCGCGATCGTGCGCTGCGCCGACGGCACCGAAGTTCAGGCGGCGTGGGCCTTGTGCGGCGCGGCGCCCGCCGTGCTCGCCCGGCTGCTGGGCGAATCCCCGCCCGGGCCCGCACCCGAGGGGTCCCAGCTCAAGGTCAACCTCCTGCTCTCCCGGCTCCCGCGGCTGGCCGCCGCCGTCGGCCCCGGCGACGCCTTCACGGGGACGCTGCACGTCAACGAGGGCTACGCGCAGCTCGAGGCCGCCCACGCCGCCGCGGCGGCCGGCCGGATCCCCGATCCGATCCCGCTCGAGTGCTACTGCCACTCCCTGTCAGACCCGTCCATCCTCGGTCCTGAGCTGCGCGCCGCCGGGGTCCAGACCCTGACCGTGTTCGCGCTGCACCTCCCGGCCCGGCTGTTCGCCGCCGATCACCGCGCCGCGAAGGCCGCGGCGGTCGCCGGGACGCTGCGGTCGCTGAACTCGGTCCTGGCCGAGCCGATCGAGGACTGCCTCTGGCGCGACGCGAACGGCGAGCCGTGCCTGGAAGCACGCACGCCCCAGGAGCTCGAGGCCGAGCTCGGGCTGCCCGGGGGAAACATCTTCCACGGCGACCTGTCCTGGCCGTTCGCCGAAGAGGAAGACGAGGCGGGAACCTGGGGCGTCGCGACCGCGCACCCCAATGTGCTGGTGTGCGGCTCGGGCGCCCGCCGCGGCGGTGCGGTGAGCGGCCTGGGCGGCCACAACGCAGCGCAGGCGGTGCTCGGTGGGCGCAGCGACCAGTAGGGCCGGGGGCGGGGCGGCCCGGTCGGAACGGAGCACAGGGCCCGGTTCGACCTCGTCGGCCCGCGTCGAGACGCGGCCGTGCCGAACCGCCGTGAAGGATCGTGGGCGCTCGGGCCGCCACGATCCTTCACGCGTGGCGCCGATCCCCACCGCCGCCCGGACTCCGACGCTGGCCGGCTAGAGCGACGCCACGAGCTCGCGGCGGCTGCGCACCCCGGCCTTGGCGTAGATCGCCTTGAGGTGGTCGTTGACCGTGTGCGGGGAGAGCACCAGCTCGGCGGCGATCTCGGCCGCCGACCGCCCGGCCCGAACCAGCTCGAGAACCTGCCGCTCGCGGGGCGTGAGCCCGAGCGCCGCCGCCCGCCCGTGCCCGGCGACCGCCGGGCGCAGGACCAGCGCGACCTGCCCGTCGGCAAGCCGGCTCGCGTCGAGCGCGAGCAGCGCGCCGTCGGCAGTGCGGACGGCGCCGTGGGCCGGCTCGCCCGCGCGGGCCCGCGCCGCCAGCACGTGCACCACAGCGGGCACCGGTCCGGCGCCGAGACCGGGCGCCTCGCGGAGCGCGTCGAGCAGGCCGAGCGCGACGGCGTCGGCGGTCGTGAGGCGGGCGTCCTCGCCGAGCACCGCCACTCCAAGGGTCCCCGGGGCCGGCGACGCCGTCGCGTGCAGCCGGCGCAGGCCCGCAGCCACGACCGGCGACAGGCGGTCGAGCAGCGACACGTCCTGCGTCCGGAAGAACGGCCGCTCCCGGCCGCGGTGCAACGCGACGGTGCCCCAGACGCCGAACGGGTCGGCCCACGCCCAGCGCAGCTCGTCGCCGTGACCGTCGGGCCCGATCATCTCCTGGTAGCGGGGGCTGCGCTCGAGGCGACCCCGGGTCTCCAGGCTGAGGGCGCCCGCGGGCCGCGTCCGGCGGCCGAGGTCGGCGAACTTCAGGACGTCGTCGGTGTACAGCTCCAGCTCCATGGCGAGGTCGAACGTGCCAGGGAGATCCCCGCGCGCGCCGATGCGCGACCAGGCTCCCGTCTCGGGATCGTGGAGATGCCAGCAGGCCCCGTCGAACGGCACGCGGCGTCCCACGACGTCGAGCACGCGGAGCACGAGGGCGTCGGCATCCCGCTCCTCGGCGACGGCCCGCTCGAGCTCATCGCCGACCTGCGCCGGGCTGGGCGGCCTGGACATGGTGACCATGATGCCGGGCCCGGCGGGGAGTGAGAACCCCTAGTCCTCGGGATTGGCGGACCGGAAGCCGGATGAGACCGTGCCGCCATGACGACCATCACCCACACCCCACCCCTGGCCGCGCCCTCGTGGCAGACCCTCGAGATCATGGGCAACCGCCTGCGGCTGCACGCGGGCGCCGCCGAGACCGGCGGGCGCCTGGCGCTCGTCGAATACCACGCCGCCCCGGGCTTTCCGGGCCCGGCCCGCCACATCCATCCCGAGTTCGACGAGGTGTTCGTCGTGCTCGAGGGCAGCCTGACCCTGGTCCAGCGCGACGACACGCTGATCGCCGGCGCCGGCGACTCGGTCGTCGTGCCGGGCTCCGTCCCGCACACCTTCGCGAACCTCGCGCCGATCCCCTGCCGGTTCCTCGTCGCGATGACTCCGGGCGGGTTCGAGGACTACTTCGCGGCGCTCGCGGAGCTGGTGGCCGGCGGGGCGCCGCCCGCGGCATTCGAGGAGCTCTCGGCGCGCTTCGGCGTGGTGAACGCCTGACCGGCCGCAGCCGGCCGCCCGGGCGGCCGGCTGCGAGCGGCCCGGACGATCGTCCGCCGCCGCCCCGCGCGCGGTCCGGCATGATCTGGGGCCATGCCCCGCCGACCCAAAGGCCCCCGCCCATGATGATCGTGATGTCGCCGCTGGCGACCGAAGAGGAGATCGCCGTCGTGCAGGCCCGGGTCGACACGCTCCCGGACGTCCACGTCGTGCTCATTCGCGGCGAGCTCAACACCGTGATCGCGGCCGTCGGCGACGCCGACGCCGTCCGGGAGATGGGCCTCGAGGGCTACGCGGGCGTCGACAGCGTCGTGGCGATCTCGCGGCCCTACAAGCTGGCCAGCAGCGAGGTCGCCCACCACGAGCCGACGGTGTTCGAGGTGCTCGGGCGGACGGTCGGCGGGCCCGACGCGTTCTGCCTCATCGCCGGGCCCTGCACGGTCGAGAGCCGCGAGCAGACCCTCGAGGTCGCCCGCGCGGTGCAGGCTGGCGGCGCCTCGATGCTCCGCGGCGGCGCCTTCAAGCCGCGCACGTCCCCGTTCGCGTTCAGCGGCCTGGGCGAGCCGGCGCTGGAGATCCTCGCCGAGGCCCGCGCGGAGACCGGGCTGCCGATCGTCTCGGAGCTGCTGGACATCCAGCACGCCGAGGTGATCGCGCAGTACGTCGACGTCGTGCAGATCGGCGCGCGCAACATGCAGAACTACGCCCTGCTCGCGGTCGCCGGCCAGCTCGGCAAGCCCGTGCTGCTCAAGCGGGGCCTCTCCTCGACCATCGAGGAGCTCCTGATGGCGGCCGACTACGTCCTCAAGGAGGGCAACGAGGACGTGATGCTCTGCGAGCGCGGCATCCGCACGTTCGAGACCGCGACCCGCTTCACGCTCGACCTCTCCGCCATCCCCGTGCTCAAGCTCCACACCCACCTGCCGGTGATCGTGGATCCGAGCCATGCCGCCGGCGACCGGCGCCTGGTCGAGCCGCTCTCGCGGGCCGCCGCCGCGGTCGGAGCCGACGGGCTCATCGTCGAGGTCCACCAGGATCCCGAGCACGCGCTCTGCGACGGGGCCCAGGCCCTCTACGCCTCGCACTTTGCCGACTTCGCCCGCGACGTCGGCGCCCACGCCGCCCTGCTCGGCAAGCACCTCTCCGCCGACACGCGGACCGCGCCGGCCGGCTGAACTACCGGCGCCCTACTCGAAGCGGCCGGCCTCGAGCGCCCGGGCCAGGGCCTCCGGGTCGTAGCCGGGCAGCTCGCCGGTGCGCTCGGTGGCCGCGACGTAGGCCGCCATCGCCTGCTCGGCCTCGGGGCCGGCCACCGTCGCCATGAACTCGGCGCGCTCACGCCGCAGGCCCCCCGCGAACGGGTCGGACCCGCCCAGGTAGACCGACCGCTTGACCGCGCCGATCGCCGCCTTGGGCCGCCGGCCCAGGCGGGCCGCGAGCTCCAGCGCGCGGTCGAGCAGCGCGTCGGGCGCGACCACCTCGTCGACCAGCCCGATCTCGGCGGCCTGCGCGGGCGTGAGCGGGCCGCCGTCGAGGCACAGCCGCAGCGCCCGGCCGGGGCCGAGCAGCCGGGCCAGGCGCTGGGTGCCGCCGCCGCCGGGCGGGAAGCCGAAGAGGATCTCCGGCTGGCCGATGCCGTACGGACCGTCGGCCATGAGCCGGATGTCGCAGGCCAGCGCCAGCTCGCACCCGCCGCCCAGCGCCGAGCCGTTGAGCGCCGCGACCACGACCGCGCCGGCCGATTCGAGGCCGAGGAGGGTCTCGCCGAACCGCTCAGCCGCCGACAGTCCCGCCGCGGGCGTGCGGTCCAGGGCCCCGGCGCCGCCGGGCACGCGGCGCACGCCCGCGACCGCAGTCAGGGAGGCCCGGGCCGCGGCGAGCGGCACCGCGGGCGACTGCCGGGCGGCGGTCAGGATCTCGGCCAGGTCGTAGTGCGCCACGAACCGCTCGGGATGCGCGCCGGTGAGCACGATCGCCGTGGTCTGCGGATCGGACGCGGCCCTGGCCGCAAGCTCGCCGAGGGCGGCTACGATCCCGTCGTCCATGAGGCCGTGCGGCGGGTTCGAGATGGTCGCCAGGACCACCCCGTCGCCGCGAGTGTCGATGCTGATCTCGCCCATCGGCGGACCCTAGCGCGGCGCCGGCTCGCTAGCGTGCCGGGCATGGAGCTCGGCCTGACCAGCTTTGCGGAGACGACGCCCGACCCGCAGACCGGGCGCACGATCGCGTCCGATCAGCGGCTGCGCGATCTGCTCGAGGAGATCGCCCTGGCCGACGAGCTCGGGCTCGAGGTGTTCGGGCTCGGCGAGCACCACCGGCCGGACTTCGCGGCCTCCGCGCCCGCGGTGATCCTCGGCGCCGCCGCCGCCCGCACGAGCCGGATCCGGCTCAGCACGGCGGTGACGGTGCTGAGCTCCGACGACCCGGTCCGCGTGTTCCAGGACTTCGCCACGCTCGACCTGCTCTCGGGCGGTCGCGCCGAGATCATGGCCGGGCGCGGCTCGTTCATCGAGTCCTTCCCGCTCTTCGGGTACGACCTCGACGACTACGACGAGCTGTTCGCCGAGAAGCTCGAACTGCTCCTGGCCCTGCGCGAGTCTGAGACCGTGACGTGGTCGGGCCGCCACCGCGCTCCGATTCCGGGGCTGCGGGTCGAGCCGCGCCCGCTCCAGGATCCGCTGCCGGTGTGGCTCGCCGTCGGCGGGACGCCCCAATCGGTGGTCCGCGCCGCGACGCTCGGCCTGCCCCTCATGATCGCGATCATCGGCGGGAGCCCGGACCGCTTCGTCCCGCTCACCGACCTCTACCGCCGGGCGGCCCGCGAGGCCGGCCGGGACCCGGGAACGCTGCCGCTGGGCATCAACACCCACGGCTACATCGCCCCGACCTCCCAGGCCGCCGCCGACGAGTTCTACGGCCCCTACGCCGAGGCGATGTCGCGGATCGGCCGCGAGCGCGGCTGGCCGCCCATGCAGCGCGTCCAGTACGAGGTGATGCGCACCGAGCAGGGCGCGCTCGCCGTGGGGAGCCCGGAGCAGGTCGTCGAGAAGCTCCTGCGCGCGCACGAGCTGTTCGGCCACCAGCGCCACCTCCTGCAGTTCAGCGTCGGCACCCTCCCGCACCCCCAGGTGATGCGGTCGATCGAGCTGTTCGGCACCGAGGTCGCCCCGGCGGTCCGGGCCGAAGTCGCCCGCCGCGAGGCGGCTGCGGCCCCCGCCTGAGCCGGCGCAGGCGGCCGACGCGCGGGGCGCGGCGCGCTCGCCCCGGTGGCGGGCGTACATCTCGTGCACCCACTGCCCGCCCGGCCGGGCCGTGAGCTCGTCCCGCAGCTCCTGGACTGGCGGCGTGGCCCAGGCCGGCGCGTACGGCCGCTCGGGCGGCGCGATCACGGGTGTGAAGAGCGCCGCCGCGGCGAGGTCGGCGACGCTGAACCGGTCCCCGGCGAGGTAGCCCGACGGCTGCAGCTCGGCCTCGAGCCGGTCCATCGCGGCGACGACGCGGTCGCGCGCGAGCGCGGCCCGCTCGTCGTCGATGCCGTAGTCGAGGCGCACGAGCAGCCCGGCGGCAGCGGAGCCCTGGCGCAGCATGCGCTCGCGGCCGGGGCTCGGGGAGGTGAAGAGCGCCGCGGCGGTCGCGTCGTCGTCGGGCAGCGTGTGGTGCCACACGTACCGCCGCAGATTCGGCCCGAGCTCCTCGTCGAACCAGTCCTCGAGCGCGAGCGCCCGCGCCCGCTCGTCCGGGTCTTCGGGATAGAGGGGCGGCTCCGGCTTGTAGGCCTCGAGCGCCGCGATGATCGCCGTCGAGTCGCCGACGTGGCGGCCGTCGAGCTCGAGGACCGGCAGGCGCCGCTGGGCGCCCCGGCTCGCCACGAGGGCGGCGATGCCGTGCAGGCCCGGAACCGGGACCCGCCGGACGTGCGGAATCCGCTTGTAGTCCAGGGCCCAGCGGGCCTTCTCGTTGTAGTGCGAGAGCTCGATGTGCCACAGGACGACCGCCATGGACCGCGACCCTACTCCGTCTCACGCGCTGGACCGCGCCTCAAGTTCAGCCCCATCTGGCCCGATACCCGCGCACATGAGCGTCACCGCACCCGCGCCCGCTGGCCGCCCGACCGGCACCGACCTCCGGTACCGCTCGCTGTGGGGGCTCGTGCCCGCCATGGCGATGGTGATGATCGATTTCACGATCGTCTCGATCTCGGTCACGTCGATCCAGCAGGACCTGCACCTCTCGGCGACCGCGGCGCAGTGGACGGTCACGGCCTACGCGCTGGCCACGGCGGCGTTCGTCGCCCTCGGCGGCCGCCTCGGCGACATCCTCGGGCACAAGAAGATCGTCGTGATCGGCGTCGCGGTGTTCGCCGCCTCCTCGCTGATGTGCGGCCTCGTGCCGGACAACTCGTCGCTGTCGGAGCCGTGGCTGATCGTGTTCCGCTCGCTCCAGGGCATCGGCGGCGCGCTCCTCATTCCCTCGACCACCGTCCTGGTGCTCAACTCCTTCCCGGTCGACGAGCGCGGGAAGGGCCTGGCGATCTTCTTCATCATCGCCGGGCTGTTCACGGCGCTCGGCCCGATCGCCGGCTCCTACCTGACCGAGTACTGGACCTGGCGGGCGATCTTCTGGATCAACGTGCCGGTCGCGCTCCTGTCGCTCATCGAGCTCTCGCGCATCTCGTTCGACGACCATCCCCAGAAGTCCCGGATCGACTGGACCGGGGCGGCGCTGCTGGCCAGCGGCATGGCGCTGTCGGTGCTCGGACTCCAGCAGTCGACCGCGTGGGGCTGGGGCTCCCCCGCCACCATCGGCTCGATCGTGGCCGGCCTGGCGCTCCTCGCGGGCTTCGTGGCCGTCGAGCGGCGCGCCGCAGAGCCGCTCATCGACGTGAAGTCGTTCTGGGCCAACCGGGCCTTTGCCACCGACAACGTCGTGATCTTCTTCTTCTTCACGGCCTGGCTGTCGATCTTCCTGTTCGGCTCGATGTACTTCCAGATCGCAGTGGGCCAGCCGCCGTCGCAGGCCGGCTTCTCGATCCTCACGGTCTTCTACCCGTTCTTCATCACGTCCCGGATCGGCGGCTCGATGTTCGACGCGGCCGGGGCGAAGAAGCCCGTCGTCATCGGGCTCGTCCTCACCGCCGTCGGCATGGCGATGTGGGCGCACGAGGCGACCGCGCTCAAGCATCTCAACGTCCTCTGGGGCCAGCTCGTCACCGGCGCCGGCCTCGGGTTCGTGATGTCGGCGATCAACACCGATGCGCTCAACCGAATCGGCGGCGCGGCCCGGGGCGCGGCCTCGGGCGTCGTGCAGACGACCCGCAACTTCGGGTCCGCGGTCGGCGTGGCGCTGCTGGGCACGGTGCTGATCACCGTCCTGCAGGACAAGGCCGAGACCCTGCTCCAGAAGGCCGGGCTGCCGACGGCCCAGGCCGACGCGGTCGCCACGTCGATCCTGCAGTCCGGGGCCGGGCCGAAGCACGGCGAGAGCGCCGGGCCGCTCGGCAAGGCGATCGGCACGGCGATCCAGACGAGCTTCGCCGACGCGTTCGCCGCCGCCCTCTACGTCGGCGCCGGCCTCATGGCCGCGACCGCGATCTTCGCTGTGGCGATGATGCCGACTGGCCGCCAGGCCGACGTCGAGTAGCGGTCGCGGCGGCGCGGCCCCCGAGCCTCGAGGCAGTCGACGGGCCGCGGGGTCCCGCTGCCGCCGAGCGCACCTTTAGCTCCGGCATACCGTGGTTTGTCCGGTTGGAACCCGGAGGGAGCGGTGCTCTACTGGACGCTCACCCCCGTCCGAGAGGCACGCCATGGCCACCGTCGAGCAGCCGCAGACCTACGCCGCGCCGGGCGAGGCCGGCAGTCCGGTCGCCGTTCAGCCCCGCTACGAGAACTTCATCGGCGGGGAGTGGGTCGCGCCCGTCGAGGGCCGCTACCACGAGAACCTCACGCCGGCGACCGGTGCCGCGTTCACGGAGGTTCCCGCCTCCACTCCAGCCGATATCGAGCTCGCCCTCGACGCCGCCCACGCCGCGTTCCCGGCCTGGAGCGAGTCCTCGTCCACCCAGCGCTCCGCCGCGCTCAACGCCGTGGCCGACGCGATCGACGAGAACCTCGAGATGCTCGCCGTGGCCGAGAGCTGGGAGAACGGCAAGCCGGTCCGCGAGACGCTCGCCGCTGACATCCCGCTCGCTGCTGACCACTTCCGGTATTTCGCCAGCGTCATTCGCGGCGAGGAGGGCTCGATCGGCGAGATCGACAAGGACACGATGGCCTACCACTTCCGCGAGCCGCTCGGGGTCGTCGGGCAGATCATTCCGTTCAACTTCCCGATCCTGATGGCGGCGTGGAAGATCGCGCCGGCGCTCGCCGCCGGCAACTGCACCGTCGTCAAGCCGGCAACGCCGACCCCCTGGTCAGTCCTGAAGCTCGCCGAGATCGTGCAGGACATCCTGCCGCCGGGCGTGCTGAACATCGTCAACGGCCCCGGCGCCGAGACGGGCCGGGCCCTCGCGTCGAGCCCGCGCATCGCCAAGATCGCGTTCACCGGCGAGACGGTCACCGGGCGGCTGATCATGGGGTACGCGGCCCAGAACATCATCCCCTCGACCACCGAGCTCGGCGGCAAGTCCCCGAACGTGTTCTTCGCCGACATCATGGACGCCGACGACGCGTTCTTCGACAAGGCGATCGAAGGCCTCGTGCTCTACGCGTTCAACAAGGGCGAGGTCTGCACCTGCCCGTCGCGCGCCCTGATCGACGAGCGGATCTACGACGAGTTCATGCCCCGCGTGCTGGAGCGCATCGCGGCGATCCGGCAGGGCCATCCGCTCGACCCGACGACGCAGATCGGCCCGCAGGTCTCGGCCGCCCAGCTCGAGAAGGTGTCGGGCTACGTCGACATCGGCCGCGCGGAGGGCGCCGAGGTCCTCATCGGCGGGCAGCGGCCCGACGTCGGCGAGGAGCTCGCCGGGGGCTACTACTACGAGCCGACCGCACTGAAGGGCACCAACGACATGCGGGTGTTCCAGGAGGAGATCTTCGGCCCCGTGGTCTCGGTCACCACGTTCAAGGACGAGGCCGAGGCGCTGGCGATCGCCAACGACACGATGTACGGCCTCGGCGCCGGCGTGTGGACGCGGGACATCTCGCGGGCCTTCCGCATGGGACGCGGGATCAAGGCCGGGCGCGTGTGGACGAACTGCTACCACCTCTACCCCGCCAACGCCGCCTTCGGCGGCTACAAGGCCTCGGGGGTCGGGCGCGAGAACCACAAGATGATGCTCGACCACTACACCCAGACGAAGAACCTGCTCGTCAGCTACAGCCCCGACGCGCTCGGCTTCTTCTGATGCCCGGCGGGCCGTCAGGCCCGCGGGTGACCGCGACGCCGCAGGCCGCCGAGACGGTGCGCCGCTTGGTGGCCGAGCACGGCCCGGTCGTGCTGCACCAGTCGGGGGGCTGCTGTGACGGCAGCTCCCCGATGTGCCTGCTGGCGGCCGAGCTGCCGCCGGGGCCTGCCGACGTCCGGCTCGGCGAGGTCGGCGGGGCGCCGTTCTACATCAACGCTGACCAGGACGCCCGGTGGGGCCATCCGTCCTTCGTCCTGGACGTCGCGCCGGGCGCTGCCACGAGCTTCTCCCTGGAGGGACCGGCAGGCGTGCACTTCATCGTGCGCGCGCCGGCGGCCTCCGACACCGCAGCCGAAGGGAACACCCCATGAAGGCACTCGTCTACCACGGCCCCGGCGAACGGGGCTGGGACACCGTGCCCGACCCGTCGATCATCGACCCGGGCGACGCGATCGTGCGCATCGACAGCTCGACGATCTGCGGCACCGACCTGCACATCCTCCAAGGCGACGTGCCCGCGGTCACGCCGGGCACCGTGCTCGGCCACGAGGCCGTCGGCACCATCGAGGACGTCGGGCGCGGGGTGAGCACGTTCTCCCCGGGCGATCGCGTGCTGGTCTCCTGCATCACCGCCTGCGGGCGCTGCCGGTTCTGCAAGGAGGGCCGGTACGGGCAGTGCCTGGGCGGCGGCGGCTGGATCTTCGGCCATCGGATCGACGGCCTGCAGGCCGAGCACGCCCGCGTTCCGTTCGTCGACACCTCGGTGCACGCGGTGCCAGACGGGCTCACCGACGAGCAGGTGCTGTTCCTGGCCGACATCCTGCCGACCTCGTACGAGGTCGGCGTCCTCAACGGGGTGGTGCGCCCGGGCGACGTCGTGGCGATCGTGGGCGCCGGCCCGATCGGGCTGGCGGCGATCCTCACGGCGCGGCTCCTCACCCCGGGGCACATCGTCGCGCTCGATCTCGACGACGGCCGGCTCGAGGCGGCCCGGCGCTTCGGCGCCGACGTGACGATCAACAACGGCACCCAGGATGCGGTGGCCGCCGTCATGGACCTGACCGAGGGGCTCGGCGCCGACGTGACCATCGAGGCGGTCGGGAGGCCGGAGACCTTCGAGCTCGCCGTCGACCTCGTGCGGCCCGGCGGGCATGTCGCGAACGTCGGCGTCCACGGCGGCGCGGTGACGCTGCACCTCGAGAAGCTGTGGATCCGCGACGTCACGATCACCACCGGCCTGGTCGACACGTTCTCGACGCCCGACCTGCTCAAGCTGGTGGCGAGCGGGCGGCTCGACCCGACCGTGTTTGCCACCCACCGCTTCCCGATGGGAGACACCATGGCCGCCTACGACGTGTTCGCCGACGCGGCGAACACCGGGGCGCTCAAGGTCGTGCTGGAAGGCGAAGCGCGTCCCGGCCGTTTGACCGCGGCGGCCGGCGCGGCGGGAGCCGCCGGCTGACCGGCCGCCCCGCCTGCCGGCGCGTCAGCGCCGGCAGGCCGCGGGCGACGGATTCGCCTTCAGGAACCTCTGGAGCGCCACCGGCCGGGCGGACATGACGCCGTCGACGCAGAGGTCCACGAGCTTCTTCCACGTCACCGGCGCATCGGGATCGTTGTCCCCGAACCAGACGTGCCAGGAGTACCCGCCGGCGTGCGCGGCGTCGATGAACGGCTTGGAGGCGACGGTGACCAGCCCGAGGCCCGGGTAGTCATAGGTCACCGGGAGCTGGAAGACGACCGAGCCCTGCGTGGGCCGGATCTTCTTCAGGAGGAAGTCGGCCGAGCCGGTGATGCCCGGCGCCAGCGGGATCTTCGGCGCGAGCTGGTGGAAGAGGTCGACGGCCTCCTGCTTGAAGGAGACCACGATGAGGTCGCGGCGCGGGCTGGCCTTGAGCAGCTTGGCCAGGACGCGGGCGTTGTAGAGGTACTCGGCAATCGCCTCCTGCTTCGTGCGGCCCTTGATCTCGATGTTGATCGGGGTCCGCGGGAAGGCCTTCATGACCTCCGCGAGCGTGGTGACCCGGAAGTCCGAGGCCTTGTAGCCCTTGGGCGGCTTGCGCTTGCCGGTGGCGATCCCGCGGAACGGGTAGGCCGAGGCCGGCCGGGTGCGGTCGTAGTGCGGCGCCTTGGGTGAGAACCAGTAGGCGCCGTCGAGCTTCTGGATCTGCTTGAGCGTGAACGACCGCACCTCGCCCCGCCCGTTGGTCTTGCTGTCGACCGTGGTGTCGTGCATGACGATCACCTTGTTGTCCTTCGTCACGCCGATGTCGAGCTCGAGCATGTTCGCGCCGGCCTTGGTGGCCTGCTTGAACGCGTACATCGTGTTCGAGGGGAACTCGTCCTCGCCGCCCTGGTGGGCGATGTTCAGCGGCGGGGTCGCGCGCCAGTTGCGGGCGAGGGCCGAAGTCGGCAGGACGGCGGCGGCGGCGAGCGCGGCGGCAGCGGGCAGGAGGAGCAGGCGGAGTCGGGACATGTCCCGATCGTATGGGACGGAGCCGAGCCGTGAGCCGGTGGCCCGGCCCGCCCCGCGGGCGGCGAACCCGGAGTTCTCCGCCACAGCCGCGGAGAACTCCGGTTTCGGCCTGCCGAGCGGCGGCTCAGCCGTACGTCCCGGCGATCGCGTCGAAGTACGCGTCGGCGAGCCGTCCGAAGTCGGCCTCCGTGAGCGCGATCGGATCGCCGGCCTCGAGGTGCAGGACCGACGTGGCGGCCTTCAGCTTGATCTGCTTGTCGGCCGTGAGCACGCCGCCGTGCTCCAGCAGCGAGGTGCAGAGCACTCGCACCTCGTTCATGGGGTTGCCGTCCTTGCCCTCCTTCCCGCGGGCCCGGTGGACGAAGCTCGCGTCCAGGACGAGCACCAGGGTGTTGAAGAACTGCGGCGCGAAGGCCGCGAACGCGGCGTCGAGGCCGGCGTCGCCGCCGGCGCCCGCCGCCGCGCGGGCCGCGTCCTCCAGGTCTCGATAGGCCGAGACCTGATCCCGGACGCGCTCGCGGCAGCCGTCGATGAACTCGGGCGGGTAGCTGGTGACAGAGAGCATGCGGCCTCCAATCTGGGGGTGGGATCCTCGTCGCCTGGAGACGAACGGCGGGTCCCGGTTTCGACACCCCCGGCGCTACGCCGGCACGGCAGCGCGCTGCGTGACGCGGTAGGCCTCGACGTCGAAGCGGCGCGTCCACTTCCGGTAGTGCCACGCCGACGACGGCCACACCGCCGACGGCTCGCCGCCCGCGTCCAGGTACCAGCTCGAGCAGCCGCCGACCGCCCACACGGTGCCCTTGACCATCTCGTGCACCTTGCGGGCGTAGGCGTCCTGCGCGTCCTGGGCGACCTCGACGCTCGCGAGCCCGCGCGCCTCCATCGTGCGCAGCGCGTCCATGACGTAGACGACCGCCGACTCGATCTGCATCACCTGCGACATGTGGCCGGTGCCCGTCCCGATGCTCCCGATGCGGAAGAGGTTCGGGAAGTTGGCGGTCGTCACGCCGCGATAGGCGCGGGGCGAGTCGCCCCAGGTCTCGGCGAGCGAGCGCCCGTCGCGGCCGTGGAAGACGGCGCCCACCGGCGGGTCGGTCACGTGGAACCCGGTCGCGCAGACGATCGCGTCCACCTCGTGCTCGGTCCCGTCCGCAGTGATCACCGCGTGCTCGGTGATCTCGGTGATCGGCGAGGTCTCGACGTCGACGTTGGGCTGGTTGAGCGCCGGATACCAGCTGCTCGTGATGAGGATGCGCTTGCAGCCGATCTCGAACGACGGCGTGAGCTTCGCGCGCAGCACCGGATCGTCGATGCTCGCCCGGAGGTAGCCGCGGGCAACCGCCTGGAACGCCCGGCGCAGCGGCCGGTGCTGCAGGAACTTGAAGAGCAGGCCGTCGCGGTACACGTACTGGCCGCCGCGGATCAGCTTCTGGAGCGCGGGCACCGCCCGGAGCACCTTGCGCTCGGCCTCGGTGACGTCGCGGTCGTTGCGCGGGATCACCCAGCCGGGCGTCCGCTGGAAGACGGTGAGCCGGGCGACCTCGGGCTGGATGGCAGGGACGATCTGGATGGCCGAGGCGCCCGTGCCGATCACCGCGACGCGCTGTCCGGCCAGCGGCTCGTCGTGGTTCCAGCGTGCGGAGTGAAAGCGCGCGCCGGCGAAGCGGTCGAGCCCCGGGATGTCCGGATAGACCGGATCCGTGAGGACGCCGGTGCCGTCCACCACGACGTCGGCGGTGAGCTGCATGGTCGTCGTGCGGAGCTGCCACACGCAGCGCTCCGCGTCCCAGCGCGCGTCGGTGAGCTCCTCGCCGAAGCAGGTCCGCTCGGCCAGGTTCAGGTCGCGCGCGACGCGCTCCTCGTACTCCCAGATCTGCTTGCCGCTCGAGAACGTCCGCTCCCAGTCGGGGTTCGGGGCGAAGGAGAGGGAGTAGAGGTGCGACGGGATGTCGCAGGCGATGCCTGGGTACGTGTTCTCCCGCCAGACTCCCCCGACCTCGCGGGCGCGCTCGAGCACGACCCAGTCCTGGATCCCCGCCTCCTTGAGCGCGTGCACCATCGCCAGGCCGGTGAAGCCCGTGCCGAGAATCGCGACGCGGACGTGCGCTCCGTCGAAGCCTCCGCCGGGATCGGGCGCAGCCGGAGCGTCGGCAGGCGGACGGGCGGCGGCGGCAGGGGCGGCGGTCACGGGGTTCTCCTCGGGTCGGCGGTGCGCCGGGCCAGAGTAGACAGAGCGTCGAGAAAAATCAACGACGTGTTGATTCCGCGGCAAAGGTCGCCTACGCTCCCCCGCGCATGCCGACGACCGCCCACAGCCGCCGCTCCGCCTCGCACCGCAAGGGCGACGCCGCCGAGCAGGCGATCCTCGAAACCGCCGAGCGCCTCCTCCAGGCAGCGCCGCTGAGCGACGTGTCGGTCGAGGCGATCGCCCGTGGCGCGGGGATCTCGCGATCGAGCTTCTACTTCTACTTCGCCTCGAAGGAGGACGTGCTGCTCGCCCTCGTCGACCAGGCCACGGCCTGGCTCGAGGAGCGGGTGGCGGCGGCGACGGCGACGGTTGCCGAGGACCCGCAGCGCGGGATCGCGGACGGGATCGAGGCGACGGCGCTGCTCTGGCGGGAGCATGCGGGCGTCCTGCGCGCCGCAATCGCCACCGCCGCGACGGACGAGCGCGTCCGCGCCGCCTGGGACGCGATGCTGCGGCGATTCGTGGACCTGAATGCGGCGATGATCCGGGCCGAGCGCGACCGCGGCGGCGCCGCCGGCGAAGCCGCGCCCGAGGAGCTGGCCACCGCGCTCGTGCTCCTGAGCGAGCGGTCCTTCTACGCCGCGGCAGCCGGCGGCGACGTCGCGCTCGCCGGCGACCGCATCGTGCCCGTGCTCACCGAGGTCTGGCAGCGGGCGATCTTCGGCCGGGGCTGAGCCGGTCCGGCCGGCTCGGCGGAGGCCACGCGCGGCGCGCCGTGCCCTCCGCGGGCTGGGTGCGGCGCCTCAGCCGCCGGCCGTCTGGGCGCGCAGGAACGGGAGCACGACCTCGGCGGCCCGCTCCGGCTCGTCGAGGAACGGCCAGTGGCCGGCATCGGGAAGGATCGTGATCGTGGCGTGCGGCCACGAGACTCGCTGCGCGTCGGCGAACTCGACGCCGATGTAGGGATCCTTCGCGCCCCAGAGCACGTTCACCGGGACCTCGCCGAGCCGCGCCTCGATCCGGTCGGCCGCCTCGTCGCCTTCCGGCCCGTCGAAGCGGACAGACCGGTAGAGCGCCAGCGCCGCGCGCTTGGTCGCGCGGTCGTTGTCGGCGGCCATCCGCTCCGCGGCCTCCTTCGGGAGGCCCGGGTTGTCCTTCGTGAGGGCGCGGACCAGGACCTTCGGCGTCGTGATCGCCTGCAGCGCCTCCCCGACCACCGGGATCCGCCACACGCGCGCCGCCGAGTGCCAGCGGTACCCGCGCTGGACGCCGACGTTGCAGAGCGTGAGGCTCGCCACGCGCTCCGGCTGCTCGGTTGCCCACATGAATCCGATGCCGCCTCCCCAGTCGTGCAGCACGAGGTGCGCGCGCTGCACGCCGAGTTCGCCGAGCGCGCCGTCGAGCCAGCGCGCGTACCCCTCCAACGTCACGTCGAAGTCCGCTCGACGGTCGGCACGGCCGAAGTTCGGCAGGTCGGGCGCCACCGCGCGGGCGCAGTCGCCGGTGCCGGCGACCAGCGCACGCCAGTCCTCGCTCGAGCAGGGGTTGCCGTGGACGAAGACGACTGCCTCGGTCTTCTCGCTCGGGCCGGCCTCGAGCACCGGCGCGCCGACTCCCGCGACCTCGACCCGGACCTCCCGCACCTCCGCCATGTCGGCGAGAACCTACCCGGGCCAGCGGGCGGCGCCGCGGATCCCGGCCAGCGAGCCGCGTCTCCCGGAGCGGGGATCAGGCGGCGACCGCCAGGCCCAGCCGCTCGCGCAGGTCGTCGACGAGGGCAGGCAGTTCCGCTGCGGAGTCCGCGCTGCCGAACACGTAGAGGTCGGGCCGCACGAGGACGGCGTGAGCGCCGTGCTCGTCCAGCCAGCCGGTCGTCCGCCCGTCCGCGTCGCGGGCCGCGTCGAGGCGCACGACGGCAACGTCCAGCGCGCCCAGCACGGCTCGGTGCCCGGGCTGCAGCGCGTCCAGGCCGGCGCCGTCACGCACGACGAGCGCGAACCCCGGGCCGGTGTGGTCGTCAAGCCGGGCCTCGCGTCCGCCGAGGTCCAGCGTCCCCTGGAGGGCGAGCTGCCCCGACAGCGCATCCCCGTCGCGCTGCAGCGGGCCCTGCAGGGGCGGCAGCCCGATCTCCGGCGGCGGCCCGGCGGCGCGCACGGTGCGGTCGCGCTCGGCCGCCGCGTCGGGGTCAAGCTCGCACAGCACCTTCCCGAGCTGCACGGCGAAGGCGATGATCCAGTCGTTCTGCGGCTGGCGCTCGTCCGTGGCCGTGTCGAGCAGCGCATCGGCGGCCAGGCCCCTCAGGACGAGGTCGAGCTTCCAGGCGACGTTGGCGGCGTCGCGCAGCCCGGCGCACAGGCCCTGGCCCAGGAACGGGGGCGTCAAGTGCGCCGCGTCGCCGACGATCAGGCAGCGCCCGTCACGCACACGCTCGGCCACCATCGAGCGGAACTCGTACACCGCGTGGCGCAGCAGCGTCGCGTCGTCGGGAGTGATCCACGGCGCGAGCAGCTCCCACGAGCGGGCCGCGTCGAAGTCCTCGGCCCGTTCGCCATCCAGGAGCATGAACTCCCAGCGCCGGTGGCCGCGGCCGCTGTGCACCTGCGTCGTGGGCCGGCGCGGATCGCACCACTGGCAGGCGTCGGGCAGGTCGAGCGCCTCGGCGTCGTGGGGCGCGACGTCGACCACGAGCCACTGCTCCTGGAACCCGAGGTCGCGCCGCGGGACGGCGAGCGCCTCACGGACGAACGAGTTCGCCCCGTCGGCGCCCACGACCCAGCGCGCGCGCACGGTCCGCGTCTCGCCCGTGGACACCGCGGCGCTCTCCTCAGGCTCGTCAACGCGCCGGAGGGTGAGCGTCGCGCCCTGCGCGTCGTGCTCGAGCCCCGTGGCAGACCAGCCGCGCTCGACAGTCACCCCCGGGAACGAGCGGGCGCGGGCGTCGAGCGCTTCCTCGAGGAGCGGCTGGAAGAAGAGGTAGTCCGGCTCCCAGCCGGACAGCGCCGGGCTCGCGGGCCGCAGGGTCATCAGCTCCTCCCCGTCGGCCCCGAACCAGCGGTACTCGCTGAAGGAGATCATCTCCGGCTCCAGCTGCTTCGCGACTCCCAGCCGGTCGAGCAGGCGCATGACCTCGTGGTCCAGATGGACCGCGCGGGGCAGCCGGTAGATCTCATGGAAACGCTCGAAGCAGGCGACGCGGTGCCCCGCCGCGCCGAGCGACAACGCCAGCGCCTGGCCTACCGGACCGAAGCCCACGATCGCGACGTCGACAGTGGCCGGGAAATCCGGATCCGAGGCGGTCATGCGGGCCAGACTAGGTTGCAGTGACATAGTTGTCAACTATGACTTGCTTGTCAGTATCACGCCGGTAGTTCACCATGGTGCCGATGGCCCAAGCCGCCGCGACCTCCCCTCCCGACCGCCACGCCCGGCGCCGCGCCCGCACGCGCGCGAAGCTCGTCGCCGCGGCGCGCGAGCTGTTCTCCGCCCACGGGGTCGACGCGACGACCATCGCGGAGATCGGCGTGCGGGCCGACATCGCGCACGGCTCGTTCTACAACCACTTCTCCACCAAGGAGGAGATCCTCGCCGCCATCTTCGAGGACACCCTCGCCGGCCAGCTGACGCGACTGGAGGAGCGCCGGGCCGGGATCCGCGACCCCGCCGAGCGCGTCGCGGTCGCCCACCGCCATCTGCTCGCGTCGGTGCGCGAGGACCCCGAGTGGGGCTGGCTGATCGTGCGCCTGCCGCTGCCCCACACGGTCCTGGCCGCCGTGCTGGGCGACGACGCGGGCTCCGACCTGCGCGACGGCCTCGCCGCCGGGCGCTTCCGCGTGCCGGACCCGGTGGTCGCGCTCCACGCCAGCGGCGGCGCGCTCCTGGGCATCATGGTCCTGATCCTCGAAGGCGGCGCCGGCCCCGACGCCGACTCGGCGCACGCGGCCGGCGTCCTGCGGATGTTCGGGCTCCCGCCCGCCGAAGCCGCGAGGATCGCCGCCCGCCCGCTCCCGGGGTAGTGGCCGGCCGCCGATTCGCACACAGGTGAGACGAGCGTCGCGGTGCGGCGCCCGTCTGCGCCGCCGCCGGATCAGAGCCTGAGCGTCTTTGACACCTTCGCGCTCCGGCTGGCGCCGCGCGCGTCCCGCGAGCTGATCGTGGCAGTCACGGCGAGCCGCTTGCGTGTGCGCAGCGTTCTCCGCGCCGCCGCGCTGAGCTTAACGGTTCGGCCCGGCTGCCAGCCCGCAGCGAGATCGTCCCCAGAGGTCGAAGTCCCGGACTCGGTCGCGCGAGTTGATCACGTCGTCGCCGTTGCCGGTGTCGAGGACGTTGACGCCGGGACCGCCGGTGACGACCGTGGCGACCGAAAGAGGCGATCGTCGGCGTGTCAGCGGACCGCGGCGTGAGACGGAATCCCGCTGCGGCGGAGGCGCCGCGCGGCAGCAGGCAAACGGAGGGGGAGGGATTCGAACCCTCGGTAGCGGGGTTACCGCTACAACGGTTTTCGAGACCGCCCCGTTCAACCACTCCGGCACCCCTCCATGAGGCCCGCACGGGCGGACCGAGAGGGTAGCGGGCGGCGCCCGGAGCGGCACCGCCGCGCCACGGCCGCCGGGGCGTCCGGTAGACCCACGCCTCATGACCATGCGGATCCGGCCGCTCCGGCGCGGTGAGCTCGACACGGCCGTCGGCTGGGCGGCCGCGGAGGGCTGGGATCCGGGTCGCGGGGACGCGGACGCGTTCTGGGCCGCCGATCCCGGCGGGTTCTGGGGCGGCGAGCTGGACGGGGAGCTCGTGGCGACGATCTCGCTCGTGCGCTGGTCGCCGGCGTTCGGGTTCGTCGGCTTCTACCTCGTGCGGCCCGACCGGCGGGGCGCCGGGCACGGGCTCGCGCTGTGGCGCGCCGTCGTCGACGCGTCGGACCTCCCGACGCTCGGCCTCGACGGGGTTCCGGCTCAGGAGGAGAGCTACGAGCGGTCGGGCTTCTCGCTGGCCTACCGCAGCGCCCGCTTCGGCGGCCGGGTCGACGGCGCGGCGAGCCCGCGCGCCGTCGATGCGCGCTCGCTGTCGCACGCGGACCTCGTGGCGTTCGATGCGGCACATCACCCGGCGCCACGGCCGGCGTTCCTCGCGCCGTGGCTGGCGGGGCCGGGCCGGGTCGCGCTCGCGCTGCCCGGCGATCGCGGCACGGTGGCCGCGCTCGGCGTTCTGCGGCCCAGCGCCGCCGGACACCGCGTGGGGCCGCTGCTGGCGAGCGGCCCGGCCGACGCGCGGGAGCTGCTGCTCGCGCTCGCGGACCGGGCCGAGGGGCCGATCGCGCTGGATGTCCCGCTCGCCAATGCGGCCGCCGTGGCGCTGGCCCGCGACCTCGGACTCGAGCCGTCGTTCGAGACGGCGCGCATGTACCGCGGGCCGGACCCGCGACTCCCGATCGAGCACGTCTACGGCGTGACGAGCTTCGAGCTCGGCTGACCGCCGCCGGCACCCGGACGGGAGGGCGCCGCACGGCTCCGCCGAGCGGGGATAGCATCGCCGGCATGAGGCGATCCCGGCGATGCTCGGCCCTGGCCCTGGCAGCGCTGGCCGCGGGCGCGATCGGCGCGTCCGCCGTGCCCGCCGCCGCGGCGCCCCGATGCGCGGCAGCCGTTTCCGACGGCCAGGTTGCCGGCCGCGCCGAGGGCGGCACCTGTGCCTTCGCCGGCATCCCGTACGCGGCACCGCCGATCGGGACGCGGCGCTTCCGGCCGCCCGCGCCGGTCCGCCCCTGGCGCGGCGTGCTGCGCGCCACGAAGGCCCGCGCGGTCTGCCCGCAGGATCGCGACCCGCTCGAGGAGTACCCGACCGCGGCGAAGCGCTTCACCGACGAAAACTGCCTGTTCCTCAACGTGTGGACACCGCGGGCCGACGGCAGGCGCCGGCCGGTCATGGTCTTCATCCCCGGCGGCGCGTTCATCGTCGGCTCGGCCAGCGAGCCGATCTACGACGGCGCCCGCCTGGCCGCCCGCGGCGACGCCGTCGTCGTGACGCTCAACTACCGGCTGGGGATGCTCGGGTGGCTCGAGCTCGGCGGCCTCGATCCCGCCTACCGCGGCTCCGGCAACAACGGCCTGCGCGACCAGCTCGCGGCGCTGCGCTGGGTCCAGCGCAACATCCGCGCCCTCGGCGGGGACCCGCGCAACGTCACGGTGTTCGGCGAGTCTGCCGGCGCGATCTCGGTCAGCGCCCTGCTCGCGACCCGCCAGCCCGAGCGGCTGTTCCATCGCGCGATCCTGCAGAGCGGCGGCGGCTACCTCGTCCACACCGCCGCCTACCAGCGCACGGTCGCGCGGCGACACTTCGATGCCGGCTCGATCCGGAGCGTGGCCGCACTGAAGGCGCTGAGCACCTCCAGGCTCCTGGACCTGCAGGCCAAGGTCGTCAACGCTGCGCCGCTCTTCTCGGGCGACACGTACTTCGCCCCGTTCGTCGACGGGAACGTGGTGCCAGGCCCCGTCGTCCCGCGCATCGCCGCGGGCAGCGCGCGTCACGTCCGGGTGCTGTCGGGCACGAATGAGAACGAGACGGGCTACTGGGCGCTCTACGACCCAGGGCTGCTCGACGTGCCGCCGGCGGCGAGCCCCTTCTTCCCCTCGGCCCTGAGTGCGCAGCGCGACGCGATCACCGCCCGCTACCGGGCCGACCGGCCCGGCGCGACCGAAGGCGCGATCACCCACGCGATGCTCACCGACCAGCTCTTCCGCGTGCCCCAGATCCGGCTCGCGGAGGCTCAGGCCCGCTGGCAGCCGGGCTGGATGTACCTCTTCCGCTGGCACGTGCCGTTCGATCCGGCGGCCCCGCCGGCCCAGAACCTCGGCGCGATCCACGCGATCGAGCTCGGCTTCGTGTTCGGCAACCTCGACCTCTCAACGGTGCCGCGCAGCGCGACGCGCGATCCGGCCCAGCTCGCGGAGCGCCGGCGCCTGTCGAACCGCGTCATGGACGCGTGGCTGTCGTTCGCCCGCTCGGGCGACCCGAACGGCGCGCGGAGCGCAGGAGTCCCGGCGTGGCCCGCCTACACCAAGGCCAAGCGCGCGACGATGGCCTGGGATGCGACGCCGGCGATCCTCAACGCCCCGTTCGAAGCCGAGCGCGCCCTGTGGGACGGCCAGTCGTTCGCCACCTGGGACTTCACGCCTTAGCCCGCGGGGAGCGATCCGCGGCCTGGGCCCCGGCGCGGCGTCCGCTGGCGCTCTAGGCTTGGGCCGATGAGCGACGCGGGCCTGCAGGCCAGCGAGGAGAAGATGCGTGCGGCCGGGGTCGCCCCCGCCGCGATCGCGGCCTTCGCGCACTACTACCGCCGGCTCGAAGCGGGCGAGACGGGGCTGCTGCCCGAATCCGAGATCGAGCCGGTCGATGGGGTCCCCGACCTCGAGGCGCTGCCCCCGCCGCCGGCCGAGACGGCCGACGCGCTCCTGGACCGGACCGTCCTGATCCGCCTCAACGGCGGGCTGGGGACCAGCATGGGCATGAGCCGGGCGAAGTCGCTCATCGAGGCCCACGGGGGCCGCACGTTCCTCGACCTCATCGTCGCCCAGGTGCTTTCGGCCCGGGCGCGGCACTCGGCCCGGCTGCCGCTGCTGCTGATGGACAGCTTCTCGACCCGCGACGACACGCTCGCCGCGCTCGCCGCGCATCACGGCCTGGAGCGGGACGGACTGCCGCTCGACTTCCTGCAGAACCGCGAGCCGAAGCTCCGCGCCGACGACCTCACGCCGGTGCGATGGCCGGCCGACCCCGCGCTGGAGTGGTGCCCGCCCGGCCACGGCGATCTGTACACGGCGCTCGCCGCCTCGGGCACGCTCGCTGCGCTGCGCGAGCGCGGCTACCGCTACGCGTTCGTGGCCAACTCGGACAACCTGGGCGCGGCGCTCGACACCCGGCTGCTGGCCTGGTTCGCAGACTCCGGTGCGCCGTTCGCCATGGAGGTCGCCGACCGCACCGAGGCCGATCGCAAGGGCGGGCATCTCGCGCGCCGGCGCGGCGGGGGCCTCGTGCTGCGCGAGGCCGCCCAGGCGCCCGACGCCGACCAGGACGCCTTCCAGGACGTCGCCCGGCACCGCTACTTCAACACCAACAACCTCTGGCTCGACCTCGACGCGCTGGCCGGCGCGCTCGCCGCCGGCGGCGACGTCCTCGCGCTCCCGATGATCGTGAACCGCAAGACCGCCGACCCGCGCGACCCGGACTCGCCCGCGGTCATCCAGATCGAGACCGCGATGGGCGCGGCGATCTCGGTCTTCCCTGGCGCGGAGGCCATCCGAGTGCCGCGCACCCGCCTGATCCCGGTCAAGACAACCAACGACCTGCTCGCGCTGCGCTCCGACCGCTATGCGGTGGCCCAGGACGGCACCGTCGGGCCGGCACCTGGCTGCCCGTCGGCGCCGCCGGTGATCGATCTCGATCCCGCGTTCTTCAAGCTCCTGGACGACTTCGAGGCGCGCTTCCCCGGCGGTCCGCCGTCCCTGGCCGCCTGCGAGCGCCTGACCGTGCGCGGCGACGTCGAGTTCGGCGCGCACGTGGCCGTCCGGGGCGCGACCGAGGTCATCCACACCGGCCCCGGCCGCCTGCGGATCTCCGACGGCACCGTGCTGTGAGTTCCGCGGCGGCCAAGCCGTAGTCCGCCACGCCCCGGTCCGCGCCGGCCCCTGATGCCGGGGCGCCGCGCAGCGCACATCATGAGGACGATGGAAACCGATGCGCGCAGCGGGCCGGTCATCGCCGGCTGCGAGGGCGCCGGCCACGACGCCGACGCGCTCGCATTCGCGGGCTGGCTGGCCGAGGCCTGGGACCGCCCGCTCCTCGCCGTCCTGGTGCGCCCGCGGCTGCGGCGCCGCGCCGGTGCCGACATCGCCGCCGACGACGCCGCCGTCCAGGCCGACGCCGAGCACGCGCTCGCCGACGTCCGGGCCGGACTGCCTGCGGGCGCAAGCGCCCGGATCGTCGCCGCGGACTCCCCAGCCCGCGGGCTCCACGAGGCCGCCGAGGCCGCCGATGCGGCCGCGATCGTCGTCGGCTCGACGCACCGCGGGCCCGTCGGCCGGGTCCTGGTCGGCGGCGTCGGGGAGCGCCTCCTGAGCGGCGCCCCCTGCGCCGTCGCAGCGGTGCCGCACGGCTTCGCCGCGATGCGCCCGCCGCTGCGCACGATCGGCGTGGCCTTCGACGACTCGCCCGAGTCGCACGGCGCGGTGGCGCTCGCCCGCCCGCTGGCCGAGCGCATGGGCGCACGCATCGACCTCATCGCCGTCGCCGATCCGCTGGAGAGCGGGTGGCCCGGCCTCTCGGCCCGGATCGACTACGCAATGGCCGAGCTCGACGTGGCCGGGCACCTCGACGCCGCAGTGCGGGGCGTGGGCGCCTGCCTGCCTCCAGACATCCGCGGCCGCCAGGCTGTCCTGCACGGCCTCGCCGACGAGCAGCTCGAGCTCGCCAGCGAGCGGGTCGACGTCCTCGTCGCAGGCTCCCGCGGCTACGGGCCGCTGGGCTTCGTCTTCGGGGCGAGCATCGCGAAGCGGCTGATGCACGCGGCGGCGTGCCCGGTCGTGATCCTTCCGCGCGGCGCGGCGGCGCCGTGATCCGGCCGCGGCGCCGTGGGGGCCGGCGCTACCGGCGGCTGGCGAAGAAGGCGCGCAGCAGTTCCCCGGCCTCGCCGGCCAGCAGGCCGCCCGCCACGTCGGGCCGGTGGTTGAGCTGGGGCTCCCCGAGCACGTCCAGCACGCTCCCCGCCGCGCCGGCCTTCGGGTCCGGGGCGGCGAAGATGACGCGGGGGACGCGGGCGAGCACGATCGCCCCGGCGCACATCGCGCAGGGCTCGAGGGTCACGTAGAGCACCGTCTCGAGGAGGCGCCAGGCCCCGAGGGCGCGCGCCGCCTCGCGCAGCGCGAGGACTTCGGCGTGCGCGGTCGGGTCCTGCCGCAGCTCGCGCTCGTTGTGGCCCGCCCCGATCACCTCGCCGTCGCGCACGACCAGCGCGCCGATCGGCACGTCGTCGTGCACCGGCGCGCGCTCGGCCTCCCGCAGGGCCAAGTTCATGAAGTACTCGTCTCGGGGGAAGAAGCGAGTGCGCATCGCACGCAGCATGCCGCAGCGCCGCAACCGGCGGCTCGCCCGCCGGCCTCGCGTATCGTGTGACAGGAACTTTTCGGGCCCTGGGCTGTCTCTATGAGTGACCCCGGCCACCCGCCGGCCCTCCCTCCCCCTCCATGCCGATCCGCACCGCCCTTCCCGCTCTGCTCGCCGTGCTCGCCGCGGCGGGTGCTGCCGCGCCCGCCTCCGCGCTGGCTGGCGATCCGCCGGCGTACGTGCCCGGGGAGGTCGTCGTCCAGTACGCACCCGGCACCTCGCCCAGCGAGCAGGCGGCCATCGCCGGCCAGGTCGACGGTGCCGTGCAGGCCCAGCCGGCCCCGGGCCAGGCGGTCGTCGAGGTGCCGCGCGGAACGTCGGTGACCGCCGCCGCGTCGGCCCTCGCCGATCAGCCCGGCGTCCAGTACGCCGCCCCGAACCCGATCGCCCGCGCCGCCGGCGCCTTCGTTCCCAACGACCCCGGCCGCGGCGGGCTGCGCAACTGGCAGCGGGTGCAGTGGAACTTCCTGGCCGACGCCGGCATCAACGCGCCCGAAGCGTGGAGCAACCTCATCAAGCTGCGCCGCTATGGCGGGCGGGGCGTCACGGTCGCCGTCCTCGACACCGGCGTCGCCTACGCGAACTCCGGCCGCTTCCGGCGCTCGCCCGACTTCTCCGCGGGCCAGTTCGTCCGCGGCTACGACTTCGTGTCGCACGATCCGTATCCCATCGACCAGAACGGCCACGGCACGTTCGTGGCCGGCGTCATCGCCGAGCGCACGAACAACGGGCTCGGCGTCACGGGGCTGGCCTACGGCGCCAAGGTCATGCCGGTCCGCGTCCTGGACTCCGAGGGCCTCGGCGACGCCGTGACCATCGCGCAAGGGATCCGCTGGGCCGCCCAGCGCGGCGCCAAGGTCATCAACATGAGCCTCGAGTTCGACACGTCGGTGACCGCCGGCCAGATCCCCGGGGTCCTCAGCGCCCTGCGCTACGCGCGATCCCGAGGCGCAGTGGTCGTCGCGGCCAGCGGCAACGAGGCCGACGACGGGGTCGCCTACCCGGCCCGGGCCGCCGACGTGATCTCGGTCGGCGCGACGACGATCCATCGCTGCCTGGCGGACTACTCGAACTTCGGCCCGGGGCTCGACATCGTCGCCCCCGGCGGCGGCGGCGACGCGGCCCTGGGCAGCGACCCGAACTGCCGCCCATTCGAGCCCGCCGGCCCGGACATCTACCAGCTCACGTTCAAGGGCTCCGTCGCCCGCTTCAGCCTCGTCTCCGGCTACCAGGGCACGTCGATGGCGACCCCGCACGTCAGCGCCGCTGCCGCCCTGGTCATCGCCAGCGGCGTGGCCGGGGCGAACCCGTCGCCAATCGCGGTCCAGCGGCGGCTCGAGGCGACCGCCCGCGACCTCGGCCCGAAGGGCGCCGACAACTACTACGGGCACGGGCTGCTCGACGCGGGCGCCGCCACGCGGGCGCCTGTCGCCCGCGTCGATCCGCCGAAGTAGCGAGGCGACGCCCGCCCGGCCTGCGCCGGCCCGAGACGCCCTACGTCGTGCGGATGATCAGCACCGAGCAGGGCGCATGGTGCGAGACCTTGTTCGGCACCGACCCGAGCAGGAACCGCTTGGCGCCGGTCATGCCCTTGTTGCCCACGACGATCAGGCCCGCGCCGATCTCCTCGGCGACATCGAGGATCGCATCCGCCGGATCGCCCTCGCGAGCGTGCTTGGCGACCGGGACCCCGGCGGCCTTCGCGAGCCGCTCGGCCTCGCTGAGCGTGTGGTCGACGTCTTCGCGCGGATTGACCATCCACTCGAGATCCTTGGGCACGTCGCGCCGCTCTTCCCGCAGCCGGGTGTCGGACACCGGCTCATAAGCGCTCACGAGCGCCAGGGTCGAATCGGTCCGCTTGGCCAGCTCGATGGCTTCGCGGACCGCCTCGCCTGCGGTCTCCGAGCCGTCGGTGCCCACCACGATCGAGCTGAACATGCGTTTCCTCTTTCCCCGGTGCCGGATGCGCGGGCGATCATATCCGCGCGCGGCGCGGCGGTCAGAGCTTGACGATCGCGATGACCATGCCGGCGACGACGAACACGACGATCGCGGCCTGCATCCAGATCCAGGTGGGCGACATGCCCACAGGCTACGCGAGCCCGCCGCCGTGGGGCGGGTGCCAGGCCCAGGTCGGAGGCCCGTCCGGCCCGGACGGCGCGGGCCGAGGGTCAGTCGTCTTCGGCGGTGCGGAACACGGCGACGATGGTCAGCAGCAGGATCTTGAAGTCCAGCCACAGCGACCAGTTCTCGATGTAGAAGTTGTCCCACTCGACGCGGTCGGCGAGCGACGTCTGCCCGCGGTAGCCGTGGACCTGCGCCCAGCCGGTGATCCCCGACTTCACCCGGTGGCGGTCGGTGTAGCGCGCGATGTCCTGGCGGAACATCCGCACGAACTCGGGGCGCTCGGGCCGCGGCCCGACGAGGCTCATCTCGCCTCGCAGCACGTTGATGAGCTGCGGCAGCTCGTCGAGGGAGCTCTTGCGCAGGAGCTTGCCGATCGCCGTGCGCCGGTCGACCCCCTCGACGCCGCCCGGCGCCGCGCCCGCCTCGGGCGCGAAGTCCTCGTCCTCGGGGCGCGGCGGCCGCATCGAGCGGAACTTCAGGAGGTCGAACACCTTGCCGTCGCGGCCGACCCGCGTCTGGCGGAACATGACCGGCCCCGGCGAGCTCTGCTTGATGAGGAGCGCCAGGATTCCGAAGAGCGGGGCCAGCACGACGAGGCCGAGCCCCGAGAGCACCCGGTCGAGCGTGTGCTTGATGGTGAACTGCCAGCCCTTCGGGTCGACCTGGCGCAGCCCGAGCAGAGGCAGCCCCCCGAGATGCTCGAGCCGCATGCGCTCGTTGATCGAATCGAACAGGCGCGGCACGAGGGCGACGTCGAGCCCAAGCTCCTCGCACCGCCGGACGATGGGCACGAGGCCCGCGTCGGGTTCGGACGAGAAAGCGAGGATGACGTAGCTGGCGCCGGTCTCGGCGGCCACCCGCTCGAGGTCGTCGGGGGAGCCGAGCACCGGGGCGCGGCGATCGGCAACCTCGACGCCGGGCGGGGGATCGGCGTCGAGGAAGCCGATCGGCTTGAGGCCGTACTCCGGCTCCTCCTCCAGGCGCCGCGCGACGTGGGCGCCAACGATCCCGGCCCCCACGATCAGCACGGACCGGAAGAGCACGCCGCGCTCGCGGGCGCGGCGCTGGCTGAGCGCAAGCAGGACCCGCCCGGCGCCCACGTAGATCAGCGCGAACACCCACGCGCGGGCGACGAGCGGCGCGGGCCGGGCCGTGTCGTCGGTGAAGGCGATCACGGCCACCATGGCAATCGCCGCCACCGAGATCGCGCCCACGACCGGCGCGATGCCGTCGAGGATGACCGTGCGCAGCCGGGTCCGGTACATCCCGCGCAGGAAGAGCAGGGTCACCGCGACGAACGGGAAGAGGAAGAGCGCCCAGCGGGCCTCGATCACGACCCCGGCGGCCTTGGCGCCGACGAGCGCCGCGGCGACGGACAGCCAGAGCATCGCGAAGTCCACGGCGAACCGCAGCCAGCCGAAGCCCGGGCCGTCGAGAAGCCAGGCGGCGCTCAGGCGGCGGGGCGTGGCCGGAATGGGCCGCGGCTCGGCATCGGCGCTCGTCCCGGCGCCTGGCGCTCCGTCGGTCCGGAGATTCGGCATGTTGCGGGTCATGGTCGCACCGTCTGGCGCCACATGCGAACGCCAGCGTGCACCGGTTCACTGGCAGCGATCAGCCGGGCGATCATCGGACCAGGCCGCGCGTTCGCCGGACGATCCGGTCGTTGATGTCGCTCGGCGTGACCCGCTGGCCGCGCCGCACGCGGTCCAGCGCGTACAGCACGACCGGATCCTTCGGGCTGGCCCGCCGCGCCCGCTCCAGCCACGCGAGCGCCGCCCGCTTCTGCCCGAACTCCGATGCGATCGCCCCAAGCTCGAGCGCCGCATAGAAGCTGCGCGGCTGGCGCGCCATGGCCTTCTCGAACTCGGCCCGCGCCCTCGGCAGATCGTCGATCCGCACGAGGATGATCCCGCCCACGAGATACGGCCGGCTGCTGAGCGGATTGGCGGCCGCCGCCCGGTCGACGAGGTCGAGGGCCTTGGCCGGGTCGCTGCGCCAGCTGCGCGACGCCTGGTCGGACCAGCGCTCCGAGAGCCACGGCGCGCCGAGGGTGTAGGCGACGGCAAAGGCGACCGGAAGGATCGCGAGCACCCACGGCCCCTGGATGAACGGCCGGGACTCCGGGCGGTCGGCCGCCCGCGGCACGAGCCCGCACGCGAGCCCGAGCATGGCAAACGCGGGGCCGCCGAGGCCGGCGTACTCCCAGAACCAGTCGAACGAGCCGTGGACGAACCAGTAGGCGAACACCAAGGCGGCGGCGCCGGCCACGGCCGCCGCCAGCGGCTCGGACTGGCGCAGCGCCGACCACATCGCGGCCCCGGCGGCGATCAGCAGCCCGAGCAGCAGGGCCGCCCCGACGAGCCCGAGCTGGCCGAGCGTGCGCATCTCCACGCTGTGCGGATAGCGCGGCGTCTCGCCGCTGCGGCGCTGGACGAGGTAGTCCTCGAGGAAGTTCTCGGCGCCGGCGCCGGTGAGCGGGGCCGCGGTGAACTGGTTCAGGGCGACCCGGTAGAAGTCGTAGCGGTTGCTGCCGAGGCCCCCGGCCAGGCGGCTGCCCGACTGGGTCGAGGAGTAGCCGCCCTTGAACGAGTCCCAGGCGCGCGAGACGCGGCCGCCGGGATCGCCCGCCACCGCCACCGCGCCGATCAGGCCGATCGCCACGACGACGATCGCGACGATCCCCACCCGCCGGCGGGCCCGCGCCGCGGTGGCCTCGGGGACCTCGGTTCGGGCGTCGACCCAGGCGGCGATGGCCACGATCACCGCCGTCGCGGCGGCGGCGATCCCGACGATCTGGCCGAGGCCGTCGAGCGCCGCCGGCGACCGCCGGTTCGCGAAGGCGTCGAGGTCGGACAGGATCTCCGGCACCGTGAGGGCAAGACCGACGCCCACCGCGGCGAGCACCGCCAGCGTCCGCAGCCGGCCGGGCACGAAGATGAACATGAGCGCGATCACGATCGGGAACGAGTAGATCGCGCCGCGGCTCTGGGACAGGAGGGCCACGTCGAAGCACACGACGGCGCCGCCAGCGAAGAGCGCCCGCAGCCACCACGGCAGCTCGCGCCGGCCGGCCAGCACCACCGCCGGGAAGAAGCCCATGAGGAGCGCCGCCGCGGTGGCGTTCGGATAGCCCGCGATCGAGGAGAGGCGGTCGCCGATGAACAGCGGGTCGAGGTTCGTCGCCGAGTCGACCTGGACGAGCGTCACGACCGCCAGGCCGATCAGCCAGGCGGTCCAGAGGCCCAGCACGAGCACGGCGTGCCGGCCGCGCTGGCGCCACAGCGCGAACAGCGCGAAGCAGACGAGGAAGAACAGCGTGCGGTTCGAGCCCGTCCAGGCGGCACCCTGGTCGTCAGCCCACAGGATCGAGAGGTAGCTCCACGCCGTCAGGCCCGCCAAGGCTCCGACGGCGATCCACACCGAGCGCGGCACGTCCGTGCGGCGCGGGACCGTGAAGAGGCACACGGCCAGGAGCGCAGCGAGGAACAGCGCCGCCGGGTACCAGCGGGTGGCGGCGAAGCCGGAGTTGCGCGAGGCCAGGAGCGCGAGAACGACGACCGCGATGATCTGCGGCGCCGCGATCGGCACCCGCATGAGCCAGCGCAGCGGCCTGGGCAGGTCGCGGCGCACGGCGAGCCGGCGAGCCATCAGCCCGCGCCCGGCTCGAGCGCCAGGCCGGCGAGCGCCAGCTCCGGCACGCCGCCGTCGACGACGTGGACGACGTCCTGCACCCCGAGGCGGCGCAGGACGCTCGCCCCGACCGCGCTGCGGCGCCCCGACGCGCACACGACGGCGACCGGCCGCTCCGGGTCGATCCCGTCGGGCACGGCAGCGATCGCGTGGTACGGGACGTGCACCGCGCCAGGCACGTGGCCCTCGGCCCATTCGGAGGCCTCGCGAACGTCGAGCACCTGCAGGGCCGGATCGGCAGCGAGGGCCGCGGGCAGGTCGGCGGCGGCCATCCGCGCGATCGACTCGGTGGGCCGGCCGTCCTCCTGCCAGGCCGTCATGCCGCCGCCGAGGTGCCCGGCGACGCGGGTGACGCCGACGGAGGCGGCAAGCCGCGCGGCCCGGCCGGCGTCCTCGTCATCGCGTCCGACGAGCACGACCGGGCGCTCGGTGCCCGCCAGCCACCCGAGGCGGGAGCCGAAGCCGGCGTGCAGCGTGGTGAGGCACACCGCTCCCGGGACGTGCGCCTGATCGAACTGCCGCTCGGAGCGGATGTCGACGACGAGGTCGCCCGCCTCCGCGTGGCGGGCCACCTCGAGCGGCGTGAGGGCGCGGGAGCCGATGGAGTCGTCGGCGAGCGGGCCCCGGTTGCGGGCGACGACCGCGGCCACGGTCGGGGGCTGGGGCGGGAGGTCGGCGATCGCTTCGGCCACGAAGGCGGCCTCGTCCTCGATTCCGAGCAGCGGGTTGTGGCGCCGCTCGAACCCGATCGTGGACGAGATCTTCATGTCCATGGCCGGGCCGCCGCAGAGCGATCCGCCGAGATGCCCGGGCCAGACCTCGACGTCGTCGCCGAGCGGGAGCAGGCGCTCGCGCAGGCTGTGGAAGATCCCGCGCGCGCCCTCGGACTTCTCGACGGCCAGGTCCGGCCGGGCGATGTCGCCGACGAACAGGGTGTCGCCCGTGAGCACGGCCCACGGCTCCGGCGCGCGCGCGGTGTCGATGAGGGCGAACGCCGTGTGCTCCGGCCGGTGGCCGGGTGTCGCGATCGCCCGAATGCGGACCGACCCGATCGGCAGCTCCCACCCGTCGTCGATCGGGTCATGCGGATACTCGGCCTCGGCCAGCCGGCTCACGTGGATGGTCGCGCCGGTCGCGGCGGCGAGCCGCCCGTGCCCGGAGACGTGATCCGCGTGGTTGTGCGTCTCGAGGATGTGCGTGATCCGCACCCCCGCGAACCCGGCGAACGCCAGGTAGGCCTCGACATCCAGGCCCGGGTCGATGACCGCCGCCTCGCCGGCGGCGTCGTCGCCGACGACGTAGGAGGCGCAGCCGAGATCGTCGTGGATGAACTGTCGGAAGACCATGAGGGTCGGCCCTGGCGCGCGCGGACACACGCGGACGGGGCCCGCCGCAATCTACTCGGCTCCTGGGCGGCCCCGCTTGACTCGAGGCCGGCGGCTCGCGCCCGCACCTCGACGCCGCCGGACTCGCGGACTACGCTTGCCACCGGCGACGCGGATCGGAGGCGGGCATGGGGCTCATTGGCGACTGGGTGAACAGCAAGCGGATCGACGACCCGGTTCGCGGCACCGCCGTGGTGGTGGCGATCAGCAGCCCGCCGGACCACGCGTCGAGCTTCAACTGCAGCATGAACCTCACCGTCTCGCCTGAGGGCATGGACCCCTACGCCCTCGAGTACTCCTGCATGGTGTCCGCCAAGAAGTACCCGTGGCCCGGCCGCACGCTCCCCGTGACAGTCGATCGGCACGACCCGAGCCATCTGCGCATCGAGTGGGACGAGGTCGAGACCGGCGACGATCGGGGCCGCCAGGCGGCCGAGCAGATGGCCGCGGCCCTGAAGGCGCGCCAGGCCGGCGGGGGCGGAACCGCCGGGGGCGCGGGGCCGCCGGTCGTCGTGGGCGGCGGTCAGGCGATCAACGTGCCGCCGGGCACCGATCCCGCCGAATACGTCAAGCAGATGTTCCCGGGCGCGCAGGGCGAGGAGATGGCCGAGAAGGTTCGCCAGGCGATGGCCATGGCCGCGCAGTGGCAGCAGGGGGGCGCGGGCACGGCATTCCCCGGCGTGGGCGGCACGATGCCCGCGATCCCCGGCGCGGCGCCGGCTGGCGGCGGCACGGACCCCGTCGCGCAGATCGAGAAGCTCGCAAAGCTGCGCGACGCGGGGATCCTGTCCGCCGAGGAGTTCGAGGAGTCCAAGAAGCGGCTCCTCGAGGATCTGTAGCCGGGCGGGCCGCGCCTCGGCAACGCCAGGCCCCGGGGGGTTCTTCGCGCTTTCAACCACCGATCAGGTGGCTGAGACGCACCAGATCGCCAACGGATGGCTGAGGCGCGCCGGCCTCGCCCGCGCCGGTCCGGTCGCCGACCGACCGGACCGCGCGGCGCGGCGACCGGCCGCCTAGCGCCCGGGCGCCGGCGCGACCCCGACCGGGCAGGACACGCCGGTCCCGCCGAGGCCGCAGTAGCCGTTCGGGTTCTTGGCCAGGTACTGCTGGTGATAGTCCTCGGCGTAGTAGAAGTCCGGCGCCGGGACGATCTCGGTCGTGATCTCGCCGAGGCCGCGGTCCTGCAGCGCCGCCTGGTAGCGCTCGCGCGACGCCGCGGCAGCCGCGGCCTGCGCGTCGCCGAACGTGTAGATGCCCGACCGGTACTGGGTCCCGACATCGTTGCCCTGGCGCATCCCCTGAGTGGGATCGTGGCCCTCCCAGAACGCGGCGAGCAGCTCCTCGTAGGAGATCTCAGCGGGCCGGTAGACGACGAGCACGACCTCGTTGTGGCCGGTCCGCGCTGAGCAGACCTCCTCGTAGGTCGGGTTCGGCGTGAAGCCGCCCGCGTAGCCGACGGCGGTCGTGTAGATGCCGGGCAGCGTCCAGAACGCCCGCTCGGCACCCCAGAAGCAGCCGAGACCGAAGATCGCCCGCTCGGTGTCCTCCGGGAAGGGCGGCTGCAGCGGGGTGCCGAGCACCTCGTGGCGGGCGGGCACGGGCATCGGCGTGTCACGGCCCGGGAGCGCCTGGTCGGGCGCGGGCAGCTCGGTCTTGTGACGGAAGAGGAAGTCGGTGAGGCTCATGAACGGGCTCCTGCCGGTCGCACGGTGGTGTTCAGAGGGTACGGCGCACACCTTGCGAAAGGGTGACAGAGGGCGCCCGGGCCGCCGGCGCCTACCCTGTCGCCGTGCGCATCGACGAAAACGTACCGCTCGCGCCGCTGACCACCCTCGGCATCGGGGGCCCGGCGGCGACGCTCGTGGAGGCCGCGACCGCCGACGAGGCCGTCGCCGCGGTCCGGGCTGCGGACGCTGCGGGCGAGCCCGTGCTCGTCCTCGCGGGCGGCTCGAACGTCGTCATCGCCGACGCTGGATTCGCCGGCACGGTCGTGCGGCTGGTGAGCCGCGGCGTGCACGTGGCGCCGCGCGACGGGCACGTCGGCGTGACCGTCGAGGCCGGCGAGCCGTGGGATGCCCTGGTCGAGCGCGCCGTCGCCCACGGCTTCGCGGGCATCGAATGCCTGTCCGGAATCCCGGGCTCTGCCGGCGCGACGCCAATCCAGAACGTCGGCGCCTACGGCCAGGAGGTGGCCGAGACGATCCGCACCGTCCGGGCCTACGATCGCGAGGCCGGAGAGATCGTGGACCTCGCTCCGGACGCGTGCCAGTTCACGTACCGCGGCTCGGCGTTCAAGCGCCGCGACCGTCACGTCGTCCTCGAGGTCACGTTCGCGCTGGACCGCTCGCGGCGCTCTGGCCCGATCCGCTACCCGGAGCTCGCGCTCCGCCTGGGCGTCGAGGTCGGCGCCCGCGCGCCGATGGCCGATGTGCGCGAGGCCGTGCTCGACCTCCGCCAGGCCAAGGGCATGGTGCTCGACCCGGCCGATGCCGACACCGCGTCAGCGGGGTCGTTCTTCACCAACCCGATCCTCGAGGAGCGCGCGTTCGCCGACCTGCGGGCACGGGCGGCCGCCCGCCTGGGCCCGGACGCCGAGCCACCGGCCTACCCGGAGCCCGGCGGTCGCACGAAGACCTCGGCGGCCTGGCTGATCGAGCACGCCGGGTTCGCGAAGGGGCACGGTGCCGGGGCCGTCCGGCTCTCCTCGAAGCACACCCTGGCGATCACGAACCGCGGCGGCGGGACGGCCGCCGAGCTGATCGCGCTGGCCCGCGAGCTGCGCGACGGCGTCTTCGACGCGTTCGGCGTCGACCTCGAGGCCGAGCCCGTGCTGGTGGGGCTCACGCTGTGAAGCCGCTGGCGGCGGCCGCTGCCGTGCTGGCTGCGGCCGGGCTCGGCGCGGCCTGCGGCGGGGGCGCCGCCGCCGACCCCGGCCAGGCGGGCGCTGCGGCGGCGGCACGGGCCGCCCGGCTGCACGCCGCGCTGGACCGGGCGCGCCGCGCCACCGGCGCGCCGGGCGCCGCTGCCGCCGTCGTGACAGACGGGCGCGTCGTGTGGTCAGGCACCTCCGGCCGCGTGGGCACCGGCCGCGCCCAGCGCCTGGGGCCCCGCGACCGGTTCATCCTCGCCTCGGTGACGAAGCTGGCGGTGGCCGCGATGATCATGCGGCTGGCTGAGACGGGCCGCCTGTCGCTCGACGACCGCCTGAGCCGGTTTGTGCCGACGCTCCCAAACGCACGCGAAATCACGATCCGGATGCTGCTCGCCCACCGCAGCGGCCTGCCGGAGTACGACGACCCGGCGCTGGACGCCGCGGCGGAGGATCCGCGCCACCGCTTCACGCGCGACGAGGTGCTCCGCGCGATCGCCCGGCATCCGCCCGCCTTCGCCCCCGGGGCGAGGTTCGCCTACACGAACGCGAACTACATCGCGCTCGGCCGCGTGATCGAGCGCGTGACCGGAGGCTCCGTCGAAGCCGCCCTGCAGCAGCTCATCGCCCGGCCGCTGGGCCTGCGCTCGTTCTCCTTCCGGGAGCGGGTGCCTGGCTACGGGCTCGCGCGGGGCTCCGAGCCCGTGAACGGGGAGCTCGGGGACACCTTCCCCGGCGGCCGCCCGCCTTCCGACGCGATCGGCCCCGTCTGGACCGACGGCGGGATCGCCGCGACCGCGCCGGACCTCGCTCGCTTCGCCGCCGGCGTCTTCGGCGGCCGGCTGCTGCGTCCCGCGTCGGTGCGGGCGATGACCACCGCGACGCCGGGCAGCGACGGCTACGGCCTGGGCGTCGTCATCGACGGCCCGGTCGTCGGCCACGACGGCGCCTACGGCGGCTTCTCCACCTTCGTCGGCTACGACCGCGAGACCGGGACCAGCGTCGCCGCCCTCGCGAACCGCGAGGACGACGCCGAGCCCGGCCCCGCGATCGGCGAGGCGATCTGGCGAGCCTCCGCCTAGGCGGTCAGGTCGGCGGCCATCTCCCGGAACACCGCGACGTAGGCGTCCACCGCCGCGTCGTCGTGCGTGACCGAGAGCGTCCACTCCTCCTCGCGCCCCGGGGTCATGTAGATCCCCCGGTTCATGTTGTAGAGCCAGGCCAGGTCGCAGAGCGGGCCGTTCTGGTTCGCCTTGAACGAGGCGTAGTCGACGATCTTCTCCGTCGAGAACGTCACGCAGCCCTTCGACCCGAGGCCGACCGTGTAGCCGGGGAGGTTGAAGTCGTCGATCACCGACTGGCAGCCGGCGAGGATCCGGTCGTTGAGCCGGTCGAGGTGGACATAGGCCTCCGGCGTCAGGACCTCGGTCAGGTTCGCGTGCGCCGCGGCCATCCCGAGCGGGTTCCCGTTGTAGGTGCCCACCTGGTACACGGTGCCGTCCTCGACCACGCGCATCGCGCGCTCCGTCCCGCCGATCGCGCCAATCGGCACGCCGCCGCCGAGCGCCTTGGCGAGCGTGACGAGGTCCGGCTCGACCCCCCACTTCTCGACCGCGCCGCCTGCCGCGATCGTGAGCCCGGTCTTGACCTCGTCGAAGATCAGGACGATGTCGTGCCGGCGGGTGATCTCGCGGACGGCGGCGAGGTAGCCCGGCTCGGGGAGCACGACCCCGAGGTTCATCATCGCCGCCTCCATGATCACGCAGGCGGGCAGGCGGTCCTCGGCCATCAGCCGCTCGATGCGGCGCTCCATGGCGCCGGCGTCGTTGAACGGCACCGCGATCACCAGGTCCACGGTGGCCTGCGGAATGCCGCCGCCGTAGGGCAGCGACGCCAAGTTCTCCGGGTCCCCGATCTGGTCATACGGCACCCCGATGCTGACCATCGCGGTGTCGTGGTGGCCGTGGTAGGAGCCGAAGATCTTCATCACGGTGTCGCGCCCGGTGGCCGCGCGGGCGATGCGGATCGCGTCCATCGTGGACTCGGACCCCGAGTTCGTATAGCGCCACTTCGGCAGGCCCCAGCGGCGCGCGAGCTCCTCGGCGACGGCAATGCCGTCCTCGGTCGGCGCCGCGAAGTGCGTCCCCTTCGCGTAGCGCTCGGAGATCGCCCGGCCGATCGCCGGATGGGCATGGCCCTGGACCATCGAGCCGAAGCCGTTGTGGAAGTCGTAGTACTCGCGGCCGTCGACGTCCCACACGCGCGGGCCCTCCCCGCGCTCGAGGTAGATCGGCCACGGATCGCGGAGCTGGTAGGAGGAGGCGACGCCGCCGGACAGCGACTGGCGGGCGCGCTCGTACATCTCCTTCGAAGCGCCGGTCTGCTCGTCGAGGCGGCGCTCCTCGCGCTCGGTGAGCTCGGCGATGCGCTCGCCATCGATCTGAACGGGGGTGCTGACGGCCATGGAATCCTCCTGTAGTCGAAGCGGGCATTCTGCCCGGCCGGGCGCCGACGCGGGTGCCAAGCCGGGCCGGCACCGTTGGCCGCTGCGGCGTGCCGCGGCCCCGCCGAGGGCGTCAGTCGGCGACCGTGAAGGCGATCGGCAGCGCCTCCACCCCGTAGATCCCGCTCACGCTCTGGAGCTCGGGCTCCCCGTCGAGCTCGAGCCGCTCGATGTGCCGGCCGAGGAAGGCCAGCCCCTCCTGCAGCTCGGCCCGCGCGAGGTTCGCCCCGAGGCAGTAGTGGATGCCCGCGCCGAACGTGAGCATCCGGCCCGCGCCGCGGGGCGCAGTGATGTCGAAGGCGTCGGGCTCGGAGAACGCCGCCGGATCGCGGTTGCCCGAGAACGCGCACACCATGACCACGGAATCCTTCGGGAACGTCACGCCCCGGTGCTCGACCTCCTCGATCATGATCCGGGCGGTGAACGGCGTGATCGGCTCGTAGCGGAGGGCCTCCTCGGCGGCGGCCGGGGCGAGCCCCTCCGGGTCGGCATGCAGCGCCGCCCACTGGCCGGGCCGCTCGGCCAGCAGCCGAATGGCCTGGGCCAGCTGGCTCTGGGTCGTATCCACGCCGCCCACGAGCACGTTGAGGACGAGGTTCTCCAGCTCGACGTCCGACAGCCGGTCGCCGGACTCCTCGGCCGTGATGAGCGCCGAGATGAGGTCGTCGGCCGGCGTGTCCCGGCGGCGGACGATGAGCGGCCGCACCCACTCGTAGAACTCCTGCACCTTCTCCTCGATCGTGGACCGCTGGGCCGGGTCCGACAGCGCGATCGGGTCGAACTGGCGCTGAATCCACTGCGACCAGTCGTGCAGGCGGGCCGCGTCGTCCAGCGGCGCCCCCATGACGGTGGCGATCGTCCGGGAGGGGTAGGGCTTGGCGATCGCCTCGACGAACTCGCAGCGGCCATCCCGGGCGACGGCGGCCCACAGCCCTTCGAGGAATCCGCGCATCGCGGGGCGGTACCGGTCCGCCGCGCGGGGGGAGAGCGCCGGGTTCACGAGGCCGCGCAGGCGGCGGTGGTCCTGGCCGTTGATGTTGATGATGTTGCGCTCGATCTCGGTCCGCAGCGCCGGCTCGTCGATCTGGAAGATCTCGGCGATCGTCAGGCCGGGGAAGATCGCCGACTTCGTGCGCAGGAAGAACTCGCCGGCCTCGCGGTCGAGCACCACCGTGGCCAGCGGCCCCTGCGCGAGCCAGTGCCCGTCGGCGGCCAGGGCGGCCATCGCGCCATGCCAGCGCTCGCCGCGCAGATCCGGATCGACCAGGTTCAGCTCCGGCAGGTCGAGATCGGTGACGAGCGGCATCCGTTCGATCCTAGATCACGGGTTTCTCGCGGCGCGAACTGGCGCCGGGGCGACCGGAACGGCGGCCGCGCGGACTACAGACCGCCGCCGGGGCCCGGCGGGGGCTGGGCGAGGCGCGCGGCTTCGACGGCGGCCTCGGCCTGGGCCTTGTCGACGGCCTGGACGACGCGCTCGGGGTGGTTGACCCACTCAAAGGTGAAGTTCGAGTCCTCGGTGCCGGCCGTGTCGAAGTCGACGTTGCCGACGCCGAGCAGGCGGTCGAGGGCGCCCTGGCGGTAGTTGACGTTCTGGACCCGGTCGAGCTTCGTCTCCTGGACGTTGCGGGAGATGATGCCGCGCTGGATCCGCAGGCGGCGGTCGGTGATCGCGTAGCGGGTGTACATCCGCCGCACGTAGCCGAGGACCAGCGTCAGGACGACGATGACCACGCCGACGGCCGCGCCGATCGCCACCGACGCGGCAAGCGCGACGATCACCCCGATCGCGATCCCGCCGAGGAGTCCGAGCACGTAGAAGCCGAAGAGCGCCCGCCACGAGGGGCGGCCTTCGTAGAGGACGTCTTCGCCGGGTCGCAGGTCCATCGGGCGAGAGTAGCGGGGCGACGCAGTTGGCGCTTGCGCATCCGGCGCGACCGCGGATACGGTCGCGGCATGCGCCGCCCCCTCCTCGCCGTCGCCGCCCTCGCCTCCGCCGCCGCGTGCGTCCTGCCGGGCGCCGCCGCCGCCGCGACCTGCGATCCGCTCGACCCCGCCGAGTGCCTGCAGCCCTGGCCCAACGACTACTTCACGGTCGCGGACCGCTCGACGCCGACGGGCCGGCGCCTGGCGATCCCGCGCGCCTCGATGCTGAAGAACAAGGACGGCGTCCCGATCGACCCGACGGACATCAACCGGTTCGACGGATTCAGCCCGGGCAACCTGATCGTGACGAAGGTGCCGGGCCTCGACAGCCCCGCAGCGTTCCGGCGCAGCCGCCTCGTCCCGATCACGAACCTGGCCCGGGCCTTCGACCGCAGCCAGGCGGCGGTGGTGATCGACGCCGCAACCGGCAAGCGCCAGCTCATCTGGGCCGAACTCGACGCGAACGCCAAGCAGGCGGCCGACGTCAGCCTGATCCTGCGCCCGGGGAAGAACTTCACCGAGGGCCACCGCTACATCGTCGCCCTGCGCGGGCTGCGCACGGCGACCGGCCGCCTGATCCCGCCGTCTGCCGCCTTCCGGATCTACCGCGACGGCGTGAAGACCTCCCGGCCGGCGATCGAGCGCCGCCGCGCGCACATGGAGGACATCTTCCGCCGCCTGCGGAAGGCCCGGATCCCGCGCGCGACCCTCTACCTGGCCTGGGACTTCACGGTCGCCAGCGAAGCGAGCCTCAGCCGCCGCGCCCTGGCGATCCGCAACGACGCCTTCGCGGGGCTTGGGGATCGCAACCTCGCCGACCGCAAGGTGTCGGGCCGCGCACCGGCGTTCAAGGTCACGGAGGTCACCGACTACGCCCCGTGCGATCCGGGCGGCTGCGGGCCCGGCCAGGACCCCGACCTCCTGCGCCGGGTCGTCGGCACGTACCAGGTCCCGTGCTATCTGAACCAGCCCGGCTGCCCGCCGGGCTCGCGGTTCGTCATCGGCGCCAACGGGCTCCCGCGCCGGACCCCGGGCAACACGATGACGGCCCGCTTCGTCTGCAACGTGCCGCGGTCCGTCCAGTCCGGCGGCAGCGTGCGGCTCCTGCGCCCGTCCCTGTACGGCCACGGCCTCTTCGGCGACGCGTTCGAGGCCAACGCGCGCAACGTGCGCCAGCTCGGCAACGAGAACGGCGTGCTCGTCTGCGCGACCGACTGGAGCGGCATGGCCGAGGAGGACATCCCGAACGCGGCGAAGATCCTCCAGGACCTGTCGAAGTTCCCGGAGCTCGCCGACCGCAACCAGCAGGGCTTCCTGAACTTCCTGTACCTCGGCCGGCTGCTGTCCCATCCGCAGGGGCTCGTGACCGCGCCGGCGCTGCGGGTCGGCGGCCAGCCGATCATCGACACGTCGGCGCTCGGGTACTACGGCAACAGCCAGGGCGGCATCATGGGCGGCGCGCTCACGGCGCTGGCGCCGGACTTCACGCGCTCGGTCCTCTACGTCCCGGGCATGAACTACTCCACGCTGCTCACGCGCTCGGTCGACTTCGCCGACTTCTCGCCGCTGCTCTACGCCAGCTATCCGCGCGAGCGCCAGCGTCCGCTGATGTTCTCGCTCATGCAGCTCATGTGGGACCGGGGCGAGCCCGACGGCTACGCGCAGCACATGACCGCCGACCCGCTGCCCGGCACGCCGGCCCACCGCGTGCTCATCGAGATGAGCTACGGCGACCACCAGGTCGCCAACGTCACCACCGAGGTCGAGGCGCGCACGATCGGCGCCAAGGTGCGCCGGCCCACGCTCGACCCGGGGCGCAGCCCGGACGTCACGCCGCAGTTCGGCCTGCCGGCGCTGGGGCGCCTGCCCGCGGACGCGAACGCCTTCGTCGCGTGGGACATCGGCCCGCTGCGCACCGTCAACGGCGAGACGGCGGGGACGCCGCGGCCGCCGACGACGAACACCCCGCCGGCCGTTGGGGTCGACCCGCATGACCTCGTCATCGAGTCCGAGGCCCGAATTCGTCGCCAGATCTCCGAGTTCATCCGCCCGGGCGGGCGCCTGATCGAGGTGTGCGGCGCGGCGCCGTGCCACGCCGCCGGCTGGACCGGCCCGTAGGCCGGACGCCGAGCCGGCCGGCCGGCCGGCCGCCCCTATCCTTGCGCCGATGGGGCGCACGTACGACGGCATCACCGGCCACCTGCGGGCCTGGGTCGGCCAGCAGCCGATGTTCTTCGTCGGAACGGCGCCGCTCGCGGCCGACGGCCACGTGAACCTCTCGCCGAAGGGGCCCGGCGGCGCCCTGCGCGTGCTCGGCGATCACCGCGTCGCCTATCTCGACATCGCGGGCAGCGGGGCCGAGACCATCGCGCATCTGCGCGAGAACGGGCGGATCGTGGTGATGCTGTGCGCCTTTGCCGGCCCGCCCCGGATCGTGCGCTTCCACGGGCGGGGCGAGGCGATCCTTCCGGAGGATCCGCGGTTCGCGCCCCTGCTGGCCGAAGCAGAGTTCGCGGATGCCTCCCTGCCCGAAGCCCGGCGCGCCATCATCGACATCGCGGTGACGCGCGTGAGCGACTCGTGCGGATACGGGGTGCCGCTCATGACCTTGGAGGGCTCGCGCGACCATCACGCCCTGTCGACCGCCAAGCACCTGCGCACGCTCGGCGCCGAGGGCTACGCCGCCCGCCGGGCCGAGGCCAACGCCGTGAGCATCGACGGCCTGCCCGCGCTCGAAGGCGCCTGACCGCCGCCCGACCCCACTCAGCAGTGCAGGAGCGCCGGCACGTCGGCGATCGACCCGGCCACGGCCGCCGGGCGGACGCCCGACGCGGCCACGACGTCGGCGCGGTACTTCCCGGTGCGGACGAGGATCCCGGCCAGGCCCGCGGCCTGCGCGCCGCCAACGTCGACCTCGACGTCGTCGCCGACCATCGCCGCATGGGCGGCGTCCGTCCCGAGGTCCGCCAGCACGAGCTCGAAGAAGGCCGCAGACGGCTTGCCGACCACGTCCGCCTGGCGGCCGGTCGCGTACTCGATCGCCGCCACGAACGGGCCGGCGTCGAGGGCCAGGCCGTCGGCCGTGAGCCAGAAGCGGTTCTTCTGGAGCGCGATGAGCTCGGCCCCGGCCATGACGTGGCGGAAGGCGCGGTTGAGCGTCGCATAGCCCATCTGCTCGCCGAGGTCGCCCATGATCACCGCCTCGACGCCGTCGTCGGCCTCCTCGAGCCCCGGGAAGTCCCCCTTGACCGCGTCGTTCATCACGAGGGCGACCCGGTGCAGGCCGCGCTGCGCGCACATCTGCGCCGCGAGCGCCGCCGGGGTGACCAGCTCGGACGGCGCCACCTCGAAGCCGAGCGCCGCCAGCCGCGCGAGCGTCTGCTCGCGGGAGCGGGCGGTCGTGTTCGTCACGAACCGCAGCGGGAGCCCGGCCCCGCGCAGCCGCGCGACCGCGTCCGGCGCCCCCGGCACGGCTTCCCCTTCGACGTAGAGCACGCCGTCGAGGTCGAGGAGCACGGCACGGACGTCGGCGAGGCGATCGGCCATCGCGCGGAGGATCTCACCTTCCCGCGCACTGCGGATATCCCTACCCAGGTTCGCCAGCGCCCCCCATACTCTTCGGGCTGGGAGCCCGCCAGGCTGTCGGCATGACCACGGAACTCTCCACCATGACCACGCACGTCCTCCCGCCCGGCGAGCCGCCCGCGAGCCGGACGTGGCGCCAGCGCCTCGGCGCCGTCGCCGGTCGCGGCGTCCGCGACGCCGCCTACCTGCTCCTCGGGCTCGTCACGGGCACGATCGCCTTCACGGTCGTCGTGACGCTCGTCTCGCTGAGCGTCTCCCTGCTGATCCTGATCATCGGCGTGCCGGTCGCGCTCGCCTCGTCGGTGCTGCTGGCCTGGATCGCCGACGGCGAACGCTGGCGCGCGCGGCTCGTGCGCGACGAGCGCGTCCGGGGCGCCTACCTCCCGCTCGGGACCGGCTTCCTCAGCTGGTGCCGGCAGGCCGTCCGCGATCCCCAGCGCTGGAAGGACATCGCGTACGAGCTCGTCCAGTTCCCGCTGTCGGTCGCCGGCTTCTGCGTGGCGGTCGTCTCGTGGAGCACGGTGATCGCGTTCATCACCTATCCCGCGTGGTCGTGGGCCCTCGACGCGGACCAGGGAGTCTTCGGCCCCGGGACGCCGACGCTGCGCGAGCTGCCCGAGTCGCTCATCCCGGTCCCGATCGGCCTCCTGCTCGTCCCCGTGGCCTGGTGGCTGTGCCGGGCGTTCGCCTGGATGGGCGGGGAGCTGACGGCAGCGCTGCTCGGCGCCAGCGAGCGCGCCGCCATGCGAGCACGAATTGCCGCGCTCGAGACGACGCGGGCCGGCGCCGTCGACGTCGCCGACGCGGACCTCAAGCGGATCGAGCGCGACCTGCACGACGGCACCCAGGCCCGGCTCGTCGCCGTGGCCATGGATCTGGGAATGGCCGAGGAGAAGCTCGACGCCGATCCCGAAGGGGCGCAGGAGCACGTCCGGGCCGCGCGCGGCCAGGCGACGCTTGCGCTCGCCGAGCTTCGCGATCTCGTGCGCGGCATCGCGCCGTCGATCCTGACCGACCGCGGGCTCGACGCTGCGCTCAGCTCGCTCGTGGCCCGCTCCCCCGTCCCCGTGACGCTCGACGTCGACCTGCCCGAACGGCCGCCGGCCACCGCCGAGACCGCGGCCTACTACGCCGTCGGCGAGGCGCTGGCCAACGTCGCCAAGCACGCGCAGGCCACGCGCGCCGCCGTGACGATCCGCCGCGATGGCGAGTGGCTCGCGGTCACCGTGTGCGACGACGGCCGCGGCAGCGCGGCGATCGTGCCCGGCGGCGGGCTCGCCGGCCTGCGCGACCGGCTCGCCGCGCTCGACGGGACCCTGGCGGTCGCGAGCCCGCCGGGCGGGCCGACCGTGCTCGAGGCCCGGATCCCGTGCGTGTCCTGATCGCCGAGGATCTCGCGCTCCTGCGCGACGGGCTCACCCGCCTGCTGCGCGACCACGGGCACGAGGTCGTCGCGGCGGTCGAGGATCCGGAGTCGCTCGTGCGCCGCGGCGCCGCCCTGCGGCCGGACCTGGCGATCGTCGACGTCCGCCTCCCCCCCACCTTCACCGACGAGGGCGTGCGGGCCGCGATCGAGCTGCGGTCGCGGGTGCCGGGCCTCCCGATCCTGATCCTCTCCCAGTACGTCGAGCGGGCGTACGCGGCCGAGCTCCTGGCCGACGGGAGCGGCGGCGTGGGCTACCTGCTCAAGGACCGGATCGCCGAGCCGTCGGCGTTCGTCCAGAGCGCCTGCCGCGTGGCGGAAGGCGGCACGGCGCTGGACCCCGAGGTCGTCGCCCAGCTCGTCGCCCGCGGCGGCGGAAGCTCGGGCCCGCTCTCCGCGCTCACTCCCCGCGAGCTCGAGGTGCTCGGGCTCATGGCCGAGGGCCGCTCGAACCGCGGGATCGCCGATGCCCTCGTGATCACCGGCAGCGCCGTGGAGAAGCACGTCGGCAGCATCCTCGACAAGCTCGGGCTCCCGCCCGCGCCGGAGGACCATCGCCGCGTGCTCGCCGTCCTGGAGTTCCTGCGCTCCGGCACCGACTGACGCCCCGCTGTGCGGGGGTCATGCCCGCCGCGCTCCCTGCCGATAGGGGCCTCGTGGAGTTCAACTCGGCGAGCCCGGCAGGGGCATCGACGGCGCCCCCGGCGCCCCGGCGCCTCCTGGGCGACGTCATCACCGATCTCGGCTTCGCGAGCCGCGAGAGCGTCGAGGCGGCCGTTGCCGCGAGCCAGGCCGAGGGCCGGCTCATGGGCGAGCTGCTCGTCGAGCGCGGCGTCGTCTCGGCCGACCAGCTCGCCCGCGCCGTGGCGCAGCGCTTCAGCCTGGACTACCTCGACCTCGCGAAGCAGACCATCGACCCGAAGGCCATGAGCCTGCTGTCCGGCGAGTCGGCCCGCCGCCTGCGCGCCGTCCCCGTCGCCCTGCGGGCAGACGGCACGCTCCTGGTCGCCGTCTCGGAGCCGTCGAACGTCATCGCCGTCGATGACGTCGCGATGATCACCGGACGCGCCACCCACCCGGTGGTGGTGGCCGCGGAGGACCTCGAGCTGCTGCTCAGCCGCATCGGCGGCGCCGACTTCGGCGCCGCGGTCTCCGAAGTCGTCGACGACGCGCCGGCAGAGCCCGAGCCGCGCGAGCTCATCTCGCTCGACGACGGCGAAGACGGGCCGGCGGTGAAGCTCGTGCGCTCGATCGTCGCCCAGGCCATCGAGCGCGGCGCGTCCGACGTGCACTTCGACCCGGAGACGGATGGCATGGAGGTCCGGATGCGCGTCGACGGCGTGCTGTCGGACTCCACCCCGATCCCCAAGCACCTCGTCGCCTCGGTCGTCTCGCGCATCAAGATCCTGGCCGACCTCGACATCGCCGAGCGCCGCCTGCCCCAGGACGGCCGGATCTCCCTCTCCGTCGACGGGCGGCCGGTCGACCTCCGCGTCGTGGTGCTCCCGCTCATCGAGGGCGAGTCGGTCGTCCTGCGCGTGCTGGACCGCAACCGCGAGCGCCTCTCCCTCGAGGCGCTCGGCCTCCAGGGCCAGGACCTCGAGCGCGTCAACGCCGTCCTGCAGCGCACGCACGGCGCGGTGCTCGCCACCGGCCCGACCGGCTCCGGCAAGACGACGACGCTCTACGCCGCGCTGAGCTCGATCTCGTCGCGCGAGCGCACGATCCTGACGATCGAGGACCCGGTGGAGTACCGGGTGCCCGGCATCCGCCAGGTCCAGGTCAGCACGAAGACCGGGCTCACGTTTGCCGCCGGGCTGCGCGCCATGGTCCGCGCCGACCCCGACGTGATCATGGTCGGCGAGATCCGCGACAGTGACAGCGCGAAGATCGCCGTCCAGGCCGCCGTGACCGGCCACCTCGTGCTCTCGACGCTCCACACCAACGATGCGGCGACGGCGATCACGCGCCTGATCGACATGGGCGTCGAGCCGTTTCTCGTCGCCTCGGCGATGGACTGCGTGATCGCCCAGCGCCTCGTGCGGGAGCTCTGCGCGGACTGCAAGGCGCCGAGCGCGATCGAGATGCCGCCCGGGCCCGACGGCGAGCCGCCGACCGTGTTCGAGCCGGTCGGCTGCCCGCGGTGCTTCGGCACGGGCTACCGGGGGCGCCTCGGCGTCTTCGAGGTGATGGCGGTGACCGACGAGATCCGGTCCGCCGCGCTGCGCCTGGGATCGAGCGAGGAAATCGCCCGCATCGCCGTCGAGCAGGGAATGACCCGCCTGCGCGACGACGGCCTGGCCAAGGTCCGGTCGGGGCAGACCTCGCTCGCCGAGGTCGCCCGGGTGGCCGGCGCGTCCGAGTGATCAGGGTCCGCTACGCCGGGCCGCCGCCCGCGGCCAGCTCGGCCTCCACGCGTGCCACGGCGGCGGCGAACGCCCACGGCACAGGCTCGCCCAGGCGGCGGGACAGGTCGCGCCGGCGGGCCGCCACGGCGGCGCCGTCGCAGACGCCGGCGCGGCCGGCGGCGCGGCTGGGGCGCACGCGGACGGCCTGGGCGCGGGTCGAAATCGGGATCTCGGGCATCGGTTCCTCCTGGAGTCGGGACGGCAACCACGGTGCCGCACGGGCCCGACGGCGTGCACGGTGCGTTGCAGGCCGGCGCCCCGCTACCGTGGACGGCGCCGCCGATGTCGGTCTTCTCGGTCATCAACCGCACGCTGAACCCCGCCGTGGGCGCGGTGCTGCGCTCGCCGGCGCACCGCGTGGCCAGCGGCAGCCTGCTGCTGCTCACCGTGACCGGGCGGCGCAGCGGCCGGCGGTTCACGTTCCCGGCCGGATACCGCCAGGACGGCGACACGGTCACCGTGCAGGTGGGCTGGCCCGAGCAGAAGCAGTGGTGGCGCAACCTGCGCACGGAGGCTCCGGTGCAGCTGTGGCTTCGCGGCCAGCGCCGGACCGGGCGTGCGCAGGCGCACGGAACCCCGCCGGGCGCCGTCGCGGTGACGATCACGCTCGACCCCGTGCACGAGTGACGAACGTCTACACTCGGCCTCCGCGCGGGGCGGAGACCGGAGGATTTGACCGTTGACTGAGAAGCTCGAGCACGCGGCCGCCGCGAACGGGCATGCCGACGACGTCGCCGACCTGGTGGCGGAGCGCGACGCCGCGCGCGCCGAGGCGGCGGCGCTGCGGTCCGAGGCCAAGCGGGCCGTCGTCAAGCGGCGCCAGGAGGGCGAGCTCAAGCCGTTCCAGGTCGAGCTGCTCAAGCTCCAGCGCCACCTGGAGGAGCACAACAAACGCATGCTCGTGCTCTTCGAGGGCCGCGACGCCTCCGGCAAGGGCGGGACCATCCGGCGGGTCACGCGCTACATGAACCCCAAGCACTACCGTGTCGTCGCCCTCGGCAAGCCGACGACGGAGCAGCGCTCGCAGTGGTACTTCCAGCGCTACGTCGCGCAGTTCCCCGCCGGCGGCGAGATGGTCATCTTCGACCGCTCCTGGTACAACCGCGCCATGGTCGAGCCCGTCTTCGGGTTCTGCACCGACGAGGAGTACAAGAACTTCATGCGCGGGGTCGTCGGGTTCGAGAAGGATCTCGTGCGCCAGGGCACGATCCTCGTGAAGCTCTACTTCTCGGTCACGAAGCGCGAGCAGAAGCGCCGGTTCGACCGCCGCCGCGACGACCCGCTGCGCGAGTGGAAGCTGTCGGAGATCGACGTGCAGGCCCAGGACCACTGGGACGACTTCACCGACATGAAGTACCGGATGCTCAAGCGCTCGAGCACGGTCGACGCGCCGTGGACCATCATCCGCTCCGGCAACAAGCACATCGCCCGCCTCAACGCGATGCGCGTGATCCTCAACGCCGTCCCCTACGACAACCGGTCCGACGACCTCGACTTCGTGCCCGATCCGAAGGTCGTCCTGTCGGGCCCGGAGGAGCTCAGCCGCATGGAGGCCGAGCGCATCCGGCACGGGAAGTTCGCGACCTGACGGGCCACGCATGCCCGAGCCCGACCGGATCGTCGTCAATCTGCAGTCAGCCGGCTACGGCGAGTACGACCTCGAAGGGCCGGTGCAGCCCGAGATGCGGCTGCTGGAGATCAGCTACGACCGGGCGTCCGGACACGGCTGCTACGCGATGCGGATGGAGCCCGGCGCCGAGACGATTGCGCACGTGCACGCGGGCTTCGAGGAGTTCCTGATCCTCGAAGGCGACCTCGTCGACTCCGACGGCACCGTCTTCGGCCCGGGCGACTTCGTCAGCTACCGGCCCGGCACGCACCACAACTCGCGGACCGAAGGCGGCTGCCGGATCCTGGTGGTCGAACGGCCGGGCTAGCCGGCCAGCTCCGCCGCCACGTGCGCGGCGGCCTCGCGGGCGCCGCTCGCAGCAGCCGCGGACGCCGGTGCCCCCGCATCTGCGCTCCGGGCCGAAATGCCGTACACGATCAGCCGGCTGGGCAGGCGGCCGAGCGCCCGCGCCAGCTCGACAGCCTCGCCGACTCCGAGGGCGTGGGTCGACCCGCCCCCGAGCCGGACCGGCAGCGGCGCGGCGCCCGCGTCGAACCGGCGGACGCCGCCCGCCGGCTCAGCCCCTGGCGCCAGCGCATCGAGGACGACGGCGATCTCCGCGTCCGCCCAGGCGTCCATCAGCCCCGCCGGATCGCCGTCGGACTCGACCACGGCGACGCCGGGCAGGCGCTCGGCCGCGATCGCGCGGGCGGCGAGCAGGCCGGCGGCGTCATCGCCGCGGAGCGCGTTGCCGACGCCGATCACGACGGCGCCGCCTCGCCGCGGGCCGTCAGGCACCCTCGACCTCGAGCGTCAGGAAGTGCGTGGCACACGAGATGCAGGGGTCGTAGTTGCGGATCGACTGCTCGCAGACGTGGCGCAGGGCATCCTGGCCGGCGGAGAGGTTCGCCGCGGCCACCCCCGCCAGGTCCTCCTCGATCGACCGCTGGTTCTGGGACGTCGGCGGGACGATCTTCGCCGCCCGGATCAGGCCGTCCTCGCCGAGGTCGTAGCGCTGGTACAAGAGGCCGCGCGGCGCCTCGGTCGCGCCGTGCCCGGTCGCGCCGTGCGGATCGGCGGGCACCGCGGCCGGATCGGGCGGCTCGTAGCCGTCCAGGAGCGCGAGCGCCTCGTCGAGCGCGTGGACCATCTCGGCGCAGCGCACGAGCAGGCTCCGGAACGGGTTGCGGCACGCGGGCTCGAGCCCCGCCGCTGCCGCCGCCTCGCGGGCGAGGGGCGCCATCTGGTCGCCGTTGAGCGCCCACCGGGCCAGCGGCCCGACAAGGTAGGCGCGGTCATCGCCGGCCATCCGCGAGTGCAGGGCCGTCGAGTGGGCGACGTGCTCCTCGGTGAAGTGCTGCTCGTACTCGGCCGGCGCGATGTCCAGGCCGGTGCTCGACACGATCCGCCCGCGCTGGATCGCGTACTCGTCGGGGTGGCGCAACGCGACGAACACGTAGTCACGCTCGTGGTCGGGATAGTCAAGCGTTCCGGCCCAACGCAGCAGCTCCAGCGCGTCCTCGCGGGCCGGCGCCAGGACGTCGCGCAGCGGGGCCAGCTCGCGGCGCGACGGCGCCCGGTAGACGCCGCCGACCTTGAGGTTGACCGGGTGGACCTCCCGCCCGCCCAGTGCGGCGATCACCTCGTTGCCCGCCTTCTTCACGCGCAGCCCCCGTTCGACGAGCTCGCGGTGGTCGGCGGCCATGTCCACGATGCCCTCGTAGCCGAGGAAGTCCGGCGCGTGCAGCGCGATCACGTGCAGCCCGTGGCTCTCGAGCCACTCGCCGCAGTAGACGAGCCGGCGCAGGCGGTCGATCTCGGCCGTGGGCTCGGCGCCGCAGGCCGCCTCCATCGCGTTCGTGGCGCTCATGATGTACGCGACCGGGCAGATGCCGCAGATCCGCGCCGTGATGTCGAGCGCCTCGGTGAAGCGCCGGCCGCGCAGCATCGCCTCGAAGAACCGTGGCGGCTCGTAGATGCGCAGCTCCACCCCGGCGACCCGGCCGTCCTGCACCACGACCTTCATCGCGCCCTCGCCCTCCACGCGGGCCAGGGCCCCGACCGTGATCTCCCGGCTGTCGGGCAGCTCGGCGGTCATCGCTCACGCTCGGCGATCGCGGCGCTCTCCTCGGCGAACGCCGGCGCCGCGGCGTTGAAGGTGCGCAGCGCCCGCACGAGGTCGCCGTCCGCCACGCCGCGCGCGCCGAGCCATCCGGCCAGCGCGGGCGGATTCGGAGACTCCTTGGGCCCGTAGCACCCGTAGCACCCGCGGTCGAACGCGGGGCAGATGGCGCCGCAGCCGGCGTGGGTGACCGGGCCCAGGCACGGCGTCCCGTGCGCGACCATCACGCAGACGGTGCCGCGGCGCTTGCACTCGACGCACACGGAGGCCGACTCGACCATCGGGCGGCGCGCGTGCAGGAACGCCGACAGCACCTCGACGAGCTGGCGCTTGTTGATCGGGCAGCCGTGCAGCTCGTAGTCGACCGGGATGTGCGCCGAGATCGGCGTCGAGGTCGTCAGCGTGGAGATGTAGTCCGGAGACGCGTAGACCGCGGACACGTAGTCGCTGACATCGGCCAGATTGCGCAGCGCCTGGATGCCGCCGGCCGTCGCGCACGCCCCGATCGTCACCACCCGCCGGGAGCAGCGGCGCACCTCGCGGATCCGCTCGGCGTCGTGGGGCGTCGTGATCGACCCTTCGACGAGTGACAGGTCGTAGGGCCCTGCGGCGGTGGCGCTCGACGCCTCCAGGAAATACGCGATGTCGATGGCGCCGGCGACCTCGAGGAGCTCGTCCTCGCAGTCGAGGAGGCTGAGCTGGCAGCCGTCGCACGAGGCGAACTTCCACACCGCGAGCGTTGGGCGGGCCTCGGGAGCCACTACAGCCCCCGCACCGCGATGAGCGGCTCCGCCACGGACCAGGGGTACACCGGGCCGTCGCGGCAGATCAGCGTCGGGCCGAGCTGGCAATGGCCGCAGCGGCCGATGCCGCAGTGCATCGACCGCTCCAGCGACACGTGGATGCGGTCGCGGGCCACCCCGGCGCTCACGAGGCCGCGAGCGACGAAGCGCATCATGATCTCGGGCCCGCAGCTCATCGCCACGGTGCTCGCCGGATCGAAGCTCGCCCCCGGGATGAGCTGGGTGACCACGCCGACCTCGCCGGTCCAGGCCCGATCGGCCACGTCGACGATCACCCGGACGTCGATGCCGGCCCGCCGCCAGGCGGCGGCTTCCTCCGGGAAGAGGAGCTGGGCCGGCGTGCGGCCGCCCACGAGCACGGTCACGCGCCCGTACCGGGGCCGGTGGCGGCGGAGGTGGACCACCGCCGGCCGCAGCGGCGCCAGGCCGATCCCGCCCGCCACGAGCACGACATCGGCGCCCTCGCACTCGGCGACCGGCCAGGCGTTGCCGAAGGGCCCGCGCACCCCGACGACCGCGCCCACGGGCGAGCGGCACAGCGCGCGCGACACGGGGCCGACCTCGCGGATCGTGTGGACGAACTGGCCCTCGCGGGCCGGATCTCCCGAGATCGAGATCGCCGCCTCGCCCTTCCCGAACGGGGCGAGCATCGTGAACTGGCCGGGCGCAAAGCGCACCTCGGGGCCGTCGGCCGCCGGCTCGAGCGCCACGGTCCAGGTGTCCGCGGCCTCCTGCCGGCGTTCGGCGACGCGGAACGGCCGCGGGACCATCGGCCCGGCGGCGGGGGTGGCCGCGGGCGCGGCGTCAGCCGACCGTGTTGCCATACAGGTCGAGGAGCCGCAGCCGCGTGGCCTGGAGCCGCTCGGTCATGACCGCGGCGAAGGTCCGCATGAGGTGGTAGCCCAGCTCGTGGTTCTCGTCGCACTTCCCGCGCAGGCAGGCCGCGTCGAACGACAGCAGCCGCGTCGGCTCGGTGGCCCGGGCGTCGAACTGCCACCGGTACGGCTCGAACAGCCAGGACCAGCCGACCAGCGCCCCGTCGCCGAGCGTCTCGACCACCAGGGGAAGCCCGTGCGGGGCGTGCACCTCGAGCGAGATGTGCCCACGCCGGATGACGTGGAACACGTCGGCCACCTCGTCCTCGCGGAACAGGTACTCGCCGGCGCCGAGGCCCGCCGTGCGGCCGCACCCCGCGATCAGGGCGAGGTGCTCGGGCGCGAGCCCGGCCAGCTCGGGCACCGCCGCGAGTTCGGCCTGGATGTCACGGATGCTCACGTCAGCCCCCGGACCGTCGCGCCGTCGGCGGCCCGGATCGCCGCCGCCTCCTCGGTCAGGTCGATGCCGACCGGGCACCACGTGATGCACCGGCCGCAGCCGACGCAGCCGGAGCTGCCGAACTGGTCGTGCCACGTGGCGAGCTTGTGCGTCAGCCACTGCCGGTAGCGCGGGCGGACCCCTGGCCGCACGCTGCCGCCGTGCACGTAGGAGTGCTCCGCCGTGAAGCACGACTCCCACACCATCACACGCTCGCCCTCGAGCCCGGTGAGGTCGGTCGTGTCCTGCGCGGAGGTGCAGAAGCACGTTGGGCAGACCATCGTGCAGTTGCCGCAGGCCAGGCACCGCTCCGCCACGTCGTCGAAGCGGGGATGGTCGAGGTTGCGCATGAGCAGGTCGCGGATGCCTTCGGTGTCGAGGGCCCGCGTCTGCTGCGCCGCCGCACGCCCCGGAGCCGCGCCGGCCGCCGCCCGCTCGGCATCCGTCGCCGGACGGGTCGGCAGGGCAGCAAGCACCTCGGCGCCGGCGTCGGTCGCCGCCGCGAGGACGAAGACGTGGCCGGCGTCGGCCCCGGTCAGCTCGGTCATCACGAGGTCGTGCCCGCTGCGGACCTCGGGCCCGGTGTCCATCGAGGCGCAGAAGCACGTGGCTCCGGCCTCACCGCACTGCACGGCGGCGACGAAGGTCTCCGCACGCCGGGCGGCGGCGCCAGTGTCCGGGTGGGCGCCGTCCAGCAGGACGGTGTCGAGCACGCCCATCGCCGCCAGGTCGCAGGCGCGGGCGCCGAGAAACGCGCGCTTGGCCGGAGCCTCCGCATGCGCCTCGATCGCGACCGCGCCCGTCTCGGGATCGCGGCGCGAGCGCCAGACCGGGAGCCTGGGCGGCAGCTGGAACCGCTTCCACGAGTTCGGCCCGGCCTGGTGGCCGAAGCAGGCCTCGTCGCCGCGCGCCGCCAGGCGGTACGTGCCCGCCTCCTGCTCGTCGGTCAGGCCGATCGGCAGGTCTGCGGAGGAGGCGATCTCGTCGTAGACGATCGCCTGCGCCCTGACCGTCGGACCGATGACGGCGTAGCCGCGCTCCCGCAGGGCGGCGAAGAGGGAATCGAGGTCGGCGCGAAGGAGGGTCTGCACGGGCTCGCGAGGTGGCAGCAGCGATCCATCCTGCCATGGCCCGCCACCGGCGGACGACGGTAGTTCCTACGGGGCAGGGGTCAGCCCGGCGCCAACCCCGCCAGGCGGGCCGCGATCTCGCCGGCCCAGCCGTCGATCGCGTCCCAGTCGCGGAAGTCGCCTTCGGGAGCCTTGACCGCCGCGGCCATCGCCCGCTCGGTGAACTTGAGCTTCGACTTGTCGAGCTTGCCCGCGAAGATCCGATGGTCGAGCGCGCCCGTGGCCTCGACCATCGGCGCGGCATCGACCGGGGGCTCCTCCGGCTTCAGGTGGCCGGGCTCTCCGAGCGGCCCGGAGCTGAAGAGCCACACCGGCAGCGCGGCCAGCGGCGTGGCGTGCGTCGCGACGAAGTCCTTGGCGTCGTCCAGCCAGTGCCCCATGTAGATCGCGCTTCCGACGACGACCGCCTCGTAGCCGTCCAGGCCGGCCACGGCCTCCGGCGGCAGCGAACGGGCGACGACCCCGCGGCGCTCGAGGCCTTCGGCGATGGCATCGGCGATGCCGGTCGTGGCGCCGTGCTTGCTGGCGGCGGTGACGAGAACGGTCACAAGGGCTCCCTCCGGAGTGAGTCGGGCAGCCGCGATCCTGCCACCCGCCGCCCGGGCGGGCCACCGGAGTTTCTACCCGCCGTGCGTGGGCGATACTGGGCGGGCATGGCCTTCGTCCCGCCCGACCGTCACGTGCTCCGCGCCAGGGACCTGGCCGACGCCCGCTACGCGGAGCCGCTGGGCGTCGCGGACCTCGCCCGCGCGGCCGGCCTCTCGCCCGCGCACTTCAGCCGCGAGTTTCGCCGCGCCTTCGGCGAGCCCCCGCACGCCTACCTCCTGACGCGCCGGCTCGAGCGGGCCGCGGCGCTGCTGCGCAGCACCGACCGTTCGGTGGCGGACATCTGCCTGTCGGTCGGGCTGCAAAGCGTCGGGTCGTTCACGACGACCTTCACGCGCACCTACGGCCGCTCCCCGACCGCGTACCGGCGGGCGTTCCCGCCCGCGGCGGCGCTGGCCCAGGTGCCGGCCTGCATCGTGCGCGCCTACGCCCGCCCGCAACGCAGCACGTTTCGAGAAGACAGCCGCGCTGCCCCGGGCTCGCGTGCCTGGCGACCGTTCGATCGACCCGAGGAGCACGCCGTGATCACCATTGCCAACGCCCAGCTGTGGGTGCACGACCAGGACGAAGCACTCGCCTTCTACACGGAGAAGCTCGGCATGGAAGTCCGCGCCGACGTCACCCTGCCCGAGATGGGCGGGTTCCGCTGGCTCACCGTCGGCCCCGCCGGCCAGCCCGACATCGCGATCGTGCTCATGGCCATCCCCGGCCCGCCGGTCATGGACGACGAAACGGCCGGGCAGGTGCGGACCCTGATGGGCAAGGGCTTCGCCGGGACCATCTTCCTGGCCACCGACGACTGCCAGGCCTCCTACGAGGAGCTGCGCTCCCGCGGGGTGGAGTTCACCGAGGCCCCCGAGGAGCAGCCGTACGGAATCGACTCGGCATTCCGCGACCCCTCGGGCAATCACTTCCGCCTCACGCAGGTCCGCGAGATCGCCGGCGTCTGAGCGCCCGCGAACGGGTGCGGGGACCGGCCGCCCCCGCATCCGTCACGGGCGGTACCAGGTGTCCATGTAGGTGCGCAGGAACTCGTCCACGATGGTGCGATCCGGCACCGAGGCCGCAAGCCCGTAGATCGGCGCCATCCCGCCCGGCTTGGGCGGCTCGTCGCGGACCTCGGCGACCGCGGCCCGCAGGTCGGCCACGAACTGCTCGGGGACGCCCGGCCGGGCGTGGCGGCGCGTGATGCAGATGTGCACGGCGGGCGGCCGGTGCAGCCCGTTCAGGCTCCAGCCGCGCTCGCCCATCGCGTCCATCACCCGGTAGACGTCGAGGGCATCGGAGCGGAACGCCGCGACGAACAGCGGGTCGCCGATCAGCTCGATCTCCGGAATGTCCCGGATGCCGGCCTTGACGATCTCGGTGGCGGCCAGGATCTCGCGCGTGGCCTGCAGGTAGCCGTCCTCGCCGATCGTGACGAGCGCCGCCCAGCAGGCGGCGCTGAGCCCGCCCGCCCGGCTGCCGGCGAAGGACGGCGTGCAATACACCCCGCCCGGCCAGTCGGTGGTCGTGAAGTACTGGAAGCGCCGCAGCTCGGCGCCGCGGTACAGGACGACGCTCGTGCCCTTGGCCGCGTAGCCGAACTTGTGCGTGTCGGCCGACATCGACGTCACGCCGGGCAGGCGGAAGTCGAACGGCGGCACCGGGGCGCCGAGCCGCTCAGCCCACGGCAGGACGAATCCGCCCAGGCACCCGTCGGTGTGAAAGCCGATGCCGCGCTCCCGGGCCAGCTCCGACAGCTCCTCGATCGGGTCGATGAGGCCGTGCGGGAACGACGGGGCCGAGCCGACGACCACGCAGGTGTCGCCGTCGATCGCCGCGGCCGTGGCCGCCACGTCGGCCCGCTCGTCGGCGCCGACGGGCACCTTGACCTGGCGCATCCCGAAGCTGTGGGCGGCCTTGTCGAACGCCGCGTGCGCGGTCTCGGGGACGACCATCGCGGGCGTCGCGATCCCGTCACGCAGCTGCGCGCGGTCGCGATAGGCCTTCATCGCGAGCATGATCGACTCGGTCCCGCCGGAGGTGACGGTGCCCACGATCTCGTCGCCGCCCGCGCCGTCGGCGCCGAGCATCCCCGCGGTCATCGCGACGATCTCGGACTCGAACTTCGCGGCGCTCGGCCACACGTCGAGGTGCAGCGGGTTGCTCTGCGAGTGGATCGTGTACGCCTCGGCGAGGAAGGCGACGTGCTCGGGGTCGCCCTGGTAGACGGCGCCCGAGACGTGGCCCTCGCGCCACTTCGGGCTCTCGTCCTGCGCCATCGCCCGCAGCTCGGCGAGCACCTCGTCGCGCGGGCGACCGGCGGCCGGCAGGCGGTCGTGGGTGGCGAAGCGGCCGCGGTAGGGCTTCAGCGACGCCTCGAGGGCCGCCATCGGGTCGTCGGGGGCAGGCGCGGCGGGGTCGGTCGGATCGGTCATGGGGCGGCTCCGGGGTCGGCGGTCTCAGCGGATCGCGGCGCGTTCAGCCGCGCGGAGATCCTGTGCGTCGTCTTGTACAGCGCGCGCAGCTCGCGCGACAGCTCGTCGTAGGCGTCGCGGTTCCGAGCGTCCGGCTCGAACGCGGCCGCGACCGGCGCCCGCGCCGGGATCTCGTCGGCGGTGAGCTCGCCGAGCGCCAGTCCGGCCAGGAACGCGGCGCCGCGGACGTTGGCGTTCACGGGGTCCTGCACGCGGAGGATCCGCCGGTCCAGGACGTCCGCGAAGATCTGGCACCACAGGTCGCTGAGCGCCCCGCCGCCGATGAAGCGCAGGTCGCCGACCGGCCGGCGGATGAAGCGCTCGACGCTGTCCTGCATCCAGCGCGCGTTCAGCGCGACGCCCTCGAGGACCGCGCGGACGAGCTGGGCCCGCGTGGTGTCGAGCGACAGGTTGTGGAAGCCCCCGCGCACGAGGTGGTCGTCGACCGGCGTGCGCTCGCCGTTCAGCCACGGGGTGAAGATCACCCGGCCGCTCCCTGGCGGCGCGGCCGCCGCGAGCGCGTCGAGCGCCGCGTAGCCCGCCTGCGCCTCCGGCGTGCCGGCCAGCCACTCCTCGCGCAGGACCTTCAGGCTCGCGCCGGCGGTCTGCTGCTCGCAGCTCACGAGGTAGCGCCCGGGCAGCGCCGCGGGCAGCGAGGCAATCGCCCGCAGCGGGTCGGTGCGCTTGAACGGGACGTGGCACTGGATCCACGACGACGTGCCGACGTAGAGATGGGCCGCGAAGTCGGCGACGGCTCCGGAACCGACGGCGGCCGACATCGTGTCCCCGGTCGCGGTCACGACCGTCGCGCCCGGGGCGATGCCCAGCTCGGCGGCCGGGCCGGGCTGGAGCGTGCCGACGACGCTCGCGCTCGGGAGGAGCTCCGGCAGCTTGGCCGCGTCGATGCCGGCCAGGCGCAGCAGGCGCGGGTCGTGACGGATGCGGGAGAGGTCGCGGGTGTCGGTGAGCCAGTGCAGCGTCGCGGTGTCGGCCGAGCAGGCCGCCCGGCCGGTCAGGCGGAAGTTCAGCCAGTCGACCGGCTCGAGGAAGACCCGTGTCGCGGCGTACACGTCCGGGCGCTCCGCCTGCAGGTAGAGGATGTGCCCGAGCGCGTCACGGCCGGAGAGCGACGGCGCCCCGCCGGTGAGCCGTATCCAGCGCGCGAGCCGCAGCGGCCCGTAGCCTGCGACCCGGACCGGGCCGGCGGCCGCGGCCCGCCGGGCGTGCGGCGCCCCGCGCGCGTCCATCCACGTGAGCGCGTCGCACAGCGGCTCGCCGTCGGCCCCGACGGCCACCGTGCCGGCCCACTGTCCGGTGACCGCGACGGCGCCGATCTCGACGTCCGCCGCGCCGAGCGCCCGGCGCCCCGCCGCCACGACAGCGTCCCACCAGTCCCCGGGGCGCTGGTCGACCCCGCCCCCCGGCCGCACGAGGAGCTGCACCGGCTCGAACGCGGAGGCGAGCACGGCGCCGGCGGTCGTGACGACCGCCACCTTCGGGCCGCCGGTGCCGAGATCGACGGCGAGGACGGCGGTGGCACGGTCGCCGGGCACGGGCATGGCACGAGTATCGCGGCCGGCGGCGCGCGTCGCGTCCGGGCCGGCCCCGGCCAGCCCCTCGGCCGGACCGCCGGAATCTGTTCAGGGATTGCCCGCAATTCTGCTCGGGGAACGCACGGCCGCCCCGCCGCGCCCGGCCGGGCATCATCCGGCGGATGGAGAACGATTCGAATCTGCGCACGGTCCACGACGAGGTCGTCATCGCGCTGCACGAGCTCGCTGCGGCGATTCGCTCCGCCGAGCAGCGGTATGCCGCGCTGGCGAACGGGCGCCGCGACGACGCCGGCCGCTTCGACGCCGTCTGCGCCCAGCTCCGCGGCAACGGCTATCTGGCCCGCCAGAGCGCCCAGCCGTAGTCAGACGACCCGCGCCGACGCCGGCGCGGGCGGCGCGCTGGAGCCCGCGGCCTCGGCCTCGGCGCGCTGCGCGGCGCTCGGCGCCGCCGCCACCGCGCCCAGCGCGAGTGCGCCGACGAGGCCCTGCAGCCCGAGCGTGACGGCGCGGTAGCAGACGACCGCGGCGGCAGCGGTGTCGAGGTCGACGCCCGACGCGGTGAGGATCGCCAGCATCGTGGGCTCCACCCCTCCGACTCCGCCGGGCAGCGGGCTGATCGAGCCGAGCTGGCCGAGCATTGCGGCCAGCGCGATGACCGTGATCGGCGGCGCGGCGCCGACGGCGTGGAAGGCGGCCCAGAGCACGGCCGAATCGAGCGCCCAGAAGGCGGCCGCGCCCGCGAGCGCGCCGGGGCGCCGCAGCGTGGCCGGAATCGCCCGCACGCCGTCCGGGAACACCTGCGCGACCGCGTGCAGGCGCGCGCGCCAGGCCGGCGCGCCCGGCTGCGGCGCCGCGGTGCGCCGGGCCACGACCGTCAGCCCGGCCACCGCCAGGAGGCTGAGCAGGACGACGCCGAGCGGCGCGAGCGCCACCTCGGTCGGGGCGCGGCCCGGGAGGACCTCGGCCACGGCGGCGAGCCCGAGGAGCACCGCCGCCCCGACGTACGGAGCGTTGAACACGGCGGCGAAGGCGACCGAGCGCACCCCGATCGTCCGGAACGGCACGCCCTCGCGGTGCAGCGCCCAGAAGCGGACCGCCGGGCCCCCCGCGCCGGTCGGCAGGACGGCAAACGCCCCGAGCTCGGCCGCCCCGATCTCGGCGGCCCGCCGCGCCCGCACCTCCGGCGGCCGGCCCGACAGCACCGTGTGGAAGGCCAGGGCATACCCCGCGATCGAGGCGAGCTCGAGGATCCCGGCCGCTGCAAGCCAGCCCGGCGTGGCGTCGGCGAGCCGGTCGGTGGCGCCTGGGACCAGCTGCCCCATGAGGGCCAGCACCGCCGCGGCGAACCCGGCCATCAGCGCGAACCGCAGGGCGGTGCGACGCCGCGAGCCTCCGGGAGGAGGCGGCTCAGGCGGGGCGGCGGAGGGCGTGTCCATGTCAGCGGTACGCCGCCGGCTGCATCCCGGACGTGCGCGCGGTGCCGCCCACAGCGATCGCGGCGGCCGGCGGCGCGCGGCGGGCCCGCACCTGCGCGGGCGCCAGGACGATGCCGCGGCGGGCCGCGCGCTCGCGCCCCGGGCGGGCCGGCTCGAGTTCGGTCGTGGACAGCACGTCCCGGATGACTCCCCGCATCTCCATGAGCGCGAAACTCGCGCCGAGGCAGCGCCGCGATCCGCCGCCGAAGGGACTCCATTCGTCGGTGCCGGGCTGCCGGTCCCGGACGATCATGTCGAACCGGGCCATACGCTCGCCGGCGCGGGGGAGCGGCGGGCCGGGCGGCAGTCCGGGCACGGCAGGCATCGGTGAACTGTGGCAGCCCACCGTGAGAGCGATGTGAGAGCGGCGCCTCGGCCGCATGGTTGGCCGGCCCGCCGTGCCAGCTGCTTTGCTGGGGCGGTGCCCGGCCCCGATCCCCTTGTCGTCATCGCGCTCGGCGGCAACGCGCTGCTGCACCGCGGGGAGGCGCCGGAGGCCGCGGCCCAGCACCGGGCGGCCCGCGCCGCTGCGCAGCTCATCGCCCCGGTGGCCGCCGCCGCCCGGGTGGTGGTGACGCACGGCAACGGCCCCCAGGTCGGGCTGCTGGCGCTGATGGCCGACGCCTACGGCGGCGTTTCGCCCTACCCGCTCGACGTCCTCGGCGCCGAGACCGAGGGCCAGATCGGCTACGTCATCGAGCTCGAGCTCGACAACGCGGTCCCGGGCCAGTCGACGGTGGCGATCGTGACGCGCACCGAGGTCGACGCTGCCGACCCCGCCTTCACGGATCCGGCGAAGTTCATCGGCCCGGTCTATCCGGAGGCCGACGCGCAGGCGCTCGCCGCCGCGCACGGCTGGACCGTCAAGCCCGACGGACGCGGCTGGCGCCGCGTCGTCGCCTCCCCCGAGCCTCGCGCGATCGTCCAGCTCGACGCGATCCGCCGGCTCGTCGACAGCGGGTTCCTCGTCGTGTGCGCCGGCGGCGGCGGCGTGCCGGTCGTCCGCCGGCCCGACGGCACGCATGCCGGCGTCGAGGCCGTCGTCGACAAGGACCTGGCCTCGGCGCTGCTGGCGGCCGAGCTGGGCGCCGACGTCCTCGTGCTCGCCACCGACGTCGACGCGGTCTACGCGGAGCACGGCACGCCCCGCCAGCGGCCCCTGGGCCGGGTCAGCCCGGCGACGCTGGCTGCCGGCGACTTCCCGGCCGGCTCGATGGGGCCGAAGGTGCAGGCCGCCTGCCGATTCGCCGGTCGCACGGGCGCCCGCGCGGCGATCGGCGCCCTGGCCGACATCGCGGGGCTGGCCGCCGGGACCGCCGGCACGCAGGTCGTCGGCCACTGACGGCCGCTACCGTTCGGGCCGTGGAGATCCGGCCCGGCCAGACCTGGCGCATCGACGCCGAGACGAGCTTCTACGTCGACGAGGTGGACGACGAGAAGGCCGTCGGCACGATGATCGTCGAGGCAGGCGGGCAGGCGTTCTCGGCGGCGGCGTTCACGCGGGCCGACTTCGCCGGTTTCGAGCTGCTGGCCGACGACGGCTGACCCGCCGTCCGCGCCCGCACCGCGGCGTCAAGTCGGGTGCGCCGGCTGCCGAAAGAGGAGGGAAGCCGTCCCCTCCGAACTGGATCACCATGCTCGACGACGCCCCCGCCCCGACCGGCGATTCGCTCGCCGTCCACGCCGACGCCCTCGGGTTCAGCCGCCGCCGGCTCCTCGGCAGCGCGCTCGCCGCCGGCACGACGGCGGCGGCCGCCGGCCTGCTGCCGGGGTTCGGCGCGGCGGCCCGCGCGGCCTCCCCGGGCCCCAGCCCCGACATCCCCCCGGCACCGGTCCCGATCTTCGACGACCCCGACCTGACGTTCCAGTGCCTGTTCGCCTTCGGCGCGGCGGCGTCGGGAGCGTCGGAGTTCGGCGAGGTCGCCACGGCCGTGCACCGCATCAAGGCCCAGGACGAGCGCTACAGCGCCTACTACGCCGAGTTTGCCGCGCTCGCGCGGCGCACCACGGGCCTGGCCCGCGATGCCGAGAGCCGCCAGGACTGGGCGACCGCGCGCGGCGCCTATCTGCGCGCCGCCACGTACTACGCGCAGGCGCTCTTCTTCGTGCTCGCCACCACCCGCCCGACGCGCGCGCACGAGCGCGAGGTCTACCGGGCGATGCGGGACCGCTGGCAGCGGGCCGGACGGCTGATGAACCCGGCGATGCAGAACGTCGCCCTGCCGTGGAACGGGCCCAACGGGCCGATGCCGGGCTGGTTCCTGCGCCCCTCGGCGCGGCGCGAGGCGCGGCCGACCCTGATCATGAACAACGGCTCCGACGCGCAGGCCATCGACCTGTGGAGCGCGGGCGGCCACGATGCGCTGGCCCGCGGCTGGAACGTCCTGATCTTCGACGGGCCCGGCCAGGGCGGGATGCTGTTCGAGCGCAACCAGACGTTCATCCCGCAGTGGGAGCGCGTGATCACGCCGATCGTGAGCTGGCTGCGCAAGCGCCCGGATGTCGACCCCGACCGCATCGCGATCACCGGATCCAGCTTCGGGGGCGGGCTCGTCCCCCGGGCGATGGCCTTCGAACGGCGGATCGCCGCCTTCTCCGCCGACCCGGGGGTCGTGAATCCGTCCTCCACGTGGACCGCGGCGCTGCCGGCCTTCTTCCTCCAGCAGCTGCGCGACGGCCAGCGGGCCCAGCTCAACGCCGAGTGGGCCGGCTTCATCAAGGGCGCGAGCGCGAACGAGCGGTTCAACCTCGCCAAGCGCCTGGAGATCTACCCCGGCACCGACTTCTTCGACCAGCTCAAGGCGATCGTCCAGTTCGACTACCGCAACGTGATCCCGCGGATCCGGCGGCCCGGCCTCGTGATCGACAACGAGATCGAGCAGTTCTTCCCGGGGCAGCCGGGCCAGATGTACCGGGCCCTGCGGTCGCGGCCAAAGCGCCTGGTCAAGTTCACCGTCGCCGAAGGCGCCCAGTACCACTGCGAGCCGATGGCGCCGACCTTCCGCAATGCGGTGGTGCTCGACTGGCTCAGCGACGTCGTCGTGCGCTGACGGTCGCCGGCTGAGGCCGGGACGCCAAAAGTTGGGGGGGCCGGTCTAGGGGTGTCCCCGATGGCAGGGGGCCGCCTGGGGGCCAGGATGCGCCCCATGAATCGCAGGCACATCCAGATCCGGCTCGATCTCGAACTGTCCGGAGACGGACTGACGGGCCTCGCCACCGACGGGAACGCCACCCGGCGCTTCTCCGGCTGGCTCGGCCTGATCGCCGCCCTCGACGCGATGGTCCGCGACGAGGCCGCGGCGGCCCCTGCCCCAATCACCCCGAACCCACCGGAGGAGACCCCATGCTGATCACCCGCACCGCCGTTGCCGGCCTGGCCCCGAGCCTCGACGGCCACGTCATCACCCCCGAGGACGTCGGCTACGACGAGTCCCGGCAGGCGTTCAACCTGTCCATCGACCTGCGGCCAGCCGCCGTCGTCATCGCGCACAGCGCACAGGACGTCGCCGCGACCGTGCGGTTCGCCCGCGCCCGCGGCCTCCGGGTCGCCCCGCAGGGCACGGGCCACAACGCGGCCCCGCTGGGGTCGCTGGACGACGTGATCCTCCTGCGCACCGGCGCCATGAAGGAGGTCGACATCGACTTCGGCGCCGGGCAGGCGCGCGTCGAGGCCGGCGTCGTCTGGGGCGAGGTCGCCGACCTCGCCGCGCCGGTTGGCCTCGCGGCGCTCGCCGGCTCCTCGCGCAATGTCGGGGTCGTCGGCTACACGCTCGGCGGCGGACTCGGCTGGCTGGCGCGCAAGCACGGCCTCGCCTGCAACAGCGTCACCGCGATCGAGCTCGTGACCGGCGAGGGGGAGCAGGTCCGCGTCGACGCCGACCACGATCCCGAGCTCTTCTGGGCGCTGCGCGGCGGGGGCGGGAACTTCGGCGTCGTGACGGCGCTCGAGTTCCGGCTCTATCCCGTCAGCCAGCTCTACGCCGGCGCGCTGTTCTTCCCGATCGAGCGCGCGGGCGAGGTGCTCCACGCGTGGAACGGGTGGACCGCCGAGGTGCCGGACGAGATCACGTCGGTCGGGCGGATCCTCCAGGTGCCGCCGATGCCCGACGTGCCGGAGTTCCTCCGCGGCCGGGCCTTCGCGGTCGTCGAGGCCGCCTGCCTGCTCGACGAGGCCGCCGGCGCCGAGGCGCTGGCGCCGCTGCGGGAGCTCGGCCCCGAGATCGACACGTTCTCGATGGTCGATCCCTCCGCGCTCGGCTATCTGCACATGGATCCCGACGGCCCCGTCCCGGCGGCGCTCAGCGGCCACCAGCTCCTCGGGGAGCTGCCCGCCGCGGCGATCGACGAGGTCGTGCGGCTCGCCGGGCCGGGCTCCGGCTCGCCCCTCCTGTCCTACGAGCTGCGCCACACCGGCGGCGAGGCCGGGCGCGGGACGCCGGGCAACGGGGCCCTGCCCTGCCTGCGCGGAACGTTCTGCTCCTTCGCCATCGGCGTCCCGGATGGGCCGGAGACGGCGCGGGCGATCGGCGAGCGCACGGCGGCACTGAACGAGGCGCTGTCGGCCCATGACGCCGGCCGGTACCTCAACTTCGTCGAGGAGGCGGCCGGCGCGGCCCCCGCGTTCTGGCCGAGCACCCTCGAGCAGCTGCGCGCCGTGGCTGAGCGCGTCGACCCCGACGGGCTCATCGTCGCGAACCACCCGGTGCGGTAGCCCCCGCCGGTCCTCGCGGTGCGGCCGCCGCTCCCTGCCGGAGCGGCGGCCGCCGCCGCTCCGGGCGCTACCGTCCGCCCCCTGCCGGACTCCGCACCGCGATCCTCGCCGGCCCTGCCGGCCTCCTCCGAGCGGCGGCTCCTGACCATCCTGCTGCTCCTCACCGCCGCGAGCGGCGTGATCGACGCCGTCGCCTTCCTCGGCCTCGGACAGGTGTTCGTGGCGAACCAGACGGGCAACGTGATGCTGCTGGCGATCTCGCTCCCGGCGGGCGCCGGCACGACCAGCGTCGCCGGATCGATCGTCTCGATCTGCGCGTTCGTCGCCGGCGCCGTGGCGGGCGGACGGCTGGCCCCGGGGCGGATCCTGCCGTCGGGCGTCCCGGACGGGGCGGTCCGGGCGTTGCTGATCGAGTCGGCGTTCCTGCTCGCCGCCCTCGGTCTCTGGCTCGCCGCCCACGACCGCGCGGGAGTGCGCCTGGCGATCACGGCCCTGCTCGGCGTCGGGCTGGGCATCCAGGCGGCGACGGCCCGCCGGGTCGCCCGGACCGGCATCAGCACCGTGGTGCTGACCTCGGCGATCGTCGGCCTCGCGGTGGACTCGCCGGGCGCGAGCGGCAGGCCGGACTGGTGGCGGCACGCCCTGCCCGTCGGGGTCATGGCGGCCGGCGGCGTCGTGGGAGCCGCGCTGGCGGCCTCGCATGCGGCGGCGGTCGCGCTCGGGATCGCGCTCGGAGTCAGCGCCGCGTGCGCCGCGATGGCCGCAAGGCCCTAGTGCCGACGCCGATTCAACCCTAATCTTGTCGGGTTAGTACTCTTTCGCCCATGGCGACGCACAGCCTCGACGCAGCCCCCGATCGCACTGGGCTGTTCTCCTTCCCGAACCCGGTGAACGAGGTCTCCGCCCGGCTCGTAGCCGGCGGCGTCGTGATCCTCAGCCTGATCGCCCTCGCCACCCAGGAGCCGTGGGTGATCGCGGTGATCGCCTACGGCTTCGTCGCCCGTGTGCTCACCGGGCCGACCCTGAGCCCGCTCGGGCAACTGGTCACGAAGGTCATCACGCCGCGGCTGGGCATCGCCGAGCGCCCGGTGGCCGGGCCCCCGAAGCGGTTTGCCCAAGGCATCGGCGCCGTCCTCTCCGTGACCGCGGCCGTGCTGGCGATCGGCTTCGGCGAGCAGGCCGCCGCCAACGTGCTGCTCGCGGCGCTCGTGGCCGCCGCCACCCTCGAGTCCGTCTTCGGCTACTGCCTCGGCTGCAAGATCTTCGCCCTGCTCATGAAGGCCGGGATCGTGCCGGAAGAGGTCTGCGAACGCTGCAACGACATCTGGGCCGACCGGCCCCAGGCCGCCTGAGCGGACGCGGCGAGACGGCCCGGCCGGCCGCTTGTCGAGATGGCGCCCGGGCATCGGGCGCACCTGGCAGGATGCGGCGCGATGCTGAGATCAGCCCTTGCGGTCGCGCGCTCGCTGGACTTCACGGCCAGAGTGCGCGTCGAGCGGACCCGCTGACCACCGAGGGACCCGGGAAGTCCGGACCGCGTACCCATGAGGTACGCTGCCGGCCGTGGACCCGTCGCTCGTCGCCAGCCACCCGGACGTCTCCCCTCTCCTGACGCAGCGCGCGCAGCGCGCGAAGCTGCTCGAGGCGATGGTTCAGGCCGTGGCCGAGAAGGGCTTCGAGGCGGCCACCGTGGCCGACGCCGTGCGGCTGGCGCGCGTCTCGCGCGGCACGTTCTACGAGCTCTTCGACAGCAAGGAGTCCTGCTACGCCGAGGCGTACCGGCTCGGTGTCGACGTGATCGAGGAGCGCGTCGACGCGGCCGCCCGCGCCCACGAGGACTGGCGCGAGCAGCTGCGGGCGGGCGTGCGAGCGTATCTGGAGACGCTGGCCAGCGAGCCGCAGTTCGCCCGCGTGTACCTGGCCGAGTCCCACGCCGCGGGCGCCGAGCGCGACGCCGCCATCTGGCGGTTCGCGCGTCGCTACGGGCGCAGCTTCGCGCGCTCGGGCCGGCCCGTGCCGCCCGACGATGCGCTCTTCCTGCTGGCGGCCGGCGTCGGCGACCTCGCGGCCGCGACGCTGCGAGCCGGCGGCGACATCCTGGAACTGGAAGACACGATGGTGGGCTGCGCGGTGCGGCTCGCGACCGAGGAGGAACGATGGACCTGACGTTCAGCGAGTCCGAGCTGGCCTTCCGCGACGAGCTGCGCGCGTGGCTGGCCGCCAACGAGCCGGGCACCGAGCCCGCCGGGGACGAGGACGCCCACTACGCCTGGCGGCGCGACTGGCAGCGCCAGCTCGCCGACGGCGGCTGGGCCAGCGTGCACTGGCCGGCGGAGTACGGCGGCCGCGGCGCGACGATGACCGAGTCCGCCATCTTCTTCGAGGAGCTCGCCCGGGCGAACTCCCCGCTGCCGGCCAACGTGCTCGGCCTGCTTCTGGGCGGCCCGACGCTCATGATCTGGGGCACGCCCGAGCAGAAGGAGCGCTACCTGCCGCCGATCCTCACCGGCGACGAGATCTGGTGCCAGGGCTTCTCCGAGCCCGAGGCCGGCTCGGATCTCGCCGCGCTGAAGACCAAGGCGGTCAAGGCGGGGGACGAGTGGGTCGTCACCGGGCAGAAGGTGTGGACCTCCGGAGCGCAGTACGCAAAGTGGTGCATGCTCGTCGCGCGCACCGACTCCGAAGCGCCGAAGAAGCACCAGGGCCTCACGTACTTCCTCATGGACATGGAGCAGGAGGCGGTTCAGGTCCGGCCCCTCGTGCAGATCACGGGCGAGGCCGAGTTCAACGAGCTCTTCATCGAGGGCGCCCGGATCCCCGACGAGAACGTCATCGGCGGTGTGGGCAACGGCTGGAAGGTCGCGCTCACCACGCTGATGAACGAGCGGGCCGGCCTGGCGTTCTTCCTCCAGGTCCGCCTGCGCCAAATGCTGGACGGCGTGATCGAGGAGGCCGCCGCCCGCGGGCTGCTCGACGACCCCGTCGTCGCCGACCGCCTCGGGGACCTCTCGGTCAAGGCCGAGGTGCTGCGCCTCACGGCCTACCGGGGGCTCACGGCCATCGAGAAGTACGGCCAGCCGGGCCCCGAGGGGTCGCTCACGAAGTGGATGTGGTCGGACACCAATCAGCAGCTCACGCAGTTTGCCGCCGACCTGTTCGGGCCCTGGACGCTTGCATCCGGCGACCGCTGGGCCTACGAGCTGCTGCGCGCCCGCGGCAACTCGATCGAGGGCGGCACGACGGAGATCCTGAAGAACATCGTGGCCGAGCGCGTGCTCGGACTGCCGAAGGCGCGTTAGGAGATCAGCATGGACTTCGACCTCACCGAGGACCAGAAGGAGATCAAGCGGACGGCGAAGGACCTGCTCGCCGCGCGCTCGCCGTGGGAGGCCGTGCGCGCCGCGGCCGAGGCCGGTGCCTACGCCGACGCCCTGTCGGCCGAGCTCGGCGAGCTGGGCTGGCCCGGCATCGCGGTGGCGGAGGCGCACGGCGGCCAGGATCTGGGCGCCGTCGAGCTGACGGTCTTGCTGGAGGAGCTCGGATACGCCTGTGCCTCGACACCGTTCCTGGGCACCGCCGCGGCGGCCGCGGCGATCCAGGCCGGCGGCACCGACGCCCAGCGGTCCCAGTGGCTGCCCGGCCTGGCGTCGGGCGAGCAGACGGCCGGCATCGCCCGGGGCGGGCTGGGCGCCGATGCTGCCGGCGCCGCCGTCGTCGTCGTCCTCGACGACGCGGGGGCGCGGCTGCTGCCTGCCGCGGACGCCGACATCACGCCGGCGGACACGATCGATCCGACCCGCCGCTACGCGCGGGTCGAGGGCGAGGGCGAGCCGCTCGGAGACGGCGCGGCCGAGCGGGTGCTCATCGCGGTCGCGGCCGAGCTCGTGGGACTGGCGCAGCGGGCGCTGGACATGACCCTCGAGTACGTGAAGGACCGCAAGCAGTTCGGTGTCCCGGTCGGCTCGTTCCAGGCCGTCTCGCACCGCTGCGCGCAGATGCTCCTGCACACCGAGTCGGCCCGGTCGGCCACGCTGTTCGCCGCCTGGGCCGCCGACGCCGACCCGGCGCGCCTGTCCGAGGGCGCCGCCCTCGCCGCGGCGGCCGCTGCCGAGGGCGGCCGGGAAGCCACGGCCAGCGCGATCCAGGCCCACGGCGGCATCGGCTTCACCTGGGAGGCCGACGTGCACTGGCTCTACAAGCGCGCGCAGCTCGACGTGGCGCTGCTCGGCGGCGCCGGGCGTCACCGGGCGGCGCTCACGCGGCTCGCTGCGGCGCGGCTCGCCGCGGGCGCGGCGGCGTAGGCGGCGGGGCGGTCGTCACCGGGCCGCGTGCCGTCCGTTCCGATCCAGGTTTCGCACCGCTGAGGTGATCAAGCTGGATCGGATGGTCGCGCCGGACCCGGCCACCCGACCCGCGCCACGCGGCGCCCGCCCCGACGGCCCGAACCGCGCCTCGCTCGCGCTACCCAGGGGTGTCGCTGAACGGCAGCTCGAGGAAGCCTGAGCGCTCGACGTCGATGAGGAAGACCACCCCAGAGCGCATCGGGAAGTCCTGGCCGGTGTAGGCCCGGGACAGGCGGTCGATGAGGGCGAGTGCCGCCTCCCCCTCGACGGTGTCGCCCACCCGGCCACGCAGCCGCCCGGTCCGGTACGGGTTCTCGCGGTCGACGACGGACATGGCGATCCGCGGATCGCGGCCGAGGTTGCGGGCCTTCTGGGACGCCGGCTGGGTGAAGAAGTACGGCCGCCCGGCCTCCAGGCCGGCCCACACGGCGACGCTGTGAGGGGACCCGTCGGGCATGAGGGTCGCCACGTGGACGAAGTTGGGCGCCTCGAGCAGGGCGCGCACGTCGGGGTGCAGATCGGGCATGACGCCAGCCTCGCGCATCGGCCCGGCCCGGGCAAGCGCAGCCGTCCGAGCGGGCGCGCCGCCGATGCCGCCGAGCCACTACCGTGTCGCCGCCGATGACCGCAGCACCCTGCTTCTCCCGGTATGTCGCGATCGGCGACAGCACGACCGAAGGGCTCGAGGATCCCGCGCCAGGCGGGGGCTATCGCGGCTGGGCGGACCGGCTCGCGGAGCGCCTGGCCGCCCTGAACCCGGAGTTCCGCTACGCGAACCTCGCGATCCGGGGCCGGCTCGCCGGCGCCATTCGGGCCGAGCAGCTCGCGCCGGCCCTGGCGCTCGAGCCCGACCTCAGCACGGTCGTTGCCGGCCTGAACGACGCGCTGCGGCCCGGCTTCGACCCGGCGCACGTGGAGGCCGATCTCGACGCGATGATCGGAAGTCTGCGCGGTGCCGGCGCCACGGTGGCCACGTTCACGATGCCCGACCCCGGCCAGCTCGGGCCGGCGGGCCGGCTCGCCCGAAGCCGGATCGGCGCGCTGAACGACGCGACCCGCAGGGTCGCCGCCCGCCACGGGGCGCTGGTCATCGACTTCGCCGGGCGCGGGTTCACCTCCGATCCGCGGCTCTGGAGCCCGGACCGGCTCCACGCCAACGCCGACGGCCACGCCCGGATCGCGGCGGCTTTCGCCGAGGCCCTCGGGCTGCCGGGCGCCGACGATTCCTGGACAGCTCCACTGCCGCCGGGCCCGACGCCGGCGCTGCCGCGCGTCGTGGCCGCCGAGGCCGCCTGGACTGCGCGTCACCTCGGCCCGTGGATCGTCCGGCGGATCCGCGGGCGGTCGTCGGGGGACGGGATCACGCCGAAGCGGCCGGCCCTCGCGCCGATCGAGCCCGCCGGGCGCTGACCGCCCGGCTCAGCGGCGCGCGACGGGACGGATCGCCGCGATCCACGTGCGCCAGTGGTCGGCCTCGGGATCGGGGCGGCGGGGGCCCATGACCTGGCCGGTGATCCAGACCACGCCGCGGCGGTCGGGATCCGGCACGGCGCCGGAGTAGTCGCCCCAGCGGCAGATCTTGTTGCGCGGCGGCGCGGAACACGTGGCGTTCGGGGCGACGCTGCGGGCGATGATGCGCTCGGTGCCGAACCGGCCCGGCGGCAGGGCGGCTGTGCGAGCGCGCACGCGCAGCGACGGGAGCTGGGTCCGGCTGCTCACCGAGTAGACCGCGACGGCCCCGTCGCCGTCGCGCGTCGGGCCGACCGCGCCGTTGAACACGGCCGCGCGCGGGTCCGCGATGAGCCCGGCCTGGCGCACGCGGCGCAGGGACGGAACGATCTCGTACCACCGCACCGCGGGCCGGCCTCCGGGGCCCGCGACCGTGTGCTGGGTCCAGATCGCGAGCCGGCCGCCGGCGCGCGACTCGGGGGCCGCGGCGGCGCTCGTCAGCCAGGTCGATTCGAGGGTGTCGAGGCGCCGCGGGGAGCCGCGCTGCAGCGCGGGCGGAGCGACCCGGAACGCCGGCACGCGCAGCGTCGCCGCCGGCACGAGCCGCGGCGTCGCGGCGGGGCCCGTGAGCTTCCACAAGGCGAGGCTGTGCCCCACCGTCCGCCCGCACTCCTTCGCGGTGCACTCGGCGGCGACGATCCAGCCGTCGCGCCCGGGCGTCACCGGGTTCGCCGGCACGGGCGTCACGGCGATCCGGCGGGCGGGCGTCCGGAGCGGGGCGGCCAGCGTGCCGAAGATCGAAGGACGGGGCGGCGCGCACGATCGGTCGCCGCGCGGCGGCTTGGGCACGCTCACGACCCGGGCGGTGAACGTATCGGCCGTCTGGTCGACGTAGTTGGAGCCGATGATGATCCGCGCCACGTCCTGCCCGAGCTTCGGGAAGTCGTCGAGCCGCCGGCCGGTCGGATCGTCCGCCGAGATCGAAAAGCGGCACCACCCGCGCCGCAGGTCGGTCGGGTCCGACGTGCGGCTCCAGCCGTACCAGAGGCGCCAGCCGTCCGTGCCCCTCAGGCTGTGGGTCGCGAAGTACCACCGGCGGTCGGCGCGGTCCCAGAGGATCTGCGGGTCGCCGGAGAAGACCGGCGGGCTGGCGGGGTCAAGGAACCGCGGCCCGGAGAGCGTGGCGACGCGCCGCAGCGAAGCGCGCGAGAACACCGCGAACTCGTTGTTGACCGTGTGGACGTACCAGCGCCCGCCCACCGCGCCCGTCGAATCCGGGGCTTCGATGTTCGGGTTCGCTGCAAGCGCCGGACGGGCCAGGAGCGGCTCGGCGGTGACCGTCACCGCGGTGCGTCCCTCCGCGGGCCCGGCCGCGCCGGCCGCCACGGCCGTGGCGAGGGCGGCGGCCGCGGCCGTCCGTCCGATTCGGCGTGTCCGCCAGGCTGGCATCGGCGCTGCTTCTACCACAGCGGGCGATCGCCCGCACGCCGGTCCCCGGCCGCCGGCGCCGAGCGCTAGCGGGGGCTGCCGGCGGCGCGTCCGTGTGGCGCCGTCGCGTCGGCGCCCGTCCGGGTGACGAGCACCCCGGCCCCGCCGGCGCCGAGAACGCGGCGGGCCAGCGCCGGCGCCACGACGCGCAGCGCCGCCGCGAGCCCGTAGGCCCGCGGAACGTAGCGCTCGGCCCGGCCGCGCAGCCCGGCGTCGACGATCGCCTCGGCGGCCCGCTCGGGCGTCGAGACCGCCCAGCGCGTGAGCGGCCTGGCCAGCAGCTCAGCCGCGGGAAACCCTTCGGTGGCGATGAAGCCGGGCAGGACGAGGCCGACGTGCACGCCGTGCGCGCGCTCTTCGGCCCACAGGGCGTCCGACCAGCCGGCGAGCGCGAACTTGCTCGCCGAGTACGCGCCGGCCCCGGGGCGAGCCACCCGGCCGGCGGTGCTCGACACGTTGACGACCGCGCTCGGAGCCGCCGCGCGCAGCAGCGGCAGGAGCGCCTCGGTCATGCGGACCTGGGCGTCGAAGTTCACGGCCATCGTGCGCTGCACGTTGGCCCAGCCGCCGTCGCCGAAGGTCGCGCGCCACGACGCGCCGGCGTTGTTCACGAGCAGCGTCGGCAGCCCGTGGTGCTCCTCCACGTGGGCCGCCACGCGCGTCGGCGCGTCCTCATCGGTGACGTCGAGCGCCACGAAGGTCGCCGGCACGCCGAGGGCGGCGGCCAGGGCGCGGAGGCGGTCCCCGCGCCGGGCCACGAGCACGAGGCGGGCGCCGGGCTCGCGAGCCAGGCGCCGGGCGGTCGCCTCGCCGATTCCGCTGGAGGCGCCGGTGATCACGGCGACGAGAGATCGGGAGGCAGCGGAGGAGGCCATGCCGGATGGATACCAGGCGGCCCCGCGAGCCAGCCCAGGCGACATCGCGGGGCGGGGCCGGGGCGATGCCCGCTCAGGGAGCGGCGAGGCCGCCGCCGGACGTCCCCGGCGACACCGGCAGGAGCGTGCGCGGCACGGCGGCGGCGTCGGCGCCCGCGGTCCAGAAGCTCGTGCGCGCGCGCGAGCCGGCGACGGTGATGCCGATGTGGATGTGATCGAGGTGGCCGGCGGTGGGATCGACGCTCCCGCCGCCGCACACCGAGTAGGGGGTGAAGTCCTTCGCGGCCCGGCCGCCCGAGGTCGACCAGTAGCTGCAGTCCCAGATCAGCTCCTGGACGCCCATCCGGCGGGCCAGCGCCCGCGGCGCGCCGGCTCGGTCGGGCGCGAGGAGCAGGCGGATGAGCCGCGTGCCCGTCCGGCGCTGGGCGGGAACCCGGGCATCGAGGCCCCAGTCGATCGCCCGCCACTCCGAGTGCAGGCCCCCGTCGCACCGATAGACGCCGTAGGAGCCGGCCGGGAAGTTCCGCTTCAGCCAGGCGACCAGGCGCTTGGTCCCGGCCCGCGGCTTCGGGTCACAGCCGCGGGCGTAGTCGTAGGGCTGGGCGTCGATCCGCTGGCGGGAGAGCACGTCGGCGGGGTTCCCCGGGATCGCGACGCGGGCCCCGGTGCGGAAGCGGGCGTCGGCGGCGGGCGCCACGGCGAGCGCGGCGATCAGCGCCAGCCCGGCGCCCGCCACTCGGGCGCGCGGGACGGCCGTCGAGCGGAGCGGCAGCATCGGCGCAGGGTAGCGGCCGCGGGCCGAGCCCCGGGCCGGGCGTCAGCAGAGGTCGCTGCGCGCGATGGCCCAGAGGACGCCGCCGACGCGGAGCGCCCGGCCGTCGTAGCGGAGCGACAGCGTGAGCCGGCCTCCGCCGTCCGGGTAGGAGCGGACCGTGGCCCGCCACACCCGGCGGCCGAACGCGGCCGAGAGCACCCGCCAGCGCCCGCGCACGCGCCGGACCGTCGACCCGATGTCGGGGAGCGAGGAGACCGTGTCGGAGATGAAGCGGCCGTTCGGGCAGAGGTGGACGCGCTGGTCGTAGGAGTTGCCGGAGATCAGGCTCCCCGTGAACCGGGTGAACATCCGCCCGGCCAGCAGCCGCCGCGCCCGCCGCACCGTCGCCGCCGACGCCGCGCCCGCCGCAGGCCCGGCGTGCGGGCGGACTGCCGAGGCGCCGGCAGGCGCCGCCGCCGGGGCGACGAGGCCGGCGAGAGCGAGGGACAGGATCAGGCTCCTCAGGCGCACGGGCGTCAGGATGCCGCATGGGCGCGGCTCCGTCCATCGCGTGGGCGACACCCGGCGTGTCGTCCCCGCGACACGCCGCGCCCGGCGATAGCGTCGGCGCCACGATGCCCCGCCCGCTCGCCGTGCCGACCCCCGATCGCCGCGCCCGACGGCGCCGCGCAGCGGTCATTTGATGACCGCCTTTGACCCGGCCCTCGTCGCGGCGCTGCACCCCGAGGCGGTCCGCCGCGAGGGCCTCGGGACCGGCGCCGCGCACCTGGCCGTCCAGACCTCGACGTTCGCCGCGCTGCTCGACGGCACCTACGACGGCGAGGTGACCATCGGGGAGCTGCTGGCCGACGGGGACCTGGGCCTCGGGACCCTCGACCGGCTCGACGGTGAGCTCACGATCGTCGACGGCGCCGCCTGGCAGGCGCGCACCGACGGAACCGTGACGCGCGTCGACGGCTCGGCGCGGACGCCGTTCGCCGTCGTCGTGCCGTTCACCCCCGATGTCACCGCCGAGCTTGACGAGCCCGTGGATGACGCGGCCCTCCACGCGCTGATCGCGCGCCTGGCCCCGCCGGGCGCCGGTGCTGCCGCGATCCGCCTCGACGGCGTCTTCGACCGGATCCATGCGCGCACGGTGCCGCGGCAGTCGCCGCCGTATCCGTCGCTCGCCGAGGTCGCCGCCATCCAGACCGAGTCGACGTTCACCGACCTCGAGGCAACGGTGGTCGGGTTCCGCTTCCCGGCGGCCGCGGACGGGATCGAGGTGACCGGAACCCACCTGCACTTCGTGAGCGCCGACCGCCGCAGCGCGGGCCATGTCCTGTCGTGCGACGTCCGGTCCGGGAGGCTCGCGCTCGCGGCGGTCACGTCGCTGCGAATCGAGCTGCCGGCGGGGGTCGAGCTGCCGGCCCCCGGCGCACCGTCCCGGGCCGACGAGGTGCGCCGGATCGAGTCCGACTGAGACGGGTCAGAGCACGTCGGGCCCCTCGGGCAGGCGCGGCGCGAAGCCGACGTGCTCGAGCGCTCCCCCGGGACGGACGATCACCGCTGAGGACTCGGGGATCTCGTGCCAGGCCCCCGGCAGGTCGACGAGCGGCTCGGAGACCACGAGCCGGTCGCCTTCCCGCATGCGCTGCAGGCGCGCGCGCTCCGGATGCAGGGCGCGCAGGGAGTCCACGTCGGCCGACACGAACAGCGTGCGCGTCGCGCCCTCGGTCGAGTAGCGCACCGCCCACAAGGTCTCGCCGTCGCTGACGCCGATGCTCGCCTGGAGCGCAGGGGCGATCCCGTGGCGGCGCGCCGTCGCCTCGACGAAGCCGATGGCGCGCTCGAGGCCGGCGAGCGGGTCCTCCTCCAGCCCGAACGTGAGCGCGAGGTGCAGGAGCACCTCCGAATCCGCCGACCCCTGGATGGCGGAGAACCGGTCGGGGTCCACGGCGAGCATGAGGTCCCGGCGCAGGCGCCCGAAGTCGTTGATCAGCCCGTTGTGGACGAGCAGCCAGCGGCCGTGCTGGAACGGATGGCAGTTCGTCTCCTGCACCGGGGAGCCGACCGCAGCCCGGACGTGGGCGAGGAACAGCGGGGACTCGATGTGCCCGGCGAGGCGCCGGAGGTTCGCGTCGTCCCAGGCCGGCGAGACGCTGCGATACACGCCGGGCCCGTCCCCGGTCCCGTACCAGCCGACGCCGAAGCCGTCGCCGTTGGTCGTCTCGGCCCCCAGGCGGCTGTGCAGGCTCTGATCGATCAGGCCATGCTCGGTCTTGAACAGCAGCTCGTCGATGAGCACCGGCTCGCCCATCCACGCCATCCAGCGGCACATCGTGCGCTCCCCCGGTCGTTGACCGGGGCATCATGCCGCAGCCGCCGGAAACGGGCGTGGCTGGGTGCGTCAGCCCGACACGGCCCGGCGGAACAGCAGCCAGCAGATCGCGGCGACGACGGCGGCCAGGAGCGGCAGCGCGTACCCGATGACCCCGATGACGGCGAGCACGACGCCGAGGACGGCCACCGCCGCGGCGGCCCCGCCGGCCAGCACCATCCGGTAGGCGCGATCCTCGCGCGCGCGGCGCGTGGGGCGGTTTCCGGGGGACTTGGCGAGATCGCTCATGCCGACACCGTAGCGCCACGCCGTCCGCCCCCTCCCCTAGGTTGCTCCCGTGGCGAACGGCGACGACCCGACGGTCCCGCACCCCGGCGACCAGGAGCCCACCGTCCGGCTCCCAAGCGACCAGGATCCGACGGTCCGGCTGCCCAGCGACGAGGGCGCCACGCGGCAGTACCCGGCCGGCGCTGTTCCGAGTGCCGGAGGGCCCGGCAGCGGAGGCGGCGGCCAGGGGCCCGACGACCCCGGGGCGGGCGGCGACGGGAACGGCGAGGACCGCCGCTGGCTCTGGATCGCCGTCGCGGTGCTCGCGGCCATCGCGATCGGCGTCGGCATCGCCATCGCCGTGTCGGGCGGCAGCGACAGCACGCCCTCGTCGACCACGACCGCTCCGTCGTCCACCACGGGGCCGGCCACGACGGTGACGACCGTCGAGCCGACCACGACGGCCCAGACGGTCACGACCGTGATCACCACGACGCCGACGCAGCCGCCGCAGGCCACGATCAACCAGTCCCAGGCCAAGTCCGCCGCCGCGTCCGGCGCCTCGGACGGCGCCGCCCAGGGCGGGATCAGCATTCCTCCGAGCGACTGGGACGTGCGCTGCACGGCCGTGGGCGGCACGAGCGACGCGGCGACCTGGAACTGCCAGGCGACGTCGAGCAGCGGCCAGTGTTCAGGGTCGATCGTCGCCTACGCCACCGCGCCCGGCGTCGCCGCCACCAAGGACGACCAGATCGCCTGCGGCGAGTAGGCGCCTGCGACCGGCGCTCGCGGCTCAGCCGGCCAGCGCCGCCTTGCCGAGGAAGTAGGCGCCGAACGCGATGAGCGCCCCGAGGATCAGCGTCCGCTCGTGGGCCTTGGACCAGCGCCGGATCCCGTCGAGCATCTCCTGGGCGAGGGACGGCCGGCGCATGGACAGAACCAGCGATGCGATGCCCGCGCTGTACCAGATCAGGTTGTAGACGACGACCTGGAAGATCCCGTCGACCGTCCCGGGATCGGTCGCCAGGATCTCGTCGAGCGCCATGAGGTAGAAGAGCCCAGGGAAGTGCGACGCGATGCCCGCGACCGCCGCAATCCCGATCGTCGGGTTCTGCAGCCGGCGCCTGATCCGCGCCTCCCGGCCCGAGCCGGAGCCGGACCGCAGCCGGGCGGGCACGCGCCCGGTGGCGTAGGCGACGGCCGCCCCGATCGCCGCGACGCCAAGGGCCACGTCAGCCCCGCGGTGCGGGGCGGAGCGCAGGCTGACCTCGGTGTGCAGCAAGGTGACGATCACGATTCCGAGCCCGGTCGTGAACGCGAACCCCGCGGCCACGTACACCGCCATCATGCGCGACGCCCGCGGCGCGGACAGGAGCTGGTACGTCGCGGCCAGGCTCGTGGGACGGATCGCCGACGAGAGCCCGATGAGAATCGCAATGGGGCTCATGTGCCGGCGCCCCGGCCGGGCCGGATCACTCCGACGGCGGGTTGGGGATGATGCCCGCCGGGGCGAGGCTGGCGAGGAGGACGTCGAGCCGGCCCGGCGCGCGGCCGGCCCGCTGGGCCCGCTCGTTGCGCACGACGGCATCCCGGACGACATGCGCGCCGACGAAGCGAATCGGCTCCGGCGGCAGCGCTCCCGGATGCGGCGTGTCGACGAGCCCGCACCGGCTCCACTCGTCGGCGCGGCCACGCGCAAGCGAGGCCAGGATCTTCCCGCCCAGCCGGCTCGGCCCCACGCCGTTCCCGCTCCACCCCACGCCGTAGAAGATGTGGCCGCGGCCCCCGAGACGCCCGAGGAGCGGAATGCCGCTCGGCGAGCGATCGATCGGCCCGCTCCAGTGCTCGGCAATGGCCACGCTGCCGAGCCCGGGGTAAATCGCCCGGAAGTCCGCCTCCACGTCGGCCGCCCGGCCGTCGTGGCGGTCGAAGCTCGGCGGGATCCGGCCGGCGAGGGCGATGCCCCAGCCCCCCTTCCCGAACACGATGCGCCCGTCCGCGGTCGTGCGGTAGTAGTGGACCATCTGCTGCGAGTCCGAGATCGCCTCGCCGCCGGTCCAGCCGATGTCAGCGAGCTGCCCGGGGATGGGCTCGGTCGCCACGATGTCGGAGCTGATCGCCACGAGGCGCCGCCACAGCTCGCGCAGGCTGGCGGCCCAGGCGTTCGTGGCGATCACGACCCGGTCGGCGATCACGGCGCCGGCGGCGGTGCGCAGCACGGCCGGGGCGCGGCGGTCCAGGCCGGTGACGGCCGTGTGCTCGTGGATGCGCACGCCGCATTCGAGCGCGACGCGGCGCAGGCCCCGCACGAGCCGGGCGGGCTGCACCGTCGCGCCGTGGGGCTCGAACACGCCGGCGAGATGGCGGTCCGAGCCGGTGCGGCGAGCCAGGTCGCCGGGCTCGACCGGGACGAAGGCGTCGGACGCCCCGAGCGACCGGGCCAGCGCGACGGTCTCGTCCCAGGCTCCCCGCGTTGCCTCCGTGGTCGCGGTCCAGAAGTGCCCGGCGGGGGTGTAGTCGGCCGCGATGCCGTGGGCGGCGCAGAAGTCGCCGATCTCGCCCACCGCCGCGTCGGCGGCCCGGCACAGGCGCACGGCCTCGTCGGCCCCGCAGAGCGCAACGAGCGTGGCGAGCTTGGGCCACCACCCCAGGACGAAGCCGCCGTTGCGCCCCGACGCGCCGCCGCCGCACACGTCCTGCTCGAGGAGCACGACGTCGCAGGCCGGGTCCTGCTCCTTGATGAGGATCGCCGTCCACAGCCCGACGTAGCCGCCGCCGACGATCGCGACGTCGGCCCGCGCGCTCCCGGCCAGCGGCGGCGCATCCGGCGCGTCGCCGAGGGCCTCCTGCAGCCAGAGGGACCGGTGGGCCGTGGCCGTCATGGCGGGCGGCGGTCAGTCCTCGCCGGGGTCCCGGAAGCCGCCGCCGTTGAGCTTGCGGACCGTGTAGAGCATGAGCACCGCGACGACGAGGCCGGCGATGAGGCCGCCGTAGCGCGCCTCCCCGAGGAAGATCAGGGAGAGGAGCGCCCCGGCGAACATGCCGACTGCGCCGAGCATGAACGTGGCGAGCACCGAGATCTCGTCCTTGCCGGGCAGCAGGAGGCGGGCGAGTCCGCCAACCGCGAGGGCCAGGGCCACGTAGGCGATGGCGTACAGGATCGCTTCCATGCGGCCGGAATCTAGAGGAACGGCCGCGACGGCTGTGAGACGACGGTTGCCGGTTGACGGGTCCCCGGTCCAGCGTCGAGACTCCCGCGGTGCTCCGCGCCAGCCTCGCCCCCCGCGTCCGCCGCGCGCCCTGGGCCCGCACGGGCCTCGCGGGCGCGGCGATTGCCGGGGCCCTCGCGGCCGCTGCTCCCGCGGCGGTGGCGGCTTCCGTCCGGTCCGGCTCCCTGTCGGCGGCTTCGGATGCCGCGGGCACGGTCCGCTTCGCCCAGACCGGCGGCGACGGCCTCGCCCAAGCCGCGCGGTCGCTGCGGTTCGAGGCCGGCGGCGTGACGCAGACGGCGGTCCGCCTCGTCTCGGCCCGGACGGCCGGGGCGGCCACCGTCCTGGCCCTGGCCACCGACCATGGCCGCCGGGCCGAGGTGCGCCTCGCGCCGCTCGCCAGCGGCGCCATCGCCCTGCACGCGCGGCTCCTCGGATCGCCCGCGGCGACGGCAGCGAGCATCGCCTTCCGCGCGCCCCGCGGCGAGCGCTACTTCGGGTTCGGCGAGCGCTCCACCGCCGTCTCTCCGCAGGGCACGACGGTTGAGAACTACGTCAGCGATGGCCCATTCGGCCCAGGCAGCCGTGACATCGCGAAGGTCACGATCCCGCCGGTGGGCTTCCGCGCGCGGCTCGACGCGACCTACTACCCGGTGCCGTGGCTGCTCTCCGGCCGCGGGTACGGCGTGCTCGTCGCCCGTGACGAGACGAGCACGTTCCGGCTGCCGGGCGCCCGGGGCGGCACGTGGGGCGCCGACGTCGCCGGCCCGGCGCTCAGCCTCTCGGTCTTCGCCGGCCCCACGCCGGCCGCCGCGCTGCGGCGGTTCACCGCGGCGACCGGGCGCCAGCCCGCGCCGCCGGCGCCGTGGGCGTTCGGGCCCTGGCTGCAGACCGGGCAGCCGAACGCGCCGCCGCTGGCCGACCAGCAGGCCGACCTGGCAAAGCTCCGGGCGGCCGACGCGCCGGTCTCGGCCGCCGAAACGCAGCTGCGCTACCTCCCGTGCGGGCTCGACCGCGGCCTGGAGGACTACGAGCGCACCCGGGTCGCCTTCTACCACGCGCAGGGCCTGGCAGTCCTCACCTACGTCAACCCGATGCTCTGCGCCTCGTACGAGCCGCGGTTCTCGGCGGCCCGCAGCGCCGGCGCGCTCCTGCGCGCGCCCGACGGCTCCCCGTCCGTGTTCAACTCGTTCGTCGGGGGGACCGGCCCGGCAGGCTTCTCGATCCAGCCGGTCGGCGAGTACGACTTCACGTCGCGGTCGGGACCGCCGGCCTACGGCGACGTGGTCGCGCGGATGCTCGCGTTCGGGCACGACGGCTGGATGGAGGACTTCGGCGAGTACACGGCGCTGGACGCCCGCAGCGCCGACGGACGGACCGGCACCGCGCTGCACAACCGCTACCCGACGCTCTATCACTGCGGCGTGGACCGGCTCACCGCCGGCCGGCCGATCGTGCGCTTCCAGCGCTCCGGCTGGACCGGCGCGGCGCGCTGCGCCGACGTCGTGTGGGGCGGGGATCCGGCCACGGCGTTCGGGTTCGACGGGCTCAGCTCCGCCGTGACCCAGGCGCTCAGCATGGGCCTGTCCGGGGTCAGCCGCTGGGGGTCGGACATCGGCGGCTACGACACGCTCGGCACGGACCCGAAGCTCACGCCCGAACTGCTGCAGCGCTGGATCGAGTTCGGGGCCGTCTCCGCGGTGATGCGCATGAAGAAGTCCGGGCTGGCGATTCCCGCCTACGCCCGGCCGCAGGTGTGGGACCCGGAGAACGTCGGCGTCTGGCGCCGCTACGCCAAGCTGCACACGCAGCTCTATCCGTACCTGCTCGCCGCCGACGCGCAGTACCGCCGGACCGGGCTGCCGCTCATGCGCGCCCTCGTGCTCGACGACCCAAGCGATGCGCGCGCCGCCGCTGCCGGCGACGAGTACCGCTTCGGGAACGACCTCCTCGCCGCTCCCGTCGTGACCGCCGGCGCACGCTCGCGTGCGGTCTACCTGCCGCGAGGCGCCTGGCTCGACGGCCGGACCGCCCTGCGCTACGACGGGACCGGCGATGGCGCGTACCACGCGGCTGCGGCCGCTCCCCTCCGCGGCGGGCGCACGGTGACGGCCCGCGCCGGGCTGGACGAGCTGCCCCTGTTCATCCGGGCCGGCGCCGTCCTGCCCCTGCTGCCCGCCGACGTCTCGACGCTCAGCGCCTACGGGAGCGGGATCGTGCACCTCGGCGACCGGCGCGCGCGCCTGCGGCTCCTCGCGTACCCGGGGCCGCCCGCGACCGCGGGGATGTTCGCCGGGGAGCGCCTGGCCTCCGCGACCGCTCCGGGGCGCTGGACGCTGCGCATCCGGGGCGCCCGGACGCGCCGGTACGAGCTCGAGGCCTCGACGGCGGGGCTGCGCCGCCGCGGCGGCACGGGCGCCTTCCGCGCCTGCGCGGTCACGGTCGGCGGCCGCGCGCTGCCGCGCCGGGCGTGGCGCCAGGCCCGGGCCGGCGCCGTGCTCACCGCAGCGTTCACCGTGCGCGCTGCCACCGTCGTGGTGCGCGGGTGCTGACCGGCCCCGCGGACTGGCCGCGCATCGAGGAGCCCGAGCTGCTGCGGCGCCTCGCGATGGACGACGACGCGTTCCTGGCGTTCGTGCTCGAGGCGATCGGGTCGGTCGGGCCGCGGGAGTTCGGGGACGACGCCTACACGCTGGCGCTCGGATACCCGTGGCCGCGCCCGCCGTCCTCCTACTGGCTGGACGGCGAGGACGTCGCGCCGCTCACAGCCGTGCCCGAACTGAGCGACGCGGGCCGGCACCCGCTCCTGGCCTTCGGCTCCAACGGCGCGCCCGACGCCCTGATCCGGAAGTTCGCGCACCTGCCGCCGGCGGAGCGGCGCCTCCCGGTGCTCGCCGGCGACCTGCACGGCTTCGACGTCGTCGCCGCGGCGCACCCCACCGCCTATGGCTCGTTCCCGGCGACGCTGCACCCGAGCGCCGGCACGATCCTGCGCGCGGCGCTCCTGTGGGTGACGCCGGCCCAGCTCACCGCGCTGGCCTGGACCGAGGTGAGCTACCTGCTCGGCCGCCTCAGCGGGATCGCCTTCGAGCCAGACCTGCCTGGCGCCGCGCCGGTTGACGAGCTCCTGGCGTTCGTCTCGCGCTGGGGCGCGCATGGCCTGGACGGCGACGCCGCCGCGCTCGCCGCGCTGCCCGCCCGCGACCGGTCGGCACCGGCCTACTCCCAGGAGGAGCTGCTGGACCGGCTCGCCGCGGACGCGATCGGCAGCACAGCGACCGCGCGCGACCTCGTCGCCTGGATCTACGCCGACTTCCCGGCGGCGGCCGCGGCGATCCGTCCGGTGGTCCAGCCGACGGCACGGCCGTTCGTGTCGGCGCACTGGAGCCGCCTGCCGCCAGGCGGCGGCCAGGCCGAGCCAGCCCCCTGACCCGCCGGCCCGGCCGGCTCCGGGGTCGCGATACTGCGACGCCATGGACCGGCCCGCCGCCGCACGCACCGCCTGGGCCCGCAGCCTCGGCGCCCCCGTCCGCGCCTTCCTGCGCGCGGAGACCGCGGGTGCGGCCGGGCTCGTCGCGGCCGCGCTGGCGGCGCTGGCCTGGGCCAACGCGGACCCCGGCAGCTACGAGTCGGTGTGGACGACGAAGCTGACGCTTGCGCTCGGCAGCCACGACCTGTCGGCGGACCTGCGCGACTGGGTCAACCAGGGGCTGATGACGCTGTTCTTCCTCGTCGTCGGCCTGGAAGCCAAGCGCGAGCTCGATCTCGGGGAGCTGCGGGAGCGCCGCCGCATCGCCCTTCCGGTCCTGGCGGCGCTCGGGGGCATGGCCGCCGCCGTCGGCCTGTACCTGGCCGTCAACGCCGGCGGCGCCGGCGCCGGCGGCTGGGGGGCGGCGATGTCGACCGACACCGCGCTCGCCCTCGGGGCGCTGGCGCTGGCGGCACCGCGCGGCGCCACGCGGCTGCGCGTGTTCCTGCTCACGATGGTGGTGATCGACGACCTCGGTGCGCTCCTGGTGATCGCCGTGGCCTACACCAGCTCGGTCTCCGTTCCCGCGCTCGCCGTGGCCCTCGCGCTCTTCGGCGTCCTCATCGCCCTGCGCTATGCCGGCCCCTGGCGCACGCCCGCCGCCGTGATCGTCGGCATCGGAATCTGGCTGGCCATGTTCGAGTCGGGCATCGACCCGGTGATTGCCGGGCTGGCCATCGGGCTCGTGACCACGGCGTACCCGCCCGCGCGTGAGGACCTCGAGCGGGCCACCGAGCTGACGCGCTCCTTCCGCGAGCAGCCAACCCCGGAGCTGGCCTCCGCGGCCCAGCGCAGCCTCGCCCTGGCCATCTCACCGAACGAGCGGCTCCAGCACCGGCTGCACCCCTGGACGAGCCTGGTGATCGTGCCGCTGTTCGCGCTGGCCAACGCCGGCATTCGGATCGACGGGCCGCTGCTGAGCGCCGCGACCGGCTCGGCGATCACGATCGGGATCGCCGCGGCCTACGTCGCGGGCAAGCCGCTCGGGATCCTGGCCGCCTCCTGGCTCGGCACGCGCCGCCGGCTCGGCGGCGGCCGCCTGCCGGTGACCTGGCCCGGCCTGGCGGCGACCGGGACCGCTGCCGGGGTGGGGTTCACGGTCTCCCTGCTCATCGCCAGCCTCGCCTTCACCGGGCAGGACCTCGCGGAGGCGAAGGTCGGGGTGCTCGCTGCCGCGCTGATCTCGCCCGGGCTGACCTGGATCGCGTTCCGCGTCATCGCCCGGATCCCCGCCCCGACCCGGGCGCGCCAGCTCGGCCGCACGGCAGACCAGATCGTCGACCTGTCGGCCGAAGTCGACCCCGAGCGCGACCACGTGCGGGGCGCCGCTGACGCCGCCGTGACGCTCGTCGAGTACGGGGACTTCGAGTGCCCGTACTGCGCCCAGGCTGAGCCGATGATCCGCGCGGTGCTCGCCGGGGAGGACGAGGGCCTGCGGTTCGTCTTCCGTCACCTGCCGCTCAACGATGTCCACCCGCGGGCGCAGCTCGCCGCCGAGGCGTCCGAGGCCGCCGCGGACCAGGGCGCGTTCTGGGAGATGCACGATCTGCTCTTCAGCCGCCAGGATGCCCTCGCGCCGCGCGACCTCGCCAGGTACGCCGAGGAACTCGGGCTCGACGTCGAGCGGTTCAGCGAGGATCTGCGGCGCCGCCGCCACGCCGGACGGATCCGCGAGGACGTGGCGGGCGCCGACCGCAGCGGAGTCTCGGGCACCCCGACGTTCTTCGTCAACGGCCTGCGCCACCACGGAGCCTACGACGCGGAGGGCCTCGCGACCGCGGTGCGCCTGGCCCGGCTCTCGGCGGGCGCGCCGGCGCCGGCCTGAGGCAGGCCGTCCGTGCCGGCTGGCAGGCTGGCGGTCCATGCAGGCCATGGAGGACATCGCCCGCGCGTTCGAGTGGATCGCCGTCGGGATCATCATCGCCGGCGTCGTCGCGACGATCGCGCAGGTGATCCGGCTGAAGGCCGGCGGCGCCACCGCCGAGGCGCTCTACCTGGAGACGCGGCGCACCTTCGCCCGCGGGATCCTGCTGAGCCTCGAGGTGTTCATCGCCGCCGACCTCCTGCGCACGGTCGCCGTCGAGCCGACGCTGGAGAACGTCGGCGTCCTGGGCTTGATCGTCGTGGTCCGCACGATCCTCAGCTTCTCGCTCGATGTCGAGATCGAGGGCGTCCTGCCCTGGCGCAAGCGCGCGGCGGACGAGGCGGCCGCGCGGCGCCCGGCAGACTGAGCGCCGCGCGCCGGGTCAGGCGGCGCGGGGCGGCGCCGGCACCGCGCCCTCCGCGCGCTTGGCCGCCTGGCGCTCCGGGGCGATCCGCACGACGTCCCACGCCAGCCCGACCCGCTCCATCCCCCGAATCACCAGCGCCGACGGATCGACCTGCCAGCGGGTCAGCCCATGTGCGGCCGACGTCGGGAAGGCGTGGTGGTTGTTGTGCCAGGCCTCCCCGAGCGAGAGCGGCGCGAGCCACGCCAGATTGCGCGACTCGTCGCCGGTTGCGTAGGGGCGGCGTCCGAAGAAGTGGCAGAGCGAGTTGATGCTGAACGTGACGTGCTGGAGCAGGAAGATCCGCACGGCTCCGCCCCACAGCAGCCCGGTGAGGCCGCCGGCGACCGTGCCGGTGAGCGCAACGCCGAGACCGAACGAGAACGCGAGGCCGGCGATGACCCAGACGAAGAACGTGCGGCTCACGAAGCGCGTGACCGGGTCGGCCACGAGGTCCTTCGCGTAGCGCTGGACGCTCGCCCGGTCGCCGCCGCGCACGGTCCAGCCCACGTGCGCGTGGTAGAGGCCCTTGAGAGCGCCGCGCCAGCCCGGCTCGTGATCGAGGTGAGGACTGTGCGGGTCGCCGTCCTGGTCGGAGTAGCGGTGGTGCTTGCGGTGGGTGGCGACCCACTCGGTCACCGACCCCTCCACCGCCGATGAGCCCAGCGCCGCGAGCACGCCGCGGGTGGCCGGCGCCGCCTTGAAGCTGCGGTGCGTGAAGAGCCGGTGGAAGCCGACGGTGATGCCGATGCCGCTCAGGGCGTAGGTGGTCGCGAAGACGACGATGTCCTGCCAGTGGAGCACGCCGCCCCAGGCCAGCCACACTGCCCAGCCGAGGAGGGCGATGGGGATGACCACGACGGCCGCGTTGGCCAGGCGCTCGGCGCGCTCGTGCTTGAGGGCCACGGAGTCCGGGGGGACGGGCCGGCGGCGCGCCGCCGGTGAGGCGGGCACCGCCGCAGCGTGGCGGACGGGCATGTCGGTGCGGGGCATGCGAACCCCTTCCTGGCCGCGACGCCCGGCCGGTCCGACCGAGTCACTGCCAATAGGCGAACTGCGAGGGTACTCCCGTCACGCGGGCGCTCCCTCCGTGGAGACTACGGCCGGGACGAGCACGAACACTTCGGCCGCGAGGTCCGGATCGATGTGGTTGCAGCTCATGAACGCCGCGACCGTGCGGCTCGTGAGCCGTTCGACTGCCTCGATCGCCGCTGCGGCCATCGTGCTCTGATACGCCCGGCGGCCGTCGAGCACCACCTCGTCGTGGCCGTTCTCGGCCAGCGTGCGTTCACCGGGCGTCAGCGTCGCGCCCATCACGCAGACGACCAGGTCGTCGCCCAGCGTGGTCCGGGCCTTCGTCGGGCCGCGACCGGTGTGCCGGGCGACCACGGAAACCATGGAGCTCGAGATCGCGGCCTCGAGCGGTCCGTTCCGGGGCGCGGTCATGCGGTCACTGGTGCGGAGCGGCCGTCCGGGCCGCGTGAGAATCCGGGGGCGGTGCGGTGCAGAGGGGCGATCATGCCGACCCCGTTTCCTGGGCAGACGCCGGCCGGTCCGACCGAGTCCGCATCCATTTGGCTGGGACCGACCATACACCCGCCCGGCGGCGGGCCTGCACGATCGCGGCACGCGGGCGGCTACACTCGGTCGCTCGGGCTCCTATGGAAAGGGTCGGTCATGACCCACGCTTGCTGCCCCGCCTGCCGCCTGCGCTTCACCCGCGCCGCCGCTCATCACCTCGCCGCCTGCCCCGAGTGCGGCGGCGATCTGGCGCGCGACGCGCCGGCCGCCTCCACGATGGGGTTCCGGCTCGCCGGACCCGCCGCGGGCGCTGACGCGGCGCTCCCAGTCGCCGTGGCAGTTGCGCTGCCGCTGCCGGAGGGGCCGGAGACCCGCCGCTAGCGTCGATCGCCCGCCGGGCCTACAGCCCGGCCGAGCGGTTCCGGTTCCACTCGATCCAGGCCACGCCCGGGCGGCCGTCGTCGGCGGTGACGCGGCACATCGCCCGGGGAAAGCTCGTCGCCCGGCCGTCCGGAGCGACGAGCCGCAGCGGCCCGAAGGCCAGCGGTGCCACGGCCAGCGACGGGCCGCTGGGCCCGAAGTCGATCTGCCCCGACGTGATCAGCCCGTCCTCGCCGACCGTCTCGGACGCCCGGACGCCGTCCGCCTCCACGATGGGGCCCTCGGGCGGCTGGATGTAGCCGAGGCCGATCGGCGGCGTGTCGGGCAGCCGGAACTCCACGCCGTGGAAGCGCGTGCCGTCGTCGAGGCGGCCCGCACTCCACATCCACTCGGCCGACCACCAGTCGCGGGTGCCCCACGAGTGGTCGCGCTGGCCGGGGCCACGCAGCTCGAGCTCCTCGTCGCCAATGCGCAGCCGTCCGGAGACCCGGCACGGGATCTCGTAGCGCGTCGTCACGCGGTAGGCGTACGGCTCGCCGTCGGTCTCCCAGACGAGGTCGAACTCGACGGGAACCGGCGTGCCAGCCTCGCCGCGGAGCAGCGCAGCCGGATCGGCATGCGACTCGCCGGCGCCGGTGAGGGTCACCCGGAACCGCTCGAGCGCCGCCTCGCAGCGGTGGCTCGCCCGCAGGCCTCCGTGCTCGAGGTTCAGGTCGGCGGGCCCGGGCAGCGGCGCCGCGAAGTCGACGACCGCCACGGTCGCCCGCCCGGGACCGCAGATGAACGCGGTCAGCCACGACACGCCGAGGTTGGGATAGAGGCCGAGGCGCGTGTACATCCCGACGCTCGCGTCGTCCGAGACCGCATCGAGGTACCAGCTCTCGTTCCACAGCTCCTCGGGCCCGGGCGGGTGGCGGCCCTCGTCGGCGGGGTCGGGCCGGAGCGGCGCCGGCCTGCCGGTCCCGGGCGCGGGCAGGAGATGGAGCGCGTCGAGATCGAGCGCCTGCTGCGCGTAGCGGGCCAGCGTGGTCATGAACATCTCGTCACCGCGCTCGGTGCGCTCGACGAGCATCGCCGGCGCGACCGCCATGAGGATCCCGAGGAAGCACTGGCGCCGGTAGCCCGCCCAGCAGTCGTCCCAGGCGAAGCCCCGGACGCCGTGGGCATGCAGCGCGTCGAAGTACTCGCGGACGAGCGCCTCCTCGTGCGCCCGCCGGTCCTCGATCCGCAGCGAGCCGCCCAGGAAGTAGGCGGCATCCGTCATGACCGGGCCCCACCCGACCGTCTGCCAGTCCACGACCACGAAGCGCCGCGGGCTCTCGGCCGCGCCGAACAGCATGTTGTCGAGGCGGTAGTCCCCGTGGACCAGGCCGAGGGGCGGCCGGCGATCGGCGAGCCAGCCGTCGACGCTGGCGATCAGGCGCTCGCAGACGGCCCGATGCGCGGGGTCGACGCGGTTCCCGTAGCGCTCGAGGAACGCGGGCAGGAGCTGGCTGAGCAGCGCCTGGTTGAGCGGCGTGTCCTGGTTGAGCCACGGGGTGGCGCCGAGCTGCGGGTCCGCGAACACCGGCGCGTGGATCCGGGCCAGCTCGAGCATCGCGAGACGGGCGTGGTCGACGCCGCACCCTGCGATCTGATCCCCCTGCTCGGCGGGGGCGACGTCCTCGAGGACGAGCGTGAACCAGCCTTCGGCGGGGTCGAACACGGCGGCGTGGCAGTCCGGCAGCGGGCCGCCGACGCGCGGAGCCAGCTCGCGGTAGAAGCGGATCTCGCGGTCGTAGGCGCCGAGGCCCACCCCGGTGGCGCGGCTCGTCGGATCGCTGGAGGCGAACTTCGCCACGACGGTGGCCGGGCCGGCGTCCGGGCCGGGCGCGTAGCCGATCGTCACCCGATGCGAGTCGCTCATCTGCCCGGTCCCGATCGGCTCGGTGCGCAGGCTCGCGATCGGCCCGCACCCCAGCGCGCGCTCGAGCCAGGCGGGCGTGAGGTCCTCGGGCGCGCGGAGGACGGGGAGATCGTCAGCCATGGCGGCAGTACATCACGACGATCGGGACGGCCGGCACGCCGGCCGACGGCGGAGCGCCGGTAGCCTGGCGGCGATGACCTACGTAGCCGCGGAGGCCCGCCAGGAGCTGCTCGATGCGATCGGAGCTGCCGTCGACGAGATCGGCGTCGCGCTGGCCGCGCTCGGCGAGGCGCACGAGCAGCTCGACGAGGCCACAGCGGATCGTCTGGAGGCCGAGCTCTTTCGCCCGACGCAGCTGGCCTACGGGCGGGCCCAGCGGGCGTGCGCCGGGTTCGCCGCGCGGCACGGGCTGGCGGGGCGGGCGTTCGCGCCCGCCGCCCCCGGGGCGCCGTCGGCAGGCGTGAAGGGCTTCCTCGAGCAGGCCGGCACGGCGGTGTCGGCTGCCGACGCCCGCCTGGCCGCGCTGCAGGACTCGATGCTGCCGGTCGAGGTCGGCGACGCCGAGCTGCGGGCCGGGCTCGCCGAGGTCCGCACGCTCGTCGGCACCCTGCGCGGCCGGGCCCGGGAGCTCGTGCGCTCGTTCGGGCGCTGACCTACGGTTCGGGCGGCGGGTCGGGCGTGCCGACGGTCACCGAGCGCGTCGTCGAGCTCGTGTTTCCGGCGGTGTCGGTCACGGTCAGCGTGACGCCGTAGAACCCGGCCGCCGCGAACGTGTGCGCCGGGTTCGCCGCAGCGGACGAGTCGGCCGCGCCCGAGTCCGGGTCGCCGAAGCTCCACTCGCGCCGGACGACGCCCCGGTCGTCGGTGCTGCGGTCGGTGAACTGCACGGTCGTTCCCGGCGGCAGGAGGTCGGCGGCAGGGGCAAGATCGAACGCCGCCGCGGGCGGGTCGTCGCGGCGCACCGTGACCGTGAACGCGGGGCCAACCCGGGTGCCTCCCGGGCCGGTCGCTTCGAGCTGGAACCGGAGCGCCCGGATCGGATCGGTGCCGCGCGGCGGGCAGAGATCGACGTCGAACGATCCCGTGGCGCCGGGCCGGACCGTCTCCGGCGGGGTCGAGCGCAGGTAGGCGGGGCGCCGCGGATACCGGCCAGGGAACGATGGCAGGAAGCCGCAATCCTGGTAGGCGGCCGGCTCGACCATCCGCAGCCAGACGTCGTCTGATTCGTCGCCGAACGCACCGCGCGTGCTCTGCCCCCAGGTCCAGCGCCCAGCGTTTGCCACGCGCACCTTCACCGTCGTGGAGCGGCCGAACCGGGTCGACGCCAGCCAGACCGGGCCGACGGGCGCGGCGAGCCGCCCGGCGGGCGCCGGCGGAGCCGGGTAGCGCGGCGGGGGGCAGGCGCCGAAGCGGGCCCGCCGGCGCACGCGGCCGCCGTAGCGCGCGGCCACGATGCGGGCGTCCGCGAGCTGCGGGCCGCACAGGGTCCAGAGCTGCGGGAGGCGCCGGCCGACGCCCAGGCACGGAGCGTGGTCGCGGTCGATGAGGATGTCGCCGTTCATGATCCGGCAGCCCGGGCCATGGTCGAGCCCGAGCGCGTGGCCGAGCTCGTGCACGACGAGATTGACCGGGCCCGGGGTGTTCGGGTTGTCCGAGAAGTCCCGCGTGCGCTTCCAGGCCGTCCCCATGAAGACCCGCCCGTCGGGCGGGTAATACCCATAGGCCCGGCCAGCGCCATCGCCCCCCGCCGAGCTCGGGAAGATGCGAATCTGCGCGCGACCGCCGCGGGCGGGCACGAGCCGCGGACGCGTGACCGCGCGATTCCACAGCGCGACCGCCCGCCGCACCTGGTTCGGATGGGCCGTGAAGTTCCGGTAGGTCACGACCGCGCCCGGCCAGCGGCTCGCGGCGGCCGCCTCCGCCCCCGCGCCGGCGGCCAGCGCGACTGCGAGCCAGCAGGCCACGGTCGTCGCCGCGGTGCGTCCATGCCCCAGCACAGCGCGGAGCCTACCCGCCGGACCTCGGGGCCACGCCAGGTGCGACCCGGTCGCGTATCCCGCCACCAGGCAATGCCGGGATTCCCCCCGATGCCGCCAGCGCCGGGCCAGGCATAGGCTGCGGGACGATGCCCGCCCTGCTCGCCGCCCGGACGCCGGTGACCCTCGAGGCGCAGCGCCTCGTCCGGGACCCCACCCAGTTCAAGTGGTACGCCGTCACGCTGCTGGCGATCGTGTTCGTCGTCTACGCGCACGAGGTCGAGCGCGGGCGGCTCGACGTGGTCGCGGCGGGGCTCGCTGTGTGGCTCGCCGACTGGTTCAACGAGATCGTCAACGCGCTCGTCCTCCAGGCGACCGATCGGGCGCCCCTGTGGGCGACCACGGGACCGACGGCCTACCAGTTCCTCATCGGCCTCAACGTGGAGATCTCGTTCATGTTCGCGCTGGGCGGCATCGTCTACGCCAAGTTCCTCCCGGCGGACCGGGCCAAGCGGATCCTCGGGATGCCCAACCGGCTGGCGATCGCGATCGGCATGTCGCTGCTCAGCGTCGCCGTCGAGCTCTTCCTGCACGAGACCGGCACCTTCCACTGGGAGTACTGGTGGTGGAACACGCCGTTCGTCCTGCTGATCTTCCTCTTCGGGTACCTCTGGTTCTACCTCTACGCCGCCTGGGTCTACGACGCGCCCGACCAGCGCGCCCGCTGGCGCCGGCTCGGCGGGCTCGCCGCGATCGACATCGCGATGGGCCTGGTCTTCGGCGTGGGCTTCGGCTGGCTCTGAGGCGGCCGGCGCCGGGGACCGAAAGGCCGGCTTGTAGACGTTGCTGTAGACGGCGTCGCCTGGCCCAAAGAGCTTCAGGAACACGCCGTCGAGGCCGCCAGGACGTAGACGTCCTGGTTGTGCTCGAGGCCGCCGGGCCGGAAGTGCTCCACGCTCCACCGGCCGCCAAGCGCCCGCAGCACCCACTCCGGTGAGTAGAAGGCGGTCCCCCACTCGGCATGGCGCACGCCCCAGTCGCCCTCCTGGCCGAAGTCGCCCCGGAACCACGTCCCGTCGGCGTAGAGCCGCCGGGCGATGTCGAGCACCATGCTCGGCGCGCACTTCCGGGCGTGGGCGAAGTGCGCGATCGAGGCGATCCCGTGCGTCGTGAGGAGCAGGCGCCCGCCCGGCTCGAGGATGCGCAGCATCTCGCCGAGCCACCGCGTGGCTGCCGCCGGTGCGAGATGCGACCAGATGCTGATCGCGAACGCCACGTCGAACGCGGCCGGGCCATACGGCAGCGGCGGGTCGGTCGGGCTGGACGTGAAGCGAACGGCGGGAAGCGCCGCGGCGGCCCAGGCGATCGCGTCACGGTTGGGATCGCAGCCGAACCACGCCGCATCGGGGAACGCCGCGTGCAGCGGCGCCACGACCCGCCCCGACGAGCACCCGAAGTCCAGGAGGCGCGCGCCTGCGCGGATCGGGGCGCCGCTGGCCGCGAGAGCGTCGGCGACGAGGTCGGCGATCCGCAGGGCGCCCCCGGCGGCCAGCGGCCCCTGCGCGCTGTGGTGGACCGATCCCGGGGGCCGGGCATTCGTGAGACCGATGGACTGCGGGATGCCCTCGACGTCGCGATCGATCGCGCAGTGCAGCTCGATGGCGAGGCGGTCGGCCTCAGATGCTGCCTCCCAGAGATCGCGGTCGGCCGCAAGCGCAGCGTTCCGGGCCGCGTCGGCCTGGCGCGCGCTCAGCCGCGCGTGCAGCGCCGCGGTCACGGCCGGCTGCGGCGGCTCGCCGTCCGGCGCCCGGGTGTCCAGCACGCCCGCGATCGTGGTGTCCGCCATTCCCTTCCACTCGCGCGCGAGGCGCCCGGGGACCGCGTCGAGCGCCCGCAGTGCCCAGCGGCGGGCCGAGGCGGCCGCCGCGATGGGGACGGGCCGACCGGCCCGCTCGATCTCCCTTCTGCGCACGCGGCTCCGCACCGGGAGGAGCTTGACCGATCGGGGCGCGGCGTGACCCGGGCCGCCTGGCCGGACCCCGTCCAATCCGGTCGGGAAAGATGCAGCAGCCCTGCGGAAACGAACGGACGCCGGGCGAGGTGCGCCGGCGTACCGTGGAAGCACATCGTCATTGGAGGGCCGACTCATGGCACGACGCCACGCATCCCGCCTGGTTCCCGGCTTCGCGCTTGCAGCCATCGCCGCCGTCCTGGCGCCCGCGGCTGCGAACGCCGCCTCGCTGCCATGCCAGGTGCCCGAGACCGACCGGCACCACGTGGTTCGCATCAACCTCGACGGCACGAGCGCCAAGGAGCTCGTCGACGTCTTCAATTTCGACGCCGCGGCGACGCCGGTGACCGAGCTCATGGTCTGCAAGTCCGTTCGCGGCTCGCTTCGGCGAGCGAGTTTGCGCGTGGTCTGGGGACCCAGCCCCGGCAACCGTCAGAGCGGCCTGCGCGCCGCCTGGGTCGGCAACCTCGATCGGTCGGACGGCCGGATCGAAGTGGCCGCACGGAACTCGATCACCGCGTCGGCGGGTGAGAACCTCGTCATCCTGCGCCAGGCCCGCACCCACGGGCTGACCTTCAGCCGCCTCCAGACCATCGAGGCCGACTCGGTCACGATGACCCGTCCGAGCGGACGGCCGGCCTTCGTCACCGCGTTCGTCAAGGCCACCCATTCGATCGACGGGAAGGCCCACTCCGAGCGCTGGACCTACAGCGCCGCGCGCGGACGGTGGGTGTGCTCCGCGGACTGCCTCGGACGCCCCGAATACACGATGACGGCGTGTCCGGGACAGGTCGCCGGCCCGCTGGGCACGGCCGCCACCAGCATCCGCGTGCTCGGGCTGACGTGCTCCCGGGCCAAGGGCGTCATCGCAAAGTGGATGGCGCGACCGCGGACTCCGGTCGACGGCTTCGCGATTACCAGCCCGCAGCGCTACCGAGTGCTGGGCCGGAACGGAACGCAAGCCTTCTGGTTCGCGATCCTCGGCACCGACTGATGCATCGACCGCCTGTCCCCCGAACAGAGAGCGAGACCCCATGATCCGCCCCGCCATCGCCTCCGCCGCCGTCCTCGGGATCGCGACCGCGCTGGCGGTTCCCGCGTTCGCCGCCGGACCGACCATCAGCGTCAGCCCGTCCACCGCCCGCGCCGGGACAACCGTGCGCGTCCACGGCGTGGCGCCCGGCTGCGGCCGCGGCAGCCAGGTCACCCTGATCTCGCGCGCGTTCGTCCACGTCCACGATTTCGCCGGCCTCCCCGCCGTCTTTGCGACCGTCGGCTCCCGCAGCGCCTACTCCGTGCACACCCGGATTCCCGCGTCCCGCAGCGCCGGCCGCTACTCGATCACGGGCCGCTGCGGCGGTGGCAATCTCGGCGTGGTCGCGAGGCTCCGCGTCCTGGCCGCCTCGACGACCCGCGCCTGTGGCGACGTCGTCGTCCGGTTCGGGCCCGAGGCGAGCGGCGGCGCCCACGCCATCCGAGCAACGAACGTGAGCTGCACAACGGCCCGCACAGTGTCGCGGAGCTGTGTCGCCGGACACCGCACTGCCGGCTGGACCTACCGCTCGGTCCGGGGTCGCTACATCATCACCTCCGGCCGGCGCCGGATCACCTACATCGCCGTGGCTGGCGGCGGCTGCCTATAGGCGGCCCTCAGGCCGGCCCCGGCCCCGGCCGCGCGCCGGCGTCAGGGCTGCGCGGGCTTCCCGTCGGGCCCGACGAGCACGAGCCGGCCGTCGGGCAGCCGGTAGACCTGGCCGATCGCCTGGCCCTTGCCGCTGGCGGTCTGCTTCGTCTTGGGAGTGGTGATGGTCTTTTGCCCGGCGGTCGGCTTCGGCTGAGTCTTCGCCGCGCTCTTGGCGCCCAGCGCGATGCCGGCGATCAGGAAGGCCACGGCCAGCACGATGCCCAGGTCGAACAGGTTGACGAGCCCGTCGAGCGGGTCCCCGGCTTCGTCGTTGAGCTGGCCATGCCGGCCAAGCCCCACCCGGCTCACACCGGCACCCCGCCGCTGACCGCCGTCTCGACGCGGTGGTGCGGTGCCACGTCCGGCGCCCGAGCCGCCACCGCGCGCTCCAGCCCGGTCAAGTCCTCCGTGTAGATCCGGGTCCGCACCAGCGTGATCACGTAGGCCCCGGTTCCGACGAGGATTCCGACGACCGTCGCGGCGAACGCCGTCTGGAGATCTCCCGCCAGGAGCTTGTAGTCGCCGTCACCCAGAGCGCTGAGGCCCGGCGCCAGCGGGATCAGCGTGCCCATGAGCCCGATTGCCGGGCCGGCGCGCACGAGCATCCGGGTGCGGTCCAGCCGTCGCTGGATCCGCAGCTCGTAGCGCGCCAGCGCGTGCTCGGTGGCGTCCGGGCCGGCCTGCTCCGCCGCCTCGGCGAGATCGAGAATCGCGCGCTCGGTCAGCGGCCCGGGCGCAGCGCGGGCCACGGCGGGCGCGCCCTCCGGATCGGCCATCGCCTCGCTCGCGATCGCCTCGACCGGCCGGGAGGACGGGCGCACGCGGCGCCACGCCTCCATGGCCAGGCGGCCGAGCTCGAACGCCAGGAGCGCCAGGACGACCACGGCAGCGATGCGCACGGGGATCTCCAGCGCGCCCGAGATCCCCGAGAGCGCGTCGCTCGTGGCGTCCGAGGCTGCGAGATGAGGGCCGAGTCCCGCCACTACGGACGCACCGTGCCCTGGAGGTGCCAGTACCCGGTGAACCCGTTGAACGGGCCGCCGACGATGAGGCTGTACCAGCTGATCTCGTACGCCTTGGTCTTCGGGTCGTAGGTGCCGTTGACCGGCTTGGTCTTGCCCGGGAGCGTGCCGTTGGGCTTCGGCGCGCCCTGGTTGAAGTAGATGCGGTTCCAGGCCGCGGTCCACGCTCGGAGGTCGCCCGTGATCCGGCGTCCGGTGACGAACAGCCGCGGCGGCGTGTCCGCCAGGCCGGTCTGCGCATCGGTCGGGGCCGTCGAGATCGAGAACGCGATGCCCGCGAACTTCTCAGGGAGCACGATCCGGCGGGACCGCGCGAAGCCGTTGGCGGTGAACGCGGGCGTCGGCGGGGCCTGGAACGCCCCGAGCTTCAGGCCGCCGTCGTTGCCGGTGCGAAACAGCGTGTAGGACTTGTCCTTGGCCCGGGAGTCGCTGTTGAGGAAGAACCGATCGGTGCCACCGGGCAGGATCATCCGGAAGTACGAGCCCGTGTACTTGGCCCGGGTCTTCTTGATGATCGCCTTCGAGGCGGGCCGGCCGGGGCTGATCCCGAGCGTCCCCGTGAGCTCGACCTTGGCGGCGAGGGCCGGGGCGCTGCCTGCCGCGAGCGGCGCGGCCAGCGCGAGCACGGCAGCCGCGAGGGCCGGCCGGCGGATGGAACGTGGCATCGGTGAGACTCCTTGGGTCGATTGGGGCGTCATGCGGACGACACCTGGGCGGGCTGGGGGGCCTCAGCCGCCGGCGACGGCGCGGCAGCGGGCGCCACGGCCGCGTCCGCACCGGGCCGGCGCCGGGGCACCGAGCGCACGGCGACGATGCCGAGGGCCAGCAGGCCCGGGATGAGGAAGAGCCAGGGGAAGGCGGTGAGCGGCGGGAGCTCCGCCACGGCCTGGAATCGCCGGACGTTGTTGCTCATCACGCCGATCACCGGCGTCAGGCCGTTGAGGATCTGGATCCAGCGGCGATTCAGCTGAGCCACGGCCGGGAACTGCCGGTCGATCTCGGCCTGGGTGAGCCCGCGGCGCTGAAGGGCAGGGATGAGCTCCCCAGCCAGGGCGCCCTGGACGATCGCGACCTGCCCGAAGTCGTTCTGCACGCGAACGACCTTGGCCCGAGTCTCAACCGGGCGGAAGGCCTCGACCAGGGCCGCCCCTTGCGGCGCACGGCCCCACAGCGAGAACACGATGGGCGCGGCGACGAGGCTTGCGCCGACAGCGACGACGCCCCAGCGCACCCCGCTCCACGCCGGCGGCCACACGAGCGCGGCGAGCGCGAGCAGGAAGAGCGCCGCGCCCGGCACGACGAAGAACCAGGGGAACAGGCGGAACGACGGCAGGGCGGCCAGCGCCTCGTAGCCGGGCCGCGCCTTTGCGATCGGATCGACAACGCTGCGCAGGCTGGCGTTCGTCCGCGGCCACTGGGCCCGGAAGCCGGAGAACATCGGCGCGGCTGTCGCGAATCGCTGCTGAGCCGCGCCGGCCCCGAGGCCCGGGAAGAGCGTGCGCGGCCCGCGCGCCGACGCCTCGCGGATGCCCTGCTCGAGATCGCCGAGGTCCCGCTGGTAGGCGGCGACGCGCGCCTCGCGCATCGAGGGCGCGAAGGCGGCGATCATCGCCGCGCCCTGGGGTGCCCGGGACCACATGCCCGTCACGAACGGGACCGCGACGAGGGCCAGTCCGACGCACGCAACTGCGGCAGGGGCGAAGGCCCGGCGCGCCCGGGCCGCGGCCAGCGCCGCCGCGCTCGCCGCCACAGCGGCCTGCGCCCGCGAGCGGCCGTCGGCGGGCGGACGACGCGCATCGAGCACCGCACCGAGCACCGCGAGGGCGGCCAGGATCGCGCCGAGGGCGATCGCCGCCTTGGCCTGGTCGGACAGCCCTCCGGGGTCCTGCCCCGCCCTCGTGGCGAGCTTCGGCGCCGACGTCGCTCCGACCACCGAGCCCGTCACCGAGGTGCCGCCGCTCGCTGACCCGGACTGCGAGCCGCCGCGGGCGCGCTGATTCCCGCGGTCGGTCGAGCCCTTCGTCGCCGATCCCTGCTGCCCGGCTGTGGCGCCCTGGTAGGCGCCCGAGTCGTAGGCCGTCGTGCTCGACACGTCGCTGATCCCGGTGGTGGCGCTCCCGGAGCTGACCTGCTTGGCCCGCGGCGTCGTGGGCGGGCTGGCCTCCCGCTTGGGGGGGCCCGAGGTGGAGGCGGCGACCTGGTCGAGGGGGAACGTCGTGCCGTTGAACGCCGGGTAGGCCTGCGCGGTCTCGATCACCGAGGGGGCGAACGCCGTGTCGTAGAGCGACCCGTTCGACGACAGGCCGCCGGTGGTGCGCTGCTGGTATTGCGCGAGACCCTGCCGCAGAGTCTTCCCGGTCGGCGTGCGGATCGGCGCGGCGCCGAGCGCATCGAGCGCCTGGATGGCGAATGCCGTCGCGCTGACCGAGCCGCCTGTCGCGGCCGGGTCGGTGCGGATCGAGGTCATGATCGCCCCGTCGTTGGCCTGCGCCCGCCTGAGGTACTCCAGGCCGCTGCGCACCGCGGGCGTTCCGCGGTCGGCGACCCCGGCCTTCGCCAGCGCCTGCAGGACCAGTGCGGTCGATGCGCTGTCGGACGATCCCCAGCCCCCGTCCCGCCGTGCCGCGCCGAGGAGCACCTGGGCTGCCGCACGCGCGGTGCCATCGCTGCCCACCGCAAGGAGGCCGAGGACCGCGATCGCGGCACCGCGGGGATTGGTCCGGACGGCGGATGGCGTGAGCGTGCGCTTCAGCTTGGCCGCCGGATTCCCGTAGCGCGACGCGCCGGCACCCGAGGCGCCTTGCACGAGGGCGATCACGCCCAGCTGCTCGATCGAGGAGAACGCCGAGCGGTGAGACCGGAGGTAGTCGGCGAGGCTGTCGCCGCCCTTGATCCACTCGTCCTGGGGGTTGCGGCCCGCCGCGAGCAGCGCCACGGCGACCCAGGCGCTCGCGGTGGGATCCGAGGCGCGACCGCGGCGCGTGCCGAAGCCGCCGTCGTCGTTCTGAGCGTTCTCGAGGAACCCCGCGGCGGCCGAGGCGTTGCCCTTCCCCAACGCGGCCGCGGGCAGGGTGCCAGCGAGCACCGTGAGCGCGGCAGCGACCCCGAGGGTCGCGGCCAGTGCGGCACCGCGGCGCGCCGGAGAGCGCCGGAGGAGCGGCCGGATCACGGCCCAGGAGCGGGGGTTGAGCGTCGTCATGGGTCCACGTCGGCGCGAACAGCAGGCGCCGGCGACGAGGCCACCGGCCGCCGGCGAACACAACAAACTCGACTAACTTTATCCGGATAGCCGACCCGGCCCTCGGGCCCGCCCGCGCCGCCGGGACGCGGGCGGACCTGAGCGCGCCGGACTAGCCCTTGACGAAGGCGCCCGTCAGGCGCCAGACGCCGGTGAACCCGTCGAAGGGGCCACCGACGATCTGGCTGGCCCACGTGAGGACGTAGCGGCCGGTCTTCTTGCTGTAGGTGCCGCTCACGGGCTGCGTGAGCCCGGGCCGCTTGCCGTCCGGCTTGGGCGTGCCCTGGTTGAAGAACTGCTTGTTCCAGGACGCCGACAGGGCGGCGATCTTGCCGGTGAGCTTGCCGTTCTTGACGGTGATCGACGGCGCCGCCACGGCGAGCCCCGTCTGCGGGTCCTTGGCCGCCGTCAGCAGGCCGAAGTTCGTCCCGAAGAAGCCCGTGGGCTTGATGATGCGGCCGGCCAGCGAGTTGCCCTTCGCGTCGAAGGCCGAACCGGGCTGGTAGCGACCGGTGCGCAGCCCGCCGTCGGCGCCAGGCAGCAGCGGCGTGTAGGTCGTGTCCGTTGCGGTCGACGAGGCGTTCTCGAGGAACTTGCCGCCCTTGACGGTGCCGCCCTTCACCACCATCCGGAAGTACGAGCCCTTGCCGATCTTGAAGGTGCCCTTGAGCGACTGGGACTTGGCGGTGGCGGCGCCAGCGGGGCCGGCCAGTGCGCCGGCAGCGAGGACGCCGGCGGCCAGGGCGCCGGCAGCGATGCGGGTTCTGGGGAAACGAGACACGTTGCTCCTCTGTTTGGTATAGAAAGTCGATCGACTTTATCGAGAATAGAGGCTACCCGCGCCGTTGCGCCGCACGACGCCGGCCACGGCCTCTGCGGGCCGCGCGGTGCCGGCGCCGAGGCCTTCGGCTCAAGCGGGAAGCTGCTCGGCCAGCCGCTCCATCGCCCGCTGGTTGCCGCGGTGCAGGATCCGGCGCACGAGCGGGGCGAAGAGCCGCTCGGAGAGCGGCGCCTGCTCCCAGGCGTAGGTGAACGTGATGCGCGTCCCGCCGCCCGGGATCTCGGCCAGCTCGTAGGTGCCGGTGCCGATGCGCCGGCCCTTCGCCCCGACGTTGCGCTCGACGATGCGGGCCGGCGCCTCGGCGTCGACGACCTCGATGTCGATGACGTCGGCGACCGGGCCAGCCTGGCTGCGGACGCGGGCCTTGGATCCGACCCCGCGCGGCGGGCCGGAGTACTCCCAGTCGACGAGCATGTGGTCCGTGAACGGCTCATGGTTGGCCATGACGTCCAGGAAGTCGAAGACCGCCGGACGCGGCTGCCGGACGTCGATGGAGGCAGTGACGGGCTTGGGCATCATGTACCAGACGGTACACTTTGGGGCATGGAGGCGGCAACCCCCCGGGAGCGGCTCTTGGATCGCGCGATCGATCACATCGCTCGGCGCGGCCTGAGCGACCTCTCCCTCCGCGAGCTGGCCGCCGCCATCGGCACGAGCCACCGCATGCTCATCCACCACTTCGGCTCCCGCGCCGGGCTGTGGGCGGAGGTCGTCCGTACGGTCGAGGCGCGCCAGCGCGAGCTGCTGCCCGAGCTCCTTCCCGACCCGGTCGCGGACCCGGCCGAGGCTATGCGCGCCTGGTGGCGCCACATCTCCGACCCGGCCCTGTGGCCGAACGAGCGGCTCTTCTTCGAGGTCTACGGACAGGCCCTGCAGGGCCGGCCCGGAACCGAGGCGCTGCTCGACGGGATCGTCGACACATGGGTCGAACCCATCGCAGCGGTGAACGAGGTGGCCGGCATGGCACCCGCCGAGGCTCGCGCCCACGCCCGTCTCGGTGTCGCCGTCACCCGCGGCCTCCTCCTCGATCTCCTGGCCACCGGCGACCGGGCCGGCGTCGACGCCGCCGTCGAATCCTGGATCGCGCTGAACGAGGCAGCGCGCCGCGAGCCGAAGGCGCCGGCGTGACCGGCATGCCGATCGAACGGCGGCTCTTGCGCCGCGGACGCCCCGGCTACGAGGAGGCCCGCCGGGCTGCGGTGTGGAACGCCCGCACGCCAGCCCGATACCCGGACTGCATCGCCGTAGCCGAGCGCGAGGAGGACGTCGTGGCCGCCGTCGCCTACGCCCGGGCCGCCGCCCTGCGCATCGGCATCCGCTCGGGCGGGCACTCGTTCTCGGGGTCGCACCTGCGCGATGGAGGCATGCTGCTCGACGTCTCCCGCCTCACGGACGTGGCCATCGACGCCGCGTCGAGGACGGCCGCCGTCGGGCCAGGCTGCCTCGGAGGCGATCTGGACCGCCTCCTCGCACTGCACGGCCTCAGCTTCCCGGTCGGGCATTGCCCCACGGTGGCGCTGGGCGGGTACCTGCTCCTCGGGGGCATCGGGTGGAACTCCCGCGTGCTCGGACCGGCCTGCCAGAGCGTGGCGGCGATCGACGTGGTCACCGCCGACGGCGAGCTCGTCCGCGCCGACGCGACCCGTCACCCGGATCTGTACTGGGCCGCGCGGGGCTCGGGCCCGGGCTTCTTCGGCGCGGTGACCCGCTTCCACCTCGAGCTCCATCCCCGCTCCCCGGTGGTGATGGCCAGCGCGACGATCTATCCCGGCGAGGCGCTGGGCGAGGTGCTGGCCTGGGCGCGGGACATCGGGCCCCAGGTGCCTCGCGCCACCGAGCTGTCCGTCGTGGTCCGCCCCGACGTGACGGGGGCGCACGGCACCGCCATCGCGGTCGAGGGCGTGGCGCATGCGGAGAGCGAGGACGCGGCGCGCGCGGCGCTCGCACCGCTGGACACCTGCCCGGCCGGTGACCACGCCCTGAGCGCCGCGCCCCCGGCGCTCGCGTCCACGCCGGCCCTGGCGGCCGAGCTGGCCGCCTCCTACCCGGCCGGGAGCCGCTACGCCGTCGACAACATGTGGACGAGCGCCAGCGGCAGCGACCTGCTGCCCGGCGTGCGCCGCATCGCGCACACGCTTCCGCCCGATCCCTCGCACCTGACGATGATGAACTGGGGGCCGTCGCCCGCCCGGCCCGACATGGCGTACTCGCTCGAGGACGACGTGTACATCGGGGTGTACGGGATCTGGACCGATTCGGCCGACGACGCCGCCTTCGCCCGGTGGGCCACGGACCGGATGCGCGAACTCGAGCCCCTCGCGAGCGGGATCCAGCTCGGCGATGAGAACCTCGGCCTGCGCCCGGCGCGGTTCGCGAGCGACGAGGCCATGCGCCGCCTCGACGAGGTTCGCTCCGCCTACGATCCCCACGGTTGCTTCCACCCCTGGCTCGGACGGCTCTGACGGCACCAAGCGTCCCGCGCAACTTTTCCGCCGGTCTCGGGTTCCTATGGGTGCAGGACGCTCCAAGGGATCGGAGTGACGCGCAGCCGGCGGGCCGGCTTTCACCGGAAGCAGCGGCGCGCGAACGAGTGCAGAGATCGAGCACCGGTCGGAGATCCCCCACCAGAGATATTTCGATGCGCGCCCCAGGCGGTGCTGCGTCGCGGACGCCCTTCTCCCCGCACGTCCGCAGCGCGCGCCATCCCGGAGCCGAAGAGTCCCCAGGAGGGATGCATGCGTAAGTTCGTTCTCGTCGCGCTCGCCGCGGCGGTGCCGCTGGCGTTCTCGGCCGATGCCATGGCCGCCAACAAGGTCACCTACACCCTGAAGATCTCCCCCGCGAAGAAGTCGGTCTCGTCGAAGAAGCTGCGGACCGTCTCGATCAACCCGATCATCAAGTACGCGAACGTCGACTCGACCAAGACGGTCGACCCGCTCGGCTCGACGGACCTGATCCTGCCCAAGGGCTTCAAGTTCGTGACGAAGGGCTTCAAGACCTGCAAGCAGAGCGTGCTCGCCGCCAAGACGTGCGGCCGGACCGGCCTCCTGGGCGCGGGCAGCGCATCGTTCATCGCCGCGGCCGGCACCACCACGATCCCGGCGAACACCGCCCCGATCAAGGGCAACGTCCCGAAGAACGGCGGGATCCTGAACTACCTCTCGGGTTCCAACAAGTTCTTCATCCTGTCGAATGCCGAGAAGCCCGTGCAGGACCAGCGGACCTTCCCCGGCCAGCTGATCAGCGGCTCCTCGCCGACCATCCGCATCCCGGTCTACAAGATCGTCGTCGCCGGCCTGACCATCTCGGTCACGAAGTTCGACGCGCCGATCGGCGGGGTCGTCAAGGCCTCCACGACCTGCCCGAAGGGCGGCTGGGTCTCGACCGCCAAGACGAAGTTCCGCACCACCGACGGCAACACGGTCGTCAACAAGGTCATCAGCGCGACCGCGAAGGTGAAGTGCTCGTAGCCTGATCGCACGCATCTCGACGAACCCCAGCGGGGCGGCTTCGGCCGCCCCGCTTTCGTTCGGGGCCGACCGAGGCGCCGGGCCGGTTTCCGCGCCTCACCATTCCCGCCCGGTCCCGGTGATCCGGTCGATTCCGTCACGCACGCCGGCGAGGGCGCGCTCGCGCACCCGCAGCTTCGTCGCCGCATGCGCCGCGGCGTCGATGCCGGCGAGCTGGCGGGCGGCGGCGAGCGCCGCCGGCATCAGCTCGGCCGGAGGGACGAGCTTGTCGAGGAAGCCGGCGGCCTGTGCCTCGGCTGGGGCCAGCAGCACCCCTGTGACCGCGTAGCGGTCGAACGCGGGCCGTGTGAGCCGGTGGCGGGCGATCTCGATGCCGAACCAGGGCAGCGTGAGGCCGATCGCGACCTCGTTGAGCCCGACGCGAAACGGGCCGTCGGCCCCGACGCGCACGTCGACCGCCAGCAGCACGAATCCTCCCATCGCGATCGCGTTGCCGTTGCAGGCCGCGACGACCGGCCGTGGGAAGGCGAGCAGCCGTTCGGCCAGGCGGGCCCCCGCCACGAGCATCTCGGGCCACCGCTCGGCCTCGCACTTGAGGTCGAACCCGGCAGAGAACGTCTGCTCGCGGCCGGTGAGGACGACGACCGCCTCCTCTCCCTCGGCGCGGTCGAGCTGGGCACCGATGGCGGCGAGCATCTCGATCGAGAGGGCGTTCACCTTCCCGTCGTCCAGGGTGATCGTGGCGATGCCGTCGGCGTGGTCGTAGGTCGCGAGTTCGGTCATGGCGGACGTATATCAGAACGTTGTTTCGAAACGCTGTCTGGTATAGCGTTGCGCCATGCCCCGGGCCAAGCAGCGGACCCCCGAGCTTGCCGAGAATGTGCTGCGCTCCGGTCTGCGGCTGCTGAGCGACGAGGGCGTCGAGGCGCTCACTGCGAGGCGCCTCGCGCAGGAGGCCGGAACGTCGCCGGCGGCGATCTACGAGCTGTTCGGGGACAAGGCCGGCGTAGTCCGGGCGATGTTCTTCTCGGGCTTCGTGAGCCTCGGCGAACAGCTGGCCAGCGGCGCGATGCCGGACGATCCGCTCGATGCCCTGCGCGCCCTTGCGGGGCGCTACCGCGCCTTCATCGTCGAGCACCCGGCGCTGGCTGCGGTGATGTTTTCCCGGCCGTTCGTGAGCTTCAACCCAGCGCCCAATGAGCAGGCCGCTGGCGCCGCGGTCCGCGAGCTCATCCTCCGGGCCGTCCAGGCGGCCATCGATGCCGGCGAGCTCCGAGGCGACGCCACCGATATCGCTCACGCATACGTCGCCCTCATCCACGGCCTCGCCGCTGCCGAAAGCTCTCGCCGCCTGGGCCGCACGGATGCGGCGGTCCAGCGGCGGTGGGACGCCGCCGTGCGCGCGCTGCTAGCGGGCTTCGCCTGACAGCGCCGACCGGGTGATCGCTGGCCTGTTTGGTTTTTCACAGCAGTCGGGCAGGCAGCATGCGCTACTTGATTCCTATGCCTTGACATACGTTTTCTAATTCGTATATTTTCCGTCGCATGCGGGACGAAGCTCTGGAGCGGCGAGAATGAAGCGGCTTGATCCCGGCTCGGGACCGACGGCACGCGGTGGGCCTCGCCGATGAGCGCCGTTCTCGTCCTGTGCGTCGCGCTGCCCGCCCTCGCGGCGCTCGCGTGCGGGCTCAGCGGAGCGCGGCTGGGCGACAGCGCCGGCCGGCTGGGCGCGGGCGCCGCGGCCCTCGCCTTTGCCTTCGCCGTCGTGCTGGCCGCGTCCGTGATCGCGTCAGGGCCGGTGTCGGCGGTGGTCGGGGACGGAGCTGGCGGCGCCGCGGCGGGCCTGTTCGCCGACCGGGTGTCGGTGGTGATGCTGCTGCTCGTCCTGGGGATCAGCGCCATCGTCCAGCTGTTCGCCACGCGCTACCTGTCGGCCGATCCCGGGCTGGCGCGACTGATCGCTGCCGCGGGCCTCACCACCAGCGCGGTGGCGGCCGTGGTCACCGCCGCGACGCTGAGCGGGCTGGTCGTCGCCTGGCTAGCGAGCGGAGCCGGGCTGCTCGCGCTGCTCGGCCAGCGCGCGGACCTGCCGGCCGCCCGCGTGGGCCTGCGGCGCACCGCCGCCGCCTTCGCCGTGGGCGACCTCGCCCTGCTGGCCGGGGCCGTCATCGTGTGGGCGACGGCCGGCGACCTCGACCTGCGGCAACTGGGCGCCGAGATCCCGCGCCTCGCCGGCGAGCAGCTCGGCGGGCTCGGAGTCAGCGCCGGCGCCGTGGTCGCCTGCCTGCTCGTCGTCGCGGCGATGGCCCGCTCGGCGCTGATGCCGCTGCAACGCTGGCTGCCGGCGACGCTGGCCGCGCCGACCCCGGTCTCGGCGCTCCTGCATGCCGGGCTGGTGAACGCCGGGGGCTTCCTGCTGGTCCGCCTGGCCCCGATCTTCGGCCTGTCGGGCGTGGCGACGCACCTGGCGTTCGCGGCGGGCGCAGCCACGGCGCTCTATGGCACGGCGCTGATGCTGGCCAAGCCCGACGTGAAGGGCGGGCTGGCGCACTCCACCATGGGCCAGATGGGGTTCATGGTCATGGCCTGCGCCCTGGGAGCCTTCGCCGCCGCGATCTTCCACTTGGTCGCGCACGGGATGTACAAGGCGACGCTGTTCCTCGGCGCCGACTCGGTCGTGCACAGCGACAAGCGGCGGCAGGTCGTGCCGCGCCCCGCTCCGGCGGGCGTGCGGTGGCCGGCCCCGGTGCGGCTGGCCGTCGCCGCGCTCGTGCCGGCGGCGGCACTCGCCTTCGCCCTGGCCACGGTCGCAACGGACGCGTTCGCGCACGCCGGCGCGACCGTGCTCATCGCCTTCGCGTGGGCGACCGCGGCCCACGCTGCCTGGTCGTGGCTGGGGGCGACGCCGGGGCGCGCGGCGGCCGGGCTGGCGGTGCTCGCCGGTGCCTGTGTGGCCTATGCCGCGCTCGTCGCCGGGGCCAGCGCGTTCCTGGAGCCGGCACTCGCCGACGCGGGCCACGCGGTCAGCCCGTGGCTCGCACTCGGGCCGGCGGCCCTGGTCGCGATCGCGCTCGCCGTTCGGCATCGCGCCGCAGCGGGCTGGTGGCGCGCCCTGTACGTCCGCGCGCTGGACGCCGGCCACGTCACGGCCCGGCGCGGGGCCCGGCGGCAGCGCCGGACTCGGCGTGTCCGCCGCCCCGTCGCCGCCCTCGACGCCCGCGGGAGCGTGCCGGCATGACCGGGCGCGCCGCACAGGGTGACGGCGTGACCGGCCACAGCCCCCAGCGCCGGGCCCAGGTGCGCGCCCAGGCGGGGTCGGCTGGCCAGATCCTCTTCTCCGCTTGGCCCATCCGGACGTTCGTCGCGGTCAACCCGCTCGGCGGCGTCGAGCACCGGCCCTTCGAGGAGGCGGTGGAGCTCGTCGGCAGCCTCCTCGGACTGCGCGGACACATGCCGCTGGCGAGCTTCCGGGCCTGGCACGAGGCCGGGCGGGTGACCGACGCCGACCTCGAGGCCGCGCTGCGGCGCCGGGTGCCCGGCCTTGACGGGCTCGCGCCGGTCGCACTCGACGGCCGGGCCGTGGGCGCCGCGGAGGTGCTGCGCGCCGACATGCTCCATGGTCCTGACGCGCCGGACCGTCCCCGGCGTCCGCGCGGGGCGGCGGAGTGGTGCGATGCGCTGCTCGGCACGCACATCGCCCCGCTGGTCGACGAGCAGGCCGCGAAGTGGTGCGCGGCGTTCTGCGACACGCGGCGCGCGCGCTGGGGCATGCCCGGGCGCGAGCGGGGGCTGTACGGCGCCTGGCGGGCGCTGGTCGCCGACGATCCGGCGCTGCGGCGCCTGGGCGTCGACCGCGCCCGCTTTGCGGGCCTGCCGGAGCATCCGGAGGACGCGGTCCTCGACGCCCTCACGGCGCTGCACGTCCCCGAGCGCGAGCAGCGCGCGGAGCTGCGCGCGCAGCTCGCCCGGCTCCCCGGCTGGGCCAGTCACGTCAAGTGGCGGGCGGAGCACCCGAACCAGGCGCCCCACCCGGCTGACCTTCTCGACCTGCTGGCGATCCGCCTGACCTACGAGGCGGCGCTCGTGACCGGCGCCGCCAGCGCGGCGCTTCCGGCCGGCGTGCTGGGCCTGCGCGAGCTGATCGAGGGCCGCCTGGCCGCGACGCCCGCCGGGCCGGACGCGAACGCTCGCCGCGCCCGGGCCGCGGCGGTCGCCCATGCGCTCGGGGCTCCGGCTCCCACGGCGGAGGTCCTGGACGGCCTGGAAGCGGTGCTCGAGCACGTGCCGGCCGCGGCGCGCGGCTGGGTGTGGCTGGACGCCTACGAATGGCACTACCGCGACCGGCTGCTGTCGGCACTCGACCGCCCGGCGCCCCCGCGGCTGGCCGAGCGGCCGCCCGCACAGGCGGTGTTCTGCATCGACGCGCGGTCGGAGGGCCTGCGCCGGCACTTGGAGGCGCTCGGGCCGTATGAGACGTTCGGGTTCGCGGGCTTCTACCAGCTCGTCGTCCGCTTCCGCGCCCTGTGCGCGGCGCACGAAGCGCGGCTGTGCCCGGTGCCGCTCACGCCCACGAAGGCCATCACCGAGCAGCCGGTCTCCGGGACGGAGGCCCTTGCCGCCAGCGACATGGAGCTCTTGGGCCACGGCGACGCGCTCGTGGCCGCGTTTCACGGCGCCAAGGACGGCTTGGCGTCGCCGTTCGCGCTGGCGGAGGCCGCCGGCTGGGTGGCCGGCCCCCTCGCAGCCGCCAAGACCGCGGCCCCGGGGCCCGTCGCGCGGCTGCGCCGGCGCCTGGCCCGGCGGGCGGGCCGGCGCATCACCGATCCGACCGTCGACACTCCCGATTCGGCAGCGGCGGAGCGCTTGGCCGCGGCCGCCGAGCGCCAGGCGATCCGCGCGATTCTCGAGCGTCCCGACCTGCCCGAGGACGTCTGCGAGGCCTACCGGCAGCGCGCGATCGACGGGGCGGAGCCGCGCGTGCGCGACGCGCTCGACCTCACCGCCGAGGCGCACGCCGACCGCGTCCGGCACGCGATGCGCCTCGGCTACGACGCGGCCGAGCAGGTGCTCTGGGCGGAGTTCGCCCTCCGCTCCTTCGGGCTCGTGGATGGCTTTGCGCGCCTGGTGCTCCTGGCCGGGCACGGGAGCGGCACCGAGAACAACGCCTACGAGGCGGCCCTGGACTGCGGCGCCTGCGGCGGGCAGCACGGCGGCCCGAACGCCCGGATCTCGTGCGCGATGCTCAACCGCCCCGCGGTCCGCGAGGGCCTGGCCGAGCGCGGCATCCGCATTCCGGCGGACACGGTGTTCGTGGCGGCCGAGCACGACACCGCCACCGACCGCGTCACGGTCTTCGACGGCCACACGATTCCCGCCAGCCACACGGCCGAGCTGCGCCGCGTGCAGGCCGACCTCGAGGCGGCCGGCGCCGCGCTGGCCCGCGAACGCCAGCGCCGGCTGCCCGGCCGCGACCATCCCGACCGCCGCTCGGTCGACTGGGCGCAGGTGCGGCCAGAGTGGGGCCTGGCCCGTCACGCCGCCTTCATCGTCGGCCCGGGCTCCATGGTGTCCGGGCTGGATCTGGAGACGCGGACGTTCCTGCACTCCTACGACTGGCGGGCCGATCCCGACGCGACCGCCCTCGAGACGATCCTCACCGCCCCGGGGCTGGTCGTCCAGTGGATCAACGCGCAGTACTACTTCGCGACCGTCGATTCGGAGGTTCTCGGTGCGGGGGACAAGACGCTCCACAACGTCGTCGGCGACATCGGCGTGCTCCAAGGCCACGCCGGCGACCTGCAGCTCGGACTGCCCTGGCAGTCGGTGGCCGCCGGTGAGCGGCTGTACCACGAGCCGATGCGCGTCCTGTTTGCCGTGGAGGCGCCGCGAGATCGCGTCGAGATGCTCATCGCCCGCAACGATCTGCTCAAGCACTACGTCGACGGCGCCTGGGTCGCGCTCGTGCTGCGCGAGGCGCCGGGCGAGCCCTGGCAGCGCCGCGTTCCGTCCGCCGGCTGGGAACCCTGGAAGCCGGCGTTGGCCCCAACCCCCGAGGTGATCGCCGCATGAGCCGCGAGGACTTGGCCCGCATGACCAAGGTGGAGGTCGTCGTTCGCGGCGCTGACGCCGCGCTGGTCTCCAACCTCCTGACCGGTTCTGGGGTGACCGGCTACACAAGCCTCAGCGGCGTCTCCGGCTTCGGGCACCACGGGTTCCACCAAGGCCGTTTGCTGTTCAACGAGACCGACACGCTCGCCCTGCTGATCGCGGTGATGCCAGACGACCGCGCCGACGCGGTCCTCGCCGGCCTGCGAACCCTGTTCGAGGACCGCTCCGGCGTGATGTTCGTGTCGGACACCTACGTCAGCCGGCCGGAGTACTTCCAATGAGTGCGACGGCCAGCACCCCGCGACCCGCTCCTCCCGCCGTCCGGGGGTCGGCCGTCGTGGCCATGGTCGGCGCCGGCCAGCTGGCGCGGATGACGCACCAGGCGTCGATCGCCCTCGGCGTGTGCGTCCGGGTGCTCGCCGCCGACGGCGACGACGCCGCGGTGCGCGCCGGGGCCGCGCACGTCACGGGCTCGGCTGGCGACCTCGGCGACCTGCGCGCGCTCGCGGCCGGCGCCGACGTGCTGACCTTCGACCACGAGCACGTGCCGCCCGACGTGCTCGCCGCGCTCGCGGTGGACGGCGTCGCCATGGCGCCCGCTCCGGCCGCGAAGCGGTTCGCCCAGGACAAGCTCCACGCCCGGCGCGAGCTCGCGGCGCGCGGGTTCCCGGTGCCGCCGTTCATGCCCGCGCGCGTGCAGCAGGACGCCTGCGACTTCGCCGCCGTGCACGGCTGGCCGCTGGTGGCCAAGGCTCCGCGCGGCGGCTACGACGGCCGCGGGGTGTTCCCGCTCGCCGAACCGGACGCCGCCGGCCGCGCGCTGCAAGACCACCCGGACGGGCTTCTGCTCGAGCCCCAGCTGGCGATCGACCGCGAGCTCGCCGTCCTGATCGCCCGCTCCGCCAGCGGCGAGCGGGCCGCCTACCCCGTCGTGGAGACCGTGCAGCGCGACGCGATGTGCCGCGAGATCCTGGCTCCGGCCCCGGTCGAGCCCGGCCTGGCTGCCCGGGCGCGCGACCTCGCGCTCGCGCTCGCCGCCGACATCGACGCGACGGGCGTGCTTGCCGTTGAGCTCTTCTCCGCGCACGACGGGGAGCTGCTGATCAACGAGCTCGCGCTGCGCCCCCACAACTCCGGCCACTACACCATCGAGGGCTGCGCCACGTCGCAGTTCGAGCAGCATCTGCGCGCCGTGCTCGGATGGCCGCTGGGCCCGAGCGCCCTGCTGGCGCCCGCCGTGGCCACCGTCAACGTCGTCGGCCCCGTGGACGGCAGCGATCCGGCAGCTCGGCTCGCCGACGCGCTCGCGGTGCCCGGCGCCCACGTCCACCTCTACGGCAAGGCGCCCCGCCCCGGGCGCAAGCTCGGCCACGTCACCGTGTGCGGCGAGGACCTGGACGCGGCTCGGGAGGCCGCCCGGCTCGCGGTCGCGCGGCTCGAGGGGGCGCGGCGATGAGCGGTCCGCTCGTGGGCGTCGTGATGGGGAGCAGCTCCGACCTCGAGACGATGCGGCCCGCCGCCGACGTGCTGGCTGAGTTCGGGATCGCGCACGAGCTGCGCGTCGTGTCCGCGCACCGCACTCCCCACGACATGCTCGCCTACGCCGGCGAGGCGGCCGGTCGCGGGCTGCAGGTCATCATCGCCGGTGCCGGCGGCGCCGCCCATCTGCCCGGTATGCTCGCCTCCAGCACCCCCCTGCCCGTGATCGGCGTCCCCGTCCCGCTCGCCCGTCTCGACGGCCTGGACTCGCTGCTGTCGATCGTCCAGATGCCCGCCGGGGTCCCGGTGGCCACGGTGGGAATCGGCGGCGCGCGCAACGCGGGCCTGCTCGCCGCCCGCATCCTGGCGACGGCGGACCCGGCCCTGCGCGCAGCCGTCGAGCGGGCCCAGGCCGGGCTCGCCGCAACCGCGCGCGACCAGGATGCCCGCGTGCGGGAGGCCCTTGCCGCCCCCGGCCTGGAGAACCCGTGCTCGCCGGCAAGCGCCTGATCATCACCGGCGTCGTTACGCCCGGCTCGATCGCCTGCTGCGTCGCGGAACGCGCCCAGCGGCTCGGCGCCGAGGTCATGCTCACGGCGTTCCCGCGCGACCGCTCGCTCACCGAGGCCGCCGCGGCCGGCCTCCCGGGAGCAGTTGAGATCGTCGACCTCGACATCACCCGCGACGAGGACCTCGCGCGGCTGATCGAGCGGGTGCGCGGGGCGTGGGGCGTTCTCGACGGCGCGCTGCACGCGATTGCCTTCGCTCCCAGGGATGCCCTCGGCGGAGACTTCCTCGCCGCCCGCCCGGAGAGCGTCAGCCTCGCCTTCCAGACCAGCGCGTACTCCTACGCCGCGCTCGGACGCGTGCTGACGGCCCTCGCGCCCCCGGAGGGCGGCTCGCTGGTCGGGCTGGACTTCGACGCTGGCGGCGCCTGGCCGGTCTACAACTGGATGGGCGTCTGCAAGGCGGCGCTGGAGTCGGCGAGCCGCTACGTCGCCCGCGACCTCGGCCCGCGCAACATCCGCAGCAACCTCGTCGCGGCCGGCCCGCTCCACACGCGCGCCGCCGGCGGCATCGGCGGCTTCGACCGCCTCCTCGAGGCCTGGGAGACCCGGGCCCCGATGGCGTGGGACCCGAGCGACCCCGGCCCCGTCGCCGACGCCGCCTGCTTCCTGCTCTCCGACCTCGCGCGGGCCATCACCGGCGAGATCCTCCACGTCGACGGCGGCTACCACGCGATGGCCGGCGCCCTGCGCGCGGGCGCCGCGAACGCGCCGACCGCCACGCCTGAGTCACCGTGAGCGGTCCGCGGCGGCCAGCGGCCACGCGGCCGGCAGCGTCCGGGCTCTGGATGCCCGGCGGGGAGCGCCGGGCGACGCCGCGTCCGTGGTTTCCCGCCCGACTCCGCGGCGGAAACCGGATGCTCGCCCATCCAGATCCCGCGAGGCTCCGGCCAGGTCAGCGGCAGCAGCCGCCTGAGTCGGAGTCCGGGTTCGGGCGCCGAGCCCGTCGTTTCAGATCGGAGAGCCCCACATGCGGAAGGCGGCAACCACAGCGGCGGCAGTCGTGCTGGCGGCGACGGGTCTGGCGACCGGAGGGATCTCCCCCGCGACTGCGGCTCCAGGCGACCTGCCCGGGGGCACGGACAGCACCTGCTTCTGGTACTACGGCGCCTTCGGCGGCTCTCCGAAGACCTTCAACATGGCGTATCCGGATGCCGGTGCGCGCTACTGGGGCGCGATCTTCCGCCGGCCGCCCGGTTCGACGCTGAAGATCCACGGGCTCTACCCGCACGCCCGCTACACGTCGCTGATCTCCTACGACGCACTCGGCCAGATCGTCGACGGCCTGGCCGATTACCAGATCGACCCGGACCCCGGTTCGACGAATCCGTTCCGCCCGGGCGCCCGGCGCGACGGACGGAGCCGCAGCTACACGGTCACGATCCTCGACCAGCAGAACCTCGACCCGGCGACGGGACGGACGCTCTTCAACAAGACCAATCCGCGGACGAACGAACGTCACCGCAACGCCCTGTACGCCCGGGGCGACACGCCGACCTTCGAGAACGTCGGCGGCACGACGTATGAGTTCCAAGGCTTTGCAGTGCGGGTCTACATTCCCGACCGGGGACGGGACCTGCGGGGCGGCGTGCCGCTGCCGACGCCCGAGCTGATCCTGGCGGACGGGACACGGCTGACGGGCCAGGCGGCCTGCGACGCGCTCGACTCGCAGTCCAAGGACCGAATCGCCCACGGCCTGGGGCCACGGCTCCCGGACCCGAGGGCCCTGATCATCCAGCCCGCCGTCTACCAGGCGCTGCGCCACCCCGAGAAGCTGGCCCAGCCCTGCAACGTGCTCACACCGTTCGCAAGCACGTGCGCGACCGCCTTCACCCTTCCGCAGGCGCTCGTGCAGGTGCCGCGCCAGGTGGCAGATCCGGGAACGTTCCCGGCCAAGCGCGTTCCCGAGTGGCGGGCGCAATACGACCGGCGCTACCTGATGCAGCTGTGGACCGGGGACAACGGTCCGGGCGCAAATCGAAAGCCCGTCCGCGCCGGCGGCGGCGGGTTCTTCCCGAACCTGCACAACAACTACGTCCGGGCGGCGCTGAACCGCGGGCTCGGCAAGGTGGTCGCGTTGCGCGGCACGATGGCCACCACCCCGCACACCTACAACCGTGACCCCGTGATGCGCGCCACCCAGCTGCGGTACCAGTCGTTCTGCATGAACGAGGCGGTCGCGACGACGCGGGTGATGGACTGCGTCTACGACGAGGAGGTCCCCCTGTCCCGGGGACGCCGCTACGTGGTGGTCACGAGCCGGAAGGCGGATCGGCCGCGCAACGCGACCGCCCGCTGCGGCGTGGCCTGGATCGAGTGGTCGAAGCGCGGCGATGGAGCCGGCGACCCCAACTTCGGATGGATCCAAATCCGGAACATGCTCCCCGCACCGGGCTTCAACCATGCCGTGCAGAACACCCAGGTGCCGGGCGACGAGAAGCGGGTCATGGGCCGCTACCTGCCGAAGGTCACGTACTACCGCGACACGCGCGCGTTCGAGAAGCTGGGCTGCCCCGTCGGCTAGCCGGTCCAACCGATACGAGAATCGCGAGGCCCTCGGGCCCGACCTCGTAGCCCCGCCAGGTTCCGGGCGAGACACGCACCGCGTCCCACGTGTTGTGCCCGGAAAGATCGTCCGCCGTGCCGTCGCGCCGAACACTCCTCACGGTCCCGGCCACGGTCGTCGCCCTGGGGGTGTTGGCGCTCGCACTCCCGGCCGGCTCGGGGGCCGCCGCGAGCACTCCGAACTTCTGCGCGTCCATCGGGCTCACGAACGCGGCCGTCCGCCCGATCCTCGGTCCCCACGTACGGCTGAGCATCTATCCCAACCGCGGCCAGGATCTTGGCCTCTGCCTGATCTCCGACGTCAAGGGCCGGGACCCGAACGCGACCGTGGAGGTCTACCCGGCCGTGCTCGCCCCAATGCTGGTCGACGCCCATGGCGGCGGGGCGACGAGTCGCAAGCACCTGAAGGGGCTGACGGAGGATGCGCAGCTCGTGACCGGGAAGAACAACGGGTATCGCACTGGCGGCCCGACCGTGTTCTTCGCGACGGCGAGCGACTTCGTGACGATCGACGGGTACCCGGCGGCGACGCTGCGCGTCGGCAAGCGCCGGCGCGTCAAGCCGGCGACGACGGCGGCGCAGGTCACCCGCCTCGCGCGGCTCATCTATCGGCACGTGCGGTAGCGCCGCCCCTCGGCCAGAGGGGCTTCAGAAGCGCGCCCAAGATTGGGCTCGCACCCCCAGGGCGCTGTCAGACCGACGCGGTCATCCCACTGACATCGGTGGCGCGCCGCTCCAACTCTGTGTACGTTCTGCTGGGTCAGGCTTCATCTGGGCGCGGGGAGCGTCCCTAATCGAAGGGCGTACGGATGCACGCAGCACGCTGGAGTGCCAGTGGCCTGACGGTGATGCGGCGGGCGTGCGCCGTCTCGTTGCTGCTCGCCGCCGCCGCGGCCGGCTCGGCCGCGCCTGCGCGCGCCGCGACCTTCAGCCCGCCGAACCCGGTGGTGGGCGACACCGTCACGGTCAATGGGCTTGGAAGCGAGTGCTATACCGGCACCTCCTACACCCCTGTGTACACCGGGAAGTTCGAGCTCCGCCAGCCGAACGGCACGTACACGACGGTCTCCAGCGCGCCGATCTCGTCGAGCGGGCACTACAGCGCCCAGGTCACCCAGGCGGGCGACTATCGGGGTGGCATCGACTTCTACTGCATCAACAACCCGGACGGCACGACGTACAACCACAGCTACGACTCCACCACGTTCACGGTCACGGCAGGGCTGGGCGGCAGCATCTCCACATCCCCCGATCCGCCGACGGTCAACCAGCCCGCGACGCTCTCGGCGGTGGCGACGGGAGGCCACCCGGGGTACACCTTCACCTGGGATCTGAACAACGACGGGACCTTCGGGGACGCCACCTCCTACGACGCGCCCTACACGTTCACGACCGCGGGCCCGCACGTGGTCAAGGTCCGGATCACCGACACCGGGGCGGGCGGCAACCCGGCCCACACGGTGACGGTGAGCAAGACGATCAGCGTGAGCGCGACGGGATCGTCGACTCCGCCGCCGCCCCCGCCCCCGTGCGTCAAGACGGTGACCTTCAAGCTGTCGCAGTTCAAGACGGCCGGCTGCTTCACCCAGACCGCGGTCAAGACCGCGACCACGCCGGACCGCTGGCAGACGCGGTCGGCGATCACGCTCAACGGCATCGCCCTGCCCGACTTCGGGCAGACCTTCCAGATCGCGGGCCCGACGCCCGGGGAGCCCGGCGGGCACCTCACCGCCCCCAACTCCACGATGAAGCTCGACGCGCTCACGATCTTCTCGGGCAACATCGACTGGGCGCTGCCCGACGGAGGCGCGGGCCAGGAGGTCGCCGTCCCGGGCCGCACCTTCGCGGTCGCCGCCGGAGCGGCGCTGCTCGGGCTCAAGCTGCGCGGCTCGGTCTCGCTCGAGCTCGGCCTGGACGCGGATGGCAAGACCTTCTACGCCGACGTTCCCGTCAACGCCGAGCTTCCGGTGTCGTTCAAGGCCGGCCCCGACCCCCAGTTCGGCGGCGTGACCGGAGCGGCATCGATCCGTGTCGACGATTCCGGCGTGCACTACAACGGTCTGCGGCTGCAGGCCAAGGATGTCTGGCTCGGCCGGCTGAAGGTCCGCAGCGTGTGCTTCTCGTACGTCCCCGCCGGCGGGACGTCGACCGTCCCGTGCGACCCGCCGTCCTTCGGTGACGATCCGAAGCTCCTGGGCAAGCCGGGCGGCGATGCGCCGTTCATCACGTGCAACACCGATCCGGCCACGAACCGGTGGGACGCCAGCGCCCAGATCGAAGTGCCCACCGGGCTGCAGATCGGAGCGTTCGGCGGCATGGCCGACGGCCAGATCTCCAAGCTCGGCGCCAACATCGCCAACCTCGGCAAGCGGGTCCCGATCGCCCAAGGCGTCTACCTCGACCACGTCGCGTTCGGCCTGTGCCTCAGCCCGCCGCCGTTCAAGATCAGGGCCAACGCCGGCGTCAACTTCCTCGGGAGCAAGAGCCTGGTCAGCGTCGACGGCGGCTTCACCTACACCGACGCCATCGGCTACGCCCCCTGGAGCTTCCTGGTCGACGGAAGCGTCAAGGTCGGCGAGATGCCGATCGGCAGCGGGACACTCGGCTTCAACGGGCGCAGCCAGGTCGACTTCGGGCTCAAGGCCGGCGTCGTCGTGCTGGACGGCGCGGCGAGCCTCACCGCTGAGGTCTCGGGCTGGGCCGACCCGCCGCGCAGCCAGTGGGTCGTGAGCGGCTCGGGCCGCGGCTGCCTCGGCGACGCCTGCGCAACGGCCAGCGGCACGCTCTCGAGCGTCGGGGTCGCCGGCTGCATCTCCGTGGGCACCTCGCTGCCCACCTACGACCTCATCATCCCGCTCGACGGGCGGGCGCCATACCTCGACACGCGCACCCATGTCCTGACCGCCGGCTTCGGCTACGTCTGGGGCGCGTCGTCGGCGGACTTCCTGGGCGGATCGTGCAACTTCGCGCCCTATCAGCCCACGCGGGTCTTCACGGCCCAGGCGGCGGCTGGCGTCCGCGCGCTCGGCTTCCGGGTCACGCCTGGCACCAAGGCCGTCTCGCTGCGCATCCACGGCAGCGACGGGCCGCCCAAGGTGGTCCTCCGCGGACCTGGCGGCGTGACCATCACCTCGCCGGTGAGCCAGGACGCGATGCTCCGCAAGGGCAGGTACCTGCTCGCCGAGAACACGACGAACGGGACGACCAACGTCATGCTGGTCCGGCCCGCCGTGGGCACGTGGACCGTCAGCCAGGTCACGGGCTCGAAGTCGTCACCGACCCGGATCGACCGTGCGATCGTCCAGGCGCCGCCGACGGTCGCGGCGCGCGTGATCGCCAAGGGCGCGTCGCGCACCGTGAAGGTCGCCTACTCGGTGCCCACCGGAAGCACCGTGCAGCTCGTCGAGCGCGCCAAGGGCCTCAACCGCATCCTCACCCGCGGGCTCGTGGGGCGCCGCTGCCCCGGCCTCCCCAGCGTGCGCCCGGGCACGGATCAGAAGATCCTGTGCGCGACCCTGACCTTCCGTCCGGCGCCCGGACGGGGCGGCACCCGGCACGTGCAGGCGGTCGTCATCACCCGCGACGGCATCCCGCTGCTGCAGAAGAGCGTCGCGTCCTTCCGCGCTCCCAAGCCGCAGCTGCCGTCGCGGGTCAGCCTGATCCGCGCGCAGCGCAGCAAGGGCGGGATCCTCGTCCTCTTCTCGCCGTCGTCCGGCGCCGCGCGCTACGCCGCGTCCGCCCAGCTCTCCGACGGCCGCAAGCTCGCATTCGACCTCGGCGACCGCTGCCGCGCGCTGCGCATCCCGAAGGTGCCCAAGGGCACCAGCGCGGCGATCAAGGTGGCCGGGGTCCGCTACGACCTGGCCGTGGGCCGCACGCGCGGAGTCGCGCTCAAGGCCAACGTCCGCCGGGCCGGCTCCAAGAGCAAGAAGCTGCGGCTCGGCAAGGTGTGCAGCTGACGTCGGTGCGCTGATCGACGAGGAGCTCCATAGGCCGCGTCGGGGAGAACGGCGGCCGACGGCGATCGACCCGGAGATCTAGCGCGTGCTGAAGCGCAGGGCGCGCCCGAGGAACGCGAACGAGTCCCGGAAGACCTTCGTCCGGAAGGGCTCCTCGATGTCGTGCCCGCCGTCGTAGTTGACGACCTGCTTGGGCGCGCGCGCCGCGCGCTGCAGCGCCAGCGCCGCGGCGAAGGGAGTGCGATCGTCCCGGCGGCCGGCGGCCATGAAGACCGGACGGCCGCTGGCGCGGGGGATCCACCACTTCGGATCGAGCGGGCTCATGACGCGGACAGCCCGAGCCAGGCGGGCGCCCGCCAGGCGTCCGCCGAAGTACACGTAGGCCTTCGAGAAGATCGTGCGCCAGTCGGCGCCGCTCACGTAGAAGACCCCCGCGGCGACGCGCCGATCGGCGCCGATGAGCATCGACCCCATGTAGCCGCCCATCGAGTAGCCCTCGAACCCGATGCGTGCCGGATCGCACCGTGTGCGCCGGGTCAGATAGTCGAGCCCGCGCCGCAGATCGATCACCGTGAGGCGGTAGAGGCGGTAGGTCGTCTCGAGGCGGGCCGCGGCCGCCTCGCCGCCCACCCCGGCCGTGCGCTCGCCGTGGTAGCGGGCGTCGATCGCGAACACGCCGACGCCGCGGGCGCCGTAGCGCTCGGCGTTCTCCCCAAACCCCTCCTCCTTGCTGAGGGTCAGGCCATGGCCCTCGATCACGCATGGCACCCGGCCGCGCGTGCGCTTCGGGAGGGAGAGCAGCGCCGGCACGCGCTCCCCGCCTGCCCCGCGGTAGGTGACCTTCTGGATCCGGACGAGGTCGGTCTGGCTCTCCAGCCTCGCCGTCGGGGCCAGCGGCGCGCTCGCGTCGTAGTCGAACACCGAGAGGAAGCCGCGGGGCGGTCCGGCTGCCGCCGCAGCCGCCGGGAGCGCCCCCCCGGCGGCGAGGACCGCGGCGGCGGCGAGCGCGACCGGGCACACCCGCCGGCGGACACGGCTCCGAGGATCGCGAATGCTCATCACTGCGGCCCGATGCATAGCGCCCGCGACCGCGGGACGTCAAGGCCCAGACCGCGGGGTCCGGGCGCGGCGCGCGGCGCCTAGCGCGCGATCACGTCGATCGTGATCGACTGGATGCGGTCGTCGCCGTCGATCGTGAACGCCGTGATCGACGCGGCGGTGGCGATCGCCCAGCGGTTCTGGCCGCGATCGCCGACTGCCGGATGGGCCGCCCGCAACTGGGCAAGCGTTGAGCCAAGGGACACGCCCCGGCTGGTCCGGAAGGCGCGAATCGCCTTCGGATAGAAGTCCTTCAGCTTCGAAGGGTCATACGGCGGCGACAGGGACAGGCCGATGACCTTGCCGCCGCGGGTAGTGAAGGAGGCGAGGCCGTTGCGCTTGTCGACCCAGGAACACTGCGTCGTGCCGGGGACGGGCCCGGAGCGGCACACGCCGCCCTTGCCCCACGCGCGCTTCGCCGCCGACAGCGACGCGCCGAGCTTCACCCCGCCGATCGACGTCCCGATGACGATCCGCTTGCTCGCCGGGCTCGGCAGCGCGGCCAGCGCATGGGCGGGGAGGACGAGGGCCGCGGTCGCGGCCAGCAGCAGGAGGAGGGGTCGCATGGGGCGCACCGTAGCCGATCGCGGCCAATCTTCGACGGCCAAGGCGGTCTCGAGCTCGCCCGCGACGGCGCGAATCGCCTTCGGGGCGATCGCTCGCAGTTCGGCGCCGCCGCGCCCTAGCCGGATTTCGACGAGGTGATGTTGATCTTGGCGACCTTCAGCGTCCCGCTGAAGGCGAAGAAGAACTCGGTCGTCCTGCCGGCGGCGGTGAGCTTGTAGGTCGCGGTCGCGCCCTTCGTGCGCCCGGTGACGCGGGGATAGGCCCGGCGCACGCTCGCCAGCGTGCTGCCCAGGCCGATGCCCTTGCTGGTCTTGTACCGGGTCAGCTGCGACTGCGTGAACTTGTACGGCAGGTCGGCCCGGGAGGTGTCCTTCGGCAGGCTGAGGCCCACGGAGATCACCTTGCTTTTCAGCGTGGTGAACACCGCGTAGCCCGCGTAGTAGTTGGCAGCCGTGTCGAACGGCTCGTAGTGGCAAGTGATGGCGGGCACCTCGGCGCAGCGCGACGGCCCCCACGCCGCCACGGCCCGGCGGGCGGTCGTGCCGAGCGCGACCCCGCCGATCGACGTGCCAACGACGATGGTGCGGTCGCGGTTGGACGGCAGCTTCGCGCTGGCGACCGGGGCGAGCGCAAGTCCGCCCAGCGCGAGGGCAAAGGTCGACGTCAACAGTGCGGCGCGCATGAACACTCCCTTGTTCTGGGGCAGAGGGCGAAGACTAACGTCGGTGACGCCGCGCATGGGCGCGCGTCGACCTGGCCGCAGGCCGCGACGACCGGAGGAGCCGGACACGTATCACGCCATCGGATCCAACCACCAGGAGCCCGGTCTCGCCCGACCTGCCGGAACACTGGCTCGAGCTCGGGTTGAATGGCGGGAGAGCACCCTGTGCCGGACGGGATCAGGGAACGGGTGCGGCCGGGCTCGCTTTGAGCCGCGCGGCCACCGTCCGCAGGAGCGCGGCGGCGCGGCGGTCAGGTGCGTCGAACGTGCGGCTCGTGAGCAGCGAGAGCAGCCTCGGCATCCCTGCCGGCCTGGCCTGCAGGAGCTGCGCGCGGATCTGCGCGATCTGCGCTGCGTCGTAGCCCAGCCGGGCGAGCAGCCGCCGCGAAGCGGCGGGCAGCCCCTGCCGGCGCACGAACGCCTGCAGGCGCTTTACACCCTTCGCGGTCAAGGACGCCTTCGCAAGCAGACCGCTGCGCAACGCGGCAGCTAGGCGGTGGCGCAGCGCGATCCCAGCGAGCACCTCCTTGGCGAGCACGCCCGCATACGACGCCGCAGCGAGGTTCTGGGCCCGCGCCGCCTTCACGTTGTTCGCGCGCGTCGCGTCGTCGCCGCGCTCGCTCGCACGGGAGAACGCCTCGGCATACGCGCCGACGCGACCGCGGTTGCCGAGCACCGCGGTGAGCGCCCTCGCCGCCAGCCGGGAGATCAGCCGGCCCGGGCGGACCTTGGGGAGCGGCCGCACCACATGGGGCTTGGGCACGGTGAGGTACGCGGTCGCGCTCGACCGGGCGCCGAACGGCGACGACTCGTCCGGGTCGCTGGTCGGCGACCCGGCCGCGCGCCGCAGCGCCTCGGCGTACAGCGTGATCGAGCGACCGTCCCAGGTGATCACCTCGGCGACCCCGGCGGCCGTCGTCGAGAACACGCTGCCGCCGACCGCAACCACCTTCAGGGCGACGCGGGACTCCGGGAAGATCAGGGAGATGGCAAGCGAGAGGCCCGCGGTCGTGGCCGCGCCGAGCTTCGATGCGACCGAGACGCCTGGTCCGTAGATCACCGTCTCGTCGCGTGAGCGCTTCTCAAGCGGCTGGGCCAGCGCGACGAGCTCCGCCTTCTCGGCCGACGTGATCCCGTGTGGCACCGGCCCGCCGCCGAGCTGGATGTCGCCGCCCGCGACGACGGCGGGGACATCGAAGCCGCCCGCCGTGCCGAAGCTGACCGCGCGATCCACTTGGAGCGACCCGTCCGCGATCAGCCGCCACGAGCCCCCGAGCGGCATCCGCAACCGCAGCGAGCCCTGCACGAACAGGGTGCTGCCGTCGCGCTGGCGATACGGGACGCCCTGCGGCGGCCCGGACGCGGGCAGCCGGTCGGAGCACGTCAGGCGGCCCTCACCCGGCACGTGGAGATAGAGGTTCCCGCCCGGAGGCTGCGCAAGGAGCCCTTCGGTGACCAGGAAACAGGACCGGGTGACCAGGAAGTCTGTCCGGGCGACCGCGTTGTGACCGTACGCCGCGATGCGATCGTCCCGCTCCCTCGTCTGGCGGGGGCAGACGCCGGTCAGGCTGGTCGCCGTCACGTTGCCCGCGCCGTAGTGGACGACGACGCCCCGGCCATACGGGGCCGAGGGCGCGAGGATCGGCAGGCAGAGGGTGGAGCCCTCATTCAGCGCGACCTGGGCGTGGCCGAGGTCGACGTGCTCGGGCCCGTTCCAGATGTTGAGCTGCGCGGTGCCCGGCGGCGGGCCGATGAGCAGGCGTTGCTCGTCCGGGGTCTGGACCCGGTCCAGAAGACGCCGGGTCACCAGCACCTCGCCGCTCGTCCCGTGCTTGGCTGGATCCTCGCCCTCACAGTACAAATCGCCCGCTCGCCAGATCTTCGAGCCCGATGCAAAGACGACCCTCCCGGCGATCGTCGCGCGGACCTGGATGACCCGTCGCAGGAGCTTCCCGTCGAACGCCTGGGTGGCCAGCACGTAGCCGCGGCACGCCTTGGCCGAGTCGGAGGAGTGGGCGGGCCAGTTCTGGATCCGAACGGAGGTGGTCCAGCCATCGTTTGCGGCGTTGGGCTGCGACCCGATCGTCTGGCCGGCCCCGCAGGTCGTGGCGTCCACCGGGCACGAGGCGTCCCGGAACTCGATGTGGGGCCGCGCCGGCGTCCAGCTGCTGCCGCTGATCGACACCGCCCGCTCAACCGTGGTGAGGTCGTACCGGTTGCCGGAGACTGCGGCGTTGGGATACTCCGGCACGCTCACGTCGCCGACGGTCAGTCGGTAGCAGCTGAAGGGATCCGCCGAGCCCCCAGGCGGTGTTGCCAGGTCTGCCGTGCTCGCCGCGAAGTTGCTGGTCGCCTGGGGCGCGTCGGCGCTGCGGCACTGGTCGACCGTGCGCGTCACGGAGGCCTCGGCATTCGCGTCGTCGGTCACCTTCAACGTCACGTCGTAGGGCCTGCGCTCGGCGAAGGTATGGCTGACCTGTGCGCCCTGGGCGGTCGTGCCGTCGCCGAAGTCCCAGTCCCACCGCGCAATCCTGCGCCCCGCGATAGCGGTTGAGTTGGAACCGTCGAACACGAGGTCGACGCTGTTCGCGCCCGCCTCGCAACTATCGAGGCCGAGGCACGAGCGGCCCGTGCCCTTCCACGTGAACGCGGCCTCGGGCAGCTGGCTCTGTGCCGGCGCCGGATGATAGTCGGGGTCGGTGTGGATGCCGGGGTTGCTGACGTTCGGGGATCTGCCGGACTGGCCTCCGTTGGGCCCGCCAAATGTGCCGGCAACCAGTCCTCCCAGCCCGCCCGCGCCGCTGTAGCCCGTGCCGCCAGTCACCTCGTTGCCGGTCGTCGTTCCGCCGGTGACCGTGAACGGGACCGTGCTGTACACGGCGCCTCCGACGGCGGAAGAGATCAGTCCTGCGGCGCCGCCGTCGGCCCCGTTGCCACCGTGCCCGTCGGCGAAGGTGGCGGGTCCGCCGGCTCCCCCGTCGCCACCGCGAGCGCGGCCCGCCTGCGCCTTGTTGCTGGAGAACGTCGTGTCGGCGATGGCCAGCGTGCCGGTGTTGTAGATCGCCCCGCCGAGGGCATCGCCACCCTTGGAGCCCGGGCTCGCAGCACCGCCGTCGCCTCCGACCCCGTGGCCGGTTTGGCCACCGGCGCCGCCTTCTGCGCTGCTGACGATCTCGCCGCCGATCGCGGCGTTGGAGGTGAAGGCGGACGAGATGATCGACAGGCGGCCGGCGTTGCTGATCGCGCCGCCGCGAGCGTCTCCGCCGCGGCCGTTGAGCCCGGCGGCCCCGCCGTTCCCCCCGGTGCCGGACCCAGGCGCGCCGCTGCCGCCCGTGCCGCCCGGGCCTCCGAGCCCGCCATTCGCGCTGTTGGCGTCGAGGGCCACATGGTCGAGCGTGACATTCCCCGTCGCCGCGATGGTCATGGCCCCGCCCGACTGGGCCAGCCCGTCCGTCCCGGGACCACCGGCGCCCCCGGACCCGTCTGCCCCGTTCGTGCCCGCGGTGCCCTTCACGCCGGTCGCAAAGCCTTGGAGCCCGCCGCGGCTGAAGTTGCTCAGCTTGATGCCCTTCAGCGTGAGCGTGCCCGACACCGTCATGAACGACCGGTCTGGGACGTCGTAGCCGCAGCCGCCGCAGCCCAGGAACGAGACGTTGTGGCCCGCCGCGTCGAGGGACAGCGTGCGTCCCTGCGGCAGCGCGTACGGCGTGGAGAGGAGGATGCTGCAGTCGGCACTGAAGGCGTAGCTGCCGCCAGTCGCCACGGCAGCATCCAGGCTGGCTTTCGCCGTGGCCTGGTCGGGGCAGGCGAAGGGCGTCGGGCCGTCCGCGCGCGCGCCATCGAAACCGCCGGCCGCCATCGCCAGCGTCACCGCAGCGGCGGCCCCAAGCCGCACACGCCTCCTCCGGACCATTCCCCCCACGCTACGTGACCTTACCCTACGGTTCTGGTCGTGTTTGGGCTGGGCGGCTCGGGCAGGGCTGTTCGCCCTCCGGTGACTTGGACCGGGCTCGACGCCGCCCTCGCCAGTCGCGGGCGGGTCCCAGTTGAACGACGATGTGCATCTCTGGAAGGAAGGCTGCATGCGATTCCGGCTCAGCTACGCCAACGTCATGTCCACGCTTGCGGTGGTGATTGCACTTGGGGGCACGTCCTACGCCGCGGTCGCGATCACCGGGCGGCAGGTGCGCAACGGCTCGCTCAGCGGCGTCGACATCCGGGGGGACTCGCTGACCGGAGCGCAGGTTCGCGAGTCCACGCTCGGACGCGTTCCCCGCGCGGCCTTCGCCGACCGGGCCGGGCGGGCGGCCAGCGCCGCGGCCGCAGACACCGCAGCCGCCGCCGCGACCCTCGGCGGTCGCGGCCCGGAGGCGTTCCAGGCGGCGGGCGCTGCCGCCGGCGGAGCGCTGGCGGGCACCTACCCCAATCCGACCCTCGCGCCGCCCAAGGTCCGGTTCCTCGGCGCGGCCCCCGTTCTGACCGAGAACGGCTGGAGCGCGTCGAACAGCCCGGGATTCTGGAAGGACGGCGCGGGCGTCGTGCATCTCCAAGGGACGGTCAGCATCAACTCCGGCCCGGCGAGCAGCGCGGTGATCTTCACGCTCCCCAGCGGGTTCCGGCCCCCGAATATCGGCTCGCGGTTCTTCGCGGTTCCACCCAACACGATCGCCAACGCCCAGGGGTTCGAGGTCTCCGTGCTCGAGATCTCCGGCACCGGCCAGGTGCGCCCGACGGCCGACACCACGGAAGTCGCGCTCGACGGCGTGTCGTTCATCGCCGGCTGAGCGAGCGGCCGCGCCTCATGCCGGTGGAGTGTCCGGCTTTGTGCGCGCGGCGGCGAAGCGCGCCCGAGAGGATTCGAACCTCTGACCTTCGGTTCCGTAGACCGACGCTCTATCCAGCTGAGCTACGGGCGCCCGCGGGCCGTGCCCGCCGAGTCATCGTAGCGGGGGCTGGCGGCGCGGGACATCCCGGCCGCGCCCGGGCGGCGGGCGCCGTCTAGTTCGAGCCGCCAAACACCCCGACGAGCGAGATGTCGGTCTTGTCGTCGAACTTCGTGATCGTCATGACCTTGCCAGCGACGGGCCCGGGGATCTCGGCGGTGTTGGCGATCCGGATCCCCCAGTCCTTCACCGTCCAGGACGTCTGACCGCCGTACTCGGGCAGCTTCGTCGCCACGCGCCCCGCCGTGACGTAGGCGCCGATCTTCGTGCTCACGCCGACCTCAGGCAGGCCGGGGATGCCCTTCGTCCCGACGGCGGCCTTCACGCCGGCGACCGCCGTGATGTCGCCGTTCTTCCACTTGACCCCGGCCTCCCCGAACGCGCCGATGTATGCCTGGTCGGGGCCCCACCTGACCGGCACGACTTCGACCTTGCCGCCGTCACAGCTGAACTCGGCGCTCGCGGTCGCGCCGAGCTTGAACTTGATGCGCTCGATCTTTGCGGCGGTGCAGGGATCGCTCTTGGGCGAGGCGTTCTCGGGCGCGTTCTGCCCCGTGGCGCCGCCGGGCGCGCCGCCGCCCCCGCCGCACTTCTGGACGTCGACCTCGAACGCCTCCTCGCGGGCCGTGTAGTAGACGAGCTGCATCAGGTTCGCGTACAGCTCCGCGACGTACTGGTCCGCCTTGAGGTTGTACTCCAGCGACTGGCCCGGGATGCCCATATGGGCGGCCAGCGCGGTCATGACACGGTGGTAGCGGCGGGCCGAGGCCTCGAGGTTCGCGGCCCGCCGAGCGTGCAGGTCCCAGAGGTCGGCGTGCTGGCTCGAGTAGTAGCAGGCCGGGCGCGACTCCACGAGCGCCGTCCGGCCCAGCCATTCCCGCCGCAGCGCGAGGGCCGCCGCATCGAGGCGCTCGAGCTCCGGGTCGGCCTCAATCCGCGCTGCGACGTAGGCGACCCACCGCTTGGCCGCGCGGCCTCGCCACTCCGCCGACCCGACCGGGAAGGCGGCGTCGGCCTGGGTGCTGAGGGCGAGCGGCCGTTCCAGCGCGGCGTCGTAGGCGGCCTTGTACAGACCCTCGTTGGCAGCGGCGTCGACCGGGTTCGCTGCCCGGCGGAACGTGCCGAACTTCGCAATATCCACCTGCGACCCTGGATCGGCGAGGTCCTCGACGGTCGGCGCTGCTTCGGGATCCGCCGGCGTTCCCCCGGGCCCCGTCTTGTCGATGCGCCGCTGGGACCTCCGCAGCCAGCGCGCCGCGGGCCCCCGCTTGCCCTGGCACTTCAGCGCGTGGGCGACCCCGGCACGGGCCTCGGCCAGGAGCGGTGCCTGGCGGGCGGCCGCCCGATAGGCGCGCTCGGCGGCAGCAAACTGGCCGCTGGCCAGCGCGACCTCGCCCTTGGCGGCGGCCAGCGCGGCGGCCTGGCTGATGGTGAACGGGGCGCCCGGCGCCTTGGCGCTCGCCGCCGCCAGGAGGCCGTTGGCCTCCCGCACCCGCCCGTAGCCGAGCAGGAGGACGGCCGCATTCACGAGATGGCGGGGCTGGCCAGGCTCCAGCTCAGCGCCCCGGAGGCTCGCGGCCAGCGCCGCGCCGGGCCGGCCGACCGTGACCGCCGTCAGGACGGCCGGGGTGATCGCCGCCGCGCGGCGGTTCGCCGCGCTCGCGCGGAACGCGCGAAGCGCACGGGCGCTCTCCACGCGGCCGAGGGCCGTCCAGGCCCGCGCGATCGCCGCCGTCCGGGACCCCGGCCGGGGCAGGACCGTGCGCTTGGCGCACTTCAGCTCGTCGAGCAGGAGGTCGGCATCCCCGTCGTCTGGGTTCGAGGCGACGATGTTCGAGGGGCTGTAGACGGTCGCGGCGGCGGTCGCCGTCGCAGCGGGGACGAGCAGGAGTGCCGCGGCGGCGGCGAGCAGGCGAGCGATCATGAGCGCGGGCATCCTAAGCACCCGGCCCGTCGCCGTGCGCCAGGTGGCGGCAGCTCGGCGTGAAGGCGCTCAGGCCGTCGCCGCGGCGCCCTGGCTCGCAGCGGCAGCCAGCGCCGCCCCGTGCTCGTAGGCCGCCGGGTTGAAGTGCTCGGTCCGGTAGCCGTACTCGACGTGGCTGCCGGTCCAGACCTGCGTCACCTTCCCGTCGGCGGTCGTGTACCACCCGGGGCAGCCCTCGGTGAACACGGTCCCCTGCAGCCGCTCCTGCAGCCGCGCGTTGAAGCGGTCGTGGACGTCGCGGCGCACGTCGATCCAGCCGCCGGAGCGGCCGATGTGCTCGATCGCCAGGCGCATGTAGTGGGCCTGGCGCTCGAGCAGGTAGACGATCGTGTTCGTGAGCGACCCGGTGTTGGGGCCGTAGGCCATGAAGAGGTTGGGGAAGCCGGGCGTGGCGAGCCCGAGGTACGCCTCCGGGCCGTGGGCCCACGCCGTCCGGATGTCGGCGCCGCCGCGACCGGTGATCCGCATCGGCGCGAGGTACTCGGTCGCCGTGAACCCGGTGCACCAGACGATGACGTCCGCCTCGACCTCCCGCCCGTCGGCGGTCACGAGCCCGGTCTCGGTCACGCCGGTGACGCCGGCGCCGATCACGTCCACGTCGGGTCGCGCGAGCGTGGGGTACCAGTCGTTGGAGAGCAGCAGCCGGTTGCACCCCATCGGGTAGTCCGGCGTCGCCGCCGCGACCTTCTGCGGGTCCTTGAGGATCCGGCGGATCGTCCAGCGCCGCTCGACCTCCCACAGCTTCCGGATGGGATCCATGGACCGCTTGACCACCGGGTAGCGGGACTCGAACCACCACCACATGGCGTTGTGGTACGCCCGTTGCGCCGCCGGCGAGCCCATCAGCGCGCGCTCGGCCTTCGAGAGCGGCCAGTCGTACTTGTTCGCGATCCAGCTCGGCGAGCGCTGGATGACCGTGAGGTGGCCCGCCTCGTCGGCGATCGCCGGGACGATCTGGATCGCGCTCGCCCCGCCGCCGACGACGGCGACGCGCGTGCCCGCCAGATCGACGCCGTGGTCCCACTCGGCGGAGTGAAACTGGGCGCCGGCGAAGCCGTCGCGACCGGGCACGTCCGGCAGGCGCGGCCGGCTGAGCTGGCCGGTGGCGCAGATGAGGACCTGCGCCGTGAGCGTCTCGCCGTCGGCGAGCTGCACCGTCCACGCGGCCGCCTCCTCGTCGAACGACGCTTCCACGACCTCGGCCCCGAACCGGATGCGCTCCATCACGCCGAACTCCCGGGCGACCGCGTCGAGGTAGTCGCGGATCTCGCGTTGCGTGCCGTACCGGCGCGACCAGTCGGGCTTCAGCGCATAGGAGAACTGATAGATGACCGACGGCACGTCGCAGGCGGCGCCGGGGTAGTCGTTGGCCTGCCAGACGCCGCCGACGTGGCTGGCGCGCTCGAGCACCGTGTAGGAGCGGATGCCGTGGCGCTCCAGCTCGATCGCGGCGGCGAGGCCGCCGAAGCCGGCGCCGATGATGAGGACGGTGGGCGTGGGCACGGCGGGCACCGTACCGGCCGGCGCGCCGGACCGGCGCTGCGCCCGGCCTGACCGGGCTAGGGTCTGCCGATGCCCGGACGCCTGCCTCCGCTCCTGCGCGAATTGCGCCGCGCCGCCGCCGCGGCCGGGCCGCAGCCCGCCGGCCCGCCGGACTCCGAGCTGCCGAACGGCCTGTCGCGCCGCGACCTCCTCGCCCGCGCCGGCGCGCTGGGCACGGCTGCCGCCCTGGCGGGACCGGCCGGCGCGCTGGCCGCCCGGACCCGTCCGGCGGCGGGCGCCTCGCCGCGCGTGGCCGTCGTGGGCGCCGGGCTCGCCGGCCTCACCTGCGCCCTGCGCCTCGCCGAGCACGGCGTGCACGCCCAGGTGTTCGAGGCCCGCGGCCGGGTCGGCGGCCGGTGCTGGACCGCCCGCGAGTTCGCCGACGGCCAGGTGGCCGAGCACGGCGGCGAGTTCATCGACACCCGCCATGTGCACCTGCGCCGCCTGGCCCGGCAGCTCGGCATCACGCTCGACGACCGGGAGGCCGCTGGCCAGCAGGGCGGCGGAAAGGCCGCCTCGGTCCTCGTCATCGGCGGCGTCCCGCGGGATCAGGCCGCCGTGTTCGCGCAGCTCGCCCCCGCGCTCAGACAGCTCAGGGCCGACGCACAGCGCATCGGCAGCTACCGCTACGACCGGGCCTCCCGCGCGGCCCGGGCCTTCGACGAGATGTCCGCCCGCGACTGGGTCCAGGCGCATGTTCCGGGCGGGACCGGCGGGGTGGGCGGCGCGGGCCTGGCCGTCCTGCTCGTGTCGTTCTTCGGACTCGACCTCGACCAGATGAGCGCGATCAACCTCATCGAAGGCCTGCTCGGAGACGACGGGACCGCCGACGAGCGCTACCACGTGCGCGGCGGCAACGACCGGATCCCGCGCGCGATCGCGGCCCGGCTGCCGCGCGGCTCGGTGCACCTTGGCAGCTCCCTGGAGGCCATCGCGCGCCGCAGCGACGGGAGCTTCCGGCTGGAGTTCGGCGGCCGGCGGCGGCCCGTGATCGCCGACCGGGTCGTCCTCACGCTGCCGTTCCCGGCGCTGCGCGCCGTCGACCTGAGGCGGTCGGGCCTGAGCGCGCGGCGCCGCCGTGCGATCGCCGAGCTGGCCATGGGCACGAACGCCAAGCTCCTGCTCCAGTTCCGCCGGCGCTTCTCGGCCTTCGGCTGGGACGGGACCTACGCGACCGAGCGGCCGAACCAGACCACCTGGGACAGCTCGCTCACGCAGCCCGGCCCCGCGGGGCTGCTGACCGTGTTCACCGGCGGCCGGGTGGGCGCCGGCTACCCCGTGTCCCGCCCCCACGGGCCCGCGCCGGCGGGCGTCGTGACCGCCGAGCTGCAGCGCCTGGATGCCGCGGTGCCCGGCCTGGGGGCCGCGCACAACGGCCGGTCCTGGCTGGACTCGTGGGTCGACGACCCCTGGGCGCGCGGATCCTACGCCGGCTTCGGGCCCGGGCAGTACACCCGCTACTGGCACTACCTTACCCGGCGCGAGGGCCGGATCCACTTCGCCGGCGAGCACACCTCGACCTACAGCCAGGGCTACCTGAACGGCGGGGTCGAGAGCGGCGAGCGCGCCGCCCGCGAGGTGCTGGCCGCCCGGCGCTGAAGCCCGGCGGCGAGGACTCAGTCGTCCTTGGGCGGCGGGCGGAAGACGAGCCGCTTGGCCTCCGCGATCGTCGGGCCGCCGAGCCGCAGCGCCGTCTGGACGCCCTCCTCGCCGAGCTCGCCGGCGTCGAGGCGGCGGCGCAGCTCGTTGAGCGCCTCGAGGTCCTCGTCGGCGATGCCCTCGCGGCCGGTGTCGAGCAGGATCACGTGGCGGGGGCGGCGCAGCTTGGCGGCGGCCCGGAGGTGCGGCTCGCGCTCGTCCGCGCCGAGCCCGTCGGCGATGATCACCACGGAGTCACCGGCGTCGAGCCGCTTCTGCACCGCGGCGGCAAGCAGCTCATGCGCCTTGGCCTCGATCTCGCCGTCCGGCACCCGGCCGGCCAGGAGGCCACGAACCTTCGCCAGCGAGAAGAGCGCCGACCGGTCCTCCAGCACGCGGTCGACGAACGCCTCGCGGGCCTCCGCCGACGGCGAGACGATCAGGACGAGGCTGCCCGGGGTGTAGCGCAGGCGGTCCGAAGGCGCCAGGATCCGGCAGCGAACGGTGAGGTCCGGCGGGCGCGGCGGGGCGCCATCGCGCCGCGGGCGATCCGAGGACCACCCGCCTCGTTCGTCGTCGGCGATCTTGACGCTGCGGGTGGAAGGATTCGTGGACACCCCCCCATCTTGCCCTACTGCGGCCTTCGGCCGGGCCGCGACCGGCTCGCGGCGTGGCGCGACGGCACGCGGTTGGCGTTTGACGCCCGCGGCAAGGACCGCCACGATCCCGCGGATGCTCCGCCTCCTCACGGTCGTCGCTGCCGCCGCGGCGACGCTCGCGCTCCCCGCCACCGCCGACGCCGAGCGCCGCGGCAGCAGCCTGCGCTTTGCGCCCAACACGCGGTTCGGCTGCGAGGCCGCGCCAGTCCAGGACGTCCTCGGCGGCGGCGTGGTCCTCCAGCGCAGCGGCCAGCGGACCTGCACCTGGCGCAGCCTCGGGACGTTCGGCAACGCCTTCGCCACCGACGGATCGCTCGTGCCCGCGAACGGCCGGATCACCAGCATCGCCGTGCGCTCCGGCCGCAACCCGGCGCCGCTGCGCGTGACGATCCTCAACTCGAGCCCGGGCCGGCTGGGCTCCTGCTGCACGGCGCGCAAGTTCGGCCCGGTCTTCCGCCCGCGGGCCAACCGGATCACGCGCCTGCGCACCAACATCCGCGTCGAGCGCACGATCGACACCGGCACCGGCGTGGTGGCCACGGACGTCGTCGCCCTCACCGCCGTCGGGCCCGGGACGCTGCCGGTTCGCGTCCTGCGCGGCGCCGGCACGTTCCAGTCGGGCCTGCCGTGGGTGAGCTTCTGGTACCCGTTCACGCGGCTCAACGATCCGCGCGTCGAGGCCTACTCGCTCGGCGGGATCGAGCTGCTCTTCCAGTGGAACTTCGTGCGCGGACGCTGAGGCGGCCGGCGGGCTGATCGGCCGCCAGAGGCCGGTGCGAGCGAGGCCCGCCCGGCAGATGCCGGGAAGGCGCCGCGGACCGCCGTTGGCGAGCGCTGCCGGCCCGCGCTCGCCCTACGCCGCGGCGCCCGCCGCCGCGATCAGCGGTTCCGCACCGCCCGCCCGGTGCGCGATGAAGCCCTGGTAGATGATCCGGTCGAAGCCGCTGCGACCGAACACGCGGTTGCCGATCGAGCCGAACACCTGCACGACGATCAAGGCCGGCAGGCGTTTGCTCGCGTCGAGCTGCCCATTGCGCCCGATGCAGGAAGCAATGCCGAACGCTCCGACGAAGTAGGCACTTCGCTGATCGCACGACGGCCGCCGGTAGGCGAACCGGACGCCGCCCCCCAGGTCGACGATCCCGAAGTCCAGCCCGAAGCTGAACTCGCCGCGGAACAAGCGCAGCTCCGTTCCGTCGTAATCCAGGGCGCCGATGATGCGGACCGAGGCAAGCGTGATGCTGTAGTCCCTCCCGAAGAAGCGCCCGATCGGAACCTCGACGCGGAATGAGATGTCCGCGGCGACGTTGAACCGCTCGACCTTGAACTTGTAGCCCGAGCGGGTGATCTTCGTGTCGATCAGAGCCGATCCAGCGACCCGCCCGACGCCGCCCACGCGGGCGTCGATGGCGCCGCTGCCCTTGATCAGGATCTCGGACGTGTTCGCGGCGACGGTGAGGTCGATGCTTGCCCGGCTGTCCAGGAAGCTGAGGCCGCCCTTGATCTTCAGGCTGAACTCGCGCTTGTCGCTGTCGGCGAGGAGGTCGAGGCTCGTCTGGTCGAGCTTCACCGGCCCGAGGGCGAACTCCTTCGCGCGGACCTTCGCCTCGATGCGGAAGCCCTTCGGGACGCCGACGAAGTTCTTTCCGGTGGGCAGCTGGACGTTCGCCGCCAGCTCGACCGGATAGTCGCCGATCCGGCCCTTCAGCGCCAAGCCGAAGCCGGCCTTGAGCTCGGTGTCGCCGACCGTGCAGCCGGTCGGCGCGATGTAAAGGCTCGCGACGTCGGCGACCACGATGCCCTTGCCGGCAATGTCGAGGGCCGGGGTGGCCGAGGACGACGTCCCATTGATCGCCTTCTCGTCGCCGATCCCGAACTTGAAGCACGGCGACGCCTGGGCGATGTTGAACGTCAGGTTGATCGGCGTGCCTGGATTGATGCGGATGTCCTTGGTCCAGCGGTCGGGCAGCGTGATGTCGGCGGTCACGCCGAACGAGGGATCGGCCGAGAGCGTCGCCGACACCTGCAAGGTGCGGATCTGCAGCCCCTCCACGCCGAACGCGTCGGTGACGGGCCCGCCCGCGGTGTCCACGCCGGCGGTCAGCGTCACGCCGAGGTCCTTGAAGTTGAAGCCGAGCGCCACCTTCAGCGGCGTGCGCGACTTCTGCACCTCGCCCGCCGCAACGGTCGAGTAGGCCCCCTTCGCCTCCCCGGTGATCGAGAAACCGACCCCGCCGCCGGCCTCGATCTTCAGGGAGACCGCGTCGAGCGTCAGGTTGTTCTTCGCCGCGGTTCCGGCAATGTAGAGCGGGTTCGTCAGCTTGTAGCTGACGACGCCCTTGAAGCCGATGCCGTCGTCGCCCTTGCTGAGCGTCGCCGACATCTCCCCCTTGCCGGGCAGCTTCTTCGCGATCGTCCAGTCGTCCGGAAGCGTGAAGTCGGCCCGCAGCGTGAGCTCGCCCTTCGAGACCGACACCGTGGCCGGCGTGCCCTTGGGCGTCGTCGGCTGGAGCGTCACGTCGGCGTCGAAGCTCGCGTAGATCAGCGCGACGTTCGTGATCGACGGGCGGCCCTTCCCGGTCGCGCTGAGCTCCTTCGGCAGCAGGGTGCCTTCGGGATAGCCGTAGAGGCAGTAGCCGGTCGAGCTGACCTCGCCGACGACGTTGATCGTCTGGCCGAGCACGCTGCCCTCCGCGCGCACGCCAAGGCGCAGCCCCTGGTCGGCGGCAAGCCGGCCTTCGATGCGCCGGTCGACGGCGGCCCGGGCCCGCTCGCCCCAGCTTCCGCCCGGCGGGACGCGCGTGCCGGCCGCGCCGGCGCGGTGGCCGGACGACTTCGTGCAGGTCCCGGACCCCTCGGTATTCGTGAGGTTGAGCGTGACCTTGCGGAGGTTGAGCTCCTTCGGCCCCCAGTTGTCGGGGCTGATGCCGGCGGTCAGCGAGAACTTCAGCGTCTTGAGGTCGATGTTGGCGGCCGTCTCGAAGGGCTTGCCGCCGACCTTGATCGCGCCCGTGACGCCCATGACGAGGCGGGCCGTGTCCGTCTTGCAGCCGTCGGCGCCGTCGGGCGGGCAGCGGTTGGTGACCTCGGCGGTGAGCTTGTCGACCTTGATCTGGTCGGAGGGCGACCACCCCTTGGCCGGGCCGGCGAGCGAGATGCTCACGTCGTCACCATTGCGCGTGATCGCGCCGGACAGCGACGGGATCGTGATCCCGGAGACGACCTTCCATTCGGCGGCGACCTTCTGGTTCAAGGTCCAATCGCGAGGGCTCCGGTAGGTCCCCGTGCCGGTGGCCGCGACGGCCGTGTCGCCCGACTGGATCGCCGTGTCGCCCCCGAGGCTGATCCCCGCATCGGTCCACGTGGCCGTCAGGCGGCGCAGGCCGAGGTTGCGGGCCACGTCGATCCGCCCCGGCTCCACGACGGATCCCGCGGCGCGCGCCGTGATCGCGGACGGACTCACGGAGAGCTTGCCTGCCGGCGAGATCGCCGCCTCGTCGCCGGTCGCGGTCTTGAGGAGGACGAGGCTCGTCGTGGTGACGTCGAGGCTGGCCGTGCCGGTCCGGCCGAGCTGGCCGCCGACGAGCGCCTCGCCGCCCTCGGGCGGTCCAGCGGCGGACTGGCGGACGTCGAAGCCCCCGGCGCCGTTGAACGTGAAGGTCGGGTCGTTCCACGACCACCCGGCCGGAAGGGGAAGCCGGTCCGCCAGCGGGACGTCCGCGGTGAACGATCCGGCGGGCGCGCTCCAGACGCCGTCGGCGCTGAGCGCCGCGCCGAGGCCGGACCCGGTGAACGGGACGGTGGCGCCGGCCGCGCCAAGCGCCTTCCAGGCCGTCGCGGTGAACGTCCCGCGGCTGAAGCCCAGGCCGGAGCGCGTGATCGTGGCACCGGTCACCGCGAGCTGGTAGGCGGGGCCGGTGATCGTGCCGTCGAACGTGATGCTGGCGTTCGGGTCCTGGCAGCGCTGCTGGTCCGGGGCGGTCTTGCGGCTCGCCACGACGCTCCAGCCGCCGGGGATGCGGAACGTCAGACCGCCGGGCTTGGCGAGGTTGCAGATCCACTCGCCAGGCGTCTCGGCGGTCCGGACCGGCGGCGCCGCTGCGCGCCCGGCCGGCCGGCGCACGCGCAGGAGCGCGATGCGCTGGACCCACTCCCCGTTCCGGAGGCCGACGGTGGCCCACACGAGCCATGTGCGGCCCGCGGCCGACGCCGGCACGCGCAGGCGCAGCGACGGGCCCGAGCCGCCGACGCGGCGCAGGCGGAGCGTCTTGAGGTTCGTCGCCACCGACCAGATCACGCTGCGGACCCGGCGGCGGTCGGCGCCCGCGAGCGCAAGGCGGACGGTGCCGGCGCCGACGGTGCGGGGGCGACCGTTGCCGATTTCGATCCGGGCGGCGCGACCTACGCGCGCGCCCGTCCAGCCGCGCTGGTTCAGGCCGACGACCCGCCCGCGCAGCCGGGACTTCGACAAGCGCGGGTCCAGGCGGGCCACGCCGGCGGGCACCGCGGTCATCACCAGCGTGGACACCGACCGCGCGCCACCGGAGCGCGCCACGAGCGAGAAGACGAACCGCTGGGTGCGGCGCAGGCGCGGGGTGACTGCCGCTGCCGCGAGCGTGGACGTCTCGGCCAGCGCGGTGCGGTCGCCCTGCCAGCGCACGCGCGGCGCGATGCGCTTGCGGCACGTCGCGAGCCGCCGGGCGTCCGCCCGGGTGACGCAGCGCTGCACCCAGCGGACGTCGGCGCGCTGGCCCTCGAGGCCCAGGAGCCGGCCGCCGAGCGGGAGCACGGTGCCGCCGGCAGCCGCCACCTGGACGGTCCGCGGCCCGCCGAGCCTGATGCCCGCGCGCAGGCGGCCAACGACCGGCACCCGCGTCGTGGCGGTCCGGCCGCGCCGCACGAGCCGCGGCCCGCCGCTCCGGCCGATCGGCGCGGCCTCGCGCTGGCGCCACGTCAGCCGGGAGGCCAGCGTGCGCGCTCCGCGGCGCAGCCGCGCGTCGCCGGCAAGGACGACCGTGACCTCCTGCGGCGTGCGCCCCCGGCGCAGCGCCGACGGCAGCGCGCACGCGGCGGCCCGCCCCCGGCCCGCGCACCGCCAGCCGGGGCCTGTGGCGCGGAGGATGCGCAAGCCGCGCCGGACCGTGACCCGCACCCGAACGCCGTAGGCGACGCGGCCGGGCGACACCGTGCGCGCGGCGGCGATCGTGACCGTCCCGCGCCCGGCAGCGCGAATCGGCAGGTCGGCGAGCGCCACGGGCACGAGCGCGGGCCGGCGATCGACCGGACGGCCGTAGAGCAGGCGGGGCTTCCGGGCGACCGAGACGCCGCTTCCAGGCGCCGGCACGCCCGGCCCCATCGCCGCGATGACCGCCGGGCTGGCCGGCATCGCGCCGAGGGGCAGCGCCGGAACCGATGCCGGAGCCGCCCCGGCCTGGCCCGGCGCCGCGAGGCCGGTGAGCCCAGCCGCCGCAGCAGCCGCAATCCATGCGCTGAGGCGCAGCCGCGCCGTCGCCATCCCCATGCGTCTCCCCCAGGTCCGCGGACGAAAGTGGCGGGAACCTACCAGCGCCCCGGGAGGCGGTGAGCCGGTTCGCTCGACCGGACGCGCGGACGTTAGGCTGGCCCGGACCCGCCGACGCCAGGAGACCCTTCCCCATGTCCGCCACCGCTGCTTCGACCCGCCTGCTCGACAACTACATCGGGGGCCGCTGGACGCCCGCGACCGCGGGCGAGGAGCTCGACGTCACCAACCCGGCGACCGGAGAGGTGCTGGCCCGGGTCCCGCTGTCCGGGGCGAGCGATCTCGATGCAGCCGTCGCCGCCGCGCGGGCCGCGCTGCCCGAGTGGCGGGCGGTCAGCACGATCGAGCGGGCCCGGCGGCTGTTCACGCTGCGCGAGCAGCTCACGGCCCGGCACGAGGACATGGCGCGCTCGGTCACCGTCGAGATGGGCAAGACGATCGGCGACGCCCGCGCCGAGGTCGCGCGGATGATCGAGATGGTCGAGGCCGCCTGCGCGATCCCGACGACGATGCAGGGCCGAATCCTCGAGGACGTCTCACGGAACATCGACGCCGAGACCGTGCGCCAGCCCGTCGGCGTCTGCGCCGCGATCGTCCCGTTCAACTTCCCGGCGATGGTTCCCTTCTGGTTCCTACCGTTCGCGATCGCCTGCGGGAACGCCTTCATCCTCAAGCCGTCCGAGCAGGTCCCGCTGACCCAGCAGATCGCCTTCGAGGTGCTCGACGGGCTCGGCCTCCCCGACGGCGTGGTCAACCTCGTGAACGGCGGACGCGAGATCGTCGAGGGCATCCTCGCCCACCCCGGGATCGACGCGGTCTCGTTCGTCGGCTCGGCGCCGGTCGCGAAGATCGTCTACGAGCAGTCGGCCAAGGCCGGCAAGCGTGTCCAGGCGCTCGGCGGGGCGAAGAACCACATGGTCGTCATGCCCGACGCGGTCATCGACAAGACGGTGGCCGGCCTGCTCGGCTCGGCGTTCGGCGCCGCGGGCCAGCGGTGCATGGCGGGCTCCGTGGTCGTCACGGTCGGCGCCGCGCACGACCGCCTCATGCCGCCCCTCATCGAGGCAACCGAGGCCCTGAAGGTCGGCGACGGCCTCGACGCCGGGACGGACGTCGGACCTGTCGTCTCCTGCGCCGCGCGCGACCGCATTCGCGACTGGATCGACCGCGGCGTGGCCGACGGCGCGCGCATCGTCGTCGACGGACGCGAGGTCGGCGGCGACGGCCTCAGCCCGGATGGCGCCTACGTGGGGCCGACGATCCTCGACGGCGTCACCGCGGACATGGCGATCGCCCAGGAGGAGGTCTTCGGGCCGGTGCTCACGGTGATCCACGCCGCCACGCTCGACGAGGCCATCGACATCGTGAACCGCTCGCGCTTCGGGAACGGCACGTCGATCTTCACCGAGTCCGGGGCGTCGGTTCGCCGCTACCGCCACGAGATCGAGGCGGGCATGATCGGCGTGAACATCGGCGTGGCCGCGCCGGTGGCGTTCTTCCCGTTCTCGGGCTGGAAGGACTCGTTCCTCGGCGACCTGCACGCCCACGGCCCGGACGCGGTGGACTTCTTCACGCGCAAGAAGACCGTGACGAGCCGCTGGTTCTCGTCGGGCCAGGGCAGCGGCGAGTACTTCGTCGAGAGCTGAGGTCACGCCGCGGGCGCGAGCGCGCCCGCCAGCAGCCCGGCCAGGCGGCGCCCCCACTCGCCCACGGGGTCCTTCTCCGGGTTGAAGCACGTGACGTTGGCGCCGAGCAGGCCGGGGGCGGCGCCGAGCGGGCCGATGAGCGCGGCGAGCTGGTCCCAGTCGAGGCCGCCCGCGAACAGGTAGTCGGTCGCCGGCATCTGGGCCTCGTCGAGGATGTCGACGTCGAGGTGCAGCCAGAACCGCCGGCCGTCGGCGGCGAACCGGGCCGCCGCCGCGACGCCGGCTGCTCCCGGATCGCCAGCGTGCAGCGCAGCGGCATCGACCGTCCGCAGGCCGGGGAAGGCCTCGGGCGGCGGGTGGCCGTCGGCGAGCGCCTGCTCGAGGTCGCGGAAGCCGAGGATCTCGACGTCGGCGGCCTCCAGGAGCGGCGCGCCGCCCGCCGCGTCGCCCCACGGGTCCGGGCCACCGCCGAGGATCACCGAGACCGGCATGTCGGCCGCCTCGCCGGTCGGCGAGGTGTGGCCGTCGTAGAGGTCGAGGTGCCCGTCGAGGTAGGCGAGGCCGGCCGTCCCGATCGCGTCGCGCACCCCTCCGAGGGCGCCGGGCAGCAGCGCGCAACAGCCGCCGAGCAGCAGCGGCCGCTCGCCGGCGGCCACGAGGTCCCGGACGGCGGCGCGCACGGCGACCGTCGTGTCGCGCACCCCGGGCCAGCCCACCACGCCGGTCACGGGGTCGCGCTCCTCGCCGCGAATGCGGACGTCGAGGTCACCGGCGTCGCGGGCGCCGAGCCGATCCAGCAGGCCGGTCGCGCGCAGCGCCGCGGGCCCGTGCTCGGTGCCACCGGCCCGGCCGACGCTGTCGATCGGCACCCCGAGCACCGTCCACGCGGTCATGGCCGCCCGGCGCCCCCCGCGGCCTCCGCGGCCGCCGTCACGGCCTCCTGATAGGGCACGTCGCTGCCCTGCGGGAACACCTTCCCCTCGCCGGGGGCCGTCAGCGTGAGGGTGTCGGCGGTGTCCGGGTACTCGGCGACCTCGGGGAACCTCATCGTCGAGACGATCACGAAGCGGACCGGCTCGTCGCTGGCGTTGCGGAGGCAGTGGGCGCCGTCGGGCCCGCGGCGAAAGGAGACCACGGCGCCGGGCTCCAGGTCGCGCTCGCCAGCGGGGTGCGCAGCCTCGGCCGGCCGGACAGGACGATGAGCAGTTCCTCGTTGCCGTGGTGGAGGTGGTAGGGCGCCGCGACACCGCCGGGATCGATCTCGTAGACGGTGGCGCCCAGCTCCGTCGCCCCGGCGTGGCGGCCCACCAGGCGGCCGCGCGAGCGAAACGGCGGGTCGGGCAGCTCCCGGTCCCAGCGGTCGGCAAAGACGTTCTCATCGGGCATGCGTCGCATGGTGCCACGCGGCGCGCCGCGAGCCCAGCCGCCCGGGGCGCTCCAGATCCACGCACCGCCGCCGCAGAACCACGCACCGGCGCTCCAGAACCACGCACCGGCGCCGCAGAACGCCGGCGAACCCCGCGCGCTGGCGGCTTGGTGGGCGCAGCGTCCGGCACGCTCCGGGGGGTGTGGTCATTCGACCGTGACATGGATGGTCAGGTGCACACAGCCCCGCGCTGGGAGCAGCCAGATCGCGCGATCGTCTCAGTGGCGAAGTGCCAGCATGGCGTGGCAACCCGCGCCCAGCTGGCCAGCGTCGGCGTGTCACCGGGTGCGATCGACCACCGGCTTCGCGCAGGGCGCCTGCAGGCGATCCACCCCGGCCTGTACGCGGTCGGGATCGGGGCCGCTACACCCCCGAGGCGCGGGCGCTCGCCGCCGTGCTGGCCTGCGGCGACGGCACGGTCCTCAGCCACCGCTCGGCCGCAGCGCTCTGGCGTCTCCTGCCCGCGTGGCCCGCCCGAATCGAAGTGACGGCTCGCCACCGGCACCGGCTTCGTGGCGTCCACGCCCACCGCTCCCGCACGCTTCAGGTCGCGGACGCCGCGATCCACCACGGGATCCCGGTCACGGCGCCCGCCCGGACCCTGCTCGACCTCGCCGACGTCCTCGACGACCGGCGGCTGGCGCGGGCCGTCAACGAAGCCCAGGTGCTGGGCCGGGTCCGCGCTGACGAGCTGGCGGCGCTGCTGGACCGCTCCCCCGGCCGCCGGGGATCGGGTCGCCTGCGATCGCAGCTCTCGCAGCGCGGAGGCCCGACCCGGTCCGAGCTCGAGGACTGCTTCCTCGCGTTCGTCCGCGAGCACGGGCTCCCGCGTCCTGAGGTCAACCGGCGCGTCGCGGGCTACGAGGTCGACATGCTCTGGCGGCCCGAGCGCCTCGTCGTCGAGCTGGACGGGCGCGCGTTCGACGCGCACCGCTTCGAGCGCGACCGGGAGAAGGACGCGGCGCTCCTGGGAGCCGGGTTCGCGGTCATCCGGATCACCTGGCAGCGGCTCGACCGCGCACCGGCTCGGGAGGCGGAGCGATTGCGGGCGATCCTCGCGGCCCGGCGCGGGCCGGCGAGCCCGCGGCTGGAAAACGGAGAGGGCGGGATTCGAACCCGCGATGGAGCGTGAACCCCATACTCGCTTAGCAGGCGAGTGCCTTCAGCCACTCGGCCACCTCTCCGGGCAGGCCGCCAGTGTAGAGGCTGGCCCGCCGGCCCTGGCGGCCCGCAGCGCCCCGCCGGAGCCGGGCCTGAAAGGATCGGGGCATGCCCGAGGACTGGGGAGCCGGCGCCTACGAACACACCGCCGCGGAGCTCGAGCCCGCTGCCGCCCACGTGATCGGGCTGCTCGCCCCCGCGCCCGGCGACCGCGTCCTCGACGTGGCCTGCGGGACGGGCAACGCCGCCCTCCTCGCGGCCGCCTGCGGGGCGCGGGTCACCGGCGCGGACATCACGCCGCGCCTGATCGACGTCGCCCGGGAACGGCCGCAGCGGCGAGGTCTCGACGCTCAGTGGGCGGTGGCCGACGCCGCCGCCCTGCCGTTCGACGACGCCGCCTTCGACGCCGCCGTCTCGGTCTTTGGCGTGATCTTCGCTCAGCCAGCCGCTGCTGCCGCCGCCGAGTTGCTGCGCGTCGTCCGGCCCGGCGGCCGCATCCTGGTCACGAGCTGGCCCCGCACGGGCGTCATGTTTGCCGCCGCGACGCAGCTGCGGGCGGCGATCGCCGCCGCGGCACCTCCGGCGGCCGATGCGCCGCCGCCAACCGATTGGAGCGACCCCGCGACCGTCGGCGCGCTGTTCGACGGAGCCGCCGCGGTCACGATCAGCGACGCCGACCTCGTGCTCACCGGGGCGTCCGCCGAAGCGGTCGCAGACAGGCTCTTCGAGTACCACCCCTCCTGGCGGTCGGCCAGGCGTGTGCTCGCGACCGCCGAGTTCGCGGAGCTGCGGGCCGCCACGGTCCGCACGCTGGCCGCCGGCAACGAGGATCCCGCGGCCTGGAAGGCGACCGCGCCCTACCGCGTCATCGCTATGACCCGGTAGGCACAAGCGGTCAAGCCGCCGGCCGTTCGCGCCGATACCCCCCAGTGAGGCCGTGCGGGCTCGGACGTCCGCAGAGCGGCCTGGCCAGGCCAACCCACCAGCTCCCTTGGATCGAATCGACGCGTCAACCGCCGAGGCGGTGCTTGCCGTCTCCAGGCTGCTCGGAGCCGCCGCAGAAGCGAGCGGCCCGGACGTCGTGCGCCGTGCGCTGCTCCGCGAGGCCTGCAGCGTCCTCGATCTGCCGGCCGGCGCGGTGCTCCAGCCCTCCCCGGCCGGACGTGGCGAGCGCCACATGCGGGTGGCTGCCTCGGCCCCGCGGACGTCAAGCGCCGCGCCGATCGACCTCGTCACCGTCCCTGCGGTTGCCGAGATCGTGGACGGCCGGGCCACCGAACTGCGGCTTCGCCGCGGAGAGGCGTCCGGGCTGGCCGCCGCGATCGGGCTCAACACGCACAGCTACGGCGAGATCGTCCTGCTCGCCATGCGGGCCGACAGCGGCGACGGGCACGTGCTCGCCCTGGCCACTGCCCGCGGCCGCGAGCTGAACACCGAGGAGCTCGACGTCGCCAGCGCCCTCGCCGACGCCGCGGCCGCGAGCCTGGCGCAGCTGCACCTCGCCGAGCAGAGCGCCGCCCAGCGGGCGCAGCAGGCCACCTTCACGCGCGCGGCGGCTGCCCTGAAGGACAGCCTCGACATGAACGAGGCGCTCACGGCGATCTGCCGCGAAGCGGCAGCGATCCTCGACGCCGACACCGCGGCGGTCTACCGCGGGAACGCCCGCGACGGCGTGACCATCGACGCCGCCTGGAACGTCCCGCCGGAGATCATCGGCTACCACCAGCGACCCGGCTCGGGGATGGCCGCCAAGGCGGTCGAGATCGGCCGTTCGATTCTCACGAACGAATACCAGCGGATCGCCAACGCGCCGCCCGGCCTCCCGTTCGCCCGGATCAGCAGCTCCCTGGCGGTGCCGCTGCAGTGGGAGGGGCAGATCCGCGGCGTGCTCACCGCCGCCTACACCCGCCCCTTCACCGTGACCTCCGAGCACCTGCGAATCCTCGAGCCCTTTGCCGAACTCGTGGCTTCCGCCTACCGGAACGCGTCCGAGATCGCCGGCCTCGCCCGGGCCGCACACACCGACTCCCTCACCGGCTGCCTGAACCACGCGGCGATGCACCGGGCGATCGAGCGCGAGATGGACCGCGCCGAGCGCGGAGGGCGGCCCGTGTCGCTCATCCTCATCGACCTCGACGACTTCAAGCAGATCAACGACGCCCGAGGCCACCTCGGAGGCGACGAGGTGCTTCGGGCGGTCGGCCTGGCACTGCGCCAGTCGATCCGGCCCTACGACGCCGTCGCGCGCTACGGCGGGGATGAGTTCGCGATCGTGGCGGCCGACGCGGACGAGCGGGCCGCCCAGGAGGTGGCCCAGCGGGCGCTGCACCGGGTCGAGCGTTCCGGGCCGGACACGCCTGCCGCGGCAACCGCCGGGGTCGCCGAGTGGTCGCCCGGGATGTCGGTGGTCGACCTCATCCAGCGGGCGGATCGCGCGCTCCTGCTCGGGAAGCTCGAAGGCCGCAAGGGCACGGTCATCCCCGCCAGCACGGTGCCGGACGACGGGAGCGACCTGCCCGCCGACGGGCGGGCCGAGCGCGTCGCGCCCGCACTGCCCGGCGCCGACCCCTGGCCTTCCGCGGAGGCGCGGCAGTCCGACCGGCTCCGCAAGCGCACCCGGCAGCTCGCCGTCGCCAGCGAGCTGGGCACGCGAATCGCCGCGATGACCGAGGTCGAGCCGATCCTCGCGGCAGCGGTCGAGGAGCTGCGCGACGGACTCGGGTTCGACCTCAGCGAGATCGCGCGCATCCGCCCGGACGGCTACGTCGAGCACGCGGCGGGCGCAGCCGCCCGGACCGCCGCGTCTGCCGCCACTCCGTGGGCGATGCCGCGCAGCGCGGGGGTCATCGGGCGCGCCCTGCGGGAGCGGCGCGTGGTGATCGTCGACGACACCGCCGCCGACCACGACTTCGTCGCACACGACAGCCTCGCCGGTGCGCAATCCGAGCTCGCCGCTCCCATCTGGCTCGGCGACCGGCTGTGGGGCGCGGTCAACCTCGAGGACGACCGGCGGGCCGCCTTCGACGAGGACGACGCGCAGATCGTCCGGGCGATCGCCGACCAGATCGGCGCCGCCCTGCGTGGCGCCAATCTCTACGAGCAGCTCGACCGCGCCTACCTCGGCACGGCCGAGGCACTGAGCGCCGCGCTGGAGGCGAAGAACTCCTACACGACCGAGCACGCCCCCGCGATCGCCCGCCACGCGACCGAGGTCGGACGGCGCCTGGGCTTCAGCGACCAGGAACTGCGCGATCTGCGCTACGGGGCGATCTTCCACGACATCGGGAAGATCGCGGTGCCTGAGTGGATCCTGAACAAGCCCGAGCCGCTGACGGCCGAGGAGCGCGACATCGTGGAGCGCCACACCGTGGTCGGCGAGCAGATCCTTGCCCCTGTCGAGTTCCTGTCGGGCGTGCGGCCGCTGGTGCGGCACGGCCACGAGCACTGGGACGGGACCGGCTACCCCGACGGCCTCCACGGCGAGCAGATCCCGCTCGGCGCCCGGGTTATCCTCGCCTGCGACGCCTACCACGCGATGACGAGCGATCGCCCCTACCGCGTGGCCATGAGCGACGCCGAGGCCCGCGAGGAGCTGCGCCGCAACGCCGGCGCGCAGTTCGACCCGGCGGTCGTCGATGCCCTCATGGCAGTGCTCGACCACGAGCGGGCGCTCTCCCGGGCGGCGACGATCGTCCCGGGCGCCGCGGTGGCGCGGTCCGGCGCCTCCGTCACACCCGCCTGACCGCGAACCGTCTACCGTCGGGCTGGCACCTGGAGGGGTGGCAGAGCGGTCGAATGCACCGGTCTTGAAAACCGGAGTCCGGCAACCCCGGACCGCGGGTTCGAATCCCGCCCCCTCCGCTTCAACGCTGGGATTCCGCGCCGGCGTTGGACCGCATCAACCGCTGAGTGCCGTTGGTGGTTACCGCTCGCGTCCGCTGTGAACCGCTCAGAGACCTGTGTCGACTGGCGCGCGACTGGCGCGCGGAATCAGCGGCGCGCAATGACGAATCCCGGGTTCGCGCGCGGGGCCGTGCCGGAGCCGGGGACGAGGGAAAGCACGAAGGCTCGGGGGGGCGACCAGCTCGCCAACTGGCGCAGCGCTGGTCAGCGGCGAGACAGATCCCCGGCGAGCCAATGGCGATCTGGGCTCCCGGCCCCAGTGACGACAGTCAAGCCAGCTTCGCGTCGGGCACTGTGCACATCGCGATCACGCGTCGTCTGCGGGCGGCTCTTCCTCCGGATCAGGCGGCACAATCAGGACGACTGGGAGGGGCAGATCGCGGACGACCTCGCCGTCGAGGTATGCCTGGGCGCTGTACATGCCGGCGGCAGGAAACACTAGGCCGTTCACCGTGAGCGCGACGTTGATCGCTCTCGTCTCGCCCTCCACGACGTTCAGGTACTCCGCGGGCGGTTGAATCCGAAGGCCTTGCTCAGGCACCAAGAACTCGTGATCCGGAGCAGTGAGCGAAACGCCGATGGTGTGCGCCGACGTCAGGTCGTCCTGGTCGACGGCCAGGAATCGAAGGACGAACGCGAGCTGCTGGACCAAGGGGAACCGCGGCGAATTGATGCGCGTGATTCCGCCACCGTGCACGTAGAGCTTGCCCTCAAGGGCAGCGGCAGCGTCGGCGAGCAGGAAGCTGTCTAGCTGCATCACGCAGTCCCCACGATCGGGAACACATCAGGAATCGGAATCCGCGTGCGCGTCTCCCAGTCCTGTTGGAAGAGGCGCAGCAGAAATGTTCTTGAGAGCGTCGCCGCGCGGCGATCGTCGAAACCGCGGCGAGGCACCGGCTGAGCAAACCAGAGGTCCGCGGCGAACTCGGGGAGTCCGCCAGCCGCCGGGATGTGGAAGTAGCGCCTCACCCTGCCGCGGCGGATATCGCCAGCCAGACCGCCTCCCTCGAGGCCGTCGAGTTCCGTTCTGAGCGGAGCGGCCGTCACGGGCCAGGCTCGAACAGCCTCATCGCTGATGCCTCTTTCGATCTTGTGCCAGTACTTGTCCAGTTCGCAATCACCCGTCATCACGAGACCGTGCATAGGCTCAAGGCGGCGCGGGGCTTCGCCGTCACGGATGACGACGAACGTCACGTCGCGGATGATGTCCCCGACGCTCAGGTTCTCGTTGAGCGCGCCGTAGACGTCTGTCACACGCCGAAAGGCCCGCCGCCTGCAGGCAGGTAGCCGTCGTCGTCGAGTGACGGCTCAAGGCCTGAAAGGGCCTTGTGGCCTGCGTCGAAGTCGAGTGGGCTATCCAGCCAGACCGCGTGGTCCCCTACCTTGGCGACCGGGGCGCTCGAGGAATACGTGACGGAAGCAGGGGCATCGGGATCAGCCAACTCCGCAGGACGCTTCTCATCAATCCCATGAGAGCCGGACGCAGTCGTCGCGGTCGGTGAGGGGGCGAGTGTGCCGGGCGGTGGGTTCATCGTGGGCCTCCTGATGGTCGCCAGCGCGATCCTCTTCGATGCACCGGGGGAAAGCAAGCAGGGCGGATGGCTTTGGATGGCTTCGCTTCACGCCGCTTACGACAGTTGATCGGAACGGTACCGCCGAATCCTAAATCCTCGGTGCAAAGCACCACAACGACGGGCTCGAGGGGGACGCCCGTCCCCCGGGCCCGCTCGAAGCTGACGAGCCGACACGGCCTCAAGCGTTCGCGGCAAGGTAGGCATCCAGCAGACCCATCGCTTCGGCCTCGTTTCCGGGCAGCAGGTGCCCGTAGCGGTCTAGCGTGATCTGGATTCCCGCATGGCCCATGTAGGTCGACAGCGCCTTGATGTTCACGCCCGCCGCGATCGCCAGCGACGCATACGTGTGGCGTGCCTCGTGCAGCGTGATCCGGTCCATGCCCTTCCACGCACGGTCGGCGCGCTTCTGGATCGCGCCCGCACAGAACGGCCTGGTCGGGTCGCGGTCCTGCGGGAACACGAGGGCGTCGCCGTTGGATCGCGGGCTGGCCAGCTTGTGCGCCGCGAGCGGCTTGCGGAGCCGATCGCGGAGGAGGTCGGGCATCGGGACCGCGCGCGCGCCCGCCGCTGACTTCGGCCCCACGTCGGCCTGAGCCGACGCATCCCACGATCGGCGCACGCGAATCACCTTCTCCGCGAAGTCCACGTCACACCACCGCAGCGCCTGCAACTCGCCGCGACGCAGGCCGGCATAGAACGCCACCGCCCACAGCGCGCGGTCCCCTTCTCCGGGCAGCGCCGCGATGAGCGTCGCGGCCTCACGCGGCGTCGCGATCCGGTCGCGACGCCCCTTCGACGTCGGCAGCTTGAGACCGGCGAGCGGGCTCACCGGAACCTCGCCGTGCTCCCGGGCCTCCCGGTAGATGACCCGCAGCGGCACGAGCGCGTTGCGCACCGTGCTCTCGCTGCGCTTGGCGAGCAGATCCCGGGTCAGCCGCACAACGTCCGCCCGGCGGATGTCGGAGAGACGCACGTCGCCAAGCGTCGGCAGGACGTGGAGATTCAGGCTCTCTTCGTAGGACCCGATGGCCGATGGCTTGTACGTCTCGCCGCTGGCCGTCCTAATCGTCCCGTCGCGCATCCCGCCGACGAGCGCGGCGGCGGCGTCGCGGAGCTTCGACGTCCGCCGGGAGGTCATCGCTCCCCGCTCAAGAGCCTACTGAGCATCCCGTCGCCACGACCTTGCCTCAGCGAGCGTCGCAAACGTCTTGCGGACCTTGCGTCCAGTCCTGCGATCGAACGCAGCGGCCTCGTACGACGGGCGACAGGAGCAGCGCTTCCCTGCCTGCGCGTTGCAGCGGCGCGAGTGCCGGGCGCGAATGCCCTGGGGGAGCCCGCGGGAGCGGGTGGCCTTAGGATCAGCTTGCATCGGAACCTCACTTCCGTTGCCGGGCCCGGGGCGTTCCAAGCGCCGCCGGGCCGCTTTGGTTGTCGGCGCCAGCATAGCCCCCGCGTTGGGGGCGGCGCCAGCCGTGCCGGTGCGAGACCCGGACCGCGCCATCAGGCAGGCACCCCGGCGTGCTTCGGCTCAGGGGCCCTTTGTTGCGCTTTCGCCAGCATGGGCCGACCCGACCCGGGGGAACGGCCCGGGGCGGATCCGCGTGGCGCACGGGCGTCTGACGCGATCCGCCGGTCCCGTGCTGCGAGCGCCCGGCAGGACCCCGAGCAGAACCGCGCGTGAGCGCGGCGCCCGATCAGCGGCGCGCCGCACCGCAGGCACGCCTCGTGGTCGCGATCACGCGACAGCATCGGGCAGCGTCCGTTCGGCCTCGCGCTCCGTCCACGCGGCGAGTTCAGCGGTCGGGATGAGCACGAGCTTTCCGCGGCGAATGACCTTCACGCCCGGCAGGACGTGGCGCTCGAGCGAATCGACGCTCATCCCCAGGCACGAGGCAGCCTCAGGCTTGGTGAGCGCCAGCCGGGCGACCCCATCGCCCTTGCCGAGAACGATCACCGCCGGGCCGCTCATCGGGGCGCGCTCCACCCGTCCAAGTCGCGCGACGCGAGGGGATCGAGCCGGGGGCCATCTACGCCGAGATCTGCTGCGAGTTCGCGAGCGTCGGAGCAGGCCGGCGCGGGCTGCGCCGGGGGCGGGATCTCCCCGCGCGTCGCCACGACGAACAGATCAGGCGCGACCGCCCACGGGCCTTGAGCGGGGGAACGGCCCCGGGACGCGGCGACGGTCTGCACGGTGAAGCCGAGCTGCCCGGCAAGCCTGATGCCGGCGGCGGCATCCGGTGCCGCGACGGCGAGCACGAGCACCGCGTGATCGGCGGCGGGGACTCCGGCGCGGCGCAGCCGGCCTGCGCTGCCGTGGTGAACGGTGAGGTCGGCGGCGATGACCGAGAAGCGCGGGGACGGCTCATCCGCAGTCGGCGGGGCGACGGGGGCGGCTGTGCGCTCCCGCACCTGCGCAGCGGTCGGGGCCGGGCCGTGTTCCTCGACGACGGCCTCCCACGCCTGCGCTGCGGCCTCGGGGCCGTCCGCGCGCAGGACCGGCGCCAGCACTCGGGCGACGCCCTCGGATGCTGGCCGTTCCCCATTTGGGGAATGGGCTTCGATGGCGGCGACGACCCGGCCCGAGTCGAGCAGGCGGTAGGCGTGCGACTGCCCGAGGTCGAACTCGGCGGCGCAGTACGCGCCCCACGACGGGTATCCGAGCGCGTGGTGCGCGCGCCCTCGTACAGCGCGAGCAGCTTGCGCCACAACGCCCGCGCGTCCGCCTTGACCTCATCCGTCCGGGCGCGTGCTTCGCCCGCCGACAGGCCCGGATCCAAGAAAGTCGCAGCGTTCTCCTCGTCGGGCTGCGCTGCGGTCTCCGCGGCACGAGCTGCGATCCAGTCCCGGATGCCGAGCGCGTCGCGGATCGCAGCGGTTGCGCCGGGATCGTCTCCGCGGGGGCCGAGCTGGCACCCGGCCTCGCCGGCTGCGCGCACGAGCGCGCTCATCGCCTCGCCGCCGTCAACCTCGCCGGCTTGCACGAGTTGGCGCAGCTCGTGGGCGACCGCCACAGCCTCCGCGCGAACGGTCGCCCGGTCAGCCATGCGCACCCGGTCCACCGCCGCCCCGATCAAGCTCACGATGAGCCCCTCGTCGGGTCGATGCCGACACCGTAGAGGGGCGCTGGCACGCGGACCCCATGCGGGAGCGTCGCCTCATGGGCCCCCGCGAGGATCAGGACGCCTGACTCTCTGAGGCTCGCCAGCGCACGGGCCTTCCACTCCGTGAGCCCGGCCCAGGGACCAGCGAACCGGATCGCGTAGGGCGTCCCTGCCCACGAGCCTGGGAACCCCGCTTGGCGGCGCAGCCCCGCCAGGAGATCGAAGCCGTGAGCCGCCTTCACGGCATCGTGCGACAGCCCTCGAGCCGCGGCGAGCTTCGACGCCCGCCAGTCGGCCGCTGCGAGCGAGGTCAGGCCAGCCTCGTGGGCCAGCCTTGACCACCACGCCGAGAGCGTGGCCGCCGGCGCCTGCCGAACAACGGTCGCGTCCAGGCTTCCCGCCGCCATGGCCAGCCGGAACCGGGCGAGAGCGAGGAAGAGGCCCGAGCCGGGCTTCGGCCCGCCCACCCGCAGCCACAGCCGCGCGGGCCGTTCCGGGTCGCGCTCCCACAGCAGGACTGCGCGATCCCCGGTCAGTGGGCACAGGAACGGGCGCCCCACTTCGGCGAACGGAACGCCCATCGCAGCCAATGCCGAGAGCGCGAGGGACTCATGGCGGTCGAGGGCCAGCCAGGGCGCCTCACAAGGTAGAGGCCCGGAACTGCCGCACCGAGGGAATGCCCGGCGCGTTGTAGTTCTCCGCGTAGCGGAGCGGTCTACCTTGTGAGGCGCCCGGACCTGATGGGCTGCGAACGCCGCTGCGAATGACTCGTCGGCGCCATCACGAACGATGCGGGAGGGTGCGAGCGTCGGGCTCATCCGGGCCGCCTCCCGGTGCCGTGGATGAGTCCTCGCGGTTCGTGAGGGTCGGCGTCAGCCGGGCCGGCCCGCGTGGCGCGCGCCCCGCAGCGCCGACGGCCCGAGCGCCGGGGACGCGGCGATGTGCGCCGAGTGCCGCAACGAGTCATCTCGAGTCGGGCATGTCGAAGCGCGAGCACGCTCCCGGCCCGCCGGGACGCGCCAGGGCGCGCGAGCCCGTGGACCTCCGCGACGGCCAGTAGCCGGGCCGCTACGTGGGCGTTCTCGCCGGGGCGGCAGCCCGAAGTCCGTCCGACGCCGCGGACGGCATGTAGCCGGCCGGCGCCTCGGCGCACCGGGCACGAGCGTAGGGTCGGCGGCCCTACTCGGCTGGCCCGCTGTGTCCACGTCGGAGGTGTCTGGCTTGCAGTTGCATTGGTAGTTCGAGCATACGGAGTGGGCCCGTCACAACCGCCCAAAACGCGCAGTGCCCGGACGTGGACGATCCGGGCACTGCTACCAATGCAGCTCTGTTGCAAGCGGCTTGCTCAGTTTCGCAGGCTTCCCCCTCGGAATGCGACGAGGTGGCTTGCGCGACTCGCCACGAGCGCCATACGCTCGCCAGCGTGAAGGTCGCCGCGCTCGTGGTCTGCGTCGGGATCCTGGGAGCCTTGCTCTGGATCGGCTCCGAGCTGCACTACCAATCGTGCCGCGCCGACAACCCAGCGCCGCGCAAACTCAGCGCCGACGAGAAGGCCAGCAGGGCGATGGGCCTCGGGGGACGCGACGAGCCTGCGCCGCGCGTGCAGTGCAGCCGGCTCCCGTTCTGACAGCCCCGCTCGCGGGCTACACGTCGCCGCGCCGGTGTGCCCGACGGGTGATTCGGTCCTGCTCGGCCCAGTCCATGCCATCGACGGGCGCACTGTCCTGCGGGTGCGCGTAGCGGTCCTCCCAGCCGCGATCGTCGGCCATGAGCGCGCCGAGATCGAGCCCGTCGGGATCCGGCACCCGGCGCAGCCCCCACGCGTTCGCGACGGACGCCAGCACCCGAACACGAACGCGCCGGCCAGCCACAACCCAGCCGCCGCCCAAAGCCAGTACGGCCTCCTGCCCAGGTCGACACCGAACGAGGCCAGCGCCGCCAGCACGACTGCCAGCACGCCGAGCACGAAGCAGAACGCAGAGGCGTTCAGGAGCCACCGGCTGGCCCTGACCGCCCCGCGGTAGCCAGTCACGCCATGCCCCCGGTCGCGGCGGGCCGCCAGGGGCGACGGGCTCGCCGTCCAGAGTGCATCTGCCCGGTCCCCTTCAAGGTCATCTCCCCGCCCGAGGCTACCTGCGCCGCCAAGCCCGCTCGGATCGCCGGTAGCAGGATCGGTAGCAGCCGCACAGCGCCGCCAGAACAGGCGGGAGCGTCTCGCCGCTCCGGAACCTGCCGCGCGCACGGGGGCTCTAGACAGCGCGGCGCGACGCGGTGACGTGGGCGCAACGGCACGAAGGAAGGGATCCTTGGCGAACATCGCGTACCTGGCCAGCGGCGATCCGCTCGTGAGCAAGCGCCACATCGCCAGTCTGTTCGGTGTGACGGAACGGACGGTCGAGGTCTGGGTGCGTGATCGGGGGCTGCCCCTCTACAAGCTCCGGTCCGGGCTGGTCCGGTTCCGGTTGTCGGAGGTCGAGAGCTGGTCCGGGGTGCCGCTCCGCGGCCAGCCGTCCGAGGGCAGCCCGGCAGCACGGGAGGCCCGGCGCCGGCAGCTCTTCGCAGACCTGCGCGCGCCACGAACCCCGCAGCCGCGCCGGCCCGGCCTCGGAGTCCCGCTCGCGCCGGATCGCCACGCCGACGACAGCGGCGCCGTCTAGCCAGCCCTCAGCCGTCGGGCGGCCAGGGATCGGCCAATGCATCGCCGAGCGCTCGATGCGTCGACCAGAACGCAAGCTCTTCCCATGGGATCCGATCGGTAGGAACACCCCCACCTCGCACGCCTCGTCGCTTTCGCGCGGCTCTTCGAGCGCTAGTGCTGTGAACACGACCAACGCGGCGGCGTCCCCAGGGCGCCAGTAGGCGGGCCCGGCCTCGGGATCCTCGTAGCCTTCGCTCACGAGCTGCAGGACGAGCCGAACGCGCATCCCGAGCTCTTCCAGCGTCTCGCGCTCGAGCGCGTCGGCGGGCCGCTCGCCGGCCTCCACGTATCCGCCTGGGAACGCCCACAGGCCGCCGCCCGGATCGAACGTGCGGCGGAACAGGATCACGTGTCCCGATCGCGTCCGTGGGATCACGCCAGCGGCCAGCGGGGTCGCAGCGGGGATCAGCATGCGGCCACGGTACGCCGGGGGTCGGCCACGGCCCGCAAGCGATGCCGGATCGGTGCATAGCCTTGCTCTCCGTGGGACGCCGCGGACGCCGACGCCGGTCCGTCGACCGGGAGCACAACCCGGAGTGGTGCGCCATCGTGAGGGGCACCCGGCGCGAGCCCGAGGCCGAGCGGTGGCTTCGCCAGGCCGCGGAGGCCCGCGGACTCACGCTGCGCGAGCACGAGGCGGCCCAGCGCGCCAAGCTCCGCGACCTCACCCGGCCTGAGACGGCGCACCTCGCGATCCGGGCGCCAGCTCACAGAATCGCCGCGATCCTCAAGACCGGCAGCGGCTCGCACCGAATCGGGGACCCGAGCGCGCTCCGAGGGAAGGGGCCGGACGCCGCGGCAACGGCCGCCCGGTACGTGCGTGCCCGACGCGAGTTCGAAGCCGCAGGCTGGGGCAGCGGGCCCGTCGTCTATGGCTACGTCGGATCCCCCCGCGAATCGCTGCCCCTCGCCACAACGGCGATCTACGGCGACGCCAAGCTGATCCTGACCGACGCCATCCGATCCCGAGCGACGATCGTCGCCGCCGACAGCTACCTGTACAGCAAGCACGCAGCCGCCTCCCCGATCGACCGCCCGTCCCACCTCTCCATCCCGTGGTGGCTCGACGTCCTGGACTGCACCGCCCCGATCGCGCTCAACGGCGACGCCGACCGGGCGCCCGACCCGGCCCTCTACGACCGCCTGCACCCCGAGCACCGAAGCCTGCTCGAGCGCATCAGGAGCCGGCCAGATCGCGGGCTCTTCATCGAGGCCCAGATCGTCGGCGGGATCAGCCCCTCCGACATCGCGGCAGTCCACCTCACCTACCCTCCCGACGACGGCACGAGGAACGCCCTGGACGCCGCCCGGGTCCCCTGGGCCATCTGGCCAGACGTGCCCTGCCCCGCTCGCCCGCGAGGATGCCCCGAAGCGATCACGGGCTCGCCGTCCGCCACGCGCGCGCTGCGCAACCGCCCGCGCGTCGCCCCGGTCATCGACGCCCGCGCCAGGGCCTGGGGCCTCACCCGCGCCGAGCACAACGCCGCGACCCGCGCACGGCTCCGCCACCTCACCCACCGCTCCCGCACGCACATCGCCATCCGCGTCCCGCACGCCGCGCTGCCCGCCATCCTCAGCACGGAAGCAATCACCCCGGCCGCGTCCCACGAGCAGGCAGCCGGAGGCATCCCCAGCATCAACCCGCGGGCCGACTTCGCCGACCGACGACAGCGAGAGCAGCTCGCCGTCGGACCCGAGCCCATCACCTACGGATACGTCTCCACCCGCCTCGAAGCGCTCCCCCACACCCCCACAAGCATCTACGGCGACGCCAAGCTGATCCTCCGCCAGGTCGTCCGCCCGCGAACGACCGTCTCCTACGCCTGGACCGTCACCGGCCCCGTCGCCCCCACGCCGATCGACACCCCCGACGAAGCCAGCGTGCCCGCCTGGGCCACGCTCTACGCCGCCGAGAAGCCCGTCCGAGAACAACACGACGCCCCGGTCAAGATCGGCCCGGGCATCAGCGCCGCGCGCACCGAGGACCTCAACGCCCACCCCGCCCGCGACCGGCCCGGCACCGGCCCCGAAGGCGCCGACCCCACCCACCGCCTCGAACTCCTCGACCGCGGCCTCACCTGGCAGCACGCCGACCACAACCTCATCTGCCACATCCGCGGCCCCGTCACCCTCGCCGACATCGAAGCCGTCCACCTCCAACAGCCACCCACCCAACGCCTCAGCGCCGCACTCGACCACGCCGGCATCCCCTGGGCCATCTACCCCAACCTGCCCCAGCGCCGCCCCTCAGGCGCCCTCCAACGCGCCCTGACACACCCCAACGCGCGCGACCGAGGGAGTCCCTGCCCCCGGATGGGAACCCGCACGCGCTGAGGGGGTGGCCGGGGGCCCGGGCGACCGTCATACGCTGGCGCCCGGTAATACGCCCCGCACGGCCCCCGCGCACCCTCCCGGTCGCACAGCCGGTAGCACCGAGCCCCGCCCCATCGAAGCGAACGCCAGCAACGGCAGCGCTCCCGCGCCACGCCCGGCCCGCTTCGTACCTACCAGACAGGCAGCACACGCCCACCCACGCGCGCCCGCGCGCACGCACGGCAGCCACGCCGCGCGCGCACACACGGTCACGTGACCCGTCGTCGTGCTGGCGTATCCGTCGTCGCGAGCGAGGTGAGCTACGCGGCGTTGCCGCGCGTGGCCTCGTGGCGTTCGCGCAGGTGCCTAGTGAACTCGGACGGCTCGGATGGCTCGGGCTCTGCGTCCGGCTGAGAGGGGGCCGTGGCGGGAGCGTGGGCGCGGACGAGGTGGCAGATGGATTTCACGACTCGCTCGAACCGCGGGAGGTCGATCGGCTCGCCGCGGGCCTGCTGTGCGCCGAGCACGTCGAGTTCGGCACGGACGATTCCGACGCTGCGCTCAAGCTCCTTGGTCAGAGCGTCGCTGGGCATGGCGTTAGGTAAGCACCGCTCGCGGCGGAGCGGCGACACCCGACCTTGAATCAGCCACCGCTTTTCGCGGTCCGATGGCGCAATCACTGGCGCGCACCGCCTGCCCCTCGTGCAGCCGCCCAGCAACCACGGGCGGGACCGCGCCAGCGCCCCGCGGTCTTGAAAACCGGAGTCCGGCAACCCCGGACCGCGGGTTCGAATCCCGCCCCCTCCGCTCACGCCGGCCAGTC
>JAXLTD010000007.1:0-240879 GCA_046330225.1 Solirubrobacteraceae bacterium | reverse complement strand
GCCGGCCAGGACGTCGGCGATCGTCGGGTCGGCGTCGGGGTCCACATCGAAGTAGTCGGCCAAATTGCCCTGCGGATCGAGGTCGATTGCCAGGGTCGACAGCCCGACCCGGCGGAACACGTCGGTCAGGGTCCGAACCGTCGTCGTCTTCCCGGTTCCGCCCTTCTGGGAGAGCACTGCGATCGTGGCCGCCATCGACGGCGACTATAGAGGCCGGAGGGCCCCGGCGAGACGCCGGGGCGGGGTCAGGCGACCGGCTCGCCGGGCGCGTCGCTCGCGGCCGAGGAGGCGGCGACGGTCTCGACGTGCAGGTAGCGCAGGCAGTGGCAGCCGAGCACGATTTCGTCCCCGTCGCGCAGCGGGCTCCACTCGACGCGCTCGCCGTTCACGAAGACGCCGTTGAGGCTTCGGTCGTCGAGCACGCGGACGCCGTCGGGCTGGCGCACGACGAGCGCGTGGCGGCGCGACACGGTCGGATCGTCGAAGCGGATGTCGGCGGCGAGGCTGCGGCCGATGCGCGTCCACTCCTCGGCGAGGGGGACGACCTCGACCTCCCCGCCGTCGTCAAAGGCCAGGTACTCGCCCGGCGTCGCGATCGCCGCGCGCACCTCGGCGAGCCACTCGGGCGCTTCGGTCGCGGCGTCGGGGCCCGGCTGGCCGGCACCCCGGCGGGTCTCGAAGAGCGAGGCCCGCACGAACGTCGTCCCGTCGCATGCGGGGCACGGCGGCAGCTCGTCCTCGGCGGCGAGCACCACGACGTAGTCGCAAGACGCACAGCGAAACGACCCGATTCCTGGAAGCGTGCCTGTCTCGATCGAAGCCATTGTTTCTGCCTCTCACTCGTGCCGGCGCGCGGCGGCGGCGGCGTTGCCCACGGGAAGAATACTGCGAGTGTCAATGCGCCAACCCGCCCTCCGCGCCAGGGTGCCCGGGGTTGGCGCGGCGACGGTCAGCGCCGCCCTCCGGAGGCCCTCGCGGGCCGGCCGGGAAGCGCGGTCGCGGGTCGGCTTCCCGCCCGCGGGCCGCGCCGTGCAGCGGGAAGGATCGGCCCGTCCGGAGGCGAACCCCGGCTCCATGCGCCGCCTCCCCGTCACCTTCCCCGAGTTCGAGCGCGTGCTGCTCCGCAAGGGCATCTCGTCGCGCTCGGCCGGCAGCCCGCGCTGCCACGACTGCCGCCGCACGCCGCTCATCGGCGAGCACCTTTACCGCTACGACGATGGGCGCCAGCGCTGCGAGCTGTGCCGCTCGGTGTGCCGCGAGACGCCGCTCGACTCCGAGCTCGTGCGCAGCAGCGAGCAGGGCCAGACCGTGCGCCTGACCATCCGCGCCGCCTGATCGTCCCCGCGGTTCGCGGCCCGGCCTCGCCCGGATAGACTGGCGGCCGTGAATCCGGTCAGCCTGTCGATCGTGGTCGGGCGCCCGCGCGCCGAGGTCTTCGAGTACCTCGCCGACGTCGCGAACCACGCGGAGTTCAACGATCACTTCCTCACCGACTGGCACCTGACCCGGGAGGACTCCTACGGCTTGGGCGCCGGGGTCAGGTTCAAGGTGCGCGCGCCGCTCAACCGGTTCAACTGGGCCGACGTCACGGTGGTCGAGTTCGACCGGCCGCACCGCATCGTCGAGGCCGGCCGCTCGGGCAAGTTCAACCGGCTCAAGCTCCTGACCGTGTGGACGCTGCGCGACGCCCCGCACGGCGGGACCGACGTCGAGGTCGTCACCGAGATCGTGCCCGCGCTGATCACCGACCGGATCATGGAGTCGTTCGGGGCGCGCGGCTGGTATCGGCGCAAGCTGAAGAAGTCGCTGCGCCGCCTGCGGCAGATCCTCGAGGAGGGCGAAGGGGCTGGCGCGCGGGCCACCATCGCCGGGGGTGCCCGGGCCGTGACCGTCGCTCCCCGCCCGACGCTATAGACTGCCCGCCGCCGTGGCCGCACCGTTTCGCATCCTCGCCGCCGCTCTGACGCTGGCCCTCGCCGTGGGCGTCTCGGCCTGCGGCAACAAGCAGTCGCCGAAGACCGTGGGCCTCACGGAGGGCGCCTACCTCGACATCGGGCCGATGAGCTATCAGGTGCAGATCTCGCGGCAGCTCAACCCGCGCGACACCGAGGACAGGGCGTACCTCGAGGGCGTGGGCCTCAGGGACCGGGCGATCAAGAACACCGAGGTCTGGTTCGCCGTGTTCCTCCGGGTCCAGAACCAGTCGTCGCAGCCGCAGGTGGCCGCAAACGCCTTCGAGATCACCGACACGCAGGACGACCGGTATGAGCCGCTCCCGCTGGCGCTGACGAATCAGTGGGCCTACCGCGGCGGCCTCGTCGCACCCGGCGGCGGCCCGCCGGCCACGGACAACGGCTTCATCCCGACGCCGAACAGCCCGCCCGCCAACGGCGTGGTCCAAGGCTCGCTGCTGCTGTTCAAGCTTCCCCTCACCGCGCTGAACAACCGCCCGCTCGAGCTGCGGATCCGCTCGGCGCAGGGCGAGGCGCGCGTGGACCTCGACATCTAGAAGCTCGGTGCGGTGTCCCGCCGCGGGGCGGGACGCGAGAGCGCGATTCGGCCGCTCCGGCCGGCCGAACCTCAGCCTCGGCCCGGAATCGCCGGGCCGCCGGGCGCCCTCCCAAGGTGACCCGCATTCGCCGGCAGCCCGCCCACAGCCGCCGCCCCGGCCTCGGGCCCGGCGGCCCGGCCCGCTACTTCTGCAGCGCGTCGACCAGGACCTGCCGTGCGATCGGCGCGGCGAAGTCGCCGCCGGCGCCGGCCTCGATGCGCAGCACCGCGACGACGATCTTCGGCCGCTCCGCGGGCGCGAACGAGGTGAACCACGCGTCGTCGGTCAGGTTGCCGCCGAGTTCGGCGGTGCCGGTCTTGCCCGCGACGGTGATGCCCGAGATCTGGGCGTTCTTGCCCGTCCCGACCTTGACGACCTCGGTCATCAGCTTCGTGAGGGTCTTCGCGGTGCGGCGGCTCATCACCCGCGTGGGCTTCGGTGTCGGCTTCGACACGAACCGCGGCTGGTAGCGCAGGCCGCCGGTGGCCACGGTCGCGGCGATCGACGCCATCTCGAGCGCGGTGGCCTGCACCTTGCCCTGGCCGATCGCGGACGAGCCGACGTCCAGGTCGCCGGTGAAGGTGCGCGGGATCGAAGGGGTCTCGGCGCCGTCGATGCCCGGGCTGCGGTTGAAGCCGAAACGCTCGGCGTACTTCACCAGTCCGGCGCCGCCCACCTTCACCCCGAGCGGGGCGAAGACGGAGTTGCACGACTCGGCGAAGGAGTTCAGGAACGTGCCGCCGCACGCCTCTCCGCCGGCGTTGGAGAGCAGGAAGCCTTCGATGTTCGCCGAGGTCTGGACGGGGAACTCGTCCGTGAGCTTGACCTTTCTCTCCTCGAGCGCTGCGGTCGTCGTCACGATCTTGAACGTCGAGCCGGGAGGCTGGAGGACCGAGAACGCCTGCCCGGAGAGGGCGAGGATCTCGCCGGTCGGCTTGAGGACCGCGACGCCGCCGTCCTGGTTGGCGAGCGCGTTGGCGGCGGCGGTCTCGAGCTTCGGCGAGATCGTCGTGCGGACGGCCCGCCCGGGCCGGGGCCGCGACCGGGCGACGATCGCGCCGCCCGCCTTGAGCGTCCCGCCGGGCGTGCCGGCCAGCTGGGACTGGAAGACGCGCTCGAGGCCGTTGAGCCCGACGGAGGCGTCCGCCGGGTAGCCCTGGGCGAACAGCCGGGCCCGGCGCGCCGGCGGCGCGGGGCCGAGCGTGCCGACGATCTCGGAGGCGGCGTCGCCGATGGCGGAGGTCCGGCCGGGCCCCTTGGCCAGCGCCTGCCCGTCGGTGGCCAGGATCGGGGCGCGGGGCGCCAGCGCGGTCGACCGCGTCAGCGACTGGCCCTCGGCGAGTCCCGGGAAGGTGAGCGCCGGGGTCCAGGCCACCTTGGCGCTGTCGCCGCTGCCCTGGAACCGCAGGGTCACGGTCCCGCCGACCTCGCCCCACAGCCGCGTCTTCATCTTCACCGGGACCGCGACCGCGCCGTCCTGGGGATCCTTGGCCTGCCCGACCGATGTCGACGTGGCGGTCGCCGTGTCCGCCGAGCGCTGGTAGGCAGCGCGGAACGCCGCTGGCGTGACGCTGCGCTTCGCGTCGTCGGAGATGAGCTTGTACATCGCCGCGTAGTTGCCCTTCGCCCAGGCCTTGGCGTAGGCGTCGGCCACCTTCTGCTCGCCCGGGGTGTGGAGGGCGCCCACGACCACCCCGACGACGAAGGCCAGGCCCGCGACGATGAGCAGCGGCACGGCACGCCGATAGAGGCGCTGACGTCGGTCGTAGCGCGACGGCGGTCGGCGACGTCCCGAGGCCGACTCGAAGGACGCAGGCCGCGGGGTCGTTGCCGACGGAGGCTCTCTGCGGCGATCGGCCACTGCGCGCGCCAATGTAGTCGATCCCGCGCCTGGCGGCGCCACTGCGGGCCCGGGAACGGCACCATCTAGGCTCGGCCAGGCCCCGCCATGACTGCGATCGACTGGATCATCGTCGGCTTCACCGTGCTCCTGGCGATCCAGGGGTATCGCCAGGGATTCGTCATCGGCGCGCTGTCGCTCGTCGGCTTTGCGGCCGGGGCGGTGCTCGGCGCACGCCTGGCGCCGCTGCTGCTGCCCGAAGGGAGCGCCTCGCCGTACGCCCCGCTCCTCGCCCTCGGCGGCGCGGTCATCGTCGGGGGCGTCCTGGCCACCGGGTTCGAGGCGGTCGCCGTGCGGCTGCGCCGGAGCCTGCGCCTGCCCGGACTCGCGGCCGTCGACGGCGTCCTCGGCGCCGCGCTGACCGCGTGCGTGGCCCTGGGGATCGCCTGGGTCATCGGGGCGGCGGCGCTCAACGCGCCGAACGTCCCGGGGGTGCGCCGGGCGGCGCAGCGCTCGGCCATCCTCAACCGGCTCAACGACCTCCTGCCGCCCTCCGGGCCGATCCTCAACGCCCTGAACCGCCTCGACCCGTTCCCCCGGGTCGACGGGCCCGAGGCGAACGTCGGCCCGCCGCCTCCGGGCATCGCGCGCGACCCGCAGGTGCAGGCGGCGCGCGGGAGCGTCGTCCGCATCACGGGGACGGCGTGCGGGCTGGGGATCGAGGGCTCGGGCTGGGTCGTCCGCCCCGGCCTCGTGGTGACGAACGCGCACGTCGTCGCCGGCGAGTCCGACACGGCGGTGCAGCGCGACGGCTCGGGCGATCGCCTCCCCGCCCAGACAGTGGCCTTCGATCCGACGAACGACCTGGCGATCCTCGCTGTCGGCGGCCTCGGCCGTCCCGCGCTGCCGCTGGCACCCGACCCGGCGGCGGGCACGCCCGCGGCGATCCTCGGCTACCCCGAGAACGGGCCGTTCGACGTCCAGCCGGGCCGGCTGGGGCAGACGCGCCGATTCGTCTCCCAGGACGCCTACGGGCAGGGGCCGGTCACCCGGGAGATCGCCTCGCTGCGGGGCCGCGTGCGGCCCGGGAACTCCGGCGGGCCGCTCGTCGACGGGCGCGGGCAGGTCGTCGCCACCGTGTTCGCCGCGACGACCGGCGGCGGCCGCCGAGGCGGATTCGGGGTGCCCAATGCGGTCGTCCGGCGGGTGCTCGCCGGCGCGCGGGGCCCGGTGTCGACGGGCGGCTGCGCCCCCTGATCAGCGGTCGACGGCGAAGATCCGCCACTCGCCGGGCACGCCCTTGAGCTCGGTCGTGCCCCGCTCGGCGAAGTCGATGCCCGACCCGGCGACGAGGTCCTTCACGGTGCTCGACACGAGCACCTCGCCGCCCCCGGCCTCGGCGGCCACGCGGGCGCCGATGTGCACTGCGACGCCGGCGACGTCGTCGTCGCGCAGCTCGACCTCGCCGGTGTGCAGGCCGGCTCGGATCTCGACGCCGAGCTTCGCCACGGCGTCCGAGATCGCCTCGGCACAGCGAATCGCCCGGGCCGGGCCGTCGAACGTCGCGAAGATGCCGTCGCCGGTGTGCTTGACCTCGCGCCCGCGGAACCGGGCCAGCTCGCCGCGGGTGATCGCGTCGTGGCGCTCGAGCAGGTCGCGCCAGCGCTGGTCCCCGAGCGTGGCGGCGTGCCCGGTCGAGTCGACGATGTCGGTGAAGAGCACGGTGGCGAGCACCCGGTCGGGCTCCTTCGAGGGCCGGCTGCCGGTGAGGAACTCCTCGATCTCGTCGGTGAGGATGTCGCCGTCGATGATCGGGAGGGTGTCGCCCGGCGGCATCGTCACGAGTCGGGCGCCAGGAATGCGCTCGGCGAGGTAGGTCGCGTGACGGGGATCCATCATCGGGTCGTCGGTCCGGTGCATCACCAGGGTCGGCACCCGGATCGTGGGCAGCACCGCCCGCACGTCCATCTCGCCCACGAGCTGCATGATCGCCCGGGCCGTGCCGGGGCTGGCTGAGTGGCGCTCGAGCTTCGCGTACCACGTGTCGATCGCCACGTCGTCGGCGGCATGGGGCGAGAGCCGCGCCAGGCGCGACCCCTCCCCCCACTGCGCCACGAACTCCTCCACCTGGGCGGCACGCTCGGGAGCCGGCACGCCCCACGGGATGTCGTCGGACCGCGTCGACCGGGCAAAGGTGGTGTAGAGCGCCAGCGCCCGTGTGCGCTCCGGGAAGCTCGCCGCGAACAGCATCGCCATCGGCCCGCCCTCGAGCATCGCCATGAGCGCGGCGCTCGACGAGCCGGTCGCGTCCAGGACGGCGTTGACGTCGTCCATCTGCTCCTCGAGCGTCGGCGCGCCCGCCATCGGGTCCGACAGGCCCGACCCGCGCCGGTCGAAGAGGATCAGGCGCGTGAAGGAGGCCAGGCGGCTGAAGAACCGGTTCAGGTGCGGCTCCTCCCACAGGAGCTCGACCTGGGAGATCCAGGTCGGCACGTACAGGAGGTCGATCGGCCCGTCGCCGACGACCTGGTAGGCGATGTGGTGGCGGCCGCTGCGGGCGTAGCGGGTGCGGGGGGCGTCCATCGCGACTGGACGGTACACCGGCCCGTCCGTCGAGCCGCGGCGGGGTCGGCGCCGTCGCGGCGCTACCCTGCTGCCCCGCATGGGCAAGACCCTCGTCATCGCCGAGAAGCCATCCGTGGGCCGCGACCTGGCCCGCGTGCTTCCTGGCGGCTTCGAAAAGCACGAGGGCTACCTCGAAGGCCCCGACCACGTGGTGACCTGGGCCGTCGGCCACCTCGTGCAGCTCGCCGACCCCGAGGAGTACGACCCGAAGTGGAAGAAGTGGCGGATGGCCGATCTCCCGATCGTCCCCGACCGCTTCAAGCTCGTCGTCCGGGACGAGCGGTCCAAGAAGCAGATGTCGGTCGTGACGCGCCAGCTCAAGCGCGACGACGTCGGCGACGTGATCAACGCCTGTGACGCGGGCCGCGAGGGCGAGCTCATCTTCGCCTACCTCTACGAGAAGGCCGGCGTGAAGAAGCCGGTGCAGCGGCTGTGGCTGCAGTCGATGACCAAGACGGCGATCGCCGACGCCTTCGGGCAGCTGCGGCCGGGGTCCGAGCTGGCCCACCTCGAGCAGGCGGCGCGCTCCCGCAGCGAGGCCGACTGGATCGTCGGCATGAACGCGACCCGGGCGGCCACGATCCGCCTGCGCTCCTCGTTTGACGGAGCCGTGTCCCTGGGCCGGGTCCAGACGCCGACGCTGGCGATCCTCGCCCGGCGCGAGGAGGAGATCAAGGCGTTCGTGCCCGAGCCGTACTGGCTCGTCGACGCCGTCTTCGCCGCCCCGCCCGCCGACGGCGCTCCCGAGCGCATCTACGAGGGCCGGTACCACGCCGGCGCGAAGCCGCGGCTTGCCACGGCGGCCGAGGCGGCGGCGATCGTGGAGGCCTGCCGCGGCCGCGACGGCGAGATCACCAAGCACGAGACGAAGGAGCGGACCGAGAAGGCGCCGCTGCTCTACGACCTGACGTCGCTGCAGCGCGAGGCGAACACGCGCCACGGGTTCAGCGCCCGGCGGACGCTGGCCGCCGCGCAGAAGCTCTACGAAGAGCACACGGCGCTCACGTACCCGCGCACGAACTCCCGCTTCATCACCGGCGACATGGTTCCCGACATCAAGCCGACTGCCGAGCTCGTGGGCGCGCGGCCCGAGTACGCGAAGGCGGCCGCCTACGTCGCCGGCCTCGACGTGCTGCCGCTCGCCCGGGTCGTCAACGACGCGAAGGTCACCGACCACCACGCGATCATCCCCACGCGCGCCGAGCACGATCCGGCGAAGTGGGGCGAGGACGAGAAGAAGGTCTACGACCTCGTGGCCAGGCGGTTCCTCGCGGTGTTCCACCCGGATGCCGTCTTCGAGCAGACGAGCGTCGAGACCACCGTCGCCGAGCACGTCTTCCGCACCCGCGGCCGCGTGCTCGTGGTCCCCGGCTGGCGGGCCGCCTACGGCGAGGAGGCCGACGCCGACGCCAAGCCCGCGGGTCCCGCTGACGAGGACGACGCCGGCCGCGAGCAGCGCCTGCCGCGGCTCGCCCTCGGCGAGGAGGTGCAGACGCGGGAGATCGAGAGCGCCGAGAAGGAGACCAAGCCGCCGCGGCGCTATAGCGACGCATCCCTGCTCGGGGCCATGGAGACCGCCGGAAAGCTCGTCGACGACGACGAGGCCCGCGAGGCGATGAAGGAGTCCGGCATCGGGACGCCGGCCACGCGCGCCGCGATCATCGAGCGGCTGATCTCGGTCGGCTACGTCGAGCGCGACGGCCGCTCGCTGGTCTGCACCGAGAAGGGCCTCAACGTGATCCGCCTGCTCGGCGAGCACCCGCTGACCTCGCCCGGGCTCACCGGCGAGTGGGAGCACCGGCTCGCCCTGATCGAGGCGGGCGCGGAGCCGCGGGATGCGTTCATGGACGGCATCGTGAAGTTCACCGGCGAGACCGTGGCCGAGCTCGACGCGAAGCTCAAGGACGTGCGGATCCCGCGCGCCAACCTCGGGCCCTGCCCGGTCTGCGGGCGCGACATCGTCGAGAACCGCAAGGGCTACTCGTGCTGGTCCCGCGAGGACCCGGGGTGCGGCTTCGTGATCTGGAAGGCCAAGGCGGGCAAGACCCTGCCCGCCTCGGTCGCTCGCGAGCTCATCCAGACCGGCCGCACCGCCAAGCAGGTGACCGGGTTCAAGGGCCGCAGCGGGCGCTCGTTCCGGGCCAAGCTCGCCCTCCAGCAGAGCGAGGAGGGCAAGTGGCGGGTCGAGTTCGACGAGGCGTGGGCCAAGGAGGGCGCCAAGCCACCCGAGGTGCAGGACGCGGCAGCGGCCGACGCCGCTCCCGAGGCGCCCGCCGCCACGGCCGCAGCACCGCCCGCCGCGGCGTAGCCGCCGCCGGTGCGCGCTGCGGGCAGCACCGCCCGCCCGTTCTGGTGCGCCTCGGCCACCGATTCGGGGGCTGAAGCGCACGAGGTCCGCGCGGGTCGCCGCTGTGGGCCGCTGCGGTGCGCCGCCGCGGCCGCGATCCTTGTCAGGCCGATGCCCTGGCTGACGACCCCGCTCCTGCGCCCATGCCCCTGACGCTGATCACCGGCCCCGCGAACGCCGGCAAGGCCGGCCTGGCGCTCGGCGCCTACGCCGCGGCGCTGCCCGACGACCCCGTGCTCGTGGTGCCCACCGCCGCCGACGCCGCGCACTACGGGCGCGAGCTCGCGGCCCGCGGCGCGGTGTTCGGGGGGCGGATCGGCACGTTCGCCGGGCTCGTCGAGGCGGTGGCGGCCGCCACGGGCGTGCGGTCGCGGCGGGTCAGTCCCGTCCAGCGGGCACGCCTGCTCGAGACGGTCGTCGCCGAAGCGACGTTCGAGCGCCTCGCTGAGTCGGCGGCGGCGCCTGGCTTCGCGGTCGCGGCGGGCGCCCTGGTGGCCGAGCTGCAGCGGGCGCTCATCACGCCCCAGCGGTTCACGCGCGCGCTGCGCGACTGGGCGGGGGACGATGGCGGCCGGCGCCGCTACGCCGACGAGGTGGCCGGGATCTACGCGGCCTACCGGCGCCGGCTGGAGCGGCTGGGCCGCGTCGACGCGGATCTCTTCGCCTGGCAGGCCGCCGATGCGCTGCGCGCCGCGCCGCGCGCGTGGGGCGAGCGGCCGGTCGTGGCCTACGGCTTCGACGACCTCACGGTCGCCGAGCGCGACCTGCTCGAGGCGCTGGCCGGCCCGGCGCAGGCGCCGGTCACGGTGTCGCTGGCCTACGAGGCCGGCCGGGCCGCCGCCGCCGGCCGCGCCACCACGTACCAGGAGCTGCGCGCCGTGGCTGCCGCCGAGGACGCCCGCCCGGCCCGGGACGCGCACTATGCGCCCGCGGCCCGCGCGGCCTTGCACCACCTCGAGCGCCAGCTCTTCGAGCCGGACCCGGGCCGCGTCCCGGCAGACGGGGCCGTGGCGGTGCTCGAGGCCGGGGGGGAGCGCGGCGAGGCCGAGCTCGTCGCGGCCGAGGTCCTCAGGCTGCTGCACGATGGCGTCGCGCCCGCCGATGTTGCGGTCGTGCACCGCAGCCCGCGCGAGGCGGCACCGCTGCTCGGCGAGGTGTTCGCCGCGTACGGGATTCCCCACGCCGTGGAGTGGCCGGTGCCGTTCGGCCACACCCCGTTCGGGCGCGGGGTGTGCGCCCTGCTGCGCTGCGCCACTTCCGACGGCACCGCCGACGACCTGCTCGCCTACCTGCGGGCGCCGGGCATCCTGCGCGTTCCGGCGCTTGCCGACCGGGTCGAGGCCGGGCTGCGGCGGGGCGGACAGCCAGGACTGGCCGCGGCGGTGGCCGGCTTCGAGGAGATCGGCTTCCCGCTCACGCCGCTGCACCGCCTGCAGGCGGCGGCGGGCGCGGGCGGCCCGGCCCTGCTCGAAGCCGCGGCGGACGAGCTGCGGCGGGCGTTCTGCGCCGGCCGGCGCGGCGAGGCGCCGATCCTGGAGCCGTCGGAGCGGTCCGACGCGGCGGCGCTGCGCGCGGCCGCCGGCGCGCTCGCCGACCTGCTGTCCCTCGCCCGGGACGACTCGCGGACCGCGCCGGACGCGTCTGAACTCGCGGCCACGCTCGCCGGGCTCGAGGTGTGGCTCGCCTCGGCGGACGGCACGGGCGTGCGCATCGCGGGCCCGCTCGACGTCCGGGCGAGGCGGTTCGCGGCGCTGGTCGTCTGCGGGCTCCAGGAGGGCGTCTTCCCCGCCCGCGGCCGTCCCGAGCCGTTCCTGCCGGATGCCGTGCGCCGGGAGGTGAACGCGGCCACGGGCCTGCGGCTCCCCCTGCGGGAGGACGTCCTGGCCGCCGAGCGCTCGCTCTTCGCCGCCTGCGTCTCCCGGGCCGAGTCCTGCCTGCGGCTGAGCTGGCACTCCTCGGACGAGGAGGGCAGCCCGGAGCTGCCCTCGCCGTTCCTGGAAGAGGCCGCGGCGCTGTTCGACGGCGATCTCCTCGGCCGGCCGGCCTGGACGCGGCCGCTCGCCGCCGTGACCTGGCCCGTCGCCGAGGCGCCGACCGCCCGCGAGCAGGAGCGCGCGCTTGCCGCGACCGGCCCCCGGACGGCACCGGGCGAGATCGCGCCCTTCGCCTCGGCGCCCGTGCTCGCCGCCCTGGCCGGGCGGCGGCTCTCGCCGAGCGCGCTGGAGGCGTATCTCCGCTGCCCGGTCCGCTGGCTCGTCGACCACGGGCTGCGCGCCTCCGCCCTGGTCCCGGACGCCGAGGCGCTCGTGCGTGGCTCGCTCCAGCACCGCGCCCTCGAGCGGACGCTGTCGCGCCTGCGCGAGCAGGCCGGGAGTGCCCGGGTCACCCCGGAGCTCGTCCCGGCCGCCCAGGCGATCGCCCGTGAGGTCATCGCCGAGCTGCGCGCCGAGCCCGAGCTGGCGGGCGACGGGCCGGGCGCCCGCACCGCCGTCCGCCAGCTCGAGCGCGGCGTCGAGCGCTACCTCGCCCATGCCGCCGGCGAGACCCCGTGGGAGCCGGAGCTGCTCGAGGCGCGCTTCGGGTTCGCCGAGGGCGCGGGGCCGCTCGTCCTCACGGACGGCGAGACGGAGGTCGAGCTCGCCGGGATCGTCGACCGGGTCGACGTGAGCCCCGACGGCGACGGCCGGGCGATCGTGCGCGACTACAAGCTGAGCGGCGCCTACCCGCAGGCGAACTGGATCGACGAAGGCCGCCTCCAGGTCGGCCTGTACCTGCTCGCGGCCCGGCGCGTTCTCGGCCTGGACCCGGTCGCCGGCCTCTACCAGCCGCTCGGCTCGCGGCTGCGGCCCCGCGGCCTCGTCTGCGACGGCGCGGGCGTGACCGACGCCGGCCTCTACGCGAACGACATCGTCCCCCGGGGGCAGTTCGAGGAGCGGCTCGCGGAGGTCGAGGCCGCCGCGCTCCAGGCCGCCGCGGCGCTGCGGTCCGGCGTCCTGGCGCCGAAGCCGGCGGGCTGCGGCTACCGGGGCGAGGGCTGCGCCTATCCGGGGATCTGCCGGAGCGGGCGCGGATGACCTCGCCGTGCGGAGGCCGGACGGGGCCGGACGGCCGCCCGCTCACCGACGAGCAGCTCGAGGCCGTGGAGCTGCGGGAGGGGCCGCTGCTCCTGAGCGCCAACGCGGGCAGCGGCAAGACGACCGTGATGGTCGAGCGGTTCGTGCGGGCCGTGCTGTGCGACGGCGTCGAGCTCACGGCGATCCTCGCGATCACCTTCACCGACAAGGCGGCGGCCGAGCTGCGCTCGCGGATCCGCGCGCGGCTGCGCGAGTGCGGCGCCGCCGAGGCCGCGCGCGACCTCGAGCAGGGCTGGGTCTCGACGATCCACGGGTTCTGCGCCCGGGTCCTGCGCTCGCACCCGCTCGACGCCGGCCTGGACCCCCGCTTCGCCGTGCTCGACGAGCCCGCCGCCCAGCGGCTCGCGCACGAGGCGTTCGCCGACGCCTTCGCGGCGGTCCTGGCCGCGGGCGGGGATCCGGCCGTCGACGCCCTGTCGCGCTACCAGGCCGAGGCCGACCTGCGGGACATGGTCCTGGCCGCGCACGGGCACCTGCGCACCCGGGGCGCGCGGCGGCCGGAGCTGCCCCCGGCGGCGCCCCGGGACCCAGTCGCGGCGGCGGGGGCGCTGCGCCGGGCGGCCGCTGCGCTGCTGGCCGCGCTTCCGGCCTCCGGGACGCGGAGCGAGCAGGCGGCCGCCGAGATGCTGCGCGCCTGCCTGGACACACTCCCGGAGGACCGCCCAGTGCCCGCGGGCGACCTGGCGGCGTTCAAGCCGCCGGGCCGCGTCACCGCGGCGCTCCGGGACGCGCCCGCCGACGCGTACCACGACGCCTGGAAGGAAGCGCAGCGGGCCGCGTTCGACGCCGAGGCGGCGGAGGTCTACGCCTGGCTGCGCCGCCTCGTCGCGGAGTTCGGCGACCGGTACGCCGCGCTGAAGGCCCGCCGCTCGGGCCTTGACTTCGACGACCTCGAGCTCGCCGCCCGTGACCTCTTTGCCGCCCGCCCCGCGCTGCGGGCCCGGTACGCCGAGCGCTTCACGCACATCATGGTCGACGAGTTCCAGGACACGAATCCGCTCCAGCTCGAGCTGCTGGAGATGCTGGCCCGCGACAACCTCTTCGCCGTCGGCGACGAGTTTCAGTCGATCTATCGCTTCCGGCACGCCGACGTGGAGCTCTTCCGGACTGCCCGCGCGAGCCGGGAGGCGGTTGGCCGGGCGCGGTCGCTCGCCCGCAACTACCGCAGCCGCGCGCCGCTGCTCGCCGTGCTGAACGCGGCGTTCGCCGGGGAGGTGTTTCCGCAGGGGTTCGTGCCCCTCGACCCCGCTGCCTCCGAGGGGCCGGGCGGGACCGAGCCGGCGGTCGAGCTGCTTCTGACCGACACCCCGGGCGGGTGGGCCGAGGAGGACCTGGGCGAGGCGCCGGGCGCGCCCGCCGCCTGGCGGCTGGCCGAGGCGCGGCTGCTGGCCGACCGGATCGCCGCGCTGCACGAGGCGGGCCGCCCGCTGAAGGAGATCGTCGTCCTGCTGCGGGCGACGGGCGACATGCGCACGTACGAGCGCGCGCTCGAGGAGCGCGGGATCGCCACGTACCTCATCGGCGGCCGGGGCTTCTGGGCGGCCCAGCCGGTCCGCGACCTCGTCGCCTACCTCGCCGTCCTCGCGAACCCCCGCGACGACCTGCGCCTGTACGAGGCGCTCGCGTCGCCCATCGGCGGCCTGTCGTCCGATGCGCTGTTCGCCGTCGCCCAGGCTGCACAGCGGCGCGAAGGGCGGGCCTGGGAGGCGATCGAGCGCGCGTTCGGGGCGGAGGCCGATCCGGACGCCCCGGACCCCTGGCTCGACGGGCTGGCCGCGCCGGACCGGGCCCGCCTGGCCGCCTTCTGTGGCGGCGTCCGGCGCCACCGGGCGCTGGCGCCGCGCCTGGCGCTCGACACGCTCATCGACCGCGTGGCGGCCGACACGCAGTTCGACCTCGCCGTGCTCGCGTTGCCCGGCGGGCGGCGGCGGCTGGCCAACGTTCGCAAGCTCATGCGGCTCGCCCGGGAGTACGAGGCCGCCGAGGGCCGCAGCCTGCGCGGCCTGGTCGACCACGTCGACGACCTCGCCGGGGACACTGGCCTCGACAGCCGCGAGGGCGAGGCGCCGGTCGAGGGGGAGGACCTCGCCGCGGTGCGCATCATGACCATCCACCGGGCCAAGGGCCTCGAGTTCCCGGTCGTCTGCGTGGCCGACCTCGGGCGGCTGCCGTTCACCGGGGGCCGCCAGTACCTGCGGCTCGGCGACGACGGGGAGGTCGGCCTGAAGGTGCCGGGGCTCGAGGAGGGCCGCAACGCCACGCCGGTGTTCGACTGGGACGCGATCGGCGCCGCCGAGGAGACGGCCGACGCCGAGGAGGAGAAGCGCCTGTTCTACGTCGCCATGACCCGCGCGCAGGAGCACCTGATCCTCAGCGGAGCCGCCGACCTGGCCGGATGGGACTCCTGCCGGGCGCCGATCGGGTGGATCGCGCCCGCCCTCGCCCCCGGCTTGGACGGCCACGACCCGGCGGCGGATCCGCGGCCCGAGATCGCGGTCGCGCGCCGCGGCTTCGCCGGCCGGGTCGCGGTCTCCCTGAACTGCGCTGCGACGCTCGGCGACGTGCTCCCGCGTGCGGCGATGGCCCCCGCCCCGATCACCGCCGAGGGCGGCGGGGCCGTGCCCTCCCTGCCGCCGCCGGCGCTGCAGCGGGACGGTCCGGACGGTCTGGCGGTCGACCACATCAGCTACTCGTCGCTCGAGCAGCACCACCGCTGCGGCTACCGCTTCTACCTCGAGCGGGTGCTGCGCCTGCCGGCGGATCCCGGGCCGCTCCGCCGCGGCGACGGCGGGCTCTCCGGCCTCGTGCGGGGCAGCATCGTGCACGCGGCGCTCGAGCGCCTCGATCTTGCCAGCCCGGAGCCGCCCGGCGACCCGGAGCTCGACGGACTGGCCGCGGCCGAGGGCGCCGCGCTGGACGCCGCCGACCGCGACGACCTGCGGGCCCTCGTCGCCGCGTTCGCCTCGAGTCCCCTGCGCGCCCGCCTGGCCGCGGCGGCCCGGGTGCGCCGGGAGGCCGGCTTCTCGTACCTTCTGGATGTCGGGCGCGCCGAGCCGCTGCGCGTCACCGGCGCCGTCGACGCGCTTGGCGAGGAGCCCGGCGGCGGGCTGCTCGTCGTCGACTACAAGACCGACCGGGTCGCGCCCGGCGACGACCTCGACGCCCGGGCCGGCCGCGACTACGGGATTCAGCGCGCGGTGTACGCGCTGGCCGCACTGCGGGCCGGTGCGCCGAGCGTCGAGGTCATCCACTGCTTCCTCGAGCGGCCCGACGCCCTCGCGGCCGCCGGCTACGTGGCGGACGATCGGCCCGGCCTGGAGGCCGTGCTGGCTGCGGCGGCGGCGGGCATCCTGGACGGCCAGTTCGTCCCGAGCCCCGCCCCGTGGCGGGGCCGGTGCGCCGGGTGCCCGGGCGCGAGCGGGCTCTGCGTGCACGGGACCGAGCTCACGTCGCGCGACGCGCCCGGGGACTGAGCGGGGCGGGCCTGGCGCCGGGCGGCCGGGACTCCGGTAGGGTCGCCGCGAGGTGGAGGGACGGAGCCCACTTTCGGGACGGATCAGCGGCGGAACGGCGCGCTCGCTCGCGGCCCTGGCAGCGGCGGCCGCCGCCGGCCTGGCCGCGGCGCCGGCGGCGCACGCCTCGTTCGCCTGCGTCCTGTCGAACAAGGTCCTGACGATCTCCGTCGGCACGGGCCAGGGCGCCGGGACCCCGGCCATCGCCAAGGATCCGGCCAGCACCGCGATCCTGGTCGATCGCGCACCCTGCGGCGGCGCCTCTGTCAGCAATACCGACACGATCGTGGTGAGCCCCACGGCGCCAGGCGGGGTCGTCTCGCCGACCATCGACCTCAGCGGCGGCGCCCTGGCACCGGGCGCGACCGCGGAGGGCGACGGCCAGTCCGAGATCGAGGTCACCGTCAACGGCGGGACGGGGACAAGCGACGGCGTGGCCGTGGACCTGACCGCCGGGGCGGACAGCATCCTGCTCGGCGCCGACGCCGCCGGCACGCAATTCGGCGTGGACACGAACGTCGCGGCCGAAGGCGCCGGCGCCAAGGACGCCGACATCGTGCTCAACGGCGTCGAGATCACGACCGCGGAAGGCTTCGCCGGTGCGGACACGATCGACGCGCGCGGCGGGGGCGGCCTCTTCGCGCAGCCGATGCCGCGCCGCGTCACCATGTTCGGCGCCGCGGGCTCCGACCGCCTGTTCGGCGGGAACGGCGGCGACCAGATCGTGCCGGATACGAGTGGCGCGGCCGGCGCAGCCGCCGACGTCGTCGACGGCGGCGGTGCCGCCGACACCGTGAACTACGCCCCCGTGCCGAATCCGCTCACGCTCGACCTCGCGATCGCGGCCCCGCAGCCGGTCGGCGCCGGAACGGACACGATCGTGAACGTGGAGAACGTGCTCGGCGGGAACACGGCCGACCGGATCACCGGCACCGACGGCTCCAACTCGCTGCAGGGCCTCGCGGGCGACGACGTCCTGACCGGACGCACCGGCGACGACGTCCTCATCGGCTCGGACGGCCTCGACACGGCGTCGTATGAGAACGGCAGCACCGGCGGCGTGGCGGTCTCGCTCGCGGTGGCGGGCCCGCAGGCGACCGGCGGGGCCGGCTCCGATTCGCTCCTCACGATGGAGAACCTGGCCGGCTCCCCGTTCGATGACCGGCTCACCGGCGACGGGAGCGACAATCGCCTGCGCGGGCTCGGCAGCAGCGACCTGCTGTTCGGGGGCTTCGGCGCCGACGAGGTGGACGGCGGCGCGGGCGACGACACGCTCGACGGCGGGCCGGGGCCGGACCGGTTCATCGGCGGCGACGGCTTCGACACCGCGGACTACGGCTTTGCGCCGACGCCGCTCGGCAACGGCATCGTCGTCGACATCGGCGACGGCCTCGCCAACGACGGCACGCCCGCGGGCGACGCCCCCGGGGACGACGTCGGCGCCGACATCGAGCGCGTGATCGGCACGCCGCTGGCCGACGACATCACCGGCGACGCGAGCGCCGAGGAGCTCGTCGGCACCGACGGCCCCGATCGGCTCGAAGGCGGCAGCGGCCCGGACCGGCTGCTCGCCGGCGCGGGCGACGACCTCATCCTCGCCCGCGATAGCGCGGCCGACGCCGCGATCGAGTGCGGCCCGGGCCAGGACCGGGTCGTCGGCGACCCCGAGGATGTCGTCTCCGCCGACTGCGAAGTGGTGGAGCGCGGCAACGTGAACGTCGGCGCCCCGCCGGCGCAGCCGCAGCCAGACCCGCCGAAGACGGGGGAGGGCGCCGGGCCGGGCGGCGGCGACAACGGGGCGACGCCGCCGCAGGTCGCGATCGTGACCCGCCGGGCCTCGCCGGACCGGGCCGGGCGCGTGAAGGTGCGGGTTCGCTGCGTCTACCGGGCCAAGCGCTGCCGCGGCTCGCTCACCCTCACCGCGGCGAAGACGACCCGGGTCCGCCTGCCAGCCGCGCGGCGCGGAGGGAAGGCGAGGACCGTGACGATCCGCCGCGGCGCGCGCCTCGGCCGCGTGACGCTCGGCCAGATCCCCTGGGGGACGAGCCGCCCGGTGACCGTGCGGCTCTCGGCCGCGGCGCGGTCCGCGATCGCCCGCCTCGGCCGGGCCGGCCTCGCGGTGAACGCGCGGCTGATCGCGACCGACTCGGCGGCCGGCGCGGGGGCGGCACCGGCGAAGGTCACGCGGCGGCTGGCCGTCGCCGCGGCTCCGGTCCGCCGGCTGCCGCGCCGCTGAGGCGCCGGCCGCCGCCGACCCGCCGCCGGGCCCCGGTCCTGCCGCCGACCGCCTCGCGGCGCCGGACGCAAGTTCGGTGGCGCCGCTCGTCAGGCGGCCGGTTTTCGGGTACACCCTCTCGGATGCCCACCGCCGCCACCTCCATCCGCTGATGGCTCGCGCCATCTGGAGCGGGGCGATCAGCTTCGGGCTGGTCAACGTCCCGGTCAAGCTCTACAGCGCGGTCAGCCGCAAGACCGTGCGCTTCAACCAGATCAACAGCGCGACGATGCAGCGCGTCAAGCAGCTGCGCGTCGACGCCGAGTCGGGGGAGGAAGTCCCCTACGACCAGATCGTCAAGGGCTTCGAGCTCGCCCCCGAGCGGTTTGTCGTGATCACGCCCGCCGAGCTCGACTCGCTCGATCCCGAGCAGACCCGCTCGATCGACATCCTCGACTTCGTCGGGCTCGACGAAATCGACCCGATCTACTACGACCATCCGTACTACCTCGCGCCCGCGCCGGGCGCCTCGAAGCCCTACGGCCTCCTCCGCGACGCGATGGCCGAGGCCGGGAAGGTCGGCATCGCGAAGGTCGTGCTGCGCTCGAAGGAGAGCCTCGTGGCCATCCGGCCGGCCGGCCGCCTGCTGACGCTCGAGACGATGCTCTACGCCGACGAGGTCGTGCCGCCCGAGACGATCGACGACCTGCCCGACGCGAAGGCCTCGGCACCGGCCGCGCGCGAGCTCGAGATGGCCCGCCAGCTCGTCGAGTCGCTCACGACGACCTTCGAGGCCGAGAAGTACCACGACGAGTACCGCGAGCGGGTGCTCGAGCTCATCGAGCGCAAGGCCAGCGGGGAGGAGATCACCGTCGAGACGCCGGCGCCCGCGCCGGCGAAGGCCCCCGACCTCATGGCCGCCCTCGAGGCCAGCATCAAGGCCGCCAAGGCCCGGTCCGGCGGGGGCGACGGCGACGGGGCGGCGCCGAAGCGGGCCGCGAAGAAGCCGGCGGCGAAGAAGCCCGCGGCGAAGAAGCCCGCCGGCGGGAACGGCGCCGCGCCCGGCGCGCGCGCCGCCAAGCCCAAGGCGCCGGCCAAGGCCGCGGCCAAGCGGGCCGCGGCGAAGTCGTCGCCGGCCAAGGCCGGCCCGCGGCGCGGCACCTAGCCCCGCCGGCGCATGGCGTCCCAGCGCGTCGAGGTGCAGGTCGGCGGGCGGACGCTCTCGCTCTCCAACCTCGACAAGGTCCTCTACCCGCAGGCCGGGGTCACGAAGGCCCAGGTCATCGACTACTACACGCGGATCGCCCCCGTCGTCCTCCCGCACCTGGCCGGGCGGCCGCTGACGCTCAAGCGCTACCCCGACGGCGTCGAGGCGGAGTTCTTCTACGAGAAGGAGATCCCGCGCCACGCGCCCGACTGGGTGACGCGGGTCCCGATCCCCACCACGCGGCGCGGGCGGGTCATCAACTTCACCGTGGTGGAGGAACTCGCGACCCTGGTGTGGCTCGCGAATCTCGCCGACCTCGAGCTCCACACGTCGCTGTCGCTGGCGTCTGACATCGGGACGCCCACCGTCGTGGCCTTCGACCTGGATCCCGGGGCGCCGGCCACCGTGATCGAGTGCTGCGACGTGGCGCTGCTCATGCGCGACGCGCTCGCGGGCGTCGGGCTGGCCTGCCACCCCAAGACCTCAGGGTCGAAGGGCATGCAGGTGTATCTCCCGCTCAACACCCGCGCCGCCTACCCGCAGACCGCCGCCTTCGCCAAGGGGCTGGCCGAGCTGCTGGAGCGCGAGCACGGCGACCTGGTCGTCTCGAACATGCGCAAGGAGCTGCGCACCGGCAAGGTCCTCGTCGACTGGAGCCAGAACAGCGAGAGCAAGACCACCGTCTGCGCCTACTCGCTGCGCGCCCGCCCCCGGCCCACGGTCTCGACGCCGCTGCGCTGGGAGGAGGTCGAGGCCGCCGCCGCGGCTCGCGACCCCGAGGCGCTCGCCTTCGAGGCCGATGACGTGCTCGCGCGCGTCGAGGCGAACGGGGACCTCTTCGCGCCCGTCCTCGAGCAGCGCCAGGCGCTGCCCGGCTGACCGCAGCCCGCCCGCGCCGGAGCGGCGGGGCGCCAGGGTCCAACCGGCGAGGCGGGTCGCGGCGTACCGGTCGCGATCCCCCCGTCAAGGAGACCCGAATGCAGACCAACGTGAAGCGCTTCGTCGTGGCCCCCGCGGCGGTGGCCGTGCTCGCCCTCGGCGCCGCCGCCTGCGGCAGCGACGACAGCAAGGATTCGACCACCGCGCCGGCGACGACCGCTGCGGCCGCGCCCGTCGCGCTGGCCGGCAAGGACACGACGCTCGTGCTCAACCCGGCCACCGGCAAGGTGCTGAAGGCCAACCAGGTGACCGTGACCCCGGTCGGGCCCGCGAAGGCGGCGGAGGGCGGCATCGCCTTTCCGATCACCGCCGGGTCGATCAACACCGAGTCGCTCGCCGGCACGGTCGACCACTCGGGCGGCCTGAAGTTCTCGGCCGGCGGCAAGAGCCTCGAGGTCACCGATTTCAAGGTCGACACGGTCAACAAGCAGCTCGTGGCCCAGGCCGGGGGCGCGGCCGTGCCGCTCCTGAACCTCAACCTTGCCTCGGTCAAGAAGGCGTCGGGCCCGAACGGCGAGATCGTGGTGAGCAACGTCTCGACGACCCTCACCAAGGAGGCCGCCGCGGCGCTCAACTCGACCTTCGGGGTGACCCTCTTCAAGGCGGGCATCCCGATGGGCGACGTGACGATCACCGCCGCCGCCAAGGCGTAGGCCCTCCGAGCGGCACCCGCGTCCCGCGCTCGCGCTCAGGGACGCATCGCCCGGCCCGTTCCCGTTCGTCGGGGGCGGGCCGGCGCGCGTCTGGGCGCCGACCGGCGCCGCGGCCTCCCGAATTCGGCCGCGCGCCGGTACTCTTTTCGACCCCTCCTGCTGCCTCGCGCCGCACCCGCAGCTCCATGACCAGATCCATGCCATCGGCCCAGGGCCTCTACGACCCCCGCTACGAGCACGACGCCTGCGGCGTCGCGTTCGTCGCGCGCCTGCACGGCGGGCCCGAGCACGAGGTCATCCGCCGCGGGATCGTGGCGATCGAGAACCTCGAGCACCGCGGGGCCGAGGGCGCCGACGCCGACACCGGCGACGGCTGCGGGATCCTCATCCAGATCCCCGACGCCTTCCTGCGCGAGGAGCTGCCGTTCGACCTGCCGCCCGCCGGCGCCTACGGCGTGGCCGTCGTCTTCTTCCCGCACGACGACCGCCGCCGGGCCGAGCTCACGCGCCTCATCGCCAAGGCGGTCAGCGGCGAAGGCCAGCGGATTCTGGGCTGGCGCGAGGTTCCGGTCGATCCGGCGCACGTCGGCCGGGTGGCGGGCGAGGCGGCGCCGGTCATCCGCCAGCTCTTCGTCGAGGCCTCACCCGCGCTCGCCGCCGACCAGAACGCCTTCGAGCGCAAGCTCTACGTGATCCGGCGGGTCGCCGAGAAGGCGGCGGGCCCGGACCTCGTCATCCCCTCGTGCTCCTCGCGCACGGTCGTCTACAAGGGGATGCTCACCCCCGCCCAGCTCCAGCACTACTTCCCCGACCTCAGGGACGAGCGCACCGCCAGCCGGCTGGCGCTCGTGCACTCGCGCTTCTCGACGAACACCTTCCCGAGCTGGGAGCTGGCGCACCCGTACCGGATGATCGCCCACAACGGCGAGATCAACACGGTCCAGGGCAACGTGAACTGGATGCGCGCGCGCGAGTCGCAGCTCGCCTCGGAACTCTTCGGGGAGGACATGCCGAAGGTCCTGCCGGTCGTGCGCCCGGGCGGGTCGGACTCGGCGACCTTCGACAACGTCCTGGAGCTCCTCACGCTCGCCGGCCGCTCCCCGGTCCAGGCGATCAAGATGATGATCCCGGAAGCGCACGAGCACCAGGACGAGCTCCCTCCTGAGGTCACCGACTTCTACGACTACCACTCGTGCCTCATGGAGCCCTGGGACGGCCCGGCGGCCGTGGCTTTCACCGACGGCCGGGTGATCGGCGCGACGCTGGACCGCAACGGGCTGCGCCCGGGCCGCTGGACCCTGACGTCCGACGGCTACGTCTGGCTGGCCTCCGAGGCCGGCGTGCTGCCGGTCGCCGAGGAGCTGATCGAGGCCAAGGGCCGCCTGCACCCGGGGAAGGTCTTCCTCGTCGACCTCGAGCGCGACCGCATCGTCGCCGACGAGGAGGTCATGCGCGAGCTGGCCGGCCGCCAGCCCTACGGGGAGTGGCACCGCCGCAACTGCGTGCGCTTCGACGACATGCCCGCCGTCGAGCCGCAGACCGAGCGCACCCAGCCGCTGCGCCACCTCCAGCTCGCCTTCGGCTACACGCAGGAGGACCTGCGGATGCTCATCGCGCCGATGGCCCAGACCGGCGCCGAGCCCACCGGCTCGATGGGCAACGACGCCGCGCTCGCCGTCCTCTCGGACCGCCAGCCGCCGCTCTTCTCGTACTTCAAGCAGCTCTTCGCCCAGGTCACCAACCCGGCGGTCGACCCGATCCGCGAGTCGATCGTCATGAGCCTCGCCTCGAGCGTCGGCCCGAACGGCAACCTGCTGGAGGAGACGCCCGAGCACGCCCACCAGCTCGTGATGTCCCAGCCGATCCTGCGCAACCACGAGCTCGAGAAGCTCCGCCAGGTCTCCCACGACGTCTTCCGCTCCGAGACGATCGACATCACCTGGCCCGCCGTCGAGGGCCCCGACGGCATGGACCGGGCGATCAAGCGGATCTGCCGCCAGGCCTACGACGCGATCGACGACGGCGCCACGATCCTCATCCTCTCGGACCGCCGGGTCTCCCCCCGCAAGATCGCGATGCCCTCGCTGCTGGCGGTCGCCGCCGTCCACCACCACCTCGTCCGCGAGGGGGTGCGGCTGCGGGCCGGACTGGTGATCGAGTCCGGCGAGCCGCGCGAGGTCCACCACATGTGCGCGCTGGTCGGCTACGGCGCCGCGGCGATCAACCCGTACGTGATGCTCGACACCGTCGGCGACCTCGTGAAGCAGGGCCGCCTGCCGGCCGGCACCGACGTCGACGAGGCCGAGCGCAACGTCGTCAAGGCGATCGGCAAGGGCCTGCTCAAGACGATGAGCAAGATGGGGATCTCGACGATCCTCTCCTACTGCGGCGCGCAGATCTTCGAGGCCGTCGGCCTGGAGCGCGACGTCGTGGACGAGCACTTCACCGGGACCGCGTCGCGGATCGGCGGCGTCGGCCTGGACGTCATCGCCCGCGAGACCGTGGCCCGCCACGAGCGCGCCTACCCGGAGCCCGAGGAGCTCGCGCTGCCGGTCGGCGGCATCTACCAGTGGCGCCGCGACGGCGAGCGCCGGATGTGGGACCCCGAGACGATCACGCTGCTCCAGCACGCCGTGCGGGCCGCGCCCGACGGCGTCGTCAACGGCCAGGCCCACGAGACCTACGGGCAGTTCGCCCGCCTGGTCAACGAGGAGAACGTCCGCCACGGCCTGCTGCGCGGCCTGCTCCAGTTCCGCGAGGACGTCGAGCCGGTCCCGCTCCAGGAGGTCGAGCCGGTCGCCGAGATCGTCACGCGCTTCTCCACCGGCGGCATGAGCCTCGGCGCGCTCTCGCCCGAGTCCCACGAGACCCTCGCGGTCGCCATGAACCGCCTCGGCGGCATGTCGAACACCGGCGAGGGCGGCGAGGACGAGGCCCGCTTCGGCGACGAGCGGCGCTCGAAGATCAAGCAGGTGGCCTCGGGCCGCTTCGGCGTCACCGTCAACTACCTCGTCAACGCCGACCAGATCCAGATCAAGGTCGCCCAGGGCGCCAAGCCCGGCGAGGGCGGCCAGCTCCCCGGGCACAAGGTCGACCGCTACATCGCGACGCTGCGCCACTCCACGCCCGGGGTCGGCCTCATCTCCCCGCCGCCCCACCACGACATCTACTCGATCGAGGACCTCAAGCAGCTCATCTACGACCTGCGCTGCGCCAACCCCCGGGCGCGGATCTCGGTCAAGCTCGTCTCCGAGGTCGGCGTCGGCACGGTCGCGGCGGGCGTGGCGAAGGCCAACGCCGACCATGTGACGATCGCCGGCCACGACGGCGGCACGGGCGCCTCGCCCCAGTCCTCGATCCAGAACGCGGGGATCCCCTGGGAGATCGGGCTGGCCGAGACCCAGCACACGCTGCTGCTCAACGACCTTCGCTCGCGGATCACCGTCGAGACCGACGGCCAGATGCGCACGGGCCGCGACGTCGTGATCGCGGCCGCGCTCGGCGCCGACGAGTTCGGCTTCTCCACCGCCCCGCTGATCGCGACGGGCTGCATCATGATGCGCGTCTGCCACCTGAACACCTGCCCGGTGGGGGTGGCCACGCAGGACCCCGAGCTGCGCCGGCGCTTCACCGGCCAGCCCGAGCACGTCATCGCCTACCTCACGATGGTCGCCGAGGAGACGCGGACGCTGATGGCGTCGCTGGGCGTGCGCACGATGGACGAGCTGATCGGCCGCTCCGACCTGCTCGTCGCCGACGAGGCGATCGAGCACTGGAAGGCGCGCGGCGTGGACCTCAGCTCGCTGCTCGCGCCCGTCGACGTGCCCGAGGGCACGCCGCTGCACCGCACCCAGCCGCCGCCGCCCGTGCTCGACGACGCGCTGGACTGGGGCCTGATCGACCACGCGCGCGCCGCGATCGACCAAGGCGAACGGGCCGGCTTCCAGCGCGAGGTGCGCAACGTCAACCGCACGGTCGGCGGCCTGCTCTCCAGCGAGATCACCCGCCGCCACGGGTCCAAGGGGCTGCCCGAGGGGACGATCGAGGTCGAGTTCCGCGGCTCGGCGGGCCAGAGCTTCGCCGCCTGGCTGGCGCCCGGCGTGACCTTCACGCTGCGCGGGGACGCCAACGACTACGCCGGCAAGGGCCTGTGCGGCGGCGTGGTCGCCATCCGGCCGCCCGACGGCCACGGCTATCTGGCTGAGGAGAACGTCATCGCGGGCAACACCGTCCTCTACGGCGCGACCGCGGGCCGGGCGTTCTTCCGCGGCCTGGCCGGCGAGCGCTTCGCGGTGCGCAACTCGGGCGCCCACGCGGTGGTCGAGGGCATCGGCGACCACGGCTGCGAGTACATGACCGGCGGCCGCGTGGTCGTGCTCGGGCCGACCGGCTGGAACTTCGCCGCCGGCATGAGCGGCGGGATCGCCTACGTCCTGGACGCGGGCGGGAAGTTCAAGGACCGCTGCAACACCGAGCTGGTCGGCTTCGACGAGATCAGCGCCGACGACGAGCGCGAGCTGCGCGCGCTGATCGCCGAGCACGCCCAGCGCACCGGCTCGCCCGTGGCGGAGCGGGTCCTCTCGGACTGGGCGCAGAGCCTGCCGCAGTTCGTCAAGGTCATGCCCCACGACTACAAGCGCGCGCTGGCCGAGCTGGCCGCCGAGGGCACGCAGGACCGCACCGGGGCGGTGGCCTGATGGGCAAGGTCGGCGGCTTCCTGGAGGTGCACCGGGTCGGGTTCGACAAGCGCGAGCCCGCCGAGCGCGTGCGCGACTACAAGCAGTACTTCCGCCTTCAGCCCGAGGCCGAGCTCCAGCGCCAGGGCGGCCGCTGCATGGACTGCGGCGTGCCGTTCTGCCACGAGGGCTGCCCGCTCGGGAACCTGATCCCCGACTGGAACGACCTCGTCTACCGCGGCGACTGGCGCGGCGCGCTCGAGCGCCTGCACCAGACGAACAACTTCCCGGAGTTCACCGGCCTGATCTGCCCGGCGCCGTGCGAGTCGGCCTGTGTCCTGGACATCAATGACGAGGCCGTGACGATCGAGCAGATCGAGCTGGCCATCGTCGAGCGGGGCTGGCAGGAGGGCTGGGTCGTCCCGCGGCCGCCGGCGGAGCGAACCGGCCGGCGCGTCGCGGTCATCGGGTCGGGCCCCGCCGGCCTCGCCGTCGCGGCGGAGCTGAACTCCCTCGGCCACGAGGTCGCCGTCTACGAGCGCGACGAGCGACCCGGGGGCCTGCTGCGCTTCGGCGTGCCCGACGCCAAGCTCGAGAAGTGGATCATCGACCGCCGCGTCGACGTGCTGCGCGACGAGGGCATCCAGTTCGTCTGCGACGTGGACGTCGGCACCGACCTGGACGCCAACGAGCTGCAGGCCTCGAACGACGCGGTCGTCGTGGCGATCGGCTCGCGCGTGCCGCGCCCCCTCGACGTGCCGGGCGCGGACCTCGCCGGGGTGCACCCGGCGATGGACTACCTCTACCAGCGCAACCGCTGGGTCGCCGGGCAGGAGGGCCGCACCGCCCGCGCGGTCCACGAGCCGATCACGGCGGCCGGCAAGCACGTCGTGGTGGTGGGCGGCGGCGACACGGGCATGGACTGCCTGTCCAACGCGATCCGCGAGGGCGCGGCCTCGACGCTGATGCTCGACGTCTACCCGGAGATCCCGCCGAGCGGCCGGCCCGACAGCACGCCGTGGCCGCTGCCGCCCAAGCGCACGCTGACCACCTACGCGCTGGACGAGGGCGCCCGGCGCGAGTGGAACTCCCAGGTCGTCGGGCTCGAGGGCGAGGACGGCCGGGTCGTCCGGGCCAACGGCCGGCGGGTCGTAGGCACCTCGTCGCGCGACCTGCAGCCGGTGCCCGATTCCGAGTTCACCGTCCCGGCCGACCTCGTGCTCGTGGCGATCGGGTTCTCCCATCCCGAGCACGACGGCGCGGTGGCCCAGCTGCGCCTGGACCTCGACGCCCGCGGCAACGTCAAGGCCCCGGTCTACGGCGCCTCGCGCGCGAAGGTGTTCGCCTGCGGCGACGCCCGCGTCGGCCAGTCGCTGGTCGTCACCGCGATCGCCGAGGGCCGCAAGTGCGCCCGGATGGTCGACCGCTACCTCGGCGGCGCGGAGCTGGCGGTCTGGGACACCAGCCGCGACGACGGCATGCACCCGCTGCGCGACGAGTCCGAGACGGCCGGCTCGGTCGGGGCGGGGGACGCGTTCTTCACCGCGCCGCCACCGTCGGCGGCATAGGGGTCGCGATCCGGCCGCCGCGTGAACGGACCGTTTGGCGGCACCTTCGTCCCTAGGATAGGCCATATATGGCCTATCATCGGCGCATGACTCCCGGAGAGCTGGTCCGCGACGCCCGCCGCCGGCACGGCCTGACCCAGCAGCAGCTCGCCCGCCGGGCCGGCACGACGGCCAGGCACATCGGGCGGATCGAGCGCGACGAGATCTCGCCGACGGTCAGGACGCTGGGCCGCGTCCTCGCCGCCGTCGGGGAGCGCGCGGAGATCACGGCGGTGGCGGGAGACACCGGCAACCGCAGCGGGGCTGAGCTGCAGGCCGACTACCGCGGCTCGACGGCATCCGAGCGGGTGGCCGAGGGCTCGTACCTGAGCCGGATCGGAACCGGGATCGCCGCGAACGCCCGGGAGGCCTGATGGGGCGGGGCGGGCGCGGGAGCTGGGATGAGCCGGAGGGCGGCTTGGCTGTTCGTGCACCGTCGGACCACAGGCCGGATGAGGGGTGACGCATTGCTGTCGCGCCCTCCGGAGATCCGGAAGATCGGTGAGGCCGTCCGGCGGGACTGCGGGGCTTTCGCATCGGTCGTGGACGTGGACGTTTCGCCGCGGCGCGACGCCGCTCTCGCCTTGATCCGGTATGACACATCGCCCGCCGGCACCTTTCGGCTTGGGTTCTTTGAGCATCACGCTGCGGAGCGGCGCCAGCGTGTTGAGATGGACCAGCCGAACGCCGCGCTCACGTTCTGGGCAGGGGGCACGCGTCCATTCGCCGGGGGTGCGGCCCCGCCTGGCGTGACCGAAGTGGTCCTCAGGTACGGTCAGGCAACGCTCGATCGACCGGTCGTGTGCGGGCACTGGATCGGGGTGTTCTGGGCGAGCGAAGTGCCAGGCGACGCCGTCGTTGACGATGCTCCGGGACCCGCGGTTGACGGACACCGGTAGGCGGCCGGCAGGACGCGAGCGGATGGCTGATCACTGGGGTGCGAAGAGCGCAACGCGGATACCCGAGACCGCTTTCGCCAAGCCCCCGCTGGCTGCTGCTGCCGCCGGAGCCGTTTTGGGGAGTTCTCGCCTGCGGGGCGCCACGTGAGTATCACGCAAGCGCGGACCTGGTTGCCACGCCTCCCGGCACGTCAACGGTGTACTTAACAGAGGGCCCTCCGGTTGCTCCGGACACCCTGTAGTGCTCCCGGTCAGCCGACCCGAGTTCAGGGGACGCCAACACTTGTCGCCGCCGGGACGGCATGAACCCCCTGTGCGACGAATTCGACCTCGCCGGGGTTGGAGGCGCGAACTTCAATGTGCCGGCGCTCGGATGCAAGTGCCGCACCGCTCATCGCGACAACGCGGTCGGCTCGGCGGGCACGCAGCCGGGCTGGCCGCGAGGCGACGACGGTGGAGCCAGCGAGCTTAGTCTAAGTGAGACGGAAAGCCTCGAACCGCGTCAACGCGGTTCGACACGTCGTCGTTGTCGCGCCTGCCTGATTGTTGTAGAAGTCGACCCTCGCCGCCAAGTATCCCACGAGCCGCTTCGGCGACACGAGTCGCGCGCGTATGGCAAGGCTAAACGTCAGCGCGTCGCCGTCGGGTTGCGGCGCGCGGACTCGGGTTCGATAGTTGATGCGGCGGCCGCCCACCAAACGAGCACGCGGGAAGCTCTGGGTCCCAATTCCCGGGGCGGGCCCCGGGCTTAGCGTGTAGGTCGTCGTGAACTCTGGTCGGGCGCCACCCACGTAGCGGCATGTACCCGTGAATCGCACGCGGAACCAAACAGCTCCACTCTTCCCTACTCGGAACGAAACCGGCAGCTGCTGTCGGCTGTCGCCAACGTAGCGAGCCGCATGCGCCGATCCCGTCGGACTGGCAACGGCCGGGCCGTGGATCGCGGCGAAGCCAAGAGCCGGCACCAGCAAGACAAGCGCTGCTCCTCCGTATCGCATGACTCTGCTCCTCTCCGCGGGACGGAAATACAACCATGATAACGCGCCGCGTGTGCAGCAGTTGCGCATTACAGTCCGTCCTGTAGCGTCGCCTCATCGGTCGGTTGCACGCTGTCTTCTCCGCACCGAAGGCGACCGACGCCCAGGGACTGCAGGTGCCAACCTACCTCCGCGCTGATACGACAAAGAACGTGTTGCACCTGCATATTGACCATCGAAATGCCGGCGCTGCATACCCGATCCTCGCCGACCCGGTGTACCTCTACTGGTACGTCGTGCGCGGCGTTACCTACAACGTGCTTGGCAATGGCAACCAGCGTGCCGCTCAGGGCTATTCAGCACTCTTCCCAGCGGTGACCATGGCGAACAACATCTATGCCGCTTATGGTCAGACCTGGCCAACGGCGGACGCTGTGGTTGGCCTTCAAGAGATTTGCACCGAAAGTCTGCCTACGCTTCAAGGCCAGTTGTCTTCGCGGGGCCTCTCCACCTTCTCGCTCCACGCGCAGACCGTACTTGTTCCACTGGCCACGGGCGGCTACTGTCACTATGGAATAGCGACGCTATGGTCATCGCAGTACCCGTACAGCGCGTCACCGAGCTGCGTGGTCCGACTGCCGCGTGATTCAGGGCCGCAATGTGACCCGAACTACCTGCCGGGCTCGGGTGAGCCGAGGCGAGTTCAGCGTATCGGAATCAGTTTCCCAAATGCGTACCTGAGGACGTTCAACACCCATCTCATGCAGCCACCCATACCGCCGCTGCAACCGGTCGGCGGTTACCAGTACTGGGTCAACATGCCCGCCGAAGCGGTTCGCGACATCGTTTCCTCGGACAGCGCGCTCAACAAGATGGTGATGGGCGATTTCAATGTTGGCTACGGCGGCCAACCGTGCGGCCCGGGTGGAAGCGACGTCTACTACAACGCTAATTCGCTTTACTCGTTCTATCCAAGCGGTGGGCTAGGCCTCGACGATGCCAACTCGAGCCACTTGCATACCTTCCGCTGCAAGCCACCGCCCGGAACGACGACCTATACCTCACAGCTCGATTACATCTTTGACACGCAAGCACGAGTTGTGAACTCCGCGGCCGGCGTCTTTAGCTTCCCAGCTGAGTCAGACCATGATCCCTTCGCTGTGAGCATGGCGGTTCTTCTGGGGAACTAGCGGGAGCTCGAGCTCGTTCCTGGTCGGGCGCTATCGCGAGAACGGGCGGCCCGACGGCACGTTCGGGACCGGCGGGTTTGTCGGAATGTCCTCCCGCCTTGAAACCACACCCTTGGGAAGCGCCGAGGCCATCGGCTCCTCGCCCGGACTGATCCTGGCTGGCGGCAGCGCCGGATCCGACCCTCCGATTGGGGCAGAACCCTCCTCCTGCGGGGTGGCGCCCCTGAGCGAGTCGGGCGCCCCGCTCCTCGGTTTGGGACCCGTGCGCATTCGCAGTGCGGGGTGCGAAAGCATCACCGCGTTCGCCCCAGTGGGCGGGAGCACGTTCCTGGCCACGGCTCGCCGGCGGCCCGGGCTGCCCGGCTTCCTCGTCGGGACCGTGCGGTGGCGGTCGTGACGTGGGCCGGGCCGGCTACCCGTCCCGGTCCGCCACCACCGCATACAGCAGCGGCACCGCCTCGCCCCCCAGCCGCAGCCGCCAGAGCCCGTCCTCCTCGCGCGCCAGCAGCCCGCCGCGGGGGTCGAAGGCCATGGCGTCGTGCTCGCGCACGCTGCGGATCCGCAGGCCGGCGTCCGCGGCGGCAGTGACGACGCGGCCGATGCCGCGGGCGTAGGCGTAGGTCTCGGTGGCCGCCACCGGCGCGTCGGCGTCGGCGTAGGAGCCGGGCTCGTCGAAGCGCCGCGGGGCGTCGGCGTCCCAGGGGAAGTCGACGAGCAGCGGGTCGACGCCGCCGACCATCTGGAACATCGGGTGCAGCTCGACGAACACGAGCGCGCCGCCGGGCCGCAGCGCCGCCGCGGCGGCGCGCATCCAGGCGTCGACGTCGGCGATCCAGCAGATCACGCCGATGGTCGCGTAGACCAGGTCGAAGCGGCCGGCCAGGGACGCGGGCGGGTCGGTGGCGTCGGCCTGCACCCAGTCGACATCGACTCCGCAGCGCTGCGCCAGCGCCGCGGCCTTCGCGAGCGAGGCGGGGGAGAAGTCCAGGCCGGTCACGCGCGCGCCCCGGCGCGCGAGCGAGATCGTGTCGAAGCCGATGTGGCACTGGACGTGCAGGACGTCCTTCCCGGCCACGTCGCCGACGGCCTCCGCGACCGCGGCTGACTCCGGCTCCCCGAGCCAGTCGCGACCGGCGACGAGCGCCTCGGTGTCGTAGATGACGCCGTCTGAGCCGTGGACGGCGGCCATCGCGTTCCAGTGGGCGCGGTTGACGGCGAGGGGGTCGGGATCGGGCATGGGCGGTGAGCCTACGGTGCGAGGCCGCTTCGGTGGCATCGGGCGGGACACCCGCAACCGCCGCCGGCCGGGCGCAGACGGTCTCAGGCCTCCAGCAAGGCGGCCACGCCGGCAGCGTCCGGCACGACATGCGCGATGTCCGCCACGAGGCCCTCACCGACAGCCCCCAACAGATCACGGCACGGATCGCGCAGGGAGTGGTCGGCGCCGGCCGCGTAGGCGAGCACCGTGGTGCTGCACCGTGGTCCCGCCCGTTCTTGCACCCTAGATGCCTACGTTCCGGTACCCTGGAAGCGTGGGCGACAGCACGGACTACCGGCGGCGGGTGCTCGACAACGTTCTCGACGACCTGTTCGTCGCTGACGGACTGCGGGCCATCGCCATCGAGGGGCCCAAGGGGGTCGGCAAGACCAGCACGGCCTCCGAACGCGCCGCCACCGTCTACCGCCTCGATGACGCGGCGCTGCTGACCGTCGCGCAGGCCGACCCGGCAATGCTGCTCGGGGGCGCGAAGCCGGTGCTCATCGACGAGTGGCAGCGCCTGCCGCAGTCATGGGATCTGGTGCGCCGCGCAGTCGACGACGGCGCGCCCGGAGGCAGCTTCCTCCTGGCGGGATCAGCTCAGCCCTCCCCGCCGCCGATGCACAGCGGCGCCGGTCGCATCACGCAGATGCGGCTGCGCCCGCTGGCGTTCTCGGAGCGCCAGTTGGAAGAGCCGCGCGTCAGTCTCGCCGAACTGCTCGAAGGGCGGCGCGCAGGAGTCTCGGGTCGGAGTGACCTGGCCGCCCGCGACTACACGGAGGAGATCGTGCGCTCGGGGCTGCCCGGCATTCGCGGCCTGAGCCCGGCGGCGCGCGACGTCGAGCTCGACGGGTACATCACTCGGGTCGTGCAGCGCGACATCCCGGATGAGACGGGCCTCACGCTGCGGAGCGAAGACGCGCTGCGGCGATGGATGGCCGCCTACGCGGCGGCGAGCGCCGCGACGGTGAGCTGGGAGAAGGTGCGGGACGCGGCCACGCCGGGCGAAGGCACGAAGCCGAACCGCAAGGCGACCGCCAGGTACCGCGAAGCCCTGAGCCGGCTGTTCTTGCTGGACGACGTGCCAGCCTGGCTGCCCAGCCGCAGCCACCTCGCCGAACTCGGCCAGGCGCCCAAGCACCACCTCGCCGATCCCGCGATCGCCGCCCGGCTGCTCGGCGTGGGCGTCGACGCGCTCTTGCGCGGCGAAGGCGAGGTCGTACGCGACGGACCGCTCCTCGGCGCGCTGTTCGAGTCGTTGGTCACGCTGTCGTTGCGCGTCTACGCACAGGCCGCGCATGCTCGCGTGCGGCATCTGCGCACCCAGCGCGGCGAGCACGAAGTCGACCTCATCGTCGAGTCCGGCGGTGGACGAGTCCTCGCCGTCGAGGTCAAGTTCACGGCCGCGGTGCAGGACCGCGACGTCAAGCAGCTGCACTGGCTCGCCGGCGAGCTGGGCGACGACGTGCTCGATCTGGTCGTCGTCAACACCGGGCAGCACGCCTACCGCCGGGCGGACGGCGTCGCGGTCGTTCCGCTCGCCCTGCTGGGGCCCTGACCTCCTGCGGCTGAGGCCGGGCGCCGCCGCGATTCGTCGCGCGGCTCCGCGCTCCGGTTAGGGTGAACATCGAAGTTGGGTCCATGAGGAGCGAGCGGAGGTGCAGCGATGCAGTGCAGCGTGAGTGACGTCCTGGCGCGCCGGGTCCGGCGCGCCGTCGGCCTGGCGGCAGGGCTGCTCGCCGCCACCGCGCCCGCGGCCGCCGCCGCGACCGACTACGCGCCCGACGCGCTCAACATCATTCCCGCCGGCCAGTACGAGCTGCCCGGCCCAGGCGCGGACGTCCAGGCCAAGATGTACGACGGCCTCACGCCGCTCTTCCGCAACGTCACGCCGTCCGACCTCACCACGTACTTCAAGCCGGCCCGCTTCGGCACCGACGGGCAGGGCCCGACGACGGTCGAGCCGATCCCGGGCAAGCCGGGGATCACCGTCGTGCGCGACCGCTTCAACGTCCCGCACGTCACCGCGAGCACCCGCGCCGACATCGCCTTCGCCACCGGCTGGCTGTTCGCCGAGGACCGCCACCTCCTCCTGGACCAGGGGCGCTTCAACGCCCGCGTCGAGGCGGTCGACGTCCCCAACCTCGACGGGTTCGGCCTCGTGGTCGGCCTGCGCCAGTTCGTCCCGTCGGCGGCGACCGACCGGCGGATCGCCCAGCAGACCAAGGTGCTCCAGGGCGCTGGCGCCGCCGGCCGCCAGATCCTCGCCGACATCGACGCCTACACCGCCGGCATCAACCAGAGCTACCGCGACCACGGCTACACGCTCTCCCAGCCGTTCACCCGCGTCGACATCTACTCGGTGATGGCCCTGATCGGCGACATCTTCGGCCGGGGCGGCGGCGACGAGGCGCGCCGCTCGGAGTTCCTGAACGGGCTGCAGCGCCGCCTCGGCGCCCGCGCCGGCACGCAGGCCTTCGACGACCTGCGCGAGCGCCAGGACCCCGAGGCGGTCGTCACCTCGCCGGGCCGCTTCCCCTACGGCGCGGCGCCGGCCGGGCATCCCGGCAACGTCGTGCTCGACAACGGCTCCTTCCAGGAGGAGGTGCCGGCGAAGGTCTCGGCGGTCGCCGCGGCCTCGTCGCGCCGGCACGCCAGCAACTTCCTCGTGGTCGGCCGCAGCCGCTCGGCCACCGGCCGGCCGCTCTTCGTCGCCGGCCCGCAGATCGGCTACAACTTCCCCGGCCTGACCTACGAGCTCGACCTGCACGGCGGCGGGATCGACGCCCGCGGCGCCAGCGCGCCGGGCCTGCCCGGCTACATCCTCATCGGCCGCAACCAGGACGCCGCCTGGAGCCTGACCTCGGCCGGCAACGACCTGATCGACACGTTCGCCGAGACGCTGTGCGGCGGCTCCAAGCGCCGCTACCTGTACAAGGGCCGCTGCCGCGCGATGACGCGCTTCGACGCCGGCGTGCTCAAGGGTGCCGGCAGCGCGCCCGACCAGCGCGTCCGGTTCTACGAGACCGTCCACGGGCCGGTCGTCGGGTACGGCCGGGCCGGCGGCCGCCTGGTCGCGCTCACGCGCGACCGCGCCTCCCGCGGCCGCGACGCCGCCTTCCTGCTCCCGTTCGAGGCGATGTCCGCCAACCGGGTGCGCTCGCCCAAGGACTTCATCGGCGCCTTTGCGAAGTCGCCGTTCACGTTCAACGCGATCTACGCCGACCACCGCGACATCGCCACCTACTCGGCGGGGCTGCTGCCCCAGCGCGCCCCCGGCGTGGACATCGGGCTGCCCACGAAGGGCACGGGGCAGTACGAGTGGCGCGGGTTCCTGCCGCCCACGGGCCACCCGCAGTCGATCAACCCGCCCTCGGGCCTGCTGGTCAACTGGAACGGCAAGCCGGCGCTGGGGTTCTCCTCCGCCGACGACGAGTGGACCTACGGCTCGATCCAGCGCAAGGACCTCCTGACCGGCGAGCTGGCCCGGACGTCCAGGCACACGCTGGCCACGGTCACCGGCGCGATGAACGCCGCCGCGACCGAAGACCTCTACGTCGTGCGGGCCTGGCCGACGATCCGCGCGATCCTCAAGCCCGGCACCGGGCCCAGCGCGCGGGCCGAGCAGCTGGCGACGCTGCTGGACCGCTGGCGGTCCGCCGGCGGCAGCCGCCTGGACCGCAACGGCGACGGCACGGTCGACGATCCGGGCGCGGCGATCATGGACGTCGCCTTCCCGCGCCTCGGCGCCGCCGCGCTGCAGCCCGTGCTCGGCGCGAAGCTGGTCCGGCAGCTCGGGACGCTGATCTCGCCCACCGACCCGGCGCCCGGCGGGTACTTCTCGGGGTGGCAGGGCTACCTCGACAAGGACCTGCGCCGCCTGGCCGGCCGCCGCGTGCGCGGGCCCTACGCCCTGCGCTACTGCGGGCGCGGCTCACTCGCCCGCTGCCGCACGGATCTGTGGCGCGCGCTGGACCAGGCCGGGGCGGCCCTGGCCGCGAAGCAGGGCCCGGACCCGGCGGCGTGGCGGGCCAGCGCCGCCTCGGAGGCGATCGAGTTCTCGCCGCTCAAGCTCATCACGATGCGCTGGACCAACCGCCCCAGCGGGATCCAGCAGGTGATCTCCTTCAGCGGGCACCGCTGAGGGCGGGCGCCGCGGCGGCGGCGCCGAACAGCGCCGGGAACCCGTCGCGCCAGGTCGGCCAGGCTGGCTCGAACCCGAGCTCGCGGCGGGCCTTGGCGTTGTCGTTGCCGCGCATCGCCACCGCGGTGTGGACGGTGTGCGGGCCGGCGGCCAGCCGCCCGACCCAGGCCGGGACGTGCCGCGGGGGCGGCGCGCCCGCGGCGGCGGCCAGAGCCGGCAGCCACTCGCGCACCGGCGCCGGGTCGTCGTCGGTGACGTTGCAGATCCCCGGCGCGCCGCGGTCGAGTGCGAGCACGGTCGCGGCGGCGGCGTCGTCGACGTGGACGAACGACCACGTGCCCGTGCCGGCGCCGATGACCGGGAACCGGCGCCGGCGCACCTCGCCGACGATCGTGCCGTCGGGCGCGATCGCGGTGCCCGGGCCGTAGAAGAACCCGTAGCGCAGCACCACGCCCTCCGGCGTGCCGGCCGCGAGCGCCATGCGCTCCATCGCCTGGGTCGCCTCCGCCGCCCCGCGCATCTGCCTGGGCGGGTCGGCGAACGGCGGCGCAGACTCGTCGACCACCGGCGGCCCCTCGGGGCCGACGAGGAACGACACGGACTGGAAGATCGCCCGGCGGGTGCCCGCCTCCCGGGCCGCCGCGAGAAACGCCGGCGGCGTCTCGGCCCGGAGCCGGCTGGTCGCCTCGAGGGCCTGGGCGTAGTGGCGCGGGTCGATCGCCGCCGGCAATGCCGTGAGCTGGTGGATCAGGACCTCGGGCTCGGCGGCCAGCACGGCGGCGCGCACGGCCTGCGCGTCGAACGCGTCGAGCACGACGGCCTGCGCGCCGCGCTCGCGCAGCGCCGCGGCGGACGCGGCGGAGCGGGTGGTGCCGACCACCTCGTGGCCGGCGTCGAGCAGGCGGGCGACGAGCGGGCGGCCGATCGCGCCGGTCGCGCCGGCGAGGAAGACCTTCATCGTCCCACCTCCGCAGCCCGGCCTGGCCGGGGGCGCAGCGCGGTGCGGCGCGGCCCGGCCGCGGTGCCGGCGCTGGCCGCCAGCAGCGCGCACAGCGCGGCGGTGGCGAGCGCGAGCGAGGCGACGTCGAAGACGCCCATCGCGGTGGTGGCGGCCGCGCCGACGTCGGCGAGGTGGTTGACGGTGTGCAGGCCGGACTGGACGGCGACGAACGCGAGCACCGGCACGCGCCAGGCCGGCCAGCGGGCCGCGCCGGCGAGGGCGAGGCCGGCCGCCGCCTGCCAGGTGGCGACGTCGCGCAGGTCGTGGGGGTTGTAGGGGCCGAAGTCCGCGATCGTGTCGTAGAAGGAACGCGGATCGGCGGCCATCCACACGGCGAGGGCGAGGTTGAGTCCGGCAAACAGCCAGAGGCCGGGGGTGACGAGGCGGGTCATGCCCGCTACGGTAGCCGCGTGAGTGGCACCAAAGAAGGCCCAATGCTGAGGCAATAGTGGGTACCAATCCTGGGACCGCTCCCGCCAGCCCGGGCCCCGAGCTCCTCGTCGAGCTCCGCCCCGACGCGGGCCGCCTGCGCGGGCAGGTGGAGGACGGGCTGCGCCGCGCCGTCCGCGCTGGCCGTCTCGCCCCCGGCGCACGCCTGCCCGCCTCGCGGGTCCTGGCCCGGGACCTCGGCGTCTCGCGCCGCCTGGTCGTCGAGGCCTACGCCCAGCTCGCCGCGGAGGGCTACCTCGAGGCGCGCACCGGCGCCGGGACCTACGTGCGCGGCGACGCCACGCCGCCCGTGCCGCCGCCGGCCGAGCGCCCGATCGCCCCGGAGCGGGCCTACGACTTCTTCCCGGGCGCGCCGGACCTCTCGGGGTTCCCGCGGGCGGCCTGGCTGCGCTGCCTGCGTGCCGCGCTCGCCGCGGCGCCGGACCGTGCCCTCTCCTACGGCGACCCGCGCGGCCAGCCCGAGCTGCGGGCCGCCCTGGCCGGGTACCTGCGCCGCGCCCGGGGCGTCGAGGCGGACCCGGACCGGATCGTGGTGACCGCGGGCGCCGTGCAGGGCCTGGCCCTGCTCGCCACCGCGCTCGGCCCGGCCCGGATCGCCGTCGAGGATCCCTACCTGCCCGAGCACCGCCTCGTGCTCGCCCACGCCGGGGCCGAGGTCGTCCCCGTCCCGGTCGACGCCGAGGGGCTGCGCACGGCGGACCTGCGGGCCGCCGACGCGGCGGCGGCGCTCGTGACGCCGGCCCACCAGTTCCCGACCGGCGCCGTGCTCTCGCCGCGGCGCCGGGCCGAGCTGGCCGAGTGGGCCGGAGCCGGGGGCCTGGTGATCGAGGACGACTACGACGCCGAGTACCGCTACGACCGCACCCCGCTCGGCGCGGTGCAGGGCCTGGCGCCCGACCGCGTCGCCTACCTCGGCTCGGCCTCGAAGATCCTCGCGCCGGCGCTGCGGATCGGCTGGCTCGTGCTCCCGGCGTGGCTGGTGGAGCCGGTGGCCGAGGCCAAGCGCTTCGCCGACTCGAGCTCCCCGGCGCTCGACCAGCTCGCCCTGGCCCGGTTCATCGCCGAGGGCCGGCTCGACCGCCACCTGCGCGCGGCCCGCCGCGCCTACCGCGCCCGCCGCGCCGCGCTGGCCGCCGCGATCGCCGCTCACCTCCCGGGCGCGCGGATGGAGGGTGCCGCCGCCGGGCTGCACGCCGTCGTGCGGCTCCCGCAGGCCGTGCCGGTGCGGCCGCTGCTGCGCGCGGCCGCCCGCGAGTCGGTCGGCGCCTACCCGCTCGGCTGGGCCTACGCCGAGCCCCGGCCCGACACGGATGCCGTCATCGCGGGGTACGCCGGAATGGCCGAGGCCTCGATCCCGGAGGGGGTCCGGCGCCTGGCCGCGGCGGTGCGGGCGGCCGCGGACGGCTGAGCGGCGCCGCGCCGAGCGGCCCCTGGTAGCGTGTCGGCCGCGCCCGCGGGGAGGGTGCGACCGGGAATGGAACGAGGAGGAGGGTCGTTGTGAGGATTCGTCTGTCGCTGGCCGTCGGGGCCGTCATGCTCATCGCCGCGGTGCCGGCTGCCGCCAAGGACTACGCGAGCACGGCGCTCAACATCATCCCGGCGGGGACCAAGCAGACGCCGAGCGCTCCGGGCGCGAAGAGCGAGGCCGAGATGTACAACGGCCTCACGCCGCTCTTCCGCAACGTCTCGCCGACCGACCTGACGAAGTACTTCAAGTCCGAGGCGCTCGCTCCCGCAGTCGTCGACTCCACCGAGACGATCCCCGAGCGCCCGGGCGTCACGATCAAGCGCGACAACTTCGGCGTGCCCCACGTCTACGGCAAGACCGACGCCGACGTCACCTGGGGCGCCGGCTGGGTCATCGCCAACGACCAGACCCTCCTGCTCCTCCAGGCCCGCTACAACGGCCTGCTCGCCGCGATCGACGCCCCCGGCATCTCCGCCATCGGGCTCATCACGAACCTGGCGAACTTCAAGCCCAGCGCCCAGACGAACGCGATCGTCGCCAAGCAGACCCAGGCGATCCTCGCGAACGGCAGCAAGGGCCGCCAGCTGCTGAATGACATCGACGTCTACCTCCAGGGCATCAACGCCTGGTTCGCCAAGAACCAGCCGTCGACGCCGAAGTTCACCCGCAACGACATCTACTCGCTCAACGCGATCAAGGGCCAGTTCCTCGGCGAGGGCGGCGGCAACGAGCCGGCCAACACCCAGTTCTTCCAGGGCCTGCAGGCGCGCTTCGGCTCGAGCACCGGCAACAAGGTGTGGACCGACCTGCGCGCGCGCAACGACAAGGACACGACGACGACCCTGACCGGCAAGTCGTTCAACTACTCGCCGCTGCCCAAGCAGCGCACGGGCAACGTCATCATCCGCAACGGCAGCCTCGACACGTCGGCGGCCTCGGCGATCAAGGCCCAGAAGGCCAGCCGCCAGAAGGCCTCCAACGTCCTCCTGGTGTCGGGCAACCGCACCTCGACCGGGCACCCGCTGTTCGTCGGCGGCCCGCAGATCGGCTACTTCTTCCCCGGCCTGACGCTCGAGATCGGCCTGCACGGGCCCAACATCGACGTCCGCGGCGCCACGTCGGCGCCGTTCCCCGGCTACATGCTCATCGGGCGCGGCCAGGACTACGCGTGGACGCTGACCTCCGCCGGCGCCGACATCATCGACACCTACGCCGAGACGCTCTGCGGCGGCTCGAAGACCAAGTACCTCTACAAGGGCACGTGCCGCTCGATGGGCACGGTCGACGCCGGCGCCCTGACCCAGGGCGGCAAGACCACCGAGGTCACCTTCAAGACCACGGTCCACGGCTCGGTCATCGGCTACGCCAAGACCACGTCGGGCAAGACCGTCGCGCTGTCGCGCAAGCGGTCCAGCTACGGCAAGGACACCGTCGACCAGCTGTTCTTCCAGCAGATGACGTTCGGCCGCGTCCACAACGTCAAGCAGTTCTTCAACGCCGCCGCGCTGACGCCGCAGACGTTCAACTCGTTCTACGCGGACGACAAGAACACCGGCGTCTACACGAGCGGCGCGCTGCCGATCCGGGCGCCCGGCGTCGACGGCGACCTGCTGACCGACGGCCGCGGCGGCTTCGAGTGGCGCGGCTTCGCCAAGCCCTCGGCGCACCCGCAGGGCTCGAACCCCAGCAACGGCCTGATCGTCAACTGGAACAACAAGCCGGTCCCCGGCTTCCCGGCCGGCGATGACCGCTTCGGCAACGAGGGCTCGGTCCAGCGCGTCCAGATGCTCAACACCGAGCTCGCCCGCCGCAGCCGCCACACGCTGGCGACCGTCACCGGAGCCATGAACGCCGCGGCGACCCAGGACGTGCGGTCGGTCGTGTTCGAGCCGGTGCTCGAGCAGATGCTCAAGCAGACCTCGGCCCCGAGCGGCCGCGACAACCAGATGCGCATCCAGCTGCGCAACTGGCACAACCAGGGCTCCAGCCGCCTGGACCTCAACAACGACGGCAAGATCGACGCCCCCGGCGCCGCGATCATGGATGCCGCCTGGACCGGGCTGGCCAACGCCGCGATGTGCGGGCGCCTCGGCACGGCGCTGTGCGACCAGCTCACGACGCTGCAGTCGCGCTTCGACACGCCGCCCGGCGGCCAGTACAGCGGCTGGCACCAGTACATGAACAAGGACTTCCGGACGCTGCTCGGCCAGTCCGTGAAGCAGAAGTTCAACGTCCGCTACTGCGGAAACGGCAACGTGAACGCCTGCAGCCAGGCGCTGTGGAAGGCGATCGACGCGGCGGGCGACAAGCTCCAGGCCGCGCAGGGCGCCAACCCGGCCGCGTGGCGCGAGAGCGCCGTCCCGGAGCAGATCCAGTTCCGGCCGCTGCCGCTCATCACCATGCGGTACACGAACCGCCCGAGCGGGATCCAGCAGGTGATCTCGTTCTTCGGGCACGGCCCGCGCTCCTGATCGCCTGACTGATCCGGGGCGGCCCGCTGCCGGCGGGCCGCCCCGGGAACAGGCCGGGTTCCGGAGAAGTTGACGCCTCCGTCAACTTTTCGTACCGTGACGCGCTCCGACCGACCCGTCACGAGAGAGCGAGCCCCGATCCATGCCGTCCCTTCCGAAGATCTGCATCATCGGCGCCGGCTCGTCCGGCATCGCCGGCGCCAAGGTCCTGCACGAGCGGGGCATCCCCTTCGACTGCTTCGAGACGTCCGACCGCGTCGGGGGCAACTGGGTCTTCGGAAACCCGAACGGGATGTCGGCGGCCTACACGACGCTGCACATCAACACGTCGCGCGAGCGCATGGAGTATTCGGACTACCCCATGCCGAAGTCCTACCCCGACTTCCCGCACCACGCGCAGATCGCCGCCTACTTCGACGACTACGTCGACCACTTCGGCTTCCGCGACGCCATCACGTTCCAGACCGGGATCGAGCACGCCGGCCTCGATGACGACGGGCTCTGGACGGTGCGGACCGACACGGGCGAGACGCACCGCTACGACGGGGTGATCGTCGCGAACGGCCACCACTGGGATCCGCGCTGGCCCGAGCCGGCGTTCCCCGGCTCCGACACGTTCGAGGGCGTGCAGATCCACGCCCACGAGTACACCGACCCCGAGATCTTCCGGGACAAGTCCGTGGTCGTGCTCGGGATGGGCAACAGCGCGATGGACCTCGCCGTCGACGCGTCCTATGTCGGAAAGGCGACCTACCTCGCCGCCCGGCGCGGCGCCCACATCGTCCCCAAGTACATCTTCGGCAAGCCCTCGGATCAGCTCCCGAACGATCCGCGCGTGCCCTGGGCGATCCGGCGCCGGATGCTCGAAGTCATCATCCGCATGGCGGTCGGCAAGCCCGAGGACTACGGGCTCCCGAAGCCCGACCACCGGCTCGCCGACGCCCACCCGACGGTGTCCGGGCGGATCCTCGACCGCATTGCGCACGGGACGATCACGCCCAAGCCGAACATCGACCGGCTCGAGGGCGGCGAGGTCGTCTTCACCGACGGCTCCCGCGTGGAGGCCGACGTCGTCGTGTACTGCACGGGTTACAAGATCACGTTCCCGTTCTTCGACGAGGACTTCATCTCGGCGCCCGACAACGACCTGCCGCTCTTCCGCCGAGTCTTCCATCCCGACATCAGCAGCGTGTTCTTCCTCGGGCTGCTGCAGCCGCTCGGCGCCGTCATGCCGCTCGCCGAGGCCCAGAGCCAGTGGGTCGCCGCCTACCTGCGCGGCGAGTACGCGCTCCCGCCCGCGGCGGCGATGCGCGCCGACATGGAGGCGGAGCGCGCCAGCATGTTCAAGCGCTACGTGGCCTCCAAGCGCCACACGATCCAGGTGGACTTCGACGACTACCTCCACGACCTCGCGAAGGAGCGTGCGGCGGGGGCCGAGCGGGCGCGCCTGGCCGGCTACCCGCTGCCCATTCCGCCCCGGGCGCAGGCCGCGCCGGACGCTCCGGTTCCGGCATGAGCGGCGGGGCGGCGGCGCCGGCCGCCGGCAAGCGGGAGCTGACCAAGGCCCAGAACCGGGCGGCGATCCTCGATGCCGCCCGCGAGGTCTTCGGCGAGCTCGGCTACGGCGCGGCGACCGTGCGCGACATCACCCGCGCCTCCGGACTGGCCGCCGGCACCTTCTACAACTACTTCCCGGACAAGGAGGCCGTGTTTCGGGCCCTCCTCGGGGACAGCGTGGCCCGGCTGCGGCCCGGGCTGCAGGCCGCCCGGTCCGAGGCGGCCGACTTCGAGGGCTTCGTGCGGGAGGGGTTCCGGGCGTACTTCGAGTTCGTCGCGTCGGATCCGACGACGTTCGCCCTCCTGCGCCGCACCGAGGGCACGATCCGCACGCTCTTCGACCTGCCGGCCGTCGGCGCCGGGGTGGCCGAGCTCGAGCGCGACCTCGAGGCCGCGGTCGGCGCTGGCCTGCTGGCGCCCGTGGACGTCGGCTACACCGCTGCGGCGATGGTGGGCGTCGGCTTCGAGATCGCCGTGCGGATGGTCGAGCGCGAGCCGGCCGACGTGGCGGCCGCGACCGACTTCGCCACGGCGCTCTTCCTCGGCGGCCTCGTGCGGGTGTCCACTGCGGCGCGGCAGGCCCCCGCGTCGGCATAGGATGGGCGCCAGGGACGGCACGCGCCGGGCGCGCGCCGGCTGAACGCAACGCAGGAGGGATCCCGATGGCCACGACCAAGCCGCGACGGCGGGCGAAGCAGCCTGCCCTGGACGAGGATGCCTTCGCGAAGGCGCAGCGCATCCAGCCGGTCGCCCATCCCACCGTCGCGGAGCGCACGGCCAAGGGCAAGGCCGCCCGCGAGCTCGCGCCGCGCAAGGGCCAGGGCGACTGGGCTCCGGCAGACCGAGACCCTGTCGAGATCCTCCAGGCCCAGGCACCCTCGCGCGTGCCCGAGCTCGTGCCCCTCCGCTACGGGCGCATGATGGTGAGCCCGTTCACGTTCTTCCGCGGCGCGGCGGCGGTCATGGCCTCCGACCTCCAGGCCGCCCCGCGGTCCGGCCTGAACGTCCAGCTCTGCGGCGATGCCCACCTCGCGAACTTCGGCGTCTTCGCCGGCCCGGACCGCCGGCTGCTCTTCGACGTCAACGACTTCGACGAGACGCTCCCCGGGCCGTTCGAGTGGGACGTCAAGCGCCTGGCGGCGAGCATGTACGTCTCGGCCCAGGATCGGCAGCTGAGCCGCAAGGCGTCGCGGTCGATCGTCCGAACCACGGCGAAGGCCTACCGCGATGCCATGCGGGAGTTCGCCCCGATGCGCAACCTCGAGATCTGGTACTTGCGGCTCGAGGAGGAGCGCATCCAGGCGGCCGCGGAGGCGTCGCTCACCGCCGCCCAGCGCAAGGTGGCCGAGCGCAACGTGAAGAAGATCCGGCGCAAGGACAGCCTGCGCGCGATGGCGAAGCTCACCCACGAGGTCGACGGCGAGCCGCGCCTGATCAGCGATCCCCCGATCCTGATTCCCGCGGCCGACCTGTTCCCGGATCGCGCCGACGTCATCGAGCCGCTGCGGGCCGTCCTGCGCGGCTATCGGGAGTCCCTGGCGCCCGAGCTGCGCCACCTGCTCGAGGGATTCCGCCTCGTCGACGTCGGACGCAAGGTCGTCGGCGTCGGCAGCGTGGGCACGCGCTGCTGGGTCGCGCTGCTGCTCGGCCGCGACGACGACGACCCGCTGTTCCTGCAGGTGAAGGAGGCACAGGAATCGGTGCTCGCGCCCTATCTCGGGCGCAGCCGCTACCAGAACGACGGGCGCCGGGTCGTGGAGGGCCAGCGGCTCATGCAGGCCGCCGGCGACATCCTGCTCGGCTGGTTCCGGACGACAGGCGTCGATGGCGTGTCGCGCGACTTCTACGTCCGCCAGCTCTGGGACTCGAAGGGATCGGCCAACCTCGAGACCGCCGACGAGGCCTTCCTCGCTGGGTATGGCCAGCTGTGCGGCTGGACCCTGGCCCGCGCCCACGCGCGGTCGGGCGACCCGATCGCGATCGCCAGCTATCTCGGCGCTGGCGGGAGCTTCGACGAAGCGATGGCCGCGTTCGCGGAGTCCTACTCGGAGGTCAACGAGCGCGATCACGAGGCGCTCGTGCATGCGGTGCAGACGGGGCGGGTCACGGCGCTCGAAGGGGTCTGACCGGGCCCGCCCGCCCGCCCGCCCGCAGCGGCACGCGTCAGCGCGCCGCGGCGACGGCCCGGGCCCGGCGCCTGGGCTTCCCGGCGGCGGGCTGCTGCTCGGCGGCGCGGATCGCTCCGGCCCGGGCCTCGAGCATGCGGACGAGGTCGGCGGTCGGCTCGAACGGGTCGGCCACCGTGCGCCCCGAGTCGATCGACCGGGCGGCCTGCAGGCGCCCGCCGATCTCGGCGAGGAGCACCCGGCCGTTCGGGGCCGGGCGGCTGTCGAGGGCGGCCAGGCGCCACACGGATCGCGCGTCGCCGGCGGAAGCAAGCCGGATGGTGATGTCGTGCGACGGATACATACAAGTTCCTCTTCGGCGTTGATTGGTGTATTACAATCAGCAGGCTAACCCCTTGGAGTGGGAGTGGAATGTCATACAAGTTCAGCTTGGACCGTCTCGATCGCGACAGTGACGTCTCGCTCACGCAGCAGATCGTGGACCGCGTGGCCGCCGCGATCGATGCGGGCGGCCTCGCGCCCGGGGAGCGGCTCCCGACCACGCGGGCGCTCGCCGAAGGCGCCGGCGTCAACCACCTCACCGCCAGCCGCGCCTACCGGCGCCTGGCCGAGCTCGGGTACGTGACGGCGACGGTCGGGCGCGGGACGTTCGTGCGCACGCTGCCGCCCGCAGCCGCAGAGCGGGATGGCGACGCGTGGCAGCACTCGGTCCTGCCGGACCGGCCCTGGGCGCACCGCCAGCAGGCGCTGGACGACGCGTTCCGGCTCGCGAGTGCGCGCGGCCTGATCTCGCTGGCCACCGGCTGGCCGGCGCCCGAGTGCGTCCCGGTCCAGGCGCTCGCCGAGGCGGCAGCGGCGGCCTTCGCCGAGCTCGGCCAGGGCGCCGTCGGCTATTCGGATCCCGCTGGCGTGTCGTCGCTGCGCGAGCAGCTGGCCCTGCGCGGGCGCGAGGCCGGCTACGCCTCGGGTCCCGAGGAGATCGTGGTCACGACCGGGGCCCGCCAGGCGATCGACCTCGCCGCCCGCGCCGTCCTGTCCCCTGGGGACGTCGCGGTCGTCGAGTCGCCCACGTTCGTGGGCACGCTGAGCTCGCTGCTCGGCACCGGCGCGCGGGTCATCGGGATCCCGGTGGACGAGGACGGACCGGACGTCGACGCCTTCGAGCGCATCCTCGCCCGCGAGGAGGTCCGCCTCCTCGCGCTGCAGACCGCCTGTCAGAACCCGACGGGACGCGACCTCTCCCCCGAGCGGGCCGAGCGGATCGCGCGGCTCGCCGTGCAGCGCAACGTCTTCGTTGTCGAGGACGGGGTCTACGCCGGCGTGCGGTACGAGGGCACGCCGCGCCGGCGGCTGCGCCACCTCGCGCCGAGCCACGTCATCTACGTCGACAGCCTCTCCAAGTGCCTCGACGGCGGCCTGCGGATCGGCTGGGCCGCCGCCGGCGGCCCCGTGCGCGACCGCATCGCCTCGCTCAAGCTCGACACCGACCTGCACAGCCCCACGCTCACGCAGGAGACCGCGGCCCGCTACCTCGCCACCGGCGAGCACGAGGCCCGCCAGGAGCAGGTGTCGGCGTTCTACCGCGAGCGGCGCGATGCGCTCCTGGAGTCGCTGGAGCGGCGGCTGGGCGACGAGTGCCGCTGGGTGCACCCGCTCGGCGGGCACAACGTCTGGATCACGCTGAACCGGCCGCTGGACGATCGGGCGCTCTACGCCGAGGCGCTGCGCCACGGCGTCTCCTTCACCCCGGGCAGCGCCGTCATGGCCGAGCCGCCCGCCGAGACGAGCCTGCGCCTCTCGTTCTCGCTCATCCCGCCCGAGGATCTCGACGAGGGCGTGCGGCGGCTGGCCCAGGCCATCCGGGCCGAGCGCCGGCGCACGCGCCCGCCCGCGCTCGTCGCGATCTCCTGACCGGTCCGGCTGGGCTGGCGGGCGGACGCTGCCCGCCGGCTCCCCGCTCGTAGACTGCGGGCGAGTGCCGACCTTCTGCCGCCACAACCGCCTCGCCCAGAACTGCCCGATCTGCCGCGACCGCGAGCCGGAGCGGCCGGCGGCGCGGCGCCGCACGGCCGCGCCGAAGCCGGCCCGTCGGGCGGCGGGGGCCCGGGCCCGGCGTCCCGGCGGCGCGTCCGACGTCAAGGTCCGCCGGGTGGAGCGGGCCGCGGACGACGGCTACCGCCACGACCTCGTCCCCGGCCTGCGTGCCACCGCGGACGCCGAGCGCCTGGCCGCGGCGCTCGCGGCGTCCGCCGGGCGCCTGCGGTCGCTGAGGTCCAGCCCGCCCGGCCTCTACGCGGAGGTGGCGAGCCTTCCGGACCCGGAGGAGGCGCTGTGGCTGGCCTTCCTCGTCGCCTACCTCGGGCCGCTCGAGTCGCCAGACCCGTTCGCCGGCATCGCCGCGGCGCGGGTGCCCTGGGCCGGCGGCGAGGTCCCGGCGCTCGATGGCGCGCCGCTCGGCCCGCGGACCTCGCACGTGCCGGGCCGGGGCCTCGAGACGGTGGCGGCCTACCGGGCGTTCGCCGAGCGGGCCGGATCCCAGGCGGCCGCGCTGGGCGGCGAGCCGGCCTGGAGCCCGGCCCGGCGCTTTGCCCGCGGCTACGAGCGCCTCGCGCTGCCGGGCCTGGCCCGCGCCGCCCGCTACGACCTCATGCTCACCCTTGGCGCCACCGGGCGGCTGGACTGCCGCCCGGACACGCTGATGCTCACCGGTGCCGACGACGGGACCGCGCTCGCGGCCAAGCGCGTCTTCGGCATCGCCGACCCGATGCTCCTCGAGCGCCGGGCCGCCGACCTCGCCAGGGCGGCCGAGGTGCCGCTGGGCGCCCTGGATCTCGCGCTGTGGTCATGGGGCGCTGGGGGCGAGGCGCCGCTACGCGGCGGCGCTGCGCCCGGCAGCGAGGACGCCGGCGCCCACGCCCGGGCCCGCGCGGCGCTCGACGTCGAGGGCTGAGGCTCCGCGGGACGTGCGGGCGCCGGTGCGGCGCGGCGGGCCGAGATCGGTCGAGGCCGGACGCGCCGCCGCCGGATCCGGCCCGACGTCGAGGTTCGGCCGCTGCGACCGGCCGAAGCTCGGTCTCGTCGCTCGGCGCAACCGGGTCGGCCGCCCTCGGTGAGCGGCGTCCGCTTCGGCCGCTCTGACGGAACCTTGAGGCAAGCTGGCGCGTAGCCGCTCGGCGCAACTTCCGCACTTTGCGGGATTCCCGCCGCGCGGCCGGGGGCGAACTGGCGCGTCCGCATCCCTCCCGGGCGCATAGTGCGCCTCCCTTCGAGCACGGATGCATCGTTGGACGACGGAGTCACGGCACGGACCGCCGCTGGCGCCGGCAGCCGCGCGACGGCTGCCGCTTCGTCAGGGCCACGTCGGACCGCTTCGGGCGGTGGGACGGCGCATGCGCCGACGCCCGCGCGGCGGGGGCTGCGCCGCCCCGCCGCCGGGCCGGCGTCGCCGGTCGACGCGATCCAGGAGCACGCCGCCTCGATGCTCCGCGTCGCCCGCCGCCACTCCATGTGCGCCGACGATGCCCACGACGCCTACCAGCGCACGCTGGAGCTCTATCTCAGGCACGCCGACCGGGTCGATCCCGCGACCACCGGAGGCTGGCTGCGGACGGTGGTGAAGCGCGAAGCGCTCGCGGTGCGCGCGGCCCGGCAGCGCGAACTGCCCGACGACGGCACGATGCTGGCCGCCGCCCCGGATCTCCGGCTGCCGACCGCCGACGAGCAGGCCGAGCGGTTCGACCGCCTCGCGCACGCCGCCGAGGCGCTCCAGCGGCTGAAGCCCGCCGAAGTCCGGGCGCTCGCGCTCCGGGCCGAAGGGCTCAGCTACGGCGAAATCGCCCGGCAGACCGGCTGGACGTATACGAAGGTCAACCGCTGCCTGGCCGAGGGACGCCGCGCGCTGCGCGACCGCCTCGCCGACATCGAGGCCGGCGCCGAGTGCGCGCGGTGGGCCGGGGTCCTGTCGCGGATCGCAGACGGCGAGGCGTCCGCCGCGGACGTGCTCGCCGCCCGCCCGCACCTGCGCCGCTGCTCTTCGTGCCGGGCGACCCTGCGCGCCTACCGGGAAGCCCCGCGGGAGGTCGCCGCGGTCGTTCCGGTTTCAGCCCTGGCTGCCGCCACGGTGGCCGGGGGACGGGGCGCCGGGCCGCTGGCCACCCTCGAGGCGCTGGCCGCAGGCCTGCAGGACCGGGCCGTGCTCACCGTGGCGCGCGTCCAGACGGGCGTGGAAGCCGCCGCGACGGGCAAGGCCGCCGCCGTGGCCGCCAGCGCCGTCGCCCTCGCCGGCGGCGGCGCGGTCGTCGCGGGGCGCAGCGCGCCCGCGCCCCGGCGCGCATCCGCGCCTTCCGCGTTCGCGCACCGCAGCCCTGACGTCCCAACTCCCGGGCTCGCCGGGCCGACCGGTCACGCCGCTTCACCAGGCCAGGCCGCGGACCCGGGGCGGGACCAGCGCCGCCCGGGCACCGCCGCGCCGGCATCCGGACCGGATCGCACGTCCGCCGCCCGCCGCGGCAGGTCCGCGCGTGGCCAGGACGCCGCGGCCGCCGCCGAGTTCGGCCCCGGGCCGGAGTCGGCGCCGCCAGCGGCGGCGCCCTCCGCCGGGCATGCCGCGCCGTCGTCCTCCGCCCCGGCGGCGTCCGCGCCGGCCCCGGCGTCCGCGCAGCCCCCTCCAGCGCCCGCACCCTCCCCAGCCGCCTCCGCCCCGGATTCCGGCGGCGAGTTCACCCCCTGACCGTCCCTCGAAAGGAGCCACGCCCGTGTCCCGCCGCGCCCTGCCGCCCGCTCTCGCCGTCGCCGCCGTCCTTGCCGCTGCCCTGCCCGCCGAGCCGGCCCGGGCCGGCCGCTACACCGTGACGGCGTGCGTCGGGGACCAGGTGAACCGCGCGTGGCGGCCCCTGAGCTCCACCGCCGGGATGGGCACCGCGACGGACTGCCCGGCGCGCACCCCGTTCGACCGCACCGGGATCGTCCAGCGGACGGTCGCGGGGCACGGGCTCCTGCCCTTCCTCTCGGTGTCCGGGCACGAGTTCGCCGCCCCGCCCGGCTCACGCCTGGGCGCCGTCAAGGGCTCCGGCTCGGTCGGGCGCGCCGACGGCGCCTGGACGGTCGGCCTCATGGGCGACACCGACGACAACCCCATCAACGGGGCCGACATGCTGTGGGGCAACACCGCCGGGGACAGCCACGGCGCGGCGTTCGGGTACTCCGCCATCCCCATCGACGTGAACGCGGGCGGCCGGCCCCGAGTCCGCATGGTCGCGGCGTGCGGGTCGCTGTCGGGCTGCCCGAGCGACGGCGCGACCGAGTATCCGGTGCGTGCGTGGGCGAACCTCGGGCCGATCTCGGTCGAGGTGCTCGATGACACCGCTCCCTCCCTCGCTGCGACCGGTTCGCTCATCAGCCCCGGGACCTGGCACCGCGGGACCGAGGTGCTCTCCGGCTCGGCCACGGACGCCGCCGGCGTTCGCGTCTCGTCGCTGTCGCTCGACGGGACTCCCGTCGACATCCGCACCAGCACCTGCGATGAGCACCTCGCGGCGCCGTGCCCCGGCCGCTCGGACTTCTTCGGCTTCGACACGGCGCGCCTGGCCGACGGCACCCACACGGCGCGGTTTGCCGCGATGGACCCGGCCGGAAACGTCCGATTCGAGGATCATCCGATCGCCGTCGACAACACGCCCCCCGGCCGGCCGCAGGGCCTCAGCGTGGCTGGCGGGGAGGGGTGGCGCGCGGCGAACGGGTTCGACCTCGCCTGGGCGGCTCCGCCCGGCCAGGTCGCGCCGATCGTCGCCGCCCGCTACCGCCTGTGCGCGGTCGGCGGGACCTGCACCGAGGATGAGGTCGCGGGGGCGGTGTCGTCGCTCCAGCATCTCGAGGTGCCCGCGCCGGGCGCCTACCGGGTCTCGGTCTGGCTCGAGGATGCCGCCGGCAACGCCGACCCGGCCTTCGCCTCCGATCCGGTCACCCTGCGGTTCGACGACACCGTGCCGGGCGCGGCTGCGGTCGACGCGCCGGCCAAGTGGCTGACGGCCCCGGCCGCGGCGGCGCTGCGGCCGGGGCTCGCGCTCGAGGCCGGGGCCGCGGTCGGCCCCTCCGGCATCGCGGGCTACTCCGTCACGAGCGACGGGTCGGCCCCGGACGCGACGATCGACATCGCCGGCTCCGCTCCCGATCTCCGGCTCGGCCCGCTGCCCGAGGGGATCACGACGGTGCGCGCCCGCGCCGTGTCCGGTGCCGGCGTCCCGGCGACCGAGGATGGCGCCGCCGCCATCCGGGTCGACGCCACCGCGCCCGCCGTCAGCGCGTCCGGCGTCCCGGGGCCCGAGTGGCACCAGGATCCCGTCGCCTTCGAGGTGACCGCGCGCGACCAGGCGCTCCTCTCCGGCATGGAACCCGCGGCCGAGGGCGAGCCCGTGACCGACGGCGGGTTCGTGACGGTGCGGGTCGACGGCACGGCGGTGCAGCAGGACCGTGGCGACACGGCACTGGTCCGGCTGGCCGCGGACGGCGAGCACGTCGTCACCTACGCGGCCACCGACGCCGCCGGCAACGAGTCCCGGGACGGGACCGCCACGGTGCGCATCGACGGGACGCCGCCCGAGACGCTCGGATTCCTCGCGCCGGACCCGGCGGATCCGCGCGCGCTGGCGGCCCGGGCGTTCGACCGCCACTCCGGCGTCGTCGCCGGCACGATCCAGGTCCGGCGGGTCGGCGAGGACCGCTGGCGGTCGCTCGACACGGCCCTGTCCGCCGGACGTCTCGCCGCGACGCTGGACGAGGACGCGCTGCCGCGCGGCACCTACCGGGTCCGCGTGCTCGCCCGCGACGCCGCGGGCAATGTTCGCTCCTCCGACCGGATGCTCGACGGAGCGGCAGCCGGCGAGGCCCTCGTCGTCGAGGGGCCCGTGCGCACGGGCACCGCCCTCGCAGTCTCGGCGGCCGGCGCCCCGCGCACGCGCCGCACGTGCCGGTCCGTGCGCGTGCCGGCGGCGCGCGGACGCGGCCTGCGCACCGTGCGGCGCTGCCGGACGGTGGCCGTCGCCCCAGGCGCCCCGGTCCGCGTTCCCTTTGGCCGCCCGCTGGCGGTGGCCGGCCTGCTCCTGACCGCCGACGGGGCGCCCGTCGCCGGCCAGGCGATCACCGTCAGGGCCACCGCGGCAGTCCCGGGGGCGCCCGACGCCGTCGTCGCGACGGCCCGGACGGGCGCGGATGGCCGCTTCGCCTACCGGGCGCCGGCCGGCAGCTCCCGGACCCTGCGGTTCGGCTTCGGCGGGACCGCGCGGCTGCGCCCGGCCTCCGAGCCGCTGGCCGTGGCAGTTCCGGCGGCGGTGCGCCTCGTCCCGAGCCGGCGGTCGCTGCGCAACGGCGAGGCGGTCCGCTTCAGCGGACGGCTCGCCGGCGCGCCGGCCGGTGCGGGCAAGCTCGTCGAGATCCAGGCGCACTTCCGCGGCCGGTGGCGGACGTTCGCCACGGTCGGCGCCGGCGCCGACGGCCGCTTCGCCTACACCTACCGGTTCGGAGCCACGGTGGGGCGCGTGTCCTACCGGTTCCGTGCCGTCGCCCGCCGCGAGGCCGGCTACCCGTACGAGGCCGGCGTGTCCCCGGTCGTGCGGGTCACCGTGACGGGCTGATCGTCCGCAACGTGCGGGCTCGGGCCGCCCTGCCGGCCCGGGTCCGCCGCTGCGCCCCGCGGCCCGGAGCCCGGACGCCCGATTCCGTCGGGCCCGGTGCGTACCGTGGCGTTCGTCCCGTCCGACCCGAGGTGAGCGAGCGCCGCAATGCCCCTGTGCTTCATCGAGCCCACCGATGCCATCCGCGTCATCGCCGAGTCCGTCGGCCGTGAGGCGCGGCGCCAGCTCGTGGGCGAGCTCGTGCGGGCGTGGGTGGACGAGATCCCCGAAGCCGAGCTGGACTCCCACTACGCCAAGGCGGTCGCCGACCTGGACGAGCACGACCTCTCGATGCTCGCCGCGTGGCACGCGTCGCTGGAGGTCGGGCACCCGATCGCCAACCGCGACTTCCTCCTCAACGTCTTCCCGTCGCTGGGCGAGCACCGCCGCGAAGCCCTGAAGATCGCTGCCGGCTTCCGCGGCGAGGAGGCCTTCGAGGCCGGCGTCGCCGAGGAGCAGGCGCTGGACACCGTGCTGCCCTGGCTGTCGCGCGAGCGCGCGACCGAGCTCGCGACCGAGTGCCTCGAGCTCTACTGCTGGGACCGGATGGGCTCCGAGAACTGATGCCGGCCGCCGCGCGCGCCCGCGGCGCGCGGTGACCGCCCCGCCCGACGCGGTCGTCCTGCCGGACGGGCGCCGGCTGGCGCTGCGGCACTACGGCGCGCCGCCCGGCCCGGGCGTGCCCGTCGTGGTCTACAACCACGGCGGCCTCTCGTGCGGGCTGGACGCGGCCCCGGCTCACGCCGCGGCCTTGGCGGCGGGCGTCCACCTCCTGGCTCCCGACCGTCCGGGCGTGGGCGGCTCGGGCCGCGCCCCGGGCCGCTCGCTGCTGGACTGGCCCCGCGACGTGGCGGCGCTCCTCGACGCCCTCGACGTGCCGAGTGCCGCGGCCGCCGGCTGGTCGCTCGGCGGGGACTACGTGCTCGCGCTCGGACGCGGCCTTCCGGACCGGATCACCGCGGTGGCGGTCATCGCCGGCGGGCTCCCGCTCGACGTCCCGGGCCGCGAGGCCGGCCTCAGCCCGATGGACCGCCGGCTTCTGCGCCTCTCGCACCGCCGCCCGGCGGCGGCGCGCGCTGCGTTCCGGGCGATCGCGGCGGCGTCGCGGGCCACGGCGCCGCTGGCCGGATCGGGGCGCCCCTGGCTCTTTCGCTCGACCTGGGGCGAGGCCGACGCCGCGGTGATGGCCGGCCCGGCCGGCCGGTTCTATGCCGACGCGGTCGGCGCCGCGGTCGCCGATCCCGAGGGGATGATCGACGAGTACCGCGTCTTCGGCGCCCCGTGGGGCTACGACCCGGCCGAGATCACGGTGCCCGTCCGGATCTGGCAGGGCGACGCCGACCGCTTCGTCCCGGCGGCGTGGGCCGACGAGCTCGCGGCGGACATTCCCGGGTCGGCGGTCGTCCGCTGCCCGGGCGAGGGCCACCTGCTGGCGGTGGAGCACTGGCCCGAGATCCTGGCCTGGCTGCGGGCGCCCGGAGCCTGACTGCGCCCGCCCGGCGCGTCAGCCGCGGTCGCGCAGGGCCGACTCGATGTCGGCGATCGCCTGGGCGGTGTCGCGGAACCACACGCCGTGCATCCCGAAGGCCCGGGCCGCGTCGACGTTGATCTCGATGTCGTCGAGGAACAGGCACTGCTCCCCGGGGACGCCGAACCGGTGCAGCGTGAGCTCATAGATCTCGGCGTCGGGCTTGCGCATGCCGACGAAGGCCGAGTCCACGATGAGCTCGAAGATCTCGTCCACCGGCACCATCGCCCGCCAGTGCGGCTCCCACTCGCGGACGTTGTTCGTGAGCAGCGCCAGCCGCACGCCGCGGGCCCGCAGCGCGCGCAGGAACGCCACCATCTCGTGGTTGGTCTCGAGGTGCTCGAAGTAGACCTCGGCGAAGTCGTGCATCGCGATCTCCCGGCCGAGATCGGCGCTGAGCTCCGCGCCGAGCCGGGCGAGGAAGGCCGCCTCGGTGATCCGCCCGCACTCGAGCTCGAAGAGCGGGTGCGCGCCGTCGGCTCCGGCGATGCGCATCATCGCCGTCCCCAGCGCCTCGACGGGCACGCCGTGGCGGTCCTGGATCTTGGCGAACGCCCCGATGAGCGGCGTGGTGAGCACGCCGCCGAAGTCCGACACGAGGGCGGTCAGGGGCGGAGTTCCGGCGCTCATGCCCGGCGCAGGAGGTCGTAGCGGCCCACGCCCTCGCGGCCCTCCATCCGCCAGCCGAACACGGCGGCGTCGAGGCGCAGCTCGCCGAGATGCAGCGTCGCCACGGCGGCGGCCTGACCGCTGGACCGGCGTGGCACCTCCGCGTCCCCGGACTCCCACAGCTCGAACCCGGCCCGGAGGGGGCGGCCGTCGGCGTCGACCGCCGTCGAGAGCCGCGGGTCCTCGACCCTCCGGCCCGCCGGCTCGCCGTCCCCGGCGGCATCGACGATCCAAGCGGCGGCCGCCTCCGCGTCGTGCCCCGCCGCCCCGGCCGGCCGCACGGAGGAGAACACGACGGCATGGCGGTCGCCGAGCCAGGCCGAGACCGACCGGGCCGCCGTGACCCGGTCCCAGCCCGCGACACCCCACTCGTGTCCGCGCTGGCCCAGGCAGGCGATCTCGCGGGTTTCGCCCGCGGCGGTCACGGCGCCGGTGACCCGGCACAGCTGGGCATAGCCGGCGAGGCCGCCGGCGGCGGCGACCGGGCCGGATCCGTCGGGATCCCCGAACGGCGGGCTGATGGCGTCGAAGGCGAGGTCGAAGCCGCCCCCGTCCTGGCCGGCGAACGCGACGCGCCAGCTCGCGAGCGGCGACAGCGTGCGCGTGCGCAGGCCGCCGGCCTCCAAGCGGTCCCACGACCACCCGGAGGGCACGGGCAGCCCGCCCTGGGCGGCGGCGGCGACGGGCTCGCCGCCGGCGAAGAGGAGGGCGAGGACCGTGGCCGCGGGGGCCTCGCCGGCGGTCACGCCGAGGCGGGCGCTGCCGTGCAGGCCGGTGCGCGGATCGCCGAACGCGAAGGTGACGGCCTCGGCGAAGCCCGGCCCGCCCGGGGGCCGGGGCGCCTCGAGCTCAGGCCCGATCATCGCTCCAGCGTGGCGCCGTCGACTTCGACCGCGGTGCCGTCGACGTCATAGCGGCTGCGGGCCCTCGGGCCCGCCCGGCCCGCCGGCCCGGCGAACGCCGCGGCCCCGGCCGGACCGGCCACGCTGACCGCCACGCGCCGCCCGCCCCAGCGCAGGAGCACGCCGCGCACGACGGCGCGGGTGGGCGGGAGGAGCAGCAGCATTCCGGCGATGTCGCTGAGGAACCCAGGAGTCAGCAGCAGCGCGCCGCCGAAGATCACCAGGGCGCCGTCGGCGACCTCGCGAGTCGGGATGCGGCCCGCCCGCAGCGTGTCGTTGAAGCGCCGCCAGGCTGCGCCGCCCTGCCACTTCAGGAGGAAGGCCCCGAGGAGCGAATCGAGCAGCAGCAGCGCGACGGTCGGGAGCACGCCGATGGCGCCGCCCACCTGGATGATCACGTACAGCTCGGCGATCGGGACGACGATGAACAGGACGACGAGCGCGGCAGCAAACATGCCCACAGGGTACGCGAGCGGCGCGCCGGGCCCGCCCGGCGCGGGCCTCAGGCGAAGGTCGGGCGGCCCGCCGGCCGGATCTGCACGCCCGGCTGCCGGTGCAGGCCGACCATCTCGATCAGGCGCACGATCTGGGGCTGGGCGCCGCTGAGGACGAGGTTGCGGCCGCCGAACCGCAGGCGGCGGGCGAGGTTGGCGAAGTCCACCATCAGGGAGGCGTCGGCGAAGCGCAGCTCACGCAGGTCCACGACCACGTCGGTCGCGATGGCCTGGGCCTGGGCGAGGGCGCGGCGGCGCAGGCCCTGCGTCGTGATGTCCTCGTCGCCGCGGCAGCGCAGGACGGGCCGGTGTTCGTCGAGCCAGATGATGCGCCGAACCTACCCGATGGCCGCGGCTAGACTCAAGGCATGCCCACCGTCGAGGAAGTCAACGAGGCCCTGGCCAACGTCATCGACCCGGAGCTCGGCCTCGACTTCGTCGAGCTGGGGCTCGTGTACGACGTCGAGGTGGAGGGCAGCACCGTCACGATCACGTTCTCGCTCACGACGCCGGCGTGCCCGATCGGCCCGCAGGTCTCCGAGCAGATGGAGGAGTTCGTGGGCGAGCTGCCTGGCGTCGAGCAGGTGATCCCGCGGATGACGTTCACGCCGCCCTGGACGCCCGACATGATGAGCGAAGACGCGAAGTTCGCCCTGGGCTTCTAGGCCGAGCCCCGCGGCTCGACGCGCGCCGCGACGACGTCGATCCACACGAGCATCGGGCCGGGCCGCGCGTGCCCCGAGCGGGCCCGCGGGCGCACGCGCCGCCGGCGGGCGATGAGCAGGCCGTCGGCCTCCTCGTACGCGTCGACGTCGTGGGCGGCGGCCGCCCACGACCCCACGACCTGCGCGGTGTAGTCGTTGCGGCGGATGAGCCCGCTGTCGTCAACGTGGAAGATCTGGCCGGGTGAGTGGGCCGGCAGCTCCGGGGGGAAGCGGACGGCCAGGCGGCGCCGGCGCGCTCCGCTGACGTCCGAGGCCGGCAGCTCCCAGGCCTCGACGCCGGGCCGCAGGAAGCAGAACGGCTGGGTGGCGTAGCCCCAGAGCGCGTAGCCGGCGAAGTACAGGAGGTCCAGGCGATCCCAGTGCACGAGGTGGCGCAGGCTGCGAAACGCCGGGCGGGGATGGGCACGCTCGGCGACCACGCTGCCGTCCTCGGCCTCGATCCGCACGACGTCGGCCGCCCCGTCGAAGACGCCGACGAGGCCGGGCTCCGGGTAGGGCCGGATCACGGCCCGCGGCTCGCGGGTGCTGGCCCGCAGCTCGAACTCCGGAATCGAGGGCCGGTGGACCTTCGAGATCATCAGGAACCCGCCGCTGCGGATCTGCAGGACGATGGCCTCGGCGGCCTCCCAGCGCGCCCGGCCTCCGTGGGCCGCGACGACCTCGTCCAGCAGGGCCATGCCGCCTAGCGCGGCTTCGGCGTAGTCCGGCGCTTTGCGGGCGCGGCCTTCGCCTTGGCGGCCGGCTTGCGCTTCGCCTTGGGCTCGCCGCCGTTGCCGTTGCCGGCGCCGGCCTGGGCGGCCGCGGCCGCCCGCTCCCGCTTGCGGGCTGCCGCCAGCAGCTCGTCGCGCGACGCCGCGATGCCGGCCTCGATCACGTCGAGGTCGGGGATGGCGTCGTAGTCGGCGAGCAGGCCGAAGTTCAGCGTCCCGTTGTACGACATGATCGCGATCGCCAGGGCGTGGTTCTCGGGCAGGAAGGCGACCGGGAAGAGGTCGATGAGCTCGCGCCCGAGGACGTAGAGCGGAAACTGCGGGCCCGGCACGTTCGTGACGATCAGGTTGAAGAGCCGCGTCGAGAAGTTGATCCGCGACGCCTGGGCGAGGATCGTCGGCGGCGCGAAGTTCTGGGCTCCGGCGATGACCTCGGCGCCGAGCGCCTGCTTGGACTCCTTGATCCCGTCCATCGCCTGCTTGACGAACCGCAGCCGGGCAACCGGGTCCGCGATGTAGACCGGCAGCGGGCCCCGGACCGCGGCGATCTGGTTGCCGAGGGTGCCGCGCTGCTCGGCGGTCCGGGTCGACACGGGCACGAGGCCGCGAAGCTCGAGCCCCTCGGTGCGCACCCCGCGGGAGTGGAGCCAGCGGGCCAGCGCGCCCGCGACGACCGCGAGCACGACATCGTTGACCGTGCCGCCCAGCGCGTTCTTGATCCGCTTGAAGTCCTCGAGGTCGTTGTGCACGACGGCGACGCGCCGGTGCGGCCCGATCTCGACGTTCAGGGGCGTCTCCGGGGCGGGATTCAGCCCCGCCCAGACGATCTCGCCGACGCCCTCCGCGGCTTCGCGGGCGGCCTCGACCGCCGCCGCCGGACGGACGACCGACCCGACGGCCCGGGAGGCCGCGCCCACCCCGGCCTCGACGTAGCCCCGCAGGCCGGCGGCCACGAGCTCCGGGGCCGACGGCTCGGGGCGGGGCGACCACGGCTCGCCGGCCTCGACCTCGCGGGGGACGGGACCCAGATCGAACATCACGGTCGCGAGGTCGACCCCGGAGATGCCGTCGATCAGGGCGTGGTGCGTCTTGGTGATCAGCGCGAAGCGGTCGCGTTCGAGGCCCTCGACCACCCACATCTCCCACAGCGGCTTGGAGCGGTCCAGGCGCTGGGAGAAGATCCGCGCGACCATGCGCAGAAGCTGGTCCTCGTCGCCCGGATCGGGCAGGGCGGTGTGGCGGACGTGGTATTCGAGGTTGAAGTTCGGGTCGTCGGCCCACAGCGGGCGGCCCGTCTCCATCGGCGGAAACACCAGGCGCTGGCGGTAGCGCGGGACGAGGTGCAGCCGGCTGCGGACGTGATCCAGCAGCTCGTCGATGTCCGGCGGCGGACCCTCGAACACGGTCACGCCGCCCACGTGCATGTGGGCGGCCTCGCCTTCGTTGTGGAGGAAGGAGGCGTCGATCGGCGTGAGCTGATCGAGGTGGTCCTGGGCCATGCTGGTGCTCCTCCCGGAGGTGACGATCGCCCGCTCCGCCAGGCGGGCACGGCCTTGCAAGCCTATACGGCGCACCCAGGCTCTGGCACCCTCGATGGTTCGTCGCATGCCGGAGATTCGCACGCGCCGCAGGGCGCTCATAGGACTGGCGGCGCTCGCCGCCCTCGCTGCCGCCGCCCCGGCGCAGGCGGCCGACGACGTGATCGTGGCCGGCCAGCGGCTGCACGTCGTGCGCGACCCGTTCCTCGCTCCAGCCCCCGCAGCCGAGCGCACCGCGCCCGCCCCGCATCTCGTGGCACCCGCCGCCGGCGCCGCCGGCGGCGTCGTGGCCACCGTCGACGCGGCGCTCCGGCGCCATGCCATCACCGCCGCCGAGCACGAGCGCTACCTGCGGATCTACCGCAACTCGCTGCGGATCCGCGCGAGCCTCTCGGGGCGGTGCCGCACGCAGCTCGCCAACGTGATGATCGCGCTGTCGAAGCTCGCGACCGCGGGCAAGCTCAGCGCCTCGCGGATGCCGGTCCTCTTCCGCCAGCTCTCGCGCAACGCCGAGTTCTGGCAGCGCCGGCCGCGAATCTCCGCGGGCCAGCGGGTCACCTTCCCCGGCGAGCTCGTCCTGTGGCAGCACTTCGCCGGCCAGGGGATCCAGTTCCATCCGCTCGCGAACTGGGGCCGCGCGGCGGCGGTCGCCGAGTACTGCCGCAAGCTCGGCTCGAAGTGCGTGGCCACGCAGAACTCGCTGCGGCTGCGCCTGGACCGGCTGCTCTCGCTCGCGTCCCAGCGCTCGGGCTTCACGACCTGGGAGTACTTCTTCTGGTTCGAGGGCGGCCGGCCGCCGTGGACGAGCGGCATGTCGCAGGGGACGGCGATCCAGGCGCTCGCGGTCGGGGCGCGGGTTCTCAAGGCGCCCTCGATCTCCGGCCCCGCCACCGGCCAGTACCCCAGCGGGGGCGTGGCGCCGCCGGTCCGCCCGCCCGAGGCTCCGCGGCGCCGGTACCTGCGCGTCGCAGCCGACGCGCTCGGCGCGTTCGAGCGGCGCGCCCCGGCGGGGGTCCGCGTGCCGGCCGACGGCGGCGACCACTACCTCCTCTACTCGTTCGCTCCCCGCAACCGGGTCCTCAACGGGTTCCTGCAGTCGCTCATCGGCCTCTACGACTTCGCGCGGCTCACCGGCAACCGCACGGCCCGTCACCTGTTCCGGCTGGGCAACCGGGCGGCGACGCGCGAAGCGCCGCGCTACGACACCGGCAAGTGGTCGAAGTACAACAACCTCGGCGAGGTCTCCAGCGGCTCTTACCACGCGCTCGTCACCGAGTTCCTCATCCGGCTCTGCCAGCGCACGCACAGCAAGGTCTACTGCCGCCTGGCCGCGCGCTTCGCCCGCTACATGGGCGGCGTCCCGTCGCAGAACGGCGGCGGAGGCGGCGGGGGCGGCGGGACGTCCGGGCCGGTCTGCGGCCAGGTCTGAGCCGGGCCCGCGCGCCGTGCCAGACGACCTGCGCACCGTCCTGGAGGCGAGCGCCCGCGAGCAGCTCGCCCCGGACGCCGAGGTGACGGACCTCGCGCCGCTCGGCGGCGGCGCCTCGCGCGAGCTGTGGGCCTTCACGGTGGCGGCCGGCGGCACCACCCGCGAGCTCGTGCTGCGGCGCGACCCGGCCGGCGTCGGCGGACCGGAGGGGCGGGCTCGCGAGCTGGCCGCCATGCGGGCCGCCGTGGCCGCCGGCGTGCCGGCGCCCGCACCGCTGTGGGTCCTCGACGGCGGCGAGGGCGGCTTCGTGATGCCGCGGCTCCCGGGTGAGGCGAGCCCGCGGCGCCTGCTGCGCGACGAGGCGCACGCCGCGGCCCGGGCGCGGCTGCTCCCCGATCTCGCACGCGCGGCCGCGGGGATCCACGCCGCACCGATCGCCGGCGTGCCGGCGCTCGCTTCGCCTGCCGGGCCGCCGGCGGAGGCCGCCGTGGCCGGCCTCGAGGCGGAGCTGGACCGGATCGGCGAGCCCCACCCGGCGCTGGAGGTCGGCCTGCGGTGGCTGCGGGCGAATCTTCCCGCCCCGCGCCCGCCCGCGCTCGTGCACGGCGACTTCCGGCTCGGCAACGTCCTCGCCGGCGACCGCGGCCTCGTCGCAGTCCTGGACTGGGAGCTCGCGCACGCGGGCGATCCGGCCGAGGATCTCGGCTGGCTGTGCGTCCGGGCGTGGCGGTTCGGGGCCGATGACCGCCCGGCCGCCGGCCTGGGCACCCGCGACGAGCTGCTCACGGCCTACGCCGCGGCCGGCGGGGCGGCGATCACCCGCGAGGACCTGCGGTTCTGGGAGGCGTACGGGACGGCGCGCTGGGGCGTGATCTGCCTCGTCCAGGCCGACGTGCACCTCAGCGGCGCGCAGCGGTCGCTGGAGCGGGCGGCGATCGGGCGGCGCACCTGTGAGCCCGAGTGGGACCTCCTGGCGATGGTGGACTGACCGTGCAGGACCGGCCCGACGCTCCGGAGCTCCTCGCCGCCGTCGCGGTCTGGCTGGCGGAGGACCTCGCCCCCGGCCTGCCGCGCGACCAGCGCTTCCTCGCGCGGGTCGCCGCGAACTGCTGCGCGATCGCCGCCCGCGAGGCGGCAGCGGGCCCGGCCCTCGCGGCGGCGGAGGCGGAGCGCCTGGCGGCCCTGCTCGGGCCGGGAGCCGAGGTCGAGCCGACTCCTGCCGGCCTGCGGGCCGCGCAGCGCGACCTTGCCCGCGCGATCCGGGCCGGCGAGCACGACGCCCGGCTTGGCGCCACGGCGGCGGCCCTGCGTGAGTCGGTGCGTGCGAAACTGGACATCGCGCGGCCCGGCTATGACGCGGTCGCCGACGACGGACGCTGAGCGGCCTCCGGGGCCGCCGAGGAACGACAGGAGGCAGCAGCCGATGGCGTGGGACTTCTCGACCGAGCCGGAATTCCAGGCCAAGCTCGACTGGATGCGCACGTTCGTGCGCGAGGAGATCTGGCCGCTCGAGACGCTGGTCAACGACCTGCCGTGGGAGGGGCTCATGCAGGCCATGGAGCCGCTGCGCGAGCAGGTCCGGGCGCAGGGGCTGTGGGCCGCGCACCTCGATCCCGAGCTCGGCGGGCAGGGCTTCGGCCAGCTCAAGCTCGGCCTGATGCACGAGATCCTCGGCACGACCCCGATCGCGCCGTTCGCGTTCGGCAACGCGGCCCCCGACTCGGGCAACTCCGAGATCCTCGCGCTCGCGGGCACGCCGGAACAGAAGGAGCGCTACCTGCATCCGCTGCTCGCCGGCGACCTGAAGTCCGCGTTCTCGATGACCGAGCCCGACTCGCCCGGATCGGACCCGACGATGCTCAAGACCCGGGCGGTCAAGGACGGCGACGGTTACGTCATCACCGGCCGCAAGTGGTTCTCCAGCAACGCCTCGATCGCGGACTTCCTCATCGTCATGGCGGTCACGGACCCCGACGCGCGCCGCTACCAGCGGGCGTCGATGTTCGTGGTGGACGTCGACACCCCGGGCGTCGACATCCTGCGCGACGTCCCGACGATGGAGCACCCCGAGGAGACGTTCGGGCGCTACGGCAACCATGCCGAGATCGCCTACCGGGACGTGCGCGTGCCCAAGGAGGCGCTGCTCGGCGCCGAGGGTGCGGGCTTCCTCATCGCCCAGCAGCGCCTGTACCCCGGCCGGATCCACCACTGCATGCGCTGGGTCGGCGTGGCGCAGCGCGCCTTCGACATGCTCTGCGAGTACTCGCTGATCCGCGAGGCCGCCGGCTCGAAGCTCGCCGAGAAGCAGACCGTCCAGAACTGGATCGCCGACTCGGCCGCCCAGATGCAGGCCGCCCGGCTCATGACGCTGCACGCCGCCTGGAAGATGGACACCGAGGGCGTCGCGGCGGCGCGCCGTGACATCTCGCTCATCAAGGTCTTCGGCGCCCAGGCCCTGCACGACGTCGTGGACCGCGCGCTGCAGATCCACGGCTCGCTCGGCTACTCCACGGACATGCCGCTCGAGGCGATGTACCGCTTCGCCCGCGGCGCGCGGTTCTACGACGGCCCCGACGAGGTCCACCGCGCCTCGGTCGCCCGCCAGATCCTGCGCGGCTACGCGGCGCCCGCCGACGGCATCCCGAGCGAGCACGTCCCCACGCGGCGGGCGGCGGCCCGCGAGCAGTTCGCCCATCTGCTCGAGGCGGTGACTTCCAACGACTGACCGGTCGGGCGACGGCCGCGGTCACGCGCGGGTGCGGCTGCTGGTCTTCGCGCTGGCGGCCCAGTTCCTCCTGTTCGGCGCGCTCATCTACTTCGCGGTGGCCGGCTGGCCGTTCCTCGGCCCGCCGGCCGAGGCCCGGGACAGCGGCGCGGTGCCGGCCGCCCGCACGGCGCGGTTCGACGTCCGCCGGGCGTGGGCAGACATCCGGCTCCAGCTCGCCGCCGGGCAGCGGCCGGCCGGCTCGGTGGCGCTGCAGCGCCTGGCCCCCGTGCTGGCCGCCAAGCTGCCGAACGGGCATGCCGAGCCCGTGCCGGGCGGCCTGCAGAACCTCGTCGGCGTCCTCCCGGGGCGGCGCCCCGCCATCGTGATCGGCGCCCACTACGACACCGAGGCCCGTCCGCGGGGGTTCGTCGGCGCGAACGACAGCGCCGCCGGGACCGCGGCGGTCATCGAGATGGCGCGGTCGCTGGCCCGCGATCGGCGTCCGGGCGGCCGGGAGCTGCGGTTCGTGCTCTTCGACGGAGAGGAGGAGCCGCTGCGCTCGACCGACTTCGCGCGCGATGCCCTGCGCGGCTCCAAGGCCTACGTGCGCGCCCACCGCGGCGAGATCGGCGAGATGATCCTGCTCGACTACGTCGCGAACCGCGGCCTGTCCATCGAGCGCGAGCGGGGCTCGGATCCCCGGCTCTGGGCCCGGCTGCGCCGCGCGGCGCGCCGCGCCGGTGTCGGCGCCGTCTTCCCGGATCGCGAGCGCGGGGAGCTCATCCTCGACGACCACACCGCCTTCGCAGACGCCGGCATCCCGGCGATCGACCTCATCGACTTCGACTATCGCTACCGCGACACGGTGCGCGACACGATCGACAAGCTCGACCCGCGCAGCCTCGATGCGGTCGGCGAGTCCGTGGCCGAGCTGCTGCACGGCCGCTGAGCGGTGAAACCCGCGGCCCGCCCGCCCGTAGACTGGACGAGATGCCGATCACGCCCGAGAAGATCCTGCTGGCGGCGCCGCGCGGCTACTGCGCCGGCGTCGACCGCGCCGTCCAGACCGTCGAGCACGCGCTCGACCTCTACGGCGCCCCGGTCTACGTCCGCAAGGAGATCGTCCACAACAAGCACGTCGTGGAGGAGCTGCGCGAGCGCGGCGCCGTCTTCGTCGACGAGGAGACCGAGGTGCCCGAGGGCTCGACCGTCGTGTTCTCTGCCCACGGCGTGGCCCCGTCGGTGCACGCGAATGCCGCCGAGCGTGGCCTGTTCGCGATCGACGCGACGTGCCCGCTCGTCACGAAGGTCCACGTCGAGGCGAAGAAGTTCGCTTCCGAGGGCTACACGATCGTCCTGATCGGCCACGCCGGCCACGAGGAGGTCGAGGGCACGATGGGTGAGGCGCCCGAGTCGATCATCCTCATCGAGACCGAGGACGACGTCGAGCAGCTCGAGGTCGCCGATCCCGACAAGCTGGCCTACATCTCCCAGACCACCCTGTCGGTGGACGAGACCCGGACGATCATCAACCGGCTGCGCGAGAAGTTCCCGGCGATCATCGGCCCCCGCACCGACGACATCTGTTACGCCACCACGAACCGGCAGGCCGCGGTCAAGCAGATGGCCGCCCACTGCGACCTCGTGCTCGTGATCGGCTCGCGGAACTCGTCGAACTCGAACCGCCTCGTCGAGGTCGCGCGCGAGCACGGCGCCGACTCGCATCTGATCGACAACGCGAGCCAGGTCCAGGAGGCGTGGCTCGCTGGCGTCCGCGTCCTCGGCATCACCTCGGGCGCGAGCGCGCCCGAAGGCCTCGTCCAGGATCTCGTGGCCTCGTTCCGCGAGCGCGGCACCGATGACGTCGAGGAGTTCGAGGTAGTCCAGGAGGACGTCCGCTTCATGCTCCCCAAGACGATCCGCCAGGCGCTGGCCTCCCAGGCCTGACCCTCCGGCCGGCGCTTCCCTCCGCCCGGCGCCCCGCAGTAGGCTGCCCGCCGTGGACGGCCTCATGATGCAGACCCCCTTGCTGGTTCGGCACATCGCCGAGCGGGCCGAGGCCGTCTTCGCGGGCCGCGAGATCGTCAGCCGCACTCAGGACGGGATCGAGCGCACCACCTACGCCGAGCTCGTCGGCCGTGCCCGCCGCCTCGCCAGCGCGCTCACGGCCCTCGGGATCGAGCGCGGCGACCGCGTCGCGACGTTCGGCTGGAACTCCCGGCGCCACCTCGAGCTCTACATGGCGGTTCCCGCCCTGGGCGCCGTGCTGCACACGGTGAACATCCGCCTGTTCGAGGACGACTTGCGCTACATCGTCGGCCACGCCCGGGACCGGATCGTCTTCCTGGACTCGAGCCTGGCGGAGGTCATGCCGTCGTTCGCCGGCGTCGAGCACGAGGTGCTCATGCCGGACGGGCCGGGCTCGCGGGCCGGCGCCCTGGACTACGAGGAGCTCGTCGCGGGCGGCGACCCCGGCTTCGAGTTCCCGGACCTGCCTGAGAGCGCGGCCGCCGCCATGTGTTACACGAGCGGCACGACCGGCCGGCCGAAGGGCGTCGTCTACTCCCACCGCTCCACGGTGCTCCACTCCCTCGGCGTCAACCAGGCCGACGCGATGGGGCTGCGCGAGCGCCACTCCGTGATGCCCGTCGTCCCGATGTTCCACGCCAACGCCTGGGGCATCCCGTACGCCGCCGCGCTGTCGGGCTCGCGCCTCGTGCTCCCCGGCCCGCGGATGGCTCCGGCCGACCTCGCCGAGCTCATCGCCGCCGAGCGCGTCACGCACAGCGCCGGCGTCCCGACCGTGTGGCAGGGGATCGCGCACCTCGAGGACCCGCCGGACCTGTCGAGCCTCGAGGAGATCATGGCCGGCGGCTCCGCCGTGCCGGAGTCGCTGATCCGCACGTTCGACGAGCGGTTCGGCGTCCCGATCATGCAGGGGTGGGGGATGACGGAGACCAGCCCGCTCGCGGCGACGTCGCGCGTGCCGACCGGGGTGGATCCCGCCAGCGACGAGGCCTACCGGATCCGGGCCGCCCAGGGCCGCCCGCAGCCGCTCGTCGAGACCCGGATCGACGCGAGCACGGGCGGCGAGCTGCTGATCCGCGGGCCGTGGGTGGCCCAGGCGTACTACGCCGACGACGAGGGCGCCGACAAGTTCACGCCCGACGGCTGGCTTCGCACCGGGGACGTCGCGGAGCTGCTCGACGGCCACGTCATCAAGCTCGTGGACCGGACGAAGGACCTCGTGAAGTCCGGGGGCGAGTGGATCTCCTCGGTGGAGCTCGAGAACGCGATCATGGCCCATCCCGAGGTGGCCGAGGCCGCGGTCATCGCCGTTCCCGACGAGCGCTGGAGCGAGCGCCCGTGCGCCTGCGTGGTGCGCCGCGCCGGGAGCACGCTCGACGCCGAGGGCGTGCGCGAGTTCCTTCTCGGGCACGTGGCGAAGTGGTGGCTGCCCGACCGCGTCGAGTTCATCGATGAGGTGCCCAAGACGTCGGTCGGCAAGTTCGACAAGAAGGTCCTGCGCGCCCGCTTCAGCGGCGACCCGCACGTGCCCGTCGACCCGGCGTGACGGCCCTCGTCGTCTCGGACCTGCACCTCGGCGTCCCGAGCGGCGGCGACATCCTGCGGTCCGAGTCGCTGCGCGCCGGGCTGCTGGACCGGGCCGCTGCCGCGGACCGGATCGTCCTGCTCGGCGACATCGTCGAGCTGCGGGAGGGCCCGCCGGGCCCGGCCCTGGCGGCGGCCGAGCCCGTGCTGCGGGCGCTCGGCGCGGCGGCGCCCGGCTGCCCGATCACGATCGTGCCCGGCAACCACGACCACCGGCTCATCGGGCGCTGGCTGCGCACCCGGCGCCACCGGGAGGGCGTGCCGCTCGGGCTCGCAGAATCGATCGCGCCCGCCGAGGCCAGCCCGGAGGCGGAGCGGGTCGCCGCGGCGCTCGGGGCCGGCCGGGTCGAGTTCTCCTACCCCGGGGTCTGGCTGCGCCCGGACGTGTTCGCCCTCCACGGCCATCACCTCGACCGCCACCTGACCGTGCCGTCGTTCGAACGGGTCGGACTCGGCGGCGTGTCGCGCTGGGGCCTGCAGGATCGGGCGCCGCTGACCCCTGACGGGTACGAGGCGGTCTTCGGCCCGCTCTACGCGCTCCTGTTTGCCCTGGCCGAGGAGTCCCCGCCCGCCGATGGCGCGCCCGGCGCCGGCTCGTCGACGCGGGCCTGGCGCGTGCTCGTCGGGGACGGCGGCAAGCGCCGCACCGCCCACCGCGTCGCCGCGGCGGCGGGCTTCCCGGCGCTCATCGCGATGCTCAACCGCGCCGGGCTGGGCCCGCTCAGCCCGCGGATCTCCGGGCCCGAGCTGCGCCGGGCCGGCTTGCGGGCCCTGCACGAGGCACTCGGCAACCTCGGCGTGGCGGCGCCGCACGTCGTCTTCGGCCACACCCACCGCGCGGGCCCGTTTCCCGGGGACGAGCTGGCGGAGTGGCGCCGGCCGGGGGGCGGCTCGCTCGTCAACGGCGGCAGCTGGGTCTACCAGTCGGTCTTCCTCGGCGGGTCGGCGCCGCGCAACCCCTACTGGCCGGGCAACTGCGTCCTGGTGGATGCGGACGGCCCGCCGCGAGTGGAGCGGCTCCTTGCCGACGTCACCCGCGAGGACCTCGTGGCCGCGCTGCGCTGACTCAGGCCAGCCCGGCCACGAAGCAGGTGGCGTGGCAGGTCACGCCGGGGCCGGTCGCGAAGTCCAGGACGGCGGCCGTGTGGCGCGGGTGCTCCACGAGCCGCCGGACCCCGGGACCGTCGACGCGGATCTCGTCTCCGTTCGCGCTCGCCGTCCCGGCCCCGTCGAGCACCGCCCAGACGGCGCCCGCCTCGTATGGGCCGCTGTACGGGCCGGCCACGTCTGGGGTCGGGACGGCCAGGACGGCGCCCGGCACGTCCTCGGGTCGCACCGGCGCGACGAGGTCCCCGCTCACGCCCAGGAGCTCCTGGATCGCCCGCTCGGTCTCGTCGTAGGCGCCCTCCCCGTAGTGGTAGTCGTGGAGCATCCCGCGCTGGTCCCAGAGGTAGCGCGCCGGCCAGCCGGCGTTCTCGTACAGGCCCCAGATCTGGGCGTCGGCGTCGATCACGACGGGGTGTTCGACGTCAAGGCGCGCGCAGGCCGCCCGCACTTCCGCCTCGTCCCGCGAGCAGGGAAAGCCGGGCGTGTGCACTCCGATGACGCGCAGCCCGGCCTCGGCGTAGCGCTCGTGCCAGGCCCGGACGTAGGGCAGCGTCCGCAGCGAGTTGACCCGGCAGAAGTCCCAGAACTCGATGAGCACGGGCCGTCCGATCTGCTTGTCCATGCGCAGTGCAGCGACGTTGACCCAGGGCAGGCGGGCGGGAAACGGCGGGGCGGCGATCGTGTCGGTGCCGGGGCGCATCGGCCCGGAACCGTAGCTACCGCCCGGCGGCTGCGGCGAGCGCGACGGTCCGCCCGGCGAGCGCGACGGCCATCGTCGACTGGCCCGGCACGACGCTGTCGCCCGCCAGCCACACCCCCGGCGCGAGCCGCGGGGGGAAGGGGAGGGGCGGCGGCAGCCCCGCGACGGCGGGGAAGCCGCCCACCCGGCCGCCGGCGCGCCCGGCGAAGTCGACCCAGGTGGCCGGCGTGGCGGTGATCGTGCGCGCTGGCGGCGGGAGGTGGGGCGCCAGGAGCTCGAGCACGGCCGCGGTGCTCGCGGCCTTGCGGGCGTCGTACCGCGGGCCGCGTTCCGGCCAGCTGCCGCGGTGGGCGTGGACCGAGACGGTGGCGGGACGGAGGCCGTCGGCCGTGTCGCGCTCGGCGCCCCCGATCGACACGAAGACGCTCTGGCGGTCGCCGAGGATCGAGCCGGCGGGCGCCTCGAGCTGCAGGAAGCGCCCGCCGGCGGGCAGCTCGGAGGCGGGGAGGGCGAGGTACAGGCACAGGGCGCCCCAGGCCTCGGGCTGGGCGGCCAGCCGGCGCGCGTGGCGGACCGGCAGGCGCCCGACGATCCGCTGGGCGTCCCAGGGCGTGGTGTTCAGGATCACGGCGTCGCAGGCGAGCGTCCGCCCCGAGGCGAGCGTCACGGCGTGGCGCTGGGCCCGCACCGCCTCCTCGCCCGCCAGCAGCGTGCCGCCGAGCTCGGCGAACCGGGCGGCGAGCGCCGTCGCCAGCGACCCCATGCCGTGCTCGAGCACCGCCGTCCCCCGGTGCGGGAGCACGAGCGCGAGCGCGCCGTAGAGCGCCATCGCCCGGTCGGCCGGGGCCTGGGCGGTGATGAGCAGCTGGAGGTCGCAGAACCGCCGGAACGGCCCAGCGGCCAGGCCGTGGCGCTCGAGCAGGCTCGAGAACGGGCGCGCGACGAGCGGCGCGAGGACGGCGGCGCGGTGCGGCGCCGCCGTCGCGGCCAGGCGAAGCCAGTCGGCCAGCCGCGTCGGGGGCAGGGCCGGGCGGCGGGCGGCCGCCCCGAGGACGGTGTCGGTCACGGCCTCGCACTCCTGCCACAGGGGCTCGACCGCCGGCCCGAACGCCGCGACCGCCGCGTCGAGCCAGCGCCCGCGATCGACCCACCGGTCCACCGCGAAGCCCTCGCCGCGCACGGACCAGGCGATCTCGGGGCGGCGGCAGGGCAGCTCGATGCCGAGGTCCGCGAGCACGCCGCCGAGCAGGCCGGGGTGGTCGAGCCCGAACGCCAGCGTCGCCCCGGCGTCGTAGGCGACTCCGCCGAGCGGGAAGGTCGTCGCGCAGCCGCCGACGTGCCGGCGCTCCACGAGCGTCACGGCGCTGCCCCGGCGCTGGAGCTCGCAGGCGGCGGTCAGCCCGCCGACCCCGGCGCCGATCACGGCGACGGCGGGCGGGGCGGCGATCCGGCGGGTGCGGGCGGGCATGCGTCGGTACGGGTCCGGGAGAGCCGTCGCGCCGGATCACCGTGCGGCCCGGCCCGGGCACGGTTCCCGGTTGACTCGGGTTCGGACTTCCTGAAGGATCCGGTCCTGGAGGGGGGAACAGCTCGCGCCGCCAGCGGGCCGGCCGATCGCCGGAGGCAAATGGCGCGCGGGGGCTGCATACCTGACTACCATGACCGTGATTTCCATCACACCAACCGATGCGCGCCCTGGGCGGCGCCGCGTCGCGGACGCCCGTCTCCCCCGCACGTCCGCACCGCGCCCGCCTGTCCGGAGCCACCGAGTCCCAGGAGGGATGCATGCGTAAGTTCGTTCTCGTCGCGCTCGCCGCGGCGGTGCCGCTGGCGTTCTCGGCCGATGCCATGGCCGCCAACAAGGTCACCTACACCCTGAAGATCTCCCCCGCGAAGAAGTCGGTCTCGTCGAAGAAGCTGCGGACCGTCTCGATCAACCCGATCATCAAGTACGCGAACGTCGACTCGACCAAGACGGTCGACCCGCTCGGCTCGACGGACCTGATCCTGCCCAAGGGCTTCAAGTTCGTGACGAAGGGCTTCAAGACGTGCAAGGAGAGCGTGCTCGCCGCCAAGACGTGCGGCCGGACCGGCCTCCTGGGCGCGGGCAGCGCGTCGTTCATCGCCGCGGCCGGCACCACCACGATCCCGGCGAACACCGCCCCGATCAAGGGCAACGTCCCGAAGAACGGCGGGATCCTGAACTACCTGTCGGGCCCCAGCAAGTTCTTCATCCTGTCGAATGCCGAGAAGCCCGTGCAGGACCAGCGGACTTTCCCCGGCCAGCTGATCAGCGGCTCCTTGCCGACCATCCGCATCCCGGTCTACAAGATCGTCGTCGCCGGCCTGACCATCTCGGTCACAAAGTTCGACGCGCCGATCGGCGGGGTCGTCAAGGCCTCCACGACCTGCCCGAAGGGCGGCTGGGTCTCGACCGCGAAGACGAAGTTCCGCACGCCGGACGGAAACTCCGTCACCAGCACCGTGGTCAGCGCGACCGCGAAGGTGAAGTGCTCGTAGTCCCACGCAGCATCTGACGGACCCGAGCGGGGCGGCTGCGGCCGCCCCGCTCTCGTTCTGCTTCCATACCGCCTGCCGATGCCCGCCTCCCTCCGTCTCCTCGCCATCGCCGCGACCGCCGCTGCCCTCGGCGCCCTGGCCCCCGCCGCGTCGGCGGCCTCGTTCCTCTCGGTTCGCGTGTCCGCGGCGACCGGCGCGACATCCATCGCCCTGGACACGGGCGCGCCGGCGACGGGCGCGCCGTCCCCCCTCGCCCGGGCCACGCTCACCCTGCCTGCCGGGTTCCGGCTCGTCCCGCGGGCCGCGTGCGCCCGCGACACGGTTCTGCTGACGCCCGGCCGCTGCCCGGCCCGGTCGCGTGTCGGCGGCGGCACGGGCCGCTTCGCGGCGTACAACTCTGGCGCCCGCGCCCCGGGCGGCCGCCTCGATGCCGTCGCCCGGCTTGCCGCGTACGCGGGCCCCGGCGGCACGCTGCTGCTGCGCGCCGAGCTCGCCCGCCCCATTCCGCAGGCGCTCGTCTACGAGGCCCGCGTGGCCGGCCGCCAGATCGTGCTGTCGCTCGCTCAGGGCGACGTGGCCGGCTTCGAGCTCACGCCGGCCTTCCTGCGGCTCACGCTCGGGGGGCCGAACGGCGCCGGGTACGTGCGCCGGGCGTCGGGCTGCCCCGCGGGAGGCTGGGGGTTCGCCGCACTCCTGCGCTACCGGCCCTACAACGGACGGCCGCCCGACTCGCCGCTCCGGCTTGCCGGCGCCGCGCCGTGCGGGCGCTGACGGAGCCGCCACCGGGCCGTCTCGCCTACCCTCAGGGGTCCCGCACCGCGCCCTTGAATTCCGCATGAACCGCAACCAGCGCATCGGACTCGCCCTCGCGGCGCTCGCCCTCGTCATCACCGGGTTCCTGCTCCTGCGGCCGAAGGACGACGGCGGGAGTGCGCCCGCGACGACGGCTGCCACGGAAACCGCGGCACCGGGCACGACGGCGCCCGCCACCGTCCCGACGACGACGGCGCCCGTTCCGCCGCCGCCGCGGGTCACCACGATTGCGGTCAAGGATGGGGCGCCGGTCGGCGGCGAGAAGACGATCACGGTCACGAGCGGCGACACCGTGCGGCTGCGCGTGACCGCGAACGTCGCCGACGTCATCCACGTGCACGGGTACGACCTCGAGAAGCCCGTGCCCGCCGGCGGCTCGGTCACCTTCACGTTCAAGGCCACGAGCGAGGGGGTGTTCGACGTCGAGGCGCACAGCACCGACACGAAGATCGCCAAGCTCGAGGTCACGCCGTGATCCGGCGGGCGGGGCTGGCGGCGTCCGGCGCCGCCGCCGCCGCCCTGGCCCTCCCGTCGGTCGCGGCGGCGCACGGGATCGTCGGCCGGGCCGATCTTCCGATCCCCGGCTGGCTGTTCGGCTGGGCGGCGGCCGTCGTGCTGGTGGTGTCGTTCGTGGCCCTGGCCCTGCTCTGGCCGGAGGCGCGGCTCGAGCACACCCGACAGCGCCGGGTGATCGCGCTGCCCGCGGCGGCCGACCTTGTGCTCGGGGTCGCCGGGATCGCGATCTTCGCGGCCGGCGTGTACGCCGGGCTTGCGGGGACGCAGACGGCAGCCGCGAACCTCATGCCCCGCCTGGTGTTCGTGGGGTTCTGGGTCGGCGTGCCGGTGGCGAGCGTCGTCTTCGGGGATGTCTTCCGGCTGCTCAGCCCCTGGCGCGCGGCAGCGCGGGCCGTCGCGTGGGCGGCCGGGCGGCTCGGCCTGCGCGGTCCCGCCGCCCTTCCGTATCCCGCGCGGCTCGGGTGGTGGCCGGCGGTGGCCGGGATCTTCGCCTTCGCCTGGGTCGAGCTCGTCTACACCGGGCGGGACGATCCGTCGACGCTGGCCGTCCTCGCCCTGGCCTACGCCGCGATCCAGCTCGTGGGGATGAGCGTCTACGGCATCGAGGCGTGGAGCCGCAACGCCGATGCCTTCGGCGTCTACTTCTCGCTCTTCGCCCGCCTGTCGGCCTGGGTGCGCCGCGACGGGGCGCTGTGGCTGCGGGTGCCGCTCTCGGGCACGACGTCCCTCCCGACGCCGCCCGGCGTCGTCGCGCTGCTCGCGGTCTCGATCGGCTCGACGGCGTTCGACGGCGCTGCGGAGGGCCAGCTCTGGACCGAGGCCGGGCCGAAGCTCCAGCAGCTCTTCGTCGATCTGGGGTTCTCACTCCAGGCGGGCCTGGAGATCGCCTTCACCATCGGCCTCGCCGGCGCCATCCTGGTGATCGCCGGCATCTACCACCTCGGCGTGCGGGGGATGCACGGCGTCCGGCCGGCCCTGAGCACGCGCGAGCTGTCGCGCCAGTTCGTCCACACGCTCATCCCGATTGCCTTCGCCTACGTCCTGGCGCACTACTTCTCGTTCCTGGCCTACGAGGGGCAGGCGTTCGCCTTCCTGATCTCCGACCCGCTCGGCGACGGGTCGAACCTGTTCGGCACGGCGGGCCAGACGATCGACTACAGCCTCTTCTCGGCCACGGCGATCTGGTACATCCAGGTCATCGTCCTGGTCACGGGGCACGTGTCGGGCCTCATGCTCGCCCACGACCGTGCCCTGACCGTGTACCGATCACCCCGGGAGGCGACCCGCTCGCAGTACTGGATGCTCGTCGTCATGGTCGGGTTCACGTCGCTCGGCCTCTGGCTGCTCTCGGTGTCGAACCAATGATCGTGCCGATCGCGCATGCCGGCCACTGGCTCAGCTCCCTGATCTACGTCGTGCCGGTCGCGGTCCTCGTCGGCCTGCTGCTGCTCGACCGTGTCCGCAACCGCGGCCGGGACCCGGAGGGCGAGGAGTCCGGCGACGGCGGGCCGGGCGACCCCGAGCCGGCCCGGGAGCCGGACGAGCCGGCGCCGCCGCCCGCGGCAGCTCCCTGACCCCGCGCTACAGCTCGAAGATCTCGCGGGCCCGGCGGAGCGAGGCGGCCAGCGCGTCGATGTCGCCGCGGGTGCTGTAGGGCCCGAAGCTCGCCCGCGCGGTGGCCGGCAGCCCCAGGCGCCGCATGAGCGGCATCGCACAGTGGTGGCCGGCCCGGATGCAGACGTTGTCGCGGTTGGCCAGTTCGGCGACGTCGTGCGGGTGCAGCCCGGCGATCTCGAAGGAGACGACGCCGCCGCGATCCTCGACGCCCGGGGGGCCGACCGGGCGCAGGCCGTCGATCTCGGCGAGGCGCTCCAAGGCGTAGGCGGTCAGCTCGCGCTCGTGGGCCCGCACGGCCGGCATGCCGAGGGCGCCGAGGTAGTCCGCCGCGGCGCCGAGGCCGACGGCCTCGGCGATCATCGACGTGCCGGCCTCGAACTTCCACGGCAGCTCGTTCCACGTCGAGCCCTCGACGCTCACCGTGCGGATCATGTCCCCGCCGCTGAGGAACGGGCGCATCGTCTCGAGCCGCTCCCGTCTCCCGTGCAGCACCCCGATGCCCGTGGGGCCGAACGCCTTGTGGCCGGTCCAGACGTAGAAGTCCGCGCCGATCGCGCCGACGTCGACCGGAAGCTGCGGCACCGCCTGAGACCCGTCGATCAGCACGGCCGCGCCGGCGTCGGCGGCCTGTGCAGTCATGCGCGCCACCGGATTGATCGTCCCGAGGACGTTCGAGATGTGCGCGAACGCGGCGAGCTTGACGCGCCCGCTCGCCAGCTCGGCCTCGTACTGGTCGAGGGCCAGCCGACCCTCCCCGGTGACGTCGACCCACCGCAGCTCGGCTCCGGTCTCCTGGGCGAGGATCTGCCACGGCACGATGTTGGAGTGGTGCTCGAGGTGGGTGATGAGCACGACGTCCCCGGGCCCGACGTTGTCCCGGCCCCACGCGTAGGCGACGAGGTTGATCGCTTCGGTGGCGTTCTTCGTGAAGATCGTCGTGGCGGGGTCGGCCCCGGTGAAGGCCGCGATCCGCGCGCGCGCTCCCTCGAAGTCGTCGGTGGCCTCCTGGGCGAGCGTGTAGACCCCGCGGTGCACGTTGGCGTTGTGCTCCCGGTAGTAGGCGTCCATCGCTTCGATCACCGCGGCCGGCTTCTGCGCCGTGGCCGCCGAGTCGAGGTAGACGAGCGGACGGCCGCCGATCTCCCGGGAGAGGATCGGGAAGTCGGCGCGGACGTCGAGGGCGGGCGTGGTGGCGGCTTCCATGGGCGAATACCTACTTCGCCGCTAGGGTATCAGCGCCTTACGGCTCGACGAGGCCGCGCCGGATCGCGTAGCGCACGAGTTCCACGCGGTCGCGCATGCCGAGCTTGCGCAGGAGGTTGCCCCGATGGGACTCGACCGTCTTCTCCGAGAGGCCGAGGATGTCGGCGATCTGGCGGTTCGTGTGCGCCTCGGCGATGAGCTTGAGGACCTCTTGCTCGCGCGGCGTGAGCGGCTCGGTCGGCCCGGTGCTGGGGTCCTCCATCCAGGTCCGGATGATCGAGCGCTCGGCGGCGTTGGTGAGGAACGCCTCGCCCCGGCTGACGGCCCGCGCCGCCGCGACGAGATCTTGATCGGCCTCGCGCTTGAGCACGTAGCCGGACGCCCCGGCGTGCAGCGCCTCGAACAGGTAGCGCTCGTCGTCGTGCATCGAGAGGATCAGGACGGTCGTGTCCGGCGTGTAGGCCTTGATCTCGCGGGTGGCCTGCAGCCCGGTCATGCGCGGCATCCCGACGTCGAGGACGGCGAGATCCGGCCGCTCGGCGATCGCCTGCTGGACGGCTTCGACCCCGTCCTGCGCCTCGGCGACGACCTCCATGTCCGGCTGGCGGTCCAGCAGCAGGCGCAGCCCGCTGCGGACGATGCCGTGGTCGTCGGCGATCAGCACCCTCATTGCGAGGGGTCCATCGTCAGCGTGACCGTCGTTCCTGAGCCGCGCTCCGAATGGATAGACAGACGGCCTCCGGCCAGCAGGGCGCGCTCGCGCATCCCGGAGAGCCCGAGGCCGCCGTTGCGCCGGGCCGGAAGGCCGATCCCGTCGTCGCGCACTTGGAGCACCGTGCGCCCCACGAACGACAGCTCGACGTCGACGCGCCCGGCGCGCGAGTGCTGGGCGACGTTCGACAGGCTCTCCTGCGTCACGCGGTAGATGACGAGCTGCTGCTCGGAGCTGAGGTGCGGCACCGCGCCGCGGCGCTTGAAGTCCGCCCCGATGCCCGTCCGTTCGGCGAAGTCGCGCACCTGGCTGCGGAGGGCCGGCAGCAGCCCGTGGTCGTCGAGGGCGGTCGGCCGCAGCTCCCGGGCCAGGCGCAGGAGCTCCTCCATCGCCTGCTGGGCGATCCGCCGGGTCTCGGCGAGCTCGGCTCGCAGGTCGGGCGGCGCGCTCTGCTCGGAGGCTTCGAGGCGCAGCAGGATCGCGGTGAGCGCCTGGTTGACTTCGTCGTGGAGGTCCTGGGCGATCCGGCGGCGCTCCTGCTCCTGGGCGCGCAGCACGGCCCGCGCCGCCTGCTGGCGCTCGGACTCGAGACGCTCGAGCATCCGGTTGAACGAGGCGTTGAGACGCGCGACGTCGCGGCTGGCCCCCCGTCCGACTTCCGCCCGCACCCCTGGCGCCGCCAAGTCGACCTTCTCCATCGTCGCGGTGAGCTGCTCGAGCGGGTGCAGCCGCCGGCGCAGCAGCAGCGCGTTGGCGAGCAGGGAGGCGAGGATCGCCAGGCCGAGCACGACGAACTCCCGCCCGCTCTGGCCCGGACGCAGCCGCAGGTCGACGGCGATCGTCGCGACGAGCACCGTGCCCGCGATCAGGAGGGCGTTCACGGCGAGGATCTGAACGAGCAGGGAGTGGCGGCGCATCGGGAGCAAGCGTGGCGGACGGGGCCCCGCGAGGGAATTGGGGTCCGGACCCGATATCGCCAGAACGGGCCCTTGGCGATACTTCCGGTGCGCGCAGGTCCCATGAACGTCCGCCGGATGGCGGCAGCGGAGCCTGTGAGCAGCAATTGGGCCTGGACTTTGGGGCGCCCTCGGGAGCGGGCGCCCCAATCCAATTCTGGACCGCGTTCCGTGGGCGGGCCCGCCCTCCTCCGTGCCGGAGACAGGGCGGCCCGCCCTCGCTATACTTCGTGAAGTCCTAAACCCGACTGTGATTCAGGAGTTTCCATGAGCCCCTCCGGCGCGGAGGTCATCAAGCGGATCAAGGAGCAGATCGACGAGGTCGATCCGTCCCAGGTGCACGAGCAGCTGGGCAACGGCGCCGTGGTGATCGACGTCCGCGAGAACGAGGAGTTCGAGAGCGGCCACCTGCCCGGCGCCCTCCACGTGCCGCGCGGCCACCTGGAGCAGCGCATCGAGGGCGCAGCGCCCGATCGCGACGCCCACGTGATCCTCTACTGCGCCGCTGGCAACCGCTCGGCGCTCGCCGCGCACACGATGACCGAGCTGATGGGGTACTCGCACGTCGAGTCGATGACGGGCGGGATCACCTTGTGGAAGGACCGCGGATACGAGGTCGAGGTTCCCCGGGCCCTGACCCGCGAGCAGCGCGACCGCTACTCCCGCCACCTCCTGCTCCCCGAGGTCGGCGTGGAGGGCCAGCAGAAGCTCCTGGACGCCAAGGTCCTCCTGCTCGGCGCCGGGGGGCTCGGCTCGCCGGCGGCGCTCTACCTCGCCGCCGCCGGGGTCGGCACGCTCGGCATCGTCGACAACGACGTCGTCGACGTGTCGAACCTCCAGCGCCAAGTCATCCACGCGACCAGCCGCGTCGGCGAGTCGAAGGTGAGCAGTGCCGCCGCCACGATCGCCGACCTGAACCCCGACGTCACCGTCGTGGCGCACGAGGTGCGCCTCGACGCCTCGAACATCATGGACATCCTCCCCGGCTACGACATCGTGGTCGACGGCCTGGACAACTTCCCGACCCGCTACCTGCTCAACGACGCCTCGGTCCGGCTGCAGATCCCCGTGGTCTCGGCCTCGATCCTCGGCTTCGACGGCCAGCTTTCGGTCTTCAAGCCCTACGACGGCCCGTGCTACCGCTGCCTGTATCCGGAGCCCCCGCCAGCGGAGCTCGCGCCCTCCTGCGGCGCCAACGGCGTCCTCGGCGTGCTGCCCGGCACGATGGGGCTCCTCCAGGCGACCGAGGTGGTGAAGCTGATCCTCGGCGAGGGCGAGCCGCTCATCGGCCGCCTCCTGCTCTACGAGGCGCTCGGGGCGACGTTCACCGAGCTCAAGGTCCGGCGCGATCCGGACTGCCCGATCTGCTCACGGCCCCCGGAGGCGATCTCCGACGAGGAGATGGGCGTCTTTCCCGACTACGAGGCGTTCTGCGCCGCGGCAGGCTAGATGAGTGATTCCAAACCCCCGCGCGCGCCCTGGCTGCGCCGATCGGTCCCTGCCGGCGTCCTCGGGCTTGTCCATGCCGCCAGCATGGACAAGCCCTGCGCCCTTGGCAGGACCCGCCGGCGCAGCCGTTGCGCACACGCGGATTCGGACTCAATCATCTAGGCTCCCGCGCCATGGCGACCATCCGCATTCCGCCGGTCCTGCGCAACTCCGTTGGCGGCGAGAAGGAGCTCGAGGCCGACGGGGGCACCGTTGGCGAGGTTCTCCGCGCCCTCGCCGCAGCCCACCCGGCTACGGAGTCGCAGCTGTTCGCTGACGGCGGGGACCTGAACCGCTACGTGAACGTCTACCTGAACGACGAGGACGTCCGCGTCCTCGACGGGCTCGACACCGCCGTTGCGCCGACCGACACGCTCGTGATCCTGCCGGCCATGGCCGGCGGCGCGGCCTGACGCACCGCGCCCGCACTCGCGTTCCAGCCGCGGCTGGCCTGCCGCTACACTTTCGAAAGTCATGGAGGCGCGGCTGGACAACAAGCCCTGCGGCGGTCGCTACGGCGACATCGTCCAGTCGATCGGCAACACGCCGCTGATCGAGCTCAAGCGGCTGTCGCCCAAGCCGGGCGTGCGGATCTGGGCCAAGCTCGAGTCGCGCAACCCGACCGGATCGGTGAAGGACCGCGTCGCCCGGGCGCTGATCGAGGACGCCGAGGAGACGGGCGCGATCTCCCCGGGTCAGACGATCCTGGAGCCCACGTCCGGAAACACCGGGATCTCCCTGGCGATGATCTGCCGGCGCAAGGGCTACCCGCTCAAGGTGGTCATGCCCGACAACGTGACTCCGGAGCGCACCCAGCTCCTGGAGATGTACGGCGCGCAGATCGTCTACAGCGACGGGTCCAAGGGCTCGAACGGCGCGGTGGAGCTGGCCTTGGAGATGGCCGGCGCCGAGCCGTCCTACTACATGCCCTACCAGTACGGGAATCCAGCGAATCCGCTGGCCCACTACAACGGGACGGCGCCCGAGATCCTCGAGGAGCTCGACGAGATCAGCGCGTTCGTCGCCGGCCTCGGCACGGGCGGCACCCTCATGGGCAACGGCCGGCGCCTCAAGGAGGAGCTCGGGGACAGCGTCAAGATCGTCGCCGCCGAGCCCATGCAGGGGGAGCCCGTGCAGGGCCTGCGCTCGCTCGACGACGGGTTCATCCCGCCGATCATCGACCTCTCGCTGCTGGACCGGAAGATCTTCGTCACCAACCGCGACGCGATCATCTGGACGCGCAAGCTCCTGGACGAAGAGGGCGTGTTCGCCGGCGTCTCGTCCGGGGCCATCGCGTCGATTGCCGTGCGGATCGCCAGCGAGCTGGACGAGGGCAACATCGTCTTCATCGTCTGCGACGACGGCTGGAAGTACCTGTCCTCGGGGATCTACACCAAGCCCGTGGACGAGGTCGCAAATCTGGATTCCACCGTGTGGTGGTAGCCGCCGCCGCGCCCTGATCCGGATCGCTCCCGGCCGCAGAGGACGTGGTGCCCGTCGCGCCGCCCCCGGGGTGGCGCTACTCTCTCCGCACGGTCCGCCCTCTCGCGAACCCTGAAACCAGCAAGGAGCATCGCGCATGCCCAACGTCGGCCCCATGGAACTCGCCATCGTCCTGATCATTGCGCTGCTCGTGCTCGGTCCGAAGAAGCTCCCCGAGGTCGGGCGCTCCATCGGCAAGGGGATGCGCGAGTTCAAGGAGTCGATCAGCGGCAACGACCGCGACGACGAGCCCGACGAGATCACGTCGGGCCGCTCCTCCTGAACGTCAGCAGGGCCCGCACCGGGCCTTGCTAGCCTCGCCGCCGTGCGGATCGCCCAGGCTCTCCTCGACGACATCGTCGCCCACGCGCTCGCCGAGGCGCCCAACGAGTGCTGCGGCATGATCGCCACGCGCGATGGCGAGGCCGTGACGGTCCACCGCGCGGTCAACGCGGCGGCCAGCCCGTTCCGCTACGAGATCGACCCCAAGGACCAGCTTCGCATCGAGCTGGCCATCGAGGACGCCGGCTGCGACCTCGGGGGGATCTACCACTCGCACACGCGCAGCGAGCCGTTCCCCTCCCAGACCGACATCAACCTGGCCTTCTACCCAGACGCCGTCTACGTCATCGTGGGCGTGGCCGGTGCGGAGCCCGAGGTGCGGGCGTTTCAGATCGTCGACCGGCAGGTCGGCGAGGTCGCCCTCGACGTCGCGGGCTGACGCCGCCGCCCGGCCGGGACCCGGGCCGGCGCTGATCTACAGTGACGGGATGGCCTCCGAGCCCCTCGCCTGCCCCCGCTGCGCCACCACCCATCCCCTGGATGAGCGGTTCTGCCCAGCCTGCGGCATGCCGCTGGTCTACTCCGGGATCGACGGGCTCCAGGCGCCCGTCACCGACCGGCAGGCGCGCCTGCGCAAGATCAAGCCGCAGTTCGCGGAGGGCGACCTCGTCCGGGTCGCCGGGGGCCGCAACCAGGCCGAGGCCGAGTTCATCCAAGGCCTGCTGCTCGAGGAGGGGGTTCCGAGCCTGGTCCGCCGCTCGGCCGGCTTCGACGTTCCCGACTTCCTCGCTGCCGGGCCGCGCGACGTCCTCGTGCCGGCCTCGGGCGTCCCGGCGGCGCGCGACGTGCTGCTGCAGAGCGACCTGGGACCGGCGGCGGCGCCGGGCGGCGGGGCCGACCCGGGACGGGTGCTCGCCGCGCTGCTGGCCGGCGTCGCCCTGATCGCGCTCATTGCCTGGCTCGGGACCGACGTCCTGGCCTAGCCGGCGGCTCGGCCGCGGCGCCGGCGGCGGCCAGGCGCGCCAGGTGCCCGCGCCAGACGCCCTCGGTGTCCCGCACCGATCGCCCGGGGAACGCCCGCGCCAGCGCCGCGTCGGCGCCGCCTGCCGCCAGCGGCATCGTCGCGAGCGACACGGCGGCCTGCTCGCCCGACTCCTCTGCGAGCAGGTCGAAGATCGAGCCGCCGAGCAGCATCGCGTCGCGGGGGCCGGGCGGGAACGCCGGCGCGCCGCCTTCGTGCAGGCGCCGCCCGATCGCCGGCCGGACATGCGCGATCTGGCCCGAGAAGTACTGCGCGGCGCCCTCGGCGAGCCAGGCCCAGCGCTGCCGCCGCACGAAGCTGCCGATCGTGAACGGCGGCGGGAGGTCGGGGTTGCTCGCGGCGACGAGGAGGTGGACGTACATCGCCGCGGGCGTGAGGAGCAGGAACTCCAGCGACCCCGCCACGGCGCTGGCCCGGGCCCGCAGGACCCGCGGCGCCAGCACGTGGATCTCCCGCTGGGCGTACCAGCCGGCGAGATAGCGGCGGGCGGCCGGCGCCGTGGCCAGCCAGGCGAACGGCAGGTACGGCTGCGCGAGGCCGAGCGCCAGCGCCGAGTCGTGGACGACGATGGCCAGGTCGCCCTCGATGCCCCGCGGAAAGCGGCCGGCGAGCCGGTCCCGGGCGGCTGCCACGGTCTCGGCCACGTCGCGGACGTCGTCCGTGTCGCGGGCGTCGTGGCGGATGCTGAACCCGTCCGCCGTGGTCTCGGTCCACGCCATCAGGCGAGGGTAGAGCGCCGGGGGCGCACGACGACCCGCCGCCGCACGCTGGCGCCGGCGGGATGGTCGGCAGGCCGGAAGCTAGACGAGCGCTGGCTCGCGGTCGCCGGCGATCGCGGCGATCGCCTCGGCGGCCCGGCCGAACTCATCGTCGGACAGGACCGGCGTGCCCTCGAACGGCAGGTCACGCTGCAGCTCGAGCCAGGACCGGCAGCCGCCGTACTCGTCGCGGACCTTGACCGTGACCGGCCGCGGAATGCGGTAGGTGCGCAGGAGCAGGACGTGGAGAGGGTGGCGGCGCTTCCACGCCAGCCGCTTCTCCGCGTAATCCGGCGTCCAGACGTAGAACGGCGACAGCGCGTCCACGCAGCGGCGGTCGGTGACGGTGAAGTGGCCGGCCACCTCCGCCCAGGCGCGGATGCGGACGCGATCGGGCTGGCAGATCCCGCCGTCGACCGTCCAGGCCGACGCCGAGGGCTCGCCCTCCGCCCAGACGCCCTCCTCGAGTGCACGGCGCAGCTCGGGGCGGTGGGAGGCACGGACCAGGTCGACGCGCTGGTGGTCGAAGGTTGGATAGAGGAAGAAGCGGTCGTGCTCGAGCTCGAAATGCCGCTCGGCCTCGCGGATTCCGCCCTTCCGGAGCGTGACGAGCTGCTCGCCTTCGGCGAGCGCGCGCACGGTCACAGCCCATTCTTTGAACGCAATTGGCATGGAGTCAGGGGGTAGACAGCGTGAAAAAACCCGCCGCGCAAGAAACGATGCACCATCGCGACGGGAACCGGCAGTCTACGCGAAAACCGGCTAGTTGGCCAAATATTGCCGCAAATATCGGTAGTTTCCACCGTCCTGGACGGGGAAACTCCGTGACCTCACGGCTCCGCGGCTGGGGCGGACGGACCGGCGCCGGCCGGGCTACAGCCGGCGGCCCGCGAGGCCTTCGACCGCCTCGAGGAGGGACACGTAGTCGTCGTCGCCATGCCCCCGTCCCGCCGCGGCGACGAGGAGCTCCTGGGCCTCGGCTGCCGCCGGGAACGGCACGCCGGCGTCCCGCGCCGCCTCGAGGCACAGCGCGACGTCCTTGATCATGTGGTCGAGCTTGAAGAGGGTCGTGTAGTCGTGCCCGAGCAGGGCGCCGGACTTGAGCGTCAGCACCGCCGAGCCCGCGACGCCGGCGTTCAAGACCTCGGCGAGCCGGTCGACATCGAGGCCGGCGGCCTGCCCGACGACGAGGGCCTGCGCCGCGGCAGCGAGGTTGGCCGTGGCGACGGCGTTCCCGATGACCTTCACAGCCTGGCCGTGACCCGACGGCCCGACGTGCACGATCGTGGCGCCCATCGCGTCGAGCAGCGGACGCGCGCGGGCGACGTCGGCGTCGGTGCCGCCGGCCATGATCGTCAGCGTCCCGTCGGTGGCCTTGGGCGTCGAGCCGGTCACGGGCGCGTCGACGAACGCGCCCCCGCGCGCTGCCACCTCGGCGCCGATCGCGCGGGCCGCGTCCGGGCCGATCGTGGAGCAGTCGACGCACAGCACGCCGGCGCCCCCGCCGGCGAGCGCGCCCTCGGCCCCGAGCAGGACCTCTCGGACCTGCGCGCCGTCGACGACCATGGTGACCACGCCGGCCGCCCCGGCAGCGGCGGCGGCCGGCGTTGCGAAGGCCTCGGCGCCGTGCGCGTGCGCCCACGCCTCGGCCTTGCCGGGCGTCCGCGTCCAGACCGCGAGGTCGAATCCGGCGCGGCGCAGGCAGGCGGCCATGAGCGAGCCCATGAGGCCGAGGCCGAGGAAGGCGACGCGGTCGGTGCGGGGCTCGCGGGCCATGCCGGGAATCTACCCGGGCCGGCGCGGCCAGTCAGCCGGCGTCCGGGTCCGGGCCGTCGCCGCCCCCGCCCGGGGTCTCGAGGCGCAGCCGCGAGCCGGGGGCGAGGGTCCCCATCGCCTTGGGCGGCAGCTCGGCCCCGTCGAGCAGCGTCCGGCCGCGAGCGCCAGGGCTGCCGCCATTCGCGCCCGGCGGCGCATGCCGGCGCCGCTCGGCGAGGACCGAGTACGTCATGGGCACGAGCGCCTCGAGCTCGCGAACGACGCCGTCGCCGCCCCGGTGCCGCCCGGCGCCGCCCGTCCCGCGGCGCACCGAGTACTCGGTCACCCGCAGCGGGAACTCCGACTCGAGCGCCTCGACCGGGGTGTTGCGCGTATTCGACATCGCCACGTGGATCGCGCTGGGCCCGTCGGCGTCGGGGCAGGCGCCCTGCCCGCCCCCGAGCGTCTCGTAGTACGTGAATGCGTCGCTTCCGAGCGTGACGTTGTTCATCGTTCCCTGCCCGAGCGCGCGGCCGAAGGCGCCGAGGACGAGATCGGCGACTCGCGAGGACGTCTCGACGTTGCCGGCCACCACGGCCGCCGGCGGGCGCGCATTGAGCAGCGAGCCCGGCTCGGCGATGACGTGCACCGGCCGGTAGGCGCCCGCGCTCGGCGGGCCGTCGGGGTCGGTGAGGACGCGGACCGCGAAGTAGGCGGCGGAGTGCGTGACCGCGAGCGGGCAGTTGAGGTTGCCCGGATGCTGCGGCGCCGAGCCGGTGAAGTCGAGCGTGATCTCGTCGCCCTCGATCCGGGCGGCGAGGCGCAGCTCGAGGTCCCCCTCGGCGGCCTCGAGGCGGTCGACGGCGGTCCGGGTCCCGTCGGGCAGCGCGGCGAGCGCAGCCCGCGTGCGCCGCTCGCCGTAGTCGAGGACCTCCGCCATGGCGGCCTGCAGCTCGCCGAGACCGGCAGCCGCAAGCGCTTCGAGCTGGGCGGCTCCGGCCCGGTTGGCGGCCAGCTGGGCCCGGAAGTCCGCTGCCCGCTGTGCCGGCTGGCGCATCTGCGCCGCGAGCCGGGCGATCGCGGGGCCGTCGAGGATCTGGGGCTCGATCACGACGCCCTCGTCGGCCAGCGTGCGGCTGTCGGCCGGCATCGAGCCGGGCAGCGAGCCGCCGACATCCGCGTGGTGGGCGCGGGTCGCCGCAAAGCCGGCCAGGGCGCCGCCGGCGAAGGCCGGCGTGATCACGGTGATGTCGGGCAGATGGGTCCCGCCGCGGTAGGGGTCATTGAGGACCCACGACCGGCCCGGCGCATGCTCGGCGTCCAGCACCGCCGCCACCGCTGCCGGCATCGCGCCGAGGTGAACCGGGATGTGCTCGGCTTGCATGACCATGTCGCCCGCGGGATCGAACAGGGCGGTGGACGCGTCGCGGCGCTCCTTGATGTTGGCCGAGTGCGCGGAGCGGATGAGGACCGCGCCCATCTCCTCGCAGATGGAGCGCAGCGCGCCCATCAGCACCTGCAGGCCGATCGGGTCGGTCCGGGTCATGGCGTGCGCCTCAGCACGAGGGTGCCCGCGTCGTCGGCCTCGCCCTGCCAGGCCGGCGGGACGACCAGGGTCGCCTCGGGGAACGCACAGACCGCAGGCCCGCACACGGCGGCACCGGGCGCCGGGCCTCCCGGCCAGATCGCGGCGTCGAGCGTTACGCCGCCGAAGCGCGCGGGGCGCGTGCCCGCTGGCGCGGCGGCGCCGGCGGCGGCGCCAGCCGGCGGCGCCGTCCCGATGCCGGGCCCTGGGACGGCGGCGGTGGCCCGCACGGTCACGAGCTCCACTGCCCCGTCGGGCTCGGTGAAGCCGAAGCGCTCCTGGTGGGCGGCCACGAACTTCGCGCGCAGGGCGTCCACCCCGGGCGGGTGCCCGCCGGCGCGCACGGTCAGTTCGAACGACTGGCCGCGGTAGCGCAGGTCGTAGGCCGTGCGGATCTCGGCGCCGGGGAGCCCGAGGCCGGCGCGTGCCGTGTCGGCGAGGGCTGCCACGTCGGCGGCCACGGCGGCATCGGTGAGGCTCGCGCCATGGCGCAGGACGGAGCGCTGGGCGTCGCGCCGGCGCTCGGACACCACGAGGCCGAGCGCCGCCAGGACCCCGGACGCGCGGGGGCAGACGATCGCGTCCATCCCGAGCTCGTCGGCGATCGCGGCGGCGTGCATCGGGCCGGCGCCGCCGAACGCGAGCAGGGCGTAGGCGCGGGGGTCGACGCCGCGTCGCACCGTGACGACGCGCAGCGCGCCGGCCATCGCGGCGTTTGCCACGCGCACGATCCCCTCCGCGCACGCGGTCGGCTCGAGGCCGAGCGCGGCGCCGAGGGTGCCGACCGCGCGCTCTGCGGCCTCCCGGTCCAGCTCCACGCCGCCCGCGAGCGGGAGCTCGGGATCCAGGTAGCCCAGCACGAGGTTGGCGTCGGTGACCGTCGGCTCGGTGCCGCCGCGCCCGTAGGCCGCCGGGCCCGGGTCGGCTCCGGCCGACCGCGGGCCGACCCGCAGCGCCCCGCCCGGGTCGCGCCACGCCACGGAGCCGCCGCCGGCACCCACCGTGTGGAGGTCGAGGGCCGGGAGGGCGACCGGGCGGCCGCCGACGTCGGCGCCGCCGGTCTCCCGCACGCGGCCGCCATCCACGACGCAGACGTCGCAGGATGTCCCGCCCATGTCGAAGCACAGCACGTCGGGGTGCCCGGCGGCCGCGGCCGCGAAGGCGGCCCCGGCGGCACCGCCGGCCGGCCCGGAGAGGACGGTCAGCGCGGCGTGTGCCGCTGCGGTCTCGGCGTCGGTGAGCCCCCCGTTGGACTGCATGATCGCCGGGGCCGGGAGGCCGGCCTGGCCGGCCCGCTCGAGGAGCGCCCGCAGGTAGCTGCCGAGCAGCGGGGAGATCGCGGCGTCGAGCTCGGTCGTGGCCGCCCGCTCGTACTCGCGAAACGTCCCGACGATCTCGTGCGAGAGGGAGACGTGGACGCCCGGCAGCGCGTTGGCGAGGGCCGCGCCGAGGGCCAGCTCGTGCTCGGGATGCCGGTAGCTGTGCAGGAGCACCACCGCGACCGCCTCCGGCTCCGTCGCGGCCGCTGCGGCGGCGACGCCTGCCGCCGCGCCCGGAGCCAGGGCCTTCAGGATGCCCTCCGGCCCGGCCCGCTCAGGGGCGGCGATCCGCCGCTCGGGCGGGACGAGCGGTGCGGGGCCGGCGGCGCAGAGGCGGTAGAGGTCCTGGCGGGCCTGGCGGCCCAGTTCGACCACGTCGGCGAAGCCCTCCGTGGCCACGAGCGTCGTGCGGGCCGCATGGCCTTCGAGCAGCGCGTTCGTGGCCACGGTGGTGCCGTGCGCGAAGCCGGCGACCTCTGCCGGCACCGCCCCGGCGGCGGCCAGCACGGCCGAGACGGCGGCGAGCACGCCCGCGGACTGGTCGCCCGGCGTCGAGGGCGCCTTGGCGGTCACCAGCCGGCCGCCGGTCGCCAGGACCGCGTCCGTGAAGGTTCCGCCGACGTCGACGCCGAGAAGCATGGGGCGGCGGCGACGCTACCGGTCGCCGCCGCGCTGCGTCAGGCGGCGACGCGCACGCCGCCGCGCTCGTCCTCGGTCTCGGCCAGGTGCTGGTGCGACGGGCAGTAGCCGTTGCGCGCAAGGGGCACCCGCTGGCACGCGGTCCCCTTTCGGGTGGTGGCCCGGCACTGAAGCTGGTTGCCGAACGCGTCGAGCCCCTGCTCGGGCAGGCGCGCCAGCCAGGCGTCGGCGAGATTCAAGTAGCGCTCGACGACGCACCACACGCGCTGCTGGTCCGCCATGGTGAAGTAGCAGCGGATGTCGCTGAAGAGCGTGCGCGCCGGACGGGCGAAGTACCGCCGATCCGTGGCGAGGCGCTCGATGGACAGCTCGCAGGCCCGCAGGACGCGCTCGTGGTTGGTCGGCGTGCCGTCGTGGCCGCCGCCCGGCACGATGTGCGGGGTGAGCTCTCGGTAGATGGCGCGGCTGATCTGATACAGCTGAAATCCCTCCTGGATGAACGAATGGGGAAGACCGACGGCCCCCGCCCTCCCAGGCGTGCGTTCGAGCTTGCGGGTGGTTGATGTACGTCACAACCCGGCTCGTATTAACTACGTGTTAAGCCCTGCACATCGCGGGATTCGCGGCGTCTGGAGCTCCGGAACGGCCGGGGCCGCTGGGCCCGCGTCCGAGCCGCCTCCGCCGCCGGCGACGGCCGGCGCTCAGGACCAGCGGGCGTAGGCCGGGGCGCTCCCGGGCTCCACCACGGTGTGGTGCAGGTCCAGCGCCGGCTCGGTCGCGGGGAAGTCAGTGCGCCGGTGGGCGCCGCGCGTCTCCTCGCGGTGCAGAGCGCAGGCGGCGACGAGGCGGGCCAGCGGGTGAGGGTCCTCCAGCAGCGCCGAGAGGCGAACGGCGTCGCGCTCGAGGCCGGCGTCGCGCCACAGTGCCGTGCGCGTCTCCCAGCCGGGCGGCGTGACTGCGGACTCGTCGAGGGGCGGGGCAGGCAGGCCGGCGACGTCGGGCGCCGGCTCGTCGAGGGCCGCCAGGGCGGCCCGGCGGCCGAGGACGAAGCACTCGCTCAGGGAGTTCGAGGCGAGGCGGTTGGCTCCGTGCAGCCCGGTGCAGGCGGACTCACCGACGGCGTAGAGGCCGGCGGCCGTCGTCCGGCCGTCCAGGTCGGCGGCCACGCCGCCCATGAGGTAGTGGGCCGCCGGGGCGACGGGCACGAGCTCCGCGGTGGGCTCGATGCCGATCTCGCGCAGCGCGGCGACGATGTTGGGGAACCGCAGCGGATCGACGCTCCGCATGTCCAGGCCGACCGAGTCGGCGCCGGTCTCGCGGAGCCGGGCCTCGATCGCCCGGGCGACTTCGTCGCGCGGCGCGAGCTCGTCGACGAACCGCTCGCCCGAGACGTCGTGCAGCGTCGCGCCCTCGCCGCGGATGGCCTCAGTGACCAGGAAGCCGTCCCGGCGGGCGGGGTTCACGAGCGCCGTCGGGTGGAACTGCATGAGCTCGAGGTCGGCGAGCGCGGCGCCGGCGTGGTGGGCGAGCATCAGGCCGCTGCCGAACGCGCCCGGCGGGTTGGTCGTCCGCGACCAGAGCGCCGCCGCGCCGCCCGTGGCGAGCACGACGGCGCGGGCAGCCAGCGGCTCGCCGTCGTCGGTCACGAGGCCGACGCAGCGTCCAGCGTCCATCCACAGCGCGCCCACCCGGCGGCGCTCGCGCACCTCGATGCGGTCGTCGAGGGCGACGAGGGCCGACAGCTCGCGGCTCACGCGCCGGCCGGTCGCGCTGCCTCCGGCGTGGACGACGCGCCGCACCGAGTGGCCGCCCTCGAGGCCGAGGGCGAGGTTGCCAAAGCGGTCGGCATCGAACCGCACGCCGAGCGTCTCGAGCTCGTGCACGCGGCCTGGCGCCTCGGCGCAGAGGATCTCGGCTGCCGACCGCCGCACGAGCCCGCGGCCCGCCACGATCGTGTCCTGCACGTGGCGTTCCGGGGAGTCCTCCGCCGCCAGGGCGGCGGCCAGGCCGCCCTGAGCCCAGTAGCTCGCGGTCTCGGCCAGCGGCGTGGCGGACACGAGGATGACCCGTGCCCCGGCTCCGGCGGCGGTGAGGGCGGCGAACAGCCCGGCTCCGCCCGCACCGACGACGGCGACATCGAACGGCTGGGAGGAGGCGGGCGCGGCCACGCGGCTACCGTACCCGTGTGGGCCGACCTGCCTACTTCCACCACCCGAGCTCCCTGCGCCACGACACGGGCGCTCACCCCGAGCGGATCGCCCGGATCGAGGCGATCGAGACCGTGCTCGAGCCGCTGGGCTGGGCGGGCTTCGAGCCGCGGCTCGCGCCGGCCGTGGCCCCGGCCGACCTCGCCGCGATCCACCCAGACGAGTACGTCGCCGGCCTGGCCGCCTTCGCCGCTGCCGGCGGCGGGCCGCTCGACGCCGACACGGTCATGAGCGCGGGGTCGTTCGAGGCGGCCTGCCACGCGGCCGGAGGGGCCGTGGCGCTCGTCGACGGACTGCTCGACGGAGCGTTCCCGACCGGGTTCGTGGGGACCCGTCCGCCTGGCCACCACGCTGAAGCCTCCCGCGCGATGGGGTTCTGCCTGTTCGGCAACGTGGCCATCGCCGCGCGCCACGCGCTCGACGTGCGGGGCTGCGAGCGCGTGCTCATCCTCGACTGGGATGTGCACCACGGCAACGGCACGAGCGATGCCTTCCACGCGACCGACGCGGTGCTCTTCGTGTCGATCCACCAGTGGCCGCTGTATCCCGGAACGGGAGCCGCCGCCGACCTCGGCGACGGGCCGGGGACGGGCTTCACGGTGAACCTCCCGGTCCCGGCGGGATCCGGGGACGAGGTCTTCTGCTCGCACGTCGAGCACGTCGTCGGCGCCCTCGGGCGCGCGTACGCCCCCGACCTCGTGCTCGTGTCGGCCGGCTATGACGCCCACGCGGCGGATCCGCTCGGGGGCTGCCGCGTGACGACCGACGGCTTCGAGCAGATGGCGCGCTCGGTTCGGCGGCTCGCCGCCGACCTCGGCGTGCCGGTCGGCGCGGTGCTCGAGGGCGGCTACGACCTCGCCGCGCTGGCGGAGTCGGTGGCCCTCACGCTCGGCGCGCTCGCGGCGCCGCCCGCGGCGCCGGCATCCGTGCCGGTGCACCCGCTGAGCGCCGCGGCAGCGCAGCGGCTGGCGCCGTGGTGGCCGCAGCTCGAGCCCCTGGGGCCGCGTTGAGCGGCCCCTCGGGTCAGGGCTCGGGGACGATCTCCTGGGCGTAGCCGGGCGACGTGCCGTCGGCCCGGAGCTGGTCGGCGGCGGCGCGGGCCTCGGCCTCGGTGCCGTAGCGGCCCACCCAGGTCATCCACAGGCTGTCCGCGAGCCCCTGATGGGCGGCGCCGTCGACGATGCCCGCCTCCAGTCCGGCCGCGGCGAGCTCGCGGGCCCGCCGGGCTGCCGTCGCCCGGTCGCCGGCAAGCGCGATGACGGTGAAGCCGACGCGGTCGCGCGGCCAGACGGGGACGCCGGCCGACGTCGCCGTCGTGGCTGACGGGGCAGTCGTTCCCTGGGTCGGTGCCGTGGGCGTCGGTGCGGTGGACGTCGGTGCGGTCGCCGTTGGCGCGGTGGCCGGGGCGGTCGCGGCCTGGGTCGGCGCCGTGGCCGTGCTGCCGCCCGGTACGGACCCCGTCCCCGATGGCGCGGCCACGGTGGCCGTCACCGTTGCGGTGCTCGCGTCGTCGCCGATCGCCCCGGCGGCGATCGCGGCTCCGGCCCCTGCCGCCGCGGCGAGGACGGCGATTCCGGCCGCCGCAAGCCAGCGCCGGCCGCCGCGCCGCTCGCCGGCGGGGGCGAGCACGGGCGCAGTCGCCTCACGGCCGCACTGGGTGCACCAGCGCTGGCCCGGCCGGAGCGGCTCGCCGCAGCGGGCGCACCACGCCGGCGGCGCGTCGGGGCCGGGCGGCGCCTCGGCCTGCGCCGCGGCGTCGGTGGCCAGCAGCGCGTCGAGCTTCTCGATCACGCGCGCGTCGTTCACCTCGCCGGACCGGTGCAGCTCGAACACGAGGCCGCCGAGGTCGCGAAGCTCGGCGTCGCGCTGACGGTCGAGGTCGCGCGATCGGGGGGAGCGGGGCGGGCTCGTCACGGCGCGGCGAGTCTAGCCCGGCCCCCCGGCGGCACCGGCGCGGAGGGCCGCCGCGGCGCACGCGCCGAATCGGCACGATCACGCGTGGATTCGGCGCATTCGCTTCGGCACGGTGGTTCCACGCCCGCTGACGGCGGGGCCATCGAGATTCCCACGGAGGTGGAGCATGGGCTACCGGCTCATGGGCCGCGTGCACGCCGCGCTCGCCCGCGCGGCGGAGGCGCAGCGCGGGCAGGGCACGGTCGAATACGTCGCGCTCATCCTGCTGGTCGCCGTCGTGCTGGCCGGCGTCGTGGCCGCGACGAAGAAGTCGAGCATCGGCGCCAACCAGATCGGCGACACGATCATCAAGAAGCTCAAAGGGGCGCTCGAATCGATCAAGTGACGGGCGCCTGGCGGGCGGGCGGGCGGCGGCACGGCGGTACGATCGGCCGCGTGCCCGCGCTCCCGTCCGATCCCCGCCGCCGTCCCATCGCCGTCTTCGACAGCGGCGTGGGCGGCCTCACCGTCCTGCACGAGCTGCTCGTGGCGCTGCCCCACGAGGACTTCCTCTACCTCGGAGACACGGCCCGGTTCCCCTACGGCGATCGCGAGCCCGCCGAGCTCGAGGCGTTCTCGCTGCAGATCGCGGACACGCTGCTGGCGGCCGACGCCAAGCTGCTCGTCGTGGCGTGCAACTCGGCGACCGCCGCGGCGCTGCCGGCGCTCGAGGCGCACGTGGAGCAGGCCGGCGGGGGCATCGACGTGGTCGGCGTGGTGACGCCCGAATCCCAGCACGCCGTGGTCGCGACCCGCAACGGGCGAATCGGGCTGCTCGCCACGCCCGCGACCGTGGCGAGCGGGGCGTACGACCGGGCGGTCCGGCAGGCCGACCGGCTCGTCGAGCTCATCAGCGTTCCCTGCCCTGACCTTGCCCCCCTGATCCAGAGCGGCTTTCCGGTCGACGAGCGCGTCGTTGCGTCGGTCCGCGCCGTGTGCGAGCCGCTGCGCGAGGCGCAGGCGGACACCGTCATCCTCGGCTGCACGCACTACCCGCTCGTCCGCCCGATGCTGCAGCGCGCCCTCGGGCCCGATGTCGCGATCATCGCGTCGGGCGCGGCGGTTGCGCGCCGGGTGCAGCACGCGCTCGCCGTGCGCGGCCTCGAGTCTCCGGCGACGGGCGAAGGGGACTACCGGTTCCTGTGCACCGGGGACACCGAGGCCTTCCGGACCGTGGGCACGCGGTTCCTGCAGCTGCCGCTCGGTCCGGTGCAGCACGTCGACCTTCCCGTTCCGGCGGTCCGGGCGGCATGACCGCCGAGCGCAGCCACGGGCGCGGCGCGGCCGACCTGCGGCCCGCCTCGATCGAGCCGGGGTTCGTGCGCCCGGCTGCCGGGTCGGCGCTCATCAGCGCCGGCGAGACGCGCGTCATCTGCACGGCTTCGGTGCAGGAGAGCGTCCCGCGCTGGATGGCGGGGCAGGGCCGGGGCTGGGTCACCGCCGAGTACGGGATGCTGCCGGCGTCGACCGGCGACCGCAAGCCGCGCGACGCGGCGCGCGGCAAGCTCGACGGGCGCACGGTCGAGATCCAGCGGCTGATCGGCCGCGCGCTGCGCGGGGTCGTCGACTTCGCCGCGCTCGGCGAGCGCACGATCTACATCGACTGCGATGTCCTCCAGGCCGACGGCGGCACCCGCTGCGCCTCGATCACCGGGGGCTACGTGGCCCTCGCCCTGGCCTGCGCCCGGCTCGTGCGCGAGGGGAAGCTCGGGCGCGTGCCGCTGACCGGGTCGGTGGCCGCGGTGTCGTGCGGCGTCGTGAACGGCGCGGCGCTGCTCGACCTCGACTATCCGGAGGACTCGACGGCCGAGGTCGACGCCAACGTCGTCATGACCGGCGACGGCGGCCTGGTCGAGGTGCAGGCCACCGCCGAGCGCACCCCGCTGACCCGCGCCAGCCTCGACGAGCTGCTGGCGCTGGCCGCCGCCGGCATCGACGCGCTGCGCGCGCTCCAAGAGCAGGCGATCTCCGCGGCGTCGTGACGCTGCTGCTCGCCACGCGCAACGAGCACAAGCTCCGCGAGTTCGCCCGGCTCCTCGGCCGGGAGGCCGTCGATCCGCTGCCGGACGGCATCGAGCTGCCCCCGGAGACGGGGGCCACGTTCGCGGACAACGCTCTCGCCAAGGCCCGCGCGGCGTCCGCCGCCACTGGGCGGCGGACGATCGCCGACGACTCCGGCATCGAGGCGGTCGCGCTCGGCGGGGCACCGGGCGTCCGCTCGGCGCGCTTTGCCGGCCCGTCCGCCACGGACGCCGAGAACCTCGCGCTCCTGCGGTCCTCGGCGCCGCCGGGGAGCGCGCTGGCCTACGTGTGCGCGCTCGCCTATGTCGATCCGGCTTCCGGAACCGAGCGGCTCGTCGAAGGCCGCTGCACCGGCGTGATGAGCGCGGAGGCGCGCGGCGCCGGCGGGTTCGGATACGACCCGGTCTTCCTGCCGGACGCGTGCCCGGACGGCCGCACCATGGCCGAGCTCGGCGACGCCGAGAAGGACGCGATCAGCCACCGCGGCGCGGCAGTCCGTGCGCTGCTCGCCGCGCCGGAGGGCGGATGAGCACGGCGCCGGCGCGTCCGGAGGAGCGGCGGCCGAGCAAGACGAGGGCGGCCGGCGTGTCCATTGCGTCCAACGCCGCGCTCATTGCGCTGAAGATCGCCGCCGCGGCAATCACCGGGTCGGTGGCGATCGCCAGCGAGGCGATCCACTCGGCGATCGACCTCATCGCGTCGATCGTGGCGTTCGTGTCGGTCCGCAAGGCCGACGAGCCGGCGGACGACACCCACCACTACGGCCATCAGAAGGCCGAGAACCTCGCGGCGGCCATCGAGGGCATGCTCATCCTCGTCGGCTCGGGCGTGATCGTCTACGAGGCCGTGTCCCGCCTCGTGTCGGGGGCTCAGGTGGCGTCGGTGGGCGTGGGCATTGCCGTGATCGCCTTCTCGCTCGCCGTGAACCTCGGCGTGGGGGCCTTCGTGCGGCGGCGCGCCCGCCAGACCGACTCGGCGGCGCTGGAGGGCGACGCGGCGCACATTGCGAGCGACGCCGTGACGTCCGCCGGAGTGCTCGCGGGCCTCGTGCTCGTCAAGCTGACCGGGGCCGACTGGATCGACTCGGCGGTCGCCCTCGTCGTCGCGGTGTGGATCGTCGCCTCGGGCCTGCGGATCCTCACCCGCTCGTCGCGCGTGCTGCTCGACGAGACCCTGCCGGCGGACGAGCTCGACGCGATCCGCCGCGAGGTCGTGGCCTTCGGCGATCGCGGCGTCGCCGGCTTCCACCAGCTGCGCGCGCGCCGCGCCGGCGCCCACCGCTACGTGGACCTCCACGTCCAGTTCCGCGCGGGCACGACCCTCGAAGACGCTCACCGGACGGCTCACGAGCTCCAGGACGCCATCCGAGGCCAGCTCGGCGGCGCCGACGTGCTCATCCACCTCGAGCCGGAGGACCGCGTCCGCCCGGGCACGGAGATCCCGCCCGCGCCCGGGCCTGAGCGCCCGCCGGTCAGCGCAGGTTGATCGCCGCCGCGAGCATGACCGCGAACGCGACGCCTGCGTACCCCTGGTACCCGCCGAGGGCGAGGAGCACGACGGCCACGAGGCAGATGCCGACCACGGTCAGCCAGGCGATCTTCTTGAGCGGCACGCGCGTATTCTCGCCCATCCCCCGCCCATGACCCCCGAACTCGCCCTCGCCCAGCTCGCCGACCTCGCGCCCGAGGTCCGCGAGGGCGTCGTGCTCGGCCCCGGCGGGGAGCGCCTCGCCGGCAGCCCGGCTCTCGCCGGGCCGGCGCGCGAGCTGTTCCGCCGCACCGAGGCCGGCCAGGCCGAGATCGTCACGCCGCGCGGGGCGGTATTCGCGCAGCGCGACGGCCGCCACGCGATCGCCGTCGTGACCGCCCGCAGCGCGCTGCCGGCGGTCATGCACTCCGACCTGCGGATGACTCTCGCCGCCCTCGCAGGCGGGCACGGGAACGGGGCCGGGGCCGGGGACGGGGGACGGGCGTGAAGCCGCGCACGACGCCGCTCGACACCGTCGCCGCCGCGCTCGGGGACGTGGCCGGCGCCCTGCGGCGGCGGCGGGAGAGCCGCGAGGCACGGGCCGTGGTTTACGACGCCGACGGTCACGGCTGGGTGCTCGACCCCGACTCGGACCTCGCGCTCGCCCTCGCCGAGGTGGCCGAGGCGATGATCGACAGCGCCGCGGCGCCGCCGGGCGACGAGCCAGGACCCGACGCGGCGCCCTGACGCCGGACTTCCGTCCGCGCGCCCGCCGACACTCACGGGCGTGCTCCCCGAGGAGGCTTCGTGACAAAAGCGGATCTGGTCGACCACGTCGCTGCCGATGCCCAGCTCACCAAGCGCGAGGCCGAGGCTGCCGTCGATGCGGCGATCGCGGCGATCACCGGCGCCCTGCGGCGCGGCAGCGAGGTGACGCTCAGCGGCTTCGGCAAGTTCCACGTCGCCGAGCGGCCGGCCCGCGAGGGGCGCCATCCGGGCACCGGGGCGCCGCTGCACATCCCGGCGTCGCGCGTGCCGCGGTTCGCCCCGGGCGCGCGGCTCAGGGCGGCGGTGCGGGGCTCGTGATCGCCCCGGCGCCCGCGCCGCCGGCCCCGTGAAGGGCGGCCGGTTCGGCGTCCGACGGGCGTGGGCCGTCTCGTGCAGCCGGAAGGGAAACCGTGATCGGCGCTCTACTATCACCGGGGAATGGCACGTGGCTCGATCGCGAGGCTGATCGCCCCGCTGGCACTGGTCGTCGCGGGGCTCGCGGTCGTGCTCGTGATCGCCACGAGCGCCGGGAACGGCGACTCCGGCTCGGGCGGCACGACGACGGCGTCGACCACGACGAAGACCGGCGGCGGCTCGAACCGCCCGAAGCCCAAGGTCTACGTCGTCAAGGCGGGCGACAACCTCTCGATCATCGCGGGCAAGACCGGCATCACCGTCGAGCGGATCCAGGCGCTCAATCCGGACATCGATCCGCAGGCGCTCACGGTCGGTCAGAAGCTCACGATCCGGCCGTGAGCCGCCGGCCGCGCGTCTGGCTCGCGGCGGCGGGAGCCGCCGTCCTGCTCGCCGTGGTCCCCGCGGCTCCGGCCGCCGCCGGCGGGGCGCCTGCGATCTCGGCGCCCTCGGCGATCGTCGTCGAGGCGTCGTCCGGCGACGTCGTGTACGCGCGCAAGCCCCGCGAGCGCCGTCCGATCGCCAGCACGACGAAGCTCATGACGGCGCTCGTCACACTCGAGCGCGTGGGGCTCGGGGATGTCTTCACGTCGCCCGGGTACTCGGGCGAGCCGGCCGAAACGACGATCGGGCTCAAGGCCGGGGAGCGCCTGAGCGTCCGCGACCTGCTGACCGCCCTGCTGCTCGAGAGCGCAAACGACAGCGCCGTGACGCTCGCCGAGGGCGTGGCGGGGAGCCAGGACGCCTTTGTGCGAGAGATGAACGCGCGGGCCCGCCGGCTTGGCCTGCGCGACACCAGCTTCTCGAACCCGATCGGGCTCGACGCGCCGGACAACTACTCGACCGCCGCCGATCTCGTGAAGCTGGCGGCCGCGCTGCGCCGGATCCCGTTTGCCCGCCGCACCGTGGACCGCCGGGAGGCGACGATCCGGACCGGCCGCAAGGTCCGCCGCCTCGAGAACAGCAACGACCTGCTCGCTGAATCCAAGTCGGTCAACGGGGTCAAGACGGGGCACACGAACCGGGCCGGCTACCTGCTCGTCGGCTCCGCCACGCGCAAGGGCGTCACGGTCTACAGCGCGGTGCTCGGCGAGCCGAGCGACGCCGCCCGCAACGCCGACTCCCTTGCCCTCCTCGACTACGGGCTGTCGCGCTACCGGCTCGCGCGGATCGTCCGCGATCGCGGCACGTACGGCTCGACGGCGGTCCGCTACCGCACCGAGGACCGAATCCCGCTCGTGGCCGCGGCCGGCTTGCGCCGGGTGGTGAAGCGCGGGGCGCGGATCCGCGTGACGGCGGCGGGACTGCCCGCCGAGCTCGAAGGCCCGCTCCCGCGCGGCACCCGGGCCGGCACGCTCATCGCCAGGGTCGACGGGAAGGTCGTCGCCCGCATCCCGCTCGTCACCGCCGCCGCGGTCCCGGAGGTCTCGCTGTGGGAGCGCGCCGGTGCGTTTCTCACGAAACCGGGTACGCTCGCCGTGGGCATTGCGATCCTCGTCGCGGCGCTCGCCGGCGCCGCGCTGTGGCGGCGGCGGCGCAGCCGCCGCCGGGAGCCGGAAGCTGAGCCAGCGTGATCATCACCGTCACCCTCAACACGGCGATCGACAAGACCCTCTCGGTCCCGAACTTCCGTCTCGGCCGCCGGCACCGCTCCGTGGAGCAGACGACGATGCCGGGCGGCAAGGGCGTGAACATCGCCCGGGCGGTCAAGCGGCTCGGACGCCCGGTCATCGCCACCGGCTTCACCGGCGGCTCGACGGGGACCCGGATCGTCGAGCAGCTCACGCAGGAGTCGATCCTCAGCGACTTCGTGCGGATCCGGGAGGAATCCCGCACGAACACCGCCGTGCTCGACCCCACCTCGGGCGAGCAGACCGAGATCAACGAGCGCGGGCCGACGGTGACCGCCGCCGAGCTCGAGCTCTTCGAGGACAAGCTGCTCTACCTCGCCCAGGGCGCGCAGATGTGCGTCTTCGCCGGCAGCCTCCCCCGGGGGGTCGAGGCCGACGTGTACGCCCGGCTGATCCGCGAGATGCGCCGCCTTGGCGTCGTGACCGTCGTCGACACCGACGGGGACCCGCTGCGCCAGGCGGTGCGGGCCGAGCCGACGGTCGTCTCCCCGAACGTGCTCGAGGCCGAGGAGCTCGTGGGCCACGAGTTCAACGACGACGAGGACCACCTGATGGCCGTCCGCGAGATGACCGAGCTTGGCCCGCGCGAGGCAATCATGACCCTGCCGGATGGCTGCCTCGCCCGGCTGCTCGTCGACGGGAGCCCCGTGCTCTACCGCGCCCGCATCGACCCCCAGGAGCCGCGCGCCGCGGTCGGCTCGGGCGACGCGTTCCTGGCCGGCTATGTCGCCGCGCGCTACTCGCAGGCCGCGCCCGCCGAGTGCCTGCGGTTCGCCGTGGCCTGCGGGGCCGAGTCGACCCAGCACTTCGGTGCCGGCGTGGTGGACGCCCAGCGCGTCGAGCGCCTGCTCGGCGAGGTCGACGTCGAGACGGTGGACCTCCCCGCCGAGGTCGGCTGACCTCGCGCCCGGCTGGGGCGCGAATGAGAATCATTCTTGCTAGCTTCGCGGCATGCGTGCTGCGGCGCTCGTGCTCACTGCCGGCCTGATCGCCGGGGCTGCGGCGGGCTGCGGAAATCAGATGGCCGGCGCGGGCGGGCGGCCAGCCGTCGTCGCCACGACGACGCAGGTCGCGGACCTCGTGCGGGCTGTCGGGGGCTCGGCTGTCGATGTCCGCCAGATCCTGCGCCCCAACAGCGATCCGCACGAGTACGAGCCGCGGCCGGCCGACGCCAAGGCGATCGCCAGCGCCGCGCTGGTGATCCGGTCGGGCGGTGACGTCGACCGCTGGCTCGACGACCTGATCGCCAACGCCGGCGGCTCTGCGCGGGTCGTCACGCTCGCCGATGGCATCGCTCCGGTCCGCACCGCCGAGGGCGTCGATCCGCACTGGTGGCAGGACCCGCGCAACGCCGAGCGCGCCGTGGCTGCGACTCGCCAGGCGCTGTCCGCCGCGGACCCGTCCGGTCGCGCCGCGTTTGCCGCGAATGCCACCCGCTACCTCCGCCGCGTGCGGGCGATGGACCGGGCAATCGCCGCGTGCTTCGCCCGGGTCCCGCGGGCGCAGCGCACGCTTGTCACCGACCACGACGCCCTCGGGTACTTCGCGCGGCGCTACGGCCTGCGCATCGTCGGCACCGTCCTGCCGTCGCTGTCGACGCAGGCGCAGCCGTCGGCCGGCGGCCTCGCCCGCCTGACCCGGGACATCCGGCGGGCTGGGGTGAAGGCCGTCTTCCCGGAGCAGTCCCTGAACCCCAAGCTCGTGCGGGCGATCGCGGCGCAGTCCGGCGCGGCGGTCGGGCGGCCGCTGTGGGCGGACGCGCTCGGGCCGCCCGGCTCCGATGGCGCGACCTATCTCGGGTCGCTGCGATCGAACGCGAACGCCCTTGCGGATGGGCTCTCGGGCGGCACGGTCCGCTGCGTCCTGCCCGCGGCGTGACCTGGCCGCGCGGTGCGCCGCCAGCCTGACGCCAGCCGCCGCCGCGCCTGCGGACCTTCTACCCTGAACGCCCCACCACGCCGCCGCCAGGCATGACCGACCGAGGAGACCGATGAGCAGCCGCAAGGAGCAGCGCGAACAGGCGCGAGCGGAGCGCCTCGCCCAGGAGCAGGCCGCCGAGGCGGCTCACAAGCGCAAGCAGCGGCTCTGGCTGCTCGGCGGCATCGCGGCCCTCGCCGTCGTGATCGTGGTGGCGATCGTCGCGATCTCGAGCGGCGGCTCGGACAACGCCTCCAACGGCGGCGGCGTCGACGGCAAGGCCGACATCAAGGTGATGCTCGCTGGCGTGCCGCAGCAGGGCCAGTTCGTCGGCGACCCGCAGGCCAAGGTCACCATGATCGAGTTCGCCGACCTCCAATGCCCGTTCTGCAAGGAGTTCGCCGACAACGTGACGCCCCGCCTGATCCAGGACTACGTGCGCACGAAGAAGCTGCGCATCCAGTTCCAGCCGCTCACGTTCATCGGGCCGGATTCGGAGAAGGCCGCACGCTACGCCATCGCCTCCGGCGGGCAGAACAAGCTCTGGAACTTCGTGGAGCTGTTCTACCGCAACCAGGGCACCGAGAACACCGGCTACGTGACGACGGACTTCATCCACAAGATCGGGGCCGCGGCGGGCGTCAACCAGTCCCAGGCCGACGCGGCCACCGGCACGGCGGCGACGACGGCCGCGCTGGCCAAGGCCGACCTGCTGGCGCAGCGCAACGGTGTCACCTCGACGCCGTCGTTCCTCATCGGGAAGACCGGCGGGACGCTCGTGCGGTTCTCGCCCTCCGCGCTGGAGCCGAAGGTCTTCACCGACCGCATCGACCAGGCCCTCGCCGGCCAGTAGGCGCGCGGGCCGCAGCGGTCGCGGCACGCCGCGGAAAAACCCGCTCGTTCCGGACGGCCGGCCCCCGGCGGCGGGGAGGGCCGCTGCTAGCATCGGGTGGGCGGTGAGCGACCGCGCCGACACCCCCGCAGCGAGCAGATTCCGGCCCCGCCTCGGCGGGGCTCGTTCGTCCGTCCCGAGGCTTAGGATCGTCAGATGGAAGTAGAAATTGGCCGCGGCAAGAAGGCCCGTCGCGCATACGGGTTCGATGACATCGCGATCGTGCCGTCCCGGCGCACCCGCGACCCCGACGACGTCGACATCACGTGGACGCTCGGGCCCTACCGGTTCGAGCTCCCCCTGCTGGCCTCCGCGATGGACGGCGTCGTGTCGCCCCGTACCGCGGGCGCGATCGGGCGCCTCGGCGGGCTGGCCGTCCTGAACCTCGAAGGCGTCTTCACGCGGTACGAGGACGCCGAGGACATGCTCGAGCGGGTCGCCTCCTTCCCGAAGGAGGTCGCCACGCGCGAGATGCAGGAGATCTACCAGGAGCCGGTCAAGCCGGAACTGATCGCCCAGCGCATCCAGGAGATCAAGGCCGAGGGCGTCGTCGTCGCCGCGTCGCTGACCCCCCAGCGGGTCAACCGCTACTACGAGATCGCCCTCGACGCCGGCCTGGACATCCTGGTGATCCAGGGCACCGTCGTCTCGGCCGAGCATGTCTCCCAGGCGTCCGAGCCGCTCAACCTCAAGGAGTTCATCGGCGAGGTTCCCGTGCCCGTCGTCGTCGGCGGCTGCGCCTCCTACCACACCGGGCTGCACCTCATGCGGACCGGCGCCGCCGGCGTGCTCGTCGGCGTCGGCCCCGGCGCGGCGTGCACAACGCGCGGCGTGCTCGGGATCGGGGTCCCGCAGGCCACGGCGATCGCGGACGTGGCGGCGGCCCGGTCGCAGCACATGCTCGAGACCGGGGAGTACACGAAGGTGATCGCCGACGGCGGCATGCGCAACGGCGGCGACATCGCGAAGGCGATCGCCTGCGGCGCGGACGCCGTGATGATCGGCTCGCCGCTGGCGCGGGCCTACGAGGCGCCCGGGCACGGCTTCCACTGGGGCATGGCGACCTTCCATCCGTCGCTTCCCCGCGGCGCCCGGGTCGCCACGACGCAGAACGGCACCCTCGAGGAGATCATCAGCGGGCCGGCCCACGAGAACGACGGCACGTTCAATCTCATGGGCGGGCTGCGCACGTCGATGGCGACGTGCGGCTACAAGGACATCGCCGAGTTCAACCGGGCCGAGCTGATGGTGGCCCCGTCCCTCCAGACCGAGGGCAAGCAGCTCCAGCGCGACCAGCAGGTCGGCATGGGGTCGAACGGGAAGGCCGCGGTCCTCGTCAATGACTGACGCGGGGCCCGCGTCCGCGCCGGCGCCCGAGGCGCCCGCGGACGCGCGCCCGGCGCCGGTCGTGCCGCGCGCCGCCGCGGAGGAGGTCGTCGTCCTCGACTACGGCGGCCAGTACTCCCAGCTCATCGCCCGCCGGGTCCGCGAGCTCGGCGTCTTCTCGGAGCTCCTGCCCCACCACGTCGGCGCCGCCGCCGTCGCCGAACGCCAGCCCAAGGCGCTGATCCTCTCCGGCGGGCCCGCCTCGGTCTACGCGCCGGAGGCTCCGCGCCTCGATCCGGCCCTCCTCGAGCTCGGCATCCCGGTGCTGGGCATCTGTTACGGCATGCAGCTCATCACGCTCGCCCTCGGCGGACGTGTCGAGGGCGCGGAGGTCGGGGAGTTCGGGCGCTCGCAGCTCACCGTGACCGAGCCGGGGCGCCTGCTCGCCGGCCTGCCCGCCGAGCAGAGCTGCTGGATGTCGCACCGCGACACGGTCTTTGCCCCGCCTCCCGGCTTCCGGGCACTCGCGTCCTCGACCGCCTCGCCGGTCGCCGCGCTCGAGAGCACCGAGCGCGGGATCTACGGCATCCAGTTCCACCCGGAGGTCGTGCACACGCCCTATGGCCAGCAGATCCTCGAGCGGTTCCTCACCGAGGTGGCCGGCTGCGAGCGGACGTGGAGCGCGGCCTCGATCGTGGACGAGCAGGTCGCCCGCATCCGGGCCCAGGTCGGCGACGGCCGCGTGATCTGCGGGCTCTCGGGCGGGGTCGACTCCTCGGTCGCCGCGCTCCTGGTCCACCGCGCCGTCGGCGACCAGCTCACCTGTGTCTTCGTCGACCACGGGCTCATGCGCAAGGACGAGGGCCAGCAGGTGATCGCCGCCTTCCGGGACACCTTCCACGTCCCGCTCGTCGCCGTCGACGCGGAGGACCGCTTCCTCACCGCGCTGGCCGGCGTCACCGAGCCCGAGCGCAAGCGCAAGATCATCGGCGCCGAGTTCATCCGGGTCTTCGAGGAGGAGGCGGCGCGGCTGGAGGGTGCGAGCTTCCTCGTCCAGGGGACCCTCTACTCGGACGTCATCGAGTCCGGCGGCGGCACCGGCACGGCCACGATCAAGTCCCACCACAACGTCGGCGGCCTGCCCGACGACCTCGAATTCGACCTCGTCGAGCCGCTGCGCACGCTCTTCAAGGACGAGGTCCGCGCCGTCGGCGCCGAGCTGGGCCTGCCGGACCGCCTCGTCTGGCGCCAGCCGTTTCCGGGGCCGGGGCTCGCGATCCGGATCGTCGGCGGCGAGGCCACCCGCGAGCGGCTCGAGACCCTGCGCGAGGCCGACGCGATCCTTCAGGACGAGATCCGCGGCGCCGGCCTCTACCGCGAGCTGTGGCAGTCGTTCTGCGTGCTCCCGGACATCCGGACGGTCGGCGTCCAGGGCGACGAGCGCACCTACGGGTGTGTCGTGGTCATCCGCGCGGTGACCAGCGACGACGCGATGACGGCCGACTGGGCGCGGCTGCCGTACGACCTGCTCGAACAGATCGCCTCGCGGATGATCAACGAGATCCGCGAGGTCAACCGGGTCGTGCTCGACATCACGAGCAAGCCGCCAGGCACCATCGAGTGGGAGTGAGGTAGCGGCCCGCTGGTGCGGGCCTCCGCTTGCTTCGCTTCTGCTGGGACGCGGATGCCCGGCGCCGGTGCTTTCCGCTGCCATCCAGCCGTTGGCAGCGGGAAGCAGCTGTCGCCGCGGGCCCCACCACTTGAAACGAGGAAACGAACCGAGGGGCCGGGAGGCTCGGAGCGACTACGTGAGCCGGTCCCAGGCCTTGAGGCTGGGGAGCGGGTCGAACGCGCGGGAGTCGTCGTACCACTGGCCGCCGCGGTGCAGCTCGAGGTGCAGGTGGCAGGCGGTCGAGCTTCCGGTGCTCCCGACGAAGCCGATGAGCTGGCCGGTCCACACGTGCTGGCCGACGCGCACGAGCGGCTGGTCGCGCATGTGGTAGTAGACGTAGACGAGGTTGGTGCCGGCCCCGTCGATCACGACGGTGTTGCCGCCCCCGCCGGACTCGAAGCCGGCCACGACGACCTTGCCGCCGCGCGCGGCGACGAGCGCGGTGCCGCAGCTCGCCAGGACGTCCTGCCCGCCGTGGTTGCGTCCGCCCCCGAAGCGGTTGACGAAGGTCCCGTAGTCGTGGGGGCCGCGGATGGGGAAGATGTGGCGCAGGAAGGTGAACTGGCTGGCGGCCGCGGTCGCGACGGCGGAGCGCGCGCCGCCGGCAGGGCTGCTCCCGACGACGACGCGGAAGCGGTAGCGGCCCTCGGGCGCGACGGAACGGTCCTTGGCGTGGCCGTCCCACACCAGCTCCCGGGCGGTGCCGGGAGCGACGACGCCGGGCTCCCAGCTGCGCACGAGCCGGCCCGACGCGACGTGAACCAGGCCGATGCTGATCTTCGCCGGCTCGGTGCCCTGGAGCACGTAGCTGAGGCGGGCCTTCCGGCGGCCGGCGTAGAAGACGGTGCGCGTCGCGACCTTGGCCTCGACGGCGGCGCCGGCCGGGGCCGAGCCGGCGCCGCGATCGATGGCGACCGTCAGGCGGGCGGCGCTGGCGAGGCCGTCGCTGTTGATCACGGCCAGCGGCCCGGTGCGGGCGCCAGCCGGCACAGCGACGGTCGCGGTCGTGGCCGTCCGGCGGAGAATCGGCGCCGTGACGTCGTCGGCGCTGCCAGCGCGCCCGCGGAAGGCCGCGGTGCGGGCGGTCCCGAGGTCGCGGCCCGTGAGGCGGATCGTGCCGCCGGGGCGCACGACGTCGATGCCGCTGCACGACGTGAGGCATTCGACCGCCGTCACGGTCGGGGCGACCGACGAGAACGTTCCGCCGGTGGCGGCGTTCGCAGCGGCGGGCAGCGCAGCGGCCAGCCCCGCGGCGGCAAGCAGGCCGGCGGTGCGAGTCGAGAAACGGTGCGTGGCGGCTGGAGCGGTCACTGGCGTCAGGCCTGCGGGGTTAGCTGACGGGCTCGCGCTGCGCGCTACCGGCGATGGGCCGGATTCGCCCCGGCGACCGGCCTTCGGTCGCTGTGGGTCCCCCGTTCCGGGATGCAGAGCACCGCGGATTCGGCACGGCGAGGCTAGCAGCCCGCCCGGAGCCGGAGCGGCGGTGCCGGCGAACCGCGGCCCTCAGCCGCGGGGGCGCGGGCGGATCGCCCAGGCGAGCCGCGCCGCGGCGGTGCGGTCGAGGTGGCTGAACCGGAAGCGCTTGCCGTTCGTGGCTCGGACGGTGACGCGGCTGCCCCGCCGCCACGGGCGTCCGCCATCGACCTTGACGCCGGCGACCGCGGTGTAGTCGAGCGACCGAATCCGCCCGGAGACCGCCTCGTCCAGGAGCCAGAGCAGGCGGTGGCTCGTTGCGGCGACCACGGCCTTCGAGCCCCCGGTGTACCCCGAGGCGACGGCCGACACCGGCTCGCGGTCCCGCAGCGCCCGCAGGAGTTCCGGGCCGAGGGTCCGGCGCACGCCGGAGGGAAGCCAGTCGCCGGGTGCCCGCGCGTCCTGGCGCGGTCGCGGCGCGGCTTCCGCGCCGTTCGGCGCTGCCGCCTGGCCCTCGAACTGCTGCTTGAGCAGCTCGTAGGCCTCGTTGATCCGCAGCATCTGCTGGGCGGCCTCCGGCCCGGCGTTGCGGTCGGGATGCCACCGCTTGGCCAGCGCCCGGAACGCCCGGGCGACCTCGTCCGGCCCGGCCTCGCGGCCGACGCCGAGCACGGCGTGCGGATCGTCCATCGAGCCAGTGTCGCGCATGCCTGGCGGTCGGGCGGCTCCCGCGGCGTCGCGCGGCGCCGACTTGCCCTATCATCCCCGGTCGCGCCGCGCCCAACCGCGTGGCGTTTTCACGTCATGCCGTCCGCCTCCGTCGCCTCCAAGACCTACGTTGCCAGCGCTTCCGACCGCGATCGCGGCTGGGTCGTCATCGACGCCAACGGCAAGACGCTCGGCCGCCTGGCCACGCAGATCGCGGACCTGCTCCGCGGAAAGCGCAAGCCCGAGTACACCCCGCACGTCGATACCGGCGACTTCGTCGTGGTGGTCAACGCTGAGAAGATCTCGGTCACGGGGAACAAGCGCGCCGAGAAGCGCTACTACCGCCACTCGGGCTATCCGGGCGGCCTGAAGTCCCGCACGCTCGAAGAGATGCTCGAGCGCCGGCCGGAAGAGGTCATCCGCAAGGCCGTGCGCGGGATGCTCCCCCGCACGCGCCTCGGCCGCAAGCAGCTCACGAAGCTCAAGGTGTACGCCGGGCCCGACCACCCGCACGCCGCCCAGAAGCCCACCCCGCTGGAGATCGACGCCTGATGGCCGACGACGAGACGACCCCGACGCCCGACCCGACCGACTCCGCGCAGGAGCCGGTCGTCGAAGCCGCCGAGGCCGGCGCCGCGCCCGAGGCGCCGGCTGCGCCCGAGGCTGCCGTCGAGCCGGAGCCCGCCGAGCCCGCCGAGCCCGAGGCTGCCGCTGAACCCGAGCCCGACGCCGAGGCCGCCGCGGTGGAGGCCGTCGCGGAGGAGACGGGCGAGCCCGTCATCGAGGCTGAGGTCGTCGCCGTGGAAGGCGAGCCGCACGTCGAGGCCGAGGCCGTCGTCGAGCCCGAGGCCGAGGAGGCCCCGCGCGTCAAGCCGGCCATCCCGGGCGCCGACCTCGAGGTCGACATCGTGCCCGAGGGCGCCGATCCGCTGGCCCGGGCCGAGGCTGCGGAGGCCGCTGAGGGCGAGTTCGCCGAAGCCGCGGAGGGCGAGCCTGGCGGCGAGGCGACCGGAGACGAGGAGCCCGCGACCGTCGCGCAGGCGACGATCGACCTCGCCGCGGGCGCCCGCTACCGGGCCACTGGCAAGCGCAAGACGGCTATCGCCCGCGTGATCCTGCGGCCCGGCACCGGGGCCTACACGGTCAACGGCAAGCCGCTGGACGACTACTTCCCCCGGCCCACCCTGCAGCGCAACATCCGCCAGCCGCTCGAGACCGTGGGATACGAGGACCGCATGGACGTCGCGGCCTCGCTCGTCGGCGGCGGCGTGTCGGCCCAGGCCGGGGCGCTGCGCCACGGGATCTCCCGCGCGCTCCTCGAGGCCGATCCGAACCTGCGCGGCGAGCTCAAGCGCCGCGGGTTCCTCACGCGCGACTCCCGCGCGAAGGAGCGCAAGAAGGCCGGCCTGAAGAAGGCGCGCAAGCGCCCGCAGTTCTCCAAGCGGTAGCGCGCCGCCCAGATGGCCCGCAAGCTCTTCGGCACCGACGGCGTGCGCGGGGTCGCCGGCGACCTCCTGACCGCCGAGCTCGCGCTCGGCCTGGGGCGGGCGGCGGCGTCCCACAGCCCGGCCGAGCGGCCGCAGGTGCTGCTCATCCGCGACACGCGCGAGTCGGGGGAGATGCTGGAGGCGGCGATGGCCGCAGGCGTCACGGCCGCCGGGGGCGACGCGCTGCTGGGCGGCGTGCTGCCCACGCCGGCGGCTCCGCTGCTGCTCCAGCGCTACGGGTTCGACCTCGCCGCCGTGATCTCGGCGTCCCACAACCCGTTCCACGACAACGGCATCAAGTTCTTCGGCCCCGACGGCGACAAGCTGTCCGACGCGACCGAGCTCGAGATCGAGGCGCAGCTCGGATCGGCGCCGGCGGCCAACCCCGACGTCGGCCGGGTGCGGGCCCTGCACGGGACGCTGGAGGACTATCTGCGGGCGCTCCACGAGCGCTTCCAGGGCCTTGACCTCAGCGGCACGAAGGTCCTGCTCGACTGCGCCAACGGGGCGACCTACCAGGCGGCCCCCGAGATCTTCCGGCGGCTCGGTGCCGCGGTCACGGTCACGGCCGACGCTCCGGACGGGCGCAACATCAACGACGGCTGCGGCTCGACCCACGTGCAGGCCCTCGCCGCCGCCGTCGCCGCGGGCGGCCACGACGCCGGCTTCGCCTTCGACGGCGATGGGGACCGCGTGCTCGCGGTCGACCGCACCGGCGCGGTCGTGGACGGAGACGAGCTCGTCGCGCTCGCGGCGCTGCACCTGCGGGCGCAGGGCCGGCTGCCCGGCGGCGGCGTCGCCGTGACCGTCATGACGAACTATGGGTTCCACCGCGCGATGGAGGCCGCCGGCATCCAGGTGGCGACGACCCAGGTCGGCGACCGCTACGTGCTCGAGGCGCTCCGGGAGCGCGGCTGGGCGCTCGGCGGCGAGCAGAGCGGCCACATCATCGACCTGGGCTTCGCCCCGTCGGGCGACGGGATCGCCGCCGCGCTGCTGACGCTCGAGGCGCTCGGCGGGCGCGACCTCGCCGAGCGCGGCGCGATGGAGAAGCTCCCGCAGACCCTGGTGAACGTGCGAGTGGCCGACCGCGCGGCCTTCGCCTCCGCCGACGCGGTGCAGGCCGCGATCGCGGCCGAGTCCGCGGGCCTCGAAGGCCGCGGGCGGGTGCTCGTGCGCCCCAGCGGAACCGAGCCGCTCGTGCGGGTGATGGTCGAGGCGCCGACGGCCGACGAGGCCGAGGCGGTCTGCGGGCGGCTGGTGGCGCTCGTGCAGGCCGAGGTCGGGGCGTAGGCCCCGCTGCTACCCTTCGAAGCTCCGCCTGCACCGCGCAGGACGGGAGAGCCGCCGGTCGCGGCTCTCATTCGTTTCACGACAGATCGGAAATCGCGCATGTGCGGCATCGTCGGCTACGTCGGCAGCCGCCCCGTCCAGGATCTGCTCCTGGAGGGGCTCGAAAAGCTCGAATACCGCGGCTATGACAGCGCCGGGATCTCGATGGTCAGCGACGGCCAGGTGGAGTCCGTGCGCGCTGTGGGGAACCTCAGCGCGCTGCGCGATGCCGTGGCCGCCCGGGCCTCCGTGGCCGGGGGCGTGGCCGTCGCGGCGCCGCCGGCCACGATCGGGATCGGCCACACGCGGTGGGCCACGCACGGCCGGGTGAGCGAGGAGAACGCCCATCCCCACTTCGACAACGCCGACCGGGTCCACATCGTCCTGAACGGCATCGTCGAGAACTTCATGGAGCTGCGCGACCGCCTCGTCGCCGACGGGGCGCACTTCACGTCCGAGACCGACGCCGAAGTGGTCGCACACCTCGTGTCCTCGCACTACGAGGGCGATCTCGCCGCCGCCGTCCGGGCCGCCTACAATGAGCTCAAGGGGCACTACGCCTTCGTCGCGATGATCGCCGACGAGCCGCACGTCCTGGTCGGCGCCCGCAAGGAGTGCCCCTTGATCGTCGGGCGCGGCGACGGCGAGCAGTTCCTCGCCTCGGCGATTCCGGCGTTCCTCGCCTACACGCGCGACGTGCAGCTCATCAACGACGACGAGATCGTCGTGGTCCGGCCCGACGGCGTCGAGTTCAGCACCGCGTCGGGCGCCCCGCTGCAGCGGGAGATCGAGCGCGTCGACTGGGACGCCGACACTGCCGAGAAGGGCGGCTACGAGACGTTCATGCTCAAGGAGATCCACGAGCAGGCCGACGCGCTGGCCGACACGGTCGCCGACCGGACCGCCCGCGGCGACGGCGTGGACCTCGGCGACATGGGGGCGATCGACGATGCGCTGCTGCGCACGGTCTCGCGGATCGTCATCGTCGCCTGCGGCACCTCGTACCACGCGGGGATGGTTGGCCGCTACGCGATCGAGGAGTGGGCCCGGGTCCCGGTCGAGATCGACCTGGCGTCGGAGTACCGCTACCGCAACCCGATCGTCGGCCGCGGAGACCTGGTGATCGGCATCACGCAGTCCGGCGAGACCGCCGACACACTGGCGGCGATGCGGCTGGCCCGCGAGCGCGGAGCCACGGTCCTGGCCGTCACGAACGTGCGCGGCTCGCAGGCCACGCGCGATTCGGACGGCACGCTCTACACGCGGGCCGGCCTCGAGATCGGGGTTGCGGCGACGAAGACGTTCGTGTGCCAGGTCGCCGTGATGTACCTGCTGGGACTCCGCATGGCCGAGCTGCGCGGAACGCTCGGGCGCGAGCGGCTGGCCGAGCTGGTCGGCGATATCAAGCGCTTCCCCCACCAGGTCGCCGAGCTGCTCGAGCGCGTCGACGCGCCGGTGACCGCGGTCGCGGACGAGCTGTGGCAGCGGGACTTCTTCCTCTACCTCGGCCGCCACGCGGGGATGCCGGTCGCGCTGGAGGGCGCCCTGAAGCTCAAGGAGATCTCCTACATCGCAACCGACGCCTACGCGGCGGGCGAGATGAAGCACGGCCCGATCGCGCTGCTGGACGAGTCGACGCCGGTGATCGTGGTGGCGACCGAGTCCCCGGTCCTCGACAAGGTCGTCTCCAACGTCCAGGAGGTGCGGGCCCGCGGCGCCCACGTGATCGCCGTCGGCACGGAGGGCCACGCCGATATCGCCGCGCACGCCGATCACGTCCTGGAGGTGCCGGAGACCGACTGGATGCTGCAGTCGCTGCTCGCGGTCATTCCGATGCAGCTGCTGGCGTACCGGATCGCGCGCCTGCGCGGGCTCAACGTCGACCAGCCGCGCAACCTGGCCAAGACCGTCACGGTCGAGTGACACTCGCGGGCGGCCTGGCGGCGCCCTGGCCCGATCCGCCCCTGCGCGACGGCGACCTCGTGCTGCGGCCGTGGCGGGCAGCCGACCTGGATCAGCTCGTCGCTGCGTGCCGCGACCCGGAGATCGTTCGCTGGACGCGCGTGCCGCTCGGCTACGCCCCGGCCGACGGCCGCGAGTTCCTCGCGGCCCAGCGGGAGCGCTGGCAGGCCGGGGAGTCGCTGGAGCTCGCCGCCGCGGCGGCCGAGTCCGACGCGCAGGTCCTCGGGTCGGTGGCGCTCCGGGACCTCGGCGAGGGCCGGGCCGACCTCGGCTACTGGGTCGCCCCGGAGGCCCGCGGGCGCGGCATCGCGGTCCGGGCGGTGCGCCTGCTGGCTGGCTACGGGTTCGGCACCCTCGCGCTCGAGCGCCTCGAGATCCTCGTGCACCCGGAGAACGCGGCGTCGCTGCGGGTGGCCGCGGCGGCGGGGTTCACGCACGAAGGGGTGCTGCGCTCGCACACGGTGATCCGCGGCCGCCGCCAGGACATGGCCGTGTGGTCGCGGCTGCCGCGGGATCCGGCCGGCCCGCCCGCCGGCCCGCCCGGCGACCCGCCGCCCGACGGGCCGGGATCGCCGGACGCGCGCCGGTAGCATCGGCGGCGTGGCCCGCGCCGTCGGCATCGACCTGCTCGAGATCGCCCGCCTGGAGCGCGCCCTGGAGCGCCGCCCGTCCTTGGCCGCGCGGCTCTTCACCGAAGGCGAGCGGGCACACGCCGCCGCCCGCGCCCGGCCCGTCCAGCATCTCGCTGCCCGCTTCTGCGCCAAGGAGTCCGTGGCCAAGGCGCTCGCGCTCGAGGCCTGGCGCTGGCGCGACATCGAGGTCGTCTCTGATCCGGGCGGGGCGCCCAGCGTGCGGCTGCACGGCGCCGTCGCCGCGCGGGCGGCGGCGCTCGGCGTGGAGGTGAGCGTCTCGCTCACCCACACACGGGGGATGGCCGGCGCCGTGGCGGTGGCGGCATGAGCCTCCCCGGCTGGCTCGAGCCGCTGCCGGACGCCGCTCAGATGCGGGCAACCGACGCCTGGGCGATCGAGGAGCAGGGCGTGCCCTCCCTCGGGCTCATGGAGCGGGCGGGCGAGGGGCTGGCCGACCTCGTGGCCGAGCGCGTGCCGCGCGGGCGGATCGTGATCGTCTGCGGCAAGGGCAACAACGGCGGCGACGGACTCGTGGCGGCTCGGCTGCTGCGCCAGCGCGGGCGCGAGGTCGACGTCCTCTGCACCGGGCCGCTGGAGGACCTGCGCGGCGATGCGAAGGCCAGCCTGGACCGGCTGCTGGGGCCGCCGCCGGCGCCCTTCGTCTCCCCAGTGGCGCTCGAGGGCGCCGCAGGAATCGTCGACGCCGTGCTCGGGACGGGCTTCGCCGGGGAGCCGCGCGACCCAGCCCTCAGCGCGATCCGCGCAATCAACGCGGCGGGCACGACGGTCGTCGCCGCAGACGTCCCCAGCGGCGTTGACGCCTCCACGGGGGAGACGGCCGCCGACACGGTGCGGGCCGACGCGACCGCGACGTTCCATGCGGCCAAGCTTGGGCTCTGGGTGCGCCCGGGCAAGGCGTGCGCCGGCGAGGTGCGCGTCATCGACATCGGGATCCCGCCCGGGGCGCCGGGCGCGCCGGCGGCCGGCCTGATCGGCGAGGGGGTGCGCTCCGCCCTGCCGGGCCGCGGGCCGTCCTCGACGAAGTTCACCGAGGGCAACGTCGTCGTCTGCGGCGGCTCGACCGGGCTGACCGGCGCGCCGTGCCTTGCCGCCGAGGCCGCTCAGCGGGCCGGCGCCGGCTACGTCACCGCGGCGATCCCGGCGTCGCTGAACCTCATCTTCGAGCTGCGCCTGCTCGAGGTGATGTCGCGCCCGCTGCCCGACGCGGCCGGCGGCTTCACACCCGACGCCGTCGAGCCGGCGCTGCGCGCACTGGAGCGCGCCGATGCGCTCGTGCTCGGGCCGGGCCTCGGCCGCAGCCACGGCGCGGCGGAGTTCGCCCGCGGCCTGGCCGCGCAGGCCCCGCTGCCCCTGCTCCTGGACGCCGACGGGCTCAACGCCCTTGACGGCGACCTCGCCGCTCTGTCGGCCCGCTCGGCTCCCACGGTCATCACACCCCACGCCGGCGAGCTGGCGCGGCTGGTGGGGGCCGACGCCGCCGAGATCGGGGCCCGGCGCGTCCACCACGCCCGGGACGCCGCGCGGCGCAGCGGGGCGGTTGTCGTCCTGAAGGGCGACGACTCGCTCGTCGCCGCGCCCGATGGCCGCCTCGGCGTGAGCGCCGGCTCGACACCGGCTCTGGCCACCGCCGGAACCGGCGACGTGCTCTCCGGCGTGGCGGGCGCGCTGCTCGCCAAGGGCCTCGATCCCTTCACGGCGGCCTGTGCCGCCGTCTGGCTCCACGCCGCGGCGGGCCGGGCCGCCGCACGCGCCCAGGGGCGCGACACCGTCATCGCCTCCGACGTCATCGCGGCGCTCGGGGCGGCGCGGGACGCCGGCCCGGCGGGCTGAGCCGCTACGCTGCCGCGCGTGGCCACCGTCGCCGACATCATGGAGCGCGACCCCGTGACCGTTGCCCCCGGCGACTCGGTCGAGTCCGTCATCGCGGTCCTGCGCGAGAACGAGCTTCCCGGGGTTCCGGTCGTCGACGCGGACGGCGCCGTCGCGGGGATCATCACCGAGGCCGACCTCGTGATCAGCGACGAGAGCGCCGACCTGCACCTCCCGCACTACATCGAGCTCTTCGGCGCGACGATCTTCCTCGAGCCGCTCAAGCCGTTCGAGCACAAGCTCAAGAAGGCGTTCGCCTCGACGGCGGCCGACATGATGACCGCCGACCCGATCACGATCGCCCCCGATGCGCCCGCCGAGGAGGCGGCGCGCATCATCGCCGAGCGCAAGCACAACCGGCTGCCCGTGGTCGCCGACGGGAAGCTCGTCGGCATCGTGACGCGGCTCGACGTCCTCGACGCGCTGCACGGGTAGGCGATGCCGCGGCGGGTCTCCGCCACCGTCGACCTCGGCGCGATCGCGCACAACTGCCGGCGCCTCGCCGCCGCGCTCGCCCCCGGCGCCCGGCTCGGCGCGGTCGTGAAGGCCGACGGCTACGGGCACGGCGCGGTGTCGACGGCGAAGGCGGCCGTGGGGGCGGGAGCGCAGTGGCTGTGCGTGGCCGCGGCCTCCGAGGCCGCCACGCTCCGCGACGGCGGCATCGGGGCCCGGATCCTCGTGATGGGCGCGCTGAGCCCGGAGGAGCTCGCGACCGCCGCGGCGGCCGACGCCGACGTCGTGGCCTGGCGCACCGGCTTCGTGGAGCGGCTGGCCGGCCTCGGGCGGCCGGTGCGGGTCCACGTGAAGCTCGACACCGGCATGGGGCGCCTCGGGACGCGCGATCCCGAGGAGGCGCAGGCCGTCGTCGGCGCCATCGATGCGGCGCCCGGGCTGGAGGTCGCTGGCGTGATGACGCACTTCGCCACCGCCGACGAGTCCGGCGACGCGTTCTTCGGCGAGCAGCTCGAGCGGTTCACCCCGTTTGCGGCGTCGGTCAAGGCGCGCCATCCGGACGCGACCGTCCACGCGGCCAACAGCGCCGCGGTGCTCCGCGATCCGGCGTCGCACTTCGATCTCGTCCGGTGCGGCATCGCCGTCTACGGGCTCGACCCGTTCCAGGACGATCCCGACATCCGGGACCTGCGCCCGGCGCTGACGCTGCGCTCCTACGTCGCCGACGTCAAGCCGATTGCCCCGGGCGAGAGCGCGGGCTACGGGCGGAAGTTCATCGCCGAGCGCGCGACCCGGCTCGCGGTCCTGCCGGTCGGCTACGGCGACGGGTGGCGCCGGGCGCTGACGAACAACGCCGACGTGCTGATCGGCGGCGTGCGGCGCCCGCTCGTCGGGACGGTGAGCATGGACAACATCACGGTGGACGTGGGCGACGGGCCCCCGGTGGCGCCCGGGGACGAGGCGATCCTCGTGGGGACGCAGGGTGAGGAGCGCATCACGGCCGAGGAGGTCGCGCGGCGGCTCGGGACGATCAACTACGAGATCACGACCGGCCTGACCGCGCGCGTGCCGCGCGACGACGTCGGCGCGGCGTGAGGCGTCCGTGACCGAGGCAAGCCTGCTCGAGGCGGCCCGCGCTGCCCTGGCCGGGCAGGAGGCCTGGCTGGTCGGCGGCGCGGTCCGCGACGCCCTCCTCGGGCGCCCGCCGGCCGACGATCTCGACCTCGTCGTCGCCGGCGACCCGGGGGAGGCAGCCCGGGCGCTGGCCCGGGCCGCCGGCGGGACGGCGTTCGCCCTGTCGGAGGCCTTCGGCGCCTGGCGGGTGGCCGGCCCGGGCGGCCGCTGGCAGGCCGACCTCACCGGCCTGGACGCGCCGACGCTCGAGGCGAACCTCGCCCGCCGGGACTTCACCGTCAACGCCATGGCCTCCCCGCTGGCCGGCGGCGAGATCGTCGACCCGCTCGGCGGCGCGGCCGACCTGCGGGCCGGGGTCCTGCGCCTGGCCGGCCCGGACGCCTTCGCGGCCGACCCGCTCCGCACGCTGCGCCTCGCCCGGCTCGCCTGCGAGCTTGGTCTCGCGCCGGATGCGCTGACCCTCGCCGGCGCACGCGATCACGCTGCCGGGCTGGCCCAGGTGGCGCCTGAGCGCGTGTTCGGCGAGCTGTGCCGGATCGTGAGCGCCGACGCGGCGCTGTCTGGCCTGCGCCTCGCCGACGAGGTCGGAGCGACTGCCGTCGTGCTCCCCGAGCTCGCGGCGCTGCACGGCGTGCAGCAGAGCGCCTACCACCACCTCGACGTTCACGATCACACGCTCGCGGTGCTGGCCGAGGCGATCGCCCTCGAGCGGGACCCGGAGCCGGCGCTCGGGCCGCGCGCGGCGGCGGCTGGCGCCGTCCTGGCCGAGCCGCTGGCCGACGGCCTCACCCGCTGGCAGGCGCTGCGCTGGGGTGCCCTGCTGCACGACGGCGGCAAGCCGGCCACGGCAGCGGCCGCCTCCGACGGGCGGATCACGTTCTGGCACCACGACACGGTCGGCGCCGACCTGGCCGCGGCGGCGCTCGGCCGGCTGCGGGCCAGCCGGGCCCTGCGCGACCACGTCGCCGCGCTCACGCGGCACCACCTGCGGCTTGGCTTCCTCGTCCACGAGCGGCCGCTGTCGCGGCGCGCGGTCTACCGCTATCTCGACGCTTGCGGCCCGGTGGCCGTCGACGTGACGGTCCTCTCGGTGGCCGACCGGCTCGCCACCCGCGGCCGGCGGGCCGACGAGGCGATTCCCAAGCACCTCGACCTCGCCGGGGAGATCCTCGGCGACGCGCTGGCCTGGCGGGCGGAGGGCCCGCCGCGGCCCCTGCTGCGTGGGGACGACCTGGCCGCGCAGCTCGGCCTGGAGCCTGGCCCCGAGCTTGGGGGCCTGCTCGCGCAGCTGGCCGAGGCGCAGTACGCGGGCGAGATCGCCGATCGGGATGACGCGCTCAGGCTGGCGCGGGAGCTGGCCGGGCCAGGCGGCGGATGAGGCCGTCGCAGACCTCGACCGCATCGGCGACCGTGCCGTAGTCGACGTTGTCGGCGTGGTCGGTGCGCCAGTGGTAGTTCGCGGGCGCCTTGAACTCGTTGACCGAGGCGATGAGCGCGGCGCGGTAGCCGGCGCGCATGGCCCGCAGCGCGTCGGTCGCGAACGAGAAGCGCAGGCCGCGCCCGAGCTCCACGCCGCGGTCGGCGGCGGCCGCGGAGAGAAGGTCCTTCAGCTCGGCGTCGTAATCGGAGTGGACGAGCATCCCCTCGCACTCGACCGCGTGCAGGTGCGGCGAGCCGACCGTGTCGACGGCGACGACGCGGGTGTGGGCGGTGGAGAGGGACGGCGCGTGACGTTCCACGAAGCCCTTCATCCCCTCCATGAACGACTCCTCCGAGCCCGTCGACACCAGCAGCACCCGCACCCCGGACACGGGTTCGGCCTGCAGGGCGCGGGCGACGCCGAGCAGCGTGGCCACCCCGGTCACGTTGTCGTTGGCCCCGGGGACCGTCTCGCTCGACCCGATCTGGGCCATCGTCGCGGCGGCGCCCGCCGCCACCGCCGTCCCGAACCGCACGGCACCGCGGCGCCCGAGGGCCGACCCGAGCGCGACGGCCAGCGGGCCGGCGAACACGGCCCACATGATCGGCGGAGAGGTGTCGGCCTGCTCGAGCAGGCCGGGGAAGCGCCGCCCGATCGCGGCCGGCACGCCGGGGTGGAAGACGAGCCCGGAGCGGGCGGCGTCGTGGTGGGCGACGAGGACGACCGTCTCCTGCGCCGCCGGGTCGCCGGCGGCGGCGACCACATTCCAGGTCGGCCGCTGGGGCAGGAGCCGCCGGAACCACAGCCCGCCGCCGCTGACGTCGTCGGCGACGGCGGCCGCGGCGGCTCCGGCGACGGCGGCGCCGAGCCAGCGCCGGCCGCGCAGCGACGCCAGCCCGGCGGCGGCTCCCGCTGCGTTCAGGAGCCCGACGGGCCACCAGTAGCCGCCGTGGGCCCGCTCCTCCTCGATGGCCGCCTCGGCGCCCGCGGCGCGGAACGCCGCGGCGACCCACTCGGCGGCGGCGCGCTCGCCCGGGGAGGCCGACGGCCGGTCCAGGCCCGAGAGGTGCCGGATGTCGGCTTCGAGCTGGGCGGCGTCGACGGGCACGCTGGCGGACGGTAGCCGATACGCCCGCCCGGCTGGCCTGCGCCGGCACCCACTACGATCCCGCCCCGTGACCGATTCCGACTGCATCTTCTGCCGGATCGTCGCGGGCGAGCTGCCATCGATCCGCGTCGACGAGGACGAGCGCACCGTCGCGTTCATGGACATCTCCCCGGCGACCCGCGGCCACGCGCTCGTCGTGCCGCGGGCCCACGCGAAGGACCTCCTCGAGATCGACGCCGAGGACCTCGCGGCCTGCACGGCGGCCGCCCGGCGCCTGGCCGCGCGGATGGGCGAGCGCCTGGGAGCCGACGGCGTGAACCTCCTCAACTCCTGCGGCCCGGCCGCGTGGCAGACCGTGTTCCACTTCCACCTGCACGTCATTCCCCGCTACGACGGCGACCCGCTGCGCCTGCCGTGGCTGCCCGCCGCCGGGGACGCCGACGACATCGCCGCGGCCGGCGCGGAGCTCGCGGCATGACTGGCGATCGCGTCCGCTGGGAGGCCGACGGGCCGCTGGCCGTGGCCACGATCGACCACCCGCCGCTCAACCTGTTCGACGCCGAGACGATTCGCGGCGTCGAGGCTGCCGTCTCGCGGGCCGAGGCCGAGCGCCCGCGCGCGCTGCTCTGGCGGGCCGAGGGCACGGTGGTCTCGGGCGGCGTCGACGTGCACGAGTTCGACGCCCTCAGCGCGGCCCAGGCTTCCGCGATGTTCGAGCGGCTGCTCGGCATCACCGCCCGCGTCGAGGCCCTTCCGTTCCCGACCGTCTTCGCGGCCCACGCCCTCTGCCTGACGGCGGCGTTCGAGCTCGCGCTGGCCTGCGACCTCCTGCTCGCCGCCGAGTCCGCGTCCTTCGGACTCGTCGAAACAGTCGTGGGCCTGACCCCCGCCATGGGCGGGACCCAGCGCCTGGCCGAGCGGGCCGGCCCGGCCCGGGCCCGGGAGCTCGTCATGACGGGCCGGCTCTTCGATGCCGCGACCCTCGAGCGCTGGAACGTGGTGAACCGTGTGCTCCCCGACGAGGGCTTCGGCGAGGCGGCCCACCGGTACGCCCGCCGCCTGGCCGAGGGACCGACCCTCGCCCACGCCGCGACGAAGCGGATCGTCCGGGCCCAGCTCGACGGCGGGGTCGCCGCGGCCGACGCGGCGACCCCGGCGATCGCCGGCGCGCTGTTCGAGACCGACGACCTCCGAGGGGCGGTGCGGTCGTTCCTGCAGGAGGGCCCCGGCAAGGCGTCCTTCGAGGGCCGCTAGGTCCCTCCGAGCCCGGAAAGCCTGCGATCTAGCTGCTACGGTTCGCGGCGAAGTGCCGGCGGCCACGCCCCGGCGAAACAACGACAGGCCGGGGTGGTTGCTGAGCCAGCTCTCTCCGCGCCGGATCCCCGTGGAGGGAAGCAGCAGAATGGCAACAGGTGTAGTCAAGTGGTTCAGCGCCGAGAAGGGCTTCGGCTTCATCACGCCCGACGACGGGGGTCGTGACCTCTTCGTTCACTACAGCGGCATCGAGGGCGACGGCTACCGTCAGCTCGATGAGGGCTCGAAGGTCAACTACGAGGAGCAGGCCGGCGAGAAGGGCCCCAAGGCCGTCAACGTCACGCCGATCTGATCGATCGTTTCAGCCAGTTGCGAAGAGGGCGCCGCCACCGCGGCGCCCTTTTTCGTTCCCGGGCGCGTCAGGCCGCAGTGCGCCGCAGCGCCCGCAGCGCGAGCGCGACGAAGACGACCGAGAGGCCGCCAAGCGCGAGGAAGGCCGGCCAGGTGTCGGCCCACGTCACGGCGCCGATGAAGCCCTGGCGCACGCCCTGCAGGATCCGCGTCACCGGGTTGAGCCGGGCGATCGTCTCCAGCCACGGCTGCAGGAGGATGAACGGCGCGTAGGCAGTCGTGAAGAGGGTGGCGATGAACCCGCCGATCTGCATGAGCGGCGCGGCCTGCTGGGTGCGGAAGCGCATCGCGATGATCGAGGCGTAGCAGGCGACGACCGCCGCGTAGCCCATGGTGAGGATCGCGATGAGCGCGATGCCGTCGGCGCCGGGCCAATGGACGCCCACGGCGAGGCCCACGCAGAGCAGGAAGCTCACGGGCAGCAGCGACCGCAGGGCCGCCGAGGCGAGCAGCCCGCCGAGGATCGCCGGGCGCGGCACCGGGGCGAGCAGCAGCCGGTCGAACCAGCCGGCCTCGATGTCGCGGGCGAGATTCACGCCGGTGGCAGCGCCCGTGAACGAGGCGCCCTGCAGGAGGCCGACGCCGATGATGAACGACTTGAAGCTGACCCCCTCGTAGGCGCCGAGCTTGGCCGCCGACGAGAAGACGCTCGTGAGGCCGAGGAAGAAGATCGTGGGCGCGAGCACGCCGGGGATTGCCGCCCCTGGCACGCGCAAGATCTCGTTGAACGAGCGGCGCACGAGGCCGCGGACGACCTTCACGTCGGCGGTCACGACGTCCGCAGCCGGGTTCGGAGGGCCTGGACCGCCAGCAGGACGAAGAGCACCGCGAGGCCGCCGGCGGCAGCGAAGCCCTCGAGGACCGGCTTGGCGTCCAGGTCCGAGACGATCGGGTTGCGGATCCCCTCGGCGATGTAGGACAGCGGGTTGATGGCGGCGATGGTCTTGGCCGGCTCGAGCAGCAGCGCCTCGGGGAAGAAGGCCGACGACAGGAACAGCGCCACGAAGGCGAGCGGGAAGATCGCCTGGACGATCGCGGCGCTCTTGGCCCGGTAGGCGAGCAGCGCCCCGAGCGCCCCGAACCCGACGCCAGCCAGGACGCCGATGGCCAGCGCAACGAGCGCCCCCGGGATGCCGCTCTGGATCCGTCCGCCGAAGATCACGCCGATGGCCAGGAAGAAGAGGACCTGCGCGGCGGCGATCGCGGTCGTGCCGGCCAGCCGCCCGAGCAGGATGCCCGAGCGCGCGATCGGCGCCGCTGCCAGCCGGTCGAGGAAGCCCGACTCGATCTCGAGCCCCGTGGCGATCCCGACGGACACGCCGCCGAGCAGGAGGGACTGGGTGATCGACGCGGCGAGCTGATAGTCGAGGAAGTTCGTGTCCGGCGGGAAGCCCGGCAGCCGCGTGGTGTCCGACAGGCCGCCGACGTTGACCGCCAGCAGCAGCGTCGGGAACACGAACATCGGGGCGAGGAATTGGGGCCGGCGCAGCGAGTTGACGAGCGCCCGCCGGCCGAGCGCCGAGATCACGCGGGTCATGCCGCCGCCTCGCCGGCTCCCTCCAGGTGGCGCCCGGTCTTCTCGACGAACACGTCGTCGAGCGTCGGCTGGACGAGCTCGAGCTGGGCGACCTTGATGCCCGCCTCGTCGAGCGCCCGCACGACCGGGGCGATCTCGGCGGCGCCGTGCTCCAGGGACACCGAGACCGGGGCGCCCGGCACCGGCGGCAGCGGCGCGCCGAAGCGGCCGAGGACTTCGAGCGCGGCGGCCCGGTCGCCGTCGGCCAAGGTGACGTCCAGGCGCGGCCGCCCGACCTGGGCCTTGAGCGCCGCGGGGGTGCCTTCCGCGACCAGCTTGCCGTCGCTGATGATCCCGACCCGGTCGGCGAGCTGGTCGGCCTCCTCCAGGTACTGGGTGGTCAGGAAGACGGTGGTGCCGTCCCCCTTGAGCCGGCGGACCTCCTCCCACAGGGTCAGGCGCGACACCGGATCGAGGCCGGTGGTCGGCTCGTCCAGGAACAGCACTTCGGGGTCGTGCACGAGCGCCATCGCCAGGTCCAGGCGCCGGCGCATCCCGCCGGAGTACGTCCCGACCCGCCGGGCCGCGGCCTCGACCAGGCCGACGCGCTCGATGAGCTCCTCGCCGCGCTGGTGCGCGGCGGCCCGGTCCAAGCCGTGGAGGGTCCCCTGGAGCTCGATCAGCTCGGCGCCGGTCATGAGGGGGTCGAGGGCCGCCTCCTGGAGCGCGACGCCGATCCGCCGCCGCACCGCGCTCGGTTCGGTCGCGACGTCGTAGCCCGCGACCGTCGCCGTGCCGCCCGTGGGGAGCAGGAGCGTCACGAGCATGCGGACGGTCGTGGTCTTTCCGGCGCCGTTCGGTCCGAGGAAGCCGTACACCTCGCCCGCGCTGATCGAGAGGTCGATCCCGGCGACGGCCTTCAGCCCGCCCTTGAATTCGCGCTCCAGCGCGTGGGTCTCGATCGCCGCCATTCGGCCCCGCAGCCTACCCGGGACCGGTGGCCGTCCGGCGTGGCCCGCCGCGCACGACGGCGCCCAACCGCGACTTCCGGCGTCGCGGTCGTGTTAGATAGTTCGTGATGAAACGCTATTTCGTGCTGATCGCCACGAGTTCGGCGATCGCCCTCCTCGCCCCCTCCGTCGCTTCCGCCACTCAGATCGAGATCGGCCGGACCGTCGAGAAGAATGCCCCCACCTGCCCGGACAACTGCCAGGCCGTGAGCCGCGTGACCGGATTCCAGACCCAGGTCAACAAGGTCTCGGATCCCTTCGTCGTGCCCCGCGAGGGCCGGATCGTGGCCTTCACGATGCAGCTCGGCAAGCCGAACCAGTCCCAGCTGGACTTCTTCACCCAGCGCCTCGGCGCGAAGTCCCAGGTCCGCCTGGCAGTCATCAAGCCCTACAAGAAGACCGCGAACAAGTTCCGCTTCGTGCTCAACGCCCAGAGCGACGTGTTCGAGCTGAACAAGTTCTTCGGGAAGACGGTGCAGTTCCCGCTGCGCACGTCGCTCTTTGTCCGCAAGGGCTACATCGTTGCCCTCACCGTGGTGACCTGGGCACCGGCGCTGGCCGCGGGTCCGACGTTCACGAAGGACTACGCCTGGCGCGCGAGCCGCGGCAAGCCGTGTTCCGACACCCTCACGCAGGCCGCCCAGCAGACGCCCGGGTCGTTCACCCAGTACTTCTGCCAGTACCGCACGGCGCGGCTGACGTACTCGGCCACCGAGATCGTCAACCCGTAGCTGAGCCGCCGCCGGCTCGGCCCGGCCCGGCGCGGGCCGGCGCGCGTTCTTGCGTCTCAGACCGTTCTTGCGCGCTCTGACCACCGATCCGGTGGCTCAGGCGCACGAGGACGCGCAGGCCTGCGCCCCGGACCGTTCTTGCGCGCTTTGACCACCGATCCGGTGGCTCAGGCGCACGAGAACGCGCAGGCCTGCGCCCCGGACCGTTCTTGCGCGCTCTGACCACCGATCCGGTGGCTCAGGCGCACGAGAACGCGCGGGCTGGCCCGGCGGGCTCGGCCCGGCACGCGGCGTAGCGCTCGCGCGCGCGGGGAGATCAGCCCGGCGACAGGCCGCCGGTCGCGCCGCTGCTGCCGCCGGAGTCGGTCCCGCCACCGCCGGTGTCGGGCGAGGTGCCGCCGGAGTCGGTCCCGCCGGTGCTGCCGCCGCCCGAATCCGTGCTGCCCGAATCCGTGCTGCCCGAATCCGTGCTGCCCGAGTCGGTGCTGCCCGAGTCGGTCGTCGACGTGGTGGAGGTGGTCGTCGGCGTCGTGGCGGACCCGCTGGGGGCTGGCGTCCCGCCGGTCTGCGGCACCGTGAAGGGCGGAACCGTCTTGGGGACCTCGTCGGGGCTGCTGTCCCCGCCGCAGGCGGCGAGGCCGGCAGCGGAAGCCACGGCGAGCAGGGCAACGAACGGACGGCGCAGGCGCATGATCGGTCCTCCGGGGGAGCCGGCTAGCTGCCCACGGCGGCCATGCGGCGGCCGCAGCTGGGGCAGTCGTTCAGGTCGCGCTGCGCGAACTGGCCGCACCAGTTGCACATGCGCAGGTACTCGACCGCCCAGGGAAGCTGCGACGGGGACGGCGCCAGCGGCAGCACCTTCCCGACGACCTCGTAGGGCTGGCCGGACTCGTGGTCGACGTACGTCTCGCCGGGCTCGGCCTCGAGCAGAATCTCGCGACCGGTGGCCGGCGAACGCAGCCGATACTTCTGACGAACGGACACGGCTCCGGATGCTACCAACGCCGCCCCGCATCGACGCCGCCGGCGCCGCCCGGCGCCCGGGTCCGCGCCGCGTTGCCTGCCCACGCCGCGCCGCCGCCCGCGCCTCGGATAGGATCCCCGCCGTCATGAGGAGAGCGCCTCGCATCCCCCGGCGTCGCACGCTGACCGGGCTCGCGCTCGCGGCGTCGGTCGCTGCCGTCGTGGCCGCTGGCGGCTGCGGGAACACCAGCGGCGGCCCTGACAACGAGATCGCGGGCAAGGCCGCCTTCGTGAAGAAGTGCGGCTCCTGCCACACCCTGGCCCGGGCCGGCACGACTGGCGTCACCGGCCCCAACCTCGACGAGGCCTTCCAGGCGTCCTTGGCCGATGGATTCAAGCGCAGCACGGTCGAGGGCATGGTCTACGAGCAGATCCTCTATCCCAACCGGACCGGGGCCATGCCCGCCAAGCTCGCGACGGGCGACGAGGCGAAGAACATCGCGGCCTACGTCGCCGCCTCGGTGGCCAAGCCCGGCAAGGACACCGGCCTGCTCGCCGACGCCGGCAAGCCCAAGGGGAGCCCCGAGCAGATCTTCGTCACGAACTGCGGCTCCTGCCACACGCTCGCAGCCGCCGGCACCAGCGGAAAGACCGGCCCGGACCTGAACCAGCTCAAGCCGGACGCGGCGCGCGTCGAGAAGCAGGTCACGAACGGCGGCGGCGGGATGCCGGCCTTCAAGGGCCAGCTCACGCCGGATCAGATCAAGAAGCTGGCGGCGTACGTGGCCGCGGCGAGCCAGAAGTAGCCAGCGCCCGCGCGACTGGGGCGGCACCGGTCTCCCCTCCGGAAGACGCGGCGTTGGCGGCGGCCCGCTGTGCCGCCTTTTCGCGTTCCTCGTCTCGCGTGGCGTCCTCCGAGGCGCGCCAGAAGAACAGGCACAGGGCGAAGACCCCGATGAGGATGTCCAGCGTCATCATCATGCCGCCGGCCAGCTTCTGGTCCGCCAGCGGCGTCAGCCCGTAGTCGCGGGCGCGGTCGCCGTAGAAGCTCGCGTAGTACGGGGCCTTGGAGAACACGAAGGCCATCCCCAGGAACATGCTCGCCAGCCGGGCGGCGCCGATGTGCCCGATCTTCCACAGATCGCCCGGCATCCGCATCTTCTGGGGCTCGAGCGCCGGCCACCACACCAGCATGCTGGCCAGGACGAAGGAGGCGTGCTGGGCGACGTGCACGAGGTCGTGATTGAGCGCGCCCACGAACGCGAAGCGGAAGTGCCAGAAGTACAGCGTGGCGACGAAGATCGGCAGCGCCACGAGCGGCTTGGTGATCACGTGGAACGTTCGCCGCAGCCACCGCGTGCGCGCGAGCGGCACGAGCACGGCCTTGGGCAGGATGAAGAGGAGGACCGGTGAGCGCAGGCCGGTGAGCAGCAGCGGCGCGGCGAGGTCGGCGATCAGCAGGTGCTGGGCCATGTGGGCGCTCAGCAGGTCCGTGGCGTAGACGTCGATCGGCGAGAGCAGCCCCGCCGCGGTCGCACCGAACCCGAGCCAGAACGCCGTCTGCTGCCAGCGGCTCGTGCGGCGCCCGCGGCGCCGCAGGATGCGCACCGCCCGCAGGTAGAGCACGGCGGTCGTCCCCAGGAGGATGAGCACGCCGGGATCGAGCGAAACCTTCATCGCCCTGGATTGTGACCGGTGGGCCGCGCGAGCGGCCGGCTCAGAAGATCGCCCGCGCGACGATCACGACGACGGCGACGGCGGCGCACACCGCGAGCACGTAGAGGACGAGGCGGAAGGCCTCGTCCTCGGAGCGCAGCGGGTTGAGCACGGCGCGCTAGAGGAGGTAGATCGTCGTGTAGACGACGATCCACATCACGTCGACGAAGTGCCAGTAGATGCCGGGCACTTCGACGCCCTGGTGGTGCTCCGGGCTGAAATGGCCGCGGAACGCCCGCACGGTCACCATGGCGAGCAGGCACAGGCCGATGAAGACGTGTGCGCCGTGCAGGCCGGTGAGCCCGTAGAAGATCGAGCCCTGGGCGCTGTCGGACGGCGAGAACCCGACGTGGACGTACTCGTTGATCTGGATCGTCAGGAAGGCCAGGCCGAGCAAGAACGTCGTGAGCATCCCGGCCTTGAGGCCGAACCGGTTGCCGTTCTTCACGGACACGAGCGCCCAGTGCAGCGTCAGCGAGGACGAGAGCAGGATCGCCGTGTTGATCCCGGCGATGAGGACCGGGAGCTCCTCGCCGCGGGCCGGCCAGGGATCGTTGTTCACGACCCGGAGGAAGAAGTAGGCCGTGAAGAACGCCCCGAAGATCATGATCTCCGAGATGATGAAAAGCAGCATCCCGAGCGTCTGCGCATCGACGCGCGAGCTGCGATTGGCCTCGGGCGGGCCGTGGTGGTCGTCGTGTGCGATCGAGGCAGCTTCCATCAGGCGACGGGCTCCTGGACGGTGACATCGGAGATGACGTGCTCGACCGGCACCGCCGTCGAGCGCTTGACGCGCTCGATGAGGTCGTTGCGCAGCCAGCCCGAGCGCTGGGCCGGCAGCGTCGAGATGACGATCTCGTCGACGCGGTAGAACTGCTGGGCGTTCTGGATGGCCGTGAACGGATCGGGATCGCCGATGCCGCCGGTCGCCTTCAGCCCGGACTCCTCCATGTGGGCCAGCAGGTGGTGCAGCCGGGTCCGGGCGGTGTCGGCGTGGTGCCCCTCGCCGCCGGACTGCGGGACGACGATCGTGAAGCGGTGCGGCTTCTCGGCGGCCTTGCCCTTGAGCAGGCCGAAGAGCGGCGCGCCTTCCACGGTCTGGTTCGCGACGACGAGCGTGTGGACGATGTCCTCGCGCTCCTCGTCGAGGTCGACCACGACGTGCTCAACCGGGAGGCCCGTGTCCTGGATGACGCGCTCGACGAGATCGCGGCGCAGCCAGCCCGAGCGCGTCTCCGGGTGGGTAGAAATGATGACCTCGTCCGGCCCGAACTCGCCGACGGCGTCCATGATCGCCGTGTACGGATCGGGGTCCATGATCTCTCCGCTCGCGGCCAGGCCGGCGTCGCGGAGCGCCTCGATCGTGGCGTCGACGCGGTGCTGGGCGGCGTCACGCACGGCTTCGTCGTAGATCACCGAGCCGGCCTTGGGCCGGTTCTGCGGCGCGATCACGTGGATCTCCGGCGCGCCGAGGGCGGTCGCGCGCTCCTTCGTGGCGTCGATGAGCCCGCGGCCACCGAGGGTTTCGTTCGCGACGACGAGGATCTTGGCCATGTCAGTCGGTCACTCCTCTTCGGGCGGCGGGATGTCGATGATGCCGGGGCTCGCCGCGGCGACCGCGGTGGCCTGCGCCGGCGGGGCGAACACGCCGTGGACGGCGCCCGGCACGCCGTACTCGTACGGGCCGCCGACGACCGTCGGGACGGCATCGAAGTTGAAGATCGGCGGCGGCGAGGACACCTGCCACTCGAGCGTGAGGGCCTTCCAGGGGTTCGACGACGCCCGGGGGCCGCCCCGCCAGCTCGCCACGATGTTGTAGGCGAAGATGAGCGTCGAGAGCCCGAGGGCGAAGCTCGAGATCGAGATCACCAGGTTCCAGCCCGCGAACTCCTGCGCGTAGTCGGCGACGCGCCGGGGCATGCCGGCGACGCCGATGACGTGCATGGGGGCGAAGGTGAGGTTGAAGAAGATGAACGTCAGCCAGAAGTGGATCCGGCCGAGACGCTCGTCGAACATTCGCCCCGTCATCTTCGGGAACCAGTAGTAGACCCCGGCGAAGATCGTGAACAGCGATCCGCCGAAGAGCACGTAGTGGATGTGGGCGACGATGAAGTAGGTGTCGGAGACGTGGATGTCCACCGGCACGAGCGCGAGCATCACCCCGCTCAGCCCGCCGAGGGTGAACATGGTCAGGAAGCCGAGCGCGAAGAGCATCGGCGTGTCGAGGTGCAGCACCCCTCGCCAGAGCGTCGCGAGCCAGGAGAAGATCTTGATGCCGGTGGGGATCGCGATGATCGCCGTCGTGATCATCATCGGGATGCGGATCCACTCCTGCATGCCCGAGACGAACATGTGGTGCGCCCACACGGCGAAGCCCAGGACGACGATCGCCAGGAGCGAGAACGCCATCATCCGGTACCCGAAGATCGGCTTGCGGGCCTTGACGCTGAGGATCTCGCTCACGATCCCGAACCCGGGCAGCATCATGATGTAGACCGCCGGGTGCGAGTAGAACCAGAAGACGTGCTGATACATCAGCACGTCCCCGCCCTTGCCCGGATTGAAGAAGTTGAACCCGAGCGCCCAGTCGAGCAGCACGAAGAACTGGGAGGCCGCGATGAACGGGGTCGCGATGACGACGAGCAGCGAGGTCGAGAAGTTCGCCCACACGAGCAGCGGCATGCGCCAGAAGCTCATGCCCGGCGCGCGCATCGTCACGATCGTGACCAGGAAGTTCAGCGCGGTGGCGATCGAGGAGGCCCCGGCGAACTGGACGCCGATCGTGAAGAACATCTGGCCGAGCGGCGCGTCGGTCGACAGCGGCGCGTAGGCGGTCCAGCCGGTCGCGAAGGAGCCGCCGGGCGCGAAGAAGCTGAGCATCATCAGCGTGCCGCCCACGGGCAGGAGCCAGAACGACAGGGCGTTCAGGCGCGGGAACGCCATGTCCGGCGCGCCGATCATCAGCGGCAGCACGTAGTTCGCCAGGCCCGCGAACACAGGCACGATGAACAGGAAGATCAGGATCGAGGCGTGGACCGAGAAGAGGCCGTTGAAGGTCTGCCCGTCGACGAACTGCATCCCCGGCGCGGCGAGCTCGGCCCGGATCACCATGGCCAGCAGCCCGCCGACGAACAGGAAGAAGAACGTGGTGACCACGTACTGAATCCCGATCACCTTGTGGTCGGTGTTGACCTTGAAGTAGTCCTTCCAGCTCTTGGCGCCGTGCTGCGCGTGGTCCTCGGGCCGGGTGGGCCGGCCGGAAGCCCAGTAGAACCAGTAGTCGAAGCAGCCGAGGCCGATGAGGAACAGCAGCGGCGCCGCGATCATCGAGACGATCGTGATCGCGTTGCCATCGATGACCGGGTCGAACCCGTAGAGCGCGCGGATGCCGGCGGTCAAGCCCACCGAGAACGCGATTCCCAGCAGCACGCAGGCGAACGCGCGGTACCACCCGGGCGCGCGGAGCTTGGCAGCCATCAGCGGTTCTCCTTGGTCACGGTCGGTCCTCAGCTCCTCTGGGCCCGCAGCTTCTCACGGGCCATCCAGGCGTCGAACTTCGCGGGCGGGAGCACGTACGCCGTCTGGCGCATCGTGGAGTGCCCGAGGCCGCACAGCTCGGCACAGACGATGTCGTAGGTGCCCGTCCGGATCGGCTTGACCCGGTAGGACGTCTCGATTCCCGGCACGAGGTCCAGCTTGACCCGGAAGGCTGGGACCCAGAAGTCGTGGATCACGTCGCGGGTCTTCATCCGGAACTGCACCGGGCGGCCCGACGGCAGGTACAGGCGGTCGCTGATGACGGGCTTGCCGGCCTTGTCGGGGTACGTGAACTGCCAGGCGAACTGCTGCCCGACCACCTCGACGACCATCGTGTTCGCGGCCTTCTTCTCCGTGTCGACCAAGGTCACGTAGGCGAAGGTCACGATGCCGAAGATGAGCAGGGCCGGAATGGCCGTCCAGATGATCTCGAGGCGCGTGTTGCCGTGGGTCGGCGGCCCGTCGAGGTTCTCTTCGCCCGGGCGCATCCGGAACTTCCACACCGAGTAGAGGACGACGATCAGGACGAGGACGAAGATCGGCACCGAGAGCGCGAGGCAGACGTCCCACAGCGTGTCGATCTTCTCGGCCTGGCTCGACGCCGCGACCGGGAACCAGTCGATCGCGAGGGCCAGCGCGATGCCGAGGGCGCTGGCGATCAGCCCGACGGCCAGCATCGCGGCAATCGGGTGCTTGGCCGTCTCGCGGCCGGTCGGCTCGGCGGGGATCTGATCCTCCTCCATCGCGAGCCGGATCCTATGCCAACCCCGCGACGAGTGACAGTCAGACCCGCGCCGAGTTCGGCGTTCGCGATCGGCGATGCCCGCCGCGGCCGGCCGGCGAGCGGCTCACGCCGGTGGAAACGGCCGGGTCAGGCCGCTTCGGCGCTGGGCTCGAGGACGCGGAACCGGTTGGCGGTCCGGTACTCGGAGGGCGCCACGCCGTGGTGGCGCCGGAAGGCCTTCGCGAACTGCGCCGGCTGGCGGTAGCCCACCCGCTGGGCGACTTCGCGCACGGTCAGCGGGAAGGTGGCGAGCATCTCGGCCGCTCGATCCATCCGGACGCGGGTGAGCTGGTCGCGGAACGTCGTCTTGCCGATCTCCGCGTACGCGCGCTGGAGCTGCCGGCGCGACGAGGCGATGCGGGCCGCGATGTCGTCGAGGGAGAGATCGGCGTGGTACTCCTGCTCGACGATGCGGGTCGCATCCTCGTAGATGCTCGTGCGGTGGCGGATTGTGGCGGGGCGCTGAGTGGGCATCGAAAGGTGTACGGATCAAACCAGCTTCGCGGTTTGCGATTGTGGCACGAAGCGGGAAGTTGGCGCGTTGGCACCCCTCACGAGCCTGTCAGCAGGGGACTATCATCGGCGCGGGCGCCGTTTGCGTCAACTGTTGCAAGCGAGGTCGGAGGTCGGGAGACGATGCTGGTGCGAGACGGGATGACGGCGAGCGCAGTGACAGTCGGCCCGAGCCACAGCCTCAAGGACGCGGCAGAGGCGATGGCGCAGCGCAACGTGGGCGCGGCCATCGTGGTCGATCCTGAGCAGCCCGGCCCCGGGATCATCACCGAGCGCGACATCCTGCGGTCGGTCGCGGCGGGCGAGGACCCGTCCGTCGAGCGGGTCGCGGCGCACCTCACGAGCACGCTCGTCTTCGCGGCCCCCGACTGGTCGCTCGAGGAGGCCGCCGTGGCCATGGTCCGCGGAAAGTTCCGCCACCTCATCGTGATCGAGTCCGGCGAGGTCGTCGGGATCCTCTCGGTCCGCGACATCGTGCGCGTCTGGTCGGAGGACGGCGCGATCTGCGAGATGCCGGCGCCGGTGCGCGTGGCGTAGCGCCGCCCGGCGGTCCCGGCCTGAGCGCCGCACGGGCCCCGTTCCGGTCGGAAGAACGGCGTCGAGGGGACCGGCCGCGGTGCGGCGCGGCAGTCCGCGGCCACGACGTTCCGGTCGACGAAACAGGCGCTATGCGCACGAAACGTCGAGTGGAATCCCGGCGGGGGCGGCGCGGCGCGCCGGGCCCTACGGGTGGTGCTCGGGCGGCAGCGAGACGAACTCGCGGCGGGCGTCGCGGATCCAGAGGAAGAGCGTGATCACGAAGCCGATCACGCCGATCACGAGCATGAAGATCGACGCCGTGACGCCGACGAGGCCGATCGTGATCGATACCGCCATCGCCAGCGGGACGATGGTCGGGCCGGGGAGGTGGATCTCCTCGCCGGCGGGCGGGGCGCTGGTCTCGTCGGGCGGGGCCATCAGGTCACGTAGATGGCGGCGGCCACCCAGGAGAGGGCGAACATGAACGCGGCGATCGCTCCGAGGAGGAGGCCGCTGCGGATGTTCTTGCGGGCAAGCTTGCGGTCCACGGGTCAGATCCTAACGTCGATCACCATCGCGGCGAAGAGCAGCGCGAGGTAGAGGAGCGAGTACAGGTAGAGGCGCAGGGCCGAGCGGCGGTCGGCCCGGCGGTACAGGACGACCGCGCCGGCGATGAACAGCGCGCCGAGCGTCATCGATGCGGCGAGGTAGAACGCGCCCATCCCGCCGGCGCAGAACGGCAGCTGCGTGACGGCGTACAGCAGCACCGAGTAGAGGAGGATCTGGCGCCGCGTCTCGCGCTCGCCGCGTGCGACCGGCAGCATCGGAACGCCGACCTTGGCGTACTCGTCCTTCATGAGCAGGGCGAGCGCCCAGAAGTGCGGCGGGGTCCAGAAGAAGACGATCGCGAACATGTAGATGGCCTCGCCGGCCAGCCCGCCGGTCACGGCTGCCCAGCCGACGAGCGGGGGGACGGCGCCCGCCGCGCCGCCGATCACGATGTTCTGCGGCGTCGAGCGCTTGAGCCACACGGTGTAGACGAGGACGTAGCCGAGGAAGCCGCAGAGCGCCAGCGAGGCGGCAAGGACGTTCACGAACACGGTGAGTTCGACGAACGACAGGGCCGCAAGCCCGATGCCGAACCAGAGGGCGGCGCGCGGCGCGATCCGCCCAGCGGGGATCGGACGGGTCGCCGTGCGCTCCATCTGCGCGTCGATGTCCCGGTCCCAGTAGTGGTTGACGGCGCCGGCGCCGCCGGCCGAGAGGTAGCCGCCGAGGCAGGTGGCCAGCACGAGCGCCACCGACGGGTCGCCGGCCACGTACATCGACGTGACCGTCGTGAGCAGGAGGAGGGACTGGACCTTGGGCTTGGTCAGCGCGACGTAGTCGGCGACGACCTGCCGCGCGCCGCCGGCAGACGCGGCGGCGGTGGCAGCGACGGCAGGGGCGCGGGTCGCGTCCATCAGGCGGCGGTGCGGCGCCTCACGCCTGCGTCCGGGTCGGGGCCTCGCTCGCGCGCTCGATCTGGCGGCGGAAGTCCTTCATCGGCTCGACGGAGCGGACGCGCGGGATGGTGTCGAAGTTGTGCGGCGGCGGCGGGGACGTGGTGAACCACTCGAGCGTGTTGCCGTGCCACGGGTCCGGCGGCGCCTTCGGGCCCTTGGCCAGGCTGCGGATGACGTTCCACACCGTGAGCCCGATGCCGAGCGCCAGGATGAACGACCCCACCGTCGAGATCATGTTGTAGGTGCCCCAGTCGTTGCTGGCGGCGTACTCGTAGATCCGCCGCGGCATGCCGGAGAGCCCGAGCGAGTGCTGGACCAGGAAGGCCACGTTGAACCCGATGAACATGAGCCAGAACGAGATCTTCCCCTGGCGCTCGGAGAGCATCCGCCCGGTCATCTTCGGGAACCAGTAGTAGAGCCCGGCGAAGAGCCCGTTCACGGCGCCGGCCACGAGGACGTAGTGGAAGTGGGCCACGACGAAGTACGTGTCGGTGACCTGCCAGTCGATCGGGAAGATCGCCAGCATGATCCCGGAGATGCCGCCGAGCACGAACAGGGCGATGAAGCCCACGCCGAAGTGCAGCGCGACCGTGGGCACGATCGACCCGCGCCAGAGCGTCGCGATCCAGTTGAAGACCTTCACGCCCGTCGGAATGGCGATGAGCATCGACCCGAGCATGAAGAAGGCCAGGACGACCGTGGCCGTCGGCGTCGAGAACATGTGGTGGGCCCACACGAGCATCCCGAGGAAGGCGATGGCGACCGTCGAGGCCGCGATCGCCTTGTAGCCGAAGATCGGCTTGCGCGCGAAGACCGGCAGGACCTCCGAGATGATCCCGAAGATCGGCAGGATCATGATGTAGACCTCGGGGTGGCCGAAGAACCAGAAGAGGTGCTGCCACAGGAGCGGCGAGCCGCCTTGGCTGGCGTCGAAGAAGTTCGTCCCGAAGTGCCGGTCGGTCAGCAGCATCGTCACGGCCGCCGCGACCGTCGGCAGGGCGAGGATCAGCAGGACGGCCATGATCAGCACGGTCCAGCAGAAGAGCGGGAGGCGCGACCAGCCCATGCCCGGCGCGCGCATGTTCACGATCGTCGCGATGAAGTTCACGGCGCCGACCAGGGACGAGATGCCGACGAGGTGGATCAGGAAGATCCAGGCGTCGATGCCGCCGTTGGGGGAGTACGCGAGGTCCGAAAGCGGTGCGTAGCTCGTCCAGCCCGCCTCAGGCGGGTTGAAGAAGAGCGAGGCGTAGAAGACCGTGGCCCCGGTGCACAGGAGCCAGAAGGAGAGCGCGTTGAGGCGCGGGAAGGCCATGTCCCGGGCGCCGATCATCAGCGGGACGAAGTAGTTGGCGAAGCCGGCGGTCATCGGCATGACGAACAGGAACACCATCGTCGTCCCGTGCATCGTCACGAGGCCGTTGTAGGTCTGCGGGTCCAGGAACGAGTTCTCCGGCACCCCGAGCTGCAGCCGCATGAGCAGCGCCTCGATGCCGCCCACGAGGAAGAAGACCATCGCGAAGGTCACGTACATGATCCCGATGCGCTTGTGGTCCGTCGTGGTGACCCAGGAGGTCCAGCCGGTGCGGGACCGCTGCACCGCGTGCGCCGTGATCTGTGGCCGCGGGGCCTGGACCGGCTGGGCGGCGGGGGGCGCGGGAGCTTCGGTGGTAGGAGGCATGCTCTCGGACCTCAGTTGCTGGGTTGGAGTCGGGAGCGGGCGGCGGCGGAGAAGCTGCGCTGGGCCTGGATGTCGCGGCCCTGGCGCAGGAGCCAGGCGCGGTACACGGGCACGGGCACCGCGCGGACGCGGGCGAGCATGTTCGCGTGCCCGCGGCCGCACAGCTCGGCGCACTGGCCCTCGAACACCCCGGGCTTGAGGACCTTGAACCAGGTCTCGTTCGTGTAGCCGGGGACGGCGTCGAACTTGCCGCCGAGCTTCGGGATCCACCAGGAGTGGATGACGTCCTGGGCGCGGATCTTGAGGATCACGGTCGTGTTGACCGGCACGACCATCGTCTCGTAGCTGAAGACGCCGTTCGGATAGGTGAAGCGCCACAGGTACTGCTGGCCGTTCACGGCGATCTGCAGCCCGCCCCCGCCGGGCGGCGGCGGCTGGTTCACGACCGCATAGAGGGCGCCGTCGGCGCGCTGGAGCCCGCCCGGCCCGGTGGCCGGCGGGTCCTTGATGCTGTCGAGCTTGACGAACGAGACGACGATGAGGAAGGCGATGATCACCGAGGCGCCGACCGTCCAGCCGATCTCCAGGCGCGTGTTGCCGCGGATCTGCGCCGGCACCGCGTTCTTCGAGCGGCGGAAGCGGACGATGGTGTAGAGGAGCGTCCCCTCGACACCGACGAACACGACGAGCGCGATGATCAGGACGATCTTGAAGAGCGAGTCGATCTCATCGGCGTTCTTCGAGCCGCCGGACTCGGGCGTCAGGACGTTTGCAGCGGCCGGTCCGGCCAGCAGCAGCAAGGCGGCGAGGGCCAGCGCCAGGAGGGCGAGCAGGCGCCGGCGATGCAGGTTTCGGCGGGGCGGGACCACGGGCGGCCGCGATTCTATCCCTCAGCCCAGCTTTCGGGGCTCGAAGGTCGAGCGGCGCCGTGGAACCGCGGCGCTGCGGGCGTTGCAGAGCCCTCGGCTGACGGTGTCGGAATCGCCGCTCACCGCCCGTGGAATCCCGCGCTGCGCTTCTGCACGAAGGCGAGCGCGCCCTCGACGAAGTCGTCGGATTCGGCCATCTCCTGCTGGATCGTGGCCTCGAGCTCGAGCTGGGCGTCCATCCGCTCGTACAGCCACGCGTTGAGCTGGCGCTTGGTCCCGGCGTAGGACTTCGTCGGCCCGGACGCCAGCCGATCGAGCAGGCCGAGGACGGCGGCGTCGAACTCGCCATCGGGATGCACCTGGTTGGCCAGGCCCCACTCGACCGCCTTGGCGGCGGGCACGCGCTCGCCCAGCAGGGACATCTCCGCGGCCCGGGCCAGGCCGACCCGCGTCGGGACGAACAGCGACGAGCCGCCGTCCGGCACGAGGCCGATGTTCACGAAGGCGAGCAGGAAGTAGGCGGACTCGGCGGCGACGATGAGGTCGGAGGCCAGGGCGAGCGAGCAGCCGATGCCAACGGCGGCCCCGTTGACGGCGGCGAGGACCGGCTTGGGCATGCGCCGGATGCCGGTGATGATCGGGTGGTAGCGCTCGGTCAGGACCTTGTAGACGTCCGGCCGCCCCGCCGGGGTGACGTCGTCCTCGGATCCCTCGCCGAGGGAGTTGAGGTCGGCGCCCGAGGAGAAGGCCCGCCCGGCGCCGCGGATCGCGACCGCGCGCACCTCGTCGTCCTGCGCGACCGATTCGAGCGCCGCGAGGAGGTCGATCCCGAACTGCCGGTTCCAGGCGTTCAGGCGGTCGGGCCGGTTCAGCTCGATGAGAGCGGCGCCGCCGCGCCGGTGGAGGTTGACCGTGTCATAGGCGTGCGCCAGCTCGAAGTCGCTCATGGCGGCGCATCCTATGGCCGCGGGCCCGGCACGCGCCGCCCGACCGCGCCCCGCCTAGGATGGTCGGCATGGACTCGGTGCCTTCCGCCGTGCGCATCCGTGAGGTCGGGCCGCGCGACGGCTTCCAGAACGAACCCGAGGTGATCCCGACCGACGTGAAGGTGGCGCTGGTCGAGGCGCTGGGGCGCACCGGCCTGCGGCGCCTGGAAGCCACGAGCTTCGTGCGGCCCGACGTGATCCCGCAGCTCGCCGACGCCGCGGAGGTTCTCACCCGGGCGCAGCTGCCCGACACGGTCGCCGTCAGCGTCCTGATCCCGAACGAGCGCGGACTCGAGAACGCGCTGAGGCTCCGTGAGCGCTTCCAGGAGATCAACGTCTTCCTCTCGGCGTCCGAGACCCACAACCGCCGCAACGTCAACCGCTCCGTCGCCGAGTCGCTCGCCGGGCTCGAGCGCGTGCTCGCACGGGCGCAGGCCGAGGGGCTGCGGTGCGAGGGGGTCATCTCGACGTCCTTCGGCTGCCCCTACGAGGGCGACGTGCCGGTCGCGCGCGTCCTGGAGATCGCCGGCGCGCTCGCCGCTGCCGGCGCCGGCGAGGTCGGCTTCGGCGACACCACCGGCATGGCGAACCCCCGGCAGGTCCGGGAGTTCTTTTCTCGCGCCCGCGATGCGCTCCCCGGGATCGAGCTCACCGCCCACTTCCACAACACGCGCGGGCAGGGCCTGGCGAACGTGCTGGCGGCGCTGGAGGCCGGCGTCGAATCCTTCGAGTCGAGCTTCGGTGAGCTCGGCGGCTGCCCGGTTCCGGCGGGCGCGACCGGCAACATCGCCACCGAGGATCTCGTCTCGATGCTCGAGGAGATGGGGATCGCGACCGGCGTCGACCTGCCAGCGCTCCTCGAGGCGGCCCGGGCCGCGCAGGCCGCCCTCGGCCGCCCGCTCGGCAGCCACGTCCTCGTCGCCGGCCCGGTCGACTGGCGCCCGGACGCGCCGGCGTGACGGCGTCCGCCCCCGACCTCGACGCGGTCCGCGCCGACGTCGAGGCGCTGGCGGCGATGGAGCGGGCCTCGGCGTCGGAGGGCGAGCGGGCGAGCGCGGCCTGGATCGCCGGGCGGCTGCGGGACGCCGGCGCCGGCGACGTCGAGGTCCGGCCCTTCCGGTACCAGGGCACCTATGCGTGGGCGCACGCGCTGCACGCCGGAGCCGGTCTCGCCGCGCTGGGCCTGCGCGGATGGCGGGGAGCGGCGCTGGCCGCCGGGGCGCTCGTCTCGCTCGAGCTCGAGGCGAGCGGCCGGAGCCAGTGGGTCCGGAGGCTCCTGCCCGCGGGCGAAGGCGCCAACGTCGTCGCCCGGATCCCGCCATCCGGCCCGCGGCGGGCGACCGTCGTGCTGGCCGCCCACCACGACGCGGCGCGCACGGGGCTGGCCTGGCACCCCCGCATCAAGCAGGCCGCCGCGGGCCGCCAGCTGCGCCGCCGGACGATCGACCCGGCGCTGGCCCCGTTCGGGGCCGGCCTCGCCCTGGCCGGGGCCGGCGCGCTCCTTCCCGGCCGGGCCGGCGCCGCCGCCCGAGGTGCGGCCGCGGCGATCCTGGGCCTCACGGTTGCCGCCTACGCCGACATCGCGCGCAGCCCGGTCGTCCCGGGCGCCAGCGACAACGCGACCGGCGTGGCGGCCGTCCTCGAGCTGGCTCGGCAGGCCGCCGCCGCACCCGTGCCGGGCGTCGAGCTGATCCTCCTGTTCCCGGGATGCGAGGAGTCGGGAATGGGCGGCATGGCCGCGTGGCTGGCCGAGGCGGGCCCGGACCTCGATCCGGCCACGACCCTGGTCCTCGGCCTCGACACGCTCGGCGGCGGCCGGCCCGCTGTGCTCACCGCCGAAGCCACGCTGCTGACCCAGCGCTACCGCGAGGAGGACCTCGGCCTCGCGGACCGCGGCGCGGCCCGGGCCGGCGTCCCGGCGCCCGAGCGCTGGCGCCTCGGGACGTGGACCGACCCGGTCCTGGCCCGCTTCGCCGGGCTTCCGGCGCTCTCGATCCTCGCGCTCGGGCCCGGCTACCTCCCGCACCACCACCTCATGAGCGACACGCCCGCGAACGTGGACTGGGGCTCGGTGGACGCCTGCATCCGGCTGGCGGCGGGCATCGTGGCGGAGGTTGGGGCGGAGGTGCCGCGGCGTCCGCGGCCCGGCGATCCGCCCGCGGGCGGCGCGGTCTAGGCTGCGGCCGTCACCCGTGGCCCGCGCGCTCGACGTCATTCGCCCTCACCCGCACCGTGGCGACATCATCGCTGCGGGTGCCGTGCCGTTCACGCTGGCGATCGTCATCGTCGACCTGCGGTTCGCGGGCGCCTGGAGCGCGGGCGTGCGCTTCGTCATCGTCGCCGCGGCCGCGGCGCTCGTCGGGACGATGGCGTGGACCGCCCCGCTCGAGGGCTTTGCGCCCCGGGCCTACCAGACCGTCCTGTACGTGACCGGCCTCGTGCTCCTGCAGGCGGCGACCCTGCGGCTTGCCGTGATCCTCGGCGCCGCAGACAGCGGGCTGCCGGGGGCCGGGACGCTGGCGTGGGCCGAGGCGGCGCTCGCCGCCGCCGCCGTGGTGGTGGCCGCGCGCCGGAACTCCTCGGCGGCCACGCTGATCGCAGCCGTCGCCGGCGGGGCCGCGGCGCTCGCCTTCGTGCAGTGGGCCTTCGACCCGGCGACCGCAGATCCCCAGCGCTGGGTTCTGGCCGGGCTGCTCGTCGCCTACGGTGCGGGCGTGGTGGCACTGCGCGACCGGCGCCGCCGCCACGCCGTCCAGCTCGTGAGCGCCGCGGCGCTCGCCACGCTCGCGCTGGTCCTGAGCTTCGCCGGGTCCGGCCTGGCCCTGGGCGCCGCGCTGATCGGCGCGGGCCTCGGGCCCGCAGGGTGGGGCTGGGAGCTGCTGGTGCTGCTCGTCGGCTTCGGCCTGGTCGCCTACGCCGGCGCCGACGACGAGCGCGGACCGGCCTATCTCGGCGCCGCCGTGCTGGCGGGGTTCGTGCTGCTCGCCGCCCCGGCCGGCCGCGGCGGGCCGTCGCTCATCGGCTGGCCGCTCGTCCTGGCCGCGATGGGCATCGCCGGCTTCGTGATCGGCCTGCGCCCGCGCCGCCCGCTGCCGCCGGAGCCCGACGCCGGCGACGGGCCGGGGCCGGCGCCGGTCGTGCCCGGTCCCGCCCCCGCCCCGGACGCACTGCGCGGCGACGGGGCCTGATGTTGCGGCGCGGCCATCTAGACTCCGCGGCCGCATGAGCGATCTGAAGGCGGCGATCGAGCGCGCCCGGGCCGGCGGTCCGGAGCGCCACCACGACAAGGCGGCCGAGCAGGGCAAGCTGCCCGTGCGCGAGCGCGTCGCGCTGCTCGTCGACGAGGGCACGTTCGCCGAGGAGGCGCTCCTGGCGAACTGGGACGGCGACGGCCTCGGCGCCGACGGCGTCGTCACCGGCCTCGGGCTCGTGGACGGCCGCCCCGTTGCCCTGATGGCCAACGACCCGACGGTGAAGGCCGGCTCGTGGGGCCCGAAGACCGTCGAGAAGATCATCCGCATCCAGGAGGCCGCCATGGCCCACAAGGTGCCGATGGTCTACCTCGTCGACTCCGCCGGGGCGCGCATCACCGAGCAGGTCCAGATGTTCCCGGGCCGCCGCGGCGCCGGGCGGATCTTCTTCAACGAGGTGCGGATGTCGGGCGTCGTCCCGCAGGTCTGCGTGCTGTTCGGGCCGAGCGCGGCCGGCGGCGCCTACATCCCCGCGTTCTGCGACCTCGTGATCATGCGGGCGGGGAACGCCTCCATGTACCTCGGGTCGCCGCGGATGGCCGAGATGGTGATCGGCGAGACGGTGACGCTCGAGGAGATGGGCGGGGCCAAGATGCACACGGGCGTCTCCGGCTGCGGCCACCTGCTCGTGCAGACCGACGCCGACGGGATCGACGCGGCCCGGCGCTACCTCTCCTACTTCCCGTCGCACTGGGAGTGGCTGCCGCCGGTCAAGCGTCCGGCCGAACCGGCGTCCGAGGTTCCGATCCGCGACATCGTGCCCGCGGACGAGAACAAGCCGTTCGACATGAAAGCCCTCATCGCCTCCCTCGTCGACGCCGACTCGTTCTTCGAGGTCCACGACCGCTGGGCGAAGGAGCTCGTCGTCGGCTATGGGCGCCTGAACGGCCGCGTGGTGGGGATCGTCGCCAACCAGCCGAAGTTCAAGGGCGGCGTCCTCTTCAGCGACTCCGCGGACAAGGCGGCGCGCTTCATCACGACCTGCAACGCCTTCGGCGTGCCGCTCCTGTTCCTCGCGGACGTGCCGGGATTCATGATCGGCACGCAGGTCGAGCGCCAGGGCATCATCCGCCACGGGGCCAAGATGATCAGCGCGGTCGCGGAGGCGACCGTCCCGAAGATCTCGGTGATCGTCCGCAAGGCCTACGGCGCCGGCCTGTACGCGATGGCCGGGCCGGCCTACGACCCCGACTGCACGCTGGCCCTGCCGACCGCGTCGATCGCGGTCATGGGGCCGCAGGCGGCGATCAACGCCGTCTTCTACAACCAGCTCCAGGCGATCGACGACGAGGCGGAGCGGGCGGCGAAGACCGAGGAGCTGCGGCGCGACTACGCCGAGGACATCGACATCCTGCACCTCGCATCCGAGCTCGTGGTCGACGCGGTGATCGAGCCGGAGGAGCTGCGCGGCGAGCTGATCAAGCGCTACGCGATCTACGCCGGCAAGCGCCGCGAGTGGCCCGCGAAGCGCAACCCCGTCACGCCGGTCTAGACCACGGGGCGCGACGGGGCTGGCCTCCCACGGCCGAGCGGGCTGGCCCTACGCCCGGACGGTGACGGTGCGCGTCGGGGTCGACTTCGCCTTCAGGTAGCTGTTGCCGCCGTACCGGCCGGAGACGGTGACGGCCGAGCCGGCGGGTGTGCTCGCAGGGAGCGACAGCGTCGTGCTCCACCGGCAGGCACTTCCGGAGCGGCTGACCGTGGCCGTGCGCTTCGCGATGGCGGCGCCCGCGCGCCGCGCGGTGACGGTCACCCGTCCCGAGCATCCGGCCGACAGCGCCAGGCCCGACGGCATGCCGATGCGGCCGCTGGCGGCGATCGTGCGGCCAGCCCGGGCCTGCGCGGCCAGCGTCGCCGCGCTCGGATTCACGGGTGCCCCGCTGGATCGGGTCGTGAGCGCGACCGGCGCCGCTGCGGCGCTGCCTGCGGCGGCGGGAGCGGACGCGGCGGCGGCCGGCACGACGGCCGGGGCCACGGCGACGGCCGTGGTGAGCGCGCCGAAGCCGGCGCCGATCGCCAGGACGGTCCGGCTGGGCGCGATCACGGGAACACCTGCTCTCCGGTCGCGTCGTCGACGACGCTGATCGCCACGGCCGGGCAGGCCTCGGCTGCCGCGAGCAGGGCGGCGTCGTCGCCGCCGCCGATCACGGTCGCGACGTCGTCGACGCGGAAGAGGTGGGGGGCGACGTCGGCGCAGTCGCCATGGGCGCTGCACGCGGCGTCGTCGATGACAGCTACAAGGGTCATGCGGCACTCCTGGTGTCGTGGTCGAATGCGGCGGCGAGGTCGCGGCGCGCTGCCGGCAGCGCCCGGGGGCGGCCGACGAGCAGCGCCGCGACCGGCTGGCCGCCGCGGAGGAAGTGGACGGTGGCGTCACGCGCATCCAGGTCGCCGTCGACCTGCACGGCGTCGTGGCCGGCGGCATCGCCGACGTACTGGATGCGCACGCCGTACTGGTCGCTCCAGAAGCTGGAGGGGCCGGGCGCCGCCGGCTCGAGGCCGAGCATGTCGCGGGCGGCGGCCCGGCCGGTCTGCACGGCGGCCTCCCAGTGCTCGCTGCGACGGTGGTCGCCCCGGCGCGGATCGAACGGGTTCGCGGCGTCGCCGGCGGCCCACACCCCGGGGATGGCGGTGCGCCCGGCGGTGTCGGTCGGCACGCCGCCGCGGTGCGGCAGCCCGCTGCCGGCCAGCCAGGCCGTGTCGGGGGCGACGCCAATGCCGATGACGACCGCGTCGCACGGGACCGAGGTGCCGTCGGCCAGCTCCAGGGCCGTCACTGCGGCATCGCCGCGCAGCGACGCCAGGCTCGCGGAGACGCGGACATCCACGCCTTCGCTCGCGTGCATCGCGGCGAACCACCCGCCGATCTCCGTCCCGAGGATGGGAGCGAGGGGCGCGGGCAGCGCCTCGACCAGCGTGACCTCTGCGCCACGCAGCCGCGCGGTCGCGGCCACCTCCTGGCCGATGAAGCCGGCGCCGACGACGGCGAGCCGCAGGCCCGGCACGAGCGTCTCGCGCAAAGAGCGGGCGTCGGCCACCGTGCGCAGGAGGTGCACGTTTGTGAAGCCGCCGACGCCGGGCAGGCGCCGCGGCGCGGCGCCGGTCGCCACGAGGAGCCGGTCGTAGGCCAGGCTCGCGCCGGAGGCGAGCTCGAGGCGGCGGGCGGCGGGGCGCAGCCGGACCGCGCGCTCGTCCACCAGCAGGTCGATCGCCTCCCGGGCGTACCACTCGAGGTCGCGGAAGGCGAGCGACGCCTCAGTGGCCGTGCCGGCCAGAACGTCCTTGGAGAGCGCCGGTCGGTCGTACGGAAGCTCAGGCTCGCCGCAGACCATCCGAATGGGCCCCTCGTGACCGCGGGCCCGGAGGGTCTCCGCGCAGCGCTGGGCGGCCAGGCCGCCGCCGGCGATGACGATGCCGTCCGTCATCGCCGGCCTCGCGACCAGTCGATGGGCCCCCACTCGCCGGGCTCGACCGCGACCGCGGCGGCGGGCTGCCCGGAGCCGAGGGCGGGGCTCGGCGCCGAGCGCCGGGCCGGGGCCCCGCGCCGCGGGCGCGGCGCGGGGGGCGGCACGGAATCAGCGGCAGGGGTGCCGGGCACGCGGGCCCGTTCCAGCGCCGCCGCGCGGGCCGCAGCCTGGGCGGCCGCCCGGCGGCGGGGACGCAGCAGCCGGGCCGGGAGCATCAGGAGGATGCCCGCGGCGGGCGCCGCGACGATGGCTTGGAGCCAGGCTGAGCCGGCGTCGGTGCCGGCGCCGAGCGTGTGCACGGCGGCCATGAGCCACACGAGGAGCGTGGCCCGATGCAGCGACCGCCAGCGCTTGGCGCCGATCCACTTCCGGGCGTAGAAGGAGAGGCCCAGCAGGGCGGCGAGCCAGCCGGCGAGGACGCCGAGGCCGGTGAAGCCCGGCTTGTAGCTCATGAAGAACGGGGCGACGAGATCGATCGGGCTCGCCTTCAGCCACGTGTCGCCCAGTAGCGTGATGCCATGGACGCCGATCGCGACGAGGCCGGCGACCGCCATCTGCTCGTGCAGGGCGACCACGGACTTCTTCCAGGCCGGCTTGCGCTGAAGGAGGCCGGCGGCCATCGCGAGGCCCAGGAGGACCGACAGCGACACGAGGACCATGGAGGTCACGCCGGCCGCGCGGCTCGCCAGCCACCAGCCGTAGTCGAGAGGGTTGGTTGAACTCGTCATCGCCAACGATGGTGCCGAGGGGTCCGCCAAGCCCGGGAAACCCCCGGGACAAGCCTTGGCAAAGCCCGGCGGTCAGCGCGCCGGAGCGGCCGGCATGCGGACGCGCAGGCGCGGCGGCGGGCCCGGCACGGTGCCGACCGGCTCGACATCCCCGTCGTCGCGCACGAGCAGTCCGCCGTGCCCGGCGAGCACGGCGCGGGCGCCCTCGGGCCCGGACAGGAGCGCGGTCTTCGTGAGGGTTTCGGCCTCGAGCGCGGTCGGGGCGAGGGCGGTGACCGAGATGAGCCCGGTCCAGGCCGGCTCGCCGGTCGACGGGTCGATCACGTGGTGGGCGAAGCCGTCGGCCGTGCGCCACAGCCGCGAGTCGATGCCCGAGGTCGCCACGGCGCCGGTGCCGAGCCGGATCGTGCGCATCGCCTCGCCGGTGAGCGGGTGCAGCGCCTGAATGTCGTACGGGCGGCGGGACGCCTCTGCGCCGCCGACCCGGAGGTCGCCGGCGCAGTCGATCGCGAAGCGGCTGCGTCCGTCGAAGCGGACGGCCAGCGCGTCAGCGGCCAGGCCCTTGCCGGTCCCGCCCGTGTCGATGCGCACTCCTGGCGGGCGGCGCACGACGCCGGCGGCGTCGTCGGCCTGCACCTCGCGCCAGCGCGAGGCGGGGTTCGGGGCGGCGGCGCGGCGCGGCGGCGCGGCGGCCAGCGCCTCGGCCAGCGAGGGCGGCGTGAGCCCGGCCCGGGAGCTGGCGTAGCCGGCGGCTTCGAGCGGGCCGAGGACCGAGGTCGGGTCGACGAGCCCGCCGCTGCGTTCGGCGGCCCACCGGGCCGCGGCGACGGCGGCGCGCAGGAGCGGGGATGCCGGCACGGCCTCGCGCGGGTCGGCGTTGAGGGCGACGAGCTCGCTGTCGGGCTTGAACCGCGACAGCGCGGCGTCGAAGTCGTGCAGCCACGCCTCGGCCTCGGCTGCCGCGTCGGCGGCGGAGGGGCCGCCGGCCCCGCCCTCGCCGACGAGCAGCCGCACCTCGCAGCCCATGCAGTCGAACGTGACGTCGTGCTCGGGCATCGGGGCGGGCCGGTCAGGAGGAGCGGGTCGTGGGCGCGGGCGCCGACGGGGCGGACGAAGACTGCACGACTTGGACGCTACTCCCCCCGGATCCGGCCCCGGCGGCGGAGTCGTCGGCCTCGGCCGGGAGCACCTTCGTCACGACGACCTTGCGCTCGATGCGCTTGACCAGCACGCGCTGGGTGACGGGGGCCGAGGGCTGGCCGAGCGACGGGTCGCGGCCCGCGTGCAGCTGCCAGGCCAGGAAGGTGAAGCAGGCGAGGAACACGGCCAGCGTGGCCATGGCCACGCTGGTGGCGGAGGGGCGGCGGGGGGCCGCCGTGCGCGCGGCGGTGCGGCGGCCTGACGCCGCCCGGGGCGCCGGGCGCGAGAGGGCGATGGCGGCAGGGTCAGTCATCGTGGGGGGCTCCGGCGGGCGCGGGCTTGGCCGGCGCGGGCGTCGCGGGGGCGGGCTTGGCGGGCGTCTGGCGGGCGGACTCCGCGTCCGACTCCCCGCCGTCCTCGCGCTCGCTCGCGCGCTGGGGCTGGGAGGCCGGGGGCTTTGTGCGCTGCGGGGCCGTGCGGGGGGCGCTCGAGGTGCCCGAGCTGCCGGACTCGCTCTCGCCCTCGCCGGACTCGCCGCCGCTCCCGCCGCCGCTGGACTGGGTGTTGAGCGGCGCGGACGACGAGCCGCCGCCGCTGCTTCCGCTGCCGCCGCCCGAGGAACGGCTCTGCAGCGGCGCCGAGGTCTCCTGATAGCCACCGCCGCTCGAGCGCGTGCTCAGCGGGCCGCCAGCGGCGGCGGCACCCTTGACCCCGCCGGCCGCTGCCGACGCGCGGCGCGTGCGGTGGACGGTGGTCTGGATCACCTGCGTGCGGACCTGGACCGGCGCGGCCGGCGCGGACGCCGGCTCGGCGGAGCCCGAGGTGAGCGCAACGGCGGTCAGGCCGCCGAGGGCGGCAACGGTGGTTCCGGCGAGCAGCTTGGTGGTGGGGATCGGCATCGCGGGTCACTCCCAGATAGGAAATCGCCCCGGCAGCGTGCCGCGCGGGCGGCCAACCCCGGGCCAGCCCAACGGAAAGCTTCGGCAAAGCCTGGCTGGGGGCCGGCGGTGGCAGGCCCGGCCGGCGCTACAGTCGGACGCGCCGTGGCTGCCGCTCCCCGCCCCAAGATCCTGTTCGTCGAGGACGAGATCTCGATCTCCGAGCCGTTCTCCCATGCCCTGCGGCGCGAAGGGTTCGACGCCACGGTGGCCGGCACGGCCGCCCGTGCACTCGAGCTCGCCGGGCGCGACGAGTTCGACCTCGTCCTGCTCGATCTCACCCTGCCGGACGGCGACGGCCGGGACGTGTGCCGCGAGCTCCGCAAGGGCTCGGACGTGCCGATCGTGATGCTGACGGCGCGCGGGACCGAGACCGACAAGATCGTCGGCCTCGAGCTCGGCGCCGACGACTACGTCGTCAAGCCGTTCGCCGGCGGCGAGGTCGTGGCACGGATCCGCGCGATCCTGCGCCGGGCGGCCCGCCCGGGGCCGGACGACGACGGCGAGCCCGAGCCGACGCGCACGATCGGGCCGCTCGAAGTCGACTTCGCGGCCCGCCGCGTGCGCGTTGACGGTGAGGAGCTCGAGCTGGCCCGCAAGGAGTTCGACCTGCTGGCCGAGCTCGTGCGGCACGCCGGGACCGTGGTGACCCGCGAGGACCTCATGGCGCGGGTCTGGGACGAGAACTGGTTCGGCTCCACCAAGACGCTCGACGTCCACATCGGGTGGCTGCGGCGCAAGCTCGGCGACGATCCGGGCGACCCGACCTACATCCACACCGTGCGGGGCGTGGGCTTCCGTTTCAGCGCACCCGAGGAGCTGGCCCCGTAAGCCTCCGGCTCCGCCTCCTCCTCGCCTTCGCCTACGTCCTCCTGCTCGCGATCGTCGCGCTCGAGGTGCCGCTCGTCGTCAGCCTCCGCGAGCGCGTCGACTCGGAGGTCCGGCTCCAGGCGCGGGCGCAGGCCGACGTCGTCGCGGCGACCGCATCGGACCTCGTCGCCCAGGGCCGGCGGGCCGACCTGCAGCGGCTCGTGCGCACCTCGGGCCACAACGTGCGCGGCCGGGTGATCGTCACGAACGCCGCCGGGACCGTGCTGGCCGACAGCGCCGGCACGGGCCAGATCGGGGCGGACTACTCCGCGCGCCCCGAGATCGCCCGGGCGCTGGCCGGCACGAGCTCCCAGAACGTCCGCTACAGCGCGACGCTCGACACCGACGTGCTGGCCACCGCCGTCCCGGTGCTGCGGACCGGGACGCCCGACGGCGCCGTGCGAATCACCCAGGACGTGGCCGCGGTGAACCGCTCGCTCAACCGCGCCACCGTCGGGCTCGTGCTCATCGGGGTCCTCGTGCTGCTGATCGGCCTCGCCGCCGCGGCGATCGTGGCGGGCCAGATCGCCCGGCCGGTCCGCCGGCTCGAGGCGGCGGCGCGGCGGGTGGCGGGCGGGGACTTCGACACGACGGCGAAGGTCGAAGGCTCCTCCGAGCAGCGGTCGCTTGCGCGCTCGTTCAACGAGATGACCGACCGGATCGGCCGGCTGCTGCGGCTGCAGCGGGAATTCGTCGCCGACGCGTCGCACCAGCTCCGCACGCCGCTGACCGGTCTGCGCCTCCGGCTCGAGGAGGCGCGCGCGATCACGCCCGAGCCGGCAGCGCAGGCCGAGATCGACGCGGCGCTGCGCGAGGTCGACCGGCTGTCGGACATGGTCCGGGAGCTCCTGCTGCTCAGCGAGGCGTCCGAGGGGCGGCCCCCGGAGGAGCCGATCGGTCTCGCCGACGCCGCGCGCTCGGCGGCCCATCGCTGGCGCGCGACGGCGCAGGACGCGGAGGTTGCGCTGCAGGTCCAGGTCGACGCCAGGGCCGGCACCGTGATCGGCGCGTGGAGCGACGTCGACCGGATCCTCGACGTCCTGGTGGAGAACGCGATCCGGTACGCCGGCGCCGGGTCCACCGTCACCGTCGCCGCCGTGCCGGGCGCGGTCGAGGTGCGCGACACCGGGCCCGGGCTCGCTTCCGGCGAGGAGAACGAGGTCTTCGACCGCTTCCACCGCGGCCAGGCCGGGCGCCGGACCCCCGGCGGGACGGGCCTGGGCCTGCCGATCGCCCGCGAGCTCGCGCGCCGCTGGGGGGCCGACGTCACGCTCGCCTCACGCCCGGGCGGCGGGGTGACGGCCCGCCTCGACGGTTTGGCGCCCCTGCCGTGACCCAGGGCGGGCCGCGCTACCGTGAAGGCACGATGCCCGTGAAGTCGATCGTTGCCTGGACGCTGCTCGCCCTGCTCGGCCTTGCCCTGGCGGCCGGCGTGACGCTGGCCGCGAGCGAGCTGTCCAGCCAGAAGATCGGGCTCCAGTCAGAGCCGCTCGACGCCGGGCGCGATCTCGCGCCGCCCGAGCGCCGCCGGTCCGGCAGCGATCCCGGCACGGGCACGACGACCCAGCCGTCCGCCGACCCGGATCCCGCCGGGGAGGACGACAGCTCGACGGCGCCGTCCACGTCGGGCGGAGCCAGCTCCGGCGGCGCGTCGTCCGGGTCCTCGTCCGGAGGCTCATCCGCGGGAGGCGACACCTCCACGAGCAGCGGCGGGAGCGGAGCCGACGGCTCGGACGACACCGCGACCGCCCGGTCCGACGGGGCCAGCGGCACCTTCCCGCCGGTCCGTCAGGACGGCTCCGCCCCGTCCGGCGCGAGCGGCGGGGACCGCGGCGGCGGCGCTCCGTCCGGCGGCGGGCGCGAGCCCGACTCCGACGACTGACCGTCGGCGCTGCCGGCCGGGGCTAGGCGGCGGCCGGGGCGGCGAGCGGGCGCAGTTCCTCGGTCACCGGCAGCGCGAAGCGCTGCAGCCTCCCGTCGGGCTCGACGAGGTAGGCGCCCATGCCGTCGAGCGGCGGCGAGTACGCGTGGATCGTGACAGCAGGCTCCCCGCCGGCGTGCAGGACGCGGTGGATGTCGCCGCGGCCGAAGGCGAAGGCGCCGCCCGGCCCGAACGTCGCAGCAGCGGGAGGGCCCGCCACCCGCAGGCGCTCCTCGCGGACGCGGCCGGCGATCACCGCGACGGCGCCGGCGGAGGCGTCGTGGTCGTGAAACCCGGTGTCGGCCGACTCCGACCAGCAGATGACCCACGCGCTGACCCGCTCGTCCCGCAGGATCTCGGCGTACTCCCGGCGGCCGGGCGTGTGGCGGACGTGGGTGCGCCACCGGTCCGGCTCAGCGGCCAGGCGCTCGACGAGCGCCTGCAGCTCGGCCGGCTCGAGCGCCGCGGCCGGGCCGGTCACGCCGCCACCTCCAGGCGGCCCGGCAGGAGGCCGGCGGCGTTGCGGCGGAAGTCCCGGTCCCAGGCCGCGTCGTCGGCGGCCAGCGGCAGGTCGGCGACGGCGGGGCGGTCCGAGCCGAACAGGATCCTGTCCCGCCCGGTCGCCGACGCCACCGCCTCGACCGCGGCCCGGCCGTACGACGAGACCTCGTAGAAGGTCCGCCCGTCCGCTCCGGCGCCAGCCGGTCCCCCGCGGGCTTCGAGGCGGTCAACGTGCAGCGGAGCCAGGCCGGCGAGCATGCCGAACACGACGACCAGCCGCGGGTTCTGGGCCCGCCCCGTCGCGGCCCACGCCATCCAGGCGGCGTGCATCTGGGCGACGTAGGTCGTCGCGGCGGGCCACCACGCCGGCGTCCAGGGGCCGGCCCGCTCGGCCGTCGCCCACGGCGCCGGGCCCGGGTGGACGAACAGCGGCGCCCCGCGGTCCGCGAGCCGGCGCAGGAGCGGGGCGACGTGATCCAGGCCCGCCGGCGAGGCGAGCACGCCGGCCGGGAGGGAGGCGCCGGCGGCGCCGCGGGCGAGCACGGCGTCGACCTCGTCGGCGTCGGGCTCGGCGATGCCCAGGGCTCCCCAGAAGCCGAACGGATCGGGCAGGGCCTCGGCTCCGGCGTGGTAGGCCTCGAGAAGGGGGGCCGCCTCGTCGACGGGCAGCGCCTCGATCCCGAGCGGGCTCGACAGCGCCGCGAGCGCGGCGTCGATCCGGTCGTGGCGGGCGAGTGCGGCGGCGGCGTCCCCCGCGTCAGGGCCGGCGGCGACGACGGCCGCCGGCTCGCCGCTGAGTTCGAGCCGCCATTGCCCGGGCGCTTCGCGGCGGGCCCGCGGAAGTGCCGTGCGGGCGGCGAGCGCGGCGATGAGCGGCTCGGTCCACACGTGCTGGTGGACATCGATGCGCGGGGCGCGAGCCCCGCCGGGGCGGGCGGAGAGCGGCATGGGGGGCGATACTACACAAAACCAATCAGGTATTCGGAGTATTCGGCCCGGGGCCAGCGGAGCTTGAGGACGAGCCGGACCCGACGGCGGCGTCGAGCTCTGCGATCACGGCCAGGCAGAACTCGACGGTGCGTGCGATCACAGCGTCGTCGATCTCCCCGGGCAGGTCGCCGAGCGTGTGCGAGCCGGGCGGATGGCCGCGGGGCCCCACGCAGCCGACGGTGATCGCCGGCCAGCGGGCGACACGGGCCGGCCGGGCCCCGCTCGTGCCACGGCCGCGAAACGGCGCGGCGCCGAGCGCGGGGTCCGCCATCGCCGCGCGCTCGCACGCAGCGATGAGCGCCGGGTGGAACGGCAGCGGGAGCAGCGGCCCGTCGCTCGTCCACCAGCGCAGCTCCCCCCGGCCGCAGGCCGCCAGGTTCAGCACGGCGACGGATTCCGGAGCGACCGACCGGCGGCGCGCGGCCACGTAGGCGCGCATCCCGAGCGCCGGGCCCTCCCCCGCGCCCGCGAGCACGACCTCGACGGCCAGGTGCTCGGGCGGCGCGCGGTCCAGCGCGGCGGCGAGCGCGAGCACGGCGGCCGTGCCGGTCGCGTTGTCGTTGGCCGCGGGTCCGACCGGGGAGAGGGCGAGGTCGACGAGCACCGCCGCGCCGGCGGCCGCCAGCGCCGTGGGCACGACCTGGGCGATGCCGAGCCAGCCCGGCGGGGTGCCGTCGAGCGCCCGCACGGCCACGAAGACGGCCAGCAGCGCGAGGGCGCCGAGCACGAGCAGGTACGGGCGCGGCAGGCGGCCCGCGGCGGCGCGGGCCCACCGCCGGCCGGCCAGTCCCGTGCGCCCGGCGTCGTAGCTGGCGGTGAGGACGAGCGTCACCGGGCGGCGCCCGCCCGGCGGCGGCGCCACCACGTTCTGCGTCGCGCGGCGCTGGGTGGCCCAGCGCAGCGGGGAGGGGCGCCCGGCCAGGTCCAGGCCCAGGGCGAGCGTGGCGGCGAGCACGAGCGCGAAGCCCGGCCACGGGGCGGCGCCGGCCAGGAGGCTGCCGGCCACGGCGAGGGCGAGTGCGAGCGCGTGGGCGAGCGCCCACTGCGGGCGCACCCAGGCCGTCTCGGTGTCGGGCTCGCGGCCGAGTGCCTCGAGCTGGGCGGCGAGGAGCCGGGCAGCGCGGCGCTCGGCGTCGGTCCCGGGCGCCCGCCCCCCGATCGCCGTGAGCGCGGCGACGGTGGCGAGCGGCTCGCCGGGCCCGTCGCTGCGCTGGTCCCCCGAGGGCATGGCGCGGCGATGATCCCAGGCTCCCGGCTCCGGGCACGCCGCGGTAGGGTCCGGACCCGATGGATGCCGCCGATCTCGTCTACGCCGGTCTGGCCCGCCAGGCCGAGCTCGTGCGGTCCGGCGAGGTGACGCCCGGGGAGCTGGTCGAGGCCAGCCTCGAGCGGATCGCGCAGATCGATCCGCAGCTCAACGCCTTCCGGGTCACCTTCCCCGAGCGGGCCCGGGCGGAGGCCGAGCAGGCGGCCGCGCGGCTCAAGGGTGGCGACGAGCGCCCGCTCCTCGGCGTTCCGGTCGCGATCAAGGACGACACCGACGTCGCCGGCGAGATCACCGCCTGCGGGACCGGCGCGCACGGCGGGCCGGCCCGGGAGGACGCCGAGGTCGTCAAGCGGCTGCGGGCCGCTGGCGCGATCGTGATCGGCAAGACCAACGTGCCTGAGCTGACCATGTTCCCGTTCACCGAGTCGATGACCTGGGGCGTCACCCGCAACCCGTGGAACCTCGACGCAACGCCGGGCGGGTCGAGCGGCGGGACCGCCTCCGCCGTGGCGGCCGGGCTCGTGGGCGGCGGCCTGGGCTCGGACGGCGGCGGCTCGATCCGGATCCCGGCGGCGTTCTGCGGCCTCTACGGGCTCAAGCCGCAGCGCGGGCGCATCTCCTACGCGCCGTTCCCCGAGCACTGGCACGGCCTGTCGGTGTACGGGCCCATCGTCCGGCGCGTCGCCGACGCCGCGCTCTGGCTCGACGTCACGGCCGGGCAGGGCCCGGGCGACGCCGACGTGCCGCCGCCTCCGGACCGCCCCTTCGCCGAGGCGGCCGCTCGCGAGCCGGGCCGGCTGCGAATCGCGGTCTCGTCGAAGGTGCCGCCCGGCCTCATCGCGAAGGTCAGCGACGAGCTGCTCGAGGCGCTGCAGGCCACCGCCGGCCTCCTGCGCTCCCTCGGCCACGAGGTGACCGAGCAGGATCCGGACTACGGCATGGCCAGCACCGCCTTCATCGCGCGGTACCTGCGCGGCATCCACGACGACGGGGTCGAGATGGCCCAGCCCGAGCGGCTCGAGCGCCGCACCCGCGGCATGGTCCGGCTCGGGAGCCTCGTGACGCCCGCGCAGCTCGCCAAGGTGCGGGCCGCCGAAGCCGGGCAGGCCGCGCGGATCGGCGGCGTGTTCGCCAGCCACGACGTCCTCCTCACCCCGGTGACCGCCCAGACGGCGCCGAAGGTCGGGCGCTGGGAGAGCCGCGGCGCGCTGTGGACCTTCAACGGCATCGCGTCCGTGTGCCCGTTCACGGCGATCTGGAACCTGACCGGGCAGCCTGCCGCGTCGATCCCTGCCGGGTTCGGACGCGAGCGCCTGCCGCTCGCCGTCCAGCTCATCGGGCGCCCGAACGCCGAGGCCTCGCTGCTCTCGCTCAGCGCCCAGATCGAGGCGGCCCGGCCGTGGGCGGACGAGCGGCCGCCGCTGCGCTGACGTGGCCGCCGCCCCGGCGTCCGGCGAACTCCTCGCGGTGGCGCTCGACGCCGCCGAGGCCGCCGGCGACCTGCTGCTGAGCCGGTTCGGCACGGCGGCTGCCGGCGTCCGGGCCAAGAGCACGCCCACCGACCTGGTCAGCGAGGCCGACGAAGCCGCCGAACGGGCGATCCGGGCGCTGCTGGCCGAGCGCCGCCCCCGCGACGCCGTGCTCGGCGAGGAGGGCGGCGAGGGTCCGGCGCCCGCCGGCGGCAGCGGGCTGCGGTGGGTGGTCGACCCGCTCGACGGGACGATCAACTACCTCTTCGGCATTCCGCTGTGGTCGGTCAGCGTCGCCTGCGAGGACGCCGAGGGCACCGTGGCGGGCGTCGTCCACCATCCCGCGGGGGGCGAGACGTTCGCGGCGACCCGTGACAGTGCGCCCACGTTGAACGGAGCCCCGATCACGGCCTCGCGGCGCGACGACCTCGCCACCGCGCTCGTCGCAACCGGGTTTGCCTACGACGCGCCCACGCGCGCGCGCCAGGCCGCCGTCGTCGCCGGCCTGCTTCCGCAGGTGCGCGACATTCGGCGGTGCGGCAGCGCCGCGCTCGACCTCGCCTGGACGGCCGCCGGCCGCTACGACGCCTACTTCGAACGAGGGAGCCACGCCTGGGACGTGGCGGCCGGGGCGCTGATCTGCCGCCGCGCCGGCGTGGACGTGCGCGATCTCCCGCCGCGCGACGGCCTGCCGGAGGGGCTGCTCGCGGCGCCGCCGGCGCTCGCCGGCCCCTTGGCCGCCATCGTCGGCTGAACGGTCGGCGCGGCCTACGCGCCGTGGTGGTGCACCTTCTCCGGGGTCACGCGCACGATGACACGCTCCTCGCCGGGCTGGCGGAAGGGGTAGCTGTCCTGGCCGAGGTACTTCTTCGCCATGCGGTCGATGTGCTCGTCGGCGCCGTCGTGGGTGTCCCCGCTGAGCGATCCCCGCACCGTCAGATACTCGTACGGGTTCTCGTGGTTCAGCACCGTGAGGGTGGCGTTCCGGTTCCGGCGCAGGTTGCGGATCCACGCGCGGCCCTCGGCCGTGTTGAGGACCACGTCCTCCCCGTCGATGTCGACCCAGGTCGGCACGACGTGCGGCGTCCCGTCCTCGCGGAGGGTGGCGACGAGGCAGAAGTTCGGGGCTTCGAGCAGGGCGCGGTCCTGGGCTTCCAGCGTGGCAGGCATGGTCTCTCCTGGTGGCGGGGCGGGTGTGGTGATGGTACGGGCGGCGGTGACGCAAGGATCGGGCGATACGATGCCGGCCACCGCCGCACGGAGGCCAGCTTGGCGAGCATCCCCCCGCAGCAGGATCGAATCGTGACCCGGCAGACGCGGGCCCGGATGCTCGCGCTGGTGCTCGTCGCGTCGGCGATCATCGTGGCCGTGGCGTCGGCCGCGTCGGGCGTGCGGGCCGGCACCTGGGGCGGCCTCGCCCTGCAGCTCGCCGCCATCGTCCTGGTTGCGACGGCGCTCATGGCGTGGCCGGACCGCGTCAGCGACGCCGTGATTCAGGCGGTTCTGGTCGGCGGCGTCCTCATGGTTGCGTCCGGGTCGCTCTACGGCGACGACGCCGCCACGCCGTTTCTGCCGCTGCTGATCGGGACCGGTGTCTTTGCGGCGGCCTTCTGCCGCCCGTGGCAGGCGTTCGTGGACGGTGTGCTCATCGCGGCCGTCTATGCGGCGATGCTGGCCTTCGGCCCGGCGGTGGACGATCCCGCCGCGCGCTGGATCGTGCTCGCGGGCACGCTGACACTCGCGATGTCGGTCCCGAGCTGGCTGCTGCGGGAGCTGCGGGACCGCGCCCGCATCGCGCAGGTTCGGGCCGAGCACCTCCGCGAAGCCGAGCGGCGGGCGACCGCCATCCTGGATGCCGCGCACACCGCGTTCGTGGCGAGCGGAGCCGACGACGTCATCGTGGGCTGGAACCGCGAAGCCGAGCGCCTGCTGGGCTGGTCGCGGGCCGAGGCAGTGGGCTGCCGCGCCGCCGACCTGCTCGTGCCCGACCGCCTGCGGGAGGCCTACGACGCGACGCGGCGCACGTTCCTGGCGACCGGCCACGCCGAGATCTTCGAGCGGCCTCGCGACTTCCTCGTCCGCACGAAGGAGGGCGGCGAGATCCCCGTCCTTGTCTCGATCGCCGCGACGGCAGACGCCGACGGCGTGACCTTCAGCTCCTTCCTCACCGACCTGCGCGAGCGCCTGCGCCGCGAGGAGCAGGCACGTGAACGCGTCGAGGACCTCGAGTCGCTCGCCCGGGCCACGCGCTCCCTGGCCGAGACGCCGGACGCAAAGGCCGCGCGGCACGCCGTCTGCCAGGCCGCGAGCCGGATGGCCGGGAGCGCCTACGCGCTCCTGTTCGAGCCGGACCTGCTCGGCCGCGAGCTCGTCTGCACCGCGGTCTCGGGCGGCGAGACCCCGGGGCTGCAGGTGCCGTTCGCCGGCGGCCCCTCCGGCGTGGCCCGCGCCTTCGCCGCGCGCACGGCCGAGTTCGTGGCGGAGGCCGGCAGCGACCCGGCGATGCCGCCGGCGCTCGCGGCCGGAGCGTCGGCCTACTTCCAGCCGGTGCTCGGCGACGAAGGGACCCTGGCGGTGCTCGTGCTCGGCTGGCGCGGCGCCGCGGCGCCGCCGGCCGATCGCACGATCACGCTGCTGCGCCTCCTCGCGGACGAGGCCGGGGTGGCAATCGAGCGTGCCGACGTCCTCGCCCGCTTGGAGGAGGTGGCGCGCACCGACGAGCTCACGGGCCTCTCGAACCGGCGGGGCCTCGCGGAGGAGCTGCGGCGCGACGTGGCGCGGGCGGCGCGGTCCGGCGCGCCGCTGAGCATCGCCATGCTCGACCTCGATCACTTCAAGCGGTTCAACGACGAGTTCGGCCACCAGGATGGCGACCGGCTGCTGCGTGACCTGGCCGTGGCGTGGTCCGGCGCGATCCGGCCCGGCGACCTGCTCGCGCGCTACGGCGGCGAGGAGTTCACGCTGGTCCTGTCCGACACCGGGCTCCCGGAGGCGCTCGACACGGTGCAGCGCCTGCGCGAGCTCGTCCCGGCGGACCAGACGTGCTCGGCGGGCGTCGCGCTCTGGGACGGCGAGGAGCCGGCGGACGACCTCGTCGGCCGCGCCGACCGGGCGCTCTACGAGGCCAAGCGCAGCGGCCGGGACCGCATCGTCTCGGCCGAGCCGCACGCGGCCGGGTGATCCCGGCCGCCCGGGCGGGCGCATGCGGCGGGTGGGAATCGAACCCACACGTCCTCTCGGACACCGGGACTTGAATCCGGCGCGTCTGCCAGTTCCGCCACCGCCGCGGGCAGCGGGCCGGATGCTACGCGGCGGGCGCCGGCGCGGGCGACCGGCGGGCGGTCGCGCCGCCGGTGTACTGGTCCTCGGGAACCTCGACCTCGACGCTCCACTCCTGCCGGAAGGCGACCATGGCGGCCGCGACGAGCAGGAGCTGCAGCGGCACGACGAGCAGCGTGAGGATCCCCAGCACCGAGTCGTCGAGGGTCGGGCTGTCGAAGCCCGGCTTGTCGCGCGCGAGCCACTCGGGTCCGGAGATGCCGGCGAAGATCGCGAGCAGCACGGCGAGCGCGGCGGCCATCGGCAGGACGCCGCGGTTCCAGCGCGCGACGAAGAAGGCCATCACGAGATAGACAACGGCCCAGGCGGCCTGGATGAACTTCATCCCGATGAGCTTGTCCCAGCCGCCGATCAGGATCACGAGGACGAGCAGGGCCGAGAGCACCAGCAGCCCGACGACGACGATGCGCATCGTCTTGGACGACGCCTTGTCGCGGTTCGGATGCGTGATGACGTAGCCGGCCCGCGCTTCGATGACGGTCACGGCCCCGACCATACAATCTCGACCGGCCGCGCGCACGGGCTTCCGGCGCCGGCCGCGCCCAGCGGGCGTGGTGGAATGGGAGACACGCCGGCCTTAGGAGCCGGTGGGCGAAAGCCCGTGGGGGTTCGAATCCCTCCGCCCGCATCGGATGGGATCGGACGGGCCCGGGCGGCGCTCCGGCGCACTACGCTGGCGCCCGTGACGATCATCGTCGACGTCTTGCGCGACCACGGGCGGGACGGCCGCCTCGCCGGCGAGTGGTGCCACATGGCCTCCGACGCCGGCTTCGACGAACTGCACGCGTTCGCCCGCCGCCTGGGCCTGCCCCCGTTCGCCTTCGAGCGCGACCATTACGACCTGCGCCCGGCCCTGCGCGAGCGGGCCGTGCGGCTCGGCGCCGAGGAGGTCGGGCGCCGCGAGTTCCTGCTGCGGATGGCCGGCCCGCGCGGCGACCGGGTCCGGGCCCGCTCGGCCGGCCGGGCCGCCTGACCGCAGCCGGGTCGCCCGTCGCTAGCCCGACCGCAGCACGTACGTCGAGGCGGCGAGGTCGCCGAGCCGCCCCCGCCGGTCGGCGCCGGTGGCCATCGCCGAGATCCAGCCGACGAGGTAGAAGAACGGCAGCACGTCGATGATTCGCAGGACCGTGCGGACCGCCGCGCGGCCGAAGCCCGCGCGGCTGCCGTCGGCCATCGAGACGCGGACCCCGGCGAGCACCTTGCCGACCGTCCGGCCCGGGCCGCCCTCGAGCAGCGTGAAGTACAGGAAGAAGATGGCCAGGCTCAGGAGCGTCCCGCCGGTCTTCGTCTCGATTTTGACGCCGTTGTCGCCGTTGTCGACGCCGCCGGTGGCGAGGGCGATGACCGCCCAGATCGCCAGCAGGACGATCGTGTCGATGATGATGGCGACGGTGCGGCGGCCGAGGACTTCCGTGGGCAGCGAGCCCGCCTGAGGCTGAGGTTCGGTTGACATGGCGCGCATCCTCGCAGGCGCCCTGCCGCCGTGCGGCGGGCGGGCCGTGGCGGTCTTCGGCGGCCTACAATGTCCGGCCCCCGGGGGGACTGGTGTATCGGTAACACGGCGGTCTCCAAAACCGCAACGCGAGGTTCGACTCCTCGGTCCCCCGCTTTGTGATCCGCCCGTGCTCACCGGGCGATTCGAATTCTGCGGTTCCGCGCTTCCGTCGCGCACTCGCACCGTCGCGCTTCGTGGCGGTCAGCCGACCAGGCAAGCGACCGCTGTCGCCGCAGCCCCGGTCAGTAGTCGATGTAGCCCTTGAGGCGCAGCGACCCGACGCAGCGGCCGCTCGCATAGCAGGTCACCCGGCCCCTGAGCGACGTGATCACGCCGCCGTACTCCGAGGGCCGGTCGGAGTCGCGGATCACGCCCTCGCCGCGATACGCCGTCGTCTGCGAGGTCCGCGTCGTCCGCAGCACGTCGACCTCGACGCCCAGTCTCCCGTCGCCCTGGATGATGTCCGGCGCCTTGACGCGTGCCGGGGCAAAGAGCCCGAACGTGGGCGTGCGAGTGTCGTCGCCGACCTGCGAGAGGTCCGTGCGCGTTGCTGCCCTGGCCGTGCTCCACGGAGTCCCGGTCACCTTGAAGTGGTCGAATTGCACGCCGCTCTTGCGCACGGAGCGGGTCGGCTGCCACGTCATGTCGATGGTGTGGCGGCGCTGCTTGCCCGCCGTCGCGGTGCCGCTGACGGACTGCGCCGGGACAGCGGCCGACAGGGCGGCCGCGGTCACGACCGCGACCGCGGTGAGGGCGCGCGGGGTGCGCGAGCGCGCGATCATGCGAGTCATCTCACCACAGTTCGCGCCACCGCCGCAACTGCCGCGGGCACGCGCCGCTTTGCCGCCCAGGCTGCGCCTGCGTCGCACGCCAGCCGCGGGACGCGAACTGCGCCAGGCTTCCGCCGCACTGCCGCTCAGCAGTGCGTCGTGCCCAGGCGCGTCGCCGCCGCGCTGGCCTTGCGGTCGGCGGCGATCCACGGAGCCAGCAGCTGCCGGTAGGCCGCGCCGTCCTTGGCCTTGGCTGCCGCCAGGAGCTTCGGGACGTAGGCGTTGGCCTGCTTGAGGTCGGCGAGCACGGCGTCCCACTGCGCCTTCGTCGCGTCGTCGGGCTTCAGCGCGGCGAGCTGGTCGTAGAGCTTGGCGCGCTGGTCGATCGCCTGCTGGAGGAACGTGACGACGCCGGCGAGGTCCTTCGGCGCTCCGGTCGTGTCGGGCGCGGCGGCGCAGAGCGCGTCGGCCTTCGCGGCGAGCGCGGTGCGGTCGAGGGTCGAGGATCCGCCCGAATCGCTCGATCCGCACGCGGCGAGCGTGCCGGCGGCGAGGGCGAGGGCAAGGGCGGCGAGGGAGCGGGAGGTGAGCGTCATGGCGCCACCCTAGCCGCTGGCTGGCAGGTCGCGGTGTGCCGGCGCCGAGGTGACGGGCCGCCTGCTGCGCGGTAGGGTCGTGCGGTGAGCGCCTGGCCCCTGCGGGCAACGTGCGTCGGAGGCAGTGTGGCCGCCGGGCTGCTCGCGGTCTCCGCCGGAGGTGCCCTGGCCGCGCCGCCGCCGTGCCCGTCCGGCATCGCCGCCGTCCCCGCCTTCACGGCGACCGACGCGCAGGGCGCCGCGAACGGCAAGCGGCTGACCGCGACGCACGTGATCGCTGTCACCGCCGCGTTCCCCGAGGACGGGCCGATCTCCGTCGACCCGACGACGCTCACCTGGACTGGGCCGCGGGGCGTCCCGGTCATCACCGCCCGCACGCGCAACGCCGACGACGTCGGCGTCTCCGACGACAACCGCGGCTTCGTGCCGGCGAAGGCGGGGCCGCTGTCGATCCGGGTGTCGTGGCCGCAGTCCGACGGGACCCGCGACGGCCAGTGCACGGGATCGGCGAGCACGACGCTGAGGATCTCCGCGGCCCGGCCGCTGCGTCCGCGCGCTCCGCGGAACAACTCCCTCGGGCCGCTGTTCCGCTCGGCCGAGTACGTCTGGTACACGGATGTCGGCCTCTACAGCGACCGCCGGCCGCTGGCGATCCGGCTGCGCAGCGTCCGCGGCGCTCGGCTGCCGGGCCCCGGCGCTTCGACGCGCACCTTCACGGTCGCCCTGCGCCCGAGCGACGCCGGCTGGCAGGGCCGCGGCCGCACCGTCTTCCCCTTCGTCCAGGTGTTCGGGAACTTCGAGGGCGCGGGGGTGGGCTTCGTCAACCTCCTCGTCGGCATGCGCAACCGGGAGCGCGACCCGCGCTTCGGCTACGAACTGGCGCTGATCCAAGGCGGCCGGGTGATCGCGAGCATCCGCGCGGCGGGCCAGTGCCGCGTCTTCGGGTGCGAGTTTCGCCCGTTCCGCGTGCGCCGGTAGGCGGCGCCCCGCGACCTCGCCGGCGCCGGGCTGGCGGCTGACAGCCCGGAAACGCTGGCCATTTCGCCCGCTCGCGGCCACGGATCCGGCCGCGGAAAGCCGCAAAGCGCGGGAATTCCCCGCCGTTGCGGGCTTTCGGGGGCGTTTCCCTCCGACCGGGCCGCTAGCGTGGCGAGCGTCCATCTCCGACGGAAGGAGCCACGCGTGGCCATCAACCGCAAGGAACTCGCAGGCAAGGCCGGGGTGTCCGACGACGACGTCAAGGCTGTCTTCGAGGCCATCTCAAAGGAGCTGGCCGGTGGCGGCGAGGTCTCCATCGCCGGCTTCGGGAAGTTCTCCGTGTCCCACCGCGCCGCCCGCCAGGGCCGCAATCCCGCGACCGGGGCGACCATCCAGATCGCCGCCTCGAAGGCCGCGAAGTTCTCGGCGGCCAGCGCGCTCAAGGGCGCGCTGAACTAGCCGCCCCTGTCCCCGATGCGACCAGGCGCGCCGCCGCAGGGCGGCGCGTGCTGATCGCCGGGGGCGGGCCGACGCCCCGCGGGGCGTCGGCTCCGGGCGCCCGCATCCTGCGCCTGCACGCGATCGTGCAGCCGTCGGGCGCCCGCCGGTCCGTTGCTACGGTCGCCGTCGCGCGCCTGCGCGCCGCCTGCCCATGCCCCGCGACCCTTCGAGCCCCGTCCGCCGTGCCCGCCTTCGTGCCGGCGCCGCCGGCCTGGTCGCGGTCGCGACCGTCGCCGTCGCCGTCGCGCCGGCAGCCGGAGCCTCGGGCGGCCTGACGCCGGGGACGCCAGCGTCGGACGCGCCGCGCTTCCCGGCCGGCGTCACGGTCTGGCGCGCCGATCTCTCGGGGCTCACCCAGGCCGAGGCCCGCGACCGGGTCGCAACGGAGATCGCGATCCCGCTGTCGCGCCCGGTGACGGTGATCGCGCGCGGCCGCCACGTCGTCCTGTCGCCGCGCCGCGCCGGCGTGGCCGTGGACGCGGCGGCGCTCGTCGCCCGGGCCTGGGCCTCCGCGCAGCGGGCGCTGCGCCGCGAGCCGGGGGCCGCCACGGTCAAGGTGGCGCTGGGCCTGCGCGTCGCGCCCAGCCGCGCGGCGGTGCGCGCGTTCGTCGCCCGCGCCGACCGGCGCACCCGGGTGCGCGGGCGCAACGCCCGGCTGATCTGGGGCGTCGACGTCCTGCGCACGACCCGCCCGCACTCCGGCCGGCGCCTGGCGAACCGGGGCCGCCTCGGCGCGGTCGTGCTCGCCACGCTCACAAACCCCGCGGCGCCGCGCGTGCTGCGCTGGCGCGTCCGGGTCGTGAAGCCCGTCACGCGGCGCACGATCGCGCGGCGCTACCCGCTCGTCATCACGGTGTCACGAAACGAGCACAAGGTCCGGGTGTGGCGGCACCTGCGCGTCGTCAAGCGCTACAAGGTTGCGGTCGGGCAGCCGGCGTATCCGACGCCGACCGGCCTTTTCCACGTCATCGCCAAGCAGGTCAACCCGTCGTGGAGCGTCCCCAACTCGTCGTGGGCCGGGTCGCTCGGCGGCTCGACGATCCCGGGCGGCAGCCCCGACAACCCGCTCAAGGCCCGCTGGATCGGCATCACCGGCTCGGTCGGGTTCCACGGAACCGGCGATCTCTGGAGCCTCGGCAGCAACGCCTCGCACGGCTGCGTGCGCATGCGCGTGCCCGACGTGATCAACCTGTACCGGCGCGTCCACATCGGCACGCCCGTCTACATCCGGTAGCGCGCGGTCCGGCCGGCCTCCCGCGGCGCGGCCAACACCTCGCGGCCGCCGCGCGTTGTGGTTTCAGGCCGGCTTCGCTTCAGCGACGATGGGCCGATGCCGACTACGACCACATGCGCCCTCCCGCCCGACTCCGACTGATCGCGTCCGCCGTGCTGGCGTTGGCGCTGGCTGGCGCCAGCCAGGCGGCCGCCGCGCCCGTGCCCGTGCCCGTGCCGCTCCGGGCCGCCGACGCGCCGGGCCTGCGCGCGGTTCGCGCCGGCGACGCGACCGGCCGGGCGCTGCTCCGCTCGGTCCTGGGGTCGCGCGGACGCCCCGTTCTTTCGGGCGCAACCCTGGCCGGGTCGGCCCTCGCGCGCCGGCACAGCCGGGTCGTGTCTGGCGTGGCCATCGTGCGCAACGCAGCGGCAGCGCGATCGCTGCGCCGCCTCGTGGCCCGGATCGGGTCGCGGGCGCCCGGTCAGCCCGGGTCCGTCCGCCTGCTGCGCCTGCGCGGCAGCCTGGTCGCCGTTGCTGCCGACGGCCGCGCCGCCGCGGCCGTGCGGTCGACGCGGACCGATCGGAACGCCCGCGCCGCGGCGGCGACATGGGCTGGCCTGCTTGCCACGCGGGCCCAGGCCGCCGCCGCACGCTCCGCCTGGGGCCGGGTCCTCGACGAGATCGCCCCGTCCGGGCGGGTGCCCCGCCGGGCTGCGCTCGCGGCGTTTGCGCTTGCCTACGGGCCGATCCCCGGCGTGCCCGTCCCTGCCGGGGCGCCCGGCGACGGTCCCGACGGGACGGTGGCTCTCGCCTGGATCGCCCGGCACCTGAAGTCGCTGCCCGCCCCCCAGCGCACGGCGATCGCCGAGCGTCTCGGCGTTCCGCTTCCGGGCTCCGCCCACGCATCGGGTCCCCCGGCGGCGCTCAAGCGCGATGCGCGCCTCGAGGCCATGGCCGACGGCTTCGCTGCGCAGTTTCAGCAGCGGACCGCCCATGCGCTGCGTCTCGATGTCCAGGCCGGGTGGGTGCCGTCGCTGGCGCGGGAGCACGCCGGCGGCGCGGCAGCGGACGCCCTTCCGGTCGACGCGCACGGCGAGCTCTCCTACACGAACGCGAGCACGTGCCGGATCCGCATCAGCCGCGCCGACCATGGCTCCGCCTCGGCGGCCTACGTCGCCAACACGGTGGCGCACGAGGTCTTCCACTGCATCCAGTTCGACGCGGCCCCGACCCGGTGGTCGCGGGAGGACGGCACCTGGGTGATCGAGGGCGGCGCCGAGTGGGCGGCGTCCCAGGTGGCGCCGGTCGGGCTGGCGGAGGTGTCGTCGGATCCCGAGGCGTATTTCGCGGCCGACCAGCCGCTCTTCGGCCTGGCCCATTCCGCCGCCTACTTCTGGGGGCGGCTCGCCGAGACCAACGGGCCGCCGTGGACGCAGACGCTCGCGGCCGCGAAGGAGTACGAGAACGACCGTGCCTTCCGGCGTGCCGGCGCCACGAGCGACGCGTTCCTCGATGCCTGGGCGTCGAGCTACGCACGCCTCGGCGGCGCCGGCCCGGCCTGGACCACGGCGGCGCCGGTGGCGGTCCCGGCCGCGGTGGCGCCGACGCCCACGCCGCCCGTGACCGCTGACGCCCTCCTGTCGGCGCCCGCGTACGCGAACCGCCTGTTCCGGCTCGCCCCCGCGGCGGACCAGGTGGTCGCGCGCGTCGAGGCGTTCAAGGGCCGCGTGCGGCTGACCGACGGGTCCGAGGACGTGAAGGTCGGGTCCGGCAACGAGACCTGGCTGTGCATCGGCGGCGCCTGCGGCTGCCCTGCTGGCCAGGAGCTCAGCGTGCCGCAGATCCGTGATGTCGGCGCGAAGGTCACGGTGGCGATCGGGGGGGCGACGGAGAGCGGCTCGGCCGGCGTGGTCTTCTACAGCCTGCGCGACCTCTGCGTCGGCGAGGGTCCCGCCTTCTGTCCGACCTCGCAGCCGCTGCGCTACCCGAAGTCCCAGAAAGCCGCGGTCGCCTGGGTCGATGCGAGGATCGACGAGCAGCTGCGCCTCGAGGACATCCTGCTGCCGATGGCCGATGAGGCAAACCGCGTGGGCGCGGAGCTCGACGCCCTGGGCGGCTACACGCCCGGAACGCCCAAGGCCGACCAGGAGCACCACCTGCGCAACGAGCTGTGGGGCGTGAACCTGCGCGAGTGGCCGTCCTGGTGCCGCTACCAGGAGATCGGCGTCCACTTCGCCCTCGTGTACGCCCGGGCGGCGAAGCTCAAGTGGGGCGGGCTTGGCACGCCGCTGTACCGCGCTGCGCTGCGATTCCAGGGATTCATCACGCGCTGGCGGCCGCTCATTCACTCCTACGGCGGCATGCCGGGTCACAACCCCGGGGCCAGCGGCCCGCCGTTCCCGGGGTACTGAGCCGCGGCGGCCGGACGCCGGCGCCCGGTCAGCCCGGGGAGCGCACGCGCAGCGTGAACGGCCCCGTGCCGCGGCGGCGCACGACAGTGACCGACACCGGGTCGGCCGCGGAGGAGCGGCACGCCGCCCGGAAGGCGATCGCGTCCGTGCTTCCGGGCGCGCTCGTGGTTCCCCGGACGCGCCCGCCGGCGGCGATGCGCAGGTCGAAGTCGGCGGCCGCCGGCCCGCTGAGGGCCGCCGCGAAGCGGCCGTCGAGGCGCAGGATCACGGTGAAGCGCCGAGACGGCGCGCCCGGTCCGAGGCTGGAACGGAAGATCCGGATGCGGTCGCCGTTCCAAGGCGCGCGGACATCGCGCAGCGCGGCCTGCCGTGAGGCCGGGTCCGGGGCCAGCAGGGAGGAGAACCGCCAGCGCACCCGCGGAAAGGTGAGCTGCGCGTAGGACTCGGCCCACGCCTCGCCGGGATTGGCCAGGTAGTTCGCGCCTTCGCTGCCCGGGGCGAGCCGGCGGGCGAGCACGCCGGCGCAGACCCGCTGCTCCGACGCCCAGTACTTCGGCCCGTAGTCGAGCGGCGAGAACGGGTCGTTGCGGCGGTGGCGGGCGACGTGGTGGCCGTACTCGTGCGCGATGACGTAGGCGGTCGAGAGCCCGGTGCTCGCGGCAATCTCCCGGCCGGGGACCACCATCGTGTTCGCCGCGGGCGAGTAGCACGCCAGGACGCCCTGGGCGCCGCCGCAGGCGGCCCGCACGGCCGCCGGGGCGCGAATGTCGAGCGTGAGCAGCCCGAGTTCGGAGCCGTGGGGGAGGGAGTCGAGGAAGTCGACGTAGGACTGGACCGTTGCCGCGCCGGCGTTCCCGGCGCGGACGCGCACCGTCACGCCGCTCGGCGTCACGAACCGGCGAACCGCGGCGGCCTGCGCGGCCACGGCGCCGGCGCCGGCGACGCGGTCAAAGCCCGCCGGGATCGGCCCGGAGGGGGCCCGGCTCACGAGCGGCAGGATGGCGGCGGCATGGGCGGGCGCCGCCACGCCGAGCGCGCCGGCGGCAGCGGCGCCGGCACCAGCCGCGGCGGCGAGGCGCTGGCGGGAAGGTCGCATGACCGGTAGGACGCCGCGGAAAGCCATTCCTCCCCATTCAACCGCGGCGCGAGTCCCGGCGCGGCAGCCGCGCCCGGGCCGCGCCGCTCTGCGCCGGCCCTACTTGACGGTCGTGTCGGTGTCGAGCTTCCAGTCCCCGTCTTCCTTGACGAGGAGCAGCTTGGCGTTCGTGATCTTCGGCGAGGGCGTGGCGGTGGCCTTGTCGCCGTCGACCTTGATGTCGGTGGCCGTGAGCTTCTTGATCTGGTTCGAGAGCTTGGCGGGCAGGAACCCGGCGGCCGCCTCGATGCCCTTGGCGCACGTGGTCACGCCCAGCGCCTTGGTGCTCTTGAGCAGCTGCTCCTTCGCGTTGGCGCTCATGTACCCGCAGGCCTTGTCGCCCTTGCCCTCTGCGAACGCCGTGTAGAAGCCCGACACGGTGCTCTTGATCTGATCCTCGTCGCTCGCGCTCGAGCCGCCGCAGGCGGCGACCGGCACGAGGGCGAGGCAGAGGGCGGCGGCGGCGATGGGGCGGCGAGCGGGCATGGTTGGTCCTTGGGGAGGGTGCGCGGCGACTGCGGAGCCTAGCGGCGCCGGAGCGGCGCGGGACCCGTCAGGCCCGCGGCCGCGCCCGCCGCCGGGTTCGCGGCGGCAGCGGCGCCCGGTCCGGGGCGTCGGCGCGGAGCCCGTCGAGGATCAGCGCCAGCATGCGGGGCCAGACCGGCTGGCTGCCCGGCGGCCCGACCCGGTCGGCCTCGCCGACCGCGCACATCAGCATCGGGATGTCGTCCGGGACGACGTCGGCGCGCAGCGCCCCAGCCGCCTGGGCACGGTCGACGAGCTCGCCGACGGCGTCCCACAGCCCCTCGTCACGGGCCGCCCGGGACCGGCCGGCCTGCGGCGTCGCCGTCAGGACGTCGAAGACGGACTTGTCCGATGCCTGGTGGGCCGCCGCGGCGCGCAGAAAGCCGGCGAACGCCTCCCAGCCGTCGGGCTGCTCGGCGAGTGCGGCCCGCGCCAGCCCGGCGAGCGTCGCGAAGTGCTCCGCGGCCAGCGCCATGAGCAGGTCGTCCTTGGTGGGGAAGTGGCGGTAGACCGTGCCGACGCCGACCTCGGCTCGCCGGGCGACGTCATCGATCTGCGCCGCGCCGCCGTACTCAGCGAAGGCCTCCCGGGCGGCGGCGAGAATGCGCTCGCGGTTGCGCCGGGCGTCGGCTCGCAGCGGCCGGCAGCCTGCGGCTCCGTTTGCCGCGTCGGCGTCCGGGGAAGCATCAGTTGACAAGCGGAACTCCGATTCCGTATCGTCACGAACCTGAACCGGAACTCAGGTTCCGATTCACACCGTCACAACATACAAGCTTCTGGAGCACGTCGCCATGCCTTCCCAGCCCTCCGCCGACGGCCGCCGCAAGTGGCTCGTCCTCGCCCTTCTGGCGATGGCGCAGTTCGTCGTCGTCCTCGATGCCTCGATCGTCAACGTCGCGCTGCCGTCCATCGGCAAGGACCTGAACTTCTCCCAGGAGAACCTCGCGTGGGTCGTGAACGCCTACGTCCTCACGTTCGGCGGCTTCCTGCTGCTCGGCGGCCGCATGGCCGACCTGCTCGGCCGCCGCCGCGTGTTCATCATCGGCCTGATCGTCTTCGCCGCGGCCTCGCTCGCGGGCGGGCTCGCTGAGTCCGAGGCACAGCTCGTCATCGCGCGCGCCGTGCAGGGCTTGGGCGCCGCGCTGCTCTCGCCCGCTGCCCTGTCGATCGTCACGAACACCTTCGCCGAGGGCTCCGAGCGCAACAAGGCGCTGGGCGTCTGGGGCGCCGTGGCCGGCTCGGGCGGCGCGGCGGGCGTGCTGCTCGGCGGTGTCCTCACCGACGGCCTGGGCTGGCAGTGGGTGCTCTACGTCAACGTCCCCATCGGGATCGTCGCGGCGCTGCTTGCGCCGCGCCTGATCACCGAGAGCCGGGCGGAGGGCTCCCGCACGTTCGACGTCGCCGGCGCGGTTACGATCACCGCCGGCCTGTCGGTGCTCGTCTACGCGCTCGTCGACGCGAACAGCGCCGGCTGGGGCTCGGGCCAGACCATCGGCCTCCTCGCCCTCGCCGCGGCTCTCCACGCGGCCTTCGTGGCGATCGAGCTGCGCACGAAGGCGCCGCTCGTGCCGTTCCGGTTCTTCCGCAACCGCACCGCGACCGGCGCGAACGTCGTCGGCCTCATGACCGGCGCGTCGCTCTTCTCGATGTTCTTCTTCATCTCCCTCTACCTGCAGCAGGTGCTCGGCTACAGCCCGCTGAAGTCCGGGTTCGCCTACCTGCCGCTGGCGCTGTCGATCATCGTGTCCGCGGGCGTTGCCTCCCAGCTCGTCACCCGCATCGGCTTCAAGCCGATCATGATCACCGGCCTGCTCCTGATCGCTGCCGGCCTGACCTGGTTCGCGCAGGTCAGCGCCGACGGCAGCTACGTCGCCAACGTGCTCCCCGCGTCGCTGCTGGCGGCGGTCGGGCTGGGCTTCACGTTCGTGCCGGTGACGATCGCGGCGGTGAGCAACGTGGCCCCGCGCGAAGCGGGCCTCGCCTCGGGCCTCATCAACACCTCGCAGCAGATCGGCGGCGCGCTCGGCCTGGCGATCCTCGCCGCGATCGCCAACGGCGTGACCGACGACCGGCTGGCGAGCGCGGCCGGCCGGCCGGATGTCCCGAGCGCCCTGACCGAGGGCTTCCGGGCGGCGTTCCAGACCGGAGCCGGGTTCGCCGTCCTGGGCGCCGTCGCCGCCTTCGTCCTCATCCGCAGTGCCGACTCGAAGGCCCACTCCGAGGAGGCGCGGGCGGCGGAGCCCCGCCCGTCCGAGGCGCCGGCGTGATGGATGGCGCTGCCGCCCGCATCGAGGCCGAGGCGGCGGGCTGGGAGGGCGTGACCGTCGCGCCCCACCGGTTCGGCGGCATCGAGTTCCGCCTCGGCCGGCGCGAGCTCGGCCACCTGCACGGCGACCGGCTCGCGGACCTGCCGTTCACGTTGGCCCGCCGCGACGAGCTGATCGCCGCGGGCCGGGTGCAGCGCCACCACTGGCTCCCGGACTCCGGCTGGGCGTCGCGGCCGATCCGCGACGAGTCCGACGTGCAGGACGTGCTCGCGCTGCTGCGCGAGCAGTACGAGCGGGCGGCGGCGAGGGCCGCGGCCCGCGCGTGAGCGGCGGCGGCGTCAGGCGCTGACCGCCGCCCGCAGCGACCCGTAGGAGCGCACGAGCAGCCCGCGCGCCCGGGCGAGCCGGGGGTCGGCGGGGTCGCACCCGGCGGCGACCCAGTCGTCCGACACGCCCATCGCCTCGGCTCGCAGCGCCGCGGCGGGCTCCACCGCGGCGGGGCTCGCCCCGTAGAGGAAGGCATTGAGATCCCGCAGGGCCGCCACGAGCTCCGGCGAGCGGCCGGACCCGCCCGCGTGCTGGGCCTCGCGGTGCGCCCGCCACCAGTCGACCTCGAGCTCTGCGGCCCGGACGGCGTCGATCGGGCGCCCCTCCGAGGTGCTCAGCCGCCGGTAGAAGCGGGCCATGATCGCCCGGGCGCCGATCGGATCGTTGTCCGGGAAAGGCGCCCACGCCTGGTTGGCCCGCAGGACGAGCCAGGCGCCATGCAGCGTCGCCGGCCAGGGCATCCGGAAGGCCGCGCGCACGAGCCGGACCGAGGTGATGAGGAACCGCGTCCACCTGCGGCGGTAGTAGAGCTCCCACGCCTTCGCCTCCAGCCGTCCGACCGCCGCGGGGTCGAAGGAGCGCATCGGGCTGGCCTGGGCGGGGGCCGGGCGGGGGCGGGCGCCGGTCTCGGCGGTCGGGGCGGTCGCGTCCATGCCCGGGTCTTCGCCGCGGCGCGCCGGCCGGATCAGCCGGCGGCCCGGCACCGCCGCCGCCTTCCGGCGCGATGCCAGTCGCGAGGCCGCCGTTCGCCGCCCCGGCCGGCCGAACCTCGACCTCGGCGCCGGCCCATCGGTGGCAGGATGGGCGGCGCCATGGCGCCGCCGTCCCGCATCTTCGCCGCCGACATGCTCGCCGGGCGTGTCGCGCTCGTCACCGGGGGCGGCACGAGCCTGGGAAAGGCGACCGCGGCGGAGCTGCTGGGCTGCGGCGCGCAGGTCGTGATCGCCGGGCGCCGGGCGGAGGTCCTCGACGAGGCCGTGGCCGACCTCGGCGCCGGCGGCTCCGCGGTCCCGGGCGACATTCGCACGGCCACGGGCGCCGCGGCGATCGTCGACGCGGTGCTCGAGCGCCACGGCCGCCTCGACATCCTCGTCAACAACGCGGGCGGCCAGTACTTCGCGCCAGCGGAGATGATCGAGCCCAAGGGCTGGCGGGCGGTTTGGAACCTCAACGTCGCCGGCACGATCGCGATGTGCCAGGCCGCGCGCGACCGGGCGCTGGCGCCGGCGGGCGGCGGCACGATCGTCAACGTCACGCTCTCCCCGCACCACGGGATGCCCGGCATGGCCCACTCCGGCGCGGCCCGCGCGGCGGTCGAGGCGCTCACCCGGGACCTCGCCGCCGCGTGGCGGCCGGACGGGATCGCCGTCGTCGCGGCCGCCGCCGGCCACTACGACACGCCCTCGCTGCGCAAGTACCCGCCCGTCGTCTTCGCGGGGGCGGCCCGCAGCGTGCCGCTCCAGCGCCTCGGCCGTATGGAGGAGCACGCCTGGCTCGTGGCGATGCTCGCCTCGCCGCTCGGCCACGCCTTCAGCGGCGCCGCCGTCACGCTCGATGGCGCCCGCGACAACTGGTACGGCCCCTGGCCTCCCGCCGGACTGGCCGACGAGGGCGACGAGGTCCCGATCGAGGAGCGCCGCGACGCCCCGCCGCGGTGACGCGGCTCAGCCGCCCGGGCCCGCGCCGCGCCGCGCCCACGGCAGGCCGAAGGCGAGGATCAGCAGGAGCCAGGCGAGGCCGATCGCGTAGCCGGCGAGCACGTCGCTGAGCCAGTGGACCCCGAGCAGCACCCGCGACGGGCCCATCGCGACCACCACGAGTCCCGCCGCGGCGGCGAGCCCCCACCGCTGCCGCTGCGCGAGCAGCACCACCATGAGGCCGAGCACGGCGGTGACGTAGGCGGTGTGCCCGCTCGGGAAGCTCGGGTCCAGCCCTGCGCCCGCCGCGGGGCGGGGCCGGTCCGCCAGCACTTTGATCACCGAGGTGATGACGAAGACTCCGCTGGCGGCGAGGACCAGCGCTCCATAGCGCCGGCCCAGCCAGCGGCCCACCGCGACGGCGAGCCCGGCGGTCCAGATCGCCGCCGGAACCGGGCTCCCGAGGAACGCCAGGACCCGGGGCAGCGCCAGCCCGAGGCCGCCGACCCGCTCCTCCGCCACCTCCTGCGCTGTGCGGGCGTCGGCGGGCAGCAGCCCGAGCCCGGCCACGCCGGCCCAGCACACCAGCGCGAAGCCGAAGAGGGCGGCGGCGAGCAGGACGGCGGAACGGCGGCTCGGCACGCACGCCAACCTATCCCCGCGCGGCTATGATGGCCCCAGGCTTTGCGGGCGAAGTGTTGTGGTTGCACAGAAGCCTTCCAAGCTTCTAGGGCGGGTTCGATTCCCGTCGCCCGCTCTGCAGGACCATTCCACGGGGAGTGGCGCAGTCTGGTAGCGCACCCGGCTGGGGGCCGGGCGGTCGCAGGTTCAAATCCTGTCTCCCCGATCTTCGAGAGCCCCGGTCCTGCCGGGGCTTCGTGCCTTCCGGGCCGGTGTGGTTCCGCGCACGGGGTCCAATTCGGGGTCCATTTCCAGCCGGGGGTGCTCGCTGCGCTGGGCCGACTGAGGGGTATGCACGAGCAGCTTCCCCTGACCCCCGAGCACCGCCTCTCACGTCCTCCCAGTGGCGCTGAGGCGCTGCTCGACGCGGTCGCTGTCGGCCAGTGGCTCGGGGTCACCACGTCGTGGGTCTACGCCGAGACCCGCGCGGGCCGGCTGCCGCACATCTGCGTCGGGCGCTACTACCGCTACCGGCCCTCGAGCATCGAGGCGTGGCTGTGCGAGCAGGAACGCCGATGACCGCCAGACGCGCCTACGGGACGGGATCGCTGATCGAGAAGCACGGGGCGTGGTACGGGCGCTGGCGCACGCCCGACGGGCGGCGCCTGAGCCGGCGCGTCGGCCCGGTCCGCTCGCCGGGGACCGACCTCGGGCTCACGCGACGCCAAGCCGAGGCGCAGCTGCGCAAGCTCATGCTGGTCGAGGAGGCGCGCCCCACACCGCCGGCGGCCGGCCGCCACACCGTCGATGACGCTGCCACGGCGCTCATCGAGCACAAACGGGTGCAGGGCGTCAGCCGCAGCTACCTGGCGACGCTCGAAGCAGCGCATCGCCGGCACTTCGGCCCCATGCTCGGGTCGACCGCGCTGCGCAAGGTCCACCGGCGCGATGTCGAAGCGATGAGTGCGCAGCTGCTGGCTCGCGGCCTCTCGCCCAAGACGGTCTCCAACACGCTGAAGATCCTGCACGGCGTCTTCGAGCACGCGATCGACCTCGAGTGGACGGCGGATAACCCCGTCCGGCGCGCCGCGCGCCCGCGGCACGTGCGCGAGTCCGACCCCGACCTGCGGTTCCTGACGATCGAGGAGCTCGAGGCGGTGCTGCGCGCGATCCCCGACGAGGTCGTCACCCGCGATCCGAAGCCGTTCCGGACCGGCCGCCGTGGCCCGTCGCCCCCGCCGCCGCCCGACGTGATGGGACCGGTGCTGCGCGTGATCGTCCTGACTGCGGCCTTCACCGGCCTGCGCCAGGGCGAGCTGCTGGCGCTCCGCTGGCGCGATGTCGACTGGCCGATCCAGCGCGTCCGCGTCCGGCAGACCTGGCGGCGCACGGAGTTCTCGGCCCGCGGCAAGAGCGACCTCTCGACCCGCAGGTCGGTGCCGATGGCCGATCGCGTCGTCGCCGAGCTGCACGCCTGGTCGCAGCGCACGCGCTATGGCGGCGAGGAGGACCTCGTCTTCGCCCACCCGCTGCTCGGCCGCCCGCTCGACGGTGCGAAGGTCACCCGGCGCTTCCAGCAGGCCTGCCGCGACGCCGGCGTGCGCGTCGTGCGCTTCCACGACCTGCGCCACACGTTCGCGACGCGCCTCGCCTCGTCGGGGGCGCCGCTGCGCGCGATCCAGGAGTTCCTCGGCCACGCGGACGCGAAGACCACCCAGATCTACTCGCACTATGCGCCCAGCGAGCACGAGCTCGGCATGGTCAACGCGGCGTTCACCGCGGAGCGCCCGCGCGGACCGGCCGCGTCACCCGCGATGTCCGGCGCGCCGGTGGATGCCTCAGAGCTCGGGCCCTGAGAGCCCCCGCCCAGCTGGCGGGCGGAGGTCGAGCGCGAGCGTCTTGGCACGCGACCTCGCCAGGAGCGACTGCAGTGCCTCGGCGATCGGGTCGGGCTCGGGCTCGAGGCCGGGGAGCGGTCGGGTCTCTTGCGCGTCGGAGTGCAGGTAGAAGTGCGCTTCCTGTCGGTGGCGGGTGAGCGCGGTGTATCCCCATTCGCGGTAGAGGTCCTCGGAGCCCAGGACGAACGCGTGGTCCACGCTCGCCCCTTGGAGGGCGTGGGCGGTGGTGGCGTAGGCATGGTCGAGGTGACCGGCGTCGAGGTATTCGGCGTCGAGGGTGGTCGGCTCGCCGGCGTCCGGTTGGACGACGAGTGAGCGGCGCTCGGGGTCGATGCTGAGGACGCGGCCGCGGGTGCCGTTGGTGATGTGGAGTTGGTGGTCGTTGCGGCGGGCGAGCACGCGGTCGCCTGCGGCGAAGGACCGGCCTTCGACGGTCAGCTCGTCCTCGCCCAGGCGTCGGTCGGCGTGCATGCGTTCGCGGGCGCGGCGGTTAAGGTCTGCGACGTCGCTGCGGCGGTGGGCGATCATTACGGCGTCGGCGCCGGTCTTGGCGTGCTGCCACCAGTCGTCGACGATCCGCTGGCGGACCTTGCCGGGTGTCGGTGCGGTGTGGACGCGGTCGTGGTCGCGGTAGGCGCGTGCCCAGTCGTTGATCTTGCCGTGGCGCAGCGCGGCCAGGGCCTCGCGGTCCCACTCGTGCTGTTGGCGGCGCACGTCGTGCAGTTCAAGCGCTCCGATGCGCCCCGCGATGCCGGCCAGGGCGCCGCCGGCGTCGATCTCGGGGAGCTGGCGGTCGTCGCCGACCAGGACGAGCTTCAGGTCGGCCTGCGCGGTGTGTCGGGCGAGCTGGGCGATCGCGCGGGTGCCGACCATCCCGGCCTCATCGACGACCAAGACGTTGCAGGGCTCTGGGGCCCAGCCTTGGCTGAGGTCGCCGAGGAGCTTGGCGATCGTTGTCGAGGGGATCGCGGTCTGCTCCTGCAGCTCGCGCGCCGCACGGGCCGAGAGCGCGCACCCGACGACCTGCTGGTCTGAGGCCTGCCAGGCGGCGCGGGCGGCTTCCAGCGCGTAGGTCTTTCCGGTGCCGGCCGCAGCCCTCAGCACCTGGACGCCGTCGCCGCTGGTGGTGAGCGCGCGGACGGCGTCCCGCTGCTCATCAGCGAGCTCCGGCCGCTCGCTGAGCGCCGCATCGACGTGCGCCGGGTCGGCGACGGCAACGCCGCTCCGCAACCGCTGCCGGGCGGTATCGACGAGCTCCTGTTCGGTCTCCAGCATCGACGGCGTGCTGTAGCGCGGGCCACTCGTCGGGCTCGGCCTGGCCTCGTCGAGTCGGGTGGCGTAGGGGGAGGTCAGCCAGCGGTCGGTGAGCCGCTCGATCCGCTGTACCGATGCGCCGGTGGGGTGGCGCTCGCACCAGGCGCGCAGCACGTCGCGGCGGTCGAACGTGCTCGACTCCTTGGTGACGCCGGTCATCCCGCCGATCGCCCGCGCCTCAAGGTCCAGGTCCGGGCCGACATCGACCCAGCGGCGCTGCAGCAGCTGCTCGAGACGCTCGGCGGTCAGGCCGTGCTCGGCGGCGCGCGCCCGCCACTCCGCCCGCAGCCGATCGACCGGGACCGCGTAGTCCTTCCTGCGGCGCGTGTCGAGCGCGGCCGTGCGTGTCGCCTGGCGGGTGTGTTCGCCGCGCTCCTCGAGGCGCTCCTCGATCTCCACGCGCCGCCGCGAGAAGTGCCTGAGCACCGGCTCGTCGATCCCGCGGATCTCCGCCGACCCCTTCTCGACCGGACCCCACGCCACCCCCAGCTCACGGGTCAGCTCCTCGCGCAGCGCGCACTGGTACAGGTAGCCGGCCGTCTTGGCGTGCCGGTGAATCGCGCGGCTGTCGAGCGTCGACCAGCGCCCGTCCGCGCGCGTGGTGTTCGCGACCACCGCGTGCGTGTGCAGCTGCGGATCGCCGGCCCGGCTCGTCCGGTGGCGGAACAGCGCGGCCACGAGTCCTTCGCCGCGCTCGAATCGACGCCCGCGCTTCCCGCGGCGGGTGAACGTCGCCTCCCGCTCGATATACCCCAGCGCCTCGCGCACAGCGGCGTCGTGCGCCTCGCGCACCGCGGCCGCGACGCGCTCGTCAGCGACACCGAACAGGACCGATACGGACTTCGGGGCACTGAACGTCAGATCGAACCCGGCCACGTCATGCCTGCCCTGCGCCTCGCGCAGACGCGCCTCGCCGCTCGGCGCGCGGCCGCCGAGCAGCGCCGCGAACGCCTCGTCATCGACGCGGCCCTCGAGCCCGACCACCCGCGCGCCGGCCCCGGCCCACGCTCCCGGCGCCTCGCCGGAGCCCTGGTAGTAGTCCTCGCGGCCCCTGGCCACCGCGTCGGTGTAGTACCGGCCCGCCTGTGGCGTTCCAGCGAGCTTTCCGATCGACAACACACCTCTCAGTCGTGCGAGCGGCGAGGAGACCCCCCTGCACCCGGAGGGGGTGCCACTGTGTGCGGGGTGCTGCGTCTGTCCTGTCAGCGGCGGTCGGGGTGTCCGGTCTGGTCGTCGCGGCCCGGTTCGGGCGGTACGCTTCGGCGCGTGAAGCGCCGTCGTGTGACGATCGATCTGGACCAGGAGGTCGCGGCTCTGCTGGAGGCGTGCGCGGCTGAGGCGCATGTCAGTGAGGGCGAGGTCGTCGAGCGGGCAGTGCGGGCGCTCGATCTGCGCGCGCTCGTCACGCAGATCCGCGAGCGCAGCGATCTCGACGAGGACGCTGCGATGCAGCTGGTGGCCGAGGAGCTTCGCGCGGTACGGGCCGAGCGCGCAGCGTGATTCGCGTCGTCGCCGACGCGAACGTCCTCATCTCCGCCGCGCTGGCCCGCTCACCGACCGCTCCCTCAGCGCTCGTGCTCGACGCGGCGCTCGACGGCCGGATCCAGCTCCTCAGCTCGCCGTCGCTGCTCGCCGAGATCACCTCGGTGCTCACTCGTGAGCGCCTGCGACGCTACCTCTCCCTGGACGAGGCCGAGCGCTTCGTCGCCGACCTCGCATCACAGACCGCGCTGAGCACCGACGCGCCGAAGCCGCACCCGGCGATCTGCCGCGACCCGGCCGACGACTACCTGATCGCCCTCGCCCTGCACGCCGGCGCGCAACCGATCGTCACCGGCGACCGCGATCTGCTGGAGATCACCGATCCACCCGTCACAGTGCTCACGCCTCGAGCCCTAGTGGAGCGACTGAACACGCAGGCGTGAGCGACGCCGGCCGGCGCGGGTCAGCTGCCCCGCCGAAGACGCACCGCACCGTTCGGCGCACGCCTCCAATTCGTCCAAGGCGGCGGCGCCGTTAGCTGGAGAGGTAGCCGCCGACTAGGACATCGGTCATCTCATCGTCATGCGTGATCGGTGATCTCCGGGCTCATGCGGAGATGCCGTGGGCGGTGTGCCCCTGATGGACGGCGGTGTGGAGTTCGTGAGCCTCGTCGGTCGAGGGGTGCGGGTCGACATCGAAGACGACCTTCTTGATCGTGCCGGTGAAGGCGAACGGCTTGCGGTCCTCATAGGAGAGGTCGACGACGCCGCCGTTGTCGCGGCCGATGTCCATGCCCGCGTAGCCGGAGAAGCGGAACGGCACGGTGTGCTCCATGCGGCCGCCGCCCACCTTCTGGTCGTTGATGAAGAGCGTGACCTCACCGCCGGTGGCCGGCTTGGCGGCGTCGGCGGCGAACTCCATGCGCACAGTGACCTCGCCCTCCGGGAGCGGCTCCTCGGCCTGCTGGCGGAAGATGAAGACGCCCATCATCGAGTAGGTGTGCGTCAGCTTGCCGCCGTCGACGAAGAGCGAGAAGCCACCGAGATGGTCTGCTTCGGCGACGATCACGCCCTCGGCGCCTCCGGGCGGGATGACGAGGTCGGCGCTGATCGCGTACGAGTGGTTGTAGATCCGCGGGATCATGCCCGCGAGGACGTTCTGAACCCCGCCGCGGAACTCCTTCTTGGTCGCCGCGGGCATCGGCGGCACCATGCCGAAGAAGCTGGCGAGCGGCGCCATCAGCGGCAGCACCTTGTACTTCTCGGCCTCCTCCCAGAACAGCTCCTTGAGCTCCTGCACTTTCTCCGGGTGCTCGGCGGCCAGGTCGTGCGCCTGGGAGAAATCGTCCGGCAGGTAGTACAGCTCGACCGGGTCCTTGTCCGGGTCCCACACCCCGGGGGCAAACGGCTTGATCGCCTCGGGTGTGAGGACCCACGGGATGCGCTCGGTGCGCATCGCCAGCCACCAGCCGTCCTTGTACATCGCCCGGTTACCGACCGTCTCCCAGTACTGCTGCGTGTGACGCTCGGGCGCCTGCGCATCGGTCAGCGAATCGGCGAACGTCACGCCGTGCATCGGCTGCTGCTCGACCCCGTCCACGTGCGTCGGCATCGGGATGCCGGCGATGTCGAGGATCGTCGGGCCGATGTCGGTGACGTGCAGGAAGTGCTCGCGCAGCGCTCCGTTCTCGCGGATCGTCTCGGGCCAGTGGATGACCATCGGGTTGCGCGTGCCGCCCAGGTGCGAGCCGACCTGCTTGCCCCACTTGAACGGCGCGTTGCCCGCCCACGCCCACGCGGCCGAGTAGTGCGGGGCCATCATCTGGCCTCCCCACGCCTCGATGCCGCCGTAGCGCTCGGCGAGCTGCACCTGCATCTCGTCGGTCAGCGGGATGCCGTTCTCCATCGTCAGCTCGTTGAACGAGCCCGTGATCGTGCCCTCCAGGCTGGCGCCGTTGTCACCCCAGATCCAGATCACCAGCGTGTTGTCGAGCTCGCCGAGCTCATCGATCGCATCGAGCACCCGGCCCACGTTGTAGTCGGCGTTCTCGGAGTACCCGGCATAGACCTCCATCTGCCGGGCGTAATACGCCTTCAGCTCGTCCGGCACGTCGTCCCACGCGGGGAAGGCGTCATCACGCTCGGTGAGCTCGGCGTCGGCCGGGATCACACCCAGCGCCTTCTGCCGCGCGAAGGTCTCCTCGCGCAGCTTATCCCAGCCCTGATCGAACTTGCCCTTGTACTTCGCTGCCCACTTCTCCGAGACGTGATGCGGCGCGTGGCTGCACCCCGTCGAGAAGTAGGCGAAGAACGGCTTCTCGGCGTCCTGCGCACGGATCGCGTGCAGCCAGTCGATCGTCTTGTCCGCCATGTCGTCAGGCAGGTAGTACTCGCCCTCCCCGTCGTAGAAGGCGTCGGGCGTCCCGATGATCTTCTGGTTCTCCGTCAGGCACGGATCCCACTGACCCGAACCCCCACCGAGGAACCCGTAGAAGTAGTCGAACCCCCAGCCGACCGGCCAGCGGTTGAACGGGCCAGCCGGACCCTGCTGACTGTCGGGCGTCAGATGCCACTTGCCGAACGCGGCGGTGCTGTACCCGTTGTCGCGCAGAATCCGCGGGAACGGAGCGCAGTCGTCGGGCACGGACGCCGTGTAGCCGGGGAACCCCGTGGAGAACTCACCCACCGACCCGAAGCCCACGGCATGGCTGTTGCGGCCCGTCAGCAGAGCAGCCCGCGTCGGCGAGCACAACGCCGTCACGTGAAAGCGGTTGTACCGCAGACCCTCGTCCGCGATCCGCGAGTAGTTCGGCGTGTCGATCGGGCCACCAAACGTGGCCGGGTTCCCGAACCCGGCATCGTCGATCAACACGACCAGGACATTCGGCGCACCGTCGGGAGGCGTGACATGACCGAGCTCGCCCCAGTCCGGCCGCGAACCCTCAAGCGTCCGATTCGCAACGCCCTCGAACTTCGGGCTCCGGATCGGGAGCTTCATGCGATCAGGCTCACTCACAACACAACCTCCAGATCGTCCAGCACAGCTGCTCGCAACATCGGCGGCGCATCCTACGCTCACCGCCCACTCCGCAGCAATGCGGCCAGGACTCCGACGACCACACGGTCTCCTCAGTGCCACGCCAACCCGTCAATGCTTGCCGGCCGCCGCTCCCCCTTGCCATGTCGGTCGGGTTCGAGCAGGAGTAACTACCGATGCCTTGAGCCGACGCGCGCGCCAGAGTGCGGCCGCCGACAACCGAAGGAAACAGCCACCATGACTGACGCAGCCTCTGAAGCTCCCGTGCTTGACACGCTCGCCGCGATGACCGCGGAGTCGATCGCCAGGTGCGGCCTCGACGACAACGGACTCATCGCCGCACGCCTGGCTGCCCTGGTGGCCGTTGATGCTCCCGCCAGCTCCTACCTCATGCACGTCGGCCCTGCGATGGACGCGGGCGTCACGATCGAACAGGTCCAGGACATCCTGATCGCCGTCGCTCCGATCGTCGGCACCGCCAGGACGACCTCCGCAGCCGCGAAGATCACCGACGCGTTGGGCGTCGTCATCATCGCGCTGGAGGCCGAACTGGAAGCTGAAGAGCAGGCAGGGTAGCGCCGCCCCGCGATCCAGGTTCCCGCGTTGGTCCGGGAACTGCTGACGGGCGGGCGGGCTCTTACGGTTGCCCAGAACCCGGGAACGCAGTGGGATCCAAGACCGAAGAACGTACACACGACCTGAGGAGGCCCCGGCGCCGTGCCGGCCGGCTGCGACTGCCCTCGCGGCGGATCCTGCGGCTGGTTCTGGTGGTCGCGCTGGTCGTGGCGGTCGCCGGGATCCTGCAGGCCGTCACGGGGGGCGAGGCGTTCGGCGCGGCCGAGCAGGCGCCGGCGCTCGCGTACCTGTCGATCATGCTGCTCGTCGCCGGGGACGCGGTGATCCCCGTGCTGCCCGGCGAGACGACGCTCAACGCCGCGTCCACCGTCGCCGCCGGCGGCGAGCTCGCCCTGGTCCTCGTGATCGTCGCGGGGGCGCTGGGCGCGATCATCGGCGACTCGGCGCTCTTCTGGATCGCCCGCCACAACCGCCATCGCGTCCAACCGCAGATCGAGAAGGCAAAGGCCGACGAACGCGTCAGCACGGCGCTCGCCTACCTCGGCGACAACCGCAAGCTCCTCCTCGTGTTCGCCCGGTACGTCCCCGGACTGCGATTCGTCGTCAACGCCACCTTCGGCCTCTCCGGCCTGCCCTACCGCCAGTTCCTCCCCTGGTCGGCGCTCGGCGGCCTGCTCTGGGCCACCTACACCTGCGTGCTCGCCTACTGGGTCGGCTCCACGATCGAGGACTACCCCGTCGCCTCGATGATGGTCTCCGGCGCCATCACCACCGCCCTCATCGCGATCATCTTCCTGCGCGAACGCCGGCGCCGGGCGCGCCGCGCCGATCGCCCACCGCAGGGCGCGCAGGGCTGATGCGCCGCCTCGCGACCCCGGCAGGCAGGCGAACGCTCCGGCATCTCGTCCCGGTGGTGTCGTGGCTGCCGGCCTACGACCGTCGCTGGCTGCGCCCGGACGTGATCGCCGGCCTCACGCTGTGGGGTCTGCTGGTCCCGGAGGCGATGGCCTATGCGGGCATCGCCGGGATCCCGGCCCAGGCGGGGCTGTACACACTGGTCGCCTCGCTGCTCGTTTACGCGCTGTTCGGGACCTCTCGCCACCTCGCGGTCGGCCCGACGTCAGCCACCGCGGCGCTGCTCGCCGCGACCGTGCTCAGCGTGGGAGTCGCCTCGGGGGACGACTCGTACGGCCCGACCGCGAGCGCCCTCGTACTGGTGGTCGCCGCGCTGTTCTTCATCGCCGGCGCCGCCCGGCTCGGCTTCATCACCCAGTTCCTCTCCAAGCCGGTGATGGACGGCTTCATCCTCGGCCTCGCGCTGTTCGTCGCCGTCGGGCAGCTGAACAAGCTGTTCGGCGTCTCCAAGGGCGAGGGCAACACGGTCGAGAAGTTCGTGCACGTCGTGCGGGAACTGCCGGAGGTCAACACCGCGACCGTGCTCGTCTCCGTCGCGGCACTGCTGCTGCTGTTCGGTCTCCCCCGGATCTCCAGGTCGCTGCCGACCGGGCTGATCGTCCTGTTCGGGTCGATCGCCGTGAGCTCGGCGCTGGACCTCTCCGGAGATCATGGCGTCGCCGTCACCGGCACGCTGCCGCAGGGCCTTCCCACGCCCGCGTGGCCGGACGTGCCTGCCGCGACGTGGCTGACGCTCGTCCCGTCGGCGATCGGGATCGTCCTCGTCGCCTACAGCGAGGCGCTCGGCGTCGCGCACGAGTTCGCGGACCGGCACGGGTACGAGATCGACGCCGATCAGGAACTGAACGCCCACGGCGCGGCGAACCTCCTGAGCGGGCTGCTCGGCGGGCTCATCGCCGCCGGCAGCATGTCGGCCTCTGCCGTCAAGGAGGGCGCAGGCGCTCGCTCGCAGGTCGCCAACCTCGCCGCTTGGGGCGCGACGATCGTCACGGTCGTCCTCCTCACGCCGCTCTTCAAGTCGCTGCCGGAGGCGGTGCTCGCTGCGCTGATCATCCACGCGCTGTGGCACATCCTCGTCGCCCGCAAGCTCCTGGCGGTGCGGGCGGTCTCGCGGACGGAGTTCTGGCTGGCGTGGCTCAGCTTCGCCGGGGTCGTGCTCATCGACGTGCTGCCCGGCATGATCATCGGGCTCGTCGCGTCGGTGCTGCTCGTGCTCTACCGCTCGAGCCGGCCGCATGTGGCGACGCTCGGCCGCGACCCCGACGTCCCGGGAAGGTACGTCGAGCTCGAGCGGCATCCGGAGGCGGTGCCGATCGATGGTCTGCTCATCGTCCGCGTCGACGCACCCATCTACTACGCGAACGCGCTCACGGTCCGCGCCGACATCGAGGAGATCGTCAAGGCGCAGGACCGGCCACCGCGGAACCTCGTGCTCGACGCCGCCCTGCAGGACTCTCTGGACATCACCAGCGCGGACATGCTCGTCACGCTCGTCGGCAAGCTGCGGCGAGCGGGAACCGACGTCGCGATCGCCGACGTGCACGCGCCGGTGCTGAACTTCGCGCGCATCAGCGGCCTGCTCGACGAGCTGGGCGCCGATCACGTCTTCCCGACGATCGACGCCGCCGCGCGGGCACTGCAGAGCGGCTCAGCCCACGCTCCGGCCCGGGACGCAGTCGCAGGGCCGGCGACCATCTCTACCGCCCCGATCGAGGACAGCGCCCCATGACCCGACCAGACCCGAGCGACCCCCCGGTTGCGCCCGTGCGGGCGACCAGCGACCAGACGAGGGTCGGCGAAGCGATCAGGACGCCGCGCGCGGCCGCGGTCGCGGGCATCGCGTTCTCCGTCCTCTTCGCCGTCGCCGTGATCCTCGTCCGAACGGCGGTGCCGCCCGACCCCGCTGACGCGGAGCAGTTGCTGACCGACCCCGCTCAGCGTGACGCCGTGACGTTCGCGCTCGACCTGGTTCCGTTCGCGGGCATCGCCTTCCTGTGGTTCGTCGGCGTGCTGCGCGCTCGCTTCGGCGAAGCAGAGGACCGGTTCTTCGCGACCGCCTTCCTGGGCAGCGGGCTGCTCTTCGTGGCGATGCTCTTCGTCACGGCGGCGCTCGCGGCGGGACTGGTCGACAACGCCGGAACGCACGGCAGCGACCTGGTCGACTCGGGCTCGTGGGCCGTCGGGCAGCGCGTCACCGAGGAGCTGATGAACCTCTACACGATGCGGATGGCTGCCGTGTTCACGCTCGCCGGGTCGACGATCCTCTTCCGCACCGGGCTGGCACCTCGGTGGCTCGTCCTGACCGGCTTTCTCGCCGGGATGCTGATCCTCGTGACGGTCAGCTTCTTCCACTGGATCGCGCTGGCGTTCCCGCTCTGGGTGCTGGGCGTGAGCGTGTACATCCTCATCGCCGGATTGCGGCGGGCACCCGACCGCGGGCCGGGCGCCCGGGATGCCTCGTCGTCAGGGAGGTCGGCCGCATGACCTGGGCAGAGCGATTTCGGCGGCGGGAGGACATTCGCCAGAGCCTGTGGGTCGTGCCCCTGCTCGGCGCGCTCATCGGGGTGCTGTTCGCCTGGGGAGTCGACCGGGTCGGGAAGAGCATCGACATGCCGGCGGCACTGACGTTCACGCCATCGACCGCGACCTCGCTGCTCTCGGCGATTCTCGGGGCGATGGTGGGGCTGGTCGGCTTCGTGGTGACCGTGACCGTGCTGCTCGTGCAGACCGCCACGAGTCAGTTCTCGGCGCGATACATGCGGCTCCTGTACCGCGACCCGCTGCTGAAGGCCGTCCTGGCGGTGCTGGTCGGCACGTTCGCCTACTCGTTCGCGCTACTGCGGCGCGTCGGAGAGACCAAGGCCCCCGACCTGGGCCTCATCGTCGTCTCCGGACTCGTGCTGCTCGGGGTCGTCCTGTTCCTGCTGTTCCTCTCGCGCATCCTGCAGCGCCTGCGCCCCGTGGCCGTCGCAGCCACGTTCAGCAAACTCGGCTTGGAGGCGCTTGACGCGCTGGCACAGCCCTCGGCCACCACGCCCGCAAAGAGCGTCGAGCAGGCGCCCGCCGACATTGAGACGATCGCCAGCACGCGGACGGGCACGATCCAGGCGATCTCGCTGGTCGGTCTGGTGGGCTGGGCGCAGCGACACGAGTGCACCCTCGTCTTCCGTCACGGCGTTGGCGACTTCGTCCATCCTGGATCGCCGCTCGCCGAGGTCCGCGGCTCCTCGGCGCCACCAGCCGACGCCGGCCACAGCGTCGAGGGCCTGATCGCGCTCGGCACGGAACGCACCATCGAGCAGGATCCCGCGTTCGCGGTCCGCGGGATGGTCGACATCGCCAACCGCGCGCTCTCAGCCGCCGTGAACGACCCGACCACGGCAGTCCAGGTCCTCGACTACATCGAGGACCTCCTGCTCGCCGTCGGCCGCAGCGACTTCTCCGGGCGTGGCGTCTTCTGCGACCCGGACGGCACGCCCCGGGTGGTGCTCCCGACGCGCGGCTGGGAGGACTACCTCTCACTCGGCGTCACGGAGATCCGCCGCTACGGAGGCGGCTCGCTGCAGGTCGTCCGCCGACTCCGCGCGCTCCTTCTTCACCTTCGCGAGCAGGCGCTCCCCGAGAACCGGGCGGCGGTGGAGGCTGAGCTCGCGCGGCTCGACGCCACGGTGCATGAGCACTTCGGCGACAGCGTCGATCTCGACAGCGCCCAGATCGAGGACCCGCAGGGCATCGGGGGCCTGCGCCGTGTCGCGACGTAGCCGGAGCGGCAGCAGCGCGGACGAGGCCCGTGATGCTTCGGCCCACGCCTCATACGAAGACCGATCGCCGTTCCAAGCGGCCCCAAACGAGTCGCTGCTCAGGCGCGCGATCCCCGTTACCGCGGAGATCTCCCGCTACCGCGGCCTGAGCGCCAGAAAGGATGCCATCGCCGGACTGACGGTCGCTGCGCTCGCCATACCCTCGGCGATGGCGTACGCCGAAGTCGCCGGGGTCTCGCCCGTGAACGGCCTCTACGCCCTCCTGCTTCCGAGTCTCGTGTACGCGATCCTCGGGTCGTCCAAGCAGCTCGTGGTCGGGCCCGAGGGCTCGATCTCCACGCTCGTCGCCGCCGCGGTCTTGCCGCTCGCCGTCGCCGGCTCCGCCGACGCTGCCGAGCTGGCGGCGATGCTGGCGCTCCTGGTCGCCGCCTGCTTTGCGATTGCCTGGGTGCTGCGGCTTGGCTGGATCGCGGACTACTTCTCCCGCCCGGTGCTCATCGGGTACATCCACGGCGTCGCGGTGGTTCTCATCACCGGCCAGCTCGGAAAGCTCTTCGGCCTGTCGGTCAGCGCCAGCAAACCGCTCGCCCAACTGTGGGAGGTCATCACCGAACTCGGCAGCGCAAGCGCCGCCACCGTCGCCGTCAGCGCCGTCGCGCTGGCGACGCTGCTCGGCCTGCGGACCCTGGTGCCGAAGATCCCCGCCGCGCTGATCGTCGTCGCCGCGGGGATCACGCTCTCCTGGGCGCTGGATCTCGCGGCGCACGGCATCGCCGTCGTCGGCCCCATTCCCGCCGGATTGCCCAGCCTCCAGATCCCCACGCCGTCGCTCTCCGACGTGGTCCGGCTGGTGCCGGCGGCGCTGGGCATCTTTCTCGTCTGCTTCGCCGACGAGATCCTCACCGCTCGATCGTTCGCCGGGAAGCACCACCAGAACGTCCGCGGGTCCCAGGAACTGCTCGCCATGGGCGCTGCGACCGCCGCAGCCGGCGTGAGCCAGGGCTTTCCGATCGGTGCGAGCGGCTCTCGGACCACGGTGAACGACGACATGGGCGCTCGCAGCCAGATCGCAGGGGTCTTCGCCGTCGCGACCGTCGCCGTCATCCTGCTGTTCCTCACCGAGCCCGTGCAGTACCTCCCCAAAGCGGTGCTCGGCGCCGTGATCGTCGTCGCGGCCATCGGACTCGTCGAGCCCCAGGCCTGGCGCGCGCTGGCCGCCATCGATCCCGTCGAGGTCGCGATCGCCGCCGTCACGACCGCCTGCGTCGTCTTCTTCGGCGTCCTCGAGGCGCTCGTCGTCGCAGTCGGCCTCTCGATGATCGACACCGTCAGACGCAGCGCACGGCCCCACGACGCCGTCCTCGGCTGGGTCGATCGCCTCGGGCGGTACGCCGACGTGTCCCTGCACCCCTCCGCGCAGACCACTCCGGGCATCGTCATCTACCGGCTCGACGACCGCCTCTTCTTCGCGAACGCCCGCTACGTCAAAGCCCGCGTGCGCGAGGCGGTCCGCGCCGCCCCCTCGACCGTCCGCTGGCTCGTGCTCGACGCCGAGGCGATCACCCACGTCGACGCCACCGGGCTGGAAGCCCTCGTGGACCTCGCCGACGACCTGCGGCGCGACGAGATCGTCCTCGCCCTCGCGCGGCTTGAGACGCGCATGGAGAACCAACTCCAGGAGGGCGGCGTCATGGACGCCGTCGGCGAGCACGTCTACCCGACCGTGCGCGCAGCGGTCGAAGCGTTTGATAGCCACCGATCGTCATGAGTCGCTCCCGACGCCCGGCTGGGCATGGGCGTGGACCAACTACGTCGGCGGATGCCGGCCTTCGGCGCGGGGGCGTGATACTCGCGCGATGAGCCATGTCCACGTGAAGGCCCGGCGGGAGGGGCGTGTCATCATCGCGACGCTCGATTGCCCGCCACATCAGCTGATGGCCTTCGAGCTGGTTTCGGAACTCGATCAGATGGTCGCTGAGGTCGAGCGCGACGAGAGCGTCGGCGCGGTGGTGCTGCACGGTGCTCCAGGATCTCGGGCTGGCCGATGACGAAGTCTCCGTCGGCAAAGGGGGCGCGGAAGGCGCCAGGCGGAATGCCCGGCAGACGCAAGAGCTCCGCCGGCGTGACGGCCGACGCTCACCCGCTCGCTGACCTTGTGGAGGTTGGTGCTCGCGGACTCGCCGCGCTTGCCGCGCGCGCCGGCGGGTTCCTGCCGGGCCCGATGCGCCGCGGCGTTCTGCAACCGCGTTCGATGGGGCGCGTGACGCGTTCGATCGGGGTCCAATCCGGGGTCCAATCTGAGCCGCACTGACCGGCAACAGGCGTACACTGCCCCGCATGAACGCTGGGACACGCTCCCAGCGGAACCCACCCAGGGGCGCTGGGGGCCGGGCGGTCGCAGGTTCAAATCCTGTCTCCCCGATGAGCGTGAGGCCCCATGGAATGGGGCCTCACGGCGTTCTGGCTTCCAGCGGGCGATGCCGACGGGGTCCAATTGGGGTCCAATTTCTTCGCGGACCACTGGAAAGCAGCTGCTCGAGGTGAGACGCAGCGGCCGTGATCTCGCGCGCGCCGCGCGTGGATCTGTGCCGATCCGCCGTCGAAAGTACCGGGCGGATGTTTGTCGGTCATACGCTCGATCACATGGTTGTGCCGGTGTATGTGCCGCTGGAGCGTCTCCTCGATGGCGGCGCCCGTGAGGTCGACACCGAGGCGCTGCTCGCGATGGTCCTGCAGGGCGCGACCGTCGATCGGGATACGCTCGCTGACATCGCGCGGCACATTGACGGCGACTGGCCGGGGATCGGTGCGGGCGCCCTCGGCCGCGCGGAAGTCCCCGCCGACGTCGCCACCATGCTGTCAGCTGTGCTGGAGCTCGCCCGGCGCGTCGCGGCACCCCGTCCGCCGGAGGTGATCCGCGGGCCAGCCGACGTAGCCGCGATCGCGTGCCGCGAGATCGGCGGTCTGCGGCGTGAGCGGGTGCTCGTGGTTGTCTGCGACCCCGCCAACCGGCCCCGGCAGACCGTCGTCGTCTGCGACGGGGCGATCGACCGGTCGCTGATGCCCGTGCGGGAGATCCTCAACGCCGTGCTACGACGGGACGGTCGGGCGTTCGCGATTGCGCACAATCACCCATGCGGCGACCCGAAACCGAGCGACGCGGACATCGCAGCGACTCGTCGGGTCGCCGACGGGGCGCGGCTCGTCGGGCTGCGGTTCCTCGGCCACGTTGTGGTCGGCGATGGACGGTGGGCGGCGATCGCTACGTGAGCCCCACAAATTCCTGATTCATTGCCGCGGGCATGATCGCGGCAAGCCGTTCTCCGCGCGCGGCATCGAGCATGTTGAGGTCGCTACGACGACCTGACAGATTGCGAAACGACGTGACCAGCCCCTTCTGTGCCGCAAGGGAGGGCGCGGGGATGACGAATCGTTCGAGCTTGGCCTTGCCGAGTTCCGTTTGCTTCGTCGTGTTCGCACCCTTGGCCGCGATGATCTGGTCTTGACCTTGGGGACTCCGCAGGTAAAGCGTCAGGTACTCAGGGAGCAGGACCGAGGCATCGGTTCGCACCACCATCACGTGCGAATCGAACGGAAGTCCGACGACGTCGTCGGTCGCGATGGCGGCCCGCCCGATCGTGCCCTCACCGGTCGAGTTCACGAGAACATCGCCGAGCGCGACGCGCCCACTCACTGGGACCCCAGCCCACCACGACGCGTCGACCTCGCGAGCACGGTGAAGTTGGATCCCATCCCACTGGACGCACCCCTGATTGACGGCGAGCGTGCCGCTGCCCGGCTCATACCGCGGTCCGCGGCCCCGAACAACCGCTGCTGCTTCGGCGAGTGTCACCATCGCCCCGTCCGCGGGGATTTGCTGTCCGAGCCAGCTCTCAAGGAGCGGCGTTGCGTGGGATAGCGCCGCCGACACGCGATCATTGATCGCTGCGACGGCGTCGCGTACCCGGTCGAGTCGGGCGGCGGTGCGACGCTGCTCCGCGACCGGCGGCAGGGGGATAACGAGGTCCTCGAAGCGCTTGATGGCGAGCGTCTTGTTCCGCCCGGCGGAACCTGGTGACGCCTTGCGAATAAGCTCCAGCCCCGGCTCGCTCTGGAAGTACCACGCCGCCCAGGCTGTGTCGATGCGTTCGCCGCGCGGGACGAAGGTCATGAACCTGTGGGAGCCGATCCTGCCTGCCTCGGCCGGTGACGCGAGTGCTATCGCGCCCTCCCAAGCGAAGACGTTGCTGATGACCAGATCACCGGGCTGGATTCGGAAGACCCGCTTGTCGCCGAGGATCGCCCCATCGACGGGCTCCTTGTGGAAGATGCCCTTGCCGAAGGAGCGCACGCCGATCTCGTCATATTCTGCGGCGACGTCCACGATGACCTGCCGGCGCTCCAGCCGCAGCACATCCCCGACGCGTACGCGCTCGACCTGCGTCACGCCGACTGCACCTCCGTCTGCAGCGCTTGGAGCAGCCCGAGGATCTCCCGCTCGTTCTCGATCAGCTCGGCGATCAGTTCGACCGGCGGCCGGTGGGCGAGGTCGTCGGGCCGGTTGGGGTTGCGCAGGTCGAGGTTGAAGTCCGTTGCCTCGAGGTCGGCGACGGGCACCCGCCAGGCGCGCTGGTTCTCCTCGCGGGTGTTCCACCAGGCTTGGCAGTCGGCGAACTCCTCGAAGCGCATCGGTTTGGTCTTGGAGTACTTCTTTCGACCCTCAGGAGGCGGGATCTCGTAGAACCAGACTTCCTTCGTCGGGCCAGTCTTGTCGAAGAACAGGAGGTTCGAGGGGATCGCGGTGTAGGGCTCGAACACGCCGTCGGGCAGGCGCACGACGGTGTGGAGGTCGCACTCGGTGAGCAGCTGCTGCTTGATGCGGGCGCCCACGCCGGTGCCGAACAGCAGGCCGTTCGGGACGACGATGCCGCAGCGCCCGCCGTCCTTGAGCTGGCGGATGACGAGCTGCAGGAATAGCCAAGCGGTCTCCGCGGTCTGCTTGTCGGCGGGGAAGTTCGACTGGATCGTCTTCTCCTCCTCGCCGCCGAACGGCGGGTTGGTGAGGATCACGTCGACGCGGTCGCGCTTGCTGATCTGCGTGATCGGTCGCGCGAGCGCGTTGCCGCGGATGATGTTCGGCTCACCGATCCGGTGAAGCACGAGGTTCATCATCCCCAGCAGGTACGGCAGGGGCTTCTTCTCGATCCCGCGGAGGTTGTCGTGCAGCTCATGCAGCTCCTCGGCGGTCTCGACGTTCGGCAGCATGTGATCGAGCGCCTCGACGAGGAAGCCGCCCGTCCCACAGGCGGGGTCGAGCACGATCTCGCCGAGCTGCGGGTCGACCTGCTGAACGATGAACCGGATTGCCGGTCGGGGGGTGTAGAACTCGCCGGAGTCGCCCGCTGCGTCGCGCATCTCGCGCAGCATCGACTCGTACAGGTGGGCCATCGTGTGGATGTCGTCCGACGAGCTGAAGCTGATCTCGTTGACCTTGTTGACGACGTCGCGCAGCAGGTGGCCGGAGAGCATCCGGTTGTTGGTCTCGCGGAAGACCGCGGCGAGGACGTCGCGCGGGTCGTGCTCGTGGGTGCCGGTGAGCGCGCGCAGGTATGGCAGCAGCTCGCCGTTGACGAACTCCAGCAGGGCTTCGCCGGTTCGCCCGTCGGGGTCAGCGGCCCAGTCGCGCCAGCGGAACGGAGCCTCGATCGCCGGGCGGTAGTCGGCATCGGTCACCTCGCGGTCCTGCTCCAGCCCGTCGAACGCCTTGAGGAAGAGGATCCACGCGAGCTGCGGGATCCGATCCAGGTCGCCGTTGAGACCGGCGTCCTTGCGCATCGCGTCGCGAGCGGTCTTGATGACCGATGCGAGCTTCGCCTGCGGCGACTGGGGTGCGGACTGCTTCTTCGCTGGGGCCACGGTGCGTCAGCGCTCCTGAGGGTTGAACATCTGGGCCCAGAGCTGAGCGGCGAGCGCCTCAGCGGCCGGGTACGACGATGGCTCGATGGAGTACTCCGCGGCAAGCTGCTCGTACCGGCTTTGCCAGCCGGCCGGGAGCGCGGGGAGCTGCGCGGGAGGCGCTGTCGCGTCGCGTTCGGACCACACCGCGGTCACCGCATCGGCGAGCGCACCTGGTTCGAGCAGTCCGTGCTCGCGGAGCAGCATCAGATCGGCGAGGTCTCGCACCCGGCTGTTCTCGCGGTCGCCGAAGTCCTTGGTCATCGCATGAAGCTTCTCGGCGGCGTGACGGTGCACGTCGACGATCTCGATCTCGACGCTGTCGAGTCCGGCGAATGCGAGGGCGTTCGGGAGATCGACCATCTCGGTCGCTTCGAGCTCGTGAGCGCGGGGCGACACGTCGAGTTTGACTGCGCCGAACCGGCGGGCGGCGAGCTCGGCCGTCACTCCCACGCGCCACGTCAGGTGCCCGCCGCCGTCCGGTGCCATCGGCACGGCAGGCCCGACCGCGAACGTGAAGCGGTCGGCGTCGGCATCGCCGCTCAGCGCATCGATCAGGCGCTCGCGCAGGTCATCGCCCTCGGGGACCTCGTCGCGCAGCCCGAGGTCGACGTCCTTGGTGAGCCGGGCATCGTCACCGAGGCGGACCTCGAGCGCCATCCCGCCCTTGAGCACCCAGCGTCCGGGTTCCGCGCGCTGCAGGCGCGTCACGATCCGCTGGAAGACGACCCTGCGCCGAAGGCGATCGATGGCGACGCCGGTCTCCTGCGCCTGGGACAGCAGGCGTGCTTCGAGCGCCATGCGCAGCGCCTGGGGCGTGTCGTAGGTCATGCGGCGTCCAGGAGGCCGATGGCGCGCTCGATGTGCAGGGCGGCCGTCGCGTCGATCGCCTCGGCACGCTCGCGCAGACCGCGCAGCGTGACGGTGCCCTGCCCGCGCGCATCGTCGATCGCTCGCGCGAGCTGCTCCTCGTCCGGCGCGTGCGCGGCGACGTCGACGAGCGAGCGCGTGAGTGTCGTGACCCTGAACCCTGTGCGCTGCACGACGTCCTCGTCCGGCAGGTCGGCCCGGTGGAGCACGAGCGCGTCGTCACGCATCCGGAAGCCGGGCGGCACGGTCAGGTGGATGTGCGGAGACTCGAACTCCCCGACCTGATGCACGCCCAGCGCCGTCTCGTTCGAAACCACCGCTCGGTTCTTTGACCAGAGCGTCCAGCGAACCAGGTCGTCGTGGACATCCGGGATCCACTCGCTGAGGCGGAAGAGCCCGCGGTCGATGCGCAGCCAGTTGCCAGCGTTCACGTGGTGTGCCTGGGCGGGGTACGAGTAGCCGAGGCGCTTGGCCTGGGCAGCCGTGAAGTAGCCGCTCTGGTCTGCCGCGAGCGCGAAGATCCTGCGTCGGAGATCTCGACGATCGATCGCCACGAACAAAATCCTATATCAAAACTATAGTTCTATGCAACCCAGCTACGTAGAAATATAGTTGCGATGTAGTCTACGCGGCGTAGAGCAGCTCTCCGAGTTCCTCGACGGCGGTTCGCAGTGCCGCCGGCGATCCGAATCGCCCGGCGATCTCAGCCGGGGATCCGAGCGCAGACAGCGGTGGAACTTCCAGCACATGGAGGTCATCGAGCTGGCTGATGCCGTGCTCGGCGTACTTGTCGAGCAGCTGGGCAAGAACGTCACGCGCCGCCGGCTGGTGAGCCTCGAAGAAGTCCGAGTGCTCCTTGCGCACACGACGCGTGCGGTCGAGCCTCGTTGCAAGCGGCTGATTCCAGGCCAGGTGCACGAGGATGTCGAGCGAGTCCGCGTCGTTCATGCCCGTGCGTGCGGGCAGTTCGGTGACGTCGATGCCGCGCTTGCTCAGGGCGTCCTCGACGTCGTGACGCCCGACGCGGCTGCGCCAGCGGCTGCGCAGTTCGCCCGGGTCGGGGAACAACGTCCGCACGGCATCCGCCACGTGGTCGCGGTACTCGACGAGCTGCAGCCGTTGCGTCTCCGGGTCGAGGTGATAGATCGCCTCGGCCGTCACCCAGACCTCGGTCTGGTTGACGTAGAACTTCCCGCGGGGCTCGATGTCGGCCTGGTCGATGCCGGGCTCATCGGGGGCCACGGCGGGGTCGAACACCGGCTCGGGTTGCTCGACGACGATGTCCCCGACGATCGCGCCGGTCTCATCGACCTCCTCCTGGTCGACGCGCTCGGGCGGGCCGTCGAACTCGGGGTCGGCGAACAGGGCGGTCGCGCCGGAGTAGTCGATGATGTCGAACGACAGCTTGTCGGCGTCGGGGAACAGGCGCGTGCCGCGGCCGATCATCTGCTTGAACATGGACAGCGAACCGACGGTCCGGAACAGCACGATGTTCTTGACGGTCGGGAGGTCGACGCCGGTCGAGAGCATCTGCGATGTCGTCGCGATGACGGGGGTGGCCTTCTCGGTGTCCGCGAGGTTGCCCATGTGGCCGCGGCCGATATCGCCTTCCTCGCTGACGATCCGCACCACGTAGTCGGGGTGCTGCTTGGTGAGGTCGGCGTTGGCGTTGTGCAGCGCCTGGCGCATCTGGTATGCGTGTTCCTGATCGACGCAGAAGACGATTGTCTTGGCCCAGCGGTCGGTGCGCTTCAGGTAGTCGGTGAGATGCCTGGCCGCAGCCTCGGTGCGCGAGAGCAGAGACACCACCCGCTCGAACTGGCTCGTCGTGTAGAGCCCGGCCGGGATCTCCTTCCCGAACAGGTCGAGCTGGCCGGCGCTCGGTGCCCAGCCGTGTGCGTCGGCGCTCAAGACGACGCGTCGGACCCGGTACGGCGCGAGGAAGCCGTCCTCGATGCCCTGGGCGAGCGAGTATTCGAACAGTGGATCGCCGAAGTAGGCGTAGGAGTCGGCCGTCTCATCGCGCTTGGGTGTGGCCGTCATCCCGAGCTGGGTCGCCGGAGCGAAGCGCTCCAGGACTCTGCGCCACGAGGACTCCGCGTTCGCGCTGCCACGATGGCACTCGTCGACGATGACGAAGTCGAAGAAGTCGGGCGCGAACTCGCGGAAGATTCCGTCCTCGTCGTCGCCGCTGTCGGCGAGTGCCTGGTAGAGCGCGAAGTAGATCTCGCGACCGGACTTGGCGGCGCCGCGCAGCGTCCAGATCGGGCCCTCACCGAAGGCGGGGACGAAGTAGTCCAGGCGCGGCTGGTCGATCAGGATGTTGCGGTCGGCGAGGTAGAGGATCCGGGGGCGGCGGCCGGGTCGCCAGCCGCTGTTCCAGAGCTTCCAGACGATCTGCATCGCGACGAACGTCTTGCCGGTACCGGTTGCGAGGGTCAGAAGCAGGCGCTTGTCGCCGCGGAGGACCGCGCCTACGGATCGGTTGATTGCGGTGCGCTGGTAGTACCGAGGCTCCTTGACCGAGCCATCGAAGTTCCGCAGGCTCCGGTTGAACGGGAGCTCCACGCCGCCTGACACGGTGTCGTCCGTGAGTCCCTTGAACTCGCGGTAGCGGGACCAGAGCTCGTCAGGGCTTGGGAAGTGGTCGAGGTTCTCGGTCTCGAGGCCCGTGCTGCGGTCGTCCTCGACGATGCGTTTGCCGTTGGTGGAATAGGCGAACGGAACGTCAAGCAGCTGGGCGTACTTCTTGGCCTGCTGTAAGCCCTTGCCGGGGATCGCGTACTCGCGCTTGGCCTCGACGACGGCGATCGGCAGTCCCGGCCGGTACTCGAGCATGTAGTCGGCCCGCAGCGCGTCTCCGCGCCGGTGCTTGGAGCCGACGGAGATGATGCGCCCGTCGGTGATCGGGAACTCCGCCTGAATCTGGTCGTCGGACCAGCCCGCGGCCCGAAGGCGCGGCAGCACGTAGTCCTGACAGGTGTCCTTCTCGAGGGGGCCGCTCGCCACGCGACCGGAGCCTATCCGCGGGCGTCGGGCTCGGGTTGTTTCCGGACTTGGCCGGGACGAGCACGTGGTCCCGTGGGACCAGATGGCGGCCCGTCGGGCCGCGGAGACGGCGGAGCCGTTGGGCGCCGCCGAGCGGCGCGAGGCCGGCCCCCGCTGGGGCCGGCCGGGGTCCCTCGGGACCTTCTCGCCGGGCGGCACGGCGAGCGCAGCGAGAGGCACGCCGAAGGCGGGCCGGCCGGTGGTGCCCGTGCGAGACCGAGCGCAAAGCGCGAGGTGTCCGCCAGGACACCTCGCGCGAATCCCCTGGAAAGAGTCGTGTTCTGAGTGTTCGGTGCGGCGCGCTGTGCCCGAGCTGCGCCCGAGCCCTGCCCGATCTGTGCCCGATCTGTGCCCGAGCGAGAATCCCAGCCCCGGGACAACAGCTCGGGCGCCGCGGCCGAAGTCTCCGGCATGACTGACGCGAGTGTTACGGCCACAGAGCTGCTGACGGCCGACGACGTCGCGGCGATGCTCGGGATGACTGCCGGTTGGGTCTACGAGCAGAGCCGGCTGGGACGGATTCCGACCGTCTTCCTCGGACGTTACCGTCGCTACCGACGCGAGGCCATAGAGCGGTGGCTGCTCGAGCTTGAGGCTGGTGGTGTCCGCGAGTCCTCTCCGCGTCGGACGGCGGCGTAGCGACGAGCGGAGGTTCCGGATGGGCGGCAGGGGCAGCGGTGCGAAGCGGACCTACGGGACCGGCCAGGTCTACGAGAAGCACGGCGCCTACTACGGGCGCTGGCGCACAGGTGACGGTCGCAAGCTGAACCGTCGTCTGGGTCTCGTCCGAGAACCCGGGTCGTCCGAGGGTCTGACGCGCCCGCAGGCCGAGCGCCGCTTCCGGCAGCTGCAGCAGGACGAGGAGGTCACCCCGCGACGTCGGGCGGATGCCGAGACGGTGACGGTCGCGTCGGCGTCGGCGTCGCTGCGCCGGCGACTGGCGGTCGAAGGTTCCCGCAAGTCCTACCTGGAGGGCTGCGAGTCGATGGAGCGCGTTCACGTCGTGCCCAGGATCGGGGCGAGCGCTGTCTTCGACGTCACCGCGGCTGACGTGGAGGCGCTGGCTTCATCGATGCTTCGCAAGGGCCTGAAGCCCAAGACGGTGCGCAACGTCGTCACCTACCTGCACTCGGTGTTCGAGCATGCGATCGGGCACGGCTGGTGCGCGACGAACCCGGTCCGCTACACCAGCCGCCCCAAGCGCCGGCGTGCCGGCGACGTGAACCCTGACCTGCGGTTCCTCTCGGTGGCCGAACTCGAAGCGGTGCTCCGCGCGATCCCGGACGAGGTCGTCGTGCGGCCGCCGGCGCCGACGCGCGCCGGCAGGCCGGGTCCTGCTCCCCCTAACCAGCCAGACGTGCTTGGACCGGCGCTGCGAGTGCTCGTGCTAGCCGCGGCGATGACAGGGCTACGGCAGTCGGAACTCCTGGGCCTGCGCTGGCGCGACGTCGATTGGGCCGCGCAGCGGATCCGCGTGCGGAACGCGTTCGTGCGCGGCGAGCACTCGGCGCAGGGCAAGTCAGATCTCTCGACGCGTCGCTCTGTGCCGATGACCGACCGCCTCGCTCGGGAGCTCGATCGCTGGTCGCGGCGCACCGCATACGGCGCCGACGGTGAGCTCGTCTTCGCGCACCCGCAGAGCGGCCGCCCGCTTGATCGCAGCAAGGTCACCAAGCGCTTCAAGGCGGCGTGCCGCGACGCCGGCGTCAACGAGATCACCTTCCACGAGCTGCGCCACACGTTCGCTACGCGACTCGCGGCGTCCGGCCAGCCGCTGCGAACCATCCAGGAGTTCCTCGGCCACGCCGACCTCAAGACGACGCAGATCTACGCCCACTACGCGCCGAGTGCACGCGAGGTGGAGATGGTCAATCAGGCGTTTGCGGAGGAGGAGCCGGCTGCGGACCCCACCACCAGGGCCGTAGCTTAGGTGGTACGCGCGGTCGGATGATGGCGTAACACTGGTGATACGCTCGGAAGCAGCATGGCCACTACACGCGCCACCAAGAAGCTCGACACGAGCCACCACGACCGGCGCTTGACGCGGCGGCTGGCCGAGGGTCCCGAGTTCAAGGACAAGTATGAGCGCCAGCGGCGCGCCATCGGAGCGATCGACGAGATCGTCAACCAGCTCGACGCCCTGCGCGTTGAGCACGCGTTCACCAAGGCCGAACTCGCGCGTGCGATCGACAAGAATCCCGCGAGCGTCCGCCGGCTGCTCACCGCACGGGGCAACCCGGAACTCGGCACCGTGGTCGCGATCGCGGACGCGCTCGACGCCGACCTGCTCGTCGTCTCGCGCAAGAAGTCGGCGCGACGCGTGCGGGCAGTGGTGCCGACGGGCTGAGGCCCCGCCGGGCACTACCTCTCGCGGATCCCGCGGGCGATTCGCGGTTAGCGCGCGACGCCCGACTATGGCCAGTGCTGCTTGGTGTACGTGACGACGTCGTTGCCGCTCATCAGGCGGGTGCTGTTGCCGATGCGCACCCAGAACTCGTCGAGCTTCGTTCCGGGTGGCCGCAGGAACACCGGGGTTCCCGAACGCCGGACGTCCACGCGGCAGAGCTGCGATCCGTCGACGTCGGGAAACGCGACGGTGACGCCGGCTGCCGCCGGCTTGCCGATCGAAGTCTCGAGCAGGTCTGTGAGCCAGAGCTGGTAGCGGTCAACGTCGGGCTTCTTCATCAGCGCGAGATCGCCGTCGAGTCCGAGAAGTCGCCCGTCGTCGTCCACGCCGATGAGCAGCGTCCCGCCGTGCGCGTTCGCGAATCCGGCGATCGTCTTGAGCACGGTGAGCTCGAGCCTGGGGTCGGCCTCAGGAATGTGAGCGTTGAAGCGAGCGGTGCTCTTGAACTCGACGATGTCGCTCTCGCCGGCTGCAATCAGCTCGGCGAGACTTGGCTCTACGGGCGCGGACTCGCCGTGGGCCAGGTGCTCGTAGCCAGCGCGCACGACCTTGGCCATCAGATGCCGTCGCTCGGTCAGGAAGGCGTCGTAGTCCTGCTCGTGCCACCCGTCGGGGAGCGCGTGCCAGAAGCACTGGCGCTCCAGCTCGGGCGGCGTGAGCGCTGCCGAGTAGGACGGCCAGTAGGCCTTCGGATCCTCGCCGGAGATCGCCGTGTTCTTCGGCCATTCGACCAGCGCCATGTTCGCGATCTGGTTGATCCTGGTCGTGTTCTCGATCCCGAGCTTCTTCAGATGCGCCCTCGGGAAGAGGTGGTGACGCTCGATCGGCGCGCGGACGGCCTTGATCGCAGGATCGAAGAGTTCGTTGACGCGCATCTTCGAGAGCAACACCCGGGCGTCGAGGAGGTTGAGCGCCGCGTAGTAGGCATACAGCGACGGGCTGCGCGCGGCGGACGTGGCCAGTGCGTTCGGGAGCGTGATCTCCCAGAAGTCGTTGGTGAGCGTGTCGTCGATGACCGAGTCGAGCACCGAGATGAACTCGTCAGGGGTCGAGATGTCTCGGAGGCGCGCGAGGTCGGATTCGACCTGCGACTCAGGCGAGCTCGAGTAGCGGCCCGTGATCGTCGCCATGAAGAACCAGCGGGCGATGATCTCGCGGAGGTCTTCGCTGGCGACGCCGAAGTCGCGTTTCCCGACGAGGTAGAAGATGTACGCGTACAGGAGCGCGTTCTCCGAGCTCAGCATCGAAGAGCCTCTGTAGCCGGCGCGAACGAGGACCTTCAGAAACTCCTGCCAGTTGGTGATGTCGAGCGCGTACCCCTGTGCCTTCGCGAGGCGCTCGAACTGCTCTTCGCGCCGCTCCTCGGACGGCTGGCCCGTCGCCAGGTCCTTACCGCGCAGCAGCGCGTAGACGCTGCGGAGCGCACCGCGCCGGAAGCCGAGGCCGACGACCACGCGCAGGAGCTGGTCGGGGGACGGGTGGATGAAGTGATTGAACGGTGACGGGCCGCTGGTCGACGGATGCCGTGCGGCACGGCTGAAGTCCTCGAGCTGCTTGCGGCCCTCGTCCCACCAGACCGACATGAGGGTCAGGATGAAGTCGGCCTGGTTCAGCGGCACGCCCTTCGAGTTGATCCGAACGAAGACCTCCGCGACCTTCTCCTCCTCGATCGTGCTCGACAGCTCGAGCGCCGTGAACGGATAGCTCTGGAGGTCGTACAGGCGGTCGATGGACTCGTTGAGGTGGTCCTCCTCGTCGTCATCGACGGCGCGGCTTGCACGCAGGCCTTCAAGGAACCGCTTGACGAACCGGTTGCGCGGGACGTCCTTGCTCCAGAGCTGCGTGATGTCGGCGATGAACTCCGGATCGCGCTCGATCGGGGCATCGGGGACTGCGAACGTCGCATCGCGCGGTCGAAATGCAACTTTGAGTCGTGACTCCTTGAAGTCGTCGTCGATGACCGGAATGCCTTTGACGACGGCGTAGAGCGACGTCAAGCGCTGCTGACCATCGACGATCAGCAGGCGGGGTGCGGCCTGCTTGTGACCCGTGCCGATCTGCCGAGCGCCGTTCGCTGCGAGGTTGCCCCAGAACAGCAGGTAGCCCACCGGGAACCCGTTGTACATGGAGTCGAACAGGTCGCGCACCTTCGCTGGCGTCCAGACAAACGGCCGCTGGATATCGGGAAGTCCGATCTCGCCGGTGTCGATGTCCTCGATCAGCTTTGAAAGGGAGTAGCTGACCTCTTTGAACAGGGTGGCCGTCACCGGATATCTGGGCGTCGGGTGTCCATCCGCTGATCCTATGGGGAGCCATCGGTTTGCGGGGGCCACGCGGCCGCGGAATCCGCAGGCGAGCGCGCCGTCGTCGTGCGCTGACTACAGGTGGCTGACAGCGAGCTTGGGGTGGAACTCGTGGAGTGCCTCCACGATGACGTCCCGGTGGCACTCGGCGTGGTCGCGCTCGAAGCACAGCAGGCAGGCAGGCGAGTTCGGGAGGCTGTCCGCTAGATCGACAAGAGCCGCGCGGGACCCGTTGCCCAGGTGCTTGCGGTATGCCGCCGCGCCGCCCGCGATGTCCCCGGCCCAGTAGCGCTCGCGGTTGGGCTTGGGGTTGCCGAGTGCCTTGACGTGGACGTACTCGATTCCCGCGTCGGCGAGCGCTTCTCCGAGCGCGGTCTTCGAGAAGCCCGGGCGCCGGGACAGCGGCAGTTCCCGGACGTCGACCAGCCGCGCGACGCCGGCGCCGACGAGCTCGGCGATCATCTCGTCGAGCGTTCGACCCTGGTACCCGACGGTGAAGAGCTTGGTCGGCACGGTCGGGACCCTATTCGGCGTCAGAACAGCGACGCCTCCTGCTGACGCACCGCGCGCTTCGGGTGGACGAGTCCCAGGACCAGGAAGGACGTCGGGTGCCGAAGCATGCTCCCGACAATGAATCGTGTGTCTTTGCCGGGGCCGCAGTACTGCTCGAAGAACTTCTCTCGGATCTTCGAGTGGATCGTCACTTTGTCTTCACCTTGGCTGCTCAGCGTCCGGTGCAACGCGCCGAGCTCCCAGTCGATGAGCGACTGGTTGTGTCCAGTACACGCGGAGTCCGTGCACCGATACGTGAACTTCGCCTTGACTGGGAGCGGATCGAGCGCAGCGCGGGTGGCGTCACCCGCGCGATCGCCGAATAGGGACACCTGGGCGAGGAGCCCGCGCTGAGAGGCTGCAAAGCCCTCTTCCGCGGCGGTCACCTTCAGATCTGTGACCTCCTGTGGGCGGAACACGCCGAGCGACTTGCGCTCGGACTTCTGCCGCCGCTGGATCTCGCACATCGACTCATCCTCGACCGCGTCGAAGAACGGGAGCCTCCGTCGCCAGGTGCCGCCGTCGGTGCCGAGCAGCTCCGCAACGGTGATCGAGTCGAGGACCGGCGTATAGCTCTCGGGCCTGGAGTCTTTGGTGCTCTTGGTTGCCACGAGGTTGATCACTTCGTACTTCTTGAACTTCTGCGCGCGGATGAGGCCGCGGTAGTCCAGAGGGAACAGGCGGACCCACCGGTGCGGCTCGGCCATCGAGATGCCGGCCACGCACACAGCCTCGGTCTGCGAGACGGGATCGATGACCGGGTATGCCTTGACGACAGGGAGGAGGCTGAGGTCCATCTTCCACCGATCGTGGCACCAGCCCCGGATACGAACATACGCTCGGGGTCCAATTCGGGGTCCAATTTGAGGGAAACCGAGCCGAACTCAGACGACAGAAACCCTTATAGACACTGGGTTTTCGACTGGGCAGAACCAGCTCCCTCCGGCTGGGGGCCGGGCGGTCGCAGGTTCAAATCCTGTCTCCCCGATTGCTCGAAAGGCCTGCTTTTGCAGGCCTTTCCTGCTGTTGCCGGTCGTGCGGCGGCCGGGTCAGACATCCTGCTCGGGGCGGTCGTCTTCCAGCCCGAGCTCGATTGGACATCGCCGAGCACACGCCGCAGCGCCAGTGCTGCGGCCAGCCCGCCTCGCGGCCCGACGGAACGAGCGTCGCCTTCGCCGAAAGCCACTCGAGGCAGCGCGACCAGATCGGCCGAGCTGACTCAGACGGTCACGGGCGGCCGATAGCCGGGGACCACGCCGGCCGAGGGGGTCCTGCGCTTGGCGTCGAGTTCCTCGCGCAGCAGCGCGAGCATGGTCTCGTGGAGGGCCCGCGATGAGTCGGTGGCGTTGGCGGGGTGCGCGAGGTTGCGTTCTTCGGTGGGGTCGAGCGTGAGGTCGTAGAGCTCGTGCTCGTCGGCTTCGGGCTCGGTCACCGTGATGGTCTTGCGGCCGCGCAGGCGCTCGTCGCGTTGGGCGGGCACAGTCCAGAACTGCGGGTTGTCGTGATAGCGGGAGAACTTCACGAGGTGCTCCTCGCCGTCCACCGGGACCCGGGCGACGACGGTCTCGATGTGGTTGGGCTGCTCGACGGTCGCCAGGACCTTGAGCCGACGGGCCAGGCCCCGGGTCGGGCTGGCCCCCTTCTCGGCACCTTCGCTGATCTCGTCGTCGGTCATGAACAGCACCGGCTCCGCCGCCGCGGACGGCGCGTCGCCCCGGATCACGTCCGCGAGGTCGCGCCCGACGAGCGGGCGGGCGTCCGTGTGGTCGGCCTGCAGCCGGTTCAGCGCGTCCTCGGGATCGATGCCGGTGAGCCCGAGCACCGTGGGGATCAGGTCCGCGTGACTCGTCGGGACGTCGAGCTCGCGTGGTCCGCCGGGAAGCAGTGGGCTGGACACGATGAACGGCACGCGGAGTGTCTCCTCGTAGGCGTTGTGCCACTTCTCGTGAAAGCCGCCGTGGGCTCCCTGCATGTCGCCGTGATCGGAGCTGAAGATGACGATCGTGTTCTCGTTGGCGCCGGTCGCCTGGAGCGCGTCGAGCACGCGGGTGACCTGCTCATCGACGGTGGCTTGGACCTGGTAGTAGAACTTCAGGTGCGCCTCGATCCACGGCTGCGGCGCGCCGATCCGGCTCCACAGGTCGATGATGCTCTGCTGGCATCGCGGCTTGGTGGCCAGATCCTCGTGGCGGGTTGGTGCCTGCGCAACGTGCGGGACCTGGGATGGGTGGTAGCGCAGTCCCTCCTTCAGGCCGACGAGTCCGAAGAACGAGATGTCGTGCGGGTTCAGAAACGAGCAGACCGTCAGCCACGGCTCATCGCTGTCATCGGCGTCCAGGCGCCGCAGCAGCTCGATCGTCTCGTCAGCGGTGAACGGGTCCTTCACGGTTCCCATGTTGTGCTTGCCCAGCCCGTGCGGCTCGGGGCCGACCCAGCTCGAGAACCCGAAGTCGTCCAGCAGGTCCGCCTGCAGGTACCGCTCGATGTTCTCGGGCTGCGGCGTCCCGTCGTCATCGATCGAGAGCAGGGGTCCCGAGCCGTCCTCGGCATCCAGCGCCGCGTGCGAGGCGTGCCACTTTCCCTTGTAGTAGGTGCGGTACCCGCCGGCACGCAGCCAGTCGCCGAGTGTCGGCACCGTGTCCGGGGAGAGCCAGAACATGTCCTCGCTCTCGGCGCTCTTCGCCAACCCGTCCGTTTGCGTCACGCCGTGCAGCGACGGGTACTGCCCGGTCAGGAGTGATGCGCGGCTCGGCGCGCACGCCGCCGCCATCGGATAGTGATGGGCGAACGAGATGCCGCTCGCCCTCAGGCGATCCTGCCCGGCGCAGTGCACCCGGCGCCACTCAGCCAACTCCGGCGACTCGTACGGCGGCGGGTAGCGCAGCTGGTCCGTCAGGATCAGCAGGACGTTCGGCCGGGCCATCAGCCGACCCTAACGCACGCGGCGATGCGCGGCCTCCGCTTCGGGACCGAGTCACGACGGCCCAGCTGCGGCGGGGTCCTCGGCGTTCCGGACCGGCTTCGCCTGGGCCTTCAGCGCGGCGAGCGGTCCGCGAACGACACGACGCCGAGCTCGGTGAACCCGACGCCGCGGCGCGGGCCGGCGCCGGCGGGCTCGATCGGCACCGGGGTTCCCTCGCGGTCGGTGTCGATGAGGGTGTCGAGCGAGGGCACGTGGCCGTCGAGGCGGAAGCGGTCGACCACGAACGGCAGGCCATCGGCGTCGAGCAGCGACGGGCGGGTCATGAGCTGGAAGTGCAGGTGGGGCCCGGAGGTGTTGCCGGAGTTCCCGAGGCGCCCGAGGACCTGGCCTGGTCGCACGCGGTCGCCCCGGCGCACGCGCAGGCTTCCCGGCTCGAGGTGCGCGTAGCCCGCGTAGACGCCGGGGGCGAGCCTGAGGATCACGTGGTTGCCGTCGGCCTTGGCCAGGCTGACGGGGCGGTTCTCGTTCGGGATCTGGTCGGGGAGGCCGTCCACCGCCGTGATGACCGTCCCGGCCGCGACCGCGAGCAGCGGCTGCCCGTAGTTGAAGTAGCTGGCGTTGCGGTTCGAGGGACCCGTGTGGGTCCGGCCGGACGCGTCGAGCCGGGCCGAGAAGTCGATCGCGAAGCGCTGCCCGAGGCGCAGCGCCCCGTTGACCGGCAGCAGCCCCCGGCGGTGGGCGCTCGCGACCAGGGCCCAGCGTCCGCCCGCCACCGGCGGCGCGATCGTCACCGGGCCGCGGCGTGCCACGGTCGCGCGTCCGCCGGTGTCGGTGAGGATCGGCCCCACCGGCAGGCCGGGTCCGACGTCGACCGTGAGCCGATGCTCGAGGCGCGCCGGGATCGCCTGGCGGCTGGCGAAGGCCAAGTCGAGCCACACGATGCCGACGGTCGAGGCCGGGAGGGTCGGCGGCGCCCCGCCGCCTCCCAGGAGGCTCATCGATGCCGCCAGCCGGCTTCCCGAGAGCGTGGCCAGCCGCCGCCCGCCCGCACCGCGCACCTGGACGGAGGTCACCGTCACAGGCAGCGAGACCGCATTGGTAAGCCTGAGCTCGTACGAGAGGTGCCAGCGCCCGTCGTCGGCCCGGTACCACCGCGGAGTCGTCGGCACCGACTGCGTCACGGGGGTGAGGCGGTCGGCGGCCGCGGCCGCCTGCGGCGAGGAGCTGGCCTGCGCCGGGCCGGCGAGTCCGCCGACGAGGAGGAACCCGAGGGCCGGTGCCAGGCAGCGGAGGAAGGATCGGCGCCGGGAGATGCGCGTCACCCTACGCCACCGGCCCGCCGCCGGTCGCGGTCGGCCTGGCGCGCGTCACCGCCGCACGGCCGGGCGGCCGTCTGTTACAACCGCCCCGCTTCGCGGGAGCCGGCGGCGGGCGCGCCGCACCACGCAGGCCCACAGAGAGGATGCGGTGCTCAGCCCCGACCGGAAGGAAGCAGACGTCGCCCGAGGGGACCGGGCACGGCCCCTCCTTCTCGCGCTCGCGATCGTCGTAGCCGCCGCGGCGGCGCCCGCCTCTGCCGGGGCCGCGACGGGCATCGCCTGGAGCGCGTGCCCGGGCGCGGCGGGCGCTGCGCGGCTGCAGTGCGCCCGGGTGCACGTGCCGCTGGACTGGTCGCGGCCGCGCGGCGCGACGATTACGCTCCCGGTGATCCGGCACCTCGCCAGCCGGCGTGGCCGGCGGATCGGCTCGCTGTTCGTGAATGCGGGCGGCGCAACGGGGAGCGTCGCGGCCGTGCGGACGGAAGGGGCGAGCCTGGATGCGCTCGGCGCCGGCCGGTTCGACGTGGTCGGCTGGGCGCTGCGGGGCACCGGCGGCAGCCGCGTGGTGCGCTGCTTTGCCGATGAGCGCAGCCGGGCGCGGTTCTGGGGCGGCCTGCCGATTGCGACCACGCACGCGGAAGGCCTGCGCTCGATGTCGAAGGCCGTCGCGTACGCGCGGCGCTGCGGGCGGCTCAGCGGCAGCCTGCTCGCCCACGTCTCCACGACCGACGACGCGCGGGACCTGGACTACCTGCGCCGCCTGGTCGGCGACCGCGCGCTCACGTACCGGGCGGTCTCGTACGGGACGTTCCTGGGCCAGACGTACGCCGGCCTGTTCCCGCGCCGGGTGCGCGCGATGGCCCTCGACGGCCTCGTGGATCCGCGCATCGTGATGCAGGGGGCCGAGGCACGGTTCGCCAACACCGTGGCCGCGATGGATCGGGGACTCGGCTGGTTCGCGTCGCGCTGTGCGGCGGCGGGGCCGGCGCGCTGCGCGCTCGCCGGCCGCGGGCCGGTCGCGCCCCGGGTGTCGCGGCTGCTGGCGCGGCTGCGGCGCGCGCCGATCCCGGCGCCGGCCGCCCAGCCTCCCGGTGCGCTGCGCTCCGGCGATGTCCTGACCGCGCTGTTCGTCAACCTCACCAATCCCGCCGCCTGGCCGCAGCTTGCGGCCGGCCTCGACCGTGCCGAAGCGGGCGACGGGTCGGCGCTCGCCACCCAGGCCCGGGCGGTGCTCGCCGGCGTGCGGTCGGTCGCCGGAGACTCGACCCCGGCGATCACCTGCACGGACAGCCCGGCCCGGCAGGGCCCGCGGGCCTGGCCGCAGGTGATCCGGCGGCTCACCCGGGTCAGCGCGATCGGGGGCCCGTTCGTCGGCTGGGTCAGCTGGGCGCCGTGCGCCGCCTGGCCTGCCCGCAGCGCCGACCGCTACGCCGGGCCGTGGACGACCGCCACCCCGCACCCGATCCTGATCATCGGCACGCGCTTCGACCCCGCCACGCCCTATGCCAACGCGCGTCGCGTTGCGCGCCGGCTGCCCCGGGCGGTCCTGCTGACCCACGACGGCTACGGCCACACGAGCGACGCCGACCCCAGCGCCTGCGTCCGGCGCGCGACCCGCGCCTACCTCGTCCGCCTCGTCACTCCGCCGCGCGGGACGGTCTGCCCCTCGGACCGTCTGCCGTTCGGTCCGGACTCCGGGCCGCCGCTTCCCTGACGCCGGGAAGGGCGGCGGCCCACGTGTGGGGGACGGTCGGTCGCTGGCGACCCGGTCCGCCTCATGGCCCCGGCCACTGCGTCGCACGGCGGGCAGCATGCGTAGGGTGCACGCGATGATCGAGACCGCGCGACGGAGCGACGTGAGCGGCGGGGCCGTCGGGCGGACGCGCCGACCCCGGCCGGCGCGGGCGATGCTCATGGGCGCCGCGGCGGCCGTGGCGCTCCTGGCCGGCGGAGTCGCGGGGCCGGCCGGGGCCGCGGCAGCGGCGCGACCCGGGGACGCGGCGAAGGCGGCCAAGGTGATGCGGATCGTGCGGACGGCGATGGCCCGCCAGCACCTGCGGGCGGTGATCGTGAAGGTGTCGGTCGAGGGCAGGGTGATCCTGACCAGGGCGGCGGGGATCTCGATGACCGGGGTGCCGGCGACCACCGACATGCACTTCCGCAACGGGGCGGTGGCGATCTCCTACGTCGCCAACCTGCTGCTCCAGCTCGTCGACGAGAAGAAGGTGCGACTCACCGACACGGTGTCGAAGTGGCTGCCCGAGATCCCCAACAGCAGCCGCGTGACCCTCGGGCAGCTCGCGCAGATGACGTCGGGCTACCACGACTACGTGGAGGCCCCCGGCTTCTTCCCGGCACTGGACGCCGATCCATTCCGGACCTTCACGCCGCGTCAGCTCCTGTCCTACGCCGTCTCCGAGCCGCTGATCTACCGGCCCGGGACCAACTGGAGCTACGCCCACACCAACTACGTGATCCTCGGCCTGGCCCTCGAGAAGATCACCGGGCAGAAGATGACCCGGCTCATGCGCGACCGGGTCCTGCGGCCGCTCGGCCTCACGCACACCACCGACCCGCAGTCGCCGAGAATCCCCGAGCCGGTCCTGCACGCCTTCACCTCCCAGCGACGGGAGTCCCTCGGGATCCCGCGGGGCAGGCGGTTCTACGAGGAGTCGACCTACTGGAACCCGTCGTGGACGATCACCCACGGAGCGATCCAGACGACGAACATCCACGACCTGCACGCCACCGCGATCGCGATCGGCACCGGCAAGCTCCTGTCGCGGGCGTCCTATCGGGCGATGGTCTCGACCGATCAACGGCGGTTCGGCGGGCCGGTGCCCGGCTGCGCGACGTGCCGCCGGGGCGACCGCAACTACGCCTACGGGCTGGGGGTCGTCATCAAGGGCAGCTGGCTCATGCAGAACCCCTTCTTCGGGGGCTATGCGGCAGCGGAGGCCTACCTGCCGTCTCGGAAGATCGCGATCGCCGTAGCGGCCACCCTGGGGGAGAAGGCCTTCAAGCCCGACGGCGACGCCGCCAACCCGGCCGACAGCCTGTTTGCCGAGATCGGCGCCGCGCTCGCCCCCGGCGACCCGCCGCCCGGCGCGAACTGACGCTGGCTTCGCCCTGACGGCGCGGGCGGCCGCGCCGTCAGAGGTCAAGGACTCGGCCTCCGCGGCCGACGATTGCGGCATGCGCGCCCCCCTCCGCTTCCTGCTCCTCTGCGCCACGTCGGTCGCCCTCGCCGCCGGGGCAGCGGGCGCCGGGCCCGCGGCCGCCCGCGCGGCGGCCGGAACGGGCTTCGCCGACGCCTACTACTCGCGGACGGCCGCGGTGCCGCAGGCGCGCAGCCCGCTGGGCATGCGCTCCTACCTCTCCAGCAACCAGCCCCAGATGGAGATGCAGTCGCAGCTCATCTTCGGGAACCTCATCGGGGCGGGCGGGAGCTTCAACTCCTTCGTCTCGATGATCCAGCGCCAGGACGGGCTCATCCCGCACCTGCCCACGCTCCCGGTGGCGCTCTCCGGCGTGATCGCCAACACCGGCGGCGGCTGGTGGGGCGGGGGCATCGACGGCGTCCCCGAGCTCACCTTCCCCATGTCGCTCACCACCGACCCGTGGAGCGCCCGGGCCGAGCAGGTCACCTTGGGCACGCTGCCGCGGTTCGTCGACATGCGCGTCGTGGACGGCCAGCTCGGCCAGCGCGGCGCGATCTACGAGGTCACCGCGAGCCTCGACGAGGGATCGATCGGCACGAAGGCCCCGGGCGCGCCGAAGCGGCCGATGACCGTGTACGTGCGCGTCAAGGACCTGACCGGGATCGCGATGTGGGGGTTCGGGCCCTCAGGGTTCAAGCCGCAGTGGCTGACCGCGGCGCAGCGGACGGCCATCATGCGCCGCTTCGGCGGCTCGATCGCGCGCTACCTGCAGACCACGAACGACCCCATGACCGGCCAGGGGAACTACTACTACTCCTCGCCGCTGCTGCAGGTGCAGCGCTACGTCGTCGTGCGCGGCGGCCGGCGCGTGATCGGCGGCACTCGCGGCTGGCTGTTCTTCGACCAGTGCACGCAGTCGTTCGGTCCCAACGCGAACACGATCCTCGGCGACCGCTTCGGCTGGGCCTCGTTCGAGATCCCGATGCCGGCGCTCGGCGGCGGCATGGTGCTCGGCCAGCTCAGCCAGCCGACCGTCGGGACCCTGCCGTACGCGGCCCTCGCGACCCCCCACAGCCCGCGTGCCCGCAACGGCGCGCTCATCGCCTCCAACTGGGGCCTGAAGGACATCACGCTCGCGCCGGTCCGCGGCTCGGAGTGGAAGAGCCCGGCCACCGGGAAGACGTACGCGACGAAGTGGCGGGCGATCCTGCGCGGCCCCGACGCCCGGCACCGCGGTGCGCTCACGCTAACCGCGGTGCGCCGCGACTCGGAGTTCACCATGGCCGGGCGCGCGGTCTACGAGGGCCTCTTCCGGTACTCGGGCACGATGGCCGGGCACGAGGTGCACGGGGCGGCGTTCGCCGAGCTGCAGCCGCAGGGCAGCCTGTAGGCCCGCGCGGCGCCGGCCATCGACGGCGCTCGCTCCGCAGCCGCGGACCGCGCTTCGCCGCACCACGTTCGTCGAGATGACGGGCGACTGGACGCGCCGCCGCTGAACGACGGCGGCGGACCCGGCAGGAGGCCGCCGCGCCGCGAACCGGCCGGTCCGCTCAGCGGGCCAGCGCGGCGCAGACTGCGGTCTCCTCGGCGGCGCGCAGCACCCGCCAGACGGCCGGGAGCTGGGCCTCCTGGCTGAGCTGCTCGTTCACCGACACGGTCACCGAGCGCCGGCCGTCGAGCGTCGAGGCGAGGAACTGGGTGTAGCCGGGGAAGTTGCCGGTGTGCCCGTAGACCGTGCCGCACCGGGTGCGGTAGCGGAAGACGGCCAGGCCGGCGGAGTTCACGCCGGGGCCGGGTGGCTCCGACGTGCCGGGGACCCACCGCATCTGCTGGCGCTGCACGGCCCGGCTGAACAGCCGCGCCCCGATGTAGCCGCGCGCGAAGCGGTTGAGATCCGCGGGCGTCGTGACCATGCCGCCTGCCGCCCAGAACGCCGAGGCAGACAGGGCCTGGCTGACGTCTTGCAGCGGCGCGCCCGGCTCGCGGAGGTAGCCGCGGATGTACGGGCTGGGCATCAGGTACCCGGAGGGCAGGCTCGTCCCCGTCAGCCCGAGGGGCCGGGAGACCCGCTCGGCCAGCAGGCGCTCCTCGGACCGGCCGGTGACCGCTTCGGCGAACAGCGCGGCCACGATGTTGTCGGTGTTCGAGTAGTGGTAGGCCGTGCCCGGCGCGAAGTCCAGCGGCTCGCCGGCCACGAACGTCCACAGCCGCCGCGAGTCGAAGCGGCGCCGCAGGTTCTGGCCCAGCGCCTTCTGGAAGGCGGGGCTGGTGGTGTAGTCGGGCAGGCCGCTCGTGTGGTGCAGCGCCTGGCCGACGGTGACCGGCGCCCAGGCCGCCGGCAGGCCGCGCAGCGTCGCCCCGATCGTGGCCGAGAGCTTCAGCCGACCTTGGCTCACCAGCGACAGGGCAACGGCGCCGTTGAAGGCCTTGGCGGTGCTGGCGGTCCGCATGTGGTCGCTGATCTGGATCTTGCGGCGGGTGCGGACGTTCGCCACCCCCGACGTGTGGACGGTCAGATCGGCGCCCCGCTGCACGATTGCCACGGCGCCGGGCGGGCCTTGGGACCGCGCGACGAGGCCGTCGAGCGCCCGGTCCAGCGCCGCGTCGGCCCGCTCGGTGCCCGCCGACGCCGACGCCGACGCCGACGCCGGGCCGGCGGCGGCGAGGCCGGCGAGCGCGACGGCGGTGGCGGCAAAGCTGGAGCGGCGCAGCATTGACGGTCCTTCTCGGAATCGGTCACCCGGCCATTCGGGGCCGGGATCGGCGCGCAGCCTATCGGGCGCCCCGTCGGGCGGCTAGGCGGCGAGCTCCGCCTCGCGCTTGCGGATCTCGGCGGACAGATCGGAGAGGGCCTCGGGGGAGCTTTGCGCGCGCACGGCGATGAGCCCCAGCTCGCGACGTGCGTCTTCGGCCGCGTGATCGAGCGCGTCTTCCCACTCCGTGAGCTGGTCCTGTCCCCGGGTGGTGATCTCCGTGCTCGCCTCACGGATCTTGTCCATCGCGTCCTCGACCGCGGCGCGCGCCTCATCCGTGCCCTTCTCGCGAGCCTTCCCGAGGTCCTTCAGCGCGTCCTGCAGATGGTCCAGCGAGGTCTTGCGGGCGTGGCTTCTCGCGGGTGTGGGCGTGGCGGGGGTCGGCGACATGGCGCCTCCTGTCGATCGGGTTGGCAGAGCCGGCAGCCGAGCACTCGAGTCTGGACTCGATCGGCGCGCACGCCAACCGTGATCCGCCGCACGCAACCGTCGCCGACTACGCGATCTCCGGGGGCCGGCGCGCGCCGCGGCCTACCGTCGTGCGGCGCCGTCGCGCACCTTCGCGAGCGTCGCGCGGACTCTCCGGTCGCGCGTCTCGGCGCGCTTGGCTTCCCCCACCCAGCGCGCGTACTCCTTCCGGTGGCTGGGCGCCAGGGCATCGAAGGCCCGGCGTGCCTCGGGATCCGCCGCCAGCGCGGCAGCGAGGTCCGCGGGCAGTTCGACGGTGCGCTCGCCCGCGTCGAGGACGACGGCGAGCTCGACGGCCTCGCCGATCTCGACTCCCGCACGTTCCCGCGCGGCGCGGCTGAAGCCGAGCAGGGACTCGCCGCCCCGGCGCCCGATGCGCATCGGCAAGGTCGTGCCGTTGACGGTCACGAGCACCGGGGGCGTCGCGGCGCCCTGTCCAATCTCGGCGACCTGCTCGTCGGTCAGGACCACGGCGCCGGCGGGCCCGCGCGGCTCGAGCGTGGAACGGATGATCACCGGCCTGGACATCGTCACCGCCGCGCCCGACGGGGCACGAACGCGCACCTCATGGCGGGTCCCCCGAAGCCTGGCGGCCGCTGGCGGCCGGCCGCGCCGGCGCCGTGCGTTCGTCCGCCGCGCGCAGGCCGAGCAGCGCGCCGGCGAACAGGGTGATGAGCGCGATCCCGCTCACGACCTCCAGCGTCGCGGCGGCCCGGGCCAGCCGGGAGGCAGGGAACAGATCCGGCGGCGGGCTCGCCGCGGCGAGGTTGGCCGACAGGTAGAGGAAGTCGCTGAACTCCATCCGCGGGTGGGTCCCGTAGAACGCCCCGGCACACGCCTTGGCCGCGTCGGCCTTGCACGGGATCGGCTGGGCCGACCACACCGCGGCGTAGATCAGCGCCCACGTGATGAAGAAGAGCACGAACAGCACGAGGCCGACGGGCGCGATCCCCGTTCGGCGCAGCAGCCGGCGGGCCCCGTGATAGTGGCGCTCTGAAGCAGCGGCGAGGCTGCGGGCCGGAGCGATCCGCTTGGCGTAGCGCGTGACGTGGCGCGTGGCGCCCAGCGCGAGCAGGGCGATCAGGATCAGGCCGGCGGCGGCCAGCCGCCCGGCACCGGGCGGCGTCAGCGGCCACGGGATCAGCAGCAGCACGCCCAGGACGGCCAGCAGGGCCGTCATGCGGATCAGGGTGATGCGCAGCCCCGCGGGCGGCCGGTCGAGGTCGGGCTCGTCCACGACCGGGAACCGTAGACGCGGCGGCGGCGGCTGCCGGCCGGCGCCGCGGCGTTCAGCTGGCGGTGTCGGCCCCCGCGGCGCCGGCCTCCCCTGCGCCCGCCTCCGACTCCGCCGCTGCCGCCTCCGCCCGGCGGCCTTGGAGGTCGAGGTACAGCAGCGTGCGGCCCGCGGCGACGTAGGGGATCAGGAGCGCGTACACCGCCGCGCCAAGCAGGTTGATCCACCACAGCGACAGGTCCGTGAACAGCAGGGCCAGCCCGACCGCCGGGCCCGGAACGTTGCCCGCGAACCAGAGGACGGCCGTCGTCGAGGCGGTCTTCCACCAGCGCTTCTTGGACAGCCGCCAGGACCCGCGGAAAGCCTGCCGGATCTTCGCGTTCTGGAACATCACCTCCTGCTGGACGAACTGCCAGCGGACGTAAGCCCAGGCCGCGAACGGAAGGCCGATGATCGTGATGGCGATGAGCGTCGTGGCGACGTTGAACGCCGCCTCCGCCCCCACGACCCGCCAGAACCGCTGTGCCGTCCCGCGGGCCGCGCCCAGCGCCGTCGGGTCCTCCTCGCCCGCGTCGAGGCTGCGCACGTAGGCGATGACGACCGCGCCGAAGATCACCCCGCCGGCGAAGCGGCCGAGCGTGCCGACCGTCGTGGCGATGTCCAGCACGACCGAGCGGCCGGTGCCGCTCTCCGGCGCGACCTGCTGGATCAGCCACTCCAGGCCGCTGACCGCCCCGATGATCGGCACGGCGCTCAGCCCGATCGGCACCAGCGAGCGCCAATGGCGCCGGTACAGCCGCCCGGTCGCGACGAGCAGCTGGCCGAGGCGGCGCCGCTGGCGCAGCGGCTCCACGGGCGCCGGGCGCCAGCGGGTCGCCACCGCCGGGACCGCCACGAGCGCCACCATGAACAGGACGAGGAGCGCCGCGCCGAGGATGGTGCGGGCCGCGAGGTTCACGACCGACGACGCATCGCGCGCCACGCCGCAGAACGCTCCGGTGATCGTCGGGCCGAGGAACGATCCGCCCGGGATCCTGGGTGCATGCGAGCGCAGGCCGTCCATCCAGGTGAACGGCTGGAACCACTGCTGCTTCGTGATCGGCCCCTGCGGCCCGTTGTTGTACCCGGCCTCGCGCTGGCCCCAGCGGCCGAGGAACGTGAGCCAGGCGAACGGGCTGCGGCGGCCGGGGTCGTCGGGCATGAGGATTGCCCGCGGACGCACCGACCGCACCGGCTGGGCCGTGTTGTCGCAGCCCAGCCCGGATCCGCCCTGGCCGTTGCCGAGGTAGACGCCGGAGTCGAGATAGGTCGCGTGCGAGCCTGCCGCGGGGTAGACGACCGGATGCGTCCCGTCGGTCTCGAGCTCGCCGCCGTCCCAGTCGGTCACCTGGCCGCCGGCGTGCTGGAAGACCGCGATCCGGTCGGGCCCCGAGGCGAGCGCCTCGGCGGGCGTCGTGGCCTCGTCGAAGACGACTTGCATGCCCTCCCAGTCGCCCTCGTGGAGATCGTTGAATTCGTTGAAGTACCAGAAGAACCAGTACTGGACGGCGATGCCCGGCCGCCCCGGCTCGCGCGCGATGTGGGCATAGGTGACGGCGGGCGCCTTGCCGCCGGCGACGAGGCGGGCGAAGTCGCGACCGAAGGTGCAGCCCGCGTTGAGGGGATCGCCCGGCAGGTCGAGGAAGTAGTCCGATCCCTTGAAGGCCACGTCGGCAGCCGTCGGTGCCGTCGTGACCGTGCGGGCCCGCTTGACCCCCTTGGGCTGGAGCTTGAGCTTGACGCGCGGGTTGCCCAGCACGGTGTCGACGGTCGTCGGCAGGTACTGCTCGCCGTCGGTGTCGCAGGGCGGGGGCTCCTGCGTCCGGAGGTTCGTGATCGGGGCGTAGGTGGCGACGAGCCGCTGCGCCGCGGTCTGGGCGGCCGCGGCAGGCGCCGCCGGCGCCAGCCCCAAGGCCAGCGCGAGCCCGCCGGCAGCCAGGAGGGTGCGCGGTCTCACCCGCGCGCTGGCGGTGCGGTCGCCGCCATGCTCACGGGCACGCCGGGCTCCGGCCCGGCCCTTCGGATGCCGCTGGCGCTGAGCATGGAGGGGCGAGCGTACGGGACCGGCGGGCCGGAAACGACCGCTGGCTCGGCGCGCCCGGGCGCCGCGCGACAGGTCGCCGCCCGCTCAGCGCATCTTCTGCTCGGACCGCCGGGTGAAGCCGTTCGTGCTTCCCTGGCCTTGCCACCCGTTGAAGTACTGCGGATTCGCGGCCGCGGAGTAGCCCGCGACCTGCGCGCCGTGCTTGCCGTTGTCGAAGCGGCCCACCAGGAGAGCGTTGAGGTTCGGGCCGATGTTGCCGTCGCGCAGGATGGTGAAGGGCGCGCTGCCGTCGTAGCTGACGAACCACTGCTTCTGCCCGCCGTAGGCGATGTCGGTCCGGCCGTTGCCGTTGAAGTCGCCGGTGACCATGTTCGTGAACGAGTCCGCGCGCCGGCTGTTGAGCTTCGTGTAGGTGCCCGTCGAGGCGCTTGACAGCATCCAGCCCGCGTCCTTGACCGCGACGACGTCGGTGCCCTTCGCCGCGTCGAACTCGCCGAACAGCAGCCCGCCGATCGGCGTCGTGGAGGTCTGGGTCGCGGCCCAGGCCCTCGTGCGGCCGTACCAGACGTGCCACTGGCGGTTGCGCGTGTAGAAGAGGTCGGTCAGGCCGTCGCCGTCGAAGTCGCCGAAGCGGATCTCGCGCATCGGCACCGGCGCCGTCGTGAGCGGTCGCAGGGCGGCGCGGCCGCTCTTGAGATAGCCGACCTTCCCCGCACCGTCGCGATACAGCACGTCGGTGGTGCCGTCGTTGTCGATGTCGGCGAAGCCGAGGTCCCGCCTCAGCTTGGTCGACTCGTGGATCAGCTCCCAAGGCCGGATCCCCGCGCGGGATATGAACCACCCGGTGCCGGTGGCGAGGAAGACGTCGGTGCGCCGGTCGCCGTCGAAGTCGCCCGCGGCGATCTCGAGGGTGTGATCGGTGCCGTAGTGGTTGCCATACCCGTGGTAGTTGAAGTCGCTGTCGTCCTCGTCGAGTCCGAGGTCGCCCTTGGCCATCTTCAGCGCGACGGCGGCGTCGGCGTCCTCGTGGGGAAGGACGTTGTCGTGGAAGTACATGCCCTGCGTCGGCTTGCCGCGCAGCATGAGCGCGGGGCGGGTCTTGAAGCCGCCCGCATAGCTCTGCGCCCCGAGGATCGTGTTGAAGGCGATCTCGAAGCGCGTCCCGGCGTTGCCGCCGTAGCCCTTGTTGTCGCCGCTATCGGTCTCGCCGTGGACGTCGTAGTGCTGGTTGTAGGAGCTGCCCTGCTTGAAGCCGCCCTGGAGGTCGAAGTTGAACCGCGCCACGTAGCCGCTGTACGCCCGGCCGCTCGATGCCACCGAGTGGCGGTTGGTGTCGAAGACGTTGCCCTCGATGGTGGCGTAGGCGCCGCCGGTGACCTCGACGCCGTAGCCGCCGTTGTCCATGACGTTGTGATGCATGGAGTTGCGCTCGATCCGCACGAGGCCGGCGTCGGTGAACGACAGGTGCCTCCACGGGAGCGGGTCGTCGGGGAGCCCCGTGCGCCAGGTCGCCAGCGTCTGGTTGCCGTGCCTGCCGGCGACCTCGACGGCCGCGCCGCTCCAGAGGTCGAACTCGTTGTCGGCGATCACGACCCGCCTGCCCAGCGTGTGCTCGGCGTCCTCGATGACGGTGATCGCGGTCACGTACTTCTCCGTGTGGCGGTCCGTGTACGGCTTGGGCCCGCGGAAGTGGATGCCCTGCACGCGCACGTCGTTCCCGGTGAGCCGGAAGAGCCGGTAGCCGTCGCCGGCGGCATCCGCCCGCGCGTCGGTGAAGAGGATGGGGCGGCTCGCGAGGTCGCCGCGCTCGCCGATCAGTTGCACGCCCGACCGCAGCGGCAGGTCCTGGAGGCCGGTCACGTTCCAGGTGACGTCCTTGGGGATGATGATCCGCCCGCTGGCGGCCGGCTCGGCCCGCAGCACGGCGGCCAGTTCTTGCGGCGAGCAGACCCACCGGTCCCCGGGCGCCGGGGCGGCCGGCCCGCAGGCCGGGCGCACCGGGGCGACCGCAACCGGCGGGACGACGGGCTGACGGGGAGGCACGAAGGCGGCGAGCGCGGCAGAGGGCGCGAGGGCGCCGGCCAGTCCGGCCAGGATCGCGGCGCAGGCGGCCAGCGATTGCCTGCGACGCAGGCCGCGGGCGGCGGCCGGCCGGCCGCTCTGGTCCATCCCCATGCGCGGCGACGTTACTCCGTTCCCGCCCTGTTGTCGCCGGGCCTCAACGCAACGCGGCCGCCCCGGAGGGCGGCCGCGCGGAGGGCGTCGGGAGGACGAGGGGCTACCGGACCTGGAAGGTCACGGTCCCGAGGGGGAGGTGGACCCAGCCGTCGTCAGACGGGTTGAGGTCCTGGTCGACGTTGGAGGGCGTGTCGGTGCGGACCGACAGCTTCGCCTTCCAGGTGCCCTTGCACCACTTGCCGCCGAACAGCGCGTCGCCCGGATCGAGCTTGAAGACGGCCTTGGTGCCGTGCGCGGCGTAGCGGCCGCCGGGCGGATGATGGATGCCGCAGCGCTCGCTGGCGCCCGCCGGGGCGATGAGCTGGGCATCGAGGGAGAAGCCCTGGGCGGCGCCCGTCTGGATGTTGCGGTTCTTGGACACGACGGCGGTGACGATCGTGGTGCGCTTGGCCTGCTTCGGCGTGACCGAGGTCTTGGCTCCAGCGGCGGCGGCGCCGGGGCCGGCGACGGCGGCGATGGCTCCGGCGGTGATGGCGATGCGGGCGAGACGTGACATTGCGGCGCTCCTTGGTGGTGACGATTGCTGACAAGGAGCACTGTGCCCGCTGGCCTCGGGCCTGTCGGTCGCGCAGGCGACCCCTGCTGTGTCACCGGCACGACAGAGGCGCCGGTGAGCCATGCGGCGCCTCCGGCCGTATGCCAGGCATGGCCCGCTACGTCACCTCCATCGATTCCCCCCGCGACCCGGACGACCTCTTCGCCTATCTCAGCGACTTCTCGAACGCGAAGGAGTGGGATCCGGGCGTCGTCAGCGCCGCCCGCGACGGCAGCGGACCGGTCGCCGTCGGGTCGGAGTTCCGCCTCGTGGCGAAGTTCATGGGCCGCGAGACCCCGCTGACCTACGTGGTGACCGCGCTGGACCCGCCCCGCTCGGTCACCTTCCGCGGGGAGAACGCAAGCGTCGTCTCCCTCGACACGATCAGCTTCGAGCCGCACGACGACGGGACCCGCGTGACCTACGACGCGGACCTGAAGCTGAAGGGGCCGGCGAAGCTCGCCGACCCCTTCCTCAAGCTGGTCTTCAACCGCATCGGCGACGCGGCGGCCGCCGGGCTGCAGGAGCACCTGCAGGGCACGCCGGTCCGCACCGCCTGAGTCGCGCGCCCGCCATGGCGGGCGCCGAGGCCGCGTTCAGGCCGTCTGGAGGTTGACGACGTCGGCGACCCGCGCCTCCGGCGGGCCGACGAGGCCGCCCTCGACGGGGCCCTTGCCGAGCAGCGTCTCGAGGAACGCGTTGGCCGAGGCCTCCGAGTCCCAGACGGCAGCGATCAGGAAGCCGCCGTCGGTCGGGCCGGCGACGTGGTAGATCTGGCCGGGGGGCAAGCCGCCCTCCGGATGCGCAGCGGCCAGGGTGGCGCGGTACTCGTCCTCCGTGCCGCCGGGCCAGAAGTGGGTCAGCAGGAATGCCATCGGGCACCTCCAGGTCGGGAAGGGCGACCTTAGCCGACCGGGTCATCGTGGCCCGCACGCCCAACCGGAACTGCCCCGTGCGCATGTTCGGTCGCCGAGTCCGGGATCCCTCCGATCCGGAGCCGGTAGTTGGCCGCTCGCGACCTCGCGTTTCTCCCGATGCCGCGCACGGCCCGGCCTGGGAGGGTGCAGCCATGCATGCAGCCAGGTTGCGAGATCAGATCCAGGCAGCGAGGCCGAAGGCGTCTCCGGATCGGATGCGCCGCCGGCCGAGGACGCGCCGGTCCGTGATCGAAGCGGCGATCCGCCGCGAGATGGATCGCCGCGCGCGCCGGGGCTGACGCCGAGGCGCGACATCAGCGCCGCAGCGCCACCGGCCGCGGGAGGATGCGGCAGTCGTTGGCAAACCGGCCGTCGTCGGTGCCGCGCGGGTGCCGCAGGCAGACGCGAACGAAGAGGCGCCCGCCGCGCAGCCGCGCCGGAATGCGGAGCGTGAGGACGCGCGTCTGCCGCACACGGTCGCGGCCGGCGGCCCGGGGCGCGCTGAGCGCTCGCGAGGAGAGGAGCGGCAGGACGACGCCGGGTTCGCGGAAGTCCCGGGTCGCCGCGACGTCCACCCGCAGCGACTCGCTGGCCAGGCGGGCGCGGCGGCTCCCTGTGGCCTGGAGCGGTATCCGCAGCCCGATCCGGTCAGCGTTCGTGAGGTCGACCGAGGACACCGGGCGAACCTGCGAGTCGAACGCCGGCGATCCCGCGACGACCAGCTGGCCGTTGACGACGCCGCTGTCAACCAGATACGACGGCTCGCTGGCGCAGTTGTTGGTGTCCGAGATCTCGGACACCTTCTCGTTGTCGTCGGCGCAGGCAACCACGTAGTAGACGCCTGCCGTCCCCAGCGGGATGGTGTAGGCCGCAGAGTGGACGTCGGTCTCGGTCTTGCCCAGCGTGGGCGGCACGTAGTTCGTCGGGCTCAGACGGATGTCGTCCGTGGATGCCGTGAGGTCGCGCGACAGGTAGTAGGCGGTGCGCGACGCATGCCCCGTGTCGACGAAGCCGCTGTTGCGCGTCGTCGACGAGATCGTGATCTTCCCGTGCGGCCGCTGGGTCACGCTGTTCGGATCGCCCGTCCAGTCGAGGTCGGTGATGTCGAGGTCCGGGCAGCCGTCGTTCTCGTGGTTGGCGAACATCACGTTGCGCACCTCGACGCTGGCATCGCCGCCGCCGCCCTGGAGCGTGTGGATCGCCGCGAGAAAGGTCTCGTCGCAGTTGTCGTAGGAGTGCACTGAGGCGTAGTCGCCCCACTCCTCGCGGACCGGCGTGTTGGTGGAGCCGAGGAGCGTGTTCGTCGACACGCTCCACTCGCGCGCATTGGTGACGATGAACGCCCGGGCCTGCACCTTCGTGCTGCCGCCCATCTTGTAGTACGTCACGCCCACGTCGCCCTCGGAGTTGACACCGACGCTGGGATAGGCCACCGCGGCCTCGTCGCTGTAGACCGCCCGGTCCTCGACCTTGGCGAGCGTCCCGGTGTCGAAGGCCACGATGCGCATGTAGGGCCAGTCGTAGGCGCCGCCCTGGGCAGCCGTCCAGACCCAGCCCACCGTCGAGCCGCTGCGGAACCCCATGCGCAGCCGCCCATCGGAGCGCGCGCAGGGGTTGCTGCCGTTGCTCATCTTGCACTTCTGCTTCTTGGTCAGCGACGGCCAGTTCTCGATGTCGATGGTGTCGAGCGAGATGGTCGAACTGCTGTCGGGCCACGAGTACACGCGCAGCTTGTCGGTGGTGGTGGCGCTGTCGGTGTGCTCCGCCATGAACATCGTCGAGCCGGCGTTGTCCACGGGCAGGATCGGGTTGGTGGTGTCGCGCAGGACCGACCCGAACCCCACCTCGGGCGAGCTGTGGTCGCAGGCAGCTTCGATGTCGTCGAGGCTCAGGCGCAGGATCGACGACCCGACCCGCCGGGACCCCAGGAACCCGGGATCGATCTGGTTGACATCGACGGTGATGACGGCGTGGTCGTCGGTCGTGGCGATCTGCGGGAAGTCGAGTTCGCGGTTGGAGTCCTGGCCGGCGTCGAAGTCTCGCGGGGTGAGCGTGAACTGGCACACGTTGCTGAGGTCGCTCTGGGCGTCCAGCAGGTCCGGGCGGCCCTGCATCACCGAAAGCGTCACGGCGCTGGTGTTGCCGTCGTCGAAGTTCTTGCCGACCCACATCAGCAGCGAGTAGCCGTCCCGGTCCTCCTCGGCCACCACCTGGTCGCAGCAGAACGACCCCCCGGGCGCGCTGGCCGGGAACGTCTGATTCGGGTCCAGGAACCGGTAGCTCAGCCCGTTGTCGGAGGAGAGTCCGATGAAGTCGTTGCCCGTCGTGAGGATGCCGTTGCGGTCGTTGGCGGCGGCCGGCTCGGCGATCAGCCCGGCGACGCCGGTGCCGGTCGCGGCGGCGCCCTTGAGCACCACCGAGCTGCGGAAGACCCGGAAGCCCGAGTCGTCTGCGGCACGGGCGCGCGGCACGCCGTCGGCGCGGGGGAGGGGCGGATCCGTCTTGGGGTCCACGAGTTCGGTGCCGGTCTCGGGCGCCGGCGGCCGGGGCGCGCCGCCCTCGCCTTCCTCGTTGCCGCGCGTGCGCCACTCCAGCACGCGCTTGGACGGTCGCGGCGCGCGGCGCAGCCGGGCCAGCGAGACGTGGCGGCCCGCGGCGCGGCCGCGGCGGGGGCGGATCGACTGCCGGGCGCCGGTTGCCGGCGGGGTTCCGGCGGCGCGCGCCCCCGCCCCGGACGGGGCGCCAGGCGCGACGGCGTCCAGCGCCAGCGCGAGCACGGCAACCGCCGCTCCCGTCGTCGCCAGCGTCGCGATGCGAGCTCCCATGGCGCAGCCTCCCCGTGTCCGCAGCCTGATCGGTGCGGGCGAGTGTCGCAGAGGCCCGGACCCGCGGGCAACCAATCGCACCCGGCCTGCGAGTCGCGATCCTGCGACTGCGCACGCCGGCGCTGCCCCGGCCGGTCCGGCACGTCGTCGCCGGCGGCGCGGCGGCCGCTACGCCGCCGAGCGCCGCCCCGATCCGACGAGCACCGACCCGCCCAGCTCGATCCCGTCTCCGGCGGGGCGGGCCGCCTGGGCTCCCAGCTCGAGGGCGCGGGCGCGGATCTCCGAAACGGTCTGCGCGTCCATTCCCGCGAGGGCGACCGCGAGCGGGCCCGCGAACTGCGGCACGAGGTCCCACCAGGCCTCGAGCGACGCCGTGTGCAGCGGGGTGGCGATGCGCCGCACATGCACGTCCTCCAAGCCGCCCGCGGCGAGGGCGCCGGCGAGCAGATCGGGGTCGTCGATCGAGAACGGGCCGGGGAGGCCGGGCGGGGGGAACGGCACGCCGAACTGGGCGCCGACGGCGTCCATGATCAGCCCGAGCCAGGGGTTGGCCGCGCGCGTGTCCCAGGTCATGACGGCGTACCGGCCGCCTGGGCGCAGGACGCGGCCGGCCTCGCGAACCGCAGCGGCGGGTTCCGGCGCGAACATGAGGCCGTGGCGGCAGATCACCGCGTCGACGCTGGCGTCCTCCGCGTCGATGCGCACCTGGTCGCACAGCAGCGTGGTGACGTGCGGCAGGTCGGCGGCGCGCCGCGCCGCGGCGGCCACCATCCCGGGCGCGTCGTCGGCGAGCACCACGCGGCCCGTGGGGCCGGTGCGCGCGGCGGCGGCCAGTCCCGCGCCGCCTGCGCCCGCGGCGATGTCCAGCACCGTGTCCCCAGCGCCGATCTGCGCCGCGTCCAGAAGCGCCGCGGTGCCCGGGGCGACGTGCGCGTCCACTGCGGTCGCGTGGCGCTCCCACGCCGGGGCGACGCTGTCCCACATCTCTGACATCGGCTGGCCGGGGCGCCGCGCCCGTCCGCGGTCGCGGCCGGCGGCAGGTGCCCGTTCTCCTCTCGAAGGTCGCCGGCGATGTTCCTCGCCCCGCATCCGGGATGCAACTCCAGGCCCCGCCGGCCGTGCCCCGGCTCAGCGCAGGTCGAGCCGGCGGAGCCGGGTGCGCGGCACGCGGGAGAGCTCGAGCAGCAGCTGCGTGAACGACACGGCTTCGGCGCGCATCCGCGCGACGTCGAGCTTGTCAACGGTCGGGATGCCCCAGTTGAGGAGGTAGGTCGGCCCGGTGATGTAGTTGGTGGTGGGAATGCCGGCCCGCGCCCACAGCGCCTCGCCCTCGGCGGGCCACGTGCCGCCGTCGGGGCTCTTGGGGTCGGGCAGGTAGGGCTTCAGGACGCTGCCGGGCGCCGCCTTCGCGCGCGTGAGCGACCGGTAGGAGGCGCTGACCAGCGGGCTGCTCTCCGGGCAGAAGAAGGTTCCCGGCTCCGGCTGCCCGGTCAGCTTCGTGCGGCCCGACGGCTGCGGCAGCCACTCGCGCGCGCCGAGGTGCTCGATCGTGACGGCGCCGGCGGTCCGGCGGATCGTGCCGCCCCGGTGCCGGGCGATCCACGCGTTCACCCCCGCGCCGCCGGCGAAGTGGCCGCTGGTCAGCAGGACGAGGATCGATCGCGGGAGGCTGCCGCGCGGGAGGCGGGCGAGGTACTGGCTCATCGCCACGATCGCGTCGGGCCCGTTGTCCTCGATCGCGTTGGGCCCATCGGTGTGCGAGTGCAGCAGCATCAGCTCGCTCGACGCTCCGGGGATGATCCCGACGAGGTTGCGGGTCGTCACCCGCTTCACGGCTGCGGGAAGCGTCAGGCGGACGCGCTGGCCGGCGGCCGCGGCCTGCTTCAGGCGCGCGCCGACGGTCCGGTCGACATACAGGGCCGGGACGCGGCGGATGACCCCGTCGTAGGGGTAGTAGGACCCGTGCGCCGCGTCGGCGGGGAGGTCCAGGACCGCGACCAGGCCCGCGGCGCCGGCGGCGCCGAGCGCCTCGAGCGCGTCGATCACCGGCTGCTGCCCGAGCCATGGCCGCGCGTAGGTCGCCTTCGGGTCGAACACGCCCTCCGGGTCGTAGGTCCGGTACCCGACGGCGGTGAACGTGCCGTAGGGCACGCTCGCCGGCGGGACGTCGAACAGGGCGATCTTGCCGCGCAGAGCTCCGGCGGGCGGCGGGCTCGCCGGGTCGTACGGGACCAGCTCGCCGCTCACGCCCCGCGCCGGCGTCGTGCCCGAATAGGGGACGTAGGAGGCCGTGCGCGCCGGGCCCGCGGCGGACCCGTCGAGCACGGTCAGCGACCAGCTGCCCGGGCGGACGCTCCAGCGGCGCAGCGGCACCGGCTCGAAGCCGACATGCGAAACCCCGGCGCGTCCGAGCCGGTCGTGGAGCCGGTCGACGTAGCGCTCGTGTTCGGGGGTCCCGGTGGCCCGCAGCCCGATGGCGTCGAGCTCGCGCTGCCAGGCGAGCAGCTGGCTCGCTGACAGGAACTGGCGGGCGTCGACAGTGCGCGCCGCCGCCGGCCCGAGACGCGCGGCAGGCCACCGTGCCGGGGCGCCGAACGCGGCGAGCGGATCCAGGACCGGGCCGGCGACGCCGGCGGCGACCGCTGCCGCGCCCAGCTCCAGCAGCCGGCGGCGGGTGATCTCGGGGCTGGTCGAGCGGGTGTCCATGGCGGCGCTCCTCTCGGCGGTGAGGTTCAGGCCTTGGCCGCGGTCCGCCGCGGCGGCCTCTGCTTCGGCGTCTGCAGCTCCGCGAACGACTGCTCGATCCCCGCGGCCAGCACGCCGACATCCGGGGCGGCGAGACGGTCGGCGTTGAGGCCGAACACCAGCTGGCCGTTGTAGGAGAGGACGGCGATGCCGACCGCATGCCCGGCGAACAGCGGCACGAGCGGCAGGATCTCGACGAGCGGGGAGCCGAACGCGTACAGCGGGAGCTGGGGCCCCGGCACGTTGGTGATCGTGAGGTTGAACATGCGCGTGCCGCCGAACATCGACCGGGCGATGAGCTCGCCGGCCAGCGGCGGGCCGAGGTCGGCGAGGTCGCGGATCGCCTTGCCGCCGGCCTGCTGGGAGCCGGCCTTCAGCTCGGCGGTCCGCTCGAGCACCTGTGCGTAGCGCGCGAGCGGATCGCCCTCGGCGACGGGCAGCTCGACGAACAGCGACGTCAGCTCGTTGCCGAGGGCGTGCTCACGGTCCTGGGCCCGGATGTTCACCGGCACCTGGGCTCGCAGGCCGCGTTCGGGCAGCTCGTCGCCACGCTCCTGGAGGAGGCGGCGCAGGCCGCCGGCGCACACCGCGAGCACGACGTCGTTGACCGTGCCCCCGCGGTGCGCCTTGACGGCCTTCACGTCGGCCAGGTCCATCCGCACCGTGGCGAAGTGGCGCGTGCCGCTCATCGGCCCGTTGAGGCTCGAGGCGGGCGCGGCGATCACCTCGTCACGCACGACGAGCTCGACGGCGGCCCGCGCGCGGTCGAGGGAGTCGCGCGGGTGCAGCGCGGCGCCGAGGCCGGCGCGGGCGCCCCGCATGAGCAGGCCCGGCGAGAGCCAGAACCTGCCGTTCCCGGCCTCGGCGTCGTCGGCGTCGCCGGCAGGCAGCGGCTGGCGGGGCGGCGGGGGAGGGTCGGGCGAGGCATCGAGCAGCAGGTGGCCGATGTCCAGGGACCCGACCCCGTCGACGAGGCAGTGGTGCGTCTTGGTGGCCAGCGCCCAGCGCCCGCCCTCCAGCCCGTCGAGGAGCGTCATCTCCCACAGGGGCCGGTGGCGATCGAGGCGGTGAGACCAGAACTCCCCGAGCCACTCGTGCAGCTCGGCTTCGCCGCCCGGGGCCGGCAGCGCGGCGTGATGCACGTGGGCGTCGAAGTCGAATGCGGTCGCGGGCTCCCAGGTCAGCCAGGTCAGGGGTCCGGCGTGGGGGCCGGAGAGCTGCTGCGCGAACCGCGGGAGGACCCCGATCCGGTCGCGCATCTGGCGCCGCAGGTCGGCGATGTCCGGCGTGCCGCCCCCGGGCAGCGGATCGAAGACGAGTGCTCCCCCGATGTGCATGTGCGCGCTCTCGTCGAGCTGCTCGAGCTCGAGGAACATCGTGTCCAGCATGCTGAGCTGCTCGCCCATGGCCCCTCGCTTCGGTCGGTCCCCGAGCGACGGTAGGGCAGGAGCGGCCCGCCGGCATCGGGGCAGGACCGCGCCGCGCCACCGTGGTTGACCGCGGCCAGCGACGGGGGGCGCTGGCCCGCAATCCGCCTGAACGCCAACTGGTCCAATCAGTTATCGTCTGCCCATGGCGTTCGCTCCCGTCGTCCGGCGGCCTGTATCGGAAGCCGTCTTCGACGATCTCCGCGCGGCGATCCTGTCCGGCCGCCTCGGCCCGGGCGCGGCGCTGCCGTCCGAGCGGGTGCTCAGCGAGCAGTTCGCCGTCAACCGCCACGCGGTCCGCGAGGCGCTCAAGCGCCTGCAGCAGGCCGGGCTCGTCGAGGTCAACCACGGGGGCGCGACCCGCGTGCTCGACTGGCGGGCGACCGGCGGCCTCGATCTCCTGGCCCATCTCCCGTTCGCGCTCGAGGACGGCCCCGCGCCCGAGGTGCTGCGCTCCGTGCTCGAGATGCGGCGCTCGCTCGGCGTCGACGTCGCGCGGCTGGCCGCGCAGCGCGCCCCCGTGCCGCTGCTGGCAGCGCTGCGCGACTTCGCGGAGGACGGCGCCGATCCGGCGGGCGACTTGGACGGGCTCGGGCGGCGCTACGAGGAGATCTGGCAGGCCCTCGTCGCGGCCAGCGACAACGTCGCCTACACGCTCGCCTACAACAGCCTGCTCGCCGGCACGTCCGCCGTCGCGCAGCTCTCCCACGAGATCTTCGCCGACGAGGTCCGCGACCTGGCTGCCCACGCCGGCCTCATCGCCGCGGTCGCCGCCGGCGACGCCGACGCCGCGGCGGCGCAGGCCGACCTGCTCCTGCACCGGACCCTGGCCGCCGTCCTGGCGGCCGGCGAGCCCGCTCCTTTCCGGCCGGAGGCCCCCGCCGATGCATGACCTCGTTCTCTACGCGGTCCCCGCGTTCGTCTTCTTCCTCGTCCTGGAGATCGTCTCGTTCCGGATCGCCGGGCACGACGAGGACATGGCGGGCTACGAGCCGCGTGACACCGCCACGAGCCTCACGATGGGCGCGGGGAGCGTCGTGATCGGCGCCGTGTGGGGGTTCGCGGTGATCGTCGTGTACGCGGCGCTCTACACCGTCAGCCCGCTGCGGATGCCGGCCGGCGAGGTGTGGCCGTGGGTGCTGCTCTTCCTGCTCGACGACCTCGCGTACTACTGGTACCACCGGATCAGTCACGAGGTGCGCGTCTTCTGGGCCAGCCACGTCGTGCACCACTCCAGCCGCCACTACAACCTCTCGACCGCGCTGCGCCAGACGTGGATCCCGATGACCGCGCTCCCGTTCTGGGCGCCGCTGGCGCTGCTGGGCTATCGCCCGTGGATGATCTTCACGATGCAGTCGGTGAGCCTGATCTACCAGTTCTGGCTCCACACCGAGCGCATCCGCCGGTTCCCGCGGCCGATCGAGTTCCTCTTCAACACGCCGTCGCACCACCGCGTCCATCACGGGACCAACGACCGCTACCTGGACCGCAACTACGGCGGCATCCTCATCATCTGGGACCGCCTCTTCGGGACGTTCGAGCCCGAGTCCGAGCACGCCGTCTACGGCCTGACGAAGAACATCGGGACCTACAACCCGGTGCGGGTGGCCTTCCACGAGTACGCCGCGGTCTGGCGTGACGTGCGCCGGGCGCATGGCCTGCACGACAAGCTCGGCCACCTGTTCGGCGGGCCGGGCTGGCAGCCGGGCGACCGCGACCGCGGGCTCGCCAGCGTGCGGGCCGCCGCCGGCGACGGGCCGCGAGTGGCCGCCTGGGACCGGGCCTCCGGGGACGAGGCTCCAGCCCCGCCCCCGCCCGTCGCGGCGCGCTAACCGCGGCGTCAACCCGGCGCGGGCCCGGCAGCGAGGTCCAGCGTTCCCTCGACCTCGCCCCGGTCGTGGCGGGTGATCGTGAACCCGTGGTGCCGGAGGATCGCGAGCATGCCGCGGTTGTCGTCGGTGGTCTCGGCGACAACCCGGCGCAGCCCGGCCGCGCGGGCGACGTCCAGGCACGCCGTCGTGAGGATCTCCGCGAGCCCGCGGCCCTGCCACGGGTCGCCGACCAGCACCGCGTACTCGGCCCAATCGGCGTCGGCCGACGAGACGAGGCGGGCAACCCCGATCAGCGCGGGGGTTCCCCCCTCGTCGATCTCCGCGACCATCGCGTGCTCGCGGTCGTAGTCGACGTAGCAGTAGCGGGTGGCCATCCGGTGGGTGGTCTCCTTGATGATCTCCCGGAACCGGGAGTGCAGCGACTCGGCCGAGCAGCGGGCGAGCAGCTCGTGCCAGAGCGGCTCGTCCTCGGGCCGGATCGGCCGCAGGACGATGGGAGTCCCGTCGGCGAGCTGCGCCGGCCGCACGAGCTCCTCCGGGTAGGGCCGGATGGCCAGGTGGCCGTAGGGGCGGGCCGGCGCGCCGGCGGCCCCGCGGTCGAGGATGACCCGGGCGTCGAGGGCGATCGAGGCGACCGGCGTGGCGAGGAGCGGGTTGATGTCGAGCTCGGCGATCTGCGGGCAGTCGGCCACGAGGTAGGACACGCGCAGCATCGCCTCGATCAGGCGGTCGAGGTCGACGCCGGGCCGGCCGCGGTAGCCGACGAGCAGCGGCCAGGACCGCAGGGACTCGAGCATCCGCCGGGCCAGGCGCTCGGTGAGCGGCGGCAGGCCGAGCGACCGGTCCCCGATCAGCTCGGCGGTCACCCCGCCCATCCCGACGACCATCACCGCGCCGAAGGTGGGGTCCTTCCGCGCGCCGAGGATCAGCTCGATCCCCGGGTCGGTGACCATCGGCTCGACGAGCACGCCGTCGATCCGGGCATCGGGCCGGGCGGCGGCGGCCGACTCCACGATCGCGGCGAACGCGTCGCGGACCGCCCCGTCGCCGCGGACGCTCGTCACGACGCCGCCCACGTCGGTCTTGTGGGTGATGTCGGGCGAGTGGATCTTGAGCACGACCGGGTAGCCGGTCGCGCGGGCGTGTGCGACCGCCTCGTCGGGCGTGGCAGCGGCCCGCGGGAGGGCGACACGCATCCCGTAGGCCTCGAGCAGCGCCTTGGATGCCGCCTCGGACAGGACGTCGCCGTCGGCCGGCGCGGCCGCCAGGAGATCCGCCGCCCGGGCGCGATCGATCTCGAGGCCGGCGGGAATCGCCCGCGGGGTCTCGTAGAGGATCTCGAGGTTGCGGGCGTAGGACACGAGGTGCATGAACGCGCGGACCGCGTGTCCCGGGGTCGTGTAGGCGGGGATGCCGGCCGCGGCGAGCGACTCGCGGGCGCCGCGGACGGTCGCGCCGCCCATCCAGGCGGCCAGGACCGGCTTGGGCGACGGCGCCGCTGCGGCCTGCACCGCGTCGGCGCAGCCGGCGGAATCGGTCATCGCCTGGGGGGTGAGGATCGCCAGGGCGGCGTCAACGCCGGGATCGGCCAGCACGGCGGCCGTGGCGTCGGCGAACCGCTGGGCCGGGGCGTCGCCGAGCACGTCGACGGGATTGGCGCGCGACCAGGCCGGCGGCAGCTGCCCGTCGAGCCGTTCGATCGTTCCGTCCTCGAGGGTGGCGAGGGCGCCGCCCCGCTCCAGCAGGGTGTCGAGCGCCATCACTCCGGGACCCCCGGCGTTGCTGACGATCGCCAGCCGCGCCCCGCGCGGGCGGCGGCCGCGGCTCAGCAGCTCGGCGATGTCGAAGATGTCCTCCATGTCGGCCACCCGCTCGATCCCGGCGCGCTGGAAGGCGGCGTCGTAGACGGCGTCCTCGCCGGCGAGCGCCCCGGTGTGCGACGCCGCGGCGGCCGCCGAGGCCGCGAACCGGCCGGCCTTGTAGGCGACGATCGGATTGCTGCGGGTGAACGCGCGCGCTGCCGACATGAACGTGCGCGGCTCGGTGATCGACTCGACGTAGAGGATGATCGCTCGGGTCTGCGGGTCGCGCCCGAGGTAGTCGATGAGGTCCCCGAGGTCGACGTCGAGCATGTTGCCGACCGAGATGAAGTGCGAGAACCCGATCCCGCGCTCGCTGGCCCAGTCCAGGACCGATGTGCACAGCGCGCCCGACTGCGAGACGAAGGCGATCTGCCCTTCCCGCGGCATCGGGCCGGCGAAGCTCGCATTCAGCCGGGCGCGCGGCGCGATCACGCCCAGGCAGTTGGGCCCGAGGATGCGGATCCCGGGGTACCGCGCCGCCTGCGCGGCGACCTCGCGCTCGAGCGCGGCGCCAGCCGGGCCGGTCTCGCGGAAGCCGGCGGACAGGACCAGAACGCCGGGAATGCCGGCCTCGCCGCAGGCCCCGACGAGCCCGGCCACCGTCGGCGCGGGTGTGCACACGACCGCAAGGTCCGGCACGGACGGAAGCGCGGCGACGTCCGGGTAGGCCTGGATGCCGTGCACGGCCTCCCGGTGCGAGTTGACCGGGAACACCACGCCGGGGAATCCCGACTCGATGAGGTTGCGCAGGACGATCGCCCCGACGCCGTCCGCGTCTCCGCCCGCGCCGATGACGGCCACGCGCTGCGGCTCGAAGATCTTCGACAGGTTGCGGGTGCTCACACGGCCTCGATGCTCGCCTCGCACCCTACTCCCGGCCTGCCGCGGTCGGGCGGCAGCGGCGGGATCCGGCTGCGATACTCGCCGGCGTGAGCGACTCGGGCGGCTGTTGCGCACCCTCGCGCGGCGGGGCGGGAGCTGCCGCCGCCACGGCGGCGGGCGCCGCGGCGGCAGGGTCGACCGAGGGCATGGCCCGCATCGGGGCCACGACCTTTGTCATGGGTTCCGAGGATCGGTGGGCCGATCCGGCCGACGGCGAAGGGCCGTGCCGCGAGGTTGCGCTCGACCCGTTCTGGATCGATCGCTGCGCGGTCTCCAACGACGAGTTCGGCGCGTTCGTCGCGGCCACCGGGTACGTGACCGAGGCCGAGCGGTTCGGCTGGTCATTCGTCTTCGCCGGCCTCCTGCCCGACGACTTCCCGCCCACTCAGGCGGTCGCGCAGGCGCCGTGGTGGCGCAAGGTCGAGGGGGCGTGCTGGCGCGCGCCCGAGGGGCCGGGGTCGGGCCTCGGCACGCGCGGCCGGCACCCGGCCATCCACGTCTCCTGGAACGACGCCGCCGCCTACGGCGCCTGGGCGGGCAAGCGCCTGCCCACGGAGGCCGAGTGGGAGTGCGCCGCCCGTGGCGGCCTCGAGGGCCAGGCGTTCCCGTGGGGCAACGACCTCATGCCCGGAGGCGAGCACCGGATGAACGTCTTCCAGGGTGACTTCCCGGAGCGCGACACCGGCGCCGACGGCTTCCGCGGGACGTGTCCCGTCGACGCGTTCCCGCCCAACGGGCACGGGCTGCACAACGCCACGGGCAACGTGTGGGAGTGGACCGCTGACTGGTTCAGCGCCGAGCATCGGCTCGACGGGGAGCGGCGAGATCCGCGCGGCCCGGAGTCGGGGGCCGACCGCGTGCAGAAGGGCGGCTCCTACCTGTGCCACCACTCGTACTGCCGCCGCTACCGCGTCGCTGCCCGCCAGGGCCTGTCCCCGGACAGCTCGACCGGGAACGTCGGCTTCCGCTGCGCGCGGGACGCCTGACCGGCCCGCTCGCCGCCTGGGCGCAGCGCCGCGGCCGGCGCCCGTCACCATTGGGGATGTGACCCTTCCGGCCCTCCTGCCCGTTGGCGTGCTCGCCGAGCGCCTCGGGGATCCGGCGCTGCGTCTCTTCGACGCGACGGTGCGGCTCGAACGCCCGCCTGGCGGCGGGCCGTACGCCATCGTGAGCGGGCGGGACGAGTACCGGCGCGCCCGCCTCCCCGGCGCTGCCTTCGCCGATCTCGCCGGCGACCTCGCGAACCCGGCGGCGCCGCATGCCTTTTCCCTGCCGTCTTCGGAGCGGTTCGCTGCCGCGGCGGGCGCGCTGGGCATCGGGCCCGGCACTCACGTGGTCGCCTATGCGCAGGAGTCGCCGATGTGGGCGACGCGGCTGTGGTGGCTGCTGCGCTGCTTCGGCTTCGACTCCGTCAGCGTGCTCGACGGCGGGCGCGAGTCGTGGCAGGCGGCCGGGCTGGCGCTGGAGGACGGGGAGCACCGGCACCCGCCGGCGGAGTTCCGCGCGCGGCCGCGGCCGGAGCTGCTCGCGGTCCGGGCCGACGTGGAGGCGGCCATGGCCGCCGGCGGGACACGCCTGGTGTGCGGGCTGCGGCCCCCGGTCTACCGCGGGGAGGAGGCCAGCTCCTCCGCCCGCCCCGGCCACATTCCGGGCAGCGTCAACGTGCCGTGGACCGCCCTGGCAGACGACACCGGCCGGTTTCGGCCGGCGGCGGATCGGGCCGCCGCCCTCGCGGCGGGCGGGCTCCTGTCCGGGGAGCCCGTGATCGCCTACTGCGGCGGCGGCATCTCGGCGACCGTCGACGTCTTCGCCCTGCACCTCGCCGGCCGCGAGGCGCGCCTCTACGACGGCTCGCTGAGCGAGTGGAGCGCCGACCCCTCGCTGCCCCTCGAGCTCGGCTGAGGGGGGGCGTCGGCGCCGCGCAGCGCGCGCCGCAGCTGCGCCTCGCACGCGGCGAAGGCCGGGGACTCCTCGGCCTCGAGGGTGCGGGGGCGCGGCAGGCCGATGTCGATCACATCGGCGATGCGGCCGGGCCGCGGGGACATCACGTAGACGCGGTCGGCCAGGAAGACTGCCTCGGCGACGTCGTGGGTGATGAGCACCACGGTCGTGCCGACCTCCTCCCAGACGTCGAGGAGCCACTGCTGCAGTTCCCGGCGGGTGATCCCGTCCAGCGCGCCGAACGGCTCGTCCAGGAGCATCGCCGGCCGGCCGAGCAGCACGGTGCGCAGGAACGCCGCGCGCTGGCGCATCCCGCCGGAGAGCTGCCACGGCCAGGACCGGGCGAACGCCCCCAGGCCGAAGCGCTCGAGCAGCGGCGCGGCCTGGGCGCGGGCCGCGGTTCGCGAGGCGCCGCCGAGCTCGAGGCCGATCGTGACGTTGTCGATCACCCGCCGCCAGGCCAGGAGCCCGTCGCGCTGAGGCATGAAGGCGCAGCGGCCGAGGCGGTGGGGCACTGCCGCGCCGTCGATGCGGACCTCCCCGCTCGTCGGATCCTCCAGGCCGGCAAGGATGTGGAAGAGCGTGCTCTTCCCGCAGCCGCTCGGGCCGATGACCGCCACGAACTGGCCGGGCTCGGCCACGAGGTCGACGTGCGCGATCGCCTGGACGCCGCCGTCGCGGCCGGGGAAGGCCTTCGTGATGGCCTCGAGCTCGAGGCGGGCGCCGGCGCTCACCAGTCCACCCTCCGGGCCGCAGGCTGCCGCCACGGCATGGCGAGCCGCTCGAGCGCCACGACCAGGACGAACAGCGCGAGCGTGAGCAGCGACGTCACGATCACGGCGCCGAACACGAGGTCGGTGCGGAACGCGTTCTTCGCAGTGGTCATGTAGACGCCGAGGCCCTGCTGGGCCCCGACGAACTCGGCCACGATGGCCGCGACGTAGGAGTAGGTGACCGCCACCTTCAGCCCCGTGAAGAACTGCGGGATCGCGCTCGGCAGCCGCACGCGCACGAGCAGCTGGCGGCGGCTGGCCCCCATGGTCTTCAGCAGAGCACTGGCGTCCGGGTCGGCGGAGGCCAGGCCCTGGACGAGGCCGACCGCGACGGCGAAGAACGTGAACAGCGCGACGAGGGCGACCTTGGGGCCCGGGCCGAATCCGAACCAGATGATCACGAGCGGGGCGAGCGCGATGATCGGCAGGGTCTGCGAGGCCACCATGAGCGGGTAGATGCTGCGTCGCACGGTCCGCGACCAGTCGATCGCCACGGCCAGGAGCACCGCCACCACAATGGCCAGCAGGATCCCGAGCACCGCTTCCTTCGTCGTCTCCCAGATGGCCGGCCAGAGGCTGGCCCGGTCCTCCCAGGTCGAGGTCAGCACCAGATCGGGGGAGGGGAGCACGTCCTCGGCCGTGCCGAGCCCCGTGGTCGCGCCGTACCAGAGGGCCACGAAGGCCAGGAGCACGACCGCCGGAGGCCACAGGCTCTGGAGCCAGCCGCCGGCCCGCGAGGGCGCGGCGGAGGGCGGGGATGCGGGCGGGCTCATGGCGGCAACGGTAGCGGCCCGAGCCATATTGCTACATTTCCCATCAGATTTATGCAGTATTCCTCAGACATCGCCGCCTGAAAGGGTTTCCCCATGCCGCGCCTGCGTTCCGCCGTGCCTCTCGCCGCCGTGCTGGCCGCGTCCGTCGCCGTGGCCGCCTGCGGCTCGGACTCGTCGTCGAGCGACACCACCGCCGCGTCGGCGGCCGGCGGCGCCGCCAAGCCGCAGACCGTCAAGATCGCCCTCGACTTCTCCCCGAACGTCAACTACCTGGGCATCTACACGGCGATCGCGAAGGGCTACTTTGCCAAGCAGGGGATCAAGCCGGAGATCATCCCCTACGCGAACACGCCCGCCGAGACCCTGATCAAGAGCGGCAAGACCGACCTGGGCATCACCTATCCGCCCGACGTGATCATCAACCGCTCCCAGGGCCTGAAGTACAAGGCGGTCGGAGCGCTCGTGGCCAACAACACCACGGCGCTCGCCGTGCTGGCTGATTCGAAGTCCACGCGACCGGCCCAGCTCAACGGGACGCTGTACGGCGGCTTCGGGATCCAGAGCGACAAGCCGATCATCTCGGCGATCCTGAAGGCTGACGGCGTCGCGAAGCCGGAGTTCAAGCAGGTCGTGCTCAACACGGACGTGATCACCGCGCTCGCCAAGAAGCGCATCCAGTACACGGCGGTCTTCGGCGGCATCGACGACGTCACCGCGAACCTGCAGGGGACGAAGGTGCGCACGTTCCCCTACGCGAAGTACCTCGGGGCCGCCGGCAACTACCCCAACGCCGTCTACGTCGCCAGCGACGAGACGATCGCCAAGCGCGGCGCCGCACTCAAGGGCACGCTGGCGGCGCTGGCCCAGGGCTACGAGTACTCGGCCAAGAACCCGGCCGAGGCCGCGAAGATCCTGATCGCCGCGAACCAGACGGCGCTCGGCAAGAGCCAGAACATCGTCGACGCGACGGCCGTGGCGGTCTCCAAGCAGTTCCTGGACTCGGCGGGGGCCTGGGGCCAGCTGCAGGCCGAGGACTTCGCCGGCCTGTCGAAGATCCTCCAGGACGGCGGGGTCGTGAAGAGCCCGCCGCCGCCCGCCGACCTCTACACCGACAGCCTGCTTCCCAGCCAGGGCTGAGCCGGTGGCCGAGGAGCGGATCCGGCTCCACGGGCTGCGCCAGTCAACCGTCGGCCACACGGCCGTCGGGCTCTGGCGCCACCCGGACAGCCGCGCGCACGAGTACCGGACCCTGCGCCACTGGGTGCAGACAGCCCAGATCCTCGAGCGGGGCCGCTTCGACGCGCTGTTCATCGCCGACGCGCTCGGCCCGCTCGAGGTCTCGGGCGATCGCCGAGTTCGTCGGCGTGGGCGGCGGCGGCCCGGTCATCGTCGGCTCCCCGGCCACGGTCGCCGACGAGCTGGAGCGGTGGATCGACGTGTCCGGCGCCGACGGGTTCAACGTGGCCGACCCGGTGCCGCCCGTCACGCTGCGCGACGTCGTCGACCACGTCGTGCCCGAGCTCCAGCGCCGCGGGCGCGTGTGGCGCGAGTACGAGGGCGCGACGCTGCGCGAGTACTTCCGGGGGCCCGGCCACCCGCGCGTCGCGGACGAGCATCCGGCCGCGGCGCATCGTGCCGGCGCGAATCGGTCAGCATCACTGCGGTGAGCACACCGCACACCCCCCGGCGAGTGCTTGCCCCGGCGCCATGAGCCACGTCCGCCTCATGCTCGGCTACTTCCACCCGTGGCCCAACGACGCCGGCTACTACCTTGCCGCCGCCGAGGGCTGGTACCGCGAGGCCGGGCTCGACGTGGAGATCACGGTGCCCGACCCGCTGCGTGGCGACGCGCTCGCCTACCTCGTCCGCCACGAGGTCGACTTCGCGGTGTTCCCGCCCAACCGGCTGTTCGCCCGCCGTGAGCGCCACGAGCCGCTCGTCGGCGTCGCCGCCGTCAACCACGCCCAGCTCGAATCGATCCTCACGGTGGCCTCGTCGGGCATCCGCCGCCCGCGCGACCTCGCCGGGCGGCGGGTGGCCTGCAACCCGACGCCCCGCGGCGTGGCGATGATCCGGCACCTCGTCGCCGCCGATGGCGGGGACCCGGATGCCGTCGTCACCGTCGACGCGGGCGTCCGCGAGCTCACGGCCGACGACCTGGAGGCCGGCCGCGCCGACGCGACGTTCGGGAACTACTGGGCCTGGGACGTCCTGTTCGGGTCGCTGCCGGAGGCGGAGCGCCGGGTCTGGCGGGTCGGCGACATCGGGGCGCCGGCCTACCACAGCTACCTGCTCGGGACGCACGCGTCCGCGCTGGAGCGCAACCCGGAGCTCGTGCGGGGGTTCCTCGCCGCCACGGCGCGCGGCTTTCGCGCCGCCGCCGAGGCGCCGATGCGCGCGCTGGCCGTGCTCGAACGGGTGGCGGCCTACTTCCCGGCGCCGGTGCTCGCCCGCTCCCTGGAGCTCGTCGCGCCGACGTGGACCCACGGCGGCCGCTGGGGCGAGCAGCGCGACGCCCTGGTGGGCCCCTACGCCGAATGGCTGGCGGCGCACGCGGTGCTCGCCTCGCCGGCCGCGGCCGACGGCGCGACCACGAACGAGTTCCTGCCGGCATGACGGCCCCGGGCCCCGATCCGGCTCGCGTCGACACGGTGGCCGCGGCGGTGCTCGCGCGCCCGCCCCGCGCCGGCGCCGTGCGCGTGCTGGCGATCGACGGCCGCTCGGGCGCAGGCAAGTCGACCTTCGCCCGCGCGGCGGCCGCCCGGCTCGCGGCGCCGCTTGTCCAGATGGAGCTCATGTATCCGGGGTGGGACGGCCTCGATGCCGGCATCGAGATCCTCGTGGACCGGGTCCTGGTCCCGGTGTCCGAGGGCCGCCCGGCGACCGTGCCGCAGTGGGACTACGCGCGCGGAGCCTGGGGCGATCCGCTGCCGCTCGCGCCGTCGGACCTCCTCGTCGTCGAGGGCGTCGGCGCCGGCGCGCGGCGGCCGGCCGGCTTTGCCAGCCTGCTCGTCTGGCTCGAGCTCGAGGCGCCGGCACGCCGGGCCCGGGCGCTGGCCCGCGATGCGGACGTCTACCGCCCGCACTGGGAGCGCTGGGCGCAGCAGGAGGACAGCCTGCTGGCTCGCGAACGGACCTGGGAGCGCGCTGACCTCCTGGTGACGACGGCATCCTGAACGAGGCGCAGCAGCGCTTCGCGCGGCCGGCCCCGGGGCGGATAGGCTGCCGCTCGTGAATCTGCTCCTGCTCGCCCTCGAGGCGGCGATCTATCCGACGCTAATCGCCGCGGTCGTGATCCTGCTCGCCCAGCCCAAGCGCGTGCAGCTCCTCAGCGCCTACCTCGCGGGCGGGCTGGTCATCAGCATCGGCCTCGGCATTCTCCTGATCGAGGCCGCCCAGCCCGAGCTCGAGAAGCAGGGGAGCCAGTCGACGCTGAGCTGGACGACCGATCTCGCGATTGGCGGCCTCGCGCTGCTGTTCGCCGTCGCGCTGCGGATGCGGGCTGACGAGCGGCTGCGCCAGCGGCGGGCCGCGCGCAAGGCGCGCAAGCATCCCGACGCCCCGCCGGAGCCGAAGGAAGAGAACGAGGACACCGAGCCCTGGTCCCAGCGCATCCTGTCGAAGGGGTCGACGCCGATCGTGTTCCTCGCCGGCCTGGCCATCAACGTGCCCGGGGCGGCATACCTCGTCGCGCTCAAGGACATCGCGGCCGACAACTACTCGACGGGGAAGTCGCTCGCCCTCGTCCTGGTCTTCAACGTGATCATGTTCGCGTTTGCCGAGATCCCGCTCGCGGGCCTGCTCATCGCCCCCGAGTCGACCGAGCGCCGCGTCAACGCGGCGAACGAGTGGTTCAAGAGCAACGGCCGCAACGTGGCGATCGTGATCTGCGCCGTGCTCGGCGTGTACCTCGTCGTGCGCGGCATCGTGAACTCCTGACCTCTGGCGGTCGCGGGCCGTGCGCGCTGGGGCTCAGGCCGGGACCGGCGGGGCGGCCGGGTCGTCGCCGGCGCGGGTCCGCCGCCGCAGGGCGAGCCCCACGAACGGGAAGATCAGGGTCGAGAGGATCGCGGCACCCACGAGCGAGGCGGCCGTCTGCGTCGTCATCTCGCCTTCGCTCACCGCGAGCGTCGTGATGGCGACGACGAGCGGGAGCTGGGTCGCCGAGAAGAACGCGAGCGCCGCGCGGTCGCGGGCGACCGGCAGCGGGCGCCGGTAGAGCAGCACCGCGGGCACGCCGCGCACGACCAGGAACAGGGCCAGGAAGAGGACCATCTTCGCGATCGGCTCGACCCCCGACACCAGCGCGTCGAGGTCGAAGTTCAGGCCGCTCGTCACGAAGAAGAACGGGATGAGGAAGCCGAATCCGACCGCGGTGAGCTTGGACTCGAACACCGCGAGCTCGCGGCCGCGCAGCGCGATCCGGACGATCATGCCGGCGACGAAGCCGCCGAGCAGGAGGTCGAGCCCGAGGTCGCTGGCCAGGCCGGCGAGCCCGAAGATCAGCACCATCACCAGGCGCACGGGCAGCTGGCTGCTGGTCTCGAGCGCCTTCTCCGCGACCGGCCAGCCGCGGGCGGCGAACCGCACGGACGCGGCGGCGACGGCAACCGCGAGCACCGCGAACCCCGCGAGCACCAGCGCCTCGGTCAGCGGCCGGCCCGTGGAGAGGACGACCGTGACGAGGACGATCGGGCCGAACTCCCCGACGGCGCCCGCGGCGAGCAGGTAGGTGCCGAACGTCGTCGGGAGCTCCCGGCTGTCGCGCATGATCGGGATGAGCGTGCCAATCGCCGTCGTCGCGAGGGCCGACCCCGTGAACAGGAACGAGATCACGACGCCGGCCGCGGCGAGGAGCCCGCCGAGCCCATAGGCGATTCCCAGCGACAAGGCCCAGCCGAGCCCGGCGAGCCGCAGCGGGGCGCCCTTGATGCGATCGAAGTCGATCTCGTACCCGGCGAAGAAGAAGAGCAGCCCGAGCCCCAGGTTCGAGAAGAACTCGATGAAGCTGTCGCTGTCGGCCAGGCCAAGGACTTGGGGCCCGATCACGATGCCGAGCAGCAGCTCGATCACGACGACGGGCGGCGTGCGCGCCGCGGGCAGCGCCGCGGCGGCCAGGGCCGCCACCGCCGCTGTCGCGACGACGGCGAAGAACGAGGATGCGTCGACGCCGATCACGCGGCGGACGCTACGCCAGCCTCAGGCTGGAACTGCCGGCCGGCGCGGAGGGCTCCGCCGCAGCGGAACCCTTCGCGCGGCCGGAGGGCGCTAGCTGGCCAGCGCCTTGGCCTTGATGCTGTCGAACTCGGCCTGCGTGATCGCGCCGGAGTTCAGGAGCTCCTGTGCCTTGGCGATCTCGCTCGCCGCGCCGCCGCCGGACCCGGCGGCCTCGCGCACGCGATCGTCGAACGCGGACTGCGCGGCCTGGGCCTCCTTGACGCTGCGCTCGGCGATCCCCTTGTGGTAGGCGATCAGGTAGATCAGCACGCCGAACAGCGGGATGAAGATGATCGCGATGATCCACAGGGCCTTGAGGAATCCGCCCATGTCGTGGCGACGGAAGATGTCCACGAAGACGGAGATGGCCAGCCAGATCCACATGATGAATCCGACGAAGACGAGCATCGACCACAGGATGTTCAGGAACGGATAGTCCGTGGCGATGGGAAGGAATGACATTGGTGGGTTCTCCCGGTTGTCTGGGGGTGAGCACCGATCATCGCTGATTCGGCCTCCGACTTGCTCCACCGGCGCCGGGATGGCAGAGTGGCGCTCGCTGCCCATGACCCCGCGCTGGCTCACCTCGATCGCCGTGACCGCCGGCTTCGCCGTGCTCGCGGCGCCCGCCGGGGCGGCGGCGCCCACGGACCCGCAGGCCGCCGGGCAGCAGCCGCTGAAGATCCTGCGCATCCCCGAGGCGATCGATCGCGCCGGTCCGCTTGCTGACGTGCCCGTGCTCGTCGCCGACACCGGCCTGGACCTCGCGAACCCGGATCTGCAGCCGCGGCTCTTCTCCCTGCCGGCGGCCGTGCCGGCGCCGGATCCGGAGGGCGTGGGCAACCTCCCGCAGGTGGCCGCCGGCGCCAGCGGCTGGGACCTGATCGGCACCCTGGCGGAGCCCAACCTGGTTCCGGACGCCGACCCCTCGGATCCGCCCGCGCCGGCGGGCGGCCACGGCACGGCGGTTGCCGGCGTGCTCGGCGCCGCGTGGAACAACGGCCAGGGCGGCGCCGGGGTGGCGCCGAACGCGCGGTTCATCGCCTTGCGGACCTGCTGGGCCAACGACGACTGCTTCCAGTTCGTCCAGGCGGCAGCGATCGACTGGGCGGCCGCGCGCGGGGCCCGGGTCATCAGCTTCAGCTGGCTGTCCGGCGACGGTCCCGCCTCGCTCGAGCCCGGCTTGCGCACGGCGATTACCTCCCACCCGAACGTCCTGTTCGCGACCATCCCATCCGGGAATGGCGGCCCAGACGACGCGGACCCGAACCATCCGCAGCCCTGCGACGTGGCCTCGGACAACGTGCTGTGCGTCTCGACGTCCGCCCCGAACGACGGCCTGGACTGCGGGGCGGTCGGCGCCACGACCGTGGACGTCGCCGTGCCCACCCAGAACAGCGTCACGACCGTCAACGGCGGCGGCTTCGGTCCCACCGGATGCGCGACGAGCTTCGCGTCGCCGACCGCCGCGGGCGTCGCGACGATCCTCTTCGGGATCGACCCGAAGGCCACGGCGTCCGACGTCCGCGCCGCGATCATCGACAGCGCGCGCAAGGTTCCGGCCTGGGCGGGCAAGTCCGTGAGCGGGGGCGTCGTCGACGCCGCGTGCGCCGTCTCGCTGTTCCGGCAGCGGCGCGGCCTCCCGGACCCCGGCGGCTGTGGCGGCACCACGAGCGACCGCACGGCGCCGGCCTTCTCCGTCCGCCGGTCGGGCACCACGCTCTCCCTGACCGTGTCCGAGCCGGCGCGGCTGCGCGTCGCCGTCGAGCAGGCCCGCACGGGCCGCCGCGTCGGCCGGCGCTGCCTGGCGCCGACCCGGGCGAACCGCGCGAAGCCCCGCTGCACGCGCTGGGCGGGCGTGGCCTCGCTCACCCGGTCCGTGCGCAAGGGCACGACCCGGGTGAAGCTCCCGGTGCGCGACGCGAAGGGACGGCGCCTGCCGCGCGGGACCTACCGCGCCGCCGTGACCGCGACCGACGCCGCCGGCAATCGCTCGGCCGTGCGCCGCGTCGGGTTCACGTGCGCCGCGGCGTGCCGCTGACGCCGATTGGCCGGCGCTCAGCGCGTCGCTGACGATCTCGCCCCCGGAATGGGCGAATCCATGCAGCGCCCGGCCTTAGCCTTCTCTTGGGGTTCGCCTGCCCATAGTGCGGCAGGTGACTCAGCGCGATCATCAGTCGGACCGCGCCGCGGCCCGCGACCGCGGCCTGCGCCGCGCCGCCCGCGCCAAGGGCTGGCTCGCCGTGCTCGCCGTTGGGCTCACGGTCGCGCTGTCAGCCGTCGCGGCTGAGACGCTGCCGGGCGCGAGCCGCCGCCACGTCGCGGCCGCCGTGCGGCCCGCCAGCACGCTGAGCAGCGCCAGCGGGCCCATGGCGCCCGATCCGACCGCCGACGATCCGGCCCCCACGCCGGAATCCGCGGGAACCGATGTGGCGCCGGAGGAGCCTGGATCTGGCTCGGGCGACTCGTCCGCGTCTGGGGACGGCTCCTCCCCCACCGACTCCGGCGGCTCGGGCGACAGCGGGTCGTCCGCGAGCGATCCCGCCGCCAGCGCGCCGCTGCAGCCGCCGCCGGAGCCGCCCGCCGCAGCGCCGTCGGATCAGTCCAGCGGGGCGGTGTCGGGCGGCTCGTGAGCGGCGCGACGGTCGTGCGCTGGCCGGCGTTCGGCTCCACAGCGGAGCTGATCGTCGCCGATCCCGCGGCGCTCGCCCCGGCCCGCCGCGCCGTCGAGGCCGAGCTTGCCGCGGTCGACGCCGCCTGCAGCCGCTTCCGGACGGACTCCGAGCTCGTCCGCCTCAATGCCCGCACCGGCCGTCCGGTGCGCGTCGGGCCGCTGCTCGCCGAGGCGATCGCCGCCGCCCTGCGCGTCGCCGAGGCGACGGACGGCGACGTCGATCCCACGGTCGGGCGGGCGCTGCGCGTTGCCGGCTACGACCGCGACTTCGCCGAGCTCGCCGACACCGGCGCGCCGGGCTGGACGGCGTCCGCTGTGCCGGCGCCCGGGTGGCGAAGCGTGCAGCTCGATCGCGAGACCCGCATGGTGCGGACCCGGCCCGGCGTCGAGCTCGACCTCGGCTCCGGCGCCAAGGCGCTCGCCGCGGACCGGGCCGCCGCGAGCGCGGCCGCGGCAGCCGGGTGCCCGGTCCTCGTCAATCTTGGCGGCGATCTCGCCCTCGGCGGGGGCGCCCCGCCGGACGGCTGGGCGGTGCGAGTCACCGAGGACCACGCCGCCGGGTTCTCGGCCCCGGGGCAGACGATCCTCCTGCGTTCCGGCGCGCTCGCCACGTCGAGCACCACGGTGCGGCGCTGGCGCCGGGGCGGGCAGGCGGTCCATCACATCCTCGATCCGGCCACCGGCCTGCCCGCGCCCGAGACGTGGCGCGCGGTGAGCGTGGCCGCCGCACGCTGCGTCGACGCGAACGCCGCGAGCACTGCGGCGATCGTCCGGGGCGAGCGGGCGCCGGCCTGGCTCGAGGGCCTGGGGCTGCCTGCGCGCCTCGTGGCCGCCGACGGCGGGGCCGTGATCGTCGGCGCCTGGCCGGCGCCGGAGCGGGCGGCGGCATGACGGTGCTCGCCACGACCGCGCCGACCGCGCTCTGGTACCTCTCGCGGGGGACCGGGGCCGTGGCGCTCGTCCTCCTCACCGCCTCGGTCGTGCTGGGCGTGGCCGACAGCGAGCGCTGGCACAGCCGCGGGTGGCCGCGCTTCGTCGTCGACTCCGTGCACCGCAGCCTCTCGATGTTCGTGCTCGTCGTGATCGCCGCCCACGTGGTCGTGACCGTCCTGGACGGCTTCGCCCCGATCTCCCTGCTCGACGCCGTGATCCCGTTCGGCTCGCCGTACCGGCCGCTCTGGCTCGGCCTCGGCGCGCTGTCGTTCGACCTGATCCTCGCCCTGGCGGTTACGAGCGTCCTGCGGGCCCGGCTCGGCTTTCGCGCCTGGAGGGCGGTGCACTGGCTCGCCTATGCCTGCTGGCCCGTGGCCGTCGCGCACGGGCTCGGGACGGGGTCGGACGCCAGCCAGCCTTGGATGCTCGGGCTGACTGCTGCTTGCGTCCTCGCCGTCGTCGCGGTGGTGTGGGCCCGCCTCCTGAGCGGCTGGCCCGCCCAGGCGGGGCAGCGGCTCGCCGGCCTCGGCGCCCTGCTCGCCTTCCCCGTTGCGCTGGCGGTCTGGCTCCCGCAGGGCCCGCTGGCCTCGGGCTGGGCCCGGCGCGCCGGGACGCCGGCAAAGCTCACCGCCGCGGCGGCGGCGACACCGGCCCGCCCGCGGGTCCGGGCGGTCTCCGAGGCGCCGGCGTTCCCGGCCCCCTTCGCGGCGCAGCTCGCGGGCACGGTCCGCTCGCACCAGATCGCCGACGGCCTCATCGAGGTCGACCTCGCGCTGCGCACCCAGAGCGGCCCGCCTGGGCGCTTGCTCATCGAGATCATGGGCCAGCCCGACGCCGGCGGCGGCGTCGCGATGACGAAGGGCCCGGTGTACTTCGGGCCCCCGCGCGCCTCCGGCCTGTACCGCGGCCGGGTCACCGAGCTCGACGGCACGCGCCTGCGGGCCGTCGTCTCGGCGCCGCGCACTGCCCCGCTCGACCTGGCGATCTCCCTGCGCATCAACGCCGCGGCCGGCGCCGTGACTGGTGCGATGCGCGCGTCCCGCGCGGCGGTGGGCAACGCATGAGCGCGCTGCCGCGGGTCCTCGCGGGCGTCCCGGCCTCCGGGACCGCCGGCCTGGCCGAGCACCGGGACGCCTACGGCCCCCGCCCGGCCCTCGGGCCGCACGGCAGCGCCGAGCTCGTGGCGACTGTCGAGGCCGCCGGGCTGCGCGGACGCGGCGGTGCCGGGTTCCCGGCCGCGGTCAAGCTCCACGCGGTGCTCCGGGCGCGAGGCGAGCCGGTGCTCGTCGCCAACGGCTCCGAGGGCGAGCCCGCGAGCGCGAAGGACCGGCTCCTGCTCGGCGCCGTTCCGCACCTCGTGCTCGACGGGGCCGCGCTCGCGGCGGAGGCGATCGGCGCCCGCGAGGCGATCGTGGTCGCGCCCGACGACGGCGACGTGATCGACGCCGTGCGCGCGGCGATCGCCGAACGGGCCGCCGCGCGCACCGACGGCATCCGGTTCCGGTTCGCCTCCGTGCCGCCCGCGACGTACCTGGCGGGCCAGGAGACCGCGCTCATCAACTATCTCTCCGGCGGCCCGGCGATCCCGACGTCCTCGGCCCGGCGCCCCACCGAGCGCGGGCTCGACAAGCGCCCGACGCTCGTCCAGAACGTCGAGACGCTCGCCCACCTCGCGCTCCTCGCCCGCCACGGCGCCGACTGGTTCCGGGCGATCGGAACCGCCGAGGAGCCCGGATCGGCGCTCGTCACGCTCTCGGGCGACGTCC
>JAXLTD010000006.1:0-246271 GCA_046330225.1 Solirubrobacteraceae bacterium | reverse complement strand
ACTGCGAGCCGTCGCCGACGGCGGCGCGGATCTCGTCCCCGGTCTCCGGCGCGATGATGATCCCGATGTCGCGGATGCCCGCGGCGGCCATCGCCTCGATCCCGTAGAAGAGGACGGGCTTGTTCGCCACCGGCACGAGCTGCTTGGCGCTCGTGTGCGTGATCGGGCGCAGGCGCGTGCCCTTGCCGCCAGAGAGAATGAGGCCCTTGAGGTCCGCCATGGGCCGAGACGGTAGGGGATCGGCTGCGGCGGCGGCGAGCCGGCCCTTGGCGCGGCGCTAGTACACGCCGCCGAGCTTGCGGTGATCCCAGGTCGCGCGCCGGCGCTCGACGAACCGCAGCCCGACCCGCTTCGCGGCCTGGGCGCGCACGGCCGCCCTGGCCTCGTCGCCGGCCTCCGCAGCGTCGGGCGGCGCGTAGCGCCGGAGGATGTCCAACCCGAGATCGGTGACGGCCTCCCCGTCGCGGATGAGCTCCACCTCGGCCTCGATCATCACGCCGCGCAGCTCGTGGTACTCCTTGCCGGCCTCGACCTGCAGGGTCACGCGGGCATCGCGCTCCATGTTCTTCACCTTCTGGGACTTCGCGAAGGTCCAGGCCCAGAGCTCGCCGTCGCGCAGGACGTACCAGAGCGGCATGAGGTGCGGCCATCCGTCGCGGCCGTTTGTCGCACACGTCACCACGCGCTGCTCCTCCAGGAACGCCAGCGCCTCGGCCTCGGACATCTTGATCTGGTCGCGACGGCTCACGGGCGGGGACCCTACCCGCCGCCGGGTCGGGCCGCCGGGGCCGCCGCGGTGCGGGCGGCTCAAGGATTCCGGCGCGTTGCCGCTCACGCGGGTAGATTGCCCCCTTGCTCCCGATGCGGCACGGACCCGGCGGCGCTGATTCCTCCATGGCCGACGACGTGAGAACCAACCTCAGCGAGGCGTTCGCCGCCGCGCATGCCGGCGTCGGGGAGATCGACGACACGCTGACCGAGCTGCTGGATGCCCTCGGCCCCGACCGGGACGCAGCGGACCGCGATCGCTCGCTGCGGGAGCTGCGGGCGCTCCTGCACGTGGCCGCGGCGGTGGGCGCGGCGAATGACATCGCCGGAATCCTCGACACGGCGCTCGAGCCGGCCCGGGTCGCACTGGGCGCGGACGCCGTCGCGCTGACGAAGTTCGACCACGAGCGCGAGATCGCCCGGGTCCTGGCGAATGTCGGAGACACCGCGGGCTGGCTCGAAGCGCGACCCGCGGACGAGACCTACCCGTTCAGCGACTACGAGTGGGTGTGGAGCACGATCTCGGCCGGAGAGCCCTTCATCTTTTCGGCCTCCGACCCCGGGGCGCCGGAGATCGCCGCCGCGCTGGTCCAGGCCGAGGAGAAGGAGCACGTCCTGCTCGTGCCGGTGATCGGGCCGGCTGGCACTGGCGTCTGGGGCGACCTGTGGGTCACGCGCGGCCCCCAGTCCGAGCCGTTCGACGCCCGCTCGTTCCGCGTCGGCGTCGCGGTCACCCGGCTGATCGCCAGCGGGCTGGAGCGGGCCGAGGTGTTCGGGCGGATCGCCGCGCTCGCGCACACCGACGACCTGACCGGCCTCGCGAACCGGCGGTCGCTCGAGGAGCGGCTCGCCGCGGCCCTCGCCGGCCCCGCGCCTGAGGTGACGGTGGCGCTGTGCGACGTGGACCGCTTCAAGCGCGTCAACGACCGGCTCGGCCACGAGGAGGGCGACCGGGTGCTGCGGACCGTGGCCGCCGCGCTCGAGCAGGCGGCCGGCGGCGCGCCGGTCGCCCGGGCCGGCGGGGACGAGTTCTGGGTCCTGCTCGAGGGCGGGGAAGACCGGGCAATCGCCCTCGCCCAGGACGTCACGGGCCGGCTCGCCCGGGCCTGGTCCCCGGCGCCCGGGCTGTCGTGGGGCGTCGCGACTGCGCGCGCCGGGACCGACTCCGCGGCGCTGCTGCGCCGGGCCGACGTCGCCCTGTACGCCGCCAAGCAGGCGGGCCGCGGTCGCCTGTGCTTTGCCGACAGCGTCGCGCCCGGGATGCTTCCCGCGGCGGGCGACTCCGCCGCGCGCCGGGCCGTGCGGGCGGGGGAGGACGGCGCCTCGGCCGGCCTCGATCGGCTTCAGGGCGCGACCCCGGGGGATCGGCTCTCGCTCGTCGCCTCGGTGCTGGCGGAGGATCTCGACGCCGCGGCCTGGCTGCTCTCCACCGTGCGCGACGGCAGCCTGGAGCTCGAGCGCGGCTGGCAGAGCGAGCTCGATCCCGGGTCGGGGCTGCGCACCGTGCGACCGGCGGCGATCGAGCCGATGGCCCTGGCGCAGTACCCCACCACGGCGGAAGCCGTCGCCAGGCAGAGCGCCTACCACGTCTACGTCGATGATCCGGACGCCCTCGCCGACGACCGGGAGTTCCTCCGCCGCTACGGCTACCGGGGCGCGCTCACCGCCGCCGTCCGGGCCCCGGACGGCCGCGAGTTCGTGCTCGAGCTCTTCGCCGACGAGCGCACCGCCCCGCTGGAGCCGTTCACGCCGGTCCTCCAGCGGCTCGCCAAGCGCGCGGCGGCGGCGTAGCCGGGGCGCTAGGCCCGGGCGCCGTCGCCCGCCAGGGCGCCGGCCGCCTCGCGAACGGCTTCGCGGGCGTCTGCCGGCTCGAGGACGACGGCGTCCCCGGCCTCTTCGAGGATCTCGCGGACGAGCCAGTCGGTCCCGGCGAAGCGCAGCTCCACGATGACCGCGCCGTCGGCGAGCTCCTCGACCACCGGGCGTTCCTCGCCGACCCAGCGGGCCCGCTCGGGGGAGACCCACACGCGCGCCACCCGCGAGGCCGGCACCTCGCCCGTCCGCGGCCAGCCGTCGATGTCGGCGGCGGGGTCCACCTCGGGCCGCGGCTCGTATCGCTCGTCCAGCACGGCCGCCGACTTGATCCGGTCCAGCCGGAAGTGCCGCACGCTGTCGCGCGCCGGGTCGAAGCTCGCCACGTACCAGCCGTCCCGGCCGTTCATCAGCGCGTAGGGCTCGATCGTGCGCAGGGAGAACTCGTCCTCGTTGGCCTTGTAGTACTCGATCTCCAGGAGGCGCCGGCCGGCGATGGCGCGCGACACGACCTGGGCGATCTCGGGATCGTCACCGCTGCCGGTCGCGACCTGCAGGCCCTCGTGGACCGGATCCTCGCCGAGCGCCGCGACGATCTTCTCGCGGGCCGAGGTCAGCGAGCCGCGGGGGATGTGCTCCCCGATGAGGTCGATCGCCGCCACGAGCGCCTTGGCCTCGATCGGCAGCAGGCGGGCCGGCCGGTCGAAGGAATCGCTGTAGGCGTCGTTGTCGACCTCGATCTCGCCGTCCTCGCCGAGCTCGGCGTACAGCACGTAGGCCCCGGCGCCGAAGTTCACGACGTTCAGCACGCCGATGTCCTCCGACAGCTCCTGGGCGGAGATCTGGAGCCGCTCGCAGAGGTCGGCGGCCTGCAGGCGGCGGCCGGCGCGGCCGGCGTCGATCAGGATGCTCGCCAGGGTGACGAGGCGGGCGAAGCGCTCGGGACGGATCGCCGCCTCGCCGCGCGGCTCGCCTTCGGCCTCGGGCTCCGGGGGCGCCGCGGCGGCGCCCCGGCGGCCGGCCCGGGCCGGCGCGGCGGTCTCGAACTCGCCGGCGTGGCGCTCGACGATCAGGTCGAGCCGCTCGCGGAGATCGTCGACGAGCTCGGGCGGGCCGGTCACCCGGGCGTTCTCGCCCAGGCCGAGCGCCCAGGCGACGAGCAGCCGGGGGCTGGCGTACCACGTCGTGAAGATCTTCCCGCCGCCGCCGCCGCCGCCGCCGTCGCCGACTGCGCCGTAGCGGCCGAAGTGGCGCTCGATCTGCCAGGCGATCCGCTCCGAGAGCCAGATCTCGGCCTCGCCGGCAGGCTCGCCGAGCTGCCACTCCACGCGGTTGGCGAACTCGCGCGGGTCGAAGTCCGCCGGCCGCTGGAAGTCGTGCTCGGCCTTGGTCGCGTAGGCGACCTTGCCGCGCAGCCGCGACAGCCGGAACACCCGGAGGTCTCCGCGCTCGTGGCTGTGGCCGACGAGGTAGAACTGGCCGCCCTGGAAGAGCAGCTGGTACGGATCGACCTTGCGGGCGCTCCACTCGCCGCGCTCCATCGTGAAGTACTCGAACGTGATCGTCTTGCGGCGCGTGATCGCCGTGTCGACCTTGACGAGGCGCTGGGACAGGTCGTGCCCGCCGGCCGAGGCGGTGATCCCGAGCGCCACGGACCGCTGGTCCGGCGCGCGCAGCGGGCTCGGACGGCCCCAGGAGAGCTGCTGCAAGGCCAGGCGCAGCGGCTCGGCGTAGGCGAACTCCCCGTCGAGCAGCGACAGCGCGGTCTGCAGCGCGGCGAGCTCGGCGTCGGTGAACTCGACGGCCGGGAGATAGAAGTTCTCCGGCGGCAGCGAGTAGCTCTCCTGTTCGGCCAGGCCGTCGACCGGGCGGTCGACGGCGAGGTTGATGCCCAGGGACTCGAGCTCGGCCCGGTCGGCGTAGAAGCGCCGCGCGAACGCGTCCTCGTTCATCACGCTGTAGCCCTCGACCGAGCTGCGGATCTCCAGTGCCGTCACGGGCCGGCGCTCGGCCATCAGGTAGGAGATCAGCGACAGCTGCCGGATGAGCTTCTCGGTGTCCTTCGCCATGACGACCGAGCATAGTGAGGGACCCGCGGCGGCCCGTCCCGGCCGACCGGTTGTCCCCGCTCCTTGCGAAGTTCCTTGTCGATCCGGCGCGCGCGGCGCCAGATCAGGCGGCTTCGGTCAGCCCGCTGGGCACCCGGCCCGGGAAATAGGCGCTGCCGCCGAGGGCACGGTCGAACCGCGACCACCGTTCGCCGTCGGGCAGCTCCTTCTCGATGCGATCGAACGATCCCAGGCGCCCGCCCAGGTTGTCGATCATGTGAACCAGGGTCGCCTCGCGCGTCTGCGGCACGACCGGGCTGCCGTGCTCGAGCGCCCCGTGGTGGGACAGGATGATGTGCAGGACCGCCTCGGCCACGCCGGGCGGGAACCCGTCGATGTCCTCGATCGTGCGGCGGACCTTGTAGTACCCGAGCGGGATTTCTCCCTGGAGCTTGCCGGCGTCGGTGAGGTCGATGGCCATCGGGTCGCTCGTGTAGGCCTCGAGCTTCCCGATGTCGTGCAGCAGGGCGCCGGTGACCGCGATGTCGCGGTCGATGCCCGGGAAGGTCGCGCTGATCGTGCTCACGGCCTGGGCGACGGTGAGCGAATGCTCGAGCAGGCCGTGGCGGTAGGCCTGGTGGTAGTACTTGGCCGCCGGGGCTTCGCGGTACGCGGCCCAGCCGGCGGCGCCCTCGCCCAGGATCGCGTCGAGCAGGCGGCGCAGGTGGGGGCGCTGGATCGTCGCGATGAGCTCGCGGAGGTCGGCTTCCATCTGGGCGGCGCCGCGGGGCGGGCCGTCGAGCAGGGACGCCGGGTCGTAGCTGCCCTCGGGCGCGGGAGCCAGGGCGTCGACGAGGAGCTGGGGGCCGTACTTCGGGTGGATCGCGTGGCGCGCGGCGACCTGGGCGACGGTGCCGACGGGGACCTCGCGCGCGAGGGCGTGCGCGCCGTCCCACATGATGGCCTTCACGGTGCCGGTGCGGTCGCCGAACGTGAGCCGCAGGTACTCGGATCCGTCGCGCTTCGTGCAGCATTCGACCTCGCGCACGAGCAGCGCGGTGTCGATCCGCTGGCCGTCCTCGAAGTCCCGAATCTCCATGGGAAGAACGGTAGGGAGGGGCCCGGACGCGTCAGGCGTGATGATCTTCATGCAACGCCGGTCGACCAGCGGAGACGGGATCTGACATGGAACAAAGCGTGATCGTCACTGGAGGGACCGGGGGGCTGGGCGTTCCGGTCGTGGAGCGGCTGCTTGCCGACGGCTGGCGGGTCGTCGTGCCGTGGGTGGCCGAGCGGGAACGCGGGCGCCTGCCCGAGCACGAGGCGCTGGCCACGGTCCAGGCCGACCTGTTCGACCCCGGCGCGGTGGCGGAGGTCGTCGGGCTCGGCGCCGCCGAGGCGGCCGCGCCGCTCCGCGCCGTCGTCAACCTCGTCGGCGGGTTCAGCGCGCCGGGCCGCGTCCACGAGGTTCCCGTCGAGGACTTCGAGTCGCAGTTCCGCCTCAACCTGCGCCCGGCCTACCTCCTCGCCCACGCCGCGCTGCCGCACCTCGTCGCGGGCGGCGGCGGCTCGCTCGTGCTCGTCTCGACTCGCGCGGCCGTGCGGCCGTTCAGCGGCGCGGCGGGCTACATCGCGTCCAAGGCGGCGGTGATCGCCTTCGCCGAGGCCCTGGCCGCGGAGTACCGGAACGACAACGTGCGGGCCAACGCGATCCTCCCGAGCGTGATCGACACGCCGGGCAATCGCGCGTCCCAGCCCGACGCCGACCACTCGGCATGGGTCGCCCCGGCCGACATCGCCAAGGTGATCGCGTTCCTGGTCTCCGACGACTCGGCGATCACGAGCGGCGCGGCGGTCCCGGTCTACGGCCGGGCGTAGGTGCCTAGGGCTTCAGCCGCTTGCGGAACGTCGGCGCGGGCGGGCCGCCGCCGTAGTAGGCGATCGCGCGGTCGGCGAGCGCGCGAGTGTCGCGCTCGTTGCCCACGGCGTTCGTGAGGATCGCCAGGCCGGGGATCCACCGGCCGGCGGTCTTCGCGCCGTAGCGCAGCCCGACGAACTTCAAGAGGCTCGTGAGCAGCGCGCTGTCGCGCTGCCCGTCGGTGGCCTGCGCGAGCTTGGAGTCGACGTAGGCCATCGCGAGCGAGGTGCCGACCTTGTCCAGGCCTGCGCGGGCGGACTCGGCATCAGGGTAGACGCGCTGGAGGACCAGGAGCTCGGCCGGGCGCATCCGGTCGGTCGGGTCGTAGCCGTAGGCCGCAGCCATGAAGAAGACCAGCCGGGACTGGACCCAGGCGAGGCTGGCGAGGTCGGGCACCGCGGTCCAGATCCCGCCGATCCCGGTCGCAGCGCCGCCGAGCCGGGCGTAGCTGGCGTGCTTGCGCTTGACGATCTTTCCGAGCTGGACGGGCCCGTAGAGCGCGCGGCGGTCGGCGGCCCAGGCGGCCGCGGCGGGCCCGTGCCAGTCGGCGGCGGCGAGCGCGATGTGCTCGGCGGCGTGCAGCGGATCCGACCGCAGGCTGCGCAGCAGCCCGTCGGGCAGGTGGCGCGCCGCCTGCGCCTCGGCGGCGGTGTCCTCCGCCCGCTGCGCGGGGGTCCGGATCGGGTGGCGCTTCATGGGCACATGATGGCGGCGGGCCCGGGCGCGCCGCGGCATCAGCGGTCCGCCCGCCCGGCGCGCGATACTCCCGGGGCCTCGTGCGGGGAGGCGCCACGGACGTGCAGCCGCTCTTCGAATACCGGGAGGCCTTCGCGGGCTACGACACGAGAGTCCTCGAGCTCGAGGGCTCGGGTCCGCCGATCGTCCTCCTGCACGGCTATGCCGACAGCGCCGACACCTGGCGGCTCGTGCTCGACCGGCTGGCCCGCGCCGAGCGCCGGGCGATCGCCGTGGACCTGCCGAGCTTCGGCGAGGCCGCGCCGCTCGATGGCGGGCCGATGCTCCCGCAGTACGACGCGTTCGCGGCGGCGGTGATCGAGTCTGCGGTCGCTGGCGCCGGCGAGCCTGCCGTGGTGGCGGGCAACTCCCTCGGCGGCTGCGTGGCGCTCCGGGTGGCCGGCGCGGCGCCCGAGGCCGCCGCGCCGGAGGCCCTGCCGATTGCCGCGGTCATGCCGATCGCCCCGGCCGGCCTCGACATGGCCGGCTGGTTTGCGGTCGTCGAGCGCGACCAGCTGCTGCGAAGCCTCCTCGCGGTGCCGACGCCGCTGCCGCAGCGCGTCGTGCGCGACACGGTAGGGCGGATCTACCGGACGCTGGCCTTCGCCGACCAGTCCCGGGTCGAGGGCAAGGTGATCGACCACTTCACCAGCCACTTCGGCGACCGGGACCGGATCCGGGACCGGCTCGCCACGGCCCGGCGGCTGCTGCCCGAGCTCGCGGATCCCTTCGACCTGCCCTGCGTCCATCCGCCGGTCCTGCTCGTGTGGGGCACCCGCGACCGCATGGTCAGCGCCACCGGCGCTGAGCGCATCCTCGCCGAGGTGCCCACCGTGCGGTACGAGCCGCTCGAGGGCGCCGGGCACTGCCCTCAGATCGAGCGGGCCGACGCGGTGACGGCGCTCCTGCTCGACGCGCACGCCGCTCCGGTGCGCTGACGACGGGGCCGAGGGCGTCGTACCATGGCGAGGCGCCGATTCGGCGCCGATTCTCCCGCGGCATGAACCTCTTCTCACCCGAATCGATCGCCGCGGCAGCGGCCAACGGCTACGACCTCGTCTGTGGCGGCGGGGTCGGCGATCTGCGCCGGACGCCGGCGCAGATCCTCGCCGAGGGGGAGCACCGCACGCTGTATCGGTACCGCCTGCCGGAGCGGTTCGTCGCGCGCGGGGCGCCAGTGCTGCTCGTCCCGCCGCTCGCCGCGCCGACCACCTGCTTCGACCTGCGTCGCGGGTGCAGCCTCGCCGCGCACCTCATCGACGAGGGCCACCCGGCCTACCTCGTCGACTACGGGGAGATCGGGTTCTCCGACCGCGAGCTCGGACTCGAGGCGTGGGTGCAGGACATCATCCCGAGCACGATCGAGGCGGTCCTCGCCGACTCCGGCGCGCCCGAGGTCCAGCTCCTCGGCTGGTGCCTGGGAGGGATCATGTCCCTCCTCACGGTTGCCGCGGATCCCCGGCTGCGGGTCGGCGCGGTGGCGGCGATCGCCAGCCCGTTCGACTTCACGAAGGTCCCGATGGTCGCGCCGCTGCGGCCGCTGCTCGAGGGCGAAGGGGGCACGCTCATCACGGCGCTGTACCGCCTGCTCGGCGGCGCACCGGCGCCGCTCGTCCGTGCCGGGTATCAGCTCGCCGGCCTCGACAAGTACCTCCGCAAGCCGTTCACGGTGGCGGCGCACCTTGACGACCGGGACTTCCTCGCCCAGATCGAGGCGGTCGACGACTTCACGGCGAACATGGTCGCCTACCCGGGCCGGACCTTCGGCCAGCTCTACCACCGCTTCTTCGTGGTGAACGAGCTGGCGGCGGGGACGCTGCGGCTGGCCGACCGCCAGATCGAACTGGCGAAGGTGCGCGTCCCGGTGCTCGCCGTCGCCGGCACCGGCGACGGCATCGCCCCGGTCGGGGCCTGCCGCCCGATCGTCGACCTGCTGCCCAACGCGCCGGAGGTCCGCTTCGAGACGGCGCCCGGGGGCCACCTCGGGGTCCTGGCCGGCCGGGCGGCGCGGCGGACGACGTGGGTCTACATCGACGAGTTCTTCGCCCAGCGCGGCCCCGCGGCGCCGGCCAAGTCCCGGCCGGCGCGCCGCGCGGCGGCCTGAACGGCTACGCCGCGGTGGGAACGGGCTCCGGCTGCGCCGGTGCCAGGCGCGCCGGGGCCGCGTCCTCCACGGTGAGCGTCCCGCCGCACTCCGGGCATGGGCGCCCGTTGCGGGCCATCCACGCCGGGCTCGCGCTGTAGAAGCGCTCGTCGCAGTCGGTGCAGTGGAGGCGGTCCATGGCGGGGTGCTCGATACGGAGACGGGGCGCTGCGCCGAAAGTCACGGAGCGGTTGCGCGCGAGCCTCACTCTAGAGAACGCATTGGGGCCCGATTCGATGCGGTGGCGACGAAATCACCGGTGCGAGCGGCATTTTGCGCAGGCGCCGTGCAGGACGACGTCGTGCCCCGCCACGGCGTAGTCCAGCCGGGCGGCCACCCGCTCGATCGCGCGCTCCAGCGCGGCGTCCTCGAACGGCGCCACCGTGCCGCAGCGGTCGCACACGACGTGGTGGTGGTGCTCGCCGCTGGGATCGGCGGCCTCGAAGCGCGCCACGCCCTCGCCGGCATCGAGGCGCTGGACCAGGCGCAGGTCGTCGAGGGCCTCGAGCGCCCGGTAGACGCTGGCGATGCCGACCGACGTGCCGTCCTGGCGCAGCTGGTCAGAGATCTCCCGGGCCGTGAGGCAGCACTGCTGCCGGGCCAGGAGGTCGACAACGGCCAGGCGCGCGGCCCCGGAGCGGTACCCGGCCCGGTGCAGCTCGGCGAGGGCGTGATCGCGCCAGGCGTTCGGGGCGTTGGCGGCCATGGCCAAACGATAGGCGTTCTCAGCTTCGGGCGGCGGCGGCGCGGCCTACGGCGTCAGCACGATCTTGAGCGCCTCGCGGCGATCGAAGGCCGCGTAGGCCTCGGCGGCGTCGTCGAGCGCCATGTGCCGCGAGACCAGCGGCGTCGGGTCCAGGACGCCGGAGCCCATCATCGCGAGCACCCGGTCGACGTGCGCGATGACGTTCGCCTGGCCGGTCGCCAGCGTTCCCGACTTGATCCAGAGCACGCCCATGTGGACCTGGCAGGGCTCTGCGTAGACCCCGGTGGCCGACACGGTCCCGCCCGGGCGGATCATCCGGATCGCCGTGTCCAGCACGCCCGGGTGGCCGACGGCGTCCACCACGACATCGGCGCCGCGGCCCTCGGTCGCGGCCTTCACGGCGGCCCGCGGGTCCTCGTCCTCGAGGTGGACTGCCGTGGCGCCGAAGGCCCGCGCGACCGCGAGCCGCTCGGGCACCGAGTCGACGGCGATCACCTGCGCGGCGCCGGCCGCCGTGGCGACCTGGACCGCGCAGAGCCCGACCGGACCGAGGCCGAGCACGGCGGCGACGTCGCCGGCCACGAGCCCGGCGTGGCGGACGGCGTGGTAGCCGGTCGCCATCACGTCGCCCGCGAACAGCGCGGCATCGGTGGAGAGGCCGTCGGGCACCCGGCGCAGCACCATGTTCGCCCGCGGAACGAGCACCTGCTCGGCCTGCGAGCCCGGCAGGGACCCGAGCGTGGCGCCGTGGCCGAACACCCGAACTTCCCGGCACTTCTGGTAGAGCCCGCGCAGGCAGAAGAAGCACTCGCCGCAGGCCGTGTGGAAGCAGCCGAGCACCCGCTCGCCGACCTGCACGCGGGTCACCGCCTCGCCGGCGGCGATCACCGTGCCGACGAACTCGTGGCCGATCACGAAGCCGGGCTCGATCTTGACCCGCCCGTGGTAGATGTGGAGGTCCGAGCCGCAGACGCCAGTCGCCTCGACGCGAACGATCGCGTCGTCGGGCGCGCCGAGCACCGGCGCGGGAACGTCCTCGACGCGGACCTCGCCGGGAGCCTGGAACGTGACGGCGCGCATCAGGCGGCGGGGTCGGGCGCCGTGGCCACCTGGGCTTGGAACTGGCGGTCGTGTCCGTCGATCATGCGCACGCCGCGGTCACGGTATCCCTTCCCGGCCGTCGGGCGCGAGCCCGCGCACGAGCACCCGCTCGAGGCCGCCGTAGAGCGCGTCGAGGTCGAGCGTCTCGTCGAGGAGGTACTGGTAAGCGATGCCGCCGAGCGCCGCCGTCATGAGCGTCACGGCGGTCTCGGGATCGAGGTCGCCGCGCAGGTCGCCGGCGGCGATCCCGGCGGCGATCCATCCGACCGACATGCGCCGCAGCTCGCGGTGCAGCCGGGCGAACTCGGCGGCCAGCTCGGGGCGGGGACCCAGCGCTTCGAACATCAGCGTGTAGAACAGCTTGAGCGCCGCGGTGTCCTCCGTCAGGAAGGTGCGGTGCGAGCGCAGCGCGCGCCGCACCGCCTCCAGGCCGGTCGCTTCGCCGATGTCCGGCACCAGCGTGTTGGCCTCCCACGCGGTGAACGCCCGCTCGACCACGGCCCAGAGCAGCCCCTCCTTGGAGCCGAAATGCCAGAAGATCGAGCCGCGGCTCACGCCGGCCCGCTCGCCGATCGCCTGCACCGACGTGTCCCGGTAGCCGTGCTCGGCGAACAGCGCGGTGGCGGCGTCGAGGAGCTTCTCGCGGGACTGGAGCGCCTGCTCCTGCTTCTTCGACGGTGCCGGGGCGGCCATCTGCGGCGACCCTACCATGGCCTATGCTGACCGTCCAACATAGATCCGGCGGGTCGCAGGCCTGAAGCAGCTGTGCCGTAGGGTGGGCTGCCGGCGACGAAGCGAGGAACCGATGCGCGCAGTGGTCATCACCAAGCACGGGCCGCCCGAGGTGCTCCAGGTCCAGGAGCGCCCGGCGCCCCGGGCCGGGGACGGGGATGTGGCGATCGACGTCGCCGCCGCGGGCGTGAACTTCGCCGACATCATGGCGCGGCAGGGCCTGTACGAGGCGGCACCCAAGCCCCCGTCGGTCATCGGCTACGAGGTCAGCGGGACCGTGACCGAGGTCGGCGGCGACGTCGACGGGATCGCGCCTGGCGACCGCGTGATCGCCGGGACCCGCTTCAACGGCTACCAGGAGCGGGCGGTCGCCCGCGCCGCCGACGTCATCCCGCTCCCGGCGGCGATGTCGTTCGAGCAGGGCGCCGCGATCCCGGTCAACTACTCCACCGCCTACGCCGGCCTGATCCGCTTCGGCAGCCTCCCCGAGGGCGGCCGCGTGCTCATCCACGCGGCGGCCGGCGGCGTCGGCATCGCCGCCACCCAGATCGCCCGCCGCCACGGCGCAGAGATCTACGGCACCGCCTCGCCGGGCAAGCACGACGCGATCCGGGGCTTCGGCGTGGACCACCCGCTCGACTACACGCAGCCGGACTGGGAGCGCGGCCTGCCGACGTTCGACCTCGTGATGGACGCGATCGGGGGCAAGAGCTTCGCGACGAGCTACGGCCTGCTGCGGCCAGGCGGCGTGCTCGTCTGCTTCGGTGCCTCGGCGGTCGTCAGCGGCGAGAAGCGCAACGTCGTGCAGGCCGTGCGCACGCTCATGCAGATGCCGAAGTTCAAGCCGCGCGACATGATGGAGGAGTCCAAGACCGTCGTCGGCCTCAACGCCTTGGCCCTCTGGGACGAGTGGGGCAGCCTCGGCCCGATCATCGGCCCGCTGGTGGACCTGATCGGCGACGGCACGGTGCAGCCGGTGGTCTCGGACGCCGTCCCGTTCGCGAACGCTCCCGAGGCCCATCGGATCATCCAGCAGCGCCGCAACGTCGGCAAAGTCGTCCTCGTCCCCTGACCCGCAAGGAGCAGCCATGCCCGAAGTCCAAGTCGTCGTCGTCGGAGTGCTGCGCGCCAAGAGCGACCACGTGGACGACGTCCTCGCCGGCCTCTCCGCCGCGACGGAGCAGACCCACGCCGAGGAGGGCTGCGTCAAGTACACGATCAACCAGGTCCCCAACGACCGCCAGCGGATCGTGATCGTCGAGACGTGGCGCAGCCGGGCCGACCTCGAGGAGCACTTCAAGCAGCCCTACACGCTCGAGCTCGGGAAGAACCTGGGCCTGCTGGAGGAGCCCCCGCAGATCTACTTCCTCGACCCGGTTCCCGCCGGGGACGACGAGAAAGGACGGCTCTAGTCATGGCCGACGATGACCGCACCGCCGAGACCCGGGACGTCGTGACCCGCTACTTCGCGACCGTGACCGCCCGTGACGTCGACGCCCAGGCAGCGATGTGGAAGCCCGGCGCCCTCGGGCGCATCGTCGGCCTGGCGGACCTCGTCGCGCCGGGCGACGTCCGCGCCTACTTCACGACCCTCTATGCCGCCTTCCCCGACTGGGACTTCCAGGTGACGGACATGATCGTGGACGGCAGCCGTGCCGCCGTGAGCTGGACGGCGACGGCCACCTTCGCGGGGCCCGGGCACTTCCAAGGCCTGCGGCCCACGGGGGCCAAGGTCAGCCTCGAGGGTGTCGACGTCGCCGAGGTGCAGGACGGGCAGATGGTCGGCAACACGGCCTACGTCGATGGCGCCACGATCGCCCGCCAGCTCGGGGCGATGCCGCCCGACGGCTCCTTCCCGGAGCGGGCGCTCAAGGCGGCGCTCAACGCCAAGGTCGCGGTGGCGGAGCGCCTGAAGCGGTAGCTACGTGCCCAGCCCGGCGACGCTGGCCTGGCGTTCCTGGCCCGCGTTGCGCCAGCGCACCTACCGGGCGCTGGGCTCCCGGCGCGTGTCGGGCACGACGAGCGCCGCAGGCCGCGCGGGCCGGCTACCGATCCACCGACAGCTCGCCGTGCCCGTTCGTGCGTGCCGGGGCGGCCCGTGCGCCGGCGCGCGCCGGCGCCGGCTCGGCCTGCGCCGCCAGGTCGACGAGCTCGGCGATGGCGTGGCGGATCCCGTCGGCGACGACGCCGAGGTCGGGCACGAGGTCGTAGTCGGAGATCAGGCCGAAGCAGACCCCGCCGTTGTAGGACATGATCGCGATCGCCAGCGTGTGGTCGCCCCCGAGGAAGGCGACGGGGCAGATCGACTCGAGCTCGCGGCCCTGCATGTACAGCGGGAACTGGGGCCCGGGGACGTTGGTCACCAGCAGCGAGAAGAACCGGGTCGAGAAGTGCAGCCGCGACGCCTGGGCGAGCAGGGTCGGCGGAGCGAAGCCCTCGAGGTTGGTGATCGTCTCGGCGCCGAGCGCGAGCTTGGAGTGCTTGACGCCGTCCATGGCCTCCTTGACCACCCGGAGCCGCTCGGCGGGGTCCGCGATGTAGACGGGCAGCGGGCAGACGAGCTGGGTGATCTCGTTGCCGAGGGCGCCGGACCCGTCGCCGGTCCGCACCGAGACCGGCACGGCGGCGCGCAGCTCCACGCCTTCGGTGCGCAGGCCGCGGCTCGTGAGGAACTCGTGCAGGGCGCCGGCGACCACAGCGAGCACGGCGTCGTTGACGGTGCAGCCGAAGTGGTTCTTGATCGCCTTGAAGTCCGCGAGGCTCGCGTCGACGTGGTCGACCCGGCGGTGCGGCCCCGGCGGCAGGGTGAGCGGCGTGGGCGCAGGCGGGTTCAGGCCCGCCCAGGCGACGCCGGCCAGGCCCTCGGCGCGGTCGCGGAGGCCGCGCAGGAGCCGGTCGGGCCGCACGGCGAGCCCGGCCGCCGCGACCGCGGTGCCGATCCCGTCGGCGGCGAGGCCGCGGAGCTCCTCGGCGACGAGCTGGGCCGTCGAGGGCGCCGGCGGCGGCGACCAGGGCTGCGGCTCGATCTCGCGCGGGCGCGGCGTCACGTCGAAGAGGACCGTGAGCAGGTCGGCCCCGCCGACGCCGTCGACCATCGCGTGGTGGGTCTTCGTGATGAGGGCGAAGCGGCGGTCCTCGAGGCCGTGGACGATCCACAGCTCCCAGAGCGGCTTGGAGCGGTCCAGTCGCTGCGAGAAGATCCGCGCCGTGAGGTGGCGCAGCTGGGCGTCGCTGCCGGGCGCGGGCAGCGCGGTCTCGCGCACGTGGTAGTCGATGTTGAAGTGGGGGTCCTCAGCCCACATCGGGCGCCCGAGGCCGAGCGGCGGCTCGGCGATCCGCTGGCGGTAGCGGGGAACCAGGTGCAGCCGGTCCGACATCCCGGACCGGAACTCCTCGACGGAGGGCGGCGGGCCGTCGAAGATCGCGACGGCGCCGATGTGCATGTGCGTGGTGTCGTGCTCCTGGAGCAGGAACGACGCGTCGATCTGATTCAGCCGGTCCAGGTGCCTCTGCTCCGCCATGCGTGCTCTCCTCGTCGCGCCCGTGTGCGCGTGAATCTAACCCGGCACGCCCGACTTGCGCTGCCATGCCGGCCCGCGTACTATGCCCGGAGCCTATGCTGACCAGTCAGCATAGAACGTACCCGAGGAGATCACCGCCGCCATGCCCACGCCCGCCAAGAACGTCCTGATCACCGGCTGCTCGACCGGCATCGGGCGCGCCACCGCCGAGCAGCTCGCCGCCAGCGGGTGGAAGGTCTATGCGACCGCCCGCCGGCCCGAGGCGATCGCCGACCTCGAGGCGAAGGGCTGCGTGGCCATGGCGCTCGACGTGACCGACGAGGCGTCGATGCGCGCCGCGGTCGACGCGGTGGAGGCCGCCGAGGGCTCGGTCGGCGCGCTCGTGAACAACGCCGGCTACAGCCAGTCGGGCGCCCTCGAGACGCTGCCGATGGACGCCGTGCGCCGCCAGTTCGAGACGAACGTGTTCGGCCTGCTGCGCATGTGCCAGCTGGTCCTCCCGGGGATGCGCACGGCAGGCGCGGGCCGCATCGTGAACATCTCGTCGATGGGCGGGAAGTTCACCTTCCCGGGCGGCGGCGTCTACCACGCGACGAAGTACGCCGTCGAGGCGCTCTCGGACGCGCTGCGCTTCGAGGTCGGCGGCTTCGGCGTCGACGTCGTCGTCGTCGAGCCGGGAATCATCCGCACGAACTTCGACGACGCCGCGGTCGCCGCGATGGAGGCGGCCGGCGACGGCGATCCGGCCTACGCCGAGTTCAACGCCGCCGTTGCTGCCGCGACGAAGTCCGTGTACGAGGAGGGCCCGCTGTCGAAGCTCGGCGGCGGCCCCGAAGCGGTGGCGGCGGCGATCGAGAAGGCGCTGACCGCGGGCCGGCCGAAGACCCGCTACCGCGTCACGGCCTCGGCCAAGGTCCTGCTCGGCACGCGGCGCATGCTGCCGGACCGCGGCTGGGACAAGCTCGTCGTCGGCGGGAACTTTCCGCAGCCCGGGAGGTAGCCGGCTGCCGCGCGGCCGGCCGCCGATCGGCTAGCGTCCGGCGGCAGTGGAGGCAGTCCGGCTCATCCCCGCCGTGCGCGGCGCCGCGCTTGCTGCGGTCGCGATCGGCGCAGCCCTGCTCGCGCCGGCGGCGGCGTCGGCCAAGGCCGGCGACGTCCATCCGGCGTCGTGCGCGGGCCTCGCGGGCGCGACGCGCTGCGGATACCTCGAGGTGCCCTGGGATCGCACCGGCGCGGTGAAGGGCACCACGCGCGTCTGGTTCGAGGTCGATCGGGCGACGAGCGGCCGCGCGCGCGGGACGCTCACGGCGATGGAGGGCGGCCCGGGGTTCGCCACCAGCGACAGCCGCGACTTCTTCCGGGACATCTATGGGCCGCTGCTGCGGACGCGCGACCTCGTCCTCGTCGACGCGCGCGGCACCGGCAAGTCCGGCGCGGTGAACTGCCCGCTGGCGCAGAAGGGCTCGCGCGACGTCCTCGCCTCCGGGCGGCAGTGTGCGCGGATCCTGGGGAAGCGCATCGCGCTGTACCGGACCGCCGCCGCCACCGACGACGTGGCCGACGTCCTGCGCCGGCTCGGCGTCGCCAAGGCGACGTACTACGGCGACTCCTACGGCACGTTCTTCGGCCAGGTGTTCATGCACCGCCACGCCGATCTCCTCGACAAGGTGATCCTCGACGGGACCTATCCGGCCCAGAAGCTCGACCCCGTCTGGCCCGACCTGCCGCGCGCCGTGCGGATCCAGCTGCGCCTCGTGTGCGCGCGCACGCCGAGCAACTGCAGCGGCGATCCCGTCGCCCGCGCGCGGCGCCTTACCGCGCGCCTGGGCCGCGGCGCCCTGGGCGGCCTGGCGCCCGGCTTCGACGGCCGGCGCCACCGGGTCCGCTTCGACCAGGACCGCTACGCCTCGTTCGGCGAGTACGCCTCGAGCGATCCGACGCTGCCCATCTACCGCGAGTTCGACCCGGCCACGCGGGCGGCGCTCGCCGGCGACGAGCTCCCGATCCTGCGCCTGCAGCTCGAGCGCGGCGGCGGGGACGGCGGCGCCCTGAGCTCCTACTCGGCCGGGCTGAGCATGGCCGTCACCTGCCTGGACTACCCGCAACTGTGGGACACCGCGGCGTCGGATGCCGTGCGCCGCCAGCAGCTGGCCGCGCGCATCGCCTCGACACCCGCCAGCGTCTTCGATCCGTTCACGGCGCGTGCATGGTGGGCCGACCCGCTCTACGCCTACGAGACCTGCCGGCAGTGGCCCGTCCGAGCCCCCTACGACCCTCCCGTGCCGGACGACGCGACGCTGCCCGCGAAGCCGACGCTGATCCTCAACGGCGATCTCGACTCGGTCACCACGCCCGAGGGGGCGAAGATCGTCGCCTCGCGCATCCAGGGCTCGACCTACGTCGAGGTCCGCAACGCCAGCCACGTCACCACCTACTCGCGCGACAGCGCCGCCTGCGCGATGGGGATCGTCCAGGCGTTCGTCGCCGGCCGCTCGCCGCTGCCGACCGGGTGCGCCCGGCGCACACCCAACGTCCGGCCGGTGCGGGCCTTCCCGCTGCGGGCGGCGAGCGCGCCGAACGCCTGCCGGGCCGGCGGCGGGCCGGTCCGCGCCCTGCGCCTGACGACCGCGGCGCTCATGACGCTCGACGACGCCGCCCGCCGCCTCGACTCGCTCGAGGCGGGCGCCGGGCTGGGGCTGCGCGGCGGGTCCTACGCCGTGCAGGGCCAGCGCGTCACGTTCCGCGCGGCCCGCTTCACCCGCGACCTGGCGGTGTCCGTGCGCCTTGCGCGGTCCGGTGAGGACCTCGCCGGGACGATCACGCTGTCGGGGCCGCCGGCGGCACCCTGACGGTCCGCCCTTCGGGCGGGCGGCCTACCGCGCATCCGGCACCGTGGGCGGCTCGCGCGTGTCGGCGTCCTGCGTGCTGTAGGGCGGCGATGAGCGGCCGCATCTCGCTGGACCGGATCGCCGCGGCCGCCGACGTGATCGACCCGGTGTTCCTGCGCTCCCCGCAGTTCGTGTCCGAGCCGCTGAGCGACGCGCTGGGCGTGCGGACGGTCGTGAAGGTCGAGACCGTCAACCCGATCCGCTGCTTCAAGGGGCGCGGCGCCGACTTCTACCTGTCCACGCTCGAGGACGCGCAGCCCCGGCCGGAGATCGTGTGCGCCAGCGCCGGGAACTTCGGCCAGGCGATGGCGTTCGCCGCCCGCCGGCGCGGCTTTGCCCTCACGGTCTACGCCAGCGAGGCGGCCAACGCGCTCAAGGTCGAGCGGATGCGGGCGCTCGGCGCCACCGTGGTCCCGCACGGCGAAGATTTCGATGCCGCCAAGGACGAGGCCAAGCGCTTCGCCGCCGAATCCGGCGCGCTGATGGTGCAGGACAGCCTGGAGGCGGCGATTACGGAAGGGACGGGCACGATCGGCGTCGAGCTCATGGCCTGCCCCGAGCCCCTCGACGCGGTGATCGTGCCGCTCGGCAACGGGGCGATGATCGTCGGCATCGCCCGCTGGGTGAAGTCCGTCTCGCCGCGCACGCAGGTCATCGCGGTCAGTGCCGCGGGAGCTCCGGCGATGGCCGAGTCCTGGCGGGCGGCCCGCCCGATCGAAACCGACCGGGCCGACACCATCGCCGACGGCATCGCCGTCCGCGTGCCGGTCCCGGAGGCGGTCGCCGACCTGCAGGGAATCGTCGACGACGCGATCCTCGTCAGTGACGAGGCGATGGTGGCGCAGATGCGGGCCGCCCACCGGCATCTCGGGCTGGTGCTCGAGCCGGCCGGAGCCGCGGGCCTCGCGGGCGTCGCCGCCGTGGCGGATCGGCTGGGCGGCCAGACGGTCGCCACGGTGCTCTGCGGGGGCAACCTCACCCCCGAGCAGGCGGCGCGCTGGCTGGGGTGAACCCCGCTCGAGGCGGCGCCTACGGCCGGATCCGCGCCGCCGCCAGCACGGCGGCGGCGTCGAAGGCGTCGGGCGAGACCTCGATCGCCTTGCCGTTGGCGCCGAAGAGGATCCAGGCCGGCTGGTATTGGATGCCGAGGTCGCGCCACGACGCGGCTCCCTCGTCGTAGAGCACGCGCGGCGTCACCAGGCCGAACTCCCGGACGAAGCCCCTGCCGGCCTGGACCGTGTCCCGGCCGCCCAGGCCGACGACCGTGATCTGCCTTCCGTGCTCGCGAGCGAACCGCTCGACCTCAGGGGCCTCGCCCTGGCAGGTCAGTCACCAGGGGGCCCAGAACCAGACCAGCAGCGGCTTGGACGCGCCCGGCCCCGCCAGCGAGCTGAGCTTCACGGTGGCGCCCGTCGCGAGGTCGGTGACGCCGCGGTCCGGCAGGGCAGCGCCGGTGCCGTTCAGCGGCTGCGGCGCGGTGCCCGAGGCGCCCGGCATGGCCGGGCCGCCGGGCGGAGCCACGCCGGCATCCGGCCGGTCGGAGCCGCAGGCGGCGAGGCCGAGCACGGCGGTGGCGGCGAGCACGGCAGGCACCGCGCGGCGGGGGCGGGCAGGCATCTCGACAAGGTTTACGCACGGGCCCGTCCGCCCGGATCGCCGGCTACAGCGAGTAGACGAGCGTGAGCTGCGCGCCGCCGCCGTCGTGGGCGAAGGCGGCCTCTCCCCGAATTCCGGCGAGCTCCCCGGTACCGGACCCGGGCACGATGTCTCCGAACCCGACCGGCTGGATCCCGTCGTCGATGCCGCCGTGCTGGATCACGAAGGTCCCGGCCTTGCCGTCGAGGATGCCCTCGACCAGCTCGGAGGCCACGTAGCCGCGGCCGCCTTCGCTCTCGACGCCGAGGAACTGGGCGATGCTCGTCCCTTCGAGCGCGCCGATGAAGCGCTTGCGAATCGTGGCCTGGGTGAGCTTCGGCCCCCCGCGCTCCTGGGCCCAGGGCGCGTCGTCCCAGGAGGCGATCTCGAACGTGGCGGTCGCGGTCGTCGGCGTGCTCATGGCGGGCCACGGTACGCGAACGCCCGGCGCGGCCGCGGGCCGCGCCGGGCGCCGGTCGTCGCCTCGGGGTCTCCTACTGGCCGAGGCCAGCGCGGGAGACGGCCTGCGCGCGGTCGTCGACCTCGCGCCAGAAGGCGCGCGCCTCGCGGGCGAGGCGGCCCCGGGCAGCCCCGCGGCAGTCGCGGTGGGACAGCCGCGAGACGATGGCCGGGAGCGTCTTCAGGCTCTCGCGCCACTCGAACGCCTCGGCCTTGATCTTCGGCATCCGGGTGTCGCGCTCGTCCTGGAGGTCGGCGATCGCGATGTCGCGCTGCGCGCTCGCGGGCTGGGCGTACCAGTGCTGCAGCGCCTGCTCCGTGCGGTACTGCAGGCGGGTGAACGTGGCCAGGCGGGTCCCGAAGAAGTGGATCGCTTCGGTCGAGGTCCGGATCTGGCTCGCCGCCGAGGCGCACTGCGCGGCGCTGGCCGGCCTGGCTGCCGCGGTCGCGGGTGCGAGCGCGTTCAGGGTGAGTGCGCCGGCGGCGACCGCAGCGGCGGCGAGGAGGGAAGTCAGGGAGCGGCGGATGGTCATGGCGAGTTCCTTTCGTGGATGGCTCGCCCCGGAGGAGGACACCGCCATCGTGCCCCGCGGGCCCGTTCGCGTCTGTCGCGCGCACGACACGCGGAATGCCTCCGCGGCGACGCGCCGGCGCCCGGTGCGACACTCCCCCCCGATGGTCGATCCCGCCACCCCCGAAGAGCTGGACGCCCAGGTCGAAGGGCTGCTGGCGGCGTGGTGCGCCCGGCGGGCTTACGGGCCGCTGCGCGACGTGCTGCCGGCGTGGCCGCTGATGCCCCTCACCGACGGCTACGCGGAGCTGCGCGACGGGCTCGCTGCTGCGCGCCGCCGGTCGCCGGACGGGCTCACGCCCGAGGAGGCCGCGACGGCGGACCGCTGCCTCGCGGCGCTGGATCGCGCGCTGGAGCGGTAGGGCCCGGCTCAGGGCGCCGGGGCCGGGGCCGCGCCCGCGAGGGCGAGGACCGGCCCCGCACCGACCGCCAGGCGTGAGGCGATCCGGCCCTCGGCGTCCAGGCGCAGGGCCGACGGCGTGCCGGCGACGCCGAGCGCCTCGCCGGTCGCCGCGAAGGCCGGATCGAGCAGCGTGCGCGAGCGCAGGCCCTGCTCGCGGTTCGCGGCGGCGTCGCCGGTGGCCACGACGAGCAGCGGCGGGAGGTCGTCGCGCGCCTCGAGGCGCCGGAGGTCCTCGAGCATCGCATCGCAGAAGCCGCAGGTCGGGCTCCAGAAGAGCAGGAGGTGCGCGGCCCCGCCGGCGGCGCGCCGCAGGGACACCGGGTCGCCGTCCAAGTCCTCCAGGTCCGCGTCGGGGACTCGCTCGCCGAGCGCGGGCCGGATGTCGTCGGGCGCCTCGTCGCGCCCCCCGACCTGGATGATCGGCAGCCCGGCGCCGTTGCCGGCCCCAGCGTCGAGCCGGTCCAGGAGGGCATGCACGGCCTCGGGTCCGGCGGCCAGGTCGCTGCGAATCAGGCCGTCGGGGCCGATCGCGACCGCGACCGGCGTGCCCGGGACGCCGTACCGGGCGGCCACGGCGCTGTCGCGGTCCAGCAGGGCGAGGGGGAGGCCGGGCACCGCGGCCATCGCGGTCGCGGCCTCCGCGTCCCCGCCCGACACGATCACCGCGATCGTGGCCGCCGCCTCGTCGCGCCCGCGGGCCGCGAGCTGCGGCATGAGCTCCCCGCAGGGACCGCAGCCCGGCTCGGCAAAGACGAGCGCAAGCGGGTACCCGGCGCCGATGAGCGCGGGCAGGCCCACGCGGTCACCCGACGCCGTCGCGAGTTCGAACGCGGGGGCCGGAGCGCCGACCGGCAGGCCGGGCTCGGGCGGGCGCGGCGCCGGGTGACCGCTGGCCCCGTCGAGCGCGTCCAGGCGCAGGAGCACGCGGCCCTGCTGGCGCAGGAGGTGCAGGGCCACCCAGCCGAGCGCCGCGAGCCCGAGGAGCGACACGGCGAGCGCGGCGGCCGCGAGCGCCGTTGCGGTGTCGAGTCCCGCGAGACCGTGCAGCGCCCTTGCGCCTGCGGAGTCCTGGCCGGCCACGAGCACGAAGCCGGCGAGGAGCGCCAAGACGCCGTTGCGCACCAGCGTTGCCGGGCCCACCGGCTCCGAGTGCAGCTGCCCGAAGCAGTTGCAGTCGGGCTGGTGCCCGCGGGCGAGGTTGACGGCGATCGCCACGATGAAGACAGCCAGCAGGGCCAGCGCCCCGGCAGCGGCCGCCGCCGCGGTCGCATCGGGCAGCAGCAGCACAGCGACGGCCAGCTCGGCGGCGGGCAGCAGCAGCGCGCCCGGCGAGGCGAGGCGGGCCGGGGCGCCGAAGTCCTCGAGCATGAGGACGGTCCCCGGGCGGTCGCGCAGCTTTGCCGCACCGGCCACGGCGAACACGGCGGCGAGCACCAGCCGCGCCGCCAGGGCCAGCCCGCTCATGCGGCGGTCCGGCGGTTCGCTGCGCACGCTGCCACCACGACGGCCTCCCTTCTCCGCCCGCGCCGGCGGCGCGGGCGCCCGTTCCCCGGGGCGTGACGTTCCCACCCCGGGCGGGGAGTGTCAACGCGGCCGGACGGTCAGCCCGCGGCCCGCCCGACGGTCGGCGCGAGCTCGATCACCGGGCGCGGAGGGCGCGGGGGCGGGGCGGGGACGACATCGACGGTCACGGACGCGGTGCCCGTCGCGCCGTAGATGTCGGTCACGCGGACCCGGAACGTCCGGGTGCCGAGCGAGGTGAGGGCGGCGGTGGCGTACGGCTGGTGCCCGCTGAACTCCTCGAACGTGCCGTTGCCGTCGAGGTCCCAATCGAACCGCGCGATGCCGTTGTCATCGGAGGAGTCCTTGGCGCTGAGGTACAGCGAGGTGCCGATCGGCGCCGCGGCCGGCTCGGGCTGGAGCAGCGCGCGCGGACGCCGATGGATCTTCAGGCTGCGGGAGGTGACCGCCGTGGCGCCCTGCGTGTCGGTGACGCGCAGCCGGACGGCGAAGGTGCCGGTCGCGGTGAAGCGGCGCGCGACGCGGGGGCTCGCGCCATGGCGCTCGAACGTGCCGTTGCCGTCCAGGTCCCAGGCGTAGTCGGCGATGCCGGTGTCGTCCGTGGACGCCGACGCGTCGAACCGGACCGGCGGGTCGAGGAGGAAAGGGCCCGCCGCATGGCGCGCCGTGCTGCGCGCGACGGCCAGCAGGCCGGGGCTCACCAGGGCGGGGTTGGGCGTGATCGTGAAGCTCGCCGCCGGCGGCGGGTTGTGGGGCCGGTCGCCCGTCCCGCCGGTGCCGACCGGGACGGCGCCCGCCGGCTGTGCGGCCGCGAGCGCGAGGATGGCCGGGAGCGCGGCAGAGGCGAGGCGGCGGAGCGGCGTGGCGGCGGGCATGGCGGTCTCCCGAGGGGCGGTTGTGGTTCTCGCGAACGAGGCTAGGGCCGCCAGCCCGGGGCGGCGGTCATCGCGACGACGCCGGAGGTGTCGCGGGCGCGACGCAGTCACGGGCGGCAGCCGGGGCCCGAGGACGATCGTCCGCACCGAGTTGCTAGTTGCGCAACTCGGCCCTAGGGTCGGCCGATGCGGTCTCCGTCAGACCCGGAGGGAGCAGGCAGCCGGATCGACACGCTGGCCCGGCGCCTGGCCCGCCGCCCGAGCCACGTGCTGACGCGCGAGACGCTGCCGGCGCCCGTTCCCGCCGAGCCGCTGCTCGACGGGGTCGCGCGGGCGCTCGTGGCGCCCGTCACCCGCCGGCGGGCGGTCGTGCTCGTCGGCGGCGCGGTCGCCGCGGGCTCGGTTCTGCGTCCCGGCGGCGCCCGGGCCGACGCGCGCATCTGCCCGCCGGGCACCACGAAGTGCCAGTCCTCCGGCGGACCGTCGGCGTGCATGCCGTCCGGCCAGGGCCTGGTCTGCTGCAACAGCGACGTGTGCGCCGGTTACTGCACCCACCCGGGCCAGATCTGCGCCGGGGACGGCGGCCGGCTCGCCCACTGTGAGGACTCGCCGGCGATCTGCACCGACCGGTCCAAGCCCGTCTACTGCGAGCAGCGCGGCCCGCGCACCGGCAGCGGCGTGTGCCAGCAGCCCGACACGATCGACAGCAACATCGGCTGGTGCTGCGGGAAGGACGAGGTCTGCGGGGACAAGTACCCCGACTGCCTGTGCAACCCGGCCAAGGTGTGCGGCGACTCGTGCTGCAAGTCCGGCGAGTACTGCGAGGACCTCGGCTTCCTGCGCGGCGGCAAGGTGTGCCTGCGCACGTGCGACCCGGCCACCTACCACCGCTGTCCGCCCCCGGCGGTCCACTGCTGCCCGCCCAACCGCAACTGCGAGGGGCCGGACTGCGTCTGCAAGTCTGGCGAGACCTGCGGCACGAACTGCTGCCGGGCCGGTGACGCGTGCCTCGGGGGCAGCCGGTGCGGCAAGCCGCCCACTCCGCCGCCCTCGCCCGGGCCGTTCGACTTCATCGGGAACATGCTCGGCCTCGTCAGCCAGACCGCCGGGTCGCGGGGGAAGCACCGGGTGCGCGCGGCGGCGTCGGATCCGGTCGGCGCGGCGCTGCTCGCGCTGGCCGCCGTCGACGCCCAGGGCGCCGCCGCCGGGGCGGCCTTCACCGACCTCCACGTCGACCGGGCCTACAAGCGCCGGGTCGTGGTTGCGGCGCCGAAGCTGCCCAAGCTCGCCGCGGGCCCGGGGCTCGACGCCCGGTCGGCCAGCTCGCTCAACGCGTTGCTCGCCGCCCAGGCCAAGGCCTTCGCCCTCCTGGCCGCCGCCGCGACGTCGCTGGCCCGCTCGCGCGGCGCGCTGGCCAAGCACGACCGCACGCTGGCCCGCCGCCAGGCCCTCGCCTCGGCGTCGTTCGCCAGCCAGGCCGCCAAGGCGCTGCGCCGCGTGCCGGCCCTGCGGTCGGCGGCGGCCGCGGCCCTGGCCGCCGGCGGCACCGCCGAGGTCAGCGCAACGCTCGCGCAGGTGCTGGCGCTGCAGTCCAGCGTGCGCGCCCGGGGCGTGCCATCCGACCTGGCCGGCCTCCTGGCCCGGCTGGGCGTTCGCGGTGCCGACCTGGCTCGGGTGAAGCAGGCCCTGCTGTCCGGATCCGCCGGCGGGCCCGCCCTGATCGCGCCGCTGGCCGACCCCGCCGTCGCTCGGTCGATCCAGGGGCTGGCCGCCGCGCTGGCCTCGTACGCGAAGTCCGCGCGCCGCGCGCCGATCCGCACCTACCGCGGCGAGCCCCTCCGCATCCGGGGCACGCGCGCCCACGACGCGCCGCGCCGGCGCTGAGCGCCCGCCGCGGCGGCCTCAGCCGGCGCCCGCCGCCGGCCGGCCGCTCTCGAGGTAGACCGTGCGCTTCGGCCCGGCCTTTGCGGCGGCGAGCACCCGGCGCCGCACCGGCTTGGAGAGCAGGAGGCGCGCCGTCTCGAGATCCACGAAGCGGTGGGCGAGGATCTCGCCGTCCTGGAGCCGGATCGCCGCCAGCGCCGCGCCGGGCAGCGCGCCGCAGTCGAACAGGAAGCGCACCCCGCCCGGCCGCCCCGGACGCGGCGGGAGGAAGTCCACGGCGGCGAGCCGGCCCGCGGCCACGTCGAGGCCGCACTCCTCCCGCGCCTCTCGCCGGCACGCGTCCCACGGCGACTCGCCCGGCTCGATCTGGCCGCCCGGGATCGTCCAGCCCTGCTTGTAGCTCGGATCCAAGATGAGAAGCCGGCCCTTCCGGTCCCAGATCAGCGCGCCGGCCGAGGCGGGAATGGTGGGAACGGCGAAGCCGTGGCGGTCGACGATCTCGGACATGGGTCCGATGATGGCGGGCCGCCTGGACAGCCCGCGGCGCCCGTGCCAGGGTGACAGTCCGGTTCCAGCGCCCGGTGCCAGCGCCGTCGCGGCGGCATCCGCCGCGCTCGCAGGGGCCGTTCCCAATCGAGAGGACTCATGAGATGACCAGGTCGCGGATCGCCAAGCTGGCGGCGGGGCTGACGGCCGGAGCGGCGCTCGCCGCTCCGCTGGCCGCGTCGGCGGGGCTCCCGAAGCCGCGGACGGCGCTCATCGTGCCGTTCAAGTCCGTCGACGGGATCACCCTCGGCGTCACGACCAAGGCGAAGGCCCTGGCGGCCTGGGGCGCCGGCGACGGGTGCAGCGTCGGCACCGGCGGGCGGGACACGTGCGTGTGGTTCGCCCGCTCGTCCACCGACTTCCCGGTCGAGGCCGGAGTGCTCGAGATCGCCCGCGGGAAGGTCTGCGGGATCCTCATTCGCGGCGGCACGGGCCTGCGCTCCTCGGCGCTCTCGATTACGCGCCTGAAGCGCTGGCGGACTGCCGGTGGCGTGGGCATCGGCTCGACCCTCCGGGCCGCCAAGACGGTGACCGGCAGGCTCGTGTCCGACCGCCGCGGCGTCACCACGGCGTTCCTCCCCGGGACCAAGGGCGCGGCGACGCGGCAGGTCGCCGAGATCAGGATCTTCAAGCGGGGCTGCGAGGTGACCTGAGCCGGGCGGCGCCGGCTGGCGCCGGCGGCCCCGCGTTGAGCGCGACTGGCCGAAACGGCGGGTGCGCTCAAGCCAACGCCGGATGCTGCCGTTGGCATCCACGGGTCCGCCATGCGGCGGGTTCCGATCCGTCGTCGCCATGCGCCTCCGCCTCCTCGTTCTCGCCCTCGCCGCCTGCGCCGCGTTCGCCCTGTTCGCGGCGCCGGGCGCGTTCGCCTTCGGCGGCGCTGCGCTCACGAGCCCCCGCGTCGGACTGGCCTGGAACGGAACGGCCTTCCCGCGCGTGAAGTGCGCCGGCGGCACCGACGGGTTCTGCGTCGGGACCATCACGATTCTGCGCAACGGACGCAGGCTCGGCTCCGCGCCGATCTCGATCCGCTCCAACGACGCCCCGTCCGTCGAGGTGCCGCTGCCGCCCAACCACGGCGGCCGGCGAGGCGCGATCCTCGCGAGCGGTCGCAGCGTCACCGTGGTCATCCGCGTCCGCGACCTGTCGTTCCGGGCCGTCACGACCCGGTCGCGCGCCTACCTCGCCAGCGGATGACCCGGCGCGCCCTGCCGGCGCTCACGGCGGCCGCGGCGCTCCTGGCGGTGGCCGCGGCGCCCGCGCTCGGCGCGTACGGCCTGGCCCGGGAGTGGGGGCGGCAGGGGGCGCCGACGGGCTCGAGCTTCGAGCTGTCGCGCGGCCTCTTCTCCGACGGGCGCGAGCCGATGCGCTACCAGGGCATGGGGATCGGCGATCGCCAGTACAACGCCCCCGGCGGCCTGGCGTTCGCCTCCAACGGCGATCTGCTCGTCGCCGACACGGCCAACAACCGGGTGCAGCGGTTCACGACGACCGGGCGCTACCGCGGAGCGTTCGGCAGGTTCGCTTTCGACCCGGGCTCCACGCGCGTCCGGGCCCGGGCCGGGTTCATCCTCGTCGAGGGACTCGCCACCTCCGGCAGGAGCGTGTTCATCGCCGACAACCGCAACGACCGCGTGGTGAAGCGCACGCAATCCGGCCGCTTCCAGGCCCGGCTCGGCCGTCGCGGCTCCCTGCGCGGCGAGATGGTCTCCCCGTGGGGCGTCGCCGCCGACCGCGGCGTGGTCTACGTCGTCGACCAGGGCAACGCCCGCGTCCAGCGGTTCAGCACCGGCGGACGGCACCTCGGCAGCTTCGGGTCCTTCGGCCGCGGCCCGGCCCAGTTCGCGGCGCCCTACGGGATCGCCGTCCGCGCCGGTCGCGTCTACGTGTCCGACACGCGCTCGGACACGATCAAGGTCTTCACGGGCCGCGGCCGGTTCCTGGGCGAGTTCGGCGGCCGGGGAACGGGCAACGGCAGGTTTGACCAGCCGGCCGGCCTCGCCTTCGACCGGACGGGCCGCCTGTTCGTGTCCGACTGCCGCAACCAGCGCGTGCAGATCCTCACCGCGGACGGCCGGCACATCGAGACGTTCGGCGCCGGCGTTCTGCGGGACCCGACGTTCATCGCCGTGAACCGGCTCGGCCAGGCCTTCGTCAGCGACTACCGCAAGGTCGTGCGGTTCGACCCGGGGCGGGGCTCTGGCGGCGGCTCCGGCCGGGCCGGGGGCTACGCCCGCCCGCCCGGCTACCTGGCCTGCGTCAGCCAGGCCGAAGGCACCGGCACCGAGACGCCGGGGCTGGGGCCGGAGGACGGGTGAGGCTGAGCCTGCCGGCTGAACGTCGACCGGTCATCGGCAGCGTCCCGGGCGGTCTGCGTTTGTGCCCTCTGGGCGGCTGAACGTCGACGGTTCGAAGGCGCGGGCTCGGGCGGGCTGCGTTTGTGCCCTCTGGGAGGCTGAGCGTCGCTGGTTCAATGGTGCGGCTGCGAGAGGCTGGGGACGGAAGGGGGACAGGAGCCCGGGCGCTCCGCGAGGCCGGGCCGCGCCTCGGCGTTCACGGCTCGCCCGGCCCGCTGCGCGCCTCGTCGTAGAGCTCGCGCATCAGCGCCGCCGTGACGCGCGCCAGCGCTGCCTCGTCCTCGATCAGGCCGCGGACGACGCGGTTCGCGACGCCGTTGACGTCCGCCGCGGTCGACAGCACGGTCGCGCTCTTGCCGCGCAGGAAGTCGTCGAAGTCGTTCGCCCGGGCCTGCGCCTGGACCTGCTCGTCCTCGCGCAGCCGGCGCTGCACCGGCCGGAAGAACTCCACCATGTCCTCGTCGGTCAGCTCGGTGCCGTAGCGGGCGTTGAAGGCGGCGACGACATCGCCGAGCGTGTCGAGCACGAGCTGGCGTCCGGGGGCCGGGCCGCGGCCCTCGCCCGTGATCGCCGGCCGCAGCTCGCCGGCGTCGCCGGTCAGGCCGAGGTCCTCGATCTCCCCGCCCTCGAGCCGGTAGTGCGTCATCTCGAGCATTCCCGACAGGCTCAGGCTCGTCCCGCCGGGCTCGGCCGAGAGCAGCCGGGCCAGCAGGATGCGGCTGAACAGGTAGAGCGTCTCGTCGTCGGGGGCGATGTAGGGGACGACCTGGGCCAGGAACGCGTAGTGGCGCACGAATCGCTGGAGGTCCTCCCGGAACACCGCGCGCGCGTCGTCCTCCAAGGCGACGGCCGCCCGGTAGGCCGCCTCGGTCGTCGTGCTCAGGAGCGCGTGGCGCTGCTCCTCGCGAAGCTCGCCGGCGCGCGCGAAGGCCCCCTGGAAGGCGGAAAGGTCCTCGTCGGTGACGATCCCGTGCGCCCGCACCGTGTCGGCCGCGTCGAACAGCGCGTTCGGGTCGGTCGGTGGCGCCTGTGCCGCCTCGAAGTACGGCTCGAACGCGCCCCGGATCTCGTCGGCGTCGTTGACGAAGTCCACGACGTAGGTGCGGTCCTTGCTCGGGTGCTTGCGGTTCAGCCGCGAGAGCGTCTGCACGGCGTTGACGCCCGAGAGGCGCTTGTCGACGTACATCGCGCAGAGCCTGGGCTGGTCGAAGCCGGTCTGGTACTTCTCGGCGACGACGAGCACGCCGTACTGCGCCTTGTCGAACTCCTCCGGGAGCCGCGCCTCCGGGAGGGGCGCGCCGTCGGCTGCGTTCATCCCCGGCTCGGTGTAGCGCTCGCCGTGGTCGGGCGCCTCCGGGTCGTCGATCGTCACCTCGCCCGAGAACGCCACGAGCACCTTCACGTCGGCGTGACCGCCGGCCTCGATCTCGCGGTCCAGCGCCTGCTTCCAGCGCACGGCCTCGTGGCGGCTGGCCGTGACGACCATGGCCTTCGCCTCACCGCCGAGCATCGGGCGCACCGAGCGCAGGTAGTGGGCGATCACCACGCGCGCCTTCTGGGCCTTCGCGTACGGATGGAAGGCCGCGAACGCCGCGACGCGCGCCGCTGCCTTGCCCTTCGGCACCTCGATCTGCTCGTGGGCCTTCGTCTCGAGCCGGTAGAGCTGATCGTAGGTGGCGTAGCCGCGCAGCACGTCGAGGATGAACTCCTCCTCGATCGCCTGGCGCATCGAGTAGACGTGGAATGCCCGCGGCAGGCTGCCGGGCTCGCGCTCGCCGAACAGCTCGAGCGTCCGCGCCTTCGGGGTGGCGGTGAACGCGAAGAAGGAGAGGTTGCCCTGCCGCCCGCGGGCGGCGAGCTGGGCCAGCAGCGCGGTCGGCACGCCGTCGAGCTGGTCGGCGTCGAGGTCGAGGTCGTCGATCGTGCGGTCGCCGAGCACGGCCTTGAGGTCGACGGCGGCCTCGCCGGTCTGGGAGGAGTGCGCCTCGTCGACGATCAGGGCGTACTGGCGGGCCTTGAGCCTGGCGGCGTTCTCGCCGCCCTCCTCGGCGCGCAGCGCCTCGAGCACGAACGGGAACTTCTGCAGGGTCGAGACGACGATCCGGGCCTGCTCGCCGGCCAGTGCGGCCCGCAGCTGGGCGGAGTCCTTCTCGACCGAGGCCACGACGCCGCGGACCTGCTCGAACTGCGCGACCTGGCGCTGGAGCTGCTGGTCGAGCACGCGCCGGTCGGTGATCACGACGACCTTGTCGAAGACTTTGCGGTCTTCGTCGTCGTGCAGCGTCGAGAGCTCGTGGGCGAGCCAGGCGATCTCCTTCGTCTTGCCCGATCCGGCCGAGTGCTGGATCAGGTAGCTGTGGCCCGCGCCGCGGACTTTCGCATGGGCGGTGCAGGCGAGCACGACGTCCCACTGGTGAAAGCGCGGGAAGACGACAGTGCCCGGGGTCCCGGGGGGCGAGCCGTCGGGAGGCGGCTCGACGTGCACGAACTTCTGGATCAGCTCGAGCCAGCGGTCGCGCTCCCAGACCCGCCGCCACAGGTAGCTGGTCGGGTGGCCCTCCGGGTCGGGCGGGTTGCCCTTTCCGCCCGGATTGCCGGCGCCCCCCGACCCTTCGTTGAAGGGCAGGAAGGAGGTCGCCGGGCCGGCGAGGCGCGTCGTCATCGCGGCGTCCTGGGAGTCGAGCGCGAAGTGGACGAAGGCCCGGCTCGCGAACAGCGGCAGGTGGGGCGGGCGCGTCTGGCGGTACTGGGTGATCGCGTTCTCGACCGTCTGCCCGGTGAAGCGGTTCTTCAGCTCGGCGGTCGCAGTCGGGATGCCGTTGACGAACAGGACGAGGTCCAGCTCGTCGCCGCCGGCGGGATCGAACGGCACCTGGCGCACGACGGTCAGCCGGTTGGCGGCGTAGTCCGCCTCGGTCTGCGCGTCGAGCCCGTGCGCGGGGCGGAACTGGCAGAAGCGCACCGGGACGCCGCGCTCCTTGATGCCCCGCCGCAGGACGTGGACCGACCCGTGACGGTCGAGCTCCTGGGCGAGGCGGGCGAGGAAGCTCGCCCGGGCAGCGCCCTCGTCCCCGCCGGAGAGGGCGACGATCCGATCCCACGTCTTCGACTGCGTGTCCCGGACGAAGGCGACAGCATCGCCGGGGCAGAGCGCGAGCCGCGCGTCGTAGTCGCCTCGGTCGCCCTCCTCCCAGCCGCCAGCACCGGCCATCTCGGCGACGATCAGCGCCTCGAAGGCGGACTCCTTGTGATCGACGAGCAGGCTCACCGGGCGAGCACCTCGGGGACCTCGCCTTCGAGCGCGGCGTGCGCCGACTCGTCGAGCTGGGCGTCGGAGAGCTTGGCGACGTCGAGCTGGCCGGTGACGGCCTCGGTGATGAGGGCGTCGCGGTATTCGGTGAGGCGGGCGTCGAGTCGATCATCAAGGTCGCCGAGTCGCGCGACCGTTCCAATCTGCGCGCGGATTCGCTCGACGATGCGTCGCTGCTCGTCGACCGGGGGAAGCGGGATCTGCAATGCATGGAGGTCTGGCATATAGATCGTCTTGTGTGTCGATCCGGATGTGAGTCGATGAAGCTCGGGTCGCATGGCGCGAAGTGCATACAAGAGGAAGAACGGGTCCAGGCGGTCGCTGCATGTCCAGGTCATGAAGTCCTGCGAGACCGCCATGTCCGCGTCCATCACGGCCGAGAAGCCGACCGAGGCGGTCCGCGAGAGCAGGACGGTGCCCGCCGGATGAAGCTCGGCGGAGGAGTTGTCGATCCCGAGCTGGCTCACTCTCTCGGCGGTGTCCTTCACGGTCTCGACCTCGTCGTGCCTGATCTGCCAGACGTCCGCGAGCGTGAACCACGGGATGGTGCAGTCCTCGGGATCCCAATACTCGCCGTCCGCCCGTGACGGAGTGTGCCCCGTTCCGGTTCGGGCAAGGCGCCTGATCTGAAGCAGCGGCCAGGCGACCGGGACGGGCGGGAGCCAGGCGAGACCGTGCTCGATCCGGCGACCGGGATCGTCGGCGCCAGACAGCTGCTCCAGAATGACTGCAGTTACCAGCTCATCACGCCGTGCGCGGAGTCGACGGACTGCTGCGCGGAGCGCCTCGATCCGCTGGCACTCGCGATCGAGGAAGTCACTGATCCAATGCTGATGCTCCTCGCTCGGAAGAGTGAAAGCCACCATCCTCAGTTGCTCCCATGGCGTGTCGAACTGCGATGGCGGCTGCCACTTCGAGATTCTCACCAGCTCGGCCAGATACGGCGCTGAGTGCAGCAGGTAGTCCACGAAGCCCGATGAGATCCCCGGCAGTGGACGGCAAACGAAATAGGCCGGGCTGACGATCCCTTGATGTCTTGAGCGACCGAATCCACCCTGCCAGGTCCTCAGCTTGTTGAAGACCAGGTCGTCCACCTCCACTCGAAGGTACGCATCCAAGTCCGCCCCGAGTTCGTTGCGGTTGTCCGCGCGGGATGCGCGCGGGACTACGCCGGCGTCGAGGAAGACCGACAGCGGCTCGCGATCCGAGGCGCCCGCGACTTGGCTGCGAACGAAGCACCTGTCGAACCGTCGCCGATCCCAATCAGCCGGCAGCGCCAGGCCCGACACGACGCTCACCCCACCACCTCCTCCAGCAGCCGCCGGATCTCGCCCTCCAGCTCCCGCAGCTCCTCCTTGATCTCGGCACTGGGCCTCGGCGGCGTGTACGTGTAGAAGAGCCGCGTGAACGGGATCTCGTAGCCGACCTTGCCCTCGGGATCTGGCACCCAGGCGTCCGGGACCCAGGGGAGGACCTCGCGTTCGACGTAATCCTCGACGGTCTCGGTCAGCGGCACGTTCTCGGTGTCGCGCAGCTCGGGGTCGGGGACCGGCTTGCCCTTCGCGTCGGTCACGACCGGCGCCTCGGGGTCGCGCACGAGCGTTCTGGCCGCGAGCGCCCGGACGAGCGGCGCGCCGGGCTTGGCCACGGCGGCCCGGGCGGCGTCCGTGACTGCCGCCCTCGCCGTGGCCTCGTCCGCCAGGGCCTGTGCCGGCATCGCCCTCAGCACCGCGGCCAGCGACTCGCGCTCGCCGTCGCAGAGCTTCACGAGGGCCCGCTCGTCCTCGACGCCGTCCCAGGTCCCGGGCCCGATCTCCCACCGTGCCCGCAGCGGCTGCTCGACCGTGATCGTGCGGTAGCCGAACTGCGCTGCCGGCACGAGCTTGACCCGCTCGCCCTCCTCGAAGGCTCCGTGCAGGCGCGTGATCTCGGCGATCTGCTCCTCGGTGATGTAGCGGCGCTTCTCGCCGAGGGTCTTGGGCATCTTCGCCCACAGGTCGCGGGCGTCGACGAGCTGGACGCTGCCCGCGCGCTCGGGCGGCTTGCGGTTGCTCAGCACCCAGACGTACGTCGCGATGCCGGTGTTGTAGAAGAGCTGCTCGGGCAGCGCGACGATCGCCTCGAGCAGGTCGTGCTCGAGGACGTGGCGGCGGATCTCCGACTCGCCCGAGCCGGCACCGCCGGTGAAGAGCGGCGAGCCGTTGTGGACGATGGCCACGCGCCCGCCGCCATCCCCGGCGGGGCGCATCTTGCTGAGCAGGTGCAGCTGGAACAGGAGCTGCCCGTCGCTGATGCGGGGCAGGCCTGGCCCGAAGCGCCCGTCGGGCCCGAGCTGCGCGTGCTCGGCCTTGACCTCCTGCTCGACCTTCTTCCAGTCCACGCCGAACGGCGGGTTGGCGATGCCGTAGTGGAAGCGGGCGTCCGCCCCGGTGTGGCCGTCTTGCGAGAGACTGTTGCCGAAGACGATGTGGCTCGCGTCGACGCCCTTGACGAGCATGTCGGCCAGGCAGATCGCGTAGGACTCGGGATTGAGCTCCTGGCCGTAGAGGTGCACCGTGGCGCCGGGGTTGAGGCGGCGGATGTGATCATCGGCCTCCGAGAGCATCCCGCCGGTGCCGCAGGCGCAGTCGAAGACGGTGCGGATCACGGCGGGCTTTGCGAGCGCATCCTCGTCCCCGTCGAGCAGCAGGTTGACCATGAGCTGGACGACCTCGCGCGGCGTGAAGTGCTCGCCGGCCGTCTCGTTGCTCTGCTCGGCGAAACGCCGGATCAGCTCCTCGAACAGATAGCCCATCTCCAGGTTGGACACAGCCTGCGGGCTCAGGTCGACCTCGCAGATCCGGGCGATCACCTGGTAGAGGAGGTTCGAGCGGTCGAGGCGGTCGATCTGCTGGTCGAAGTCGAACTTGTCCAGGGCTTGCCGGGCCAGCGCGCTGTAGCCGTCGATGTAGCCGCGCAGGTGGGCCGCGATGTTGGACGGGTCGTCCAGGAGCTGCGGGAACGACAGCTTCGAGCGGTTGAAGAACTGCGGGCCGTCGGGGTCGATCAGCATCGGCTCGGCGTTGCCGATGCCTCCGCGTTCCAGCTCGTCTGCCCGCGCGAGCAGCTGGGCCTTGGTCGGCTCGAGCACCTGGTCGAGCCGCCGCATGACGACGAGCGGCAGGATCACCTTGCCGTAGTCGGACTGCTTGTAGTCGCCGCGCAGCAGCTCGGCGACGCACCCCGAATCAGGTTCGCGTTGGTCTGCAGGGCGGGGGCTGCGGTCGGTCAACGGGCTCCTCGGGCGGCGGCGGGCTGATCCTATCCGCGGTCAGCGGGTCGCTCGGCGCGGCTGAGCCTGACATGTTGGCGTCAGCCTGGCCACCGCAGTCGGCGCGCCCGCCGCCTACCGGCTTGGGGAGCCCCCGCGCCGGATGCGGCGGCGCCGAGTCGATCTGGATCACGCTCAGCGGGCCGTCGGCGGCGAGGCGCTTGGCGAGGCGGCGGGGCCGGCACGCGCACCCCGTCGATTTCGATGGTCCCGAGCGGCGGCAGCCCACTGGGGTCAGGGCAGATACAGCCGTAGAGGGGCAGATCGGCGAAGCCGGCGGCAGCGAGGACGGACCAGACCGCCCGGCCCTGGTCAAGCACAGCCTCGATCCAGGCCGTCCGGTCGCGCTTGTCGACCAGCAGCCGGGGCGGCCCGCTGAACTGGCCGCCGCCGGCAGCCCTGACCTCGCCGCGGACGTGCTTGCTCTCGATCACCGTGACGCCTCGCGGCCCGATCGCGATGTGGTCGACGTTCGCCCTGCGCCCTGGAAGCGAGCGGTCGTGCAGGAACACGACATCGCTGCCGGCCAGCCGTCGCTCCAGCTCCCGCGCGGTGTGCTCCTCGCCCGCGGCGCCGCGCTGCCACGCCTTCACGTGGGACGGCTCGCCCGCCAGCACGGCGAGCGGCCCGAGCCGGGCCTTGGCCCGCTCGCGCGACCGCGCACGCCGCCGCGCGTGCTCGCGGCGCGCGCTGGCGCCAGGGCGGCCAGGGCGAAACGGTGGCTCCACGCGGCGGTGATCGGCGCAGCGGGCCGCAACCTTGAGCGGTTGCCCTCCCAGGTCAGATGACGAGGTGGCGCATTCGCCGATCTGGCGCCACGCGCCTCAGCAGCTCGAAGATCAGATCGCCGTACCGGTTCGCTGCATCGAGCGCCTCCTTGCGCCGAGCCGGATCGCGGGATTCCGTGGGGAGGCTCCGCCTCGGGACGTTGCGTCGCAGCGAGGAAGCTCTCATAGTGCCGCGCGAGATCGTCGATCGTGTCGGCGACGCCCTCGCCACAGCTCCGCAGGGCGGCAAGCCGGGCTGACGGCGTCATGCGGCAAAGGCCTACGACCTCCCCCTGGGTCACCGGAGCTGTAGCGTACTTGAGGTTGGGCCACCATCGAGAAGCACGTGGTGATCCGGCTGACCTTCAGCTTGTAGTTCTTGAGCGCGCTGTCGGCCTTCTTGGCCTCCAGCTCCTCGCCCTCGAGGCTCCCTGGAGCTTGAGGCGGTGGTGCTCGTAGTTGAGCAGGCGTCAGAGTTCTCCAGAAACGCAGGATGTCGTTCATCAGGAAGACGGGGACGAAGTCGGCGGCGTGATCGTCGAAGTCTCGGTAGTAGAACCCGACGATTCGTTCGAGGAGCCGCTCGTACGTGATCTCCGGGCCGGACCGGACGGCTTTCGAGCAGCAACAGCATGCGGGCCGTGAATGCGTTCAGCGCATCGTCCTCGCGGCTCCCAGAATCCGCTCCATCTGGGAGACGTACTGAACTTCGAGGTACTTGCCGTCGCCCGAGAGCGGCGGGAATTCCGTGCCTCGGTCGCCTCGACGAGGCGGCCGCGCCGAGACGGAGGAAATCCGTGTACGGGAATGCCGCGCCGTCGTCGGCCCCGTCGTAGAGGAAGAACAGATCGATGTCTGACTGCGTCCACGCTTCGAGACGTCCGTAGGAGCCGGTGGCATAGACGCACAGCGCATGCGGGCCGCCGAGCACATCCGAGACCGGATCCAGCCGCGTGGACAGCTCCGGTGAGGCGCCTCAGCGAGTACTCTCGACGGGACTCCTCCATCGGCGCAGAATATGCGCTGCGGTGTCCGGCCCGGGAGCGAGACTCGCGCGATGACTGCCAATCCCGCCCCGATCTCTACATCTCCGCAGACGTCGAGACGGACGGTCCCATCCGGGCCCGTACTCGATGCTGTCGTTCGGGCTCGCGGTCGTCGGGCGCTACGACGGGCAGCGATTCGAGCGCTTCGAGCCTCGTGAGCAGACGTTCTACCGAGCTTGCGCCGATCTCGGCCGAGTTTGAGCAAGAGGCGCTGAACGTCAGCAGGCTCGACCGCGCCCGGCTGGAAGCGCGACGGGCTCGACCCGCGGACGGCCATGAACGCCGCCGCCGAATGGGTCAGTGGCGTTGGTGCGGTGCCGCCCAGTGCTCGTGGCGTATCCGGTGGCGTTCGACTGGTCGTTTCTCTACTGGTACTTCCAGCGATTCGCCGAGAGCGGCTCGCCATTCGGCCACTCGTCGTGCCTCGACATTCGGACGCTGTACCAAGCGATGTCGGGCGAGGTCTTCGATCGGTCGGGGAAAGTCGGCGATGCCGGAAGGGCTGCGGTCGCAGCTTCCGCACACGCACAACGCGCTTGACGACGCGATCGAGCAGGGTGAGCTGTTCGCCAACGTATTCGCAGGCGCTAAGGCGAAGTGCCCGAGGAAATGCGGCTGGCAACGGCACCACGCCGGCGGGCGAACCGGATTGGCCTCGAGGCGCGTCACGCCGATCGCGTAGGCCCGGCCCCGCCACGCACGGCGCAGCCCTCCCGCTACGCTCCGCGCCGGCGGGGGCCCTGATCCAAAGGACTGCCTGCATGCCGCCGCCGCTCCCTCGCCCGCCTCGCCGTCGCCGCGACCGTCGCTCGCCGCCGGGGCCGGCGCCACCGCTGCCGTCGCGGCGCCGCCCTGCACCGGCGTCCCGACGCGCGGCTGCCTGCTGCCGTTCCCCAACGACTTCGCGCTCACGAAGGCCGACCGCTCGACGCCGACCGGGCGCCGCGTGCGCCTGCCGGCCAGCGCGATGCCCGTGAACGCGAAGGGCGTGCGCCTGAACCCGCGGAGTGGAATCGCAACGACGGCTTCGGTCCCGGCGAACCGATCATCGTCGATGCCGTCGCTCACGTCGCAGGCGGCGCTGAAGCGCTCGGGGATCGTGCCCGTCACCGACCTCGCCAAGTTCAAGGCCCCGAAGCAGCCGCTGCTCCTGCTCGACGAGCGGACCGGCCAAGCGCCAGATGATCTGGGGCGGGAACCGACGCCAACCCGGTCCCGGCGGCGAGCCGCAACCTGATCATCCACCCGGCGAAGAACCTCGTGCCGGGCCGGCGCTACGTCGTCGTCCTGCGCGGCCTGCGCGACCGCAGGCCGGCGAACCCTGTGGACGACCGCCTCGCCGGCGCTGCGCGCCGCGCTGATGAAGGCCAAGGTGGCTGAGAAGAGCGTCTACCTCACCTGGGACTTCACCGTCGCCAGCGACCGCTCGCTCACGGCGCGCAGCGCGAAGATGCGCAGGCGCGAGGCCTTCCGCCCAGCTCGGCGATCGCAACCTCGCCGACGGCAAGATCGCCGGTAAGTACGCCGGCCTGCACGGTCACCAGGTCAAGGACTTCCACGGCGTGAGAACCCGCGGATCGCGCGCACCGTCACCGGCACGTTCACGGTGCCCTGCTACCTCGACCATTCGCGGGCTGCCCGCCCGGCGCGCGGCTGCACTACTCCTCGACGGCCCCGGACGCGCTCCCGACCCCAGATGCCGGGGAACGTCCAGCTCGCGAACTTCCAGTGCAACATCCCGCGCGCAGCCTTCGCGAAGGCCGGGCGCATCGCGATCTACGGCCACGGCCTGCTGTTCAGCCGCAAGCAGATCGACGAGGACAACATCCAGGACATGAGCGCCGAGCACGACATGACGTTCTGCGCGACCGACTGGAGCGGCATGTCGGAGGAGGACGTGCTAACGCGATCAAGGCGCTGGGCGACTTCAACAACTTCCCGACGCTGCCCGACCGCCTGCAGCAAGGCGTCCTGAACACACGCTCTATCTCGGCCGCCTGCTCGCCCACCCGCAGGGCTTCGCCGCGAACGCCGCCTTCCGGGGCCAGGGTGCGGCGCTGCTCGACACCTCGGCGCTCTTCTTCGACGGCAACTCGCGGGGCGCCGATCATCGGGGGCATGGCGACGGCGCTCGCGCCGGACTGGCGCCGCGCGGTGCTCGGCGTCGCGACGTGGACTTCGCCACCCTCCTGCCGCGCTCGACCGACTTCGACGCCTACAGCCTCTTCTTCACGCCGGCGTACCGGGACGGCGGCGAGCGGCTGCTGATCCTCTCGCGCTGGCGCAGATGCTGTGGGACCGGGGCGAGACCGACGGCTGGGCGCACCACGTGACGGCACGCGCCGCCGGCCGGCACGCCGACGCACACGGTCCTCATGCACGTCGCGGTCGGCGACCACCAGACCGCCAACGTGATGAGCGACGTCGAGGCCCGGACGATCGGCGCCTTCGCCTACCGGCCCGCCGTGGACCCCGGCCGGTCCAACGACGTGACGCCGCTGTACGGGATCCCCACCATCCCGCGTTTTCCGTTCGCGGGCTCGGCGATCGTCTACTGGGACGGCGGGCCGCAGACCCCGCTGCCGCCGACGACCAACACGCCGCCGCGGACCGGCCTGGACCCGCACACGTTCCCGCGCTCCTCCCCGGCGGCGCGCGAGCAGAAGTCGCGGTTCCTGTCGCGGGGCGGGGCGGTGGTGAACGTGTGCGGCGCGAAGCCCTGCCACACGAGCAACTACAAGTAGGCCCCGCCCTGGGGACGCTCGCTCAGGCAGGATTCGTCGCCGTCACGATCCAGACCGACGCGGGGCCGACGATCGTGCCGTCGGGCTGCCGCCATTCGGCGTAGCGGTCGGCGAGCGCCGCGGCGATCTCGGGGCATAGCCGCTCGCCCGCCTCCCCGTTGAGGCGGATCAGTTCGGCGCCGGGCCCGATGGCCAGCAGGGCATCGACCGCCTCCTCGGTGTCCCGGCCCAGGTAATAGGGGAAGTCACGGGGGCAAAGCTCGATCCCCTCGAACCCGGCGGCCTCGAGGATGCCGCGGCACGTCTCCGGGTTGCCGAGCGAGAACGGGCCCGGACCGCAGGTGTCGGCGTCGTACGCATCGGGGCGCGTGAGGAAGCGCTGCACGACGCGCTCGGTCTCGGCCCAGATCGGGCTGTCGCCCTTGCGGCGCCAGCAGAGCTTCGCCAGGCGCCCGCCGGGCTTGAGCGCGCCGCGCACGGCGCGCATGGCCGCCACCGGCATGGCGAAGAACTGCGTTCCCATCCGTGAGAAGGCGCAGTCGTAGGCGGCGGGCCACGCGGCCGTCTGCGCGTCGGCGACCTCGAAGGCGACGTTGCGGACGCCGGCCTCCGCGGCTTCGCGGCGCGCGTCCTGGATGAACCGGGGGGAGGAGTCCGTGCCGAGCGCCGAGCCCTCGGGCCCGACAAGGCCGGCCAATTGCTGGGTCGTCTCCCCGAACCCGCAGCCGATGTCGATGCAGCGTCCGCCCGCGGGCGGCGCGGCGCGGTGCAAGGCCTCCGCGGTGACGTCGTCCAGGGCGCCGACGAAGACCTTGCGGTTCGTCTTCCAGCGTTCGTAGAGCACGGTGTCCCATGCGCGGACGGCCTCTTCGTTGGCCGGTGAGACGGCTCCGGCTGACGGGTGCTCTGCCATGTCAGGTCCTTCGGGGCTCGGAGATAGATGGCACGATCGTTCGTGCTAGAGAGAGCAGCGTACACCGAATCGCCGGCGCACGCCAGTCCGCCTACGCCGCCGGCCCGGCCACCACCCCCGCATCGTGCAAGCGCCCGATCTCGCCCTCCGACAGGCCGAGCAGATCCGCGAGCACCTCGTCGGTGTGCTCCCCGAGCGCGGGCGCACGGCGGACCGGCTCCCGCTCGGCGGCGCCGAAGCTGAGCGGGGATCCGGGCATGAGGTAGGTCCCGATGCCGGGCTGCTCCACCTCCTCGAACATCGGATTCTCGGCCGAGCAGCGCGGGTCGTCGGCGACGAGCTGCATGAACGTCTGGTAGGGCCCCCAGCACACGCCGTTGGCGTCGAAGACCTCGGCGATCTCGGGCAGCGTGCGGGCGATCGTCCACGGCTTGAGCACCGAGCCGAGCACTTCCCGGGCCGTGAAGCGGTCGCCCTCCTTGGTGAAGTCCAGGCCGAGCATCCGCTCGATGGCCTCGAAGGTCTCGCCCAGGCCGGTCGCCGCGACGAGCCCCTTCCACTGGCGCAGGGTCAGCGCCACGACCATGATGCGGCGGCCGTCCTTCGTCGCGAAGTCCCGCCCGAATGCGCCGTAGAGGTAGTTGCCGTCCTTCGGCCGCTCGTGACGGTTGACCTGGGCCTCGGCGATCTTGCCGAGGTTCCCGACCATCGCGAAGGCGACGTCGGACAGCGCGACCTTGACGAGCTGCCCGTCGCCGGTCAGGCGGCGGTGGCGCTCGGCCGCCAGCACCCCGGCGGCCGCGAGCGTGCCGGTGATCGCGTCCCAGGCCGGGAGGAGGTGGTTGAACGGCACCGCGAGGTTGCGCGGGCCCGTGGCCCAGGGGAACCCCGTGGCGGGGTTGACGGTGTAATCGACGGCCGACGTGTCGTCGTAGTTGCCCGTGATGTTCACCATGATGAGATCGCCGCGGGCGGCCGCGAGCGTCTCGTAGTCCAGCCAGCCGCGGGCCGGGAAGTTGGTGAGGAACAGCCCCGCGTCGTCGCCCGGCGCGGCGACCAGGGCGCCGACGAGCTCGCGGCCCTCGGGCGAGCCGAGATCGAGCTGGATCGAGCGCTTGCCCTTGTTGAGCCCGGCCCAGAAGAGGCTGCGGCCGTCGGCAGTCACCGGCCAGCGGTTGCGGTCCAGCCCGCCGCCGATCGGATCGAAGCGGATGACGTCGGCGCCCATCTGGGCCAGGGTCATCCCGCCGAGCGGCGCGGCGACGAACGCCGAGCCCTCGATCACGCGCATGCCCTTCAGGATCTGGTTCACGCTCTCACTCCTCCGGCCGGGCCACGAGGCCGATGAATCGCCAGTCCAGGACGTCGTCCGGCTCGGCGCCGCCGCCCCGGTCGGCGCGCACGTGCGCGCGCAGGTCCACGAGTTCCGCCCCGGGGGGGCCCGCGGGGCGGGCGGCGCCGACGGTCAGCTCGGTGGCGAGGATGTCGCCGCCGAAGACCGGCCCGGTGTGGTCGCAGCCGTGCCAGGCCACGATCGTCACGAGGCCCGGCAGGGCGCGCGCCGCGTGGGCGGCGGCGATCGCGATCGTGTGGCCGCCGTAGGCCAGGCGGCGGCCGTGGGCGCTGCTGCCGGCGTCCACGTGGGCCGCGGCGATGTTGAGGGTCAGCCGCGCGAGCTCGGTCTCCCCGGTCACCGTGTCGCGGCCTTCGATCGCCAGGACGGTGCCGGGCGCCGGCGTGGCGGCCTCCGGGACGCGCGCGGCGTAGCGGTCCAGGCGCCACGCGGGCGGCACGGCGGCGCGGACGCGATCCGGATCCAGCTCGTCGGGGATGCCCTCGAACCGGTCGGCGTGGCCGGTCTGCGCGTCGCGGTCGCGGAGCGGGATCATCGGGCAGCGCCAGAAGTCGAGCACCGGCGCGCCGTCCTGGTTGACCGTGCGGATCCGCAGGGCCACGAGCCCGGTCGCCGGCGCGCCCGCGCGCTGGCGGTTCTGCTTGAGGCCCACCACCTCGGTCTGCGTGCGCAGCGTGTCGCCGATGAAGACCGGCCGCTGGAGCACGAGCCCGCGGTAGAAGAGGTTCCCGCGGACCCGCTGCGTCGGGCCGGTGGACTGGCCGATCGCCACGTCGCACACGAGGTTCGGGTGCGCGAGCAGCCGGTCCGACCCGGTGACCTCGGAGCAGAGCCCGGCGTCGAGCGGCAGCCGCAGCCGGTCGCCCACGAGCGCCTGGTGGGCGGCGGCGTGCCCCGACGTGAGGGTGAGCGCCGGCGCGTCGTCGTAGACGCGGCCGACCTCGAAGTCCTCGAACCAGGGTCCGCCGACGGCGACCCGGGGCCCGTCAGATGGCATGGCGCGTCCTCTTCACTCCCGCTCCCTCGTCGGTTCCGTCCCCCGCGACTGGGCTATCTTGCCGGTCCGGCGCCCGCGCCGCCAGTCCGGCGGGCCGTCCCCTTCACCATGCGATCCCGGCGCTCATGCCTGTCGGTTCCCGGCTCCTCGGCCAAGATGCTCGCCAAGGCGCGCGGTCTCGGCGCCGACGAAGCGATCCTCGACCTCGAGGACGCGGTGGCCGCCGGACAGAAGGATGAGGCCCGTGTCGCCACGGCGGCGGCCCTGGCCGACGGCGGCTGGGGGCCGGACGGGGCCGCCGTCCGGATCAACGGCGTCGACACGCCGCACTGCCTGTGCGACGTCGTCGACCTGGTCCGGGACGCCGGCGAGGCGCTCACCTGCCTCGTGATCCCCAAGGCCGAGTCGGCGTTCGATGTCGCGTTCGTCGCGCGGCTGCTCGACATGGCCGAGGCCGGCGCCGGCCGAGCCGAGCCGGTGCGGCTCCAGGCGCTCATCGAGACGGCAGCCGGCCTGCGCCGCATCCACGAGATCGCCCACGCCAGTCCCCGGCTGGACGCCCTGATTCTCGGGTACGCGGATCTCAGCGCCTCGCTCGGGCGGGCCGCGCAGGCGCCGTACCCTGGCGACCGCTGGCACTGGGCGCGCGAGACGCTGCTGGTTGCCGCCCGCGACGCCGGCCTGCAGGCGATCGACGGCCCCTGGCTGCAGATCGAGGACGCCGACGGGATGCGGGAGTCGGCGGCGCAGGTGCGCGCGCTCGGCTACGACGGCAAGTGGGCGATCCACCCGTCCCAGGTGGACCCGATCAACGCCGTGTTCACGCCGTCCCAGGCGGAGTTCGACCGGGCGACGGCCGAGCTCGCGGCGCTGGCCGAAGCGGAGCGCGCCGGCCGCGGCGCGGTCGCGCACGGCGGGGCGATGCTCGACGAGGCGACGCGCAAGCTCGCGGCCGACATCGTCGCGCGCGGGGCCGCCGCGGGGCTGCGCGCGAGCCCGGCCTGATCAGGACGCGGAGGCGCCGATGGCGGCGCCGGAGTTCAGCAGCGTCCACGAGACCTGGCCCGCGGGGCCGACGAAGAGGTAGAGCGCCAGGGTCGTCACCGGGACCGAGGCCGGAATCGCGACGCGGGCGAACGTCGGCTGGGCGAACCCGGCCGGCTGCACGGCCACGACGTTGTCCCCGGGGGCGAGCACGCCCGGCGCCGGCGGGCCCGGGCTGAACGTCGGCCCGCCCGTCGCGGGGGCTTGCGGCACCCAGTTCACAAACGGCCCGGTGCCCGCGATGGTGAACTGCGCGCCGTTGTTGACCGACACGGTGAGCGCGAGGGCCGACGTGTTGAGGACCGCCACTGGCGAGGACGGCCCGCCCAGCCCGCCCGGGCAGCAGTTGTCGATGAAGAGCGCGACGCGGCCGAAGCGCCGCGGGAGCACGACGTCGGTGCGCCCGCGGATCCTCGTGCGGGGCGACTGGACGAGGCTGTGGACCCGGAAGCGCAGCGTGCGCGCGCGGGGGTCGAAGCGGGGGGCGCCGAGCCGGACGCCCATGAGCAGCTGCCCGCGACCGGGGACCTGCGCGTTGATCGCGGCGTTCGGCGGCGCCTGGCCGGACACGAACAGCCGCTGCAGGAGCCGCGGCACGCCGATGGCGCCGGCGAGCCGGCCCGGGCGGTCCTGGAAGTAGAGCGCGCGGGCGTGCACGCCCCGGAGGGTGAGGTCGAACGCTCCCGCCTGGCCCGCGACCGGGAGGAGCGTCCCTGACCTGCCGTCGAGCGCGAAGAGGGAGGTCGGCGTGGTCCGCGCCACGGCGAGGGCCGGTGCGGGAGCGAAGGCGGCCAGGGCCGCGGCAGCGAGCAGCAAGGCGCGCACGGCAGCGGGGCGGAGCGTCATGGCAGGGTAGTCGGCACCGCGGGCGCCGACCTGCACAGCGGGCGCTCGAGGCGGGCGACCGCCTGACGGCGCCCGGAGCGGCCCCGTAGAGTCGGGCCATGGACCTTCCGCTCTGGGGAACCGCGCGCCGCGCCGCGGCTGCCGCCTCGGCGGTGCGCCCGACGGCGTCCCCCGCGGAGCTGGCCCAGTCGGTCGGGCGCGTCGCGCAGGCGACCGCGGCGCCGCTGCTGCCAAAGCGCTCGCTGGAGGCGGCGGTCGGGGGCCGCACCGTCGTGGTCACCGGCGCGTCCTACGGCATCGGGCGCTCGGCCGCGCGGCAGATCGGGGCGGCCGGCGCCACGGTGCTGCTCGTCGCGCGCAGCCAGGACGACCTCGAGGCGGCCGCCGACGAGATCGGGCAGGCGGGCGGGACGGCGCGGCCCTACCCGGCGGACCTCTCCGACCTCGACGCGGTCGACGCCCTCGCCGCCCGGATCGCCGCCGATGGCTTCGAGGTCGACGTCCTCGTCAACAACGCCGCCCGGTCGATCCGCCGCTCGCTCGCCGAGAGCTACGACCGCTTCCACGACTACCAGCGCACGATGCAGCTCAACTACTTCGCGCCGGTGCGGCTGACCCTCGCGCTCGTGCCGGGGATGCGCGCACGCCGCCGCGGCCACGTCGTCAACGTCTCGACGCTCGGCGTCCAGACGAGCACGCCGCGCTTCTCGGCCTATCTCGCCTCGAAGGCCGCGCTCGAGGCGTTCGCGCGCGTCGCCGCCGCCGAGTGCTTGGGCGACGGCGTGCGCTTCACCGCCGTGCGCATGCCGCTCGTGCGGACCCCAATGGTGCAGGCGACCCACGCCTACGACGCGATCCCGGCCCTTTCGCCGGACCGGGCCGCCGGGCTGATCACCGAGGCGCTCCGCACCCAGGCCGAGCAGGTCGGCCCGCGCATCGGTGCGGTCGCCGAGATCACTCACGCGCTGAGCCCGGCGGTGTCCACCGAGGTGCTCCACGCCCTGTACCGGGCGGTGCCGGACCGCCCGGCCGGCGCCGAGCCTCCGGCTACCTGATCCGCTTCGACCACTCCCGAAACCGGTCCAGCACGAGCACCTTGATCTCGTCCTGCGCCAGCGGGCGCTCGCCGGCGTATTCGCGCCGGACGATCTCGCGGCACGCCTGGACGTAGGCCTCGCCGAGCGCGGTCGTGAGCGCGGCGGCCGTCCCGGCCCGGATCGCGCCGCCGACCACGTTGCCGCCGGGGACGAACTTCAGCAGCGAGGTGGCGACGTAGCGGCCCGCCGCGGTCGCCCCGCCGGTCCCGGCCGCCGCCGTGACGAGGCCGAGCATCGTCTCCTTCTTGATCTCGACCCCGAACACCACGCAGATGCGCGCAAGCATTCCGAGCTGGACGGGGACGAGCAGGGCGGCGTCGGCGAAGGGGATCGGTGTGGCTCCGATGCCCGCCGCCGTCGCAGCGAAGCCCGCTAGCTCCCCCCGGGCCCGCTTCGTTTTTCGCTCCAGGTCGATGCGCTGCGTGTTGATCAGCGCGTCGCGGGCCGCCGCGGGCACGACGTCGAAGGTCGCATCGAGCAGCTCCTGCAGGCCGAAGCTCGGCAGGGTCAGCTCGGCCGTGATCTTGCGCGGCTGGGCCAGCGTGAGGAACGGCGCCGGTCCAGGCGAGGTCGGCAGCCCCTGCTGCGCGATCACGGCGGCGAATTCGAGCGCCTCGGCGTCCTCGGGTCCCAGGCACTGCGTCAGCACGACCATGACGGGAAGCTGCTCGTCGACGAACGCCCGGATGAGCGCGATCTGGAAGTCCTCGATCCGCTTGTCGTGGGACCGGATGCAGTACCAGACCGCGTGGATCTGCTCCTGCACTCCGAGGCGGCGGCGCTCGGCGATGATCTCGCGGAACTCGGCGATGACGGCGTCGGCGGCGTCGCCGAGCTCGACACCCTTGGTGTCGTAGATCGCCAGCGGCACCCCGGAGCGCTCGAGCTTGGTGACGTGGGGCGTGACCGGACGGCCGTTGCCGACCGCAGCGACGTTGGCGCGGAAGATCGAGTTGATCAGCGTGCTCTTGCCCGCCCCGGTGGCGCCGACCACGGCGAGGTTGAACGTCCCGAGCTTGCTCAGCTCGGACTCGTACCGGTCCTTGAACTGCTGGAAGGGGTCGTCGGCGGCCATGGGGGCGGTGCCGCCCACGATACGCGGGCCCGGCCCGGGGGCCGGATGTCAGAGGGCCCGCGGCCGCCGCGACCCTCCAGGCGAACCCCGCCCAGGAGGCGCCCGATGAAGCTCACCACGCACCTCGACGTCGATGTCGTCGCCGTCGAGCAGGAAGACCAGGTCACCGTCATGCTCGAGCTGGCCGCCCCCGGCCTGCCGGCGGCGGAGCCGCGCCTGCCGGCGGCCGTCCAGATCGTCCTGGACCGCAGCGGCTCCATGCACGGCGGCCGCCTCCAGGCGGCCAAGCAGGCGCTCGTCCGGCTCGTCGATCGCCTCGACCCGGCCGACCAGTTCGGCCTCGTGGCGTTCGCTGACGACGTGCAGGTCGTCGTGCCGGCCCAGCCCGTCGCTGGCAAGGACGCCGTTCGCGCCGCGATCGCCGGCCTGGGCGCCGGGGGCAGCACGAACCTGTCGGGCGGCCTGCTGCGCGGCGTCCAGGAGGCGCGCCGGGTCGCGACCGAGACCGGCGCGACGCTGCTGCTCCTCTCCGACGGCAAGGCGAACCAGGGCGAGACCGACCCGGACCGGCTCGCCGAGGTCGCCGCCGCGGCCCGCCAGCACCGGGTCACGACCTCGACCGTCGGGATCGGCCTCGGGTACGACGAGGCGCTTATGGCCGCGCTTGCCCGGGGCGGCCAGGGCAGCCACGTCTTCGCGGAGCACGGGGACGCGGCCGCCGCCGCGGTCGCCGGGGAGGTCAGCGGGCTGCTGGCCACGACGGTCCAGGCCGCCAGCCTGACCGTCCGGCCGCACGGCCCGGTCGACTCCGTTCGCATCTGGAACGACCTCCCCGCCCAGGGCGTCGGCGCGGCGATCGTCGCGGAGATCGGCGACCTGTGGTCCGACGAGACGCGGCGCATCACGCTGACGTTCAGCGTGCCGGCGATGGCGGGCCTTGGTTTGGCCGAGGTCGCCGAACTCGAGCTGCGGTGGGTCTCCCTCCCCGAGCTCGTGGAGCACACCCTCGCGATGCCCGTCAACGTCAACGTCGTGCCGGGCGACCAGGCGGCCGGGCGGATCCGGGATCCGGAGGTCACGAGCGAGCTCGTGTTTCTCCAAGTGCAGGACGACAAGCGCCGCGCGGCCGAGCTGCTGCGCGCCGGCGCCTGGGACGACGCCGATCGCCGGTACGCCGAGGCCCGCGCCCGGCTCGAGGGCCGGCTGCGCGAGGCGCCGTCGCCCGAGCTGGAGTCCGAGCTGCGCATCGTCAAGGAACTCGGCGGCCGGGCGAGCGCCGGGGAGCGCGAGTGGTCGGCGAAGTACGCGCGAATGGACCAGTCGCGCAAGAGCCGAAACCGGGGCCGCGACGATCGCCGGGTGTGAGACTGTCACATTGTGAGCGCTGCCCCCGACTCTTCCCATGTGGGACGACACGACGATGAGCTGCTGCGCCGCTTCGTCGCCGCGCGCGACGCCGGCGACGACGCCGCGATGCGCCACTGGTGGCACGAGCTCGTGGCGACGAACTACGACCGCGTCGCCGGCATGGTGTCCCTCGAGGCCCGCGGCCACCTGTCCGCCGACGAGCGCCAGGACGCGGTCCAGGCCGCCTGCCTGCGTCTCACCGTGAACATGATCGCCACCTTCCACGGCACGTCGATGGGCGAGTGGATCAACGCGCTGCGGCGCCTGGTCAGGTTCGCCTGCATCGACGTCCAGCGCGCGGCCGCCCGCATCTCGAAGCACGAGCGCCACCTGGAGGAGCCGCGCAGCGGCGACGACGACCGGGGCCGCTACGACGACGCGGAGTACCGCGCCGCGAAGCGGGCCCTGACGGACGCCGAGGACGGCGAGCGCGACCAGGAGGACGTCGCCGCCCGGCAGGCCTTCCTGGACTGGGCCGTCCCGCAGCTGCCCCCGCGGCCGCGCCAGGTGTTCGAGCTCCAGCGGCAGGGAAAGACGACGAAAGAGATCATGCAAGCGCTCGACATCACCGAGAACAACGTGCACGTTTCCTCCAAGCGTGCCCTGGCCCGCTTGCGCGAGCTCTCCCAGACCTACGAGCCATGACCTCCATCGACCAAGCCCTCGGCGAGTTCATCAACGCGTGGAACGCCGGGCAGCGCCCCGACGTGGACGAGATCCTCGACCGGGTGCCCGACGCCGATCGCGAGCAGCTCGCCGATCTCCTCAGCACGTGGCTGCAGGTCGCGCCGACGCCGCAGTACGGGGCGCAGGCCCGGGCCGACATCGACCGGGAGCCGGCCCTCCAGGCCGCGTTCGCGGCGGCTGCGGAGTCGCGCACGCCCCTCTCCGCCCGAATGCGGCGCCTGCGCGAGCGGGCCGGCCTCGCCGTGGACGAGGTCGCCGAGCAGGTGGTGGAGGCCTTCGGCCTCGCCGGCCAGGAGGCGCGCACGACCGCCTACCTCGAGGAGCTCGAGCGCGATCAGCTCGACGTGCGCCGCCTGTCGAATCGGCTGCTCGATGCGCTCGCGGCGATCTTCGGCACCGACCGCGGCCTCCTCGCGCCCGGGCCGTTCGCGCCTCCGCCGCCCGCCGCCGCCTCGGCAGCCGGCGGCCAGCTCTTCCGGGCCGAGCAGGACCGTGCCCAGTGGATCGCCGACGACATCGACGCGCTTTCGGAGGCGGCGATGGCGCCGGCCCCGGCGCCCATGGACGAGGTCGATCGGCTGTTCCTCGGCGGCCCGGACGGCTGACCGCCGGCGGTCACCGCCCGACGAGCTGGGCGGCCGCGGCGATGCGCGCGGGGTCGACGCCGGCAGCCCCGGCCGTGGCCTCCACTGAGGCGTCGCCCCGCGCCAGCGCGCCGAGCGCCGTGTCGGCCAGGGCGGCGGGGATCCGCGGGAGCGGCCCCTCGCGGAAGACGCTGGCCAGGCCGTCCTCCCGAGGCGCCAGGCCGAGCCGCTCCCAGGCCTCCGCGTGCGCGTCGCTGTCGACGAGCGCCCGGAGCGCCTCGGTGCGCTCGCCGGCCACGATCCGCAGTGTCCCGAGCCGGAACAGGGCCGCGAGGCTCGAGATCCCGAAGTGCGCGCCGATCTCGACGACCTCGTCGAGCCCCGGATCGCCGCCGGCCAGCGGCCGGACGGCGTCTGCGGGCGCGAGGAACTCCGCGGCAAAGGCGTTGGCCTGGACCTCCCGGCTCTCGGTGGCCACCCCTGAGAGCGTCTCGAAGGTGTCGACGGCGAGCGCCCGGTCGTCGTGGTTGCAGAAGCAGTGGCCGAGCTCGTGCGCGAGGGTGAACCGCTGGCGCACCGGGGCATGAGTCCCGTTGACCCAGATGAGCAGCCGCTCGCCGCGGTGCCAGCAGCTGCCGCCGATTCCCTCGCCCAGGTCGGCGACGACCACAGGCACGCCCGCGGCCTCCTCGACGGTCGTGAGGATGCAGCGCAGCGGCGCGACCGGATCGAGGCCCAGCCGCTGACGGGCCTCGCGCGCGCGCTTGGCGCCGTAGTTCGTGTCGTAGCTCGGCATCGGCTCCCTGCTCGCCGGGAACCTAGCTCACCGATTCCCTTCCGCCGGTCAGCCGGCCGCGAAGGCGAGCAGCTCGGCGCGCCCGCCGCTCGCGACCGGCTCCCCGTGGCCCAGCAGCAGCGCGTCGAACTCGACCTCGTCGGCAAGCCGCCGGAACGCCGCGCGCAGCCCGGCCTTGATCGCCGGAGGGTCGTCGCCGAGCAGGCCGTCGGGCACGAACGCGAGCGGGCCGTGCGGCTCCCAGCGGGCGATCGCGTCGGCAAAGGCCAGGGCGCCCGGCCCGGTGCGCAGCTCCAGCGCCGTCTCCTCCGGGCACAGGACGCCGACCTCGCGGGCGATCACGCCGGGTGCGAGCTCGTCGCCCCAGGCGAAGGCGGCCACCGTGCGGTCCGTGCCCTCGAACTCGTGCAGCCCGGCCGCGTGGCAGACGACCTCGAGGCCGCCGAAGTGCTCGGCGAAGCGGTCGCTGTGCCGGTAGTGGTGGCGATTCGTGAGCACGATCCGCTCGGGCGCCGCGAGGCCGGCGAACGCCGTGAACCCCTCGTCGGGCACGCGCGGATCGATGAGCACGCGGGCGAACTCGGCGTAGGCGGACTGGACGGGGAAGCCGATGCCCTCGTGGAACGTCGTCCACCAGTGCAGGCCGGGGAGGAGCGTGTCCATGGGCCGAGCCTAGATCACCGGTGTCCGGGGCGCCGGTCCGCCGGGGTTGACGGACCCCCGGGAGGGTGGGACATTCGGGCCATGGACATCGACGCGCGGCTGCAACGCGCCTACAAGCTGCTGGAGGACGAGGAGGAGATCGATCCGGAGGCGCTGACGGCCGACCAGCGGACCGACCTCGCGCTCGCGATCCTCGACCACCTCGCCGAGCTGCGCAACCAGGTGGCGATCTACGAGGAGCTGCTCACCCGCCTCGCCGGCCCGAGCCCGGAGCAGATCGAGGCCGTCTACTTCCGCGGGCTCGAGGAGGAGGACGGCGAGGAGGAGCCGCCTCGGCCTAGGTGACGTGCGCGACCGCGGCGGCCACGTTGTCGCTCGTGTCGCGCGCGAGCGCGAGCGCGACGACCGCCTCCGCAGTGAGGCGCCCGGCCGCGGCGAGGTCCGACAGCTCGTGACGGCCCGCCACGTCGGTGAACCCGTCGGTCACCAGCACGACGGCGTCCCCCGGCTCGAGATCCTCGGCGCCCGCTGAGGCCGCGGCCTCGAGGTCGGCGCGGGTCATCGGGAAGCTGATCGACTTCGACGTCGGCGTGTCGAGGCGCCGAGTGCGGCCCGGCCGGGCCACGAACAGCGCCGAATCCTTCATCGCGGCCCAGGTCAGCCGGCGGCCGGCGAGGTGGGCCACGACGAGCGTGGTGCGGCTGGCGCCGCGCCAGCCGAACGCCTCGCGGTCCGCGGCGGTCGCTGCCAGCGCGGCCTCGTTCGCCGCCTCGAGGAGGTCGAGCGCCCCGCTGGCGTCGAGCGCCGCCGGCGGCGGGTCCCCGGCTGCCGCGAGCACCGCCTCGATCGCCGCCCGGCTGGACTCCGGGCCGGTGAAGGCGTCGGCGACCGCCAGGAGCGCGGCCTCCGGGCCGGTGACGGCGGCGACGACGTCCTCGTTGGGTTCGCCGACCGAATACTCCTTCGGCCGGGCGCCGCGGCTGATCGCGACGTCGATTCCGGGCGCGGCGGACGCCGCGGCGAGGTCGCCCAGCACGGCGTGGTCGGCGCCGATGAGGTGGACACGGCCCATGCGGGCGATCATGACGGGCCGCGAGGTCGCCAGGGCTGCCGGCCCCGGGCCCGCTCAGCGGTCCAGGAATTCGGCGAGGACGGCGGCATACCGGTCCGGGTCCTCCCAGAACGCGAAGTGCGAGCCGCCGTGCGCGGCCCGAGTCACGTGGAACTGGGCCCCCGGAATCTCCGACGCGAGCCACTGCTGGGACTCGACCGGGATCATGCTCGCCTCGCCGGCTGTGACCAGCGTCGGGACGTCGACGGCCGGCCAGACGTCGCGGAGGTCCGCGGTCGCCATCGACCAGTAGAGGTCGGCCCGGGCGGGCCGGGCCATCGCCGTGGTCGCCATCAGCCGGGTGAAGCGCTCGGGCGGGAGGTCGGGACTCACCATCGGGCGCATCGCCGCGGCGAACGCGACCTCGCCCTCGCGACCGGCGAGCCGCACGGCGAACTCCGCCGCCGCCTCGGGCGTGACGCTGGCGCCGAAGCGCAGGGCGTCGTCGTCGCTCCAGTCGGGCGGGCGGACGATGCGCGGCCGCTGGTCGTTGAGGATCAGCCGCTCGATGCGCTCGGTGCCGTACGCGTCGAGGTAGGCGCCGATCACCGCCACGCTCATCGAGTGCCCGAGGAGCGCGACGCCGTCGAGCCCGAGCGCGTCGAGCGCCCCCCGGACGTCGGCGGCGAGCCGGCCGAGGCGGTACCCCCGCCCCGGGTCCGCGGACATGCCGTGGCCGCGGTGGTCCAGGGCGATGACGCGGCGGCCGGCGGCGAGCCGCACCATGAGCGGCTCGAACTGCACAGCCGACTGGGACCACCCGTGCAGCAGCACGAGCGGCGGCCCGGCGCCCGCCGCCCGGAAGGCGAGCCGGACGCCGTCCACGGTGACCTGCTCCCGGACGATCTCCATGCGGCGACTGTAATGGCAAGTTGCACGCCTCGGGCGCGCATGAGAGCGTCCGCGCCGACGTGAGCCGGCTCCCGACATGACGAGCGTTCGCGACGCGGCGTTCGACCTCTTCCGTGCGCGGGGGATGACGACGATCTTCGGCAACCCCGGCTCGACGGAGCTGCCGATGCTCGCGAGCTTCCCCGCGGACTTCCGCTACGTCCTCGCCCTCCACGAGGGCGTAGCCGTCGGGATGGCCGACGGCTTTGCGCAGGCGAGCGGCTGCCCGGCCCACGTGAACCTCCACACCGCGCCGGGCGTGGGCAACGGGATGGGGGCGATCTTCAACGCCCAGGCCAACCACTCCCCGGTCCTGATCACCGCCGGCCAGCAGGCGCGCTCGCTCATGACCCTGCAGGCAAACCTGACGAACCGGGACGCGACGCGCGTTCCCGAGTCGCTCGTGAAGTGGAGCTTCGAACCGCCGCGCGCGCAGGACGTGCCGCTCGCGATCGCGCGGGCCCTGCACCTGGCGGCGCTGCCGCCGCGGGGCCCGGTCTTCCTCTCGATCCCGATGGACGACTGGGACGCCGAGGCCGACGAGGCCGATGTCGCGCACCACGTCGCTCGCACCGTCACCGGCCGCGCCGCGCCGGCCCGTGAAGAGGTCGCCGCGCTGGCGGCCCGGCTCGATGCTGCCGCCGCGCCGGTGCTCATCGCCGGCCCGGACATCGACGCCAGCGGCGCCTGGGACGCCGTCGTCGCCCTGGCCGAGCGCCAGCACCTGCCCGTGTGGGCGTCGCCGGCGCCGGGGGGCGGGCGGCTCGGATTCCCGGAGAGCCACGACCTCTTCCAGGGCATCCTGCCGCCGGCGATCAGCCCCGCCGCGGAGGCGCTGGCCGGCCACGACCTGATCCTCGTGATCGGCTCGTCGGTCTTCCCCTACTACCCGAACCTGCCCGGCCCGCTGCTCCCCGACGGTGCCGCGCTCGTGGCGATCACGTCCGATCCCGACGAGGCGGCGCGGGCGCCCATGGGCGACGCGATCGTGGCCGACGTTGCCCTCACGGTCGTCGCGCTGGCCGCCCAGTCGCCGGAGTCCCAGCGCCCGCTGCCGCCCGTGCGCCTGGCGCCCGACCCGGTGCCCGCGTCCGATCCGCCGGCGGCGGCGGCGGTCGTCGACGTGCTGGCCGAGGTGCTGCCGCAGGACGCGATCGTGGTCCTCGAGGCGCCGTCGAGCACGCTGGCCGTGCGCAACCGGCTGCGGCTCTCCCGGCCCGGGTCGTACTACTTCGGCGCCGGCGGCGGGCTCGGCTTCGGCCTGGCCGGGGCGATCGGGGTCCAACTCGCGCAGCCGGACCGGCCGGTGCTCTGCATCCTGGGCGAGGGGTCGGCGCAGTACGCGATCACCGGGCTGTGGACCGCGGCGGCGCAGCAGGTGCCGGTCACCTTCCTGGTCCTTCGCAACGAGGAGTACGCGATCCTCAAGTGGTTCGCGGCGATGGAGCAGGTCACCGGCGCCCCCGGGCTCGACCTGCCGGCGCTGGACTGCGCGGCGCTCGCGGAGGCCTACGGCGTCCCGGCCGCCCGGCCCGGGGACCTCGACGAGCTGCGCGGCGCGCTCGCGACCGCCCTGGCGTCGTCGGGCCCGGACCTCGTGGAGATGCGGGTCGCGCCGGGCATGGCGGTCGGGTAAGGCGGCGCCGGGGCGAGGGCCGGGGCGAGGGCCGGACCGGGGTCCGGGGGCGCTGGGACGGGTCGTGCGCGGCGGGTCATGAAGCGGCGGGTCATGAAGCGGCGGGTCATGAAGCGGCGGGTCATGAAGCGGCGGGTCATGAAGCGGCGGGTCATGAAGCCGATCCTGCGCGCCTGGACCACCGATTCGGTGGCTGATGTGCGCGAGGTCGGGGCGGCGGCGCGGCGCGCCGCTTCGTGCGCGCCTGGACCACCGATCCGGTGGCTTATCTGCGCAAGGTTGGGGCGGGGTCGCGGCGCGCCGCTTCTTGCGCGCCTGGACCACCGATTCGGTGGCTGATGTGCGCGAGGTTGGGGCGGCGGCGCGGCGCGCCGCTTCTTGCGCGCCTGGACCACCGATCCGGTGGCTTATCTGCGCAAGGTCGGGCGGGGTCGGGCGCCCGCCCCGGCGTCTGACCGGACCCCTGCGCTTCTCCGACTCCGCCGCTCGTCGCCCGCGCTGCCCCGCGCCCCCGTCGCCCGCGCTGCCCCGCGCCACCCGCCCGCGCCGTCCGCCCACCCCGCCCGCGCCGTCCGCCCACCCCGCCCGCCCGCTACGGTTGCCCCGTGTCGCGCGTCGTCGTCATCACGGGGGCCGCTCGCGGGCTCGGGCTCGAGATGGCCCGGCAGCTCACGGAGCGGGGGGACGCCGTGGTCATCACGGCCCGCGACCTCGAAGCGGCGCACGACGTGGCCGAGCGGCTCGGCGAGCCCGCGACCGCGGCGCAGCTGGACATCACCGACGAGGGGAGCGTCGCCGAGTTCGGCGAGCACCTCGCGATGACCCGGACGCACGTCGACGTCCTCATCAACAACGCCGCGGCGCTCTACGACACCTCCCAGACCACGGCCGGCGCCGACCTCGACGTCGTGCGCGAGGCGTTCGAGGTCAACGTGCTCGGCGCCTGGCGGGTGACCCAGGCGGTCCTCCCGCTGCTGCGCGGCAGCGCCCATCCGCGGATCGTCAACGTCTCGAGCGAGTCCGGCTCCCTGGCGAGCATGGGCGGGGAGACGCCGGCCTACGGAGTCTCGAAGGCGGCGCTGAACGCGTTCACGCGCAAGCTCGCCGCCGAGCTGCGCGAGGAGGAAATCCTCGTGAACGCCGCCTGCCCGGGGTGGACAGCCACCGACATGGGCGGCTCTGGCGGCCGGCCGGTGCCGGACGGCGCCATGAGCATCATCTGGGCGGCCGACCTGCCCGACGGCGGGCCGACCGGCGGGTTCTTCCGGGACGGCGAGCAGCTCGAGTGGTAGGGGCTGTTAGGCGGCGCCGGGCGCCCGGCGGTCCCCTCCGGCGCCAGCGTGGCCCATCGCACAGAGCCTGCTGAATCGGATTCAGTAAGGTCGGTCCATGACCACGGCGCAGACCACCGCGAACGGAGCCGCGCCGCCCGCCGACGCGCCGCCGCCCGAGGTCCGCATCGCCGTCGTCGGCGCGGGATTCGCGGGCATCGGCCTCGGGATCAAGCTGCTCGAGGCCGGGATCGAGGACTTCGTGCTGCTCGAGCGGGCCGGCGACCTCGGCGGCGCCTGGCGGGACAACGCCTACCCGGGCTGCGCCTGCGACGTGCCGTCGGTCCTCTACTCCTACTCGTTCGCGCCCAAGCCGGACTGGAGCCACACGTTCTCGCCCCAGGCGGAGATCTGGGAGTACCTGCGCGACTGCGCCGACCGCTTCGGCGTCACCCCGCACATCCGCTTCGGCGCCGCCGTGCAGGACGCCTCCTGGGACGACGACACCCGCCGCTGGCGCGTGCGCACCGCCGCCGGCGACCTCACCGCCCAGATCCTCGTGGCCGCCCAGGGCGGCCTCAGCGAGCCCGCGATCCCGGACCTCCCGGGCCTGGGCACCTTCGCCGGCCCCGCCTTCCACTCGGCCCAGTGGGACCACGGGCACGACCTCAGCGGCGAGCGGGTCGCCGTGATCGGGACCGGCGCCTCCGCGATCCAGTTCGTCCCGCAGATCCAGCCGCAGGTCTCCACGCTCACCGTCTACCAGCGCACCGCCCCCTGGGTGATGCCCCGCCGGGTGCGGCCGATCAGCCCGGCCGAGCACGCGCTGTACCGCGCCCTGCCCGCCGCCGAGCTCGCCGTGCGCGGGGCGATCTACTGGGGCCGCGAGGCCTACGCGCTGGGCTTCATGCACCCGGACTGGTTCAGTCCGGCCGAGCGGATCGCGCGGGCGCACCTCGAGCACCAGGTCCGCGACCCCGAGCTGCGCGCGAAGCTCACGCCGGCGTTCCGGATCGGCTGCAAGCGCATCCTCGCCGCCAACGACTGGTACCCCGCCATCACCGCGCCCAACGCCGAGGTGGTCACCGAGGGGATCGCCGAGATTCGGGAGCGCTCGATCGTCACGGCCGGCGGCGAGGAGCGCGACGCCGACACGATCATCTTCGGGACCGGCTTCCACGTGACCGACATCGCCATCGCTGGCTCGATCCACGGCCGCGGCGGCGCCTCGCTCGCCGACGCCTGGGGCGGCAGCCCGAAGGCCTACCTGGGCACCACCGTCGCGGGCTTTCCCAACCTCTTCCTCATGACCGGCCCGAACACCGGCCTCGGCCACACCTCGATCGTCTTCATGATCGAGTCCCAGATCGCCTACCTGCTCGACGCCCTGCGCGTGATGGAGGCCCGCGCGGTCGACACCATCGAGGTCAGCCCGAAGGCCCAGGCCGCGTTCGTCGCCGAAGTGGACCGGCGCCTGGCCGGCGCCGTGTGGAGCACCGGCGGCTGCGCCTCGTGGTACCTGGACGAGACCGGCCGCAACTCGACGATTTGGCCCGGCGGCACGTGGGCGTTTCGCCGGCGCCTGCGCCGATTCGACCCGGGCGCGTACCGGGCCGTGCGGTCCGGGACGCCGGCGCGGCCCCCGGCCGCTGCGGTTCGCGCGACGTAGTTCCCACGGTGTCCGCGCCGCGGCGCGCGGCTATCGTGCCGGGACGTGGACGCCGTCATCCGAACCGAGGGCCTCACGAAGGTCTACCGGGGCGGGGTCGTCGCCCTGGACCGGCTCGACCTCGAGGTCGATGCCGGAGAGGCCTTCGGGTTCATCGGGCCCAACGGCGCCGGCAAGACCACGCTGATCCGCATCCTGCTCGACCTGCTGCGCCCGACCGCGGGGACGGCCACGGTGCTCGGCCTCGACTCCCGCGCCGCTGGCGTGCAGCTGCGCAGCCGGATCGGCTACCTCCCGGGAGAGCTGCGGCTGGACGAGCGGCTCACCGCGCGCGAGACGCTCACGTTCCTCGGCCGCCTCCAGGGCATGCGCGACTTCGCCCCCGCCTGGGCGCTGGCCGACCGCTTCGACCTGCCGCTCGACCGCCCGGCCCGGGAGCTCTCGAAGGGCAACAAGCAGAAGGTCGGGATCGTGCAGGCCTTCCAGCACCGGCCCGAGCTCGTCGTCCTGGACGAGCCGACGAGCGGGCTGGACCCGATCCTCCAGCAGGCCTTCCACGAGCTCATGCGCGAGACCCGCGCAGACGGGCTCACGGTCTTCCTCAGCTCGCACGTGCTCTCAGAGCTCGAGCACGTCGCCGACCGGGTCGCCATGGTCCACCAGGGGCGGCTGCTGGCCGTCCAGCGCATCGGGGAGCTCAAGCGCGACGCGCCCCACCGCGTGGCCATCCGGTTCGCGGCGCCGGTGCCGGAGGACCTGTTCGCCGGCGTCCCCGGGGTCGCCGAGGCCGAGGTCCGCGGGTCGCTGGCGCGCCTGGTCGTGCGCGGGTCGATGGACGCGGCCATCAAGCGCGCCGCCGAGCACGACGTGGTCGACCTGGACTCCGTCGAGCCCGACCTCGAGGAGATCTTCCTCGCCTACTACGGCGCGGCCGAGGAGGGCGAGCCCTCCGCGAGCGCGGCGAGCCGGCTCGGCCGCCGCTGGGGCGAGACGCGGACCGGCGCCGAGGAGGAGCCCCGTGCCTGAGCTCACCCGCCACGGGCTGCGGGTCGAGCGGCGGTCCCTCATCGCCTGGGCCGTCGGATTCGTCCTCGTCGTCCTGCTCTACCTCGTCTTCTACCCGTCGATCAAGAGCAACGCCGACGCCTACCGCAAGGCGATCGAGGGCCTGCCGGAGGCGCTGCGCGCGTTTGCCGGCGGCAACGACCCGGTCTCGCCTGCCGGCTACCTGCACGGCCAGTTCTTCGCCTCCCTCGGGGCGATCCTCTTCTTCGTCTTCACCATCGGCCGCGGGGCCCGGGCGATTGCCGGCGACGAGCAGGAGGGCACCCTCGAGCTGGTGCTCGCCGCGCCGATCAGCCGCACCCGGATCGTGCTCGAGCGGGCGCTGACCCTCGGGCTCGAGACCGCGGCGGTTGCCGTCGTGACCTGGCTGGCCTTCTGGCTCCTGGATCCGCTGTTCGACCTCGGCGCGGTGAGCGCCGGGAACCTGGCCGCCGCCACGGGCAGCCTCGCCCTGGGCGCCTACGTGCTCGGCCTGCTCGCCCTGGCGATCGGCGCGCTCACCGGCCAGAAGGCGCTGGCGCTCGGGGTCGGCGCGGCGGTCGCGTCGGCGGCGTTCCTCTTCACGACGCTCGCGCCGCTGTCCGAAGCGCTGACCTCCCAGCGGGCGCTGTCGCCGGGCTGGCAGGCGTTCGGCTACAAGCCCGTGGTGACGGGAGCGGACTGGGGGGCGCTCGGCGTCCTGGCCGCCGAGGCGGCGGTGCTGCTCGCCCTCGCCGTCTGGGGCTTCCGGCGCCGCGACGCCCGCTGAGCGGCGCCGACCGCCGCGCCGGCTGAGCCCGGGCGCGCCGGCGCCCGGACGCTACGGTGTCCCGCGTGCGCGCCCGGACCGGCCTGCTCTTCCTGCTCCTCGCCCTCGTGTGGGGCTCGGCGTTCATGTGGATCGCGGTCGCCGTCGACGCCGGGGCCTCGCCCTGGGTCGTAGCCTGCGGGCGGCTCGGGCTCGGCGCCGCGACCGTCGGCGCCTGCCTGTGGCTCGCGAGCCCGGAGCTCCGGGCCGGGCACGCGCCGGCCCGGCTGCGGGCGTGGATCGGCCCGATGGCGGTCATGGGGCTGCTGCTCGGCGCCATCCCGTTCACGCTGCTCGCCTACGGCGAGCGCACCGTGAGCAGCGGGATCGCCGCGATGCTCATGGCGACCGTGCCGCTGTGGGTGGTGGCGATTGCGTTCGCGGGGGTGCCGGGCACCGCCGAGGAGCGCGTCGGGCCGGCGGGACTCGCCGGGCTGCTGGTCGGCTTTGCCGGCGTGGCGCTGCTCGTGGCCGGCGACACGGGGGCCAGCGGGCTGGCGGGGGTGGCCCTGATCCTCGTCACGACCGTGAGCTACGCCGCCGGAGGCCTCTACGCCCGGCGGCTGGCCGCGCGCGGGATCCCGCCGCTGGCCGGGCCGCTCGGGGTGGGCGTCTTCGGCGCGCTCGCCTGCCTGCCGGGGGCTGCCGTGGCGGTGGCGGGCGGGGAGGGACCCGACCTCCCGGCCGCCGGCGCGATCGTCGCGCTCGGGGTCGGGTGCACCGGGATCGCCTATCTCCTCTACTTCGAGCTCAACCGCCAGTGGGGCGCCGCCCGGGCGGCCACGGTCACGTACGTGATCCCGGTCGTCGGCATCGCGCTGGGCGTGCTGTTCCTCGGGGAGGCCGTCGGCCTGGCTCAGATCGGCGGGCTCGGGCTGATCCTCGCCGGGGTGCTCGTGGCCAACGGGCGGGTCCTGCGGCTGCGCGGCCGGCCGGAGCAGGCCTGACCGCCTTCGGGTTGCGCCGGGCGCCCGGCACCGCGATGATCCGCGGCGTGCCGCCCCGCCGACTCACCGGCCTCGCCGCCGCCGCCGCCGGTGCCCTCGCGTTCGCGAGCCCGGGCGTCGCCAGCGCCAAGCTCACGGCGAAGGCCTCGGTCCAGACCACGGCCGGGCTGACCCGGCTGGTCGTGTCGCTGTCGAGTCCGCGGAAGCTCGGGCCAGCGGCGCGGCCGACGTCCGTCAAGGTCCGGGTGAGCCGGAAGCGGAGCTACACGCTGGCCCGGGTGCGCGGCTCGGCGGCCGCCGCGGCGGTGTCGTACGGGACCTGGCGCAGCGCCGGCGTCAAGGGTGCCGCGGCCAAGCCGATCGTCGCGCTCGCCGGGACGAAGATCACCGTGCTCGTCGCGACCCGGGCCGGCACGGTCACGCTGCGGCCGTCGGTTCCGAAGCTGAACGGCGGCAAGGTCAAGCCGGACCCCCTGCCGGGCTCCGGCCCGCTGTTCACGCCGCCCGGCCGCGACCTCACCGGCGCCGAGGCGCTCAAGAGCATCGCGCCCTACATCGCCAATTCGCGCTTCACCGACTGCCCGGCGGGCTGGCCGAACTGCTCGGTCGAGGAGCGCTACCTCTTCTGCCCCGACGGTGTGAACGCGGCCTACCTGCGGCTGACCCCGACCTCGCTCTCGGACATCGTCAGCTACGGCCAGATCCAGGGTCTCGGTGCCGACCAGAAGGCCGACGGCTCCTTTGCCTTCACCGTCGCCTTCCTGCTCAACGGCAAGGACGGCACGAGCGCGAGCGACTTCTCGTTCTACACGTGGAACGTCGGGACGGCCGGCGTGGTCACCGGCCTCTACTGGCGTCCCGGGCTCGACCCGCGCAACGGCGATCCGGCCAGCGAGCAGATCGGCCCGCTGCAGTACGTCCGGGGCCCCGGCCCCGACTCCAAGTGCTAGCCCAGCGCGGCGATCTGGCCTGAGAGCCACTGCTGCTGGGCCTGGCTCTGGGAGAGCGCCGTCTCGAGCCGGGAGAACATCGCCCGGTAGGTCTGCTCCTTGAGCGACAGGCGCTCGTCCATCGCCGCCATCTGCTTCCCGAGGTCGGTGACCTGGGTCTTCGTGCTCTTGAGGCGCGCGTCCATGACGCCGTCCGTCGTCAGGATCGGATCGAGCACGCCGGCCAGCGCAGCGCCGACGCCGCCGCCTGCTGTCGTGGCCCCGAGCAGCGTCTTGACGCCGGTGGGGTCGGTCGCGAGCGCGGCACGGAACTTCGTCTCGTCGAACGTCAAATGGCCGGTGACCGAGTCGTCCGAGAAGCGGGACGCGCCCGAGGCGGCGCCGGTCGAGATCCCGAGGTCGGCCAGCTCGTTCATCGTGTCGGGCAGGCCGGCCACGGGCGAGCCGATCGCGATCCGGAGCTGGCCGAGCGCGGAGGTCAGCATCGAGTCGCCCTGGAGCAGGCCCTTCATGCGGTCGGCGTCGGTCGCCGGCTTGACGACCTTCTGCTCCTCGGTCTTGGCCTTGATCGCGTCGATGGCGGCGTTGTAGCTGTCGACGAACGCCTTCATCTTCGCGGTGATCGCGTCCGGGTCGGGCCCGGGCACGCCGACGTTGACGGTCACGCTGCTCGACGTCGTGCTCTTCAGCGTGAGGGTGACACCGGGGATCGCGGTCGTGATCTCGTTGCTGTCGCTGACCTGCGCGGCGCCGCCGTTGACCGAGAAGGACGCCTGCTGGCCGGCGACGGTCGTCACGCCGGACAGGGCGGAGGAGGACACGGTGAGCGCGGCGGACCCGGTCTGGCGATGGCTGAGGACGAGCTGGCCCGCGACGTTGGACGCCCAGACCGTGGCCGCGGAGTCGGAGTTGACCGCGACGACCGCGTCGTCGACCGAAGCGCCGGCGGCGATGGCAGTGTCGTGACCGTCGGCCGTCAGCGTCGTCGCGGCGGCCGGCGCGGCCCACGTGCCGGTCGCGTAGGCGGCGCTCGCGAGCCGCGTGACGTCGATCGTGAAGCCGCCCGCCGGGGCGCCGGTCGTGCGCAAAGCCGCCACGCGGGTCGGGTCCGAGGACGTGACGGTCTGCGTGTTCGAGAACAGCGTCGTCGACTTCAGGTTGGCGACCGCCGTCTGCAGGGCGCGCAGCTTGCCCTGGATGTCCTGGAGCGAGGTCTGGCGTGAGGAGGCCTGCCGCGAGCGGAGGTCCAGCCGCGTCCGCGGCTGGCGCTCGATGTCCATGAGCTGGGAGATGATCGCGTCGGTGTTCAGCCCCGAGGCCAGACCGCTGACGCTCATCCCCGCCACGGCCTAGACGCTCCCGGTCTGCGCGACGTCGAACACGTCGCCGAGCGGCAGGCGCCGCAGCACGTTGCCGTCCATGTCGCGCACCTCGACGCGCACGCGACCGGAATCGGCCCCGGGCTCGAAGTGCAGCTGGCGGCCCTGGCGGTGAAGGGTCTCGGCGGCCCGGGCCGCGACGTCGACGGCGCGCTGGACCTCGACGGGCGGATCCGACGGCACAAAGACGTCGGCGCCGGTCCGTTCGACGGCGGGGAAGCCCCCGCCCGCGGCGGGGCGTGGCGAGGGTCGCGGCGCCACCGGGCCGTCGGGCCTGGATACGGGTGGCAGCTGGAAGCTCATCGGCTGGGTCCTCCTGGATGTCCGGGCGGCCCCTCCGTGGGCCGCGTCCCCGGTGCTGGATCCGGGTGTTCGTCCGGGTTGTCGGCGCCAGGCGGCCAACCTTGAGCGCCGGGCTGCAGCGCGCGGCGGCGTTCAGCCGTCCAGCGCGGCCACCAGCCGGGCGGCGCCGGCGTTGTCCGGGTCCAGCGCCTGGGCCTCGACGGCCAGGACCCGCGCATCCTCGCGCAGCCCGCGGGCCACCGCGACCTGGGCCAGTCCGATGAGCGCGGCGGAGTCGTTGCCGTCCTCCTCGCAGGCCGACAGCCACTCGTCGGCGGCCGAGTCGAGGTAGCCCAGCCGCAGGTAGAGGCCGCCGAGGAGTTCCCGGCGCACGCGGGGGAGCAGATCCGCGCGGTCCAGCACACCGGCGAGCACCTCGAAGCGGTCGAACTCCTGAACCTTGAGCAGCGCCTCCAGCGCGGTCGCGATGAACGCGCTCGACTCCGCGGGAACCAGGCCCGGCTCGCGCCCGGACTCCGCGGCGTGCCAGGCCTCGAGGGCGAGCCGGTCGGGCGCCGGCATCCCGGCGGAGCTGGCCCGGGCGATCGGAGCCGCGGCGGCGGCGGGATCGCCGGCGGCCAGCCACGCGAAGGCCTCGATCTGGCGTGCGGCAGCGGCGCACGGGTCGGTGTCGGGGACGGCCGCCGCGGCGGCGGCGGCCTCCGGCCAGCGGCTCTGGGACAGCAGGGCCTCGGCCAGCGCGGTGCGCGCGGGCCCGCTCGACGGCTGGCGCTCCACCACGGCCCGGAACTGCTCGGTTGCCTCCTCGGCTTCGCCAGCCTCGTAGAGCGCGGTTCCCAGCATGAACCGGACGCTCGGCGTCATGTCGGCGGCGAGCGCCTGCACCGTGTCGACGACGTCCGTCGCCGAGGCGCCGCGCGCGAGCATCACGCTCGCGAGCGGGTCGACGCTGCCCAGATAGCGGGGGTGCTCGCGCAGGGCGCGGGTCAGCAGCGCCTCGGCGGCCGCGAGGTCCCCGGTCCGGCGGTGCAGTGTGGCCAGGGACGTCATGGCCATGAACGTGCCCGTGCCGACGGCGGAGGTGTAGGTGTGCGGGGCGTCGCCCATTTCCAGGCAGCGCTCGAACAGCGCCATCGCGAGGTCGAGCTCGCCGCGCCGCACGGCGATCTGGCCCTGGACGTGGACGAGGTCGGTGTAGCCCTCGAAGACGGCGAGGGCGTCCTGCGCCTTGGCCTGCGCCTCCTCGAGGCGGTCGAGCGTCACGAGCGAGTGGACGTAGCGGTTGGCCAGCGCGGGCGCGAAGCCGTGGACGAGGAGGGTGCCTTCGGCGACAAGCTCGTCCCAGGCGTCGCGGAAGGCCTCGTGGGCGCCCGCGTGGTCGCCGCTGACCGAGAGCTCGGTCCCGAGGTTGAACCGCATGAACGGCGTCGGACGGTCGGCCTCCTCGATCTGGCGGCGGACGATCTCGAGGTTGCGGGCCTGCTTGTCCTTGGCCTCGCGCACGACGCCGAGATAGCCGTAGTGCTCCATGCTCACGAGCGAGTGCGCGAGCCGCTCGGGCACGAAGCCCGGCAGCGTGGGGGAGATCTGCTCGTGCAGGCGCCCGTCGAACCGATAGTGCGGGCGGTTGCGGAACAGCCGCAGCGTGTTGTGCGTCGCCGCGGTGCCGTCCTCCTCGTCGCCCGTGTAGTTCGTCTCGCCGAACCAGACGGCCTCGTGCCAGGTGTGGCCGAGCAGCTCGCGCAGGTGCGGGCCCGCGTCGGGCGACAGGACCTCGTCGGCGTCGAGGTACACGATCCAGTCGCCGGTCGCGGCGTCGAAGGAGACGTTGCGGGCCGCGGCGAAGTCGCCGTCCCACTCGTGGTGCAGGACGCGCGCGCCGAATTCGTCGGCGATCTCCACCGTCCGGTCGGTGGAGCCCGTGTCGACGATCACGATCTCGTCGACCCAGGGAGCGGCGGCCGCGAGGCAGCGCGGGAGCATCTCCTCCTCGTCCTTGACGATCATCGCCAGCGTCACGGTCATGCCCTCGGCAGGGCGGGCGCGCGCGGCGACGCGCTGCGCGCGGCGGACGAGCTCGGGCAGCGCGAGCGCCACCGTGGCCGGGAGCTGCGGGGCGCCGCCGGCCAGGCGCCGGCGCCGGCGGATCTCGGCGAGGTTGCCGTCGACGTGGGGGAGCGCCGGGTCCAGGCGCTGGGCCGCCTCGAACAGCGCCTTGGCGCCGTCCAGCGCCCACAGTTCGTAGAGGGCCACGCCGGTTTCGTTGAGGAGCTTGGGCTCGGCGGGTGTCTCCTCGAGGACCGAGATCCCCTCGGCGGCAGCGGCGGCCAGCACGCCCGGCACCTTGTGGGCCGTCACGGCCGACGTCGCGCCCAGCGCTTCCTCGAGCAGGCTCGTGCGCGCGTGATACCGGCGCTGCTCGTCCTCGATCGTTGCGGCCTCGGCCCACAGCGCCCGGTACTCGCGCAGCTCGCTCGCGCGCAGGTGCGCAGCGGCCCGCGAGCGCAGGTCGCGGACGGTCTGTCGGGGATCGGGGCCGGACGAGCCGGCAAGCCTGAGGGCCATCGGGCGGCTTCCTCTGATCAGGAACGGGCGGACGCGAAGCGGGAACTGCGTCCCCCGAGTTCGGCCGGGAGGCGAAAACCTGAAGTCTGGACGCCGGACTCGACGGACGTACGACCCCTCGTTACCGCAAAGCGGTGATCTTGGCGAACGCTGGCGTTCCCGATACCCGACCTGCAGCGCGCGGGGCGCTGCACCGCAGTCCAACGGAATGGCCGGCGTATGGCGCGCCGGATGATCGAGCCGGCATGAGGCGCGCCGGCCAACCGAAAGGATTCCCACCCGATGTCCGTCCCCCGCACTGGCCAGCGCATCACCCAGGACCAGGCCCTCGCCCTCTGGAGGGAGTACAAGGCGACCGGCAGCCTCGAGGTCCGCAACCGCCTCGTCCTGACGTTCGCCCCCCTGGTCAAGTACATCGTCTACAAGAAGATCCGGGACATCCCCGCCCGCTACGACGTCGACGACTTCATCTCGTGCGGCCTCGAGGCGCTCATCCAGTCGATCGACCGCTACGACCCGGAGAAGGGCGCGATGCTCGAGCAGTTCGCCTGGAACCGCATCCACGGCGCCGTGCTCGACGAGCTGCGCCGCTCCGACTGGGCGCCCCGGTCGGTGCGCCGCTGGGAGCGCGAGATCGCCAAGGGCCGCGAGGAGTTCATCGCGCTGCACGGCCGCAGCCCGTCCCGCGAGGAGCTCGCGCACTGCATGGGCCTCGAGGTGGCCGAGCTGCGCCGCCAGGAGGACGCAATCGAGGCCTCGGACCTCACGTCGCTCAACACGCTGGTCCTGTCGGACGACCGCACGACGATCGAGCGGATCGACACGCTCGAAGGCGGCGACCGCGACACGAACCCGGAGGAGAGCGCGGCGGCCTCGGAGGCCAAGGAGAAGTTCCGCCGGGCGTTCGAGACGCTGCCCCAGCGCGACCGCGAGGTGGCGATCCTGCTCTACGTCAAGAACCTCACGCTGCGCGAGGTGGGCGAGGTCCTCGGGGTCACCGAGAGCCGCGTCTGCCAGATCCACTCCCAGCTCAAGCGCGAGCTGCGCTCCCGCCTGGCCGACGACGCGGTCCTGTTCAGCGAGGTGGCCTGATGCTCCGGCGGGCACGTCGAGGGGGACCCCCTCCCGCCCCGCTCGCGCTGCGGCCGCGGAAGGCCCGCCGCCGGGCGGCCCACGACCGGTCGGCGCCTCAGCCGGGGCCGGCCTCCAGCTCGCCCCGGGCCGCCCGGGCGTCGAGGCGGTAGGCCCAGACGAGCGCCTCGGCCACGGCGCTCCACAGCGCCTCGGGCACCTCGTGCCCGAGGTCGAGCTTGGCCAGCGCCTCGGCCAGGGCGGCGTCCTCGCGAACCGGGACCCCGGCCGCGCGGGCCTCGGCCAGGATGCGGTCGGCGATGAGACCGCGGCCGGCTGCCGCGACCGTCGGCGCGCCGCCCCCGCCGCGATAGTGCAGCGCGGCCGCCTTGCGCCCGGAGGGCGGCGTGCCGCCGGTCACGCGTAGGCCTCGAAGGGATCGTGCCGCTCGGTCACGGCGACCGTGGCGGCCAGGCCCGTCGCGGCGGCGAGGGCATCGCGCAGGTGCGCGGCGGCGTCCGTCGCGGCGCTGTGGGCGGCGCCGCGGGGGGTGCGCACCGCGGCGCTGACGGTCCCGGGTCCGAGGGCGAGGCGCAGGTCGATCGCCCCCAGGGACGGGGACTCGTAGCGCAGGCTGACCGCCGCCCCCTCGCCGCCGTCCGCGCCGCTCCTGCTCTCCTCCGTGACGGAGATGCGCGCCTGCCCGCCGTTCGGAAGCGGGACGGGGACCGCCGGCGGCGGCACGGCGACGGGCAGCTGCGGCCCCGCGGGCTGATCGATCACCTTCAGCACGAGCCGGCCGTGCGTGGCCTCCTGCACGGCGAGGCGCAGGCGCGTCCCGGCCTCGAGCCCGTCCGGCAGCTCCGCCACGAGGGGCACGCCGGCCAGGACGAGGACGCCGTGCGATCCGTGGCGGTCGGCCACGCGGGCGGCGAGCGCGGTGCCGGGGCGCAGGGAGAGGTCGGGCAGCCCGGCCCGGACCAGCGCCAGTTCCACGGAGACCACGCTCATCGCGGCAAGGATAGGGCCGGGGGCGGTCCCGGCAGTCAAGGAACCCGACGCTGGGCCGACTACCCGGGCCGCATGAACCGCGGCCTCTACATCGCCGCCTCCGGCATGCTGGCCGAGGAGGTGCGCCAGAACCAGATCGCCAACGATCTGGCGAACGCGTCGACCTCCGGCTACCGGCCGGACCGCGCCGCACAGGCCGAGTTCGGCACCCTCCTGCTCGCCAACACCCGGACCGGCCAGACGGTCGGCTCGCTGGGCACCGGGGTCCAGATCGCCCAGATCGCCACGGATCTCACGCCGGGCCCGATCCGCGACACCGGCGAGCCGCTGGACTTCGCGATCGAAGGCGCCGGCTTCTTCGCCATCCAGGGCGCCGGCGGCCGGCGCTACACCCGCGACGGGCAGTTCTCGGTCTCCGCGAACGGCACGCTCGTGACTGCCCAGGGCGCCCAGGTGCTCAGCCAGGGCGGGGGGGCGATCCGCGTCGGCGCCGACGGCAAGGTCGACCCGAAGCAGATCGGCATCTTCGACGTCCCGAACGCCCGCAAGGCCGGCGACGGGACCTTCACCGGCGGAGGCGGCGGGCGCCCCGCCGGCGCCGTCGTCCGCGGCGGCGCTCTCGAAGGCTCCGGCGCCGACCCGACCCGCTCGATGGTCGACATGATCGCCTCGCTGCGGGCCTTCGAGGCCGGCCAGAAGGTCATCACGACCATCGACGAGACGATGGGCCGCTCGGTGTCGACGATCGGCGCGGTCACGTCGTAGCGAGCAGGTTCCCGGGACGGCTGCGCGCCGCGCCCGGGCCGGAACACCCGCCGGGCACCGTCGCCGTTCTGCCTGCACAGCCTCAAGTTCGGCGCCGCCTGTCCGACCACCCAGGGCGACCGAAGGACCGAGCCCGACGCTGGACCGCGACGCGGAGGCAGGGCTCCCAAACCGCAAGGGATTCCACCCACATCATGCTCGAAGGTCTGTATTCCGCCGCGGCTGGCATGGAGGCCCAGCAGTCCCGGCTCGACGAAGCCTCCAACGATCTCGCGAACGTCTCGACGACCGGCTACAAGCGGGCGCGCGTCTCGTTCCGGGACCTTCTCTACTCGCCCGCCGGCCCGGGCGCGGCCGCCGGCCAGTCGATCGGCGCCGGTGCGGCCGCCGCGGTCATGGGCCGCAGCTTCTTCGTTCAAGGCGCGCTGCAGGCGACCGGGCAGCCGCTCGACGTCGCCCTCCAGGGGCCGGGCTTCTTCGAGGTCCGTCGCGCGGACGGCACGACAGCGCTGACCCGCAACGGCGCCTTCTCGCTCAACGCAGACGGTCGCCTCGTCGACAGCGACGGCAATTTCGTCCAGCCGCCGATCACCGCGCCGAAGGGCACGACGGCCGCCGACCTGAAGATCGGCACCGACGGTGCCGTGACCGCGAACGGGCGGCGCCTCGGCAAGCTGGCCGTCGTCGACGTTCCGTCGCCGGACGGCCTCGCCGCCCTGGGCTCGACCCTGTTCCAGGCCACCGCCGCCAGCGGCGCCCCGCGGGCTGCCGGCTCCGGCACGCAGGTCACCCAGGGGAGCCTCGAGTCCTCCAACGTCGACATGGCCGACGCGATGGTCGACCTCATGACCGCGCAGCGGTCCTACGAGCTCGCCAGCAAGGCGATCCACCTCCAGGACCAGATGGCGGAGATCGCGAACGGGATCAAGCGCTGATGGCGGGGCTCGGCTCGGCAGCCCCGATCGACGCCTCGGCGCTTCCCGCCGAGGTGCGGGCCGCGTCGCCCAAGGATCAGAAGCTCTACACGTCGGCGCTCGCGTTCGAACGCGTGCTCGTGAACCAGCTTGCGACCTCGATGGCCTCGAGCGCCGGCCTGGGGCAGTCGGCGGGCGCCGATGGCGAGGACTCCGGCGACGGCGGCAGCAGCTCCGGCGGCGGGCCCTACGCCCAGATGCTCCCCGGCGCCCTCGCGGACGGCGTCATGTCGGGCGGCGGCCTCGGGCTCGCGGAGAACCTCTGGCGCTCGCTGCGCACGAAGGCGGCCGCGTGACGGCTCTGGCGCCGCTGCGACCGCAGGCCGACGATCCGTTCGTCACCGAGGTGCTGGGGCACCTCGACGCGCAGATCGAGTCGTCCCGGCGGCTGCTCGGCGCCGTGCTGCGCCAGGGCGAGGCCGTCCGCGCCCGGGACGTCGACGCGGTGCTGGCCGGCATGACGGCGATCCAGACCGAGATGGACAGCCGCAGCCGCCTCGAGCTCCAGCGCACGGCCTTGCTCTCGGGCGCCGGCCGCCGCCTCGGGCTCGACGCCACCGAGGTGACGCTCGAGCGGATGTGCGCCCTGATGCCCGACGAGCGCTGCGCCGGCGCGGCGCGCGACCGGTCGGCCGAGCTGCGCGGCCTGCTCGCGGAGATCCAGCGCGAGCACCGGACCAACCGCGCCCTCATGCGCCAGGAGCTCGCCTTCCTCGAGCACCTGACCCGCCTGATCAGCCGCGAGCCCGACGCCGGCTACCGGCCCGGCGAGCGCGCGGTCACCTCGGCCATGCGCGACGCGGCGACTCGCCGCTCCCTCGACCTCACGGCCTGACGCGCAGATGCCCATCTCATCCTTCTTCGGCCTCGAGACCACCCTGCGGGGCCTGCTCGCGCAGCAGCGCGCGCTCGACGTCACCGGCCACAACGTCGCGAACGCCAACACCGAGGGCTACTCGCGGCAGCAGGCAGTCATGGCTGCCTCGGCGCCCATGGTGCTTCCGGCAGGCGCGCTGCAGAGCGGCGGCCGGGCCGACCTGGGCTCGGGCGTCGACATCCTCCAGTACCGGCGGATCCGCGACACGTTCCTCGACCTGCAGTTCCGCGCCCAGTCGACGGTGCTCGGCGACCGGTCGGCCACGACGCGCTCGCTCGACCAGGCCGAGCTCGCGCTCTCGGAGCCCGGGGACAACGGCCTCTCGACGCAGCTCAACCAGTTCTGGAGTGCCTGGGCCGACCTGTCCAACGCGCCCGAGAACGCCGCGGCCCGCCAGTCGCTGGTGGACACCGGCAAAACCCTGGCGGCGACGTTCGCCACGCTGGACACCCAGCTGCAGACCGTCGGCGCCCAGGCGGCGTCCGAGTATGCCTCGCTCACCGGTGCCTCCGGCGACGTCCAGGGCTTCGCCGCCGAGATCGCCAGCCTGAACACCGAGATCAAGTCGTCGGTCGCTGCAGGCGGCCAGCCGAACGACCTGATGGATCGGCGTGACCAGCTCCTCGACAAGCTCTCGGCGCTGGCGACCGTCGCGGTCACCGATCTCGGGAACGGGTCGATCGACGTCCGCTTCGGCGACGCCGCCACGCCGCTGGTCGCCGACACGACGGTGACGTGGCCGCAGGCGCTCACCGCGCCGCAGGGCAAGCTCGGCGCGCTTCTGCGGATCTCGCAGCCGGGCGGCACGATCGCGTCCTACCGCGCCGACCTCGAGGGCGTGGCCACGACCCTGGCCACCGCGGTCAACGCGATCCACGGGACGCCGCCGTTCTTCAGCTACACGCCCGGCTCGGCGGCCTCCACGCTCGCCGTGAACGTGACGGCGGCGACGATCACGCCGTCGACGTCCGGTGCGCCCGGCGCGAACGACATCGCGCTGGCGATCTCCGGCCTGCGCGGCGGGGCCACGGACTCGTCCTACACGGCCCTGGTCACCCGCATCGGCTCCGACGTGCGCAACGCGCGGCGCGAGGAGACGAACGCCGGGGTGCTCGTCAACGCCGTGGACGACCGCCGCCAGAGCACCTCCGGTGTCTCGATGGACGAGGAGATGACCAACCTCATCCGCTTCCAGCGCGGCTACCAGGCGTCCTCCCGGGCGCTCTCGACGATGGACGACATGCTCGACACGCTCATCAACCGCACCGGGCGGGTGGGCCTGTGACGACGCGCATCACCCAGTCGATGACCGCCCGCTCGATGCTCGTGGGCATCAACGACGTCGCCCAGCGGCTCGCCGCGACGCAGCAGAAGATGGCCTCCGGCAAGGAGATCACGCGCCCGTCGGACGACCCGTACGCGACCGCGCGGGCGCTCTCGCTCGCCTCCGAGGTCGACGGCCACCGCCAGTACCAGCGCAACGTCGCCGAGGCCGTCTCCTGGCAGTCCGTCACCGACACGGCGCTCGGGAAGATGACCGACGTCGTCCAGCGCGCCCGCGAACTCCTGATCGCCGGCGGCAGCGACACGTCCGGCCAGACGGCGCGCACGGCGCTGGCCGACGAGGTCGACCAGCTCATCGACGCGCTGAAGCAGGAGTCGGCGACCTCGTACGGCGGGCGGTTCGTGTTCGCCGGGACCCAGACGGCCACGCGGCCGTACACGACCGGCGGGCCCGACACCTACGCCGGCGACGCCGGGACCGTCGCCCGCGAGATCGGGCCGGGCGTCTCGGTCGGCGTCAACGTGCTGGGCTCGACCTTGCTCGGAAACGGCCAAGGCGCCAACGACGGGCTGCTGCTCGACAACCTGCGCGACATCGCCCAGCACCTGCGCGGGGGAACCCCGGCCGACGCCGACGCGCTGCGCACCACCGACTTGCAGGCGCTCGACGCGAATCTCGACAACCTCAGCCGGGCCCGCGCCGGCGTCGGGGCGACGACGAACCGGCTGGAGGCCGCCGGAGCCCGGCTCGCCCAGCTCGAGGAGTCGACGACGAAGCTGCTGTCCGACGTGGAGGACGCCGACATGGCGAAGACCCTCGTCGCCTTCTCGACCCAGCAGGCCGTGTACCAAGCCGCGCTTCGCGCCGGCGCCAACATCGTCCAAGCCTCGCTCCTGGACTTCCTCAGATGAGCGACTCGAGACGGCAAACCCCGATCCAAGGAGGATCGCACCGCATGTCCACCACCACGATCGTGTCGTCCCGGTTCGGGACGATCGACGTCGCGCCGGAGGCCGAGCTCGAGTTCCCCTCGGGGCTCATCGGCATCTCCGGAACCCGCTACACCCTGCTCGCGCGCGAGGAGGACTCGACGTTCCTGTGGCTCCAGTCGCTCGACGACGGCGAGTTCGCCCTGCCCGTGGTGAACCCCTGGCGGTTCTTCGGCGAGTACGAAGTCGAGATCTCCGACGACGAGGCCGCCCGCATCGGGCTCGACTCGGCCCAGGACACCGAGGTCTACGTGACCGTCCGGGCCGCTGATGCCCTCGAGGACTTCGCCGCGAATCTGCGGGCTCCGATCCTCGTGAGCGCCGGCCGGGGCTTCCAGGTGCTCAACGAGTCGCCGAGCGCGGTGCTCCAGGCGCCGCTCCTTGCCGGCCTGGCCAACGACCGGGACCGGGAAGCCGCCTAGGCCTCCTTCCAGCGCGTCCGTCCAAGGAGGAATCCGCGTGCTCATCATCACTCGCCGGGCCGAAGAGATCATCCGCATCGGCGACGACGTCGTCGTGAAGATCATCGACATCAGCGGCAACACCGTGCGCCTCGGCATCGAGGCCCCGCGCTCGCTGCCGGTGTACCGCCAGGAGGTGTGGGAGGCCGTCAGTGCCGAGAACCGCGCCGCCGCGACCACCGAGCCCGAGGCGCTGGAACGCGCCGCCGCCCCGGAGGCCGAGGCCTCCGTCTGACCGCAGTCCCCTCGTCACCTCGTCCCTCGTCCAGGAGCAGAAGAGACCACAGCCATGTCACTCAGGATCAACAACAACATCGAGGCGTTCAACGCCCACCGCCAGCTCGTCGCCAACAGCACCAAGCTGTCTGGCTCGATGGAGCGCCTGTCGTCGGGCCTGCGGATCAACCGCGCGGCCGACGACGCCGCCGGCCTGGCCATCTCGGAGCGCCTGCGGGCGCAGTCGACTGGCCTGGGCCAGGCGCAGCGCAACGCGCAGGACGCCGTCTCGATGGTGCAGACCGCCGAGGGCTCGCTGAGCACCGTTCACGCGATGCTCCAGCGCGTCCGCGAGCTGGCGGTGCAGTACAAGAACGGCTCGAACTCGGTCAGCGACCAGACGGCGATCCAGTCCGAGGTCAACCAGCTTGCGTCCGAGATCGAGCGGATCGGCACGTCGGCCGAGTTCAACGGCATCAAGCTGCTGAGCGCGTCCGCGTCGATCAGCTTCCAGGTCGGCGCCAACGACGGCGAGATCATCTCCGTCGCCACCGTCAGCCTCGGCACCGCGGTCGGATCCGCGTTCGCGGCCCTGACCACCACGGGCACGACCGACATCTCGGAGATCGATGCCGCCATCAGCGCAGTCTCCACCCAGCGCGCGGAGTTTGGCGCGGTCCAGAACCGCCTCGAGCACACGCTGAACAACCTCGCGACCTACCAGGAGAACCTGATGGCGTCCGAGAGCCGGATCCGCGACGTGGACATGGCCGCCGAGATGGTCTCGATGACCAAGTACCAGATCCTGCAGCAGGCCGGCACGAGCATGCTCGCGCAGGCCAATCAGAGCCCGCAAAGCGTGCTCACTCTGCTCCGCGGCTAGCCGCGGGCCACTGCCGCCGCCGTCCCGGGCCCGCCGCACCTGCGGCGGGCCCGCCGTGCGGAACCGGCCGAGTGATTCCACAACGCCGTGCCCGCGGATGACGGGCTCCGCCGCCCCGCCGCCCGGAACCGTCGGCTACGGATCGATCTCGCCGCGCGCCAGCGCGAGCACGACCGCGCGGATCCGGGTCGTGGCGCTGAGCTTCGTCATCGCGTTGCGGATGTGCGTGCGCACCGTCTCGGAGGAGAGGACGAGTGCGTCGGCGACCTCCTCCCCGGTCAGGCCCCGGGCCAGGAGCTGCAAGATCTCCCGTTCCCGGGGCGAGAGCGAGCCGATGCCGCTGCCGGCCCCGCGCCGGCGCAGGAGGTCGCCCAGGCGCGGATCGAGATAGGTGCCGCCGTCGGCCACGCGCTCGATCGCGCCGAGGAGCTCGGCGGGGGCGCCGGACTTGAGCGCGAACCCGCGCGCCCCGCAGTCCAGGCCCTCCTGAAGCAGCGCCTGGTCGGACTGTCCGCTGTAGATGACGACGCCGAGCCCGGGGTCGTGGCGCAGCAGGCGGCGGGTCAGCTCGATGCCCGTGCCGCGCGTGAGGTGAATGTCGGTCAGGACGACGTCGGGCGGATGGCGGAGGATGAGGCCGTACGCCTCGTCGGCGGAGTCGGCGGCCGCCGCGACCTCGTGCCCGCGCACGGCCATGGACCGCTCGATGCCCTCGCGCATGACGGGGTGGTCCTCGACCACGACAACCGACAGCGGGCGCTCGGCAACGCGAGATGTCGCGTGCGTCGTTGCGTCCGGGGCGAGGGCCACGCGGCTTCATCGGCACGCAGGGTGCCGAGCTTTAGGACCGGCCGGCAGCGGCCCGCACCCAGGTCATCGGCCGGCCGCCGCCAGGGCTTGAGCGGTGCAGGGCGGGCTAGCTCCGCGCCGGGCGCACCCAGGGAGAGGAACGCCGGGTCGGGGCGTCGCCACGCCGGGGCCGTCCCGGCACGGCGGTCTCGGCGCGGGCCGCGTGGTTCAGGCGCCATGCGCTCCAGATGAGGTAGAGCGCCGCGGGCGCCCCGGCGAGGTCGATCGCGAGCGCCGCGTCGCTGGTCCCGCTCGTCGCCGCGCCGGCGGCCTCCGCCAGGCCGGCGGCGAGGAAGAGTCCGGCCAGGGCGATGCCCGAGGCCGACCAGCCGCCGGCGGCGGCGCGGCGCCGCTGCTGGGCGGTGAGGACCAGCACGGCCACGCAGGCGTAGGCCGCGGCGAGCACGAGGCTCGGCGCGGCCAGCCAGGTGAGGCCGTCATGGCTCGCGACGACGACCGCCTGCCCGAGCGCCGCGCCGGTGCCGAGGGCGGTCGCCCACGCGCCGGCCCGGAGCCAGGCCGGGGTGCCGGCGACGGTGCGGTCGCCGCGGCCGCCGCCGAGCCGCTCGATGCGCAGCGCGAGGAAGGCCGCAGCGGGGAGGAGCGCCGCCACCACCGTGATCTCGAGCAGCGGAGCCGGGGCGGTCCCGTCCATCCGGGCGACGGCGGCGATCGCCAGGAAGTGCGGCCCGAGCGTGACCGTGACGAGCAGGAACGCCAGCCCGAAGCGCGACGTTGGCCGGGACAGGCCGGCCTTGAACAGATCGCGGGCCGCGAGGGCCCCGAGGCCCAGCACGGCGAGCCCGGCAGCGGCGGCGAGGCCGGCCGCGGCCGTCACGTTGCCGCCTCCACGCCGAGCTGGAAGAGCGCCTCGGCGACGAGGCTGGCCTCGGCCTGGGTGCGGGCCGGCGCGGTGGCCGGCTCGATGTCGGCCGGCGGGTCGGCGAGCAGAGCTCGGGCGTGGGCGGCAAGCTCCTCGGCGGGCATGGCCTTGGCGTAGAGCCAGCCCTGGCCGGTCACGCAGCCGAGGGCCAGCAGTTCGGAGGCCTGCGCCGCGGTTTCGACGCCCTCGGCGACGACATGCAGGCCCATCGCCCGGGCGAGGCTGAGGATGGAGGCGACGATGGCGCTGTCGTCGGGGTCCGAGCCCAGGCCGTCGACGAAGCCGCGGTCGATCTTGAGGGCCTCGACCGGCAGGCGCTTGAGCTGGCTGAGCGAGGAGAACCCCGTCCCGAAGTCGTCGATCGCGAGGTAGGCGCCCAGCGCGGTGACCTCGTCGAGCGCCGCCAGGCGGGCGGCGTCGGGGGCCTGGAACGCGGACTCCGTGAGCTCGAGGCAGAGCCGGGCGGGGGCGACGCCGTGCCGGTCGATGCACGAAACCAGGTGCTCGACGAAGGTGGGGTCGCCAATCTGGCGGGGGGACACGTTGATCGTAACCGTGAGGTCGTCGAGGCCCTCTGCCGTCCACCGGGCGAGCTGGGCGCACGCGTCCTCCACGACGGTCGAGCCGAGCGCCACGATGAGCCCGGTCTCCTCGGCCACCGGGACGAACTCGTCCGGGCCAGGCCCGCCCGGCCAGCGCAGAAGGGCTTCTGCTCCGACGACCCGGCCGCTTCGCAGGTCGACGATCGGCTGGTAGTGGGGCCGGATGACCCCGGAGCCGAGCGCCTTGCGCAGCTGGTCCTCGAGCTCGACCCGTCGCAGCACCTGCTGGCGCGTCTCGTCCGAGAACACGTGCACGCGGTTGCGGCCGCCGGCCTTCGCCTGGTACATCGCGGCGTCCGCATCGCGGACGAGGTCGTGCTCGTTGTGCGCCCCGTCCTGCGCGGCCCACGTGCGGCACCCCACGCTCACGGTGACGTGGCGCTCCTGGTCTCCGATCGTGACAGCAGGCACCATGGCGGCCCGGATCCGCTCGGCCACGGCGAGGGCCGCGTGCTCGTCGATCTCGATGCAGAGGACGGCGAACTCGTCGCCCCCGAGGCGGGCGACGACGTCGCTCGGCCGCACGGCCGCGCCGATGCGCTCGGCCACGTGCTGGAGCAGCGCGTCCCCGTGGTGGTGGCCGCCCGTGTCGTTGACGAGCTTGAAGTGGTCGAGGTCGAGGAAGATGACCGCGACGCGGTAGCCGTGGTCCATCGCGTCGCGGAGGCGCTCGAGGAAGGCGCGCCGGTTCGACAGGCCGGTCAGGGGGTCGTTGGAGGCGCGCAAGGCGAGGTCGACGACCGCCGCCCGGGCGTCGGTCACGTCGACGTGGGAGACCATCGCGCCCCCCGTCGAGATGCGGGATGCCTGCACCTGCAGCCAGCGGCCAGAGCGGTCGTCGCGGACGTCGGCGAGGACCGTCTGCTCGGCGCCGTCGAGCAAGGGCGCGAGGACCTCCGGCCCGGGCCCGCCGGTGCTCCCGTACGGCGTGCCGTAGGCGCACACGGCGCACACAGGGTCCTCGCGCCAGGCCCGGTTGACCTGGACGACCAGGCCATCGGCGTCGACGATCGCTGTCGGCGCGCTCATGGAATCGAGCAGGGTCTGCGCGTCGGTCGAGTCCGAGACGACACGTTCGCCGAGGCCTGGCGGGGCGGCCCCTCCGGGCAGCCCGCGGGCCCGCGCCGAGCCCTCAGCCTGGGAAGCCGACGTCATGCCCCAGTGTTCGGACGGGCCGTCAGAGGCTTGAACGGCTCGGCCTCGCGCGCGCCCGGGACTCACCCGCCCCGCCGGCCGGAGCTGACGCTCAACTCTGGCGCGGTGCGGACGACTACGGGGCCGTGTCCCCCGCAAAGGAGCGAAGCCCCGCATGTCCGACGTGAGCCTGCCCGTGACCTCCGGGGCGCGGGTCCGCATCAACAACCCCGACTGGGCTGCGATCGTCGCCCTGTGCGACCTCAACGAGGAGGATCTGGCGATCCTCGCGGCCAATGACCTGAGCGCCGACGGCGATGCGGTTGCGAAGAACTTCTACGGCCGGGTCCTGCAAGAGCCCAACCTCAAGCGCATCATCGAGTCGAACTCGAACATCGACCGCCTCACCGCGACGCTCAAGCGGTACTGGTCGTCGATGTTCTCCGGGCGGTACGACGACGAGACGGTCAAGGGGCGCGAGTACATCGGCGTCGTGCACGACCGGATCGAGCTTCCCCTCGGCGCCTACCTGGGCGCGTACCTGAAGATCGACGAGGTCGTCTTCGCCCGCCTGGTCGAGGCGCATCGGGACGACCCCGAGACGCTGTTCAAGGCGCTCGTCGCCTACCGCCGGGCCGCGCAGACCGACATGTCGATCGTGGTCCAGAGCTTCATCAACCGGCGCGAGGAGAAGAAGGACGAGATGGTGACGCGCATCTCCTCCCTGTCGGAGACCCTCGCGGCGGCGGCCGAGGAGGCGCACGCCAGCACCGAGACGATGCTCGGCACGACCGAGAGCATGGTCGACCAGGCTGAGGAGTCCACCGCGGCGCTCGACACGTCCGTGGGCGCGGCGAAGGCCGGCTCCGATGCCATGGACAGCACGGCCGAGGCCGTGGCCGACACGCGCACCGCGGTCGACCAGGTCCGCGAGCAGCTCGGCGTCGTCGTGAGCCAGACCAACGAGATCGAGTCGATCGTCTCGTCGATCGAGCGCATCGCCGACCAGACCAACCTCCTGTCGCTGAACGCGGCGATCGAGGCAGCCCGCGCCGGCGAGCACGGGCGCGGCTTCGCGGTCGTCGCCGAGGAAGTGCGGAAGCTCGCGACCGACACGCGCAAGAGCCTCGGGGCGATCTCGCAGCTCAACGAGGGCTCGTCGAAGGCGATCAAGGCCGTCGAAGAGGCGCTGGCCCAGACCGACGATTCGGTCGAGGCGGTCCAGGGCCAGACCGACCAGCTGCGCCAGAGCCTCGACGAGGTTCGCGAATCGTCCGAGGCGGTGGCCGAGCGGATCAGCGTGCTGCGGGTCGGCGTCGATTCGATTGCGGCGAGCGCCCGGGACCTCAACGAGGCGTCCCGCGAGGTCGCGCAGGGCGCCGACACGCTCGCCACGCTGTCGACAGGCGGCGACGCCCACGACTCCGGCGCGGTGGCCAGCGTCCCGCGGACGACCAACGGCAACGGCAACGGAAACGGCAACGGGCACGGCGACCCGCGCGAGGCGGTCAACGCGGCATTCGGCGCGTAGGCCGCCGCAGAGCTCGGCTCGCACCGGGGGCGCTGCCGTCCCCGGCGGGCCCGCTCCCAACGTCGGCGCGCGCCGGACCCGTCGCAGCGGCGCGCCTAGCGCCCGTCACGAGCCTGACGTTCGGCCGGCTGAGCCGGTCGAACCGCAACCTCAGTCCGAGGGGCGGCCTGCGCGGAGGAGGGCCCGCAGCTCGCGGGCGATCTGGTCAGGGGCCTCGTGGAGCTGACGCCACGTGATCTGCACGACGCGCCAGCCGGCGGCCTGAAGCGCGCGGTCACGGGCACGGTCGCGCTCGAAGGCCGCCGCCGTGTGGTGGGCGGCGGCGCCGTCGAGCTCGACGACGAGGCGCGCCTCGGCCCAGACGCAATCGGCCTCGAACCACCGCCCGCCCGCGCGGAGCCGGACGTTCGTCGCGGGGAGCGGAAGCCGCCGCCGGGCGAGGAACCGAAGGAACCGATGCTCGAGCTCGCTGCGCGTGATGCCCGGAGGCCCGACCGCACCGTCCACGATCGCGCGCAGGGCCGTGGCTCCACGCACGCCGGGGTGACGCTCGAGCGTGCCCGCGAGGCTCGAGGCGTCGGCCAGCCGCAGCACCTCGGCTTCCGCGGCGGCCAGGCGAAGCGCTTGCGCCGGGATCACGGCGGCCAGGTCGAGGAGCGTGCGCGCGGGTGCGGTCACCGGGATCCCCTCAGCCATCGAGATCTCGTCGTCCGCGAGCCGTCCCCGGTGCAGCACCAGGCCCGCCCGCGGGCCGCGCGATCCCGGCACCGTGATCTCGGCGATCCCGGCACCATCGCGCCGCATGCGCCAGAGCGCCGCCGCGGATCGATGGCTCAGCACGGCCCTGACACCTCCTGCCAGCACGGCGGCCATCCAGCGACCGGCTTCGGCGATCCCGGGGTGCCCGACCGCGTAGACGCCGCGGTGCAGCAGGTGGAGGCGGCCACGGGAGAGCGCGTGCTGGATGCCGTGGCGCGTGAATCCGGCGGCGATGGCCTGGCGGCGCGAGACGACGCCGAATTGGCGGGCCGCCACCGCTGCGAGCGCTGCATCTGGGGATCGTTCACCCAGCCGTCCGCGAGGTCGAGGTACGGCCGACCGGAGCGGTTCGATCTCGGCTTCACTCCGCATGTGCCGATCGTGCCGGGTCGACGCCGGTGACTCACTGCGCTCGCGTGCCGACATCGCGGCGAACGAGCGGAGATCTCGCGCGGCCTGCCGCCGGGGCGCGGTCAGCCTCCCGCGCGGTGGTGCTCCGCGCTGCGCCCGCGGCGCCGCGGCACGGGCACGGCCGCCGAGCGGTCGCGACCGCTGAGGTTGAGTTTCGGCCGGCTGGGGCGGCCGAACTCGGATCTCGAGACCAGGGTCCGGGCGGCGGCCGAGGCAGAGCGCCGGCCGGGGCTGACCGGGCGGACCGGCCGGGGCTGACGGGGCGGACCGTGCGGCGGGCGCGGACGCGGGGAGGCGCGCCCTACAGGCCCGGCAGCTCGACGTGGACGGCGTCGCCGGACAGCGGATGGAGCCCGTAGGCCTCGAGCGTGGCGCCGTCGACGACCGACTGGATCGGACGGCCGCCGATGAGGATGTCGGCGGCGTTCCCGGTCTCGTGCTTGGAGGTTCCCGGGCGGGCCACCGGATACCCCTGCGGGTGGTCCCAGAGGTTCTGCTGCTCCTGGTAGGAGCGCCAGCCGCTCGTGACCTGCCAGGTCTCCCCGCGCGCGGCCGCCAGAGCCTCGAGGCGCTGGAGCAGGACGGGGTTGGCGTCGAGGTCGCCGCTCAGGTGCGGATACGTGCCGGGCGCGGCCTGCTGCCCGAGCGCCCCCTGGAGCAGCGACGAGAACTGGGCGCCGGTGCCCAGCCCGGCACCGGCGCTGGCGACCGTGGCGGACGGGGCCGCGGTCGTCGTCGCCGCCGCGGCGGGTGCCGGCGGCTGCAGCCCGGTGCGGATCGCCTCGACCCGCGCGACGGCCGATTCGATGCTCATGCGCTCATCCGGACGTAGCCGAGCGCATCGCCGTTCGGATGGACCCGGCGCGAGACGCGGTCCGACGAGTTGCCCTCGATGGTCTGGATGCTCCCGTCCGGGCGGACGCCCTCGACCATCCCGATGTGGCCGCTCCAGACGATCAGGTCGCCGGGGCGGGGCGCGCCGGCGGATGCATCCGTCCACCGCCCGGCCCGCTGGGCCCAGGCCCGCACGTCGGGCACGTAGCCGAAGCCTCCGCCGGTGTCGCCGAGCGGCACGCCGGCCTGGCGCGCGACCCACGAGACGAAGTAGGCGCACCACGGCCCGACGGACGCGCCCGGCACGGCGCTGCGGTAGTCGGCGATTCGGGGAGCGTCGTTCGATCCGGGCGGGGACTCCGCAACGCCGACCTCGCGCTGGGCGATCGCCACCATCGCGGGGTTGCCGGCGCCGGTGGCGGGAATGGGGGCCAGCCCCGCGGTCGCGTTCGCGAGCAAGCCGCCGAAGCTGGGGGTGGAGCCGAGGGTCGTCCCGGCCCCGATGCCGAGCGTGCCGGGCACGGCGGCGGCCGTCGCGGCCGTCGCGGCCTGGGCCTTGGCCTGGGGGGGCTGGAAGGCCTGCTCGAGCTCCGCGATGCGGGCGACCGCCGTGGCAACGCTCATCGCCCTCGATAGTCGGCGGTCCGGGGCGGGGCTTTAACCACACGGGCGGGCGACCGTCTCCGGTCGCCCGCCGTGTGTTCGTCCCTCGTATGAGTGGCGGGTGGCGCCGCCTGTTGTTACCGCAGCAGCGTGAGCACGCTTTGCGGGCTCTGGTTGGCCTGCGCGAGCATGCTCGTGCCGGCCTGCTGCAGGATCTGGTACTTCGTGAACTGGACCATCTCGGCGGCCATGTCCACGTCGCGGATCCGGCTCTCGGACGCCATCAGGTTCTCCTGATAGGTCGCGAGGTTGTTCAGCGTGTGCTCGAGGCGGTTCTGGACCGCGCCGAACGTGGCACGCTGGTTGGAGACGTTGCTGATGGCGGCATCGATCTCCGAGATGTCGGTCGTGCCCGTCGACGTGAGCGCGAAGTAGCTCGTGCCGACGGCGCTGCCGAGGCTGGCGGTGGCGACGGTGATCGTCTCACTGTCGTTCGCGCCGACCTGGAAGCTGATCGTCGCGGTCGAGTTCAGCAGCTTGATGCCGTTGAAGTCGGCGGACGAACCGATCCGCTCGATCTCGGAAGCGAGCTGGTTGACCTCGGACTGGATCGCCGTCTGGTCGCTCGCGGAGTTCGAGCCGTTCTTGTACTGCACCGCCAGCTCGCGGACGCGCTGGAGCATCGCGTGAACGGTGTTCAGCGAGCCTTCAGCGGTCTGCACCATCGAGACGGCGTCCTGCGCGTTGCGCTGCGCCTGCCCGAGGCCCGTCGACTGCGCCCGCAGGCGCTCCGAGATGGCCAGGCCGGCGGCGTCGTCGGCCGCGCGGTTGATCCGCAGGCCCGACGACAGGCGCTCCATCGACTTCGCGGCGTTCGCGGCGGTACCGACGAGCTGCCGGTGCGCGTTGAAAGCCTCGACGTTCGAGTTGATGCGAAGGGACATCGATCATCCTCCTTGATGAACGCTGTGTGTAGTCCCGGGCGACTCCATGTCGCCCTGCACTCCGGGCGACTCCATGTCGCCCTTCACTCAGGGGTTATCGGCGGGGCCTGCCGCGCCTTGAGCGCGCGTCCAGGCCGGGCTGGACGCCGCGCCCCGTGCCGGGAAGTCCGCCCGGGTGCTCCTCGGGCGGGCGCCCCCCCGTGGGTCTCACGCGCGCGAGGCGCTCAACCGCCGCGCCTGCCGGCCGACTATCGGGCCAATGATCGCTTTCGCAGCCTGCGTGGCCGACCCCGACACCTTCCGCGCCGCCGCCGTCCCCGGCCTGCGGCAGGCCGCCGAACCCGATTCCGTGGTCATCGAGGCCGACGCCGACGCCTCCATCTCCGGCGCCTACAACGAGGTGCTCGAGGCCGCCCGCGGGTTCGAGGGCCTCGAGGCCCTCGTCCTCCTCGACGAGGAGACCGCGATCACCGACCCAGCCTTCTGCGGAAAGGTGCGCGAACTGCTCGCGCTCCCCGACGTCGCCGTGGTGGGCGCGGTCGGGGCGCGCGGGGTGGACGGCCTGGCCTGGTGGGAGGCGCCGGAACGGTTCGGCAGCGTCGGCACTCAGCGCCGGACGGACGGCGGCGACGCCGAGGTCCACGAGGTCGACACGGTCGATGGCGTGCTGATGGTGCTCTCGCCGTGGGCCGTCGAGCACCTCGAGTTCGACGCCGAAACGTTCGCCGGCTTCGAGGGCCACGACGCCGACCTCTGCGCGCAGGCGCGGGCGGCCGGCAAGCGCGTGCTCGTCGGCCCGCTCGAGGTCCAGCACCCGGTGGGCGCCGAGGACGGCGCGCGGCCGAGCCCCGATCCGCAGGCGTTCGCCCAGGCCGACCGGCTGTGGCGGGAGAAGTGGCGCAGCGGAGCCGCCGAGGCGACCCGGCCGGCACCGCCGGCGCCCGCGCCTTCGCCCGCCGCCGCGGGCCTGCGCACGAGCGCGGCTCCCTCCGACGACGCGTATTTCGAGTGGAATCGCCCGGAGCTGCGGGCCCTCGTGCCCGCCGGTGCCCGGCGGGTCCTCGACGTCGGCTGTGGCGCGGGCGCGGTCGGTGCGGCGCTCAAGGCCGAGCGTGGCATCGAGGTCGTTGGCCTCGAAGGATTCCCCGACGCGGCAGCCCGCGCGGAGGAACGGCTCGACGCGGCGCTCTGCGTGGATCTCGACACGCTCGACGGCCTGCCGTTCGATCCCGGCGGGTTCGACGCGATGATCTTCGGCGACGTGCTCGAGCATCTGCGCGACCCGCATCGGCTCCTGCGCGTGCTGCGGCCGCAGCTCGCCGACGACGGCGTGCTCGTCTGCTCGATCCCGAACGTGAAGCACTGGTCGGTGCTCTTCCCGCTGCTCGTGAACGACCGCTGGGAGTACCAGGACGCCGGCCTGCTCGACCGCACGCATGTGCACTTCTTCACCCTCGAGGAGATCGACCGGATGCTGACCGCCTGCGGGTTCGACGGGCGGCACGTGGGCGTCAACGACATCGCCCCGCTGCCCGACGAGCTGCGGGGGCTCGTCGACGTGGCGGTGCGCTACGGCGCCGACCGGGCCGAGACTGCGGCCCGGCTCGGGGCCTACCAGTACCTCGTGGTGGCCGGCAAGGCCGGCACGGCCGGCTGAGCCTGCCTACCCGGCCGCGGAGACGGCCGCCGCGCCGGGCACGCCCCAGCGGGCCTCGAACACCGCCTTGTCCTCGCGGATCCGCGCCTGCACCCAGGCGCGCAGTTCGGGGTCGGAGCTGGCCACCGTCTCGGACAGCCCGTGAGTGATTCGGGAGTCCGGGCACAGCACCGGCGGGCGGCCGGCGGCGCGCAGGCGGGCCAGGAGGTCGGTGTCCTGGTACCAGACGCGCAACGCCGGGTCGAAGAACTCGCCGGGTGCCACGGCGAAGGCCTCGAGCGTGTCGCGGTCGAGCGCGAAGCACCAGGCGGCGAAGTCGTCGCGCATGGCACCGTGCACGGTGAGGGGGAAGGCCACGGCCGCGCCGGCGCGCAGGGTCTCGCGCAGCGGCTCCCACCAGCCGGAGGTGACCTCGACGTCGTCGTTCATCACGACGAGATAGTCGCCGCGGGCGGCGCGCAGGCCGGCGTTCACCGGGGCGGTGAAGCCCTGAGGCGGGGCGCCGTTGTCGATCACGATGAGTTCGTGGGGCACGTCGGTCCGGGCCTGGACCGCCGCGAGACATGACCGCACCCGGGGGCTCGTGACGTCGAGGGTCGGGACCACGACGGACAGCTCCGGAGCGGCGCCGAGGTGGCCGCGGGCGCCGCCGCTGCGGGCGCCGCGCGGCGCCACGATGCGGGCCGCGACGGGCGTGACCGGGCCACGCCGCGCGAGCGCGGCGACGAGCCCGGCGATCGCCAGCTCGTCCGGCAGGCCGGGGACTCCGCCGGCGGCCGCGAAGTCCTCGCGCCGCACGGCGATCGCCTGCGCCTGCACGGGATGGGCGCCCTCGCCGCCGCCAGGCGGCACGGCCGCCGCGCCGGCGCACGCGGGGTCGTCGAGCGCGGCGAGCAGCGGCGCCAGGAATCCGGGCGAGACCTCGGGCTCGCCGCGCAGCAGCACGATGCGGCGGCCCGACGCGCGGGCGGCGGCCTCATTGGCGCTGGCGGCGAATCCGGCTGGCTGGGCGTGGCGGATGACCTGGGTCTCGCCGTCCACCCGCCCGAGCAGCGCATCGAGGCCGACTGCGCCGTCGTCGACGATGACGACCTCGTGCTCCGGCAGCTCGGGGAGGCCCGCGAGCGCCGTCAGGCAGCGCAGGGCGCTGGGCGCGGTGGTCTGGAGCACGACGACGAGGGAGGCGTCCATCTCCCCGGTGGTCGGCAGCGACACGGGCCGCTTGAGGCGCCGCCGGTTCAAGCGGCCGCCGCGCGGGCCGATAATCCAGGCGATGCCCCGCAGTGGCCCGGACGTGCTCGTCGTCGGAGCCGGCTTTGCCGGCTCGGTGTTCGCGCGGCGCGCGGCCGAAGCGCTCGGGTCCCGCGTGCTCGTGGTCGACCGCCGGACGCACATCGCCGGCAACGCCCACGATGCACCCGATGCGCATGGCGTCCTCTGCCACAGCTACGGACCCCACATCTTCCACACCAACGCCCCTGCGGTCGAGGCCTTCCTCTCGCGCTTCACCGCCTGGCGTCCGTACGAGCACCGCGTGCTGGCGGTGGTCGACGGGCGCACCGTCCCCGTGCCGATCAACCGGACGACGGTGAACGTGCTCTACGGCCTTGAGCTCGCGGACGAGGCGAGCGTGGCCGCGTTCCTCGCCGAGCGGGCCGAGGCGACCGGGCCCGCCCGCACCTCCGAGGACGCGGTGGTCGGCAAGGTCGGCCGTGACCTGTACGAGCGCCTCTTCCGCGGCTACACCCGCAAGCAGTGGGCCCTCGATCCGTCCGAGCTGCACGCGTCGGTCTGCGCCCGCATCCCGGTTCGCCACACGACCGACGACCGCTACTTCACCGACCGCTTCCAGGCGATGCCGGCTGCCGGGTACACCGCGATGTTCGAGCGGATGCTCGACCATCCGCTCATCGACGTGCGCACCGGCGTGGCCTTCGATGCGGCGCCCGAGGCGGGCGGCGACGCGCACGTCGTCTGGACCGGCGCGATCGACGAGTACTTCGGCCGCTGCTTCGGCCCGCTCCCGTATCGCAGCCTGCGCTTCGAGCGCGAGACGCGGGCCACGCCCGATGGCGCCCTCGCGCAGCCCGTCGCCCAGGTGAACTATCCGGACGAGCGCGTCCCGTTCACGCGGGTGACCGAATTCCGCCACCTCACGGGCCAGGACGCCGCGCACACGACGCTCGCCTACGAGTACCCAATGGCGGAAGGGGACCCGTACTACCCGATCCCCCGGCCGCAGAACCGCGAGCTGTATCGCCGCTACGAGGCGCGCGCGCGGGAGACGCCCGGCGTCACGTTCGTCGGGCGCCTGGCGCGATACCAGTACCTCAACATGGATCAGGTCGTGGCGGCGGCGCTGCAGGCGTTCGAGGCGTTCGCCGAGGCTGCCAGCCCGGCCGCGGCCTGAGCCGCCGGCCCGCCCTCGCGCCCAGGCATCGCGGGCCCCTGGCTGCCCGCGCCGGGCGGGCGATCGGCGCGACCGCCGCGCGCTAGGCGGCGTCGAGCAGCCGTGCCGCCACGGCGCCCCAGGTGAGCGACCGGGCGGCGGCGACATCCTCGGCCGGCAGCCGGCCGGCGGCCAGCGCCCGCTCGGCCGCCACGACGAAGCCGGCCTGGTCGTCCGCGACCTCGAGGAACGACCCGAGGGCCGGAGCGTGGCGGATGCTCAGCGCGGCCGTCCGCAGCCCCGCACAGGCGTAGTTGTAGGCCTTGTGCGGCTCCATCGTCATCGTGAACGGCTCGTCGGTGTGCGGGATGAGGCCGAGGTCGCAATGCAGGAGGTACCCGGGCGTCTCGTTCGGGTGCCGCGGCCCGAGGAAGTGCACGTTGGGCTCGCGCGCGATGAGTTCGACGACCGCCGGCGCCGGGTCGAAGCCAATGAGCACGACCTGGACGCCGGTCTGCGCCAGGGCGGCGGCTGCCTCGACGTCGAAGCGGACCGAGAGCGCGCCGACGTACACGGCCCGGGGGTGCGGGATCGCGGCGAGGTCGGCCGGCTCGGCCGCCGCGTCGATGCCCTCCTGCGTCCAGAGCTCGTCGCAGCCGTGGCCGACGTAGACGGCGTCCGGGACATCGTCGATCGACCCCTCCGAAAGCCCGCAGACCGCGTCGCTGGCGTCCACGAGCCGGGACCGCACGGCGGCGAGGAGGGGAATCCGGGCCCCCATGCGGTCCCACAAGGCGATCTTGTCGTGGGTCACGAGCACGGCGGAGGCGCACAGCGGGGCGAATTCGTAGTGGAACCACCAGTTGGTCTCAGCGACGCCGCAGTTGAGCAGGATCGGCTGCTCGAGCCCCGAGGTGCCGATCACCATCGCGGCGAACTCGTGCTGCCCGACCGGCACCGGGCCCTCGCCGGCGTAGACGTCGAGGCCCCTGACCTGGCTGCGGTTCAGGACCGACTCGGCGCCGCCGGGCCGGAACGGCTCGACATACGCCACGCGCCGGGCGAGGCCTTCGTCCACGAGCGCATGCGCGATCGCCTCGGCGGGCCGGCCGAGCTGGCCGTAGTCGTTCTGGAGCCAGGCCACCACGACATCGGGCCGCTCGCCGTCAGGCCTCGACATCGATGTGCCCTTCGGCGTCGGGGGCGGCAGGCGACGGCCGCGGCGCGGGGCGGCGCTCCTCGCGCCGGCGCTTGCGCGTGTCCTCGGGGTGCTCGCGGTCGTCGCGGGTCACCCGCGGGAGCCTCGGGATTGGCGGCGTGCCGGCGCGGGGCGCTGGGTCGACGGGGTGGAGCGGGTCGCTCATCGCCCGGCCTCGGCTTCAGCGCCGGCCTGTGCCTGCCGGGCCTCGGCGGCGGCGAGCGCCGCCTTCTCCGCCATGCGCAGCTCGGCGGACGTGAAGTGGCGCCAGGCCACGACGGCGACGGTCCAGCCGACGAGCAGCCCGACGATCCCGCCGAGGATCGCCCGCCACATCGCGTCGAAGACCGGCGCGCCCGCCTGGAGCGAGAGGACGAAGACGAGCAGGAACCCGGACAGGCCGCCCCAGCCCTTCGCCTTGCGGATCTGCAGCGCCGCCCGGGGGTGGGTGACGAGCGCGGAATCGCCCTTCCTGCCCTTCTTGCCGGAGTCCTTGCCCTTGCCCTTCTTCCCAGCGTCCTTGCCCTTGCCCTTGGCGTTGCCGGCCTTCTCCTTCGCCATGGCGCTACCCGTCCCGCGTCATCTGGCGCGCGTGGCGCTGGCGGTCGAAGACGAACCGGACGATCAGCTCGCGGTCGCGCGGGGCGATCCGCTCGATCTCGACACCCTTGAATCCCTCGTTGGTGTCGCGGACCACCCGGGCCTGGGCCTCGACCGCGGGCGCCCCCTCGAGCAGCCGCAGGCTCAGCCAGACCGTGTCGCCGACCGCGAGCGTGTCGGGGCCGGCGAGCAGCACTCCGCCTCCCGACAGGTTCAGCGTGTAGGTGGAGATCCCGTCGATCTCGTCGCCCAGCATCACCGACACGGGGCGCACGGCATCGACGCGCGCGTAGCCGCGCCGCTGGCTCAGCTCGGCCTCGCCCTCGATGTCGAGCCGCACGGTGTCATGCTTGGCCTTCCGGGCCCGCCCGCGCAGCCGCAGCAGGCCGCGCGGCGAGGTGAACTCGACGGTCACGTCGGCCAGCTCCACCTGACTGTCGGCGTCCGTGAAGAGCGCCAGGGTGATGTGGGTCTCGTCGGCCTCCTCCACGCGGGCGCCGAGGCGGCCGATCTCCGGGGCCTGGAGGATCACCTGCTGGCGGGGCTCGGGTCGCTTGATCATGGGAGCACCATGGCCGCGAGGCCGTCGGGGGTGGCCGGCTCCAGCCCGCCGGGGGCGTCGGCGCCCCAGGCGATCCAGCTCACCGGCGTCCCGGTCGCCGCCGCGAGCTCGAGGCCGGCGCCGAGGTACTCGGTCTCGTCGGTGCGGGTGAGCGCCAGCGCGGTCGGCCCGAGCGGGGCCGCGCCGGCGACGAGCTCCCGCACCGAGCGGGCGCTGAGGGTGACGGGCACGACGAGATGGCGCTCGGTCACGCCGAGCTGCGCGAGCTCGTCCCCGAGCGCCCGGGTCGCCTCCGGGTCGCGCGGGCGGAACGCGGGGGCGTCGATCACCACCACCGCGTTCGCGGGGAGGTCGCCGAGCATGATTCGCGCCTCGGCGGCGCTGCCGGCGATCACCGGCGAAACCCCGGTGCCGCGGAGCGCGGTGGCGAGCCCGGCGCCGCCGTCCCGGGGCGCGAGCGCAACGCAGGCGACGGGCAGGTCGCTGGCCTGCGCGTAGGCGGCGGCGAGGCGGGCGGCAGCGTGGGACCGGCCCGCCCCGCTCGTCCCGACGAACGCCACCACGCGCGGCCCCGGCCCGGCGGGGCCGGCCACTGGCAGGCGCGCCGCGAGCGCCTCGCGGACCACCCCCTTGAGCCGCCGGCGGGGGGCGAAGGGGAGCCGGTGGGCGACGGCCTCGCCGACGACGTCGGCTGCCATCGCCTCGCTGATCCCGCTCGCGACCAGCAGCTTGAGCGCCCGCCGCGCGGGCGCCGGGAGCTCAGGCGCCGGGGGCGCGGCGGCTGCCGCAGGGGAGTCCTCGGCCGCCGGTGCGCCGGCGTCGGCGTCCGCCTCCCCGCCTCGGGCCGGCGGCTCGCCGAGCTCGGCGCCGATCTCCTCGTGCATCGCCACGGCGATGTCGTCCTCGAGGTCGAGCTCGTCGTCCTCGGCCTCGTCGAAGATGTCCTCCCACTCGTCGGGCTCGACCGGCATCGCGGGCGGGCCGGCCGGCCGCGGCGCGATGTCGTCGGCGAAGGGGTAGGCGGGGGCCGGAGCCGGCGCGAACGCGGAGCCGGCACGGGCGCCAGGTGCGTAGTCGGCGGCTTCGAGCGCGGCGCGCGTCTCGGCGGCCGCCAGGCCGGGCATCGCCTCGCGCTCGAGCTCGGGCGGCAGCGAGTCGGGGGTCCGGCGCGCCTCGTCGAGGTGGGCCAGGAACGGCGCCGCGTCCTCCAGGAGCGAGGCGCCGGGCGCCGCGGCGTAGGCCTCCGGCCCCACCCGGCGCGGCTCGCCGCCGGCGGGTGCCGGATCGGCCGGGCCGCCGTCGAGCGCGTCGAAGGCTGCCATGCCGCCGGCGACGGCCTCGACCTCCACGAATCGCTTCTGGAAGAAGCCTCCGACGCCGCCCATCAGGCCCTCGCGCTCGCGGAGCACGACGGCGTCGGGGCCGAGCTCGGTGCGGATGCGCGGCAGCAGCTCGTCCAGCGTGCGGCCGCGGTAGGTGTGGATGCCCGGCCGCCGCTGGACGAGCGCAGGCGCGGGGGGCTCGCCGTCCGGAAGGGTGGCGTCGGGGAGCGCCGCGATCGGCATGCCGAGCGCGACGGCCGCCTCGTGCACGTCGTCGCCGGCGGGCGGCTGCGGATGGCCGTTGCGGGAGGGGAAGCGCATCAGGGGTTAACCACTCCAATCGTCTCGACCCGGATCCCGGGCGCGATTTCGTTGTAGGAACAGACAGGAAGCTGGGGCAGGGACTGCTCGACGAGCCGGCGCAGGTGGCGGCGGACCCGGGCCGAGCAGATGAGGACGGGGCGGCTGCCGCGGGCGACCGCGTCGTCGGTCTGGACCCGCAGCGCCGACACGAGGTCGTGGGCGCGCGCGGGCTCCATGGCGAGGTACTCGCCGTCAGAGGTCTGGGCGATCGACTCGGCCACCTCCTGCTCGACCCCGGGGTCGAGGGAGATCGCCCGCAGGCGCATCTCCGGGTCCAGGTGAGAGGCCGTGATCGTGCGACCGAGCGCCTGGCGGGCGTACTCGGCCAGGAGGCTCGGGTCGCGGGTCACCCGCGCCTTGTCCCCGACGGCCTCCACGATGACGCCGAGGTCGCGGATCGGAACGCCCTCGTGGAGGAGCCCCTGCAGCACGCGCTGCAGCTCGCCGAGCGAGACCACGTCGGGCACGACCTCCTCGACGACGGCGGCGTTGGTCTCCTTGAGCTTCTCGAGGAGCTGCTTGACGTCCTGGCGGGTGAGGAGCTCGTCGGCGTGCTGGCGGATCTGCTCGGTGAGGTGGGTGACGATCACCGACTCGTTGTCGACGACGGTGTAGCCGCGCGCCTCGGCGTCGGCCCGCCCGTGCTCGTCGATCCAGACCGCCGGGAGGCCGAAGGCCGGCTCGGCGGTGGGGACGCCCGGCACCTCGCCGATCGCCTCGCCGGCGTCCATCGCGAGGAGGTGCCCGGCCATGACCCGGCTGCGCGCGACCTCGGAGCCGCGCACCTTGAGCATGTACTCGTGCGAGTCGAGGCTGATGTCGTCGTGGATCCGGACCGGCGGGATGACGACGCCGAGCTCGGAGGCGATCTGGCGCCGGATGACCCCGACGCGGGCCAGGAGGCTGCCGCCGGCGCGCTCGTCGACGAGCGGGACGAGGCCAAAGCCGATCGACAGCTCGAGCGGGTCGACGGGCAGCGCCTCGATGGCCTGCTCCCGCGGCGCGGGAAGCTCAGGCAGCGCCGCCTCCGGCTCGGGCTCGGGCTGGCTCCCGAAGCCCGGAATGCTGCCCTTGCGCAGCGCCCAGCCGATGGCGAGGAAGCCGGCGCCGACCAGGAAGAAGGGGATCTTCGGCATCCCGGGCACGAGCCCGAAGGCGCAGATCACGCCGCCGGCCACGAGCGGCGCCCGGTCCTGCTTGAGGATCTGGCCGGCGATGTCGGTGCCGAGGTCCTTGTCGGACGCGGCCCGCGTGACGATGATGCCCATCGCGACCGAGATGAGGAGCGCCGGGATCTGGGCCGCGAGGCCATCGCCGACGGTGAGCAGCGAGAAGTGCTGGATCGCCTCGCTGAACGGCATCTTCTGCTGCAGGACGCCGACCATGATCCCGCCGACGAGGTTGATGATCACGATCAGGACGGCCGCGATGGCGTCGCCCTTGACGAACTTCGAGGCGCCGTCCATCGAGCCGTAGAAGTCGGCCTCCTGCGAGATCTCCTCGCGGCGGCGGCGGGCCTCCTCGTCGGTGATCTGCCCGGCGTTGAGATCGGCGTCGATCGCCATCTGCTTGCCGGGCATCGCGTCGAGGGTGAACCGCGCCCCGACCTCGGCCACGCGTCCGGCGCCGTTCGTCACGACGACGAACTGGATGATCACCAGCACGAAGAAGATCACCAGGCCGACGATCACGTTGCCGCCGACCACGAACTGCCCGAACGACTTCACGACGTTGCCGGCGTCGCCTTCGAGCAGGATCAGGCGGGTGACCGCGACGTTGATCGCGAGCCGGAACAGCGTGGTGAGGAGCAGCAGGCTCGGGAAGGACGAGAAGTCCAGCGCCCGCGTGAGGTACATCGTCGCCACCACGATCGCCAGCGCGGCCGAGATGTTCAGCGTGATGGCGAAGTCGACGACCGCGTGGGGCAGCGGGATGATCATCATCACGACGACGAGCACCACCGCGCCGGCGGCGAGCAGGTCGGCGTGCTGCAGGACGCGCTTGACGGCGCTCACACCGCGGCCCTCCGGCGCGCAGCGGCGCGGTAGACGTAGGCGAGGACCTGCGCGACCGCGTGGTAGAGCTCCTCGGGAATGATGCGCCCGACCTCGACGGCGGCGTGCAGCCCGCGGGCCAGCGGCGGGTCCGAGACGATCGGCACGTCGTGCTCGGCGGCGATCTCGCGGATGCGGCGGGCGACGAGGTCCTGGCCCTTCGCGACCACCTCGGGCGCGGGCTGGCCGGGGTCGTAGCGCAGGGCGACCGCGAAGTGGGTCGGGTTCGTGACCACGACGTCGGCGTCGGGAACCGCGGCCATCATGCGGGCCTGGGCGGCGGCCATCTGGCGCCGGCGCAGCGCGCCCCGGACCTCGGGCGGGAGCTGGTTCTCCTTGTGCTCCTCCTTGACCTCGTGCGGGTCCATCATGAGCTGCTTCTCGTGCCGGTGGCGCTGCCAGGCGTAGTCGAGCGCGGCGATGACGAGGTAGGCGATGCCCGCCCGCTGGGCGATGTCGAAGATCGTGGAGGTCAGCATCGCCGCGATGACCGCCGGCGTCGCCCCGACGAGCCCGAGGACGTCCTCCAGGCGGGGGATCAGCACCGACGCCGCCGCGGCGCCGACCACGGCGATCTTCGCCAGGCTCTTGACGGTCTCGACGATCGCGTGGACGCCGAACACGTTCTTCGCCCCGGCGACCGGGTCGATCTTCTTCGGGTCGGGCTTGATCGCCTCGAAGGACGGCTTCCACCCGACCTGCACGAGGTTGGCCGCCACGCCGGCGATCAGGCAGGCGGCGGCGACCGGGGCGACCCCGAACAGGATGGCGCTGCCTGCGCTCGACAGCAGCCCGCCGAGTCCCTCGAGGCTGACGACGTCCGGGGTGCTGATGAGCGCGAACGACTGCACCATCGCCCCCTGGGCCTGCTCGACGATCGCGGGCCCGAAGGCGGAGAGCGCCAGGAGCGAGGCGAGGAGCACGGCGGCCCCGTTCGCGTCGGCGGACTTGGCGACCTGGCCCTTCTTGCGGGCGTCCGCCTTGCGCTTGGGTGTCGCCTTCTCGCTCTTGTCGTTCGCCATGGCCGGGCGCCTACGCGAGCTGGAGGGTCTGGAGCCCGTCGCTGACGGACTGCTGGAGCTCGTCCGCGACCCAGCCGCCGACGAACGGGAGCGAGAGGCCGACGAAGATGAGCCCGACGAGGATCTTGGCCGGGAACCCGACCGCGAAGATGTTGAGCTGCGGCACGACCCGCGAGACGACGCCGAAGGCCGCGTCGGTGATGAGCAGGGCGAGCAGGACCGGGGCGGCGACCTCGAGCGCCGAGACGAAGATCGTCGAGAAGGCCTCCACGGTTCCGGCGACGAGCGAGCCCAGCTGCGGCGTGCCGGTCAGCGGGATGACGTCGAAGGTCTTGTCGAGGCCTTCGATGACCCAGGCGTCGCCGCCGATCACGATGAAGATCGCGATGCCGACCATCGCGTAGACCTGCTGGAGCACGGTGCCCTGGTTGCCGGTGAGCGGGTCCAGGAGCGAGCCGAACGAGAAGCCCATGAGCGTGTCGAGGATCGAGCCGGCGGCCGAGACCGCAGCGAAGAGCACGGCGATCGAGAACCCGAAGGCCAGCCCGACCAGCGCCTCCTTGGCGAGCGTCCCGAGCAGCGGGATCAGGTCGAGCGGCACGTGCTGGCCGCGCGTCACGACGGGGGCGATCCCCATGGTCAGCGCCACCGCGCAGATCACCCGCACGCGGGCGGGCATCATCCGCGACGAGAACATCGGCGCCACGAGGAAGAGCGGCGCGATGCGCGTCAGGACGCAGAGGAACCCGGCGACCTGCTCGGCACTGGCCAGCCGCAGGAGCTCGTTCACCGCGCTAGCCGACCCACTGCGGAATCGAGGTCCACAGCTCGGCCGTGTAGTCGAGCATCTGGTTGAGCATCCACGGCCCCGCGATGATCAGCACCGCGCCCATCGCGAGGATCTTCGGGATGAACGACAGCGTCATCTCCTGGATCTGCGTGACGGCCTGGAAGATCGAGATCACCAGGCCCACGACGAGGCCGACCAGGAGGATGGGGAGCGCGACCTTGAACGCGATCTCCATCGCCTGGGAGCTGAGGTTCATGACGGAGTCCTGATCCATGCGGGCCTCCTCACCCGTTGAACGACTTGACGAGGGAGCTCGTGATCAGGTCCCAGCCGTCCACGAGGACGAACAGCAGGATCTTGAACGGCAGGGAGATGAAGACCGGGGGCAGCATCATCATCCCCATGGACATCAGCGTCGACGAGACGATGAGGTCGATCACGAGGAACGGCAGGAAGATCAAGAAGCCGATCTCGAACGCGATCTTGAGCCCCGAGATGATGAACGCGGGGATCAGCACGTAGGTCGGCACCCCCGCGCGCGTCTTGGGGGTCTTGATTCCGGAGAGCTTCACGAAGAGCGCGAGGTCCGACGTCTTCGTCTGGGAGAACATGAACTGGCGCAGGGGGATCGAGCCGCGCTTGATCGCCTGGGCCTGGGTGATCTCCTTGCTGACGAGCGGGTCGATGGCCTCCTTCTTGATCGCGTTGAACGTCGGCGCCATCACGAAGAGGGTCAGGAACAGGGCGATCCCGACCAGGACCTGGTTCGGCGGGGCCGTCGGGGTCCCGAGGCCGGTCCGGACGAACCCGAGGACGATGAGAATGCGGGTGAACCCGGTGACCGTGAACAGGATCGCGGGGATCAGGGTCAGCGCCGCGATCAGCAGCAGGATCTGGACCGCATTGCCGCCGTCGATCGTCATTTGCGCACCGTCCGGCGCCGCAGCTCCTCCACGAAGTAGCCCATCCAGCGCTGGGCGCCCGACATGCCGGCGGCCGAGCCGTTCGCGGCGGCCGGGCGCTTGACGATCGTCGTGCCGGGGCTGGCGCCGTTGCGGCTCGCGGCCGTGACCGGGACGGGCTCCGGCAGCAGGCCCTTGGCCCGCGCCTCGCCCGGCGTGTAGGAGCGGATCGGCGTCACGACGTGGTCGGCCACGCCGACGAGCACGACGTCGAAGCCCACCCGCACGAGGTGCAGCGCCGCGCCGGTGCCCAGGGGGACGGTCGCAATCGGCTCCAAGCCGCTCCCGGTGGCCTTCTCCTCCTTGGAGGACTTGACGCGCTTCAGGATCCAGGCGACGCCGTAGATGACCGCGATCACGATCGCCAGGCCGACGATCGTGCGCACGAGGGTCCCGCCGCCGACGCCCGCCGACGAGGCCTTCTGTGGCGCCGACTCCAGGTCCAGCGGCGTGCTTTCGCCGTGTCCGGGCGCCGGCGCAGGGCCGGTGCTCGTGGCAACAGCGAGGGCGGATGCCGTGAGGGCGTGCAGCAGCGCTGCCGCGCCCGCCACGGCAATGGGCAGCCGTAGGCGAAAGCTCATACGAGGACGACTCCGAGGGAAGAGTCGTCCCGGTAGTCGGCGGGTCCGGGCGCGGCTTGAGCGCCCGGGCCGCCGCGGGCCTACGCGGAGACGTCGGCGGCGGGCGCGACGTCGGCCGGAGCGACGACGGGGTCGGATCCGGCCAGCACCTCGGTGATGCGCAGGCCGAACTCCTCGTCGATGACCACGACCTCGCCGCGGGCGATCGTCCGCCCGTTCACGAGCAGGTCCGCCGGCTCGCCGGCGACGCGGTCGAGCGTCACGATCGAGCCCGGGCCGAGCTCGAGCGCCTCGCCGATCGTCATCTGCGTGCGGCCGATCTCGACGGCCACCTGCACCGGCACGTCCCGGAGCAGCGACAGGTCGCCGCTGCGCCCCTGGCCGTCGCCGCCGGGGGTGAACTCCTCGAACTGGACCTCGTCTGACATGCCGGCCTCCGGGGTCACTGGACTGCGACGTCCATGAGCAGGACGCGCGTCGCCTTGACGTCGGTCGTCTTTTGGATCTGCCTGAGGATCTCGGCCTTGATCTTCTTGCGGCCGGCGGCCGAGGTCAGCACGGTGGCGTCGTCGCCGGTGATCGTGTTCGTGACGATGTCGCGGACGACCGCCTCCTGCTCCATGGCCCCGTAGCCGTCGGGCGGCGTGACCGCGGCGCCCTCCGCGGCCGGCGGCGCCGCGACGAAGCCGGGCGCGAGCACGAGGCCGACGTTCAGCTTTGCGAACCGCGAGTCGGCGAGGTTGATGAGGAAGTCCTTCGGCATCACGTAGACCGCGCCGTCGACCTTCTTCGGGACCGCGGGCGGCGGCTTGGCCAGCACGAACTTGTAGGCGGCGAACCCGGCGATCAGGACGATCGGGATGATGAACTTCAGCTTGGACTTCATGGGAACGTCACTCCGCTGGTGGTCGGCAGGGGGCGCTTGAGGCGCTGGATGAGGATCTCGACGCGCCGGTTGCGCGCGCGGCCGGCGGCGGTGGTGTTCGTGGCCGCCGGGCGGTACCAGGCGTAGCCGCCGGCACCGAGGCGCGCGGGCGGCACCCCGTCGTCGATCAGCAGGCTCACGACGCTCGTGGCCCGGGCCACTGACAGCGCCCAGTTGTCGGGGAAGCGGGCCGTGGAGATCGGCCGGTCGTCGGTGTGGCCGTCGACCTGGATGGGATGGAGGTTCTCGCGGTCGAGGATCGTGGCGATCTCGCCGATGAGCGGCCGCCCGCCCGCGTTGACGGTCGCGCTGCCCGAGTCGAACACCACCTTGTCGGTGAGCAGGCGGATGCGCAGGCCCTGGGGCGTGATCGTCGTCGAGACCACGCGGCTGAGGCCGCGATGGCGCGCGTAGCGGTCGATCTGGGCCTTCAGCGCCCGGAAGGTCTGGTCCTCGTTCTGGGCGTTCGAGGCCGACGGCGACTTCGAGCCCTTGGCGCCGGGCGGGGCGGCGACGCTGACCACCGACGGCGCGGCGGGCGTGAACGGGCTGTCGGGCGAGGGGGACTTCGTGTTGGGGTTCGAGCCCGCTTGCGCGATCGACGAGCCGCCCGGCAGGATCTTCCCCGAGAAGGCCTCCTTCAGGCTGCGCTGCAGGGTCTCGAACTTCGACTTGTTCACGACCGAGATCGAGAACAGCACCATGAACAGCGCCATGAGCAGCGTGATCATGTCGGCGTAGGTCAGGAGCCAGCGCTCGTCGGACTCCTCCTCGTGGCCGCCCTTGTGGCGGCGTCCGCGCGCGCTCATGCCGCCGCCGCCTCGCGCACGGGGGCGTCCTCGCCGGCCTCGTCGGGATCGTCGCGCTCGGCGGGCGGGACGTAGCTGGAGAGCTTCTCGGCGACCAGGCGCGGGTTGTCGCCGGCCTGGATCGACAGGATCCCCTCGACGGTCAGCGTGCGCAGCTCGACCTCCTCGGCGGAGAGGTCCTTCAGGCGGCTGGAGATCGGCAGGAACACGACGTTGGCCGCGCCGACGCCGAGGAGCGTGGCGATGAACGCGCCGGAGATCGCGGGCCCGAGGGTCTCGGGCTGGGAGAGGTTGCCGAGCACGTGGATGAGGCCCATGACCGTGCCGAGGATGCCCATCGTCGGGCCAAAGCCGCCCGCCTGCTTGAACGTCTCGGCGCCCGCCTTGTGGCGGGTTTCCATCGCCTCGATCTCGGAGTCGAGGATGTCGCGCACGAGCTCCGGGTCGGTGCCGTCGACCACGAGCTGGAGGCCCTTGCGGGTGAACTCGTCGTCGATCTCCTCCAGGTGCTCGTCGAGGGCGAGCAGGCCGTCGCGGCGGGCCATCTCGGCGAACGACACGAGCTGCGTCACCCGGCCCTTCAGGTCGGGCGGCTCGGCGTTCAGCACGCGCTTGTAGAGCCCCGGAACCGCTTTCATGCGGTCCATGCCGACGGCCGCCATGGTAGCCCCGGCCGTCCCCGCGAAGATGATGATGATCGCGGGGATGTTGATGAGGGCCGCCGGGCTGGTCCCCTCCATGATCGCGCCAAGGAGGATGCCGCCCATGGCGAGCCCGATGCCGATGCCGGTAGCTGCCTTCATGTGGGAGTCCTAGCCCGCGTAGTCGGACCTCACCGGCGGCGCTTGAGCGCCTCGGCGAGGATCTCGACCCGCCATTCGCGGATCTCGTCCACGACGTTCTCCGGGGTCTCGGCGACGACCATGCGCACGCCGGTGGTCAGGGTGATCACGGTGTCGGGATTGCCCTCGACGGTCTGGATGAGGTCGGGGTTGACGTGAACGGGCTCGTCGTTGTCGTGCCCGAGACGGTGCAGGACGATCATCGAATTCCTCGCTGGCTCTTCGGGGTCGGGCCGGCGGCGCCGGACAGGGCTGCGGTCCCTCGAACGCAGCCCTGCCCGCCACGCCGTCATGGCTCACCGCTTCAGGTTCACCAGGTCCTGGAGCATCTCGTCGGCCGTCGAGATGACCCGGGAGTTCGCCTGGAACCCGCGCTGGGCGGTGATCATGTTCGTGAAGCTCTGGGCGAGGTCGACGTTGGACATCTCGATCGCCCCGGACGTGGTCAGGCCGTAGGCGCCGCCCGGCGTGGCGACGACTTCGGCGCCGGAGTTCGGCCCCGCGATCCAGCGGTTGCCGGAGGCCCGCTCGAGGCCGGCCTCGTTGGGGAACAGGGCCAGGGACAGGTAGCCCGCGGTCACCCGCGCGCCGCCGCCGGTCGGGATGTAGGAGACACCGCCGTCCTGGGCGATCGCCACGCTGGTGGATCCCGGCGGGATCTGCAGGTACTGGTCCGTGCCGCCGGCGCCGGCCGCACTGCGGCCCACGACGTAGTACCCGTCTGCCGTGACGAGGTAGCCGACGTCGTTGGTCGTGAAGTTGCCGGCCCGCGAGTACTGGAACGACGTGGGCACGGCGGGGGGCGTGCCGGTGCCAACGCGGAACCAGCCCTGGCCCTGGATCGCGACGTCGAGCACGTTCCCGGTCGACTGGATCGCGCCGGTGCCCATGAGGTTGTCGATGGAGCCGAGCTGCACGCCGAGGCCGACCTGGGCCGCGTTCGTGCCGCCCTGCGTGCCGCTCGTGCCCGAGCCGCCGCGCTGGATCTGGCTCAGCGAGTCGCGGAACGTGGTGCGGGCCGACTTGTAGCCCAGGGTGTTGACGTTGGCCAGATCGTTCGCGGTCGTGTCGAGCATGATCTGGTGGGCGCGCAGGCCGCTGATCGCGGCGAACATTCCTCGCATCATTGGGACATCCCTGCCTTTCGTGGGGTCCGGCTCCCCTGGCGGGTCCAGCCGGGTTGGGTGATGTGGAGCGCCGGCTGCGTCATGCGATGACGGCGCTGTCGATGTTGGTGAACACGTGCTCGCGCATGTGCTCGCGATCCACCGCCGTGATGACGGTCTGGTTGCGGACCGACACGACGAAGGCCGTGCCGTCCACGAGGACGACCGACTCCCGCGCGCCCTTGCCCGCCGCACGGGCAACGCCCGCGTCCAGGCGCTGCAGGACCGCAGGGCTGACGTCGATCCCCCGGCGCTCGATGCGCTGGAGAGCGTGCCCCGAAAACGCGACGCCGCCGGCCTCCCTGGCCAGGACGTCCGCGAACGCGGGCCCCTTCGGGGCCGCGGGCGGACGGGCCGGCGGCGCCTGCCCGGATCGGGCCGGGGCGCCGACGGCACCCGGCGGCACGAGCGCCGGGTTGTGCGGAACCGGGGTCACTGGACCTCCGCGATCGCGTCGGGCGTGATGCCCGCGTGGCCGCCGATGGTGAGCCGGGGCCCGTCGCTCGTCAGGGTTACCCGCTCGACGGCCCCGGTCTGTGCGGCTCCCTGGTCGTCGAGGTAGGTGACGGTCTTCCCGATCAGGGCGAGCGTCCGTGTCGTGCGCTGCTCGTCGGTCAGGGCCGTGGTCTGCGTCGCGACGTTCGTGATCTGCTCGAGGACCGAGAACTGGGTCATCTGGGAGATCCACTCGTTGTCGCCGGTGGGCTGCATCGGGTTCTGGTTGCGCATCTGTCCGACGAGCAGCTTCAGGAAGTCGTCCTTCCCGAGCACGCCGGTCGGCTTGGCTGGCGCCGGCGTCCCGCCGCTCGAGGCGGCGGCACGCGTGGTGGGGTCGATGGTGGACATGGCCTCTCTCGTTCAGGCGAGGACGTCGACGAGCACGCCGCTGGGCAGCTCGAGCGTTTCCACGCGGGTGGTCGGGTCGGCGGGACCGTCGTCGGCGTCCGGGCCGCGCCGGGCGCCGCGGCGGTCCGGGCGGGCATCGTCGCCCGGCTGACGCGCGGCCCCGGCGCCGGGGCGGCCGTCCTGGCCGTGGCCGATGTCGAGCCGCAGGAGGGTCACGCCCTGGTCCTCCAGGCTGCGGCGCAGCTCGAGGCCCGCCTCGGCCAGAAGGTGCCTGGCCTCGGAGGAGTCGGCGTGGACGGTGGCAATGAGGCCCGCATGGGTCGTGCGCAGGTGCACGTCGATCGTCCCGAGCGACGCCGGCCGCAGGGCCAGCCGCGCGTGGTGGACGCCGCGCTCGGCGGCCAGGCGGATCGTGGCCTGAACGTGCTCGACGGCCTCCGCGAGCGACGTGGCCCGCGGGCGCACCGACCCGGCGTGGTGCAGGGGCCGGCTCGCCTCGGGCGGCGCGGCGGGCGCGGCAGGCGCGGGGGCCGTCGCCGGTCCTGCCGCGGCGGGCGCTGGCGGCGCGGCCGGGGCTGCGTTCGCCGGTTCGCCGGGGCCTCCTGCCGAGGCGGCGGCCTCGCCCGGGCTGGCGGCCGGCGGGCCGGCAGCAGCCGGGCCCGGCTGTGCCGGCGGCGCGAGCCCAGGCTCGCCGCCGACCGGCCCGCCGGGCATCGGCAGGGCCGCGGCGCCCTCGGGCGGGGGCGTCGCTGCCGCCGCAGCGGGCGGCGCCGCGGGGCTGGTGACGGGGGCGCTGGGCGCTGGTTCTGCCGCGGCAGCCGGCGGCGCGGCGGGGGGCGTCGCCGCAGCGGACGCGCCGGCCGCAGCGGACGCGGCGGCCGGATCGGACGCCGGCGGCGCCGGCGGCGCCGGCGTGACCGCGGGAGCCGCGGATGGGACCGCGGCGCCGGCCTCGGGTGCGGGTGCCGCGGGCGGCGTCGCGGGCGCCGCGCTGGCGGCGGCCGGCGGCCGGCGGTTCCGTCGCCGCGGGCAGCGGCGGCGGGACCGGGGCCGTCGCGCCCGCGAGCGGGGCCGGCGACGGGACGGCGGACGGCCCGGCCGCGGCGGCCTCCGCGGGCAGCCCGGCAGCGGCGGCCGGCAGCCCAGGGGAGGGAGCGGCGGGCGCCGCGGGTGCCGCGTCCGGCTGTGGCAGGGCGGCGGTGCCGGGCCCGGCCAGCGCGTCGCCGCCCGGGGCCGCAGGGACGGCTGGGGCGTCGGCAGAGCCGCCCGGGGCCGCAGGGACGGCTGGGGCGTCGGCAGAGCCGCCCGGGGCGGGAACGGCGGCCGGGGTCTCGGCCTCCCCCGCAGCGGCTCCGGCCGGGGGCTCCGCCGTCTCACCCGACGGTGCGGGAGGCGGAGCGGACCCGGCCGGCGCGGCCGCGGCCGCAGCCGGGGTGCCGGAGGCGGGACCGGCCGTGCGCCCGAGCGCGTGCTCGCCGTGGCGGTGGCCGCGGCCGAGGTGGCGGCCGTGCCCAGGGGCGTGGCCATCTTTGGGGCCCGGCCGGCGGTCGGTGCCGGATCCGGGCTGACCCTCCGCCGTGGCGGTCCGGGTCTCCATGTGGTCGAGGATCGCCGCGAACCCATTCGCGGCGGTCGCGGCCGGTGGCTCGCAGCGGGGCGGCGGTTCGCCTCCGCGCGACGCCTCCGGCGCCGTGGTTCTCGTGGTCATAGGTGCCTCGTGGGTGCCTCGGTGGTCAGGTGACGGGATAGGAGCCAAAGCCGCCGGTCGGCGCGGCAGCGACCGGAGTCGCAGGTGTCGCGGCGACCGGTGCCTGGCGGCGGTACTCGTCGGCGTAGGCCAGGACCTTGCGGACGTAGGCCTGGGTCTCCGCGTAGGGCGGGATGCCGCCGTACTTCTGGACGGCGCCGACCCCGGCGTTGTAGGCGGCCAGCGCCAGCGTGTAGTCGCCGTGGAAGGCCTTCAGGCAGTTCGCGAGTTCGTGCGCCCCGCCGTCGATCGACTGCGCCGGGTCATAGGGGTTCGTGATCCCGAACCCCCGGGCCGTCTCGGGCATGAGCTGGGTCAGGCCCTGGGCTCCGGCCGAGCTCCCCGAGTTCGGGTTGAAGTCGGACTCCTGGCGGATGAGCCCGCGCAGGACGTTGGGGTCGACCCCGTACTTCGCGGCGGCGGCATCGATGAGGCCGGCGTACGGCACCGGCGCGCCGGTCGCCGTCGGGGCCGGAGTGAACGCCGGCGCCGCGGCCGCGGCGATCCCGTCGGTGCTGCCAGGGAGCGAGGCAGCGGTGAGCTGCTGCTGGAAGGAGGCCGGCTGGCCTGGGTGGGCGACCTGGGCGATGAGCTGCTCGATCTCCTGGACCCGGGCCGCCGCGTCGGCGCCCGGAGCGGACGGCTCGGCCGCGGCGGGGGCAGCGGCCGGGCCGACGGGCGCGAGCGACGCCAGGCCGCTCATGCCGAGCCGTCCCGGCGGCGGTGGCGGACGATCGCGATCTCGTCGAGGGTGGCGGCCTCGCGCCGGTCGGTCTCGCGCCGGTGCTCGTCGCGACGGCGCTCCTTCAGGCGCTCCAGCGCCTGCCGGTCGACCGCGGCGGCCCGGAGCGCGCCCCGGCGGCGGGTCACCTCGGCCTCCCGCCGGTCGCGGTCTTCAGCAGCGGCCTGCTGGAGGCGCTCGGTTCGCTCGCGGTAGCCCTGGAGCGCAATGAGGTCGGGGCCAGCCAGGGCGCTGTCCGAAATCAGGCTGCGCTGGGCGCGGTCGGCGTCCTCGCGGCGCCGGATGGCCGCCTCGAGCAGGCTCTCGCCCCGGAGCAGGTGGGTCAGCGACGCCGCCAGCTCCTCCTTGCGCTGATCCTCGGTGCGCTCGCGCAGCGCGCGCACGCGCTCGAGGCGGAACGTGAAGGACCGGGAGCTCACGCCCGGGGTAATCGGATGGGCGCGGGCGGGATTGAGGCCCGTGGCCGAACGGATGACCTACCAGACGAGTGCCTCGTCGACGTAGTGCCCGTGGGCCGCCGGGCGGTACCCCAGGACGGCTTGCGCCAGGCCGGTGCTCAGGAGGCAGGCGTTGCCCTCGGCGTGGCAGGGGACGTAGGGGTAGGTGGCCCGCACGAAGGCCTGGATGTCGACGATGGCCGGGTCGACCCATGCATCCGCCAGGTTGAACGCGCCGAAGGCGAGGTCCGCGGGCGGGCGCACCGCGCAGCGAAACCCGGCCACGAGGTTCTCGACCGACGTGCTCACGTAGAGGTTGTGGTGGGTCGTGGACCGGAAGCCGGGGTACTCGAGGCGCAGCGCCACGGCCTGCGTCGGCCCGGCGGCGCAGGCGCCGTCCAGGTGGCGCTCGAAGGCGGCCTTGAGGAATCCGTACGTCGTCTGGCCCTCCGCCGGGAGCGGGAGCGGATTCGTCTCGAGGATCGGGAGCTGCTCGAGCCGCAGGGGCGCGTTGATGCGGTACACCTGAGCCGAGGACGCGAACACGAACGTGCGAACGCCGGCCGCCTGCGCGGCCGCAAAGACGCTGACGGCAGCGTCGTAGTTCAGCCGCACGAAGTCGGCGTCCGTGGCGCCCGGCTGGTGGGGGTGGGGGATCCCGGCGAGGTGGATCACGGCCTGGCTGCCCGCGAAGCGGGCCGCGATGGCATCCGGCTCGGCCAGGATGTCGTCGGGCCCCCGCCGGATCGCCCCCGCGCGCACGAGCGCCCGCTCGGCGCGCGCCTGCGTCCGCCGGATCGCGCGGCCTCCCAGCCGGCCCGGACGCGAGCCGGCGGTGGCGAGCCACCGCCGGCGCACCGCGTCCACCAGGCGGCCTCGGAACGGATCGAACACCCGCACGTCCCAGCCGTCCTCGGACAGCCCGCGCCGCAGCAGCTGCCCGACAAAGCCGCTGCCGCCGGTGATCGTGACCACGGGCGTCACGCCCGGCCTCCCGGCGGCAGGCGAGGCCGGCGACGTCCGCCGGGGCGGCGAGCGTTCCTCACAGGCACTCGCGGAAGTGGCCGGGGATGAGCTCGGCGGGCGCGTCGAGGTCCGGGCCGCGCCGGAACCACTCCGCGAACGCCTCGGCCTGCACGATCCGGTTCTGCGCGCCGTCGCCTCGGTCGAGGTCGTCAGGATTCCACGGCCGCGCTGCGCTGGCCCGGTGGCGCGCCAGGCACAGGTCGTAGTCCGCGCGGTGCAGGTGCACGAGCACGAGGTGAGGATCCGGGGGCGCGTCAGGGGCGTCGTATTCGCGGTGGAACCCCTCGGACCAGCGCAGCGGCATCCGGGCGAGCAGCCGCTTGGAGTAGTCCAGCGAGGCGTGCCAGCGGCGCCGCTGAGCCAGGACGGGCCGTGCGCTGACGTCGAGCGGCGGCTCGCCGGGCTGGTGCACCACGTTGTACCCCGAGCAGCGCGCGGCGGGGGCGTCGAGCCGCGCGATGTACTCCGCGAGGCCGGAGTACCGTCGGGGGTCGGCGACGACGAACTCGTCGGCCTCGGCGAACAGGACGGCCTCGTACGAGCGCAGGAGGAAGGCCTGGAACGCCTCGACGGTGCTGCGCAGCCAGCGGTGGTCGAACGCCGCCTCGCGGTGCACCGGCACGGCGTGCGCGCCGGCCTCGCGTGCCAGCGCCTCGGCCGCCGGATCGTCGTGGGCGAGGACGAACAGGTCCTCGGCCGGGAAGTGGCGGCGGTAGTAGTCGAGCCAGAGCGGCAGCATCACGGGCTCGTCGTGGGCGATGGTGAACGCGGCGGCGCTGCGCTGCCCCGCGCGCTGCCGCGGCGCCCGGGCCACGGTCGCCTCGGTGCTGGCCGCCTCGGCCCAGGCTCCGCCGGGACGCTGGACCAGGAGCGCGATTCGCACCGTGGCGCCGGTCGCGCGGCTCACGTCCACCGTCCCCTCGAAGCCGCCGGCGGCCGCGTGGGGGATCGACGCGAACGGGGCGGCGAGGTCCGGGCGGGGGGTGCCGAGCCGGACCGGGGCGGCGCCCGGGCCGCTGTCCACCACGAGCACGGCACCGCCGAACGGGCCGGCCTCGTCGAGCGCCCATCCCGTCACGCGCACGGTCCCGCGGACCACGGTGGCGCCAGGCGCCGGCTGGTCGATGGCGGCATGGAGCGTCGAAGGGTCGGGCATCGGCGGGCGACTATAGAGCGCGCCCGCAACCGCCTCGGAGGCTCCGGCCGCGCCGGGTCCGGCGGCGGCGCGGCCGAGGCCGCGCCGCCGGCGCCACGGCTAGCCGAAGAACGGGTCAGGGCCCATGTGCACGAGGTTTCCTCCTGATCGGGTGGACGTGTCACGGCTCCAACGCTTGGGCGGGGCGAGTGTTGGCGGCGGCGCCCGCTGCGAACTTCGGCTGCCGGGCGGCGTTCTGGCTCCAGATGCCCTGGGACCGCCATCGCCCGAGGTCCGCGCCGGCCGCAGGCTCAGCCGGCGATCCCGCCGCGGCCTTCGCCGACCTCTACGACGGCTGGTACCGGAGCCACCGGGACGATCTCGCGTTCTACCGGGGCATCTGCCGCCGCCGGCCCGGCCCGGTGGTGGAGCTCGGGGCGGGCACCGGACGGGTGACGGTCCCGCTCCTGCAGGACGGGCGCGAGGTGATCGCGGTGGACCGCTCGCCGGCGATGCTCGAGCGGCTGGAGGCCGCGGCCCGCGCGGCGCACGCGGCCGGCCGGCTCACGACGGTCTTGAGCGATCTGCGAGCGGTCACGCCGCCCCGGACCGCAACCGTCATCGCTCCCTTCACCGTCTTGATGGAACTCACGCCCCGCAGCCGCGCGGGGTTGTTCGCGCGGCTGGCCGGCGCCCTCGCGCCGGGCGCCGTGCTCGCGTTCGACGTGTGGCATTGCCCGCCGCCGTACATCGACGCGACGGACGGGCGGTGGCTGCCGTCGGGGCCGGACACCGAGGCCCGCCTGACCTGGGACCGGCCGGCGTCCGCCGTGGCGATGGAGGTTCGGTGCGCGCAGCGGGAGTTCGCCCTGCAGTTCTGGTTCGGGACCCCGGAGGAGTGGCGCCGCGAGCTCGAAGCGGCTGGCTTCGGGGTGGCGGTGTCGGGCGGCTTCGGAGGGGGTCCGGTGTCCCCGCGCTGCCGCCAGCTCGCGATCGTCGCCCGGGTGCCGGCGGACGGGCCCGGCCGGAGCCGGGTGGCGGGCGCCTCGCGCCCTAGGGAACGAGGACCGTGAAGTCCGACTGCGTCGGGATCACCGCCGCCCCAGTGCCGGCGAGTCCGGAGATCCAGCGCGCGAAGACCCGGATGGAGTTCGGGGTCGCGCACGGCGTCCGCGACACGGCGACGGAGGTCTCGGGGCCGGGACCGTGGTCGGCGCCGACCGTCGCGACCGGCACGGCAGTCGCCGCGTTGATGCTCGGGTCCAGGCCGATGCAGTAGGTGCCGAAGACCGGCTGGGTGACGCTCGCCACGCCGGTGCTGCCTGGAAGCAGCGTGGCGTCGAACCCGATGAAGGCGTAGGCACGGGCCGACCCGCGCGGGCCAGCAGGGCCGGCCGGACCTGGCGGGCCGGCGGGGCCAGCCGGTCCGGCCGCGCCGCCGAGGCGGCTCGCCAGCCCGTGCTGCAGGTCCTCAGCCTGGAGCGAGCCGTTCGCGACGGCACGGCTGGTGACCGCCCCGGCGCGCAGCTGGGCGGCTCCGACGCTCCCCCGCGGGATCGACAGGGCGTAGCCAGTGCCGCCGAGTGCCACGAACAGCGCTGCTGCGCTCAGGACCAGGGAGGGGGTGAGATGTCGCCGGGCCGGGCTCATGGTGACCATGGGAGCACCCTCGTCGTCGGCACGCGGCGCCAGTCCTTGAGGGTCGGATGGCGCGTCGTCCGGCTCGATCCCCGGCTCCGGCGTGGAGCGCCGCCGCACCCGCCTAGGCGGTGCTCACTGCTTCGCGGCGCGTCGGCGCGAGCTCGGGCCGCATGACGAGCGAGAGCTCGAACGGCTCGCAGGGCTGCCCGTCCGCGTCGGTGGCGAGGCGCACGACCGGGAGGCTCGGATGGTCAGGCGGGACGCTCGACACGGTCCCGGTGCGCCCGTCGGTCAGGACGATCTCGTTTCCGGGCGGGTAGGGAACGACGACCTTCGCGAAGATGTCGACGACTTCCGGCTCGTACAGCGTGCCGCGGCCGTCGAGGATCGCGTCGACGCCGACGTGCTGCGGCGCGGCCGAGGCGTAGGGGCGCTCGCTGGTGATGGCGTCGAACACGTCGGCGACCGCGGCGATCCGGGCGAGCTGGGGGATCGCCGTCGCGACCGTGCCGCGCGGGTAGCCCGAGCCATTCCAGCGCTCGTGATGCGATCGCACCACGCAGGTCGCGAGTGCCCCGATGGGACTGCCCGCGAGCATGTCGACGCCGATCTCGGGGTGGCGCTTCATCACGATCCACTCCCGCTCGTCGAGCGGCCCGGGCTTGTGGAGGATCTCGTCCGGGACGGCCAGCTTGCCGATGTCGTGCAGGATCAGCCCGAGCCCGAGCTGGGTGAGGTGCTCCTCGGAGCGCTTCCAGGCCCGGTCGCCGCGGTAGTCGACGTAGCCGTGCTCCCGGAAGAGCCGCCGGCCGATCAGGAGGCCGACGACGGTGACGTCGATGGAGTGCTGGAACGTGAAGGCGTCCGCGGCCCGCAGGTCGCCGAGCGCGATGGCGGCGTTCTCCGCGCTTCCCAGCTCGTCGACGATCTTCGCCACGACGGACTCCAAGGCGTAGATCGTCTTGTCCGGCAGCGCGTCGGACTCGTGCGCGGTGCGGCGGACGTCCGCAAACGCCTTCGAGAGCGCGCGGCCGGCCTCGACCCGTGTCGTGTGGCGGACAGCGAGCGGGACCTCGATCCCCTCGCCGAGCTCATCGTCGACGTAGACGGCGTGGATGCCGGCGTCGAGCAGGAGCTGGCGGTAGCGGCCCGACAGCGTGACCCCGGCGCGGAGGAGCGGCACGGTCCCTTCGGATCCGTGCTCGACGTCCCGGGCGAGGCACGCCCCGTCGGGCAGGCGGCTGGTGGCTACGAGCCTCATCGGATCACTCCGTCCGGGTAGTCGGCCGGGCGCGCGTGTTTGTGAGCCTGGGGGTGTCGGGTGGTGGTGGTTGGGTGGTCAGGCGGGTTCGAGCTGGAATTGGCCGACGAGGCGTTCGAGCTCTTCGGCGGTGCCGGCGAGCTGCTGGGCGCTGGAGGCGATCTCCTGGGTGGAGGCGCTGGTCTGCTCGGTGGAGGCCGAGACCTGTTCGCTGCTGGCCGAGGATTGCTCGGCGACGGCGGCGACTTCGCCCATGTCGGTTTCCATCTTGGCCGAGGAGGAGGCGATCTGCTGGACGGAGGCGGCGATGTCCTCGATGCGGCCGTTCATGTCGTCCACGGCGCCCTGGATGGCCAGGAAGGACTCGCGGGCGCGCTCGACGGTCGCGGACCCGTCGTGGGTCTGCTGGCCGCCCTTCTCGACGACCTCGACGGCGCGGCTGGTCTGGGCGGTGATCTCCTCGATCAGCCTGGCGATCGAGGCGGCGGCGTCCTGGGACTCCTCGGCGAGCTTGCGGACCTCCTCGGCGACCACGGCAAAGCCGCGGCCCTGCTCGCCGGCCCGGGCGGCCTCGATGGCCGCGTTGAGGGCCAGCAGGTTGGTCTGCTCGGCGATCCCCGAGATCGTGTCGACGATCCCGCCGATCTGCTCGGACTTGTCGCCCAGCTCGCGGATCGCGGTGGTCGCCTCCTGGGAGGACTCGCGCACCGCGCTCATCGCCTCGGTCGCCTCGGCGACGGCCGCGGCGCCCTCCTCGGCGACCGCGCGAGCCTGCTTGGCCGCCGTGGCGGTCTGCTCGGCGCTGGCCGCGGACTGCTGCGCGGCGCCGGCCATCTCCTGCGTGGCCTCCCGCGCGGCCTCGACCGAGCGGACCTGGCGCTCGGCGCCGGTCGCGACCTCGCCCACCGCGGTGGCGATCTCGCCCACCGCCTTGCCGGCCTCCTCGGAGGTCGAGGCCATCTGCTGGCTGGCCGCCGCGACCGTCTGGGACGTCGAGGAGATCTCCCCGAGCATCTCGCGGACCTTCACCCGCATGTCCCCATAGCTGCCCACCGCGTTCTGCGTGCGGTCCAGCAGCGAGTTGAACACCTCGGCCAGATGCCCGACCGGCTCCCCGGACTCGCTGGCCACCGGCGTGGTCACCGGCGTCACCTCGACCGTCAGGTCGCCCGCGGCAATCCGCTCCAGCGCCCCCTCCAGCCCCGCCATGCACCGGTTGGTCAGCGACTCCAGCCGCTCGGTCAGCGGCACCAGGCACGAATGCGGCCCCAGCGCCTCACCCAGCGTGCCGCGCACCTGCTCATACGCCTCGATCGACGTGGCGGTGGCGGCTCGCACGCGCTCGGCCTCGTCGGCCAGGTCGCCGATCTCGTCGCGGCTCTCGCGCACGATCGGCTCGGGATCGGCGGCAGCCGCGATGGTGTAGTCGCCGCGAGCGGCGCCCTCGAGCCCGGCGCTGAGGGCGGCGGTCTCGCGCTCGCGCAGGCGCCGCAGGCGCTCCACGACCGCGGTGGCGGCCCCGCGGGTCTGCAGGTAGAAGCCGACGAACAGGTACAGGGCGGCGAGCAGCGCCAGCGCCGTGATGATGAGCGTGGTCCGCAGGTCGCCTCGGATCTTGTCCTCGCGCGCGGCGATGATCGCCCCGGCCTTGTCGGCCGTCGTGGCGGCGAGCGCGCGGCCAGCCGCCAGGAGGCGGGCGATCCCCGCCTGGGCCGCTGCGGCGTTCATCGTGGTCGCGGCGCGATCGACCGCGACCTGGCCCGCGATAAACGCGTCGAGCTTGGCCTGGAGGGCGGGCTTGAGGCCCGCGTCCGCGCTGGAGGAGAACGCCGTCGCGTAGTTGCTCTCCAGACCGCCGGCGACGGACTGGGCCTCGCCGACGCCGAGGGTCGCCTCGCGCGTGTTCGCCATCGTGTTGCGTCCCCGCCGGCGCAGCACCGTCATGTGCGCGGCCTGGTCGGCGCCGGCGGCGACGGCGGGCAGCTTGGTCAGCAGGCTGTCCTGGAGGTAGTAGCTGTCGAGGTCGGGATCGAGCGCCAGGTTGGACCGGTTGTCGACCTCGCCCAGGAACGCCTTGTACTCGTCGACTGCCCGGTCGAGGGTTCTGTTCACCACGGCGGGATCGGCGGCGGGGGCTGCTGCCGCGGTCTCGGCGGCGCGCCGCGCCGTCGCCCACGGCTCCGTGAGGTTCAGGTCACCCTGGGACTGCACCGCGCTCTGGACCTTGGCCAGGGACGCGGTCAGCGCCGCCCGGGCACCGGGCAGGCTGGCCTGGGCGCCGGGCTCCCCGGCGGCGCCCGACACGGCGGCCTGGCGGAGCGCGAGGAGGTCGAGGTAGCTCGCGACCGCTGGACGCGCCACGGCGAGACCGGACTGCTCGGACGTGGCGAACCCGATGCTGTCGGTGCGGTCCGACAGGTACGCGACGCCGACCCAGGCGAGCGGGATCAGCAGCACTGCGGCGACAAGCACGAACTTCTGCCAGGTGCGCAGGCGGGCCATCAGGCGGGTGGGCGGTGTGAACAGCTTCTCGAGCATGGGATCCCTCGATGCGGTCGGGTGGGCCTGGGGGTGTCGGGTGGTGGTGGTTGGGTGGTCAGGCGGGTTCGAGCTGGAATTGGCCGACGAGGCGTTCGAGCTCTTCGGCGGTGCCGGCGAGCTGCTGGGCGCTGGAGGCGATCTCCTGGGTGGAGGCGCTGGTCTGCTCGGTGGAGGCCGAGACCTGTTCGCTGCTGGCCGAGGATTGCTCGGCGACGGCGGCGACTTCGCCCATGTCGGTTTCCATCTTGGCCGAGGAGGAGGCGATCTGCTGGACGGAGGCGGCGATGTCCTCGATGCGGCCGTTCATGTCGTCCACGGCGCCCTGGATGGCCAGGAAGGACTCGCGGGCGCGCTCGACGGTCGCGGACCCGTCGTGGGTCTGCTGGCCGCCCTTCTCGACGACCTCGACGGCGCGGCTGGTCTGGGCGGTGATCTCCTCGATCAGCCTGGCGATCGAGGCGGCGGCGTCCTGGGACTCCTCGGCGAGCTTGCGGACCTCCTCGGCGACCACGGCAAAGCCGCGGCCCTGCTCGCCGGCCCGGGCGGCCTCGATGGCCGCGTTGAGGGCCAGCAGGTTGGTCTGCTCGGCGATCCCCGAGATCGTGTCGACGATCCCGCCGATCTGCTCGGACTTGTCGCCCAGCTCGCGGATCGCGGTGGTCGCCTCCTGGGAGGACTCGCGCACCGCGCTCATCGCCTCGGTCGCCTCGGCGACGGCCGCGGCGCCCTCCTCGGCGACCGCGCGAGCCTGCTTGGCCGCCGTGGCGGTCTGCTCGGCGCTGGCCGCGGACTGCTGCGCGGCGCCGGCCATCTCCTGCGTGGCCTCCCGCGCGGCCTCGACCGAGCGGACCTGGCGCTCGGCGCCGGTCGCGACCTCGCCCACCGCGGTGGCGATCTCGCCCACCGCCTTGCCGGCCTCCTCGGAGGTCGAGGCCATCTGCTGGCTGGCCGCCGCGACCGTCTGGGACGTCGAGGAGATCTCCCCGAGCATCTCGCGGACCTTCACCCGCATGTCCCCATAGCTGCCCACCGCGTTCTGCGTGCGGTCCAGCAGCGAGTTGAACACCTCGGCCAGATGCCCGACCGGCTCCCCGGACTCGCTGGCCACCGGCGTGGTCACCGGCGTCACCTCGACCGTCAGGTCGCCCGCGGCAATCCGCTCCAGCGCCCCCTCCAGCCCCGCCATGCACCGGTTGGTCAGCGACTCCAGCCGCTCGGTCAGCGGCACCAGGCACGAATGCGGCCCCAGCGCCTCACCCAGCGTGCCGCGCACCTGCTCATACGCCTCGACGGATTCGACCGTGCGGTCGCGGACCGTGTTGACGGAGATGGCGATCTGGCCGATCTCGTCCTTGGCAGGGTTCTCGATCAGCGGGGTAACCGGGACGACCGGCACGGTGTGATCCCCGCGCGCAATGGCGGTCAGGCCGTTCTTGAGGTCAGTGGCGCAGTGATCGCGCAGCTTGGTCAGGCGCTCGCCGATCTCCTCGAGGCGGCGCTTGATGTCGGACGACAGCACGAAGGCGATCGCTCCGGCGAGCAGCAGCGCGATCGCGGCCACGATGAGCATGACCGTCTGGGCCTGCTGGGCACTGTCGGCTGCGTCGGCCTGGGCGGCTGCGGTCCGCTTGGCAGTGGCGGCGACCGAGGCGGCGACCTTCGCCTCGAGCTCTGCCGCCAGGCGTTCACTGCGACCGCGGTCGGCGGGCGAGCGACCGTTCACGACCACCAGCCCGGCCTGCCGGCCGGCGCGCGTGCCGCGAGCGAAGAGCCGGTCGGCCTGGGCGATCGTCGCGTCCAGCGCCTGGGCGGCGGAGGCGATGCTCGCGACCGCGGCGCGGCCGGCGGCGTCCTGGGCCGGGTTGGAGCGCGCCTTGGCCAGCGTGGCCGTCAGCGCGGCGGAGGCCTGCTTGTAGTCCTTGAGGTCTGCGCTTGCGGCGCCCGTGGCCGCCGCGCCGAACCGGGCCACGTTCAGGGCATAGCCGTTCTGGGCGCCTGTCATCTGGCTGGCTTCGAAAGAGAGATCCTTGCCCTGGTCCTGCAGGTCCGTGAGCTTGCCGACGGAATGCAGCGAGTCCTCGCCGCTCACGAGTCCGGAGTACCCCACGGCGGTGACGATGAGGAAGAGCCCGACCACCAAGCCGAAGCCCAGTGCGAGCCGTGCCCCGACCTTGATGTTGCGGATGTGCTGCATGATCACGCTCCTGCGCCGCCCGGCGGGCGTTCGAATTCCGGTTGTGCGGCCGCCGGCGGCGTCCGCGTCTCGCACCGGTAGTCGTCGGCGGGCTCCCGGGCTTGAGCGGCGGGAGGCGGGGCGGGGCTTCGGGCAGCCTCCGCCGGTGCCGGACCCCGGCGGGTGCCGCGGAACGCGGCTGCGGCCGGCGGGCGAACGCGGCCGGCGGGGGCGCGCCGGCCGAGCCGGCGTCAGGTGAGGGCGAGGTCCGGCGGGGCGCGCGGGCCCCGCCGGCTAGCGGCCGCTCACGAACGGGCGCGCGGCGGCGGCCACTACCCGAGCGCCTTGGTGACGGCGTCCAGGACGCGCGCGGGCTCGAACGGCTTCACGACGAAGTCCTTGGCGCCGGCCTTGATGGCCTCCAGCACCTTGGACTCCTGCCCGAGCGCCGAGCACATCACGACGCGCGCCGACGGATCCATGGCGACGATCTCCTTCAGCGCCTCGAGGCCGTCCTTGCCCGGCATGGTGATGTCGAGCGTGGTGATCTCCGGCTTGAGCTCCTGGAAGCGATCGATGGCCTCCTCGCCGTTGCCGGCCTCACCGACGACCTCATGGCCGCCGGAGGCCAGCGCGTCGCTGACCATCTTGCGCATGAACGCTGCGTCGTCCACGACGAGTACACGTGCCATCAGATGGCACCTCCTTCTGCGTTGGGTGGGGTTGGGGAAGCTGGTGAGAGGTCGCGGCGCGGGAATACGGTCTCGATGCGCACCGCCCACTCCGCGTCGCCGACGACCTCGAGCCGGCCGGTCGCCACGCGGACGCCGTTGACGAACACGTCGACGGGGTCGTCCGCATCGCGATCGAGCTCGACGACGGCGCCGTGAGGCAGCCCGACGGCACGGGCCGACGCCATTCGCGCCCGGCCGAGCTCGGCCCACACGCGCACTTGGGTGACGCGGAGCAGCTCCGCGACCGCACCCGGCTCGGTGCCGCCGGCGGGCCCCTCCGGGGCGTATTCCGCAGTGAGCTCGTCGAGCGCCTGGGTCATCCGGACCACGAAGGCGTTGGGGACGAGCTGCACCAGGCGGCACTTCTCGCCGCACACGGTGAACGAGGTCGTGTTGGCGTGCGTGGAGGTCCCGAACGCCTCGCGCGCCGCCTCGACGGTGGTGAAGACTGCGGTCTCGGGCGGGCCGATCTCGACTTCGGTGCCGAGCACGGCGCTCGTCGCGCCCGCGGCGGCGGCCATCATCTGATTCATCGCCTCGGCGACCGCCGAGAGCTCGAGCTCGGAGATCTCGGTCTCGTCGCCATCCTCGGGCGGAGGCGAGCCCATCATGGCCGCGGCCAGCCGCCGGGCGCCGAGCGGGGTCATCACGAAGACGTTGCCCCCGGTGACGCCGTCGACGTAGGCCACGCTCGTGCCGACCGCGGGCACCGTGAGGCTCTCGAAGGCGTCGCCCCCGTCCCCGACCAGGGCGGTCTGCCCGCTGGCCACCTGGTCGGCGGCGAACATCGACAGCACGCCGGTCGCCGCCTCCGCGGTCGACTCCCCGAGGCGGGTGAGCGCGTCCTCTGCGGTCATCGCAGGCCGCCCAGCTCGCGATCGATCTGCACGCCGCGGCGGCTGCCCGACCGGCCCGGCCGGGCCTTGCAGACCGGGGCGGACTCCGCGAAGACCGTGACGCCGGACTCGATCTTGGCCTTGAGCGGCAGCAGGTCGCCGGGCGCGAGGCGCAGCACCTCGTCGACCGGCAGCTCGACGGCCGCCACTTCGGCGCGCAGGCAGACCTCGACCTCGCTGATCGCTGCGTGCACCGCGCCGGCGCGCGAGTGGTCGACTCCCGCCGTGAACTCGTCGGCCGAGAACGCATCGGCCACCGACGCGATGGCCGTGAAGGGCAGCAGGACCACCACCGTGGCCGACGAGCCCGACATCCGCGCCTCCATCGTGAGGATGAGCGTCGGCTCCGAGACCGGCGCGATCTGGGCGGTCTCGAGCTGGGTGTCCAGGCGCGACAGGTCGAGCTCGAGGCCGGCGATGTCGCTCCACACGATCGAGAGCTGCCCGATGATCGTCCCAAAGAAGTGCGCGGCCAGCGCCCAGTCGATCTCGGTCAGCTTGCGCTCGCGCGGCGGAGCCGAGCTCGTGCCGCCGAGGAGCCAGTCGATCGACGAGAGCACGAGCGGGAGCTCGGCCGCGAGGAGGAACTGCGTGCCCGCGGGGGCGGCGTCGACGACCCCGCAGATCGCCGATCCCGGGAGCTGCGCGTGGGCGTTGGACCAGAGCAGCTGGGTCGAGTTGATCACCTCGAGCTCGATCGGCATGCGCATCTCCGCCGACAGCCGGGTCGAGGTGGCGCGGCAGAAGGCCTCGAGGGAGCGGCGCAGCTTGCGCTCCTGATCGGTGGTGAACTTCGTCGGGCGCGTGAAGTCCACGGCGCGCACCCGCCGCTGCCGGCTTGCGCGCTTGGGCGCCGACTCCTCGGGGAGGTCGCCGCTGCGGGCCGCCTCGACCAGCGCGGCCACCGCGTCGTTGGAGAGGACCTCGCCGCTCATGCCGGCACCTGGCTCCGGACTGGGACGCGGCTGCGCCAGAGGTCGCCTTCCTTGCCGCCGGCTTCCTTGACGGTGACCCGGGCTTCCGCCACGTAGATCCGGATCGTGCGGCCGGTGCTGCCGCCGATCGCCGTGGCGCGCACCGGGATCGCGTGCGCCTTGAGCGCCGCGTGCACCGCGTCGGCATTGCGGGCTCCGATGTCCAGGCCCGACTCGGACGGGCGCTTGATCGCGAACATCGCGGCGCCGCCCACGAGGACCGCCTCGAGCCGGGATCGCCGGCCGCCCAGGCTCGTGAGGGCGTCCAGGAGCGCCGGCACGCCCTCGTCGGCGAACTTCGCGCTCGCCGAGCGCGTGCCCGGCGTCGTGGCGGGCAGCATGATGTGGGCGAGGCCGGTGGCCCGCGTGTGCGGGTCGATGATCGCCACGCCGATGCACGACCCCAGGCCGAGCGAGACGAGGACATCGCCGTGGGTGCGCGACGCGGCCAGCTCGCCCATGCGCACCATCGTTTCCCGTCGTTCGGCCACTAGGGGTGGCTCCCGCACCTGGGCCTCGCCGCGCCCGGAGCTCCGTGAGCAGCCACTACAGGCCGAGCCTGGTCAGCAGCTCCCGCACCCCGCCCGGCTCGGGCAGGAGCATGAACGACAGGGAGCAGGGCTCCCCTTCGACCTGCAGGTCCGAGTCCAGCAGCAGCGCCACGTCGGCGGTCGCGGCCTCGGCGGCGAGCACCGTGGCCACGATCGCCCCCAGCATGTCGGTGGCGACGTGCGGCGGGGTCGGCTCGAGCGTGAGGCCCGTCATCTGGCCGAGCGCCTGGATGTAGCACGTGCCGAGGATGTTCCCGATCTCCCCGAGGGCGGACAGGCCCACGTCGCTGTCGGGCTCGACGCCGAGCAGGCTGCACAACGTGGCGGCGTCGTCGCCGTCGAACAGGAGCAGCACGGTGCCCTGCAGGTCGCCCTGCAGCGGGATCACCACGCCGGTCGCCGGCTGCTCGGCGTCGCCGGCGGCATCGACCGCGTCGGCGAGCGGCAGGGCCAGGGCCCGCGGCACCGAGATGTCGACCGGGCGGCCCAGCATGCTGGACAGCGCCGTGCCGGCGGTGCCGGAGCCGATGTTCGCCAGCTCGCGCAAGGCGTCGAGCTCCAGGTCGGTGTACTCCATGGTGTTCGTTGTCCTTTCCGTCGCCTCAGGCGGGAATCGGTGCGCCGGCCATCGCCCCGGCGCTCAGGGCGTCGCAATCCACGATCAGCGCGATGTCGCCGTTGGAGAGGACCGCGCCCCCGGAGACGGCGGCGTCGTCGCGCACGGCGCTGGGCAGCGCCTTGGTCACCAGCTCGCGCTGCCCGATCAGGCCGGACAGCGCCAGCGCCATCTCTCCCTCGGTGCCGCGGACCACGACGGCGTACTCGTCGGAGCCGGGGTCGCTGGACTCGGGGTGCCCGAGGGCGGCGGCCGCGTCGAGCAGCGGCAGCACGTCCTCGCGCAGGACGAGCATCCGGCTGCCGGTGACCGAGCGGACGGTGTGCTCGGCGATCCGCAGCGTGGTCTGCACGCGGTCGAGCGGAATGGCGAACGGCAGTCCGCCGGCCTCGACGAGCAGCGCGGACATGATCGCCAGCGTGAGCGGCAGGCGGATCTGCGCAGTGGTGCCCTGGCCGGGCTCGGAGACCAGCGTGACCTCGCCGCCGAGGTCGCGGATGATGGTGCGGACTGCGTCCATGCCGACGCCGCGGCCCGAGACGTCGCTCGTGGTCTCGGCCGTCGAGAAGCCTGGAGCGAAGAGCAGCTCGGCGGCCTTGGCCGTGTCGATGCCGTCGGCGGCCTCGGCGGTGATCAGGCCGCGCTGCACGGCCTTGGCGGCCACGATGGCGGCGTCGATCCCGCGACCGTCGTCGGTGACCTCGATCACGACGTTTCCGCCGGCGTGGCGGGCCGAGATCGTGAGCCTGCCGTGGCGCGGCTTGCCGAGCGCCTCGCGCTCGTCCGGGTGCTCGAGCCCGTGGTCGAGCGAGTTGCGCACGAGGTGGACGATCGGGTCGCCGAGCGCGTCGACGACAGTGCGGTCCAGTTCGGTCTCCTTGCCGAGGAGCTCGAGCTCGACCTCCTTGTCCAGCTTGATGGAGAGGTCGCGAACGAGCCGCGGGAAGCGGAGGAACACCGCCTCGACGGGCACCATCCGCACCTGCATCACCATGGCCTGCAGCGCCTGCGAGGACCGGGTCAGGTCCTGGACCGCCTGGGTCAGCTCAGGGACGCGGGCGTCGGCCGCGAGCGACTCGACGCGGGTGCGGTGCACGACCAGCTCGCCCATCGAGTGCATGAGCTGGTCGAGGCGGTCGGCGTCGACTCGGACGCTGGCGGTCTTCTTGTGGCCGCCCGTGGCAGCCGCCGGATGGTCGCCCTCGCCGGCGGGGGCCGCGGCGGGGGGGCTGGCCGCGTCGTCCTCGGTGGCCGCCGAGGCGGCCGCCTCGGCGGGGTCGGCCTCGGCCACGGTGGCGGCCTCCACGTCCGGCACGGCGAGCACCGCAGCCGTGATGGCGGCCTCCTCGTGGTCGGAGGCGACCCACGCCTCGATGTCACGCCCGTCGTAACCGTCGAGCCCGGCCTCGCTCGGGGCCGACGCGAGCACCTCGCCGTGCTCGCCGAGCGTCTCGAGGACCATGAACGCCCGGACCGAGGGCATCATCGTCGCCTCGGCGAGCTTCACCAGGGCGCGCACGACGCGCCGGCCCTCGGCGTTGACGACCATGACCTCCTCGACCGGGGCGTTGCCGCCCTTGCGCTCGCGCTCCTGGGCCTCGGTGCGGGCGCGGACGAGCTTCTTGAGCAGGCCCGTGAGCGGCTCGGGTGTGAGGTTCTCCGCGCCCGTCGTGTCGATCGACTCGATGGCCGCCTCGAGGGCGTCGAGGCACTCGAGCAGCACGTCGATGGCCTCCTGCGGCAGCGGCGTCGTGCGCTGGCGCAGGAGCTCGAAGGCGTCCTCCATCTCGTGGGTGAGGGCCGCCATGTCCTTGAACCCCATCGTGGCGCTCATGCCCTTCATGGAGTGCGCGATCCGGAAGATCTCGTCGACGGTGTCGCGGTCGCCGGGGTTCTCCTCGATCCGCACGACGGCGAGGTTCAGCTCCTGCAGGTGCTCCCGGCACTCGGCCAGGAACATGGGGAGGTACTCGGAGGTGTCCATCAGCTCTTCCGGTAGGTGAACGGGTAGAGGAGCTCGAGCCCCTTGGCGCGCGGATCGCCGATGCGCTCGGTCGACCCGATGATCAGGTAGCCGCCCGGCCGCAGGGCATCGGCCAGCCGGGCGTGCAGGGCGTCGCGCACGTCCTCGGTGAAGTAGATGACGGTGTTGCGGCAGAGGATGAGATCGAAGGCCGAAGCCGCCACCCGCATGCGCAGCAGGTCGCCGACCTCGAACTTGGCCGCGGCTCGCAGCGCCGGCTTGGCCTGCCAGCCGGTCGCGGTGGGGAGGAAGTGCCGCTCCAGGGACCGCGCCGGAGCGTCGCGGGCGTCGTCAGCGGAATAGCACCCCTCGCGGGCGCGGTCGACCATCCGCTTGTCGATGTCGGTGCCCCGCATGTCGATCGGGACGCCCGGGACGGTTTCGGCGGCGACCGCGAGCACCGTATAGGCCTCGGCTCCGTACGAGCACCCCGCGCTCCACGCCCGGATCCGGCCCGCTTCGGCCAGCTCCGGCAGGACGTGGGCGGCGAGCACCTCCCACTGGACCGGGTTTCGCCACAGCTGCGAGACGTTGATCGTCACGCGGTCCAGGAAGGCGTCGAGCTCGTGCGGGTCGCCCTTGAGCTCGAGGAGGTAGGCCTCGAGGTCGGCGGTGCCCCGGCGCTCGGCGAAGGAGCGGATGCGCCGCTCCATCTGGCCGCGCTTGTACTGGAGCAGGTCGATCTTGCACAGGGCGCGGATGCCCTCGCAGAACACGGTGTAGTCGTCGCGCGCCGGGTAGGCGGCGGCAGCCTGTTCGGGCGGGTTCATCAGCCAGCCTCCTCCGCGATCACCGCGGGCAGTTCGTCAATGGGCAGGACGGCATCCGCCAGGCCGGCTTCGGCCACAGCGCGCGGCATGCCGTAGACGGTGCACGTGGATTCGGCCTCGGCGAGGATCCGGCCGCCGGCGGCCTTGACGGCCTTGGCTCCCTCGAGCCCGTCGCGGCCCATGCCCGTGAGCACGACCAGCAGGGTCTTGGAGCCGAAGAGGCCGGCGACGTCCTCGATCGTGAGGTCGGCCCGGGGGCGCAGCCCGCCGATCGGATCCTCGCCGGTGAGCTGGGAGCGCCGCGACGTGCCGAAGCGCAGGTGCGAGCCGCCGGCGGCCAGCAGCGCGGTGCCGGGGTTCAGCGCGTCGCCGGGCCGGGCTTCCCGGATCGTGAGCGGCGACGCGGCGTCCAGGCGGGCGGCCAGCGAGGCCGTGAAGCCCTCGGGCATGTGCTGGACGATCACGGTGCCCTGGCCGAGCGGCGCGGGCAGGCGGGGCATGACCGCGGCAAGCGCCTTCGGCCCGCCGGTCGAGGTCGCGATCACGACCGCCCGCTTCGTGCCGGTGCTGGCGGGGCGCCGCACGGGGGGCGGCGCGACGCGGCCCGACGTGACCCGGCGGCGCAGCGACTCCGCGGCGGCCCGGACCTTGCTCGCGAGCTCCCGGGTGAACGGCTTCATCGCGTCCGGACCCTCGGGCTTGGCCACGAGGTCGAAGGCGCCCTCGGCCAGGGCGTCGACGGCGCGCGCGCCGTGCGCGGGCGAGAAGGCCGAGACGACGACGACCGGCACCTCCGGCGCCCCGGGGCGCTTGAGGGCGCGCAGGAAGCCGATGCCGTCCATGCCGGGCATGGCGAGGTCCAGGGTGATGGCGTCCGGCTCGTGCTCGGTGCACAGCGCGAGCGCCTCGTCGCCGTCGCAGGCCGCGGCGATCACGTCGAAGCCCTCGTCGCGCAGGGCGGATGAGAGCATCTGGCGCATGAAGCCGGAGTCGTCGGCGACGACGACGCGCGTGGGGGCAGCGGCGGCCACGGCTACGCGGCAGCTGCGACCGCGTCGAGGTCGGCGTCGCCGAAGATGCCTTCGGCGCTCAGGAGCACGACGAGCCGGTCGTCGATCTTCGCGATGGCCTCCAGGCACTCCGACCCGGCGGCGGGGATGTCGTCGATCTGGCCGTCCTCGACGGTGAGGACCTCCTCGACGTCGTCGACGACCACGCCGGCCATGTCGGTGTCGGTCTCGACGATGACGATCTTCTGCTGCGCCGAGGCGTCGCCGGAGATGCTCAGCCGGGCGCCGAGGTCGTAGACGGGCACGATCTTGCCGCGAAGGGAGATCACGCCGCGGATCCAGGGCGTGTTCGACGCGACCGAGCGGGGCTCGGTGTAGCGGATGATCTCGTGGACTTGGGTGATCGGGAGCCCGTACTCCTCGTCCCCGAGGGAGAAGACGACGAGCTGGCGTGACGTGGGTGCTGCTTCGGACATTGCTCCTCCAGGGGGGTCGGTCTGCTCTGATAGTCGGTCGGGGCGAGGGCGGCTTGAGAGCCGAGGTGGGGCGCCGGCCAGGCGCACCGAGGCCCCGTGCCGCTCGCCTCAGCTCGCGACGGTCTCCGGCTTGTGGGCGCCCTGTTTCCGCCCGCCGAGGCCCTCGGCGCCCGCGAGGTTGAAGCGCTGCACCAGTGCCTCGAGCTGGGTCGCGGTCCCGGCAAGGCCCTGGGCCGACGAGGCGATCTGCTGCGTCGAGGCGCTCGTCTGCTGGGTGGATGCGCTGACCTGCTGCGACGAGGCCGAGGACTGCTCGGCCACAGCCGCGACCTCGCCCATGTTCTCCTGCACCCGAGCGGAGCTCGCGGCGATCTGCTCGACGAGCGCGGCGATCTCGTCCACCTGCGCGGTCACGTCATCGACCGAGCCGCCGATCGCGAGGAAGCTCTCGCGGGCCTGCGCGACCGTGCTGACGCCAGCCTCGGTGCGCTCCTGCCCGGTGTCGACCACCTCAACGGCTCGGGACGTCTCGCTCTGGATCTCCTTGATCAGGCTCCCGATCGTCGCAGCCGCCTCCTGGCTTTCCTCGGCGAGCTTGCGGACCTCCTCGGCCACGACCGCGAAGCCGCGGCCCTGCTCGCCGGCCCGGGCGGCCTCGATCGCCGCGTTGAGGGCCAGAAGGTTCGTCTGCTCGGCGATGCCGGAGATCGTCGACACGATGCCGCCGATCTGCTCGGACTTCTCCCCGAGCTGCTTGATGGTCGTGTTGACCTCTCCGGAGGACTCGCTCATCGCGGCCATGGCCGCTCCGGCCTGGGCGACAGCGTCGGCTCCCGCCTGGGCGACCGCGCGGGCCTTCTCGGCGGCCTCGCTGGTCGCCTGGGCGCTGCGGGCGCTCGCCTGCGAGGCTTCGGCGACCTCTCCGGTCAGCGTCTTGGCCGACTCGACCGTGCGCACCTGGCGTTCGGCGCCGGCGGCGACCTCGGTCACGGCTTGCGCGATCTCGCCGACGGCCCGTCCGGCTTCCTCGGAGGTCGAGGCCATCTCAGCGGAGGCCGAGGCCACCGTGCCGGACGCCTGGCTGATCTCGCGGATCATCTCGGCGATCTGGATCCGCATCTGCTCGTAGCTCCCGATCGCTTCCTGGGCGCGCTCGAGCATCGTGTTGAAGGTTCGGCCCAGCTCACCGATCGAGGCGCCCTCGCGGCCCTCGATCGGCGCGGTGACTGCGGTGACGCCATGCGTGAGGTCCCCCTCGGTGATGGCGCCGAGGCCGTCGTTCAGGTCGGACACGCCGCCACTGGCGAGGCTGGACATGTTGGCGCCCAGCGCCGCGATCACCGACTGGTCGCCCAGGTGGCGGCGGTACTGCTCGCGCATTTCGTTGAACGACGAGGCTGAGCCGACCGTGCTCTCGCGGATCTGCTCGACCTCGTCGGCGAGGTCTCCGAAGTCCTGGTTCGTGGTCTGGGCCTTCTCCGCGGACGGCACGACGTCATACGTGAGGTCGTCGTTGCGCATCGCCTCGATGCCACGGTTCAGCTCGGTGACGTCCTTCTCGCGGACCGTCTTGAGGATCTCGATCATCGCCTGGATCGACTCCCGGAGCTTGCGGGCGAGCAGCAGCGCGATCGCTGCGGCCAGCACGATGCCGAGAAGGGCCGCCACGATCGCGATCGTCGTCGCGGCAGCGGTCTTGCTCTGGGCCGACTCGATCGCCTTGGCCCGCTCCGCCTGGGCGAACGTGACGATCTTGTCCTGGGCGGCCAGGGGAATCCGGACGTTGCGGTCCGCCTGGCGCAGCGCGGCCACCGCGGCGACTCGGTCGCGGCGGGCCATGGCCGGGAAGAGGGCTGTGTTGACTGCCGCGTCATGACGCCGGTCAGCGGCAGTGGCGCTGTCGCCGATCGCCTTGATCTGGGGGACGCCGAGCCGGCCCAGCTTGGTCCCTCCGCGCTCCGCGGCGGCCACCTGCGCGAGCCACTCGGCCTTGTACTTCGGGTCGCCGGTCGCGACGAAGAGGGCCTGGGCCGCCATCTGGCCGCGGGTGCCGTTGGCCTGCTCCCCGGCGAACTCGATCGCTCGATCCCACTTCTGCGTGCTCTTCCACTCGTCCTGGGCGCTGGAGGCCATGGCGATGGTGACCGCAAGCGCGATCACGAACACGAGCGTCACGGCGCCAAACGCCACGATCAGCTTGCGACTGATCGTCCAGCGGAACGACCCTATCGTGCTCATGGGACTCCTCGAGCCGGGGGGGCTTGCCGCCGCGCCGGGTGGCGGGCAGGCCGGGTAGTCGGCATCGTGCGCGCGGGCTTGAGGGCCCGCGCGCCGCGCGTGGGCGGCCGGCGCCTCACTCGGCGAAGTGCAGCGGCGGCAGCGCGCTGGGCCCAGGGCCGCCGCCCAGCCCAGGCGCCGGCACCTCGGCGACCCCGGCGTGGCCCTCGGCGGGCGCTGCCGGCTCCGGCAGCAGCGCGGCGGCGAGGCCGAGCAGGCCGTCGTCGGCTTCCTCCGCCGTGGAGAGCTCGTCGGGGCGCTGGCGCAGGAACGCCTCGATCGCGGGACGCAGCGCGATCGCGCGGTCGGTCTCCGGGTCGGTTCCCGGCTCGTAGGCGCCGATCGAGATCAGGTCCTCCTTGGCCTGGTAGGCGGCCAGGAGGCCGCGCACGTCCCGGCCGGCGTCGCGGATCTCCGGCGTCACGAGCTCGTCGACCAGCCGCGACACGCTCTGGAGCACGTCGATCGCCGGGTAGTGGCTGCGGTGGGCCAGCTCCCGGGTCAGCACGACGTGCCCGTCGAGGATCGACCGCACGGCGTCGGCGACCGGCTCGTTCATGTCGTCGCCGTCGACGAGCACGGTGTAGAGCCCGGTGATCGAGCCGGCGGGGCTCGTGCCGGAGCGCTCGAGGAGCTTGGGGAGCAGCGCGAACACGCTCGGCGTGTACCCCCGGGTGGCCGGCGGCTCGCCGATGGCCAGGCCGACCTCCCGCTGGGCCATCGCGAAGCGGGTGACCGAGTCCATCATCAGCAGCACATCGGCGCCGCCGTCGCGAAAGGACTCGGCGATCGTCGTGGCCGCGAAGGCGGCCGCGATCCGGACCAGGGCCGGCTGGTCGGAGGTGGCGACCACCACCACGGAGCGCTCGATCGCGTCCCCGAGGTCGCGCTCGATGAACTCCCGCACCTCGCGTCCGCGCTCGCCGACCAGCGCGATGACGTTGACCTCGGCCGACGTCGCGCGGGCGATCATCCCCAGCGTCGAGGACTTCCCGACGCCCGAGCCGGCGAAGATCCCGAGCCGCTGGCCCTCCCCGCACGGCACGAGGGCGTCGAGGGCCCGGACGCCCAGCGACACCCGGCGGGTGATCCGCGGGCGCTCCATGGCGTCGGGCGGCGACGCGACGGACCGGCGCCACTCCCCGCCGGGCTCGAGCGCGGGGCCGCCGTCGATCGGGCGCCCGAGCCCGTCGAGGACCCGGCCGAGCAGGTGGGGGCCCGTCTGGACCCGGAACGGCTCGCCGGTGGCCGTCACGCGCGTGCCGGGGCCGACGCCCCCGAGCTCGCCCAGCGGCATGAGCAGGGTGCGCCCGGCGCGAAAGCCGACGACTTCGGCGGGCACGGCGTCGCGGGCGCGGCTGGATTGCACCAGGCACACCTCGCCGACCTCGGCCTCCAGCCCGCTCGCCTCGACGACGAGGCCGATGAGATCGCGCACGCGCCCGTGCCGGCGGGCCAGGTCGGTGCTGCCGAGCGCGTCGGCGAACCGGCCGAGCGTCGGGGCGCTCACCCCGCCAGCTCCTGGGCGAACGCCTCCCGGGCGCGCTCGAGCTTTGTCGCGACCGTGGCGTCGATCTCGCCAGTCTCGGTGCGCACGATCGCCCCGCCGCGGCCGACGCGCCGCTCGGCCTGCACGTCCAAGTGGCCGAAGCCGCCCAGCGCCTCGCCCACGTCGCCGAGCGCCGCCCGGACGGTCTCCAGGTCCTCGGGGTTGACCAGGACGGTCACGTGCTCGCGGTCCGTCACGCCGCGCAGGGCGCCGGCGAGCACGTCGATGACGAGCGCCGGCTTCGCCTCCAGCGCGCCCGCCACCACCTTGTCGGCCACGGCGAGGGCGAGCGAGATGGCCTCGCGCTCGACCGCGTCCGCGGCGGCCGCGCGCAGCTCGGCGATCTCGGCCGCGGCGGCCTGGAGGGCGTGCGTCGCATCCGCGAGATCGGCGCGGGCGGCGTCGAGTCCGTCGCGGTAGCCCTCCTCGTACCCCGTCCGTCCGGCCTGGGCGCGGATGGCGTCGGCCTCCGCGCGGGCGGCGGCCACGGGATCGTCGGTCAGCTCGGCGACCGGCTCGAGCTGCCCGAAGGCGTAGGCCTCAGACGACGTCATCTTCGCCGCCGCGGCTGATGACCAGCGCGCCAGCCTCCTCCAGGCGCCGCACGACGGCGACGATCTTGCCCTGCGCCTCCTCGATCACCCGGCGCCGCTGCGGCGGCTGGAACTCCATCTCCTCGGCCAGCATCGAGGCGCCGCGCTCGGACATGTTGTCGAAGACCCGCTGCTTGACCTCGTCGCTCACGCCGCGCAGCGCGATCGCGAGATCCTTCTGGTCGACGTCCTTGAGGACGAGCTGGATCGAGCGGTCGTCGAGCTTGATGAGGTCCTCGAAGGTGAAGAGGAGCCGCCGGATCTCCTCGGCGAGCTCTGGCTCGGTTTCGGAGAGCTGGTCCAGGACGTTGCGCTCCGTGGGGCGGTCGGCGTGGTTGAGGATCTCGGCGAGCGGCTTGACGCCGCTGACCGCGGCGTACTCCTGCGACACGAGGCTCGACAGCTTCTCCTTGATCATCGCCTCGAGCTGGCCGACGACCTCGGGCCGGGTCTCGCCCATCGTGGCGATGCGCAGCGCGACTTCGGCCTGCTGCTCGGGGGGCATCTCGGACAGCACGTGGGCGGCGAGCGTCGTGTGGAGGTTCGCCACGACGACGGCGATCGTCTGAGCCGTCTCGTTCTTCAGGAACATGTAGATCTGCTCGGGCGGCGTCCGGCGCAGGAACTCGAACGGCCGGCGTTCGATCGTCGCCGCGAGCCGCCCGATGATCTCGGTGGCGCGGTCCCCGCCGACGGACTTCTCGAGCACCTCGCGGGCGTAGTCGACGCCGCCCTCGACGATGTAGTCCTCGGCCCGGATCGTGTCGACCACCTCGGAGAAGATCGCCGCCGAGGTCGCCGACGCCACCCGGCGGGTCTTGGCCATCTCGAGCGAGAGCGCCTCGACCTCCTGCTCCTTGAGGTGCCGGAAGATCGCGCTGGCCTTCTCGGCGCCCAGCGAGACGAGCAGGACCGCCGCCTTCTGCGGGCCCGACAGGTTCAGCGTCGGCCGCTGCAGCTGGGCCCGGGTCGGCTGGGAGCTCTCGAGCGTGGCGGCCTCGGCGTCGGCCACGGGCTCACTCCTCCGACATCCACGTCTTCACCTGGGCAGCGACGCGCTCGGGCTCCTGGTCGACGATCGACTCGAGCTTGCGGCGCATCGTCCGGCCCTCGGTGTTGAGCTGCACGGGCTCGGTCTCCGGCTCCGAGAACGAGGCGAGGGGCCGGGGCGCCTCGATCTCGCGCAGCCAGGTCGGCTCGCTCGAGGCCAGCACGTCCTCCTCGCGCCGCTTGAGGTAGCGGGTCACGAAGAACAGGAATAGCAGCGCGGCCAGGCCCATCAGCACGTACTTGCCGATCTCGATCGGGTTGATCGGCGGGGCCGTGGCCGGCGCCGGCTGCTTGGCGAACGCGACCTGCGTGACCGAGAGGCGGTCGCCGCGGGCCGACTGGATCCCGGCGGCGTTCGTCACGGCCTGCTTGACGGCGGTCACCGAGGCCGCGGGGACGCTCTTGTCCAGCACCACGGCCACGTCAAGCTTGTTGATGGCGCCTGGCGCCACCTTGGTCCGGGTCACGAACTTGTCGATGACGTACTGCGTGTCGGCGGTCTTGCGGTTGTAGTTCGAGGTGCCGCCCGCGGCGCCGCCGGCGGCCGCGAAGCCCGGGATGTTGGCGCCGGCGCCCGCGGCGCCGCCGGCACTGCCGCCGCCCGTGAGCTTCTCGGTCTCGTTCTTGACCTGGATCGGCACGCCCTTCTTGGCGTAGGTGAGCGCCGCCTTGCTCGTGTCGTCGACGTTGAGGTCGGAGTTCACCTGGGCGTAGGCCTTGCCGGCGCCGACCGTCGTGGCGAGCATCGTGTCGAGCTGTCCCTCGAGCATCTGGTCGTAGCGGGCCTGGGCGGCCTGCTTCATCGCGACGCCGCCGGACCCGCCGCTCTCGCCATTTGGCCAGAGCAGCTGCCCGCTGCCGTCGGTGATCGACACGCTCGAGAGCTTCAGGCCCTTCACCGAGCTCGTGACGAGCTGGGCGATCCCGCGCACCGCGTTCCCGTCGAGGTTGCCGCCGGTGATGAGGACGTTCGCGCTCGCGGGCTGGGTCTCGGAGGCGAAGAGCTGGTCCTGCGGGATCACGAGGTGGACCGTGGCCGCCGACACGCCGTCGATCTGCTCGATCGTGCTGGCAAGCTCGCCCTCGAGGGCCTGCTGATAGGCGACCTGCTGCTGGAAGGTGCTGGCGCCGAGCTTCTGCTTCGTGACGAGGTCGAAGCCCGGGTGGGTGCTGGCGCCGGACCCGCCCAGCCCCGCCTGGGCGAGAGCGATCCGGGCCTGGGGCACCTGGGTGGAGTCGACGGCCAGCGCGGTGCCGTTGTTCTGGATCTCGTAGCCGATGCCCTGGGCGTCCAGCGCCTTGGTGACCTTTCCGGTCTGCGCCGGATCCAGGCCCGTGAGCATCGTCGAGTAGCTCGGCTTGGAGGCGAAGTTGAACAGCAGGATTGCGACGATGATCGCCCCGACGACCGACGCGGCGAGGGCGATCTTGCCCTTCGTCGACAGGTTGGCGAGCAGGTTGCGCTGGTAGCCCACGGCTAGACCTGCGTCTGCCAGATCGTGCTGTAGGCCTCAACGAGCTTGTTGCGAACCTGGGCGGCGAGCTGCATGCCCAGGCGGGCGCGCTCGATGTCCATCACGACCGAGCTGGCGTCGCTCGTCTGGCCGGTGGCCAGCGCCTGGGCGCTCTGGGCGGCCTGCGTCTGGAGGTTCTGCACCTGGCCCACCTGGTCGGCGAGCATCGAGGCGAAGCCGTGCTGCGGCGCGACGGCCTGGGCCGCCTCGGGGCCCCCGATGCCTGGGATCGCCCAGTCCGGCGTCGTCGCCGAGATGCCCGCGGGGCCGAGGCCCATGCTGGCCGCGTTGAGTCCGGCGCCCACGGGGGAGATCGGCGGGATCGCCATCAGCGCAGGATGTCCAGGGTCTTGGAGAACATCGTCTTGGCGGTCTGCATCGCGGTGACGTTCGCCTCGTAGGACCGGGAGGACGAGATCAGGTCGACCATCTCGGTCACCGGATCGACGTTCGGGAGCTGGACGTACCCCTGCGCGTTGGCGTCCGGGTGGCCCGGGTCGTACACCTGCCGCAGCGGGCTGGTGTCCTGGGCGATTCCGGCGACCTGGACCCCGACGGGGCCGGCCGCGGCCCCGGTGCCCATCGCGCTGGCCAGCGTCGTGCCGAACCCGCCGCCGGCCTCCTGGAGGAGGACCTCCTTGCGCCGGTAGGGCCCGCCGCCGGCGCCGCGGGTGGTCTCGGCGTTGGCCAGGTTCTCGGCGGTCACGTCCATCCGGAGGCGCTGGGCGCTGAGGGCGCTGCCGGCGACGTCGATGGCGTCGAACATGCCCATCAGGAGGCCGCTCCCATGGCGATGCGCACGATCTCCAGGCGGGTCCGGGCGATGCTCGCCAGTGCCTGGTACTCGAGCCCGTTCTCGGCGAGGTTGGCCGACTCGATGTCGGTGTCGACGCCGTTGCCGTCGGCGGCCATCGCGCCAGAGCCGCGCGACTGGGCCGAGAAGGACATCCCGTCCAGGCGCTCGGTGGCCCCGTCCGGCGAGCTCGCGTCCAGGGCGCTGCGCAGCGCCGCGTGGAAGTCCACGTCCTTGGGGACGTAGCCCGGGGTGTCGGCGTTCGCGAGGTTCGACGTGAGGGCGGTGGACCGCGCTGAGGACCCGCGCATGGCGGCCGTCAGCAGGGTCTCGGTGGCGTCGAAGAAGTTCATCCCAGGGGCGGGCGGCCCGGCGTCCGTCCGTGTCCAGTCGTCCAATCCGTGGACTTGTTGGAGGCCGCCCGTCCCTGGGAGACACCCGCTGTGTTCGGAAGCGCCGCCCGCTTCTTGAACGCGGTGGACGCCCGGCCGATGGCACGGCGCGCCGGCGGCACCGCTACCCCGCGCGGTCGACCGTGCGCGCCGTCGTCGCGCCCGCGGCGTAGCCGCCCGCGAGCCGCCGTCCCGCCCGGAGGCGCCTGAGCTCGCCCTGCGCGTCGGCGCGCGCCTGCGCGAGCAGCGCGGTCGTCCGGGCCTGGGCGGCGGCGGCGCGCCGCAGCGAGGCCTCGGCCGCGGCGTCGGGCCGCCCTGGCAGCGCAGCCCTCAGCTCCGCGGCCTGATCGGCGGCGGCGGCCAGGCCGTCGAGGTCGCCGGCCTGGGCGAGCGCGCACCCGCGCTCGGCGAGGTCGGCCAGGGCCGCGTACGGGTCCGCGGTGCGGATCAGGCGGCCGCGGAGGTCGCGATCTGATGCCATGCGTCACGCAGCTCCCCGAGGAGCTCCGAAACCTGCTCGAGCCGCTTCGGATCGCGCTCGACACGGGCCTCCATGGTCTGGCGGCGGCAGAAGAGGTAGATCGCCTGCAGCTGCTCGGCGACCGCGCCGGTGCTGAGATCCAGGGTGGCGAGCAGCTCGTCGATGATGGCCTCGGCGCGTTGCAGCCGGCGGTTGCCGGCGGCGTAGTCGCCGTCCTGCATGGCCTGCCCGGCCTGGAGCAGGAATCGGCGCGCGCCGTCGTACAGCATGACCACGAGCTGCTCCGGCGAGGCGGTCAGGACGCTGCTCTCCCGGTAGGCGAGGGTCGCGGGGTGGCTCACGCCCTCACTTGTCGGCCAGGCGGCCCAGGAGTTGAGCTGCGGCGGCGCTGTCGCAGCTGGCAGTTAGCCTGTCGCCGTGGCCGCACCGACCGATGCCGAAGGCTCGCCGCCGGCTAGCGACGTCACGCGGCGCACCTACCTCGCCGCCGAGCGCACCTGGCTGGCCTGGTGGCGCACAGGCCTGGCCGCGACGGCGACGGCGCTGGGCGTCGGGCGGCTCCTGCCCGAGCTCGTCGACGCGACGATCACCTGGCCCTATGTGCTCGTCGGCGCCGGCTTCGGGCTCGTCGCCTTCGCGCTGGTGACGCTCGGCTGGCTGCGCCAGCGCCGGGTCGACGCGGCGCTGCGGGCCGGGTCGTTCGAGCCGCTCCCGGACTCCTGGGTCTCGGGGCTCGCGCTGGCCGCCGCGGTGCTCACCCTCGCGACGATCGCGATCGTGGTCGTCCAAGGCTGACCGGCGCATCCATGCCTCCCGGCCCCGCCGAGATCGCCCGCCTGGCCCGCGCCTGGATCCAGGATCGTGCCGAGGCGATGCTGGCCGACGTCGCCGCGCTCGTCGAGCTCGAGACGCCGTCCGAGGACGGGGCGGCCCTCGGCGCGGCTGCCGCCGCGCTCCCGGGCCTCCTGCGCATCGAGGGCGGGCGCCTGGCGTCGCACGACGGCGGCCGCGCGCCGCACCTGTGCGTCGACACCGGGGAGCCGGCCGTGCTCCTGCTGGCCCACTACGACACCGTGTGGCCTGTCGGCACCGCCGCCGCCCGGCCCTTCGCGGTCGCCGGTGACCGCGCCGAGGGCCCGGGCGTCGTGGACATGAAGGCGTCGCTCGCGATGGCGGCGTGGGCGCTGGCCGCGCGCCGCGCCGTCGCCCCGGAGGTGCCGCCGCGGGTGCGGCTGTCGCTGACGCCCGATGAGGAGATCGGCAATCCGGCCACCGGGGCGCGGCTGGCGGCGTGGGCGGCGGAAGCGCGTGCGGTGCTCGTGCTTGAGCCGCCGCTGCCGGGCGGAGCGCTCAAGACGGCGCGCAAGGGGATCGCCACGGCGCGGCTGACGGTGGCCGGGCGTGCGGCTCACGCCGGCCTCGAGCCGCACCTGGGCATCAACGCCGCCGTCCACGCCGCACGGGCGGCGCTGCACGCCGACGCGCTCGCCGAGCCCGGGCGCGGCCTGACCGTCAACGTCGGCAGCATCGTGGCGGAGGGACCCGCGAACGTCGTGCCCGCGGCCGCAAAGCTCGAGGTGGACGTGCGCGGCTGGTCGGAGGCGGACCTCGCCGGCACGCTCGGGGCGCTCGAGGCGTGGGCGGCGGCGCAGGACGGCGTCGGCATCTCGGTCGATGGCATCGTCCACCGTCCGCCGTGGCGGCGCAGTGCGGCGAGCGACGCGCTGCTGGCGGCGGCACGACCGGTCGGCGCCGCGCTGGGCCTGGATCTCGACGAGGGCGAGGCCGGCGGCGGGAGCGAGGCGAACCTCGTCGCGGCGTCCGGCACGCCGCTCCTCGACGGCCTCGGGCCGGAGGGCGCCGGCGCGCACGCCGAGCACGAGCACATCTCGGTCGGGTCGCTGCTGGACCGCACGGCGCTGCTGGCGGGGCTGACCGCGGCGCTCGAGGCGGGCTGAGCGCCGCGTCGCGCCGGGTCCTGCCGCGCATCCGGGCCGGGGCTGGCGACGGCCCCGCCGCCCGGTAGGGTCGCCCCCGATCCCTACGGCGAGGAGGCCCGCACGTGTTCGGCGGCAAGAAGAAGAAGGCGATGAACCTCATGGAGCACGGGACCAAGGCGGTGGGGACGGTCACGCTCATCCGCGACACCGGGACGACGATCAACGACAACCCGCGCGTCGCGATGACGTTCAAGATCGAGCCGCTCGACGGGACGCCCGCGTTCGAGGCCGACAAGACCACGACCGTCTCGCGGGTGGAGATCCCGCAGCCTGGCTCGCGCTACCCCGTGTGGTTCGACCCGGAGGACCACTCCTCGTTTGCCTACGCCACGATCGCCGACGCGAGCGGCCGCCAGCAGATCGTCGCGATGTTCGGCCCCGAGGCGTTCGGACCCGACGGGTCGGGCGTCGGGCTCCCGGCCCCCGCGGCTGCGGCCCCTGCTCCGGCCGCCGACGACCCCATCGAGCGGATCAAGAAGCTCTCGGAGCTGCACGCTGCCGGCGTGCTGACCGACGAGGAGTTCGCCACGAAGAAGGCGGAGCTGCTCGGCGAGGTCTAGCAGCCGCTGCGGCACCGGGCGGCCCGGGGCGCTACGGTCGGCGCTCCGTTCTTTTCGCCGCCCGAGGAGCGTGCCGCCGTGACCGTCCCGATCCGCCGCTGTGCCGCCGTGTCCATCGCTGCCGCGGCGCTGCTCGCCGGCGGCGGCCCCGCGGCGGCCGCCCCGGCCCCGGGGCCGCGGCTCACGGTGCCCGCCGCGAAGCTCCGCGCGGCCCTGGCCTGCCCGCGACCGATCCGGGGCCTGCGGCGCGACCCGGTGCTGCTCGTGCCGGCCACCGCGGCCGATCCGACGACGACCTACGCGTGGAACTACGAGATCACCCTGCCGAAGGCCGGGTACCGCTTCTGCACCGTCACGCTGCCCGAGACCTCGCTCGGGGACATCCAGGTCGGCGCCCAGTACGTCGTGGCGGCGGTGCGCGCCATGGCCAAGGCGAGCGGCCGCAAGGTTGCGGTGATCGGCATGAGCCAGGGCGGATTGCAGCCACGCTGGGCCCTGCGGTTCTGGCCTGACCTGCGCACGAAGGTCTCGGACGAGATCAGCTTGGCCACGCCGCACCACGGGACGACGATCGTCAATCCGCTGTGCGCTGCGAGCTGCGCGGCGTCGCTGTGGCAGATGAAGCCCGGCTCGAAGTTCCTCACGGCGCTGAACCGGGGGAGCGAGACCGTTCCCGGGCCGGACTGGAGCACGATCTTCACGCGGACCGATGACGTCGTGACGCCCGAGGCCGATCCCCGCCCGACCTCGGCGCTGCGCGCCGCCCGCGGCGTGAAGCTCACGTCGGTCGCGGTCCAGTCGATCTGCCCGGCGGACACCGCCACGCACGTGGGCCTGCTCCCGGACGCCGTGGCCTCCGCCCTCGTCTTCGATGCGCTCGGTCACGCCGGACCGGCCCGCCCGAGCCGGATCGGCCGCGCCGTCTGCGGCCAGGAGTTCACCCCCGGCCTGGACGCGGCCACCGTGCGCGCCACGCTCGGCGCCGCGCTCACGGCGCTGCTCGGCGTCGTCAACGCCGCGAAGAAGGTCCCGGCGGAGCCGCGGCTGGCCGCCTACGCGCGGACGTGAGCGGCTCCGGAGTCAGTAGACCTCGGGCACGAACGTCTGGTCGCTGATCGGCGGGCGGACGTAGCCGCGGTCGGGCTGACGTGGGCGCAGCTGCACGGGCGGCGGCGGCTCGATGCTGTGGTAGGGCACGAGCGACAGCAGGTGCGCGATGCAGTTGAGCCGGGCGCGGCGCTTGTCGTCGGCGTTCACGACGTACCAGGGCGCCTGCTTGATGTCGGTGTAGGCGAACATCTCGTCCTTCGCGCGGGAGTACTCGACCCACTTCTCGCGGGACTCGAGGTCCATGGGGCTCAGCTTCCAGCGCCGCATCGGGTCCTCGACGCGGGCCTGGAAGCGGCGCTCCTGCTCGGCGTCGCTCACCGAGAACCAGTACTTGACGAGCCGGATCCCGGAGCGGGTGAGCATCCGCTCGAACTCGGGGCAGGAGCGCAGGAACTCCTGGTGCTCATCGTCGGTGCAGAAGCCCATGACCCGCTCGACGCCGGCGCGGTTGTACCAGCTGCGATCGAACAGCACGAGCTCGCCGGCAGCAGGCAGGTGCGGGGTGTAGCGCTGGAAGTACCACTGGGTCTTCTCGCGCTCGGTCGGCGTGCCGAGGGCGACGACGCGGCACACGCGCGGGTTCAGCCGTTCGGTGATGCGCTTGATCACGCCGCCCTTGCCGGCGGCGTCGCGGCCCTCGAAGACGACGACGACCTTCTCGCCCGTCGCCTTGATGTACTCCTGCATCAGCACGAGCTCGCGCTGCAGGCGCTTGAGCTCGTGGTCGAACTCGCGGCGCGCCAGCTTCGGGCGGGCCTCCCCGTTGCCGCCGGCTTCGTCCGCGTTCTCCTGCTTGCTCACGCTGCTCGCCCTCCGTTCGTCGAATCGACGGCGCGAGCCTAGCGCGCGTATCGTGGGGCGTGCCTGCCCACCGCCCAGGAGAGCCATGGAGCTGCTGAGCCCGCTCGACGAATCGTTCCTGCACCTCGAAACCGAGTACAGCCAGATGCACATCGGGTCGGTGGCGATCTTCGAGGGCCCGCCGCCCCCGATCGGCGACGTCGCCGCGATGGTGGAGGCCAAGCTGCACCGCGTCCCGCGCTACCGGCAGAAGGTCCGGTTCGTGCCGCTGGCGCTGTCGCGCCCGCGGTGGGCCGACGACCCGCACTTCCAGCTCGGCTACCACCTGCGCCACACCGCGCTGCCGGCGCCCGGCAGCGAGGCGCAGCTGCGCACGCTGATCGGGCGCGTGATGTCCCAGCGGCTGGACCGCGCGCGCCCGCTCTGGGAGATGTGGGTCATCGAGGGGCTCGGCGAGGGCCGCTGGGCGATCCTCTCCAAGATCCACCACTGCATGGTGGACGGCATCGCCGGGAGCGACCTGATCACGGTCATCCTCGATCGCGAGCGCGACGCGGCCCCCGCGCCGCCGGCGCCGTGGCAGGCCGCCCCCGAGGCGCCGGCGGCCGAGCTGGTCGGCCGGGCGCTGGTCGAGCGGCTCACCAGCCCGATGGAGATCGTGCGCAGCGCCGAGGCGGCCGTCCGGGCCCCCCGCGCCTACGGCGAGCGGCTCCTCGACGCCGCCCACGGGTTCGCGGCGATGCGCGGGCTCGTGCGCCGGACGCCGCCGCTCTCGATCAACGGCCCGCTCGGCCCGCACCGGCGCTGGGCCTGGGCGCGGTCGCGGCTCACCGACGTCAAGGCGGTCCGGGCCGGCCTCGGCGGGACCGTCAACGACGTGGTCCTGACGGTGATCACGGCCGGGTTCCGCTCGCTCCTTGTCGCCCGCGGCGAGCCGGTCGGCGATCTGGTCGTCCGCACGCTCGTGCCCGTGTCGGTGCGGACGCCCGGCCAGCGCGGCACCTACGACAACCGGGTGTCGGCGATGTTCGCGGAGCTGCCGATCGGGATCGAGTCCCCGGTGGAGCGCCTCGAGGCGGTCCGCGCCCAGATGGAGCACCTCAAGGCGTCCAAGGAGGCGGTGGCGGGGGAGGTGCTCACGTCGCTGGGCGGGTTTGCCCCGCCGATGCTGCTCGCGCTCGGGGAGCGGGTCGCCGCCCACGTCGGGCAGCGCAGCGTCAACACGGTGACGACGAACGTGCCGGGCCCCCAGTACCCGCTCTACGCCGTCGGGCGCCGGATGCTCGAGGCGTTCCCCTACGTCCCGCTCGGCGGCAACGTCCGGGTCGGCGTGGCGATCTTCTCCTACGACGGCGGGCTGAACTTCGGCGTCACCGGCGACTACGACACGTCCGAGGACCTCCAGGTCCTGTGCGACGGGATCGAGGCGGGCCTCGCGGAGCTGCTCGCGGCAGCGTCGCCGGCGGCGCGCCCCGCCCGGCGGCGGCGCGCGCCGGCACCGAGCCGCGGGAGCGAAGCCGGCTGATCGGCGGGGCGCCGCCCGCGGCGTGTGCCTCAGCGCGGCGCTCGAGGACCCGGACGGCGCCCGGGCGACCAGCGCCGCCGCGCCGCCACGCCGGATCACCTGAGGTTCGCCACTCCAGGTGCGGGAAACCTCGGGCGAATTCGATTGGAGCTCGGCTCGCGCCCGCCCCCCTAAGGGACGCCGCCCTGAAAACCCTGGGGGCGCACTTTGGGGTCGGCCTCGATGGCAGGCGGGCGCGCGGCGGGCAGGCTGCGCCGCACTGCTGATCGCCACCGAGGAGGCCCGACATGACCCGCCGCACTGCAAGCACCCGCCGCCCCAGCCGCATGGCCCGCGCCGCCGCTCTCGCCGCCGTCGCGGCCCTGGCTGCCGCCGCCCCGGCGTCGGCCGCGAAGACGGTCGACTACAAGGGCAAGACCCGCGGCGGCCACACGATCACCTTCAAGCGCCAGGGCAGCAAGGTCTGGTGGATCTCCACGATGGTCCCGACCGTCTGCCTGCCGATCAACCGGGTGGGCGAGCGGTCGATCGCGGGCGCCGAGATCTTCACCCCGCCCGGCTACGAGATCGTCGGCAAGGAGGTTGCGTTCAAGGACCTGCAGAAGCCCGCGCTCTACTACAGCAAGGTCACCAAGAACTACAAGGTGGCCCTGAAGAACGGCCGGCGCGGCGCCCTCACCGGCCGGCTGCACGTGACGTTCTCCTTCATCATCCCGACCTACCCGATGCCGGCGATGATCATCTACTCCTGCGTCGGAGACTCCACGTTCAGCGCCCGGCCGCGCTGAGCCGTCCGCCGGGTCCCGGCCGCCGCGGCGGCCGGGACCCGGCGTCGTCGTGGCCTCCCGCCGTGCATGTGGCCGCCCCGGGTGCGATGCTCCCGCACCACATGGCCGCCGGAGCGTCATGAGCACCGTCCTCGCCGCCTCGGACTCAGTGGTGGAGCTGTCGCGCCTGCAGTTCGCGCTGACGTCGCTCTACCACTTCATCTTCGTCCCGCTCACCCTCGGCCTCGCGCCGCTCGTGGCGATCATGCAGACCGCCTGGTACCGGACCCGGGACGAGCGCTGGCTGCGGCTCACCCACTTCTTCGGGACGCTCTTCGTCATCAACTTCGCGATCGGCGCCGCGACCGGGCTCGTCCAGGAGTTCGAGTTCGGGATGAACTGGTCGACCTACTCGAAGACCGTCGGCGACGTCTTCGGCGCCCCGCTGGCGATGGAGGGCCTCGCCGCCTTCTTCCTCGAGTCGACCTTCATCGGCCTGTGGATCTTCGGGCGCGACCGCCTCAGCCCGCGCGTGCACCTCGCGACGATCTGGCTCGTCGTGCTCGGAACCTGGCTGTCCTCCACGTTCATCCTCATCGCGAACTCGTGGATGCAGCACCCGACCGGGTACAAGATCAACCCGGCCACGGGCCGCCCCGTGATGGACAGCATCACAAAGGTGTTCGGGAACGAGTGGGCCTGGTGGGCGGTCGCGCACACGCTGCTCGCCGCGCTGATGACCGGCGCCTTCCTCGTGCTCGGCGTCGCCGCCTGGCACCTGCTGCGCCAGCACGAGGCCGCCGCCTTCCGCCTGGCTGCCAAGCTCGCGCTCATCGTCGCGGTGCCGGTCACGGCCCTCAACCTCGGCATCGGCAGCGAGTTCGGGGTGATCATCACCGAGCAGCAGCCGATGAAGATCGCCTCGGCCGAAGCGCTGTGGAACACGGAGAAGAGCGCCTCGTTCTCGCTGTTCCAGATCGGCGGGTTCAGCCAGAGCGATCCCGACCCGAGCTTCTCGATCGAGATCCCCGGGCTGCTCTCGTTCCTGGCGACCAACAGCTTCAACGGGACCGTCGAGGGGCTCAACCAGGTCAACGCCGACGAGCAGGCGCAGTACGGCCCCGGCAACTACATCCCCGACGTCCATCTCACCTACTGGTCGATCCGGATCATGGCCTATGCCGGCAGCCTGTCACTGCTCGTGGCGCTGCTGGGCTGGCTGCTGTGGCGGCGGGGGCGGTTCGACACGACGAGGTGGTACCTGCGGCTGGCCATCGGGGCGATCGCGCTGCCGTTCATCTCCTCGGCGGCGGGCTGGGTGTTCACCGAGGCCGGCCGCCAGCCCTGGGCGGTGCAGGGCCTCCTGAAGACCGCCGACGCGGTGACCCCGAGCCTGACCACCGGGCAGGCGATCTTCAGCCTCGCCGTGTTCATCTCGCTCTACCTCGCGCTGGGCGTGACGGACTTCTGGCTCATGCGCCGCTACGCCCGCCGCGACCTGCCCGACGCCGCCCCGCCGGCCGAGGCCGAGCCCGAGCCCGTCCTGAGGTACTAGCGAGATGTCGCTCCCCGACCTCTGGTTCTTCCTCATCGCCTTCTTCTGGGCGGGGTATCTCGTGCTTGAAGGCTTCGACTTCGGCGTCGGGATGCTGCTGCCCGTGCTCGGACGGGCCGACCGCGACCGCGACACGATGCTCGAGGCCATCGGGCCGGTCTGGGACGGCAACGAGGTCTGGCTCATCGTGGCCGGCGGCGCGACCTTCGCGGCGTTCCCGGTCTGGTACGCCGGCCTCTTCTCGGCGGCGTACATCTGGCTCGTGCTCGCGCTGCTCGCCCTCATCCTGCGCGCCGTCTCGTTCGAGTGGGGAGGCAAGAGCGAGCACCGCCGCTGGCAGCGCGGCTGGATGTGGGCCAACGCGATCGGCAGCCTGCTCGTTCCGTTCCTGTGGGGCGTGGCGCTCTCCGCGCTGCTGAAGGGACTGCCGTTCAACTCCAAGCAGGACTTCACCGGGTCGCCGCTGGACTTCCTGAGCTGGTATTCGGTTCTCGGCGGGGCGGCGTTCGTCGGGCTGTGCCTGGCCCACGGCGCGACGTTCCTGTCGCTCAAGACGGCGGGCGGCCTCGCGGACCGGGCGCGCACGCTGGCCGGCCGGCTCGTCCCGGCGGCCGGCCTCCTGGCTCTCGCGTACGTCGTCGCGACGGTCGCGGTTGCCCACGACGGCAACGCCCGCGGGATCCTGGCCGGGGCGATCCCCGCGGCGCTGGCGGCCCTCTCCGCGGTCGCGGCGATGGCGTTCACACGGGCGCGCCGCGACGGCTGGGCGTTCGCCTTCACCGCGGCCACGATCGCCTTGGCCGTGGCGACCCTGTTCGTCTGCCTCTACCCGCGCGTGCTCGTGTCGGCGCCGGACTTCGGCAACAGCCTCACGGTGGCCAACGCTGCCTCGTCGCACTACACGCTCCAGGTGATGACCTGGGTGGCTGTCGTGGTGGCGCCGGTCGTGCTGCTGTACCAGGCGTGGACCTACCGGGTCTTTCGGCGCCGGCTCGAGACCTGATCCGGCAGCCGGCCGGCGGCGAACGGTTCCGAGACGCTATGAATCGGGACATGCGCATCGCAATCGTCGGCGCGGGGTTCAGCGGCATCGGCACGGCCATCGCGCTGCGGGACGCCGGCTTCACGGACGTGACGATCCTCGAGAAGGCGCAGGACCTCGGCGGGGTGTGGCACTACAACACGTACCCGGGCGCGGCGTGCGACGTGCCCTCCTACCTCTACTCGTACTCCTACGAGCAGCGCAAGGACTGGTCCCGGCCGTGCTCCCCGCAGGACGAGATCCTCGGCTACCTGCACGGCGTCGCCGCCCGTCACGGTGTGGACCGGCTCATCCGCTACGGCGTCGAGATCACGGCGGCCGCCTGGGACGACGAGGGCGCGACGTGGACGCTGACCGACGCCTCGGGCGGCACGATCGAGGCCGACGCGCTCGTCCTGGCCTGCGGGCAGCTCCATCGCCCGCGGATTCCCGACCTGCCGGGGCGGGAGGACTTCGGGGGCCACAGCTTCCACTCGGCGGAGTGGGACCACGCGCACGACCTGCGCGGCGAACGGGTCGCGGTGGTGGGGACCGGGGCGAGCGCCGTGCAGTTCGTCCCGCCCGTGGCCGAGCAGGCTGCGCACCTCGACGTCTACCAGCGCACGGCGCCCTACATCGCGCCGCGCTGGAACCCCCGCTATCCCCGGGCGGTCAGGGCGCTCATCCGCTGGATGCCCGGCGTGCAGGCGGCGCGGCGGATGGGCATGACGCTCTTCATGGAGTCGTTCATCACCGGCCTGACACGGTTCCCGCCGCTGCGCTGGGCGCAGAGCCTGTGGGCGACGCTCTTCATGCGCCTGCAGGTCCGCGACCCGGAGTTCCGGGCCCGGATCTGGCCCGACTATCCGTTCGGCTGCAAGCGCATCCTGTTCTCGTCCTACTACCTGCCGGCGCTCCAGCGGCCGAACGTCGAGCTCGTGACCGACCGCATCGACCGCATCACCGAGCGCGGCATCGTGACCGCGGACGGCCGGGAGCGGGAGGTCGACACGATCATCTACGGCACGGGCTTCGAGGCCCACGCCTTCATGGCGCCCATGGCCGTCTCGGGGGCCGACGGCGTGGACCTCCAGTCGGCCTGGTCCGGCGGGGCGCGCGCGCATCTCGGCATCACGGTGGCCGGCTTCCCGAACCTCTTCCTGCTCTACGGACCGAACACGAACCTCGGGGTCGGCTCGATCATCGTGATGATCGAGGCCCAGGCCGGCTACGTCGTCTCGGCGCTGCAGCACCTCCGGCGCACCGGCGCGCCCGCCCTCGACGTGCGGCCGGAGGTGCAGGCCGCGTCCGATGCCGAGATGCAGCGCCGCCTGCAGCACTCGATCTGGACTGCATGCCAGAGCTGGTACCGCGAGGCCGACGGCCGGATCGTGAACAACTGGCCGGGGTACATGAAGGAGTACGTGGACGCCACGCGGGCGCTGGACCCTTCGGAGTACCGCCTGGTCCGCGGGCGCCGGGATCGCGAGCCGGCCGGCGCCGCCCAGTAGCGTCCCCGGGCGATGGCGACGATCACCGCCTGGCACTTCACGGATCCGGGCTGCCCGTGGGCGTACTCCGCCCGCCCGGCGCACGCCCGGCTGCGCTGGCGGTTCGGCGGCCAGCTCGACTGGCGGCTCGTGCTGATCGGCCTGAGCGAGAGCGGCGACGCCTACGTCGCCCGCGGCTACACCCCTGCGCTCATGACGCGCGGCAATCGCGCCTTCCGCGGCCGCTTCGGCATGCCGTTCGAGCTGCACGTCAAGCCGCGCGTGGCCGGAACGTCGCGCGCCTGCCGGGCCATCGTCGCCGCCCGCGCCGAGGATCCCGCGCTCGGCGAGGCGGCGCTCCGCGCGCTCCAGTTCCTCCAGTTCACGACGCCCCGCCTGCTCGACGACGACGACGACCTGCGCTGGGCGCTCGGCAGCGTCGCCGGCCTCGACGCCGACGCCGTCGTGGCCAGCCTCGACACGCCCCGGGTCGTCGCCGCCTACGAGGCGGATCGGGCCCGCGCCCGGACGGCCGAGGGGACGCCGACGGACGTCCAGGGCCGGGCCGCTGCCAGCGACGGCCCGGTCCGCTACACCGCGCCATCGATCGTCTTCGAGCACGAGGACGGCCGGACCGCCGAGGCCGGCGGGTTCCAGCTCTTCGAGGCTTACGACCTCGTGCTCGCGAACCTCGACCCCGCGCTTGAGCGCCGGGCGCCGGCGGCGAGCGCGGCCGAGGGCCTGGCGGCGTTCCCCGAGGGACTCACCACCGCCGAGCTGGCCGCGGTCCTGCGCCCCTCCGACCTGGTGGACGCTGACCTCTTGGAGACCGAGGACGCGCTCATCTCGCTCGTCGCCGACGGCGCGGCGGTGCGGGAGTCCGTCGGCCACGACGCGCTCTGGCGCCCAGTCGCGGCAGCGCCGGGGCCGTCGGCGAACGCCACCGCAGCTGCCGGCTGACGCCGCGGCGGCGAGGCGAAGCGCTGGCCGGGCTCAGGATTCGCCGTCCGCGTCCGACTACCCGGGGACGCGATGAGCATCGTCGACGCGCTCAGCCGCATTACCGAGATTCAGGCCAACGTCGCGACGCTGCAGGGCGGCGGCGCGGCCGCGACCGCCCAGGCTCAGGCGATCACGGCGGTGCCGGGCACGAGCAGCCTCGGCGTCGGTGGCACGGCGCCGGCGTCGTTCGCCAGCACCCTTGCTCAGCTCCAGCCTGCCGGCGTCGTCGCGTCGGACAAGCTCACCCCGGGCCAGCAGCAGTTCGCCGCGCGCCTGGCCGCCCAGACCGGCCTGGACCCCCGGGTCATCTCCGCCTGGCTGCTGGCTGAGGAGTCCAGCGGCGCGGCGAAGTCGCGCGAAGCCGCCGGCAACCACAACTGGCTGAACATCGGCTACACCGACAGCGGGACCTACGGGTCGGGCAACTCCATCTGGAGCAACCCGATCACGGCAGCGGATGCGACGGCGGGCTGGCTCAAGGGCCAGGACACGGTGGCGGGATACGGCAAGGCCGCGCCGGGCGTCCAGGCGATCCTGCGCACCGCCGGGCAGCCGCCCGATGTGCAGATCGCCGCGCTGCAGCGCTCGGGCTGGGCCTCGAGCGGCTATCCGGACCTCCCGGCGCTCCTGCAGATGGTCTCCGGCTGAGCAGGCCGCGCCGGCGCCGATAGGCTCGCGGCGTGGAGGTCATTCTCGCCGACCAGAGCCTGAGCATCTCGGCGGGCGCCCAGACGTACCTGGTCACGCTCGCGCGGTTCCTGGAGCAGCTCGGCCACGGGGTCGTCCTCTGCACGCTGGACCCCGGGCCCTTCAGCGAACGCCTCGAGGCGGAGGGCTTCCGCGTCTGCCGGCCCGACGGCCTGCCCGAGGGCGGCGACGCCATCGTGAGCCAGGACGCCCCGATCGCCTGGGCGCTGGCCGAGCAGCGGCCGGGCGTGCCGCAGCTCTTCGTGATGCATTCCGCCGAGCACGAGGTCGGGCTGCCGCCGCAGGTGCCGGGCGGGGTGGGGGCGGTCGCCGTGCTGAACGAGCGCGTGCGCGCGCGCGCCGAGGCGATGGCGCTCGACGTGCCGATCGTGCGCCTGCGCCAGCCGGTCGACTACATGCAGTTCCGGCCGCGGTCGGTCCCGCGGGCGGGCGGGCCGCGGGCGGTCATCCTCAGCCATCGGCTGCGGGGACAGCGGCGCGACCTGATCACCGGGGCGCTCGAGGACGCCGGGATCCCCTGGGAGCAGGTCGGCGCCGCCGCGACGCCGACCCTCACCCCGGAGGACCGCCTGCGCGACGCCGACATCGTGATCGGCTACGGGCGGGCGCTCATCGAGGGGATGGCCGCCGGGTGCGCCGCCTACGTCTGCGAGCTGGGCCTCGACGGGTGGATCACGCCCGACACCTACGCCGCGATCGAGGCCGACGGTTTCGCCGGGTTCGCGACCGGGGGCGTGGCGACCCGCGAGCGCCTGGCCGCGGACTTCGCCGCCTATGACCCGCAGCTCGGAATCGCTGCCCGTGAGCTCGCGGTCACGCACCACAGCCCGTCGGTCCATGCCGACGCGGTCGGCGCGGCGCTCAAGGGCCTCGCCCCGGCGTCCGCGCCGGTCACCCCGGCAGGCGAGCTCGCGCGGCTGGTGCGCCGCAACTGGGACCTCGAGCGCACCGCGACCCAGCGCACCTTCCACCTCTACGACCGCATCGACGCGTTGCGCGGGGAGCTCGACCGCCTCGCTGCGGAGCTGGGAGCGGTGTGGGACCGGACGCACGCCGCCGAGGCGCGGCTGGAGGCGGTCACCCGGTCGCGCGCCTACCGGCTGGCGCGGGCCCTGGGCGAGCGGGGCGCCGCCGTCCGCGCGCGGAGGCGGCCGCGGGCGTGAGCGCGGGTGGCCTGCGTCCGCTCCTGGCCGGGGTGCCGCGCCGGGAGGGCGAATCCGTCGTCGTCGCCGGGTCGCGCCGGGAGATCCGGGTTGACGGGGACGCGGATCTCGCGGAGGCCGTGCTCGGCCGCTGCGACGGCCATCGGACCCGGAACGAGATCCTCGCGGGGCTCCCCGAAGCCGACCGCGCGGATGCCGAGGCCCTGCTCGGCGAGCTCGTCGCCGCGGGCGCGGTGCTGGACTGCCGCGAGGCCTGGCGCATCCTGCACGAGCAGTCCTCGGCCGGGTCGGCGTTCGTGGCCACGCCCGGTCGCGACGACCTCGCGCGCCTCGCTCGCGAGCGCGTCGTGCCCGAGCACCGCCCGGGGCCCGCCGTGGCCGTCGCCCCCCGCGACACCGCCCTCGCGGCGCTGATCGCGCGGCGGCGGTCCTCCGAGCTCAGGCCCGAGCCGCGCCCGGTGGCCTTCGGCGAGCTCTCGGCGCTCCTCGCCGCCGCGTACGGCCCGGCGCGCGCCGGCCACGCGCCGGTCGCTTCGGCGGGGGGGCTCTATCCGCTGCTGCTCCACGTCGCGATCCAGGCGCCGGTCGGGCCGCTGGAGCCCGGGATCTGGTGGCACGACCATGAGGCGGGAGCCCTGCGGGCGGTGACCGCCGGCCCGGTCGATGCCCGGGACCTCCTCGTCCCCCAGGAGCTGACCGACGCCCTCGCCGCGCGCGGGGGCCCGCTCGTGGTCATCTCCGCCGCGATCGTCCGCCAGGGCCGCAAGTACGGCAACCGCGCGTACCGATTCGCGCTCATCGAGGCCGGCTCGGCGTGGCAGAACCTCGCCCTGGCCGCGACCGAGCTCGGCGTGCCCGTCCGGCCGGTGGGCGGCGTCGCCGACGACGCGGCTGCCGCTGCGCTGCGGCTCGGGGACGCGCAGCCGCTGCTCGCCGTGCTCGTCGGCGCATGAGCGGCGAGCCCGCCGATCCGCGCTGGCTCGTCGCGGCGCTGCCGGGCGCCGTCGTGTGCGTGCGGGGGACGGTCGAGATTCGGCTCGCCCTCGCGGCCGGTCCCGAAACGCTGGCCGCCGTCGCCGCGGCGATCGCGGCGGGCCCCGACGCCGGGAGCCTGGCGGCGATCGCCGGCTGCAGCGTCGCCGAGGCGCACGAGGTCCTGGAGCGCCTGCGCGACGGCGGCGTGCTCGGACCCGGGCCCGGCGTCGCGCCCCGCACCGGCGTTCCGCTCGCCGGCGCGCTGGGGAGCCAGGTCCCGGCGGACGCCGTGTGGACCGCCGACGAGGCGCTCCTCCTGCCTGAGGGGGCCTCGGCGGCCGTGCGGGCTGCGGCGGTGGCCGCGTTCGCCCGAGGCCTCGAGCCGCCAGCCCGGGCGGACGCCTACGCCGCGGTCGCGGCGGGCGCGGGATCCGTGCACGGGGATCGTCCCGACGGACCCGCCGCCGACGCCCGGATCGCCGCAGCGCGGCGCACCGACCCGGGCGCGCTGCTCGTGGCTGCGCTCGGGCAGGACGCCGCGCCCGTCCCGCTGGCGCCCGGCGCGCTCGGCCGCCTCGCCATGGATCGCCCGCACCGCCTCGGCCCGCTGCTGGCCGAGGGCAGCGGCGCGGCGGCGGGCCCGGCGCGCGGCCTCACGGTCGCCTGGGCGCGGTTTGCGTCGACGTCGCGGCGCCCGCGGTGGCCGGCGAGCCAGCGGATCGCCCACGGCGCGGCGGCCGACCCGGGGGCCGCCGCGGTCATCGCGCGCGCCGAGGCGGCCGAGCGCCGCGCCGGGGCTGACGGAGCGGGGCTGCGCCTCGTGCGCGCGCCAGCGGCGGAGCTGGAAGGTGCGGTTCCCGCCGGCGAGCTCGTCCGGTGGTCGGAGCGCCAGGTGGCCGCTCACGGCTGGCGCGTCCCCGGCCCTGCCGAGCCGCTCCTGTGGGCCGCGGCAACCACGCTCGGCGGCACGCCGCGGTGGGTGCCGGCGGTTCGGGCTCTCTCGATCGCCGATCCCCAGGGGCCGCCGCTTCCCGGGGTCACCAGCTCGGGCGCGGCGGCGCATCCGCGTCGCGCGGACGCGATCGAGCACGCGGCCTGCGAGCTGATCGAGCGCGACGCCTTCCTGTGGGCCTGGGTCCAGCGGCTGTCACGGGAACGGATCGCCCTGGCCTCGGCGCCCGCGCCGGTGCGCGACCGGGCCGCGGCGTGCGTCAGCGCCGGGTGGACGGTCGACCTGGTGAACCTCACGCTCGACACCGTTCCGGTGGTGCTCGCGGCGCTGCACGGCCGCGAGGGTCTGGCGCTCGGCGCTGCCGCCCGGGCGTCCGCTGCTGCCGCGGCCGGCCGGGCGCTCCAGGAGGCGGCGGTGCTCGCGGACGGCCTGCCGCGCCGACCTCGCCGCGACCTGCGCCCCGAGGATGTCGCCGAGGTGGAGGATCATCTCGACCTGTGGCGGCTCCCGGGCGCCGCCGAGCAGGCTGAGTTCCTGTGGTCGGCGCCCGATGAGATCGACCTGCGCGATGTCGGTGACGCCGCCGGCCCGGCGGCGGAGCTCGCGCGCACCGCCGGCGAGCCGCTCGCCGTCGACCTGACCGGGCCGGCCACGGCGCCATTCGCGGTCGTGCGCCTGCTCGTCCCGGGCCTGGTCCCGATGACGTTCGGGTGGGACGGCGAGCCGCTCGGGATGGCGCGGCTCGGGGCGCCGGTCGACACCGCCGATGGCCGCCGTCTGGGCCGCCGGCTGGATCTGGAGGCGCTCGAGCCGCTGCTGCCGCACCCGTTTGCCTGATCCGGCGCCCACCCGCGCCCCGGAATCGGTTAGGTTCGCCAGAGTTCAGCCCGCTTGCCAAGGAGGATCCCAACCATGTCTCGATTCACGGTCACCGTGACCGACCACGCTGAAGCAGCCCGGACCCCGGCTGACGCGCCGTCCGCGGTGAACTCTTCCGGCGCGCCGGCGCTGAACTCGGTCGGCGCGCCCGCCCTGAACTCCATGCGCGCGCCCGCCCTGAACTCGAGCGCAGCGCCGGCGGCGCGCGAGGCCTAGCCGCGGCGCTCGCGGCGGCCGAACCCCGGCCCGGGCTGCCGCCCGGGCCGTATCTCGTCGCCGGCCTGCGGGTCGCGGGCGTCGCGGCCGTCCGGGCGCTGGCGCCGGCCTGCGAGCCGGGCGCGGTGCGCGCCTGGGACGCTGCCGACGAGCCGCGCACGCGCGCGGCGGCCGCGGATCTCGCGGCGCTGGGCGTGGCAACGACGCTCGGCGGCGACGGGACCGCCGCGCTCCGCGGCCAGCCGGCGAGCTGCCTGGTCAAGAGCCCCGGCATCCCGCCCGGCGCGCCGATCGTTCTGGCTGCCCGCGCCGCCGGCCTCCCGATCCTCGACGAGCTCGAGGCCGGCTGGCGGCTGGACGACCGCCCGCTCGTCGCCGTCACCGGCACGAACGGCAAGTCGACCGTCGCGCGGCTCGTCGCCGCGGCCCTGGCGGCGGCGGGCCGGCGCCCCGCACTGGCCGGCAACACGCGCTTCGGCCCGCCCCTGAGCGGGCTGCCCGCCGAGGCCGGCGATCTCGTCGTCGCGGAGTGCTCGAGCTACCAGCTCGAGCACTGCTCGGCGCTTGCGCCCGACGCCGCGGTGCTCACGAACCTGAGCGAGGACCACGGCTGGCATCACCCGACTCCCGCCGCCTACGCGGCGGCGAAGCGCGGCCTCTTCCTCCGTGACGGCGGCGCGGTGCCGCTGGCGGCCGTCGGCGTCGGCGAGCCGTTCGGCAGCGCGCTGGCCGCCGACCTCGCCGCGGCGGGGTCTTCGGTCCTGACCGTCGGCACCGCGGGCGACCTGCGTCCGGCGTCCGTCGAGGTGGCCTGGTCCGGGACCGAGATCGCGGCCGAGACCCCCGGCGGGCGGGTCGCGGTGCGCGTAGCCGCCGTGGGCGCGCACATGGCGCACAACGCGCTCCTCGCCCTCGCGCTGGCGGACCTGGCCGGCGTGCCGCGCGACGCGGCCGTTGCCGCGCTCGCCGGCTGCCCGCCGGTTCCCGGCCGGTTCGAGCGGGTGGACGGGGGCGGCCCGGTGGCCGTCGTCGTGGACTTCGCGCACAACGCGGCCGGCGTCGCCGCCGCCGCGGCCGCCGCCCGGACGCTGAGCGGCGGGCGGAGCCGTGTGCGCGTGCTGCTCAGCGCACCGCACGTCTATCCGGACGCCCAGCTCGAGGCGATGGGCCGCGCCGCCGGCGCCGGCGCGACGGAGGTCGTCGTCACCGCGGATCGCTGGTCCGCGGCCGAGCCGCCGGAGCCTCCGGCGGCGCTCGTGCGCGGCGCCGCCGCTGGGCTCGGCCGCCCGCCGGCCGCCTACGCCGAGCGGCGCGACGGGGTGGCCGCGGCCCTCGGCGCTGCCCGGGAGGGCGACGTCGTGATCCTGCTCGGCCGCGGCGAGCGGCCCCGCCGGCTCACCGCGGCTGGCACGTGGGCGCAGGAGACCGACCGCGCGCTCGCGCTCGCCGCGCTGGCCGCCTGAGCGCCGGTCAGGCGCCGACGCCGGCCGCCGCCACGGCTGGCTCGGGCGCCGGCTCCCAGCAGGCGCCGACGTCTTCCGGCACGCCCGCGAGCTGGCCGCCCGGGCAGCCCTCGGCCGCGACGCTCCGGCGCGGATTGACGATGCCGGCCAGGCCGAGCAGGCCGCCGGCGGCGACGAGGGACGCGGCGATCCCGATCCCCATGTGGAACGCGTGCACCGACGCCTGCTGCACCGCGGCGGACACTGCTCGCGCCTGGCGTGGCGGCAGGCCGGAGGTGTCGGCCCGGGCCAGCGTCTGCTGCTTGGCTGCCGCCACGGAGCGCTGCGCCGCCGGGCCGAGGGGCTGCCCGGCCAGCGCCGAGTCGATCGACGCGGAGAAGGCCGCGGCGACGACCGCGCCGATGCCCGCGATCGCCAGGAGCCCGGCCACCCGCGCCGTCGCGTTGTTGATGCCCGAGGCGATGCCCGCGTTGGACTCGTCGGCGTCAGCGAGGACCGTGGCCGTCAGCGGCGCCACCGTCAGGGCGAGCCCGAGGGCGAACACGAGCAGCCCCGGGAGGACGTCGGCCGCGTAACTGACGTCGGCGGGCATGCGGGCGAACCAGGCGAGGCCGGCCGCGGCGAGCAGCGGTCCGCCGCCCATGAACGCCCGCGGCCCGAGCCGGTCGGCCAGCGCGCCGAAACGCCGGGACAGCAGGAACATGACGGCGGTGGTGGGGAGCGTCGCCAGCCCGGCCTGCAGCGCGTCGTAGCCGGCCACCTGCTGAAGGAAGAGCACGAGGAAGAAGAACGTGATCCCCAGGCCGCCGTACATCGACAGGGTCTGCACGTTCCCCACGGCGAAGTTCCGGCGCCGGAACAGCCCGAGCGGCAGCATCGGGTCCGGAGCCCGGGCCTCGTGGCGCAAGAACGCGGCGAAGACCGCGAGCCCGCCGAGCAGCGGGACTAGGACCTCGGGCGACCCCCACCCGACGCTGGGCTGGCGGATGAGCGCGTACACGGGCCCGGCGAGCCCGGCGGCGCAGAGTCCGGCGCCCGTCCAGTCGACCGCCCGCCGCGGGCCGCCGGGGACCTGCGGCGGGATCGCAGCCGCGATGAGCGCGAGCGTGGCGAGCACGAACGGGACGTTCACGGCGAAGATCCACCGCCACGACGCGGCATCGATCAGCCAGCCGCCGACGAACGGGCCCACGACCGTGGCGATGCCGGCCCACGCCGTCCAGGAGCCGATCGCGCTGCCGCGCTCCGCCGGGCCGAAGGCGAAGACGATCACCGCGAGCGCGCTCGGCGCGAGCAGCGCCCCGAAGACGCCCTGCAGGGCGCGGGCGGCAACGAGCAGATCGATCGTGGGCGCCAGCGCGCACAGGAGCGACGCGGCGCCGAACCCGGCCACGCCGATCGCGAACACCCGCCGCTCCCCGAACACGTCGCCGAGCGACCCGCCGATGAGGATCAGCGACCCCAGCGCCAGGAGGTAGGCGTTCGACACCCACTGCTGGCCGGCCAGGCCGCCGCCGAGGTCGCGCTGGATCGCCGGCAGGGCGACATTGACGACGGTGGCGTCCAGCCCGGCGACGAACGACCCCATGATGGCCGCAACGAGAATGAGGCGCTTGCGCCCGGGCGTGAGCGGAGCAGGGGCGATTCGGCGACGCTAGCACCCGGGCGTGGCGGGCTGACTCCGGTCGCCGGACGGCCTGGCACGCGACCGAGCCCCCCCACCGTCCCGGCCCGGAGGCGACCCGGCGCCCCCGGGACCCCGGCGCGGCGCCGGGGTCCCGGGAGGCCTGAGTCGCGCTAGGCGCTGGCGACGAGCGCCGGCTCGTCGCTGTACGTCTCGCCGCGCTCGGCCTTCTCCACAAGGGAGGCCGGCGGCTCGAACCGGTCGCCGTAGGCGGCGGCCAGCTCGCGGGCGCGGGCGACGAAGCCGGCCAGGCCGCCCTCGTACCCGTTGATGTACTGCAGGACCCCGCCGGACCAGCCGGGGAACCCGATCCCCATGATCGACCCGATGTTCGCGTCGGCGACGGACTCGATCACGCCCTCGTCGAGGCACTTGACCGACTCGAGCGCCTCGATGAACAGCATCCGCTCCTCGAGGTCCTGGAACGGAATGTCGTGGTTCGCGCCGCCGAAGGCCTCCTTCAGTCCCGGCCACAGGCCCGTGCGCTTGCCGTCCTCGTAGGCGTAGAAGCCCTTGCCCTCGAGCTTGCCGGGCCGGTCGAACTCGTCGAGCATCCGGTCGATGACCTGCTCGGACGGGTGCTCGTCCCAGCCGCTGCCGGTGGCCTGGGCCGCCTTGGCCGCGTTGCGGATCTTCCGCATGAGCTTGAGGTTGAGCTCGTCGGAGAGCTGCAGCACGGGCGCCGGGTAGCCGGCCTGCGAGGACGCCTGCTCGATCGTCGGCGCCGGAACGCCCTCGACGAGCATCGCGATGCCCTCGTTGATGAACGTCCCGATGACGCGGCTCGTGAAGAACCCGCGGCTGTCGTTCACGACGATCGGGGTCTTCTTGATCTGCTTGGCGAAGTCGAGCGACCGGTACAGCGTCTCGTCGCTCGTCTCGGCGCCCTTGATGATCTCGAGCAGCGGCATCTTGTCCACCGGGCTGAAGAAGTGCAGCCCGATGAAGTCTGCCGGCCGGCTGACGCCCTGCGCCAGCTCGGTGATCGGCAGCGTCGAGGTGTTCGAGCCCAGCAGGGCCCCCTCGGCGAGATGCGGCTCGATCTCCGCGAAGACCTGGGCCTTGACGGCCGGGTCCTCGAAGACCGCCTCGATCACGAGGTCGGCGCCGTCCGCGTCGCTCGCATCGGCGGTCGGCGTGATCCGGGCCAGCAGGGCGTCGCCCTGCTCCTGGGTGGAGCGCCCGCGGGAGACGGCCTTCTCGACGAGCTTCACCGAGTAGCCCTTTCCGCGCTCGGCCGCCTCAGCGGAGACGTCCTTGAGCACGACCTCGATGCCGGCCTTGGCCGACACGTAGGCGATGGCGGCGCCCATCATCCCGGCGCCGAGCACGACGACCTTCTTGGCCGCGAAGGGCTCGATGCCCTCCGGCCGGCCGCGCTCGCCGTTGACCCGCTGGAGGTCGAAGAAGAACGCCTGAATCATGTTCTTCGACACCTGGCCGGTCACGAGGTCCACGAAGTAGCGGCCCTCGATTTCGATCGCGGTGTCGAAGTCCACCTGGGCGCCTTCGACCGCCGCGGCCATGATGTGGTGCGGCGCCGGGTAGTTCGCGCCCTTGAGCTGCTTGCGCAGGTTGGACGGGAACGCCGGCAGGTTCTGGGCCAGCTTCGGATTCGACGGCGTGCCGCCGGGGATCTTGTAGCCCTTGACGTCCCACGGCTGGACGGCCTCGGGGTTCGCCTGGATCCACGCCTTCGCGGCGGGGATCAGGTCCTCCCGCGTGGGCACGACCTCGTCGACGATGCCGAGCTCCTTGGCCTTCTCCGGCCGCAGCCGCTGGCCCTGCAGCAGCAGCTGCATGAGCGCGTCCACGATGCCGAGCAGGCGCACGGTGCGCACGACACCGCCGCCGCCGGGCAGCAGCCCGAGCTGGACCTCCGGGAACCCGACGACGGCCTTGGGGTCGTCGACCACGATCCGGTGGTGCGTCGCGAGCGCGATCTCCAGGCCGCCGCCGAGGGCGGCGCCGTTGATCGCAGCGACGACCGGCACGCCCAGCGTCTCGAGCCGGCGCAGCTGGCTCTTGAGCGCGCGCACCATCTCGGCGACTTCGGCGGACTGGTCCTTCGTGGCGAGCCGCAGCTCGTTGAGGTCGCCGCCGGCGAAGAACGTGCTCTTCGCCGAGGCGATGATCACTCCGGTGATCTCGTCCTTCTCGGCCTCCAGGCGGTCGACGGCGGCAGCCATCGAGGCCTGGTAGGCCTGGTTCATCGTGTTGGCGGACTGCTCGGGGTCGTCGAGGGTGAGGACGACGATGCCGTCGTCGCCCCGCTCGTAGCGGATGGTGTTCCGGTCTCCCATGGCTACAGCGCCTCCACGACGGTCGCGATGCCCATGCCGCCGCCGACGCAGAGCGTGGCGAGGCCGTACCGGCCGCCGGTGCGATGCAGCTCGTCGATGAGCGTGCCGAGGATCATCCCGCCGGTCGCGCCGAGCGGGTGGCCCATGGCGATCGCGCCGCCGTTGACGTTGACCTTGGCCAGGTCGAGGCCCATGTCCTTGACGAACCGCAGGACGACGGCGGCGAACGCCTCGTTGATCTCGACGAGGTCGAGGTCGTCGACGGTCAGGCCGGCCTTCTCCAGCGCCTTGCGGGACGCGGGGGCGGGCCCGGTGAGCATGATCGTCGGGTCGGCACCCGAGAGTGCGGTGGCGAGGATCCGCGCCCTGGGCTCGAGGCCCAGCTCGGTTCCGGTGGCCGCATTGCCGATCGTCAGCAGCGAGGCGCCGTCCACGATCCCGGAGGAGTTGCCCGGCGTGTGGACGTGCTCGATCTTCTCGATCCAGTGGTACTTCTGCAGCGCGACGGCGTCGAACCCGCCCATGTCGCCCATCGCGGCGAACGAGGGCTTGAGGCCGCTGAGGGTCTCCACCGTCGTGCCCGGCCGGATGAACTCGTCGTGGTCGAGCACGAGGTTGTCGTTGAGGTCCTTGACCGGGATGACCGAGTTCGTGAACCGGCCCTCGGCCTGGGCGGCCGCGGCCCGCTCCTGCGACTGGGCCGCGTAGGCGTCGACGTCCTCGCGCGTGAACTCCTCGATCGTGGCGATGAGGTCGGCGCTGATGCCCTGCGGGATGAACGACGTGTCGTAGTTCGTCTCGGGGTCCATCGCCCAGGCGCCGCCGTCGGAGCCCATCGGCACGCGCGACATGGACTCGACGCCGCCCGCGAAGACGAGGTCCTCCCAGCCGGAGGCGACCTTCTGGGCCGCGATGTTGACCGCCTCGAGGCCCGACGCGCAGAAGCGGTTGATCTGGACGCCGGCCACGGTGTCGGGCAGCCCGGCCTTGATCGCGGCCGTCTTGGCGATGTCGGCGCCCTGGTCGCCCACGGGGGAGACGCAGCCGAGGACCACGTCGTCGACCTTGGCGGGATCGAGCTTCTCGTTGCGGATCAGCGTCTCGTGCATCAGGCCGACCACGAGGTCGACCGGCTTGGTCCCGTGCAGCGACCCGGTGTGCTTGCCCCTGCCGCGGGGCGTGCGGATCGCGTCGAAGACCAGTGCGTCGGTCCCTGCCATCAGTCGTAGCTCCTTCGCTCGTTTCACGCGCGCGCGTTCGCGCTGTACCCGGAGGGTACGGATCGGCGCGCGGCCACGCTGTGAGGGGGTCACACACCGCGCGGGCGGTGGTTCAGGCGCGCGAGAACGCCGGGGCGCCGCGCGCCGGGGCGAACCTGCGCACGTGAGCCACCGATCCGGTGGTTCAGGCGCGCGAGATGACGGGCCTCGCGCCGTCCCGCCCGGGCGGTGTGGGCCCTTCCTCGGTGCTGTCGTTCGCCGGCTCACGGGGCCCGCTTGCCTCGCCGGCCGCGTGCCGCACCCCCATGCGCCCGGCGTCAACGCCGCCTCCCCGCGCTCATGCCTCCTTGACGTTGGCGTAGCCGACGCGGTCGGCGACGAGGAGGATCTCGTCGGACATCCGGATCATCCGGCGGTAGAGCTCGCCCCGCCCGACGACCTCGCGCAGGTCGTCGCTCCCGGCCAGCTCCGACATCGCCGACCGGTACACGCGCTCCAACCGCCGCTGGGACTTCGTGGCGGCGGCAGCTGCCGCGTCGGCTCCGGCGGTGTCGTGCCCGAAGGCGGCGAAGGCCGTCCGGAGATGCGCGGCGCCCTCGGCGATCAGGTCGGCCATGCTCGCCATGTCGTCGTTGGGCGCCATGGCCAGGGCGTCGGACTCGCGCACGGTGTCCTTGGCGCCGTTCATCACCTCGTCCAGGCCGCGCGAGAGCTCGAAGATGTCCTCGGGCTGCAGCGGGGTCGTGAACGCTTCGCGCAGGGCGGCGATCAGCTCCGCCTTGCGCGTATCGGCCTCGTGCTCGGCGTCGCGGACGGCCTGGCTGAGGTCGGCCTGGCCATGAGCCCAGCGGGCGAACGCCTCCAGCCCGGTGACGGTCGCCTCGGCCTGGACGCCGAGCATCCCGAGCACGTCGGGCGCGTCGGGCAGGAACCAGCGGCGCTTGCGCTTGGCGCTCACAGCGACGCCAGCCCGTTCCAGGCCGCCAGCGCAGCGATGGCCAGCACGGCGGCGCCCGGCATCGTGATGATCCAGGCGATCCCCATGGCGCGCACCACCTCCCAGCGGACGTGGCGCCACCGGTGCCGCCCGGCGCCCGTCCCCACCACCGAGGAGGCGACGACCTGGGTCGTGCTGACCGGGCCGCCGACCAGCGATGCCGTGAGGATCACCGCGGTCGAGGACGTCTGGCTCGCGAACGAGTCGAGCGGCTTGAGCCCGAAGATGTGCCGTCCCATCGTCGCAATGATCCTCCACCCGCCGAGCGCCGTGCCAAAAACAATCGCGCCGCCGGCCAGCAGCTTGACCCAAAGCGGGACCGAGAACGTGTCGAGCTGGCCGCCAGCGACCAGGAGGGCCGCGATGACGCCCATCGTCTTCTGGGCGTCGTTGGCGCCGTGGCTGTAGGAGAGCGCGGCGGCGGCGACCCACTCGCCGCCGACCAGGGGCTGGCGCCAGCGCCGGGTCCAGCGCTGCGCCCCGCGGCGCAGCGCGCGCAGGAGCAGGAAGCCGACGACGAACCCGATCACCGGCGAGATCAGGAGCACCACCAGGGTCCCGATCACGCCAACCGGGTGCCACCCGTCAAAGCCGCCCCAGTTGACCGCGTGCACTCCGCCCTCGGCGATGGCCGCGCCGACCAGGCCGCCGACGAGCGCGTGCCCGGAGCTGGACGGCAGCCCGCGCCACCAGGTGAGCAGATTCCACGCGGTGGCGCCGGCCAGGCCGGACCCGATCGCCGTCACGGCGTCGTCCGGGGGCAGCTCGACGATCTTCCCGATCGTGTCGGCGACCGCCGTGCCGAGGAGGACCGCGCCGGCGAGGTTGAAGACCGACGACAGGGCGATCGCCTGGCCGGGCGTGGCGCCGCGGGTGGCGACGAGCGTGGCGATGGCGTTGGCGGCGTCGTGGAACCCGTTCGTGAGCGCAAACGCCGTGGCGAAGGCGATGGCGACGATGAGCCCGAGGTCCACGCCGCCCATTCAACTCGGTTTTCACATCTGCTTCACGAACCGGACCGCTGGCGGCCTCACGCCGGCGCGCTGGACGCCCGCAGCCCGTCGGCGTAGCCGAGCGGGTCGGCGAAGAAGCGCTCGGGGAGGACGCCCTGGTAGCGGATGGCGGAGCCGACGGCGTCCCAGCCGGCGTCCTCGGCGAGCTCGTAGCTGCGCAGCGCCTTCTCGATCCGTTCGTCGGTGTCGCCGAAGTTCCGGAAGAGCAGGAACTCTCGCCGCGGGAAGTACGCGAACCGGACGACCGGGCGCAGCACGATGGCGGTGAGCACCGGGCAGTCGAACCTCGCGACCTCCGCGCGCACCTTCGGCCCGACCGTCTGCTCCTGCTCGAACTGCAGGGCGCGCTCGAACACGTCGCGCCGCTCGGCCCGCGGCAGGCGCGTGCCAGCGCGGGCCGCGCGGTGGACCCGGTGGAGCGCGTCGAGCAGAGGGGCGGGCAGGATCTCCGCGGCGCCGGGCGCCTCGCCGTGGCGCTTCGTGAACCAGTAGTTCGTGTACGTGTCGATGAAGACGGAGCGGTTGGCCTCCTTGAAGCCCTGCGCGAACTCGAACAGCATGTAGGCGCGCCGGGCCCGCTCCTCGCGGTCGTAGGCGTAGCGCCAGCTGATCATCCGGCTGACCGTGCCGCGCCGCTCGTAGAAGCCGAAGGCCCACAGCGCGCCGTGCAGGGCGACCTCGGGGAAGACGTGGTTCTGGCCCGAGTCGACGAAGATCGCATGCAGCAGGGCGACGCGCGGCGCCATGTCGCCCGGGCCCCCGGCCAGCCGGGCAGCCTCTGCGCGGATCTCGCCGTAGGCCGCGGCGGCGCTCGTCTCCACGCGGCGAGTGTACGGCGCACGACGGGGGCGGGCGGCGGCTGGCCGCCCGCCCCCTGCGCTCAGGCGGCGGGCGCCGGCGGCGGGGTCCGGCGGCTCCGGACCAGCGCCACGACCCCGACGATCAGCGCGACCGCGCCGAGGATCAGCGCGGCCACGACGAGGCCAGTGCTCGGCCCGTCGTCCTTGGCGGCGGCCCTCGGCGCGTCGGCGCCGGCCGTGCTGGCGTTCGATGCCCCCGGCGGCCCCGCCTCGGTCCCGGCGACGTCCTGAATCGGGCCGTTCTTGGCGGTGATGTTGATGGTCGGTGCGGGCTGGTCGCTGCTCGGCGGCCCGATCCAGCGCGTAACCCTCCCGTCGGTGTAGGTCTCGACCGCTGGGAACGTCAGCACCTTCCCTGCCGTGCCCGGAAGGCTCGTCAGGATCGGGAAGTTCTGAAACTGCCCGGGCACGATTCGCCCGTCCTTTCCGTTCCCGGTGAAGGTGATCTCCTTGACCTGCTCGGTGACCGGACCCTCCTCGGTCTGGATCGGGGTGGCGAGCTTCTCGGTCTTGGTCGAGAACGTCCAGCCGGGCGGCGGGGCGGCGGACACATCGGTGACTCCGTCCGGGAGCTGGACGGCGAGCTTCACGACGCTCGCCGTCTCGGACTCGTTGGGGTCGCGGATCGTGAGGGTCGCGAACGCGCTCTCGGGGACGGTGTTGGGGTGGAACGAGATGTGTGCCTGGGCGGCGGCCGGCGCTGCCAGGCTGGCGGTCGCGGCGAGGGCCGCGACGGTGCTGCGTCGCATGTGGTTCTCCTGAGTCGGTGGGTGAGCGCCGCCATCCGGCGGACGGCAGCGGGGCCAGCGGCTCAGGCCGGCGGTGCCCGCCCGGCCGCGCTCGTGGCGAGCACGGCGAGGACGGACACGCGCGGGCGGGAGGCGGGGGCGGGCAGCACGCCGCGCTGCCGGGTCCGGCGGGGAGCGGCCGAGCGGCGGCGGCGGACCGCGAGCGCAACCGTTCGCGCCGAGCGCAGGACCAGCCAGGCGACCGCCCACGCCAGCAGCGCGAACGGCAGTTGCATGGCGAGGCCCGGGAGGAAGGTGGGCTCGAGGACGGCGCCGAACGGCACCTGCCCGGTCGCCGCGAGGCGCTCGGCGTGCTCCTGGATCGCAAAGCCGGCGGGGGCGGCGAGCGCGTAGGGCCAGGCGCGGGCGCGAACCGCGCCGGGGCCGGCGAGCTCGGCGCGGAGCGCGAGCAGGCATCCGATCGCCACGACGGTGCCGCAGGCGATCGCCATCAGCGGCACATGCGCGAGGTAGCCGTGGCCCGTCTCGGCCAGCCGGCGGGCCCGCGGCGCCGCCGCCGGATCGGCGAGCAGGTAGGCGAGCTGGTGCGCGGCGACCGAGCCCAGCAGCACGATCGGCGCCGTCACCAGAACCGCAATCGCGCGTCTCATCGCACGCGCACCGTGACGGTCGCGGTGTACTCGTCGAACTCGGACACGCGGACGGCGACCTGGAGCTTCCAATCGCCCGGAACGGTGAGGAGCGCCGCCGGCACGATCGCGTGCCCAGGCCCGGCGGGCTCGGCGGTCTGCTGGAGCGGCCCGATGTCCTGGTCCGGCTGGCGCTCGGACAGCGTGATCTCCTTCGCTGCCGTGAACGGCCGGCCGTCCTTCGGGTCGGTCAGGTAGAGGTGGATCTGGTTGGCGCCCACCCGGGCCGGGTCGACCGTGAGCTGAAGCTGGGCCGGGCCGATCGCGGCGGTCCGGGAGACCGGGCCGGCCTGCGCCGTGACCGGCGGCGCGTAGCTCGCGAGCGCCGCAGTGGCGGCGAAGACGGCCACGAGCAGGAGGACTTCGGCGCGCAGGGCGCGCCGGACGGCCCGGCCGGCGGCCCCGGGCGGCTCGCGGCGATCGGCGATGGCCCGCAGCCGCGGGATGCTCACGCGCCGGTGCCAGGCGCCGATCGCGATCAGCCCGAGCAGCAGGACGAGCTTGGCCAGGACCGCCCGCCCGAATGGCGCGGAGGTCAGGCTGCTGAGCGTCCGCACCTCGACGTACGACTGGACGAGGCCGGTGGCGAGGATCACCACGACGGCGCCGAGCGCGATCGGCGAGAACCGTAGGAGCAGCGCGGCGAGCAGCCGGGAGCGGTCGCCGGGCTCGAGCCGCCGGGTGGCCGCCGGGACGACGGCGACGAGCACGGCCAGGCCACCGGCCCAGGCCGCCATGGCCGCGACATGGAGCAGACTCGCGGGCAGCATCGCTGCGACGGGCGGCTGCTGGCTGCCGTGCCCGCTGAGCGCCGGGAGCGCGACGAGGAACGCGAGCGGCAGCGCGAGCAGGCCGGCGAGGGCGGGCCGCGCGCGAGGCAGGGCCAGGCCTGAGGCCCCGACCTGGGCCGGGGCCAGCACCGGGGCGCGGGCGCCGCGCGGCGCCAGCAGCGCCGCCCCGAGCGCCGCGACCAGGAACCAGGCGAGCACGGCGAGCCCCCAGACGAGCCCGAACCGCGTTCCGAGCGTCTCGCGGATCACGTCGGCGTCGATCGCCGACCAGCCGGAGATTCCGGCGGCTTCGGCGCCTTCCATCACCACGCCGGCGAACGCCGCGGTGGCGCCGAGCGCGCTCACGGCCAGCAGCGCGCGGCGCGCCCGGCGCACGAACGCCGCGGACGCCTGCTCCCACTCGGCACCCCCGCCCGCCACGCCGGCGAGCCCCGGCAGCCAGACCGCCAGCAGGAAGAGAACGCCGCCGGCCGCGAGGGCGATGGCAGCGAACTCCAGTCCTCGCGCGAGGCCGAATGCGGCGTCGGCCCCAGGCCCAGTGGCCGAGCTGCCCGCCAGCTGCGCGACCGTCTGCGCCGGCGGGGCGCCGGGCGTCCCGATCGAGAAGACGAACCCGCCCGAGACGATGTGCCCGTCGGCCGACACCACCCGATAGGTCGCCGTGTAGGTGCCATATGGAAGCTGGGGCCGCAGGCGCACGGCGATCCGGGCTCCGGTGTCGAGCGGGTGGAAGGCGCCGCCCTGGTCGACCCGGCGGCCGCGCGCGTCGAAGACCCGGACCGCGCCGAAGTTCCCCTCTACGGTCTCGTCGAACCGGAAGGTCACGGCGCCGGGTTCGATGCGGACCGTCGCGCCACGCTGGGGCGAGGTGCCCGTGAGCTGGGCGTGGGCGAGGACGTTTGCGGGCAGCCCGAGACCGGTGATCGCCAGGGCTGCCGCCAGCGCGCCGGCGCGGCGGCGGACGCGCCTCACCACGCCTCCTCGGCTGGCTCGGGCGGCCCGCGACCGGCCTCGGGGCCGGTCTCCCGGCTCCGGCGGCGGCGCACGACCACGACCGCCGCGGCTCCGCCCAGCGCGATCGCGGCGAGCAGGACGATCGCGAACGTCGGCGGCCCCCCGCCGGGCTCCGGCGTCCAGTAGAGCGTCCCGGCGATGTCGCCCTTCCGGGTCCCGATGCGGATCGGAATCGAGTAGTCGAAGACCTTCTGACGCTTGTCGCGGTTCTTGACCTGCGGCGGCACGCCGGTGCCCATGTAGTGCATCCGGTGGTCGTGCCATTGGAAGCGCCCGGTCTTGTCGAGGACCGACCACTTCGGCGGCGCGGTCGCCGAGGCGCTGGCCGGCACGGGGGCGGCGCCGAAGCGGTCGTCGTTGAGGTAGGAGGCCGGCGAGCGGGTGTTGACCTCGACCGTCCCGTCGCCCAGGATCCGGGCGTAGGGATCGCCGCCGTAGCCGTAGATGAGGACGGTCCGGCCCGATCGGTTGGTCAGCTCGAAGCGGTCGTCGCGATTGAGCACCTGGATTGAGACGCCGGGCGTCGGAGGCTCGATGGCACGCACGATCGACTGCATGTTCGGATTCCCCCGATGGGCCAGGACGGCCTGGGGGGGCGCCAGCACGCCCGCGATGGCGAGCGCGCCGGCCAGGGCACGGCGCATGGATGCCTCCTTGGCGGAGTGAGGAGCAGCGGGAGGCGCTCCGCGGAGCGGAACGCCGGGGCGCGCGGCCGCGAGCTAGCGGGCCGGGAGCGCGGCTGCGGGCGGAGCGCGACCGGACAGGTGCCGCGCGAGCAGGAGGCCGCCGCCAGCGCTGGCCCGGGTCGGACGGCGCGGGGCGGCGATCGCGCGGGCGCGCCGGCGCGGGGCGTCGGGGCGGGCCCGCCAGCGCTCCAGGGCGTCCTCGCCGAGGTAGCGGCCGGCCAGCAGCGGGACCGCGAGCGCCAGCATCGGCAGGAGGAACAGCGCGTCGGCGGGCACGGCGCCGGCGGCGCAGGCGGCGGCGGCTGCCGCCACGAGGGCGGCCAGCGCGAGCATCGGGCCCGGGCGTCGGCGCGTCACGCCCGCATCGTAGAGCCCCGGCGGCGGAGCCGGGCTGTCGCCCGCCCGGCGATTCGGGTCCAACGTCTAGGCTCACCGCGTGCCGAATGTCCTCGCCATCGACCAGGGGACGTCGTCGACGAAGGCGGTGGTCGTGGACGGCGGCGGGGCCGTGATCGGGGCCGGCACGGCCCCGGTGGAGGTGATGTTCGGCGCTGGGGGCGCGGCCGAGGCCGACCCCGAGGCGCTGCTGGGCTCCGTCGTCGCCGCCGGGCGGGCCGCCATCGCCGACGCCGGCCAGCCCGTGGCCGCGGTGGCGATCGGCAACCAGGGCGAGACGGTCCTGCGCTGGGACCGCGCGACCGGTGCCCCGTGCGGCCCGGCGCTGAGCTGGCAGGACCGCCGCGCCGAGACCGTGACCCGCCGCCTCGCGGACCGGGGCGCGCAGCTCACGGCGATCACCGGCCTCCCCCTCGACCCGTACTTCGCCGCTCCGAAGCTGGCCTGGCTGCAGGAGCAGGGCGGAGCGGCCCCGGGCCAGGCCGTCACCACGATCGATGCGTGGGTCACCTCCCGGCTCACCGGGGCGTGCGTGACCGACGCTGCCACCGCCTCACGGACCCTCCTGCTCGATCTCGACGCCGTCGATTGGTCGCCGGATGCGTGTGCGGCCTTCGGGCTCGATCCCGGCGGTCAGCCCGACATCGTTGGCTGCGCCGAGCCGGTCGGGGAAACCGATGCCTTCGGGCCGCGGCTGCCGGTCTGCGGGCTGATCGTCGACCAGCAGGCGGCGCTCCTGGCCGAGCGCTGTTTCGCGCCCGGTGACGCGAAGTGCACGTTCGGCACCGGCGCGTTCGTGCTGGCCCCGACGGGCGAGGCGCCGGTGCGCTCGACCGCGGGCTTGGCCGCGTGCGTGGCCTGGCGGGCCGGCGGGCGCACGACGTACTGCCACGACGGCCAGGTCTACGCCGCGGCCGCCGCGGTCGACTGGCTGGCGGACCTCGGGCTGCTCGCCTCCGCGCCCCAGGTCGACGCCGTCGTCGCGGGCGCCGGCGGCGGCGTCACGTTCGTGCCCGCGCTGTCCGGGCTCGGCGCGCCGTTCTGGCAGCCCCAGGCCCGGGGGGCCTGGCTCGGCCTGTCGCTGGCCGCCACGACCGGAGATCTCGTCCGCGCTGTCCTCGAGGGAGTCGCCGCGCACGTCGCCGTCATCGTGGCGGGCATCGCCGCAGATGCCGGCCAGCCGCTGCGGCGCCTGCGCGTCGACGGCGGGCTCGCGCGGTCCGAGGCGCTGCTCCAGATCCAGGCGGACTTGCTCCAGGTGCCGGTCGAGCGCTACCCGTCCGCCGACGCGACGGCGATGGGGATCGCCGCCCTCGCCCGGCTCGGCGCCGGCCTGGCGCCATCGCTCGCGGCCGCGGCGCCCGCCTGGGAGCCCGACACCGTCGTCGAGCCGCGCATCTCAGCGGACGAGGCGGCCGAGCGGCTCGCGCGGTTCCGGGCGGCGGTGGACGCCGTGGCCGGGCTCGAGCCGCGGGCGGCCCCCGCCCGATGACCGCTGCCGCGGGCGTTCTCGTGCGTCTCAGCCACCGATTCGGTGGCGCACGCGCGCAGGGTGGCGGGAGTGCGCTGCCGCGGGCGTTCTCGTGCGTCTCAGCCACCGATTCGGTGGCGCACGCGCGCAGGTTGGCGTGCGTGGGGTGCCGCTGCGCCCGCCGCCGACCGCCGCCGGACGCCGGTCCCTACGCCGTCGTCGGCTGCTCCTCGCCCGCGCGGAGGTCGAGCTTCTCGAGCGAGGCCTGGGTCGCGGCGTCACGCTCCATCTGCGCGTCGAGCGCGGGGTTCAAGATCCCGCGGAGCACCGAGTAGGCGATCCAGCGCTTGGGCACGATGATCCGCGGCTTGCGGGCCTCGATCCCGAGCACGACGGCCTCGCCGGCCTGCTGCGGCGTCAGCCGCTTGTGCAGGACCTTCGGAAACGTGTCGAGCATCTCGTTCACGAGCGGGTCGGCATCGAGCGCCTGATGGACCATGTCGGTGTCGATGAATCCGAAGTAGGCCACGCTCGCGCTCGCGCCGTGCTGGACCAGCTCGACGCGCAGGGCACGCCCGAGCTGCTCGACCGCCGCCTTGCTCATCGCGTACGGGACCGTGCCGACGCCGTTCATGAACGCGTAAACGGAGGCGACCACGACGACGTGCCCGCGGCGGCGCACGATCTCGGGCAGCGCGGCCTGCACGGTGTGGACGACGCCGAGCGTGTTGACATCGATGACCCGGTCGAAGCTCTCGGTCGACATCGCCCGCACGGTGGCGGCCCGCGAGACGATCCCGGCGTTGGCCATCACGACATCGAGGCCGCCGAAGCGCTCGACCGCGGTGGCCACGACGCGCTGCAGCGCGCCGCGGTCGGTGACGTCGGCCGCGAGGCCGACGGCATGCTCGGGGTGGATCCGCGCGGCCGCCTCCTCGACGGCGGCTTGGTCGAGGTCGACGACCACGACGGTCGCTCCGCGCGCCCGCAGGGCCCGCGCCGTCGCGAAGCCGATCCCGCGCGCCCCGCCGGTGACCAGCGCGACCTTGCCGTTCAGTTCAAAGGTGGCCATGGCGTGAGTCTCCCATGGCCGCTGCAGCGACGCCGCGCATCTGCGGCCGCGGGGTTCGCCCAGCCGGTGAGAACAGCAGCGACACCGAGGTGTCAGATCCCGATCGGGAGCGACCCGATGCGGGTACGCGGCGTGGCCGGCGCCGAGAACTGCGTGCAGCGGGCGGCTCGCTTGCCTCGCCGCGACCGGTCAGCCGGATGCCGTACGCGTCCCGCGGACGGGAGGCCGAGCCCACGCGGCCGTTCGTGCTGGTCCGGAGCCGCGGAGCTCCGGGTCCAGCCGGGCGTTCTCGCAGCGGCGGTCAGCGACCGCGCCACGACGACGGAGCTGGCGGCGAGGAACGAGCGCACGGCACTCGCCTGCGACGCGATGCGACGGGCGGACGTGGCGCCCGGTCGGCCGGGCGTCAGGCAGATGCCGGCGGACACGCCACCGTGGCACCTACGGATCCCAACCGCGGCTCAGCCCGGATGCCCGGCCGGTCGCGGCGGCCGTAGGGTCGGGCGACACGAACGGGGAGGCGGGGATGGGACGCAGGCGAGGGATCGTGCGGGCAGCCGCCTGGGGAGCGGCGGTCGCGGCGGCCGGGCTGGCGCCTGCGGTCACGGCGGGGGCGGCGAGCGGGCCGAAGGGCACTCTGGTCCCGGTGCGGATGAAGGAGTGGAGCATCACCCCGGCGCCGGCCACGGTGCCGGCGGGCACGGTCACGTTCCGGGTGCGCAACGCCGGGCACGACCTGCACGAGCTCGTGGTCATCCGGACCGCCAAGCCGGCCGATACGCTCGGCACCGGTCCCACGGTCCCGGAGCGCGGCGCGGTGGGCGAGGTCGAGAACGTCCGCACCGGCAAGGTCGTGCGCACGCTGCGGCTCAAGCTCGCCAAGGGGCACTATGTCCTGATCTGCAACCTGCGCAACCACTATCGCCGCGGGATGCGGGCCAACCTCACCGTGACGTAGGCCGGCGCGGGCGCTGTCGGCCGGGCACGCGCTCGGTGCCTCGTCGTCGGCCAGGTCTGCCGCTCACGGGACGGCCCCCGGCCCCATCGCCGCGGGGCCACGGCGCCCGCCGCGTCAGCGCCGGACCCGGCCGGGCAGCACGAAGTCGTAGCGGCGGCGCAGCAGGCGCGTCTGCAGGAACCGGTCCAGCCGGCGCAGGCGGAGGAACAGCTCGAGCTGGCGGGCGTCCTCGCGGTAGTAGTCGGCCACCTCGCCGGCGGTCAGCGGGCGGGCGTCCTCGAGCTCGTCGGCATGGGCGGCCAGCCAGGCGTTCACGCAATCCAGGGCCGCTGGGAGGCGGTCGGGCCGGCCCTCCTTGTGGTAGTTGCCGAGCACGTCGAGCGCGACGCGACGGGGGACGAAGTAGTCGGCGAGGTAGTCCTCCACGGCCCGGGCCCGCCGGTAGTGCGCCCGCAGGCCCGCGGGCACCGCCGACAGGAAGACCTCGACGTCGAGGAGGTAGGTGCCGTCGGCGCGGCGAACGAACGGAGTCCCCACGTCGAGCAGCGCGCCTTCGCCGGCCTCGGGGCCGCCGGGTCCGAAATGCCAGTTCGAGAGCTGGGCATCGAGGCCGATCTCGATCCCGTCGTCACGCTCGCGGTTGCCGCGCCACACCCGCAGGACCGGATCGAGCACGCGCTGCAGCGCAGAGAGGGCCTCGGCATCGGTGCCCGTCTGCAGGATGACGTTGCCCATCCCGGAGGCATCGAGCCGGGGCTGGACGAGGTAGACGACCGGCCGGCGGCCCGGCAGCCGCACCGGGATCGTCCTGGAGTCGACGACCGCCACGCCGCCGGCCTGGATCCTGGCCACGGAATCGTGGATGAGGGCGGCGTGGCGCTCAGCCATCGCGGCGTCGGAGAAGCCGGACATGCGCTTGCAGACCCAGCCGGGAAGAGCGGACAGCACGAGCGCCGCCGACACCTCGCCGAAGCCGAGCACCGTGCAGTCGCCGCGCGCGGCGGGCGCCCGGCAGTCCAGGGTGCGCTCGAACGCCTCGAGCCGGGCGGCGGCGTCGGCCGGAAGCCCGCTGCCGTCGCCCGTCACTCCGCGGCTCCGGCGCACGCGGCTGCGGCGGCGTCGAGCCGGGCCAGCGCGGCGTCGGCGGCCGGCTCGTCGAGCAGCAGGCCGGGCTTGAACTGCAGGACGGAGCGGTCGAAGCCGGCGAACATCGCCCACAGCCCCTCGCCGTGCAGCGCCTTGGTCATGAGCATCCCGCCCTGCGGGTGGGCGAAGCGCAGGCCGATCACGAGCCCGGCCTGGCGCACCTCGACCAGCCACTCCGGGTGCCGGCGGCGGACGTCCTCGAGTCCCGCGGCGAAGCGGCCGGCCAGGCGGTCCACGTTCGCCCGGGTGGACTCCCGGGTCGTGATGTCGAGGACCGCGCGCGCGACGCGGCAGCCGACCTCGGCGCCGCCGAAGCTCGAGATGTGCGCCCAGCCGTCCTCGTGCAGCCAGCCGGCCACCCGCTCGGACAGCACGGCGGCCGCCATCGGGTAGATGCCGCCCGACAGCCCCTTGCCGGTGACGAGCACGTCCGGGTCGACCCCGTGGGCCTCGATGGCCCACAGCGGGCCGGTCCGTCCGAGCCCGGTCTGGACCTCGTCGGCGACGTAGACAGTCCCGTGGCGCTCACACAGCGCCTTGACCTCGGCGAGGTAGCCGGGGGGCGGAAGCGGGAAGCCCGACGTCGCCGGGATGGTCTCGGCGATGACGGCGGCGACGTCGCCGCCCGCCAGGGCCGCGGCCATGGCGTCGAGGTCGGCAAAGGGCACGTGGAGGAACTCGTCAGCCGGGCCGTCCGACAGGAAGAACTGCGCCGCGTGCTCGTCCCCGGCGGCGAGCGCCAGGCCGGTGTGGCCGTGGTAGCCGGAGCGCAGCGAGACGATTCGGCGCCGGCCAGTGGCGTGGCGGGCGGTCTTGAGTGCCACGTCGATCGCCTCGCCGCCGCCGGGGGCGAAGACCGAGTAGCGCAGGTCGCCGGGCGTGAGCCGGGCGAGGTCCTCGGCCAGCGCCCCGCGCTCGGCACTCGGGAAGTGGTGGTTGCCGATGTCCAGCGTCTCGAGGCCCGTGGTCAGGGCCGCGATGACCTCCGGGTTGCGGTGGCCGAGGTTGAAGACGCCGCCGTTGAGGTGGAAGTCGAGGAGCTCGCAGCCGTCGAGGTCCCACATCCGGTAGCCGTCGCGGCGCCCGATGACGATCTCCATGTCCAGCGCCCGCAGCAGCTGGACGCGCTGGGGGCACACGTAGCGCTCGGCGAGGTCGAGGGCCGTGCTCTTCGGGTCGGCCATTCACGAAGCCTCTCATGCCTGGAGGCCGCGACTGTCGCCCCTGTCTCCCTCGCCGCCCCAGGGCCTGCCGTCGGCGCTTTGTACGGCTGCGCTTCCGTAGTTCACCCGTATATCCAAATACAACTGTGTAATGGTACGATGCCGGCATGGACGTCCCGCATCCCCTGCCCGACCCGCTCGCCGACCTGATCGCCCAGCGCTTCCGCGCCCTGGCCGAGCCGATGCGAATCAAGCTGCTCGACGCGCTCCGCGACGGCGGGCTGACCGTCGGCGAGCTGACCGAGCGGCTCGGCGCGTCGCAGCAGAACGTCTCCCGCCACCTCGGCGTCCTGCATCAGGCGGGGCTGGTGGATCGCAGCAAGCAGGGCACGTTCGTCCGCTACGCCATCGCCGACGACGGCGTGTTCGCCCTCTGCGAGCAGGTCTGCGGCGGGCTGCACCGGCAGATCCGCGACCTCGACGACATCCTGGCGGGAGGTGCGGCATGACCACCGCCGCATCTCCGCGCGAGCCAAGCGAAGGAGCCCTGACGATGCACAACGTCAACGTCGGAGCGGTCGAGCAGACCGCCAGCCGCGCGGCTGCCGAGCCCGGGGCCGCCGTGCAGGCGGTCGCCTTCGAAGGCGAGTGGCAGACCGCGCCGGGCGCGCCGCAGTTCCGGACCGAGATTCCCCTCCCGAGCGGAGGCACCGTCACGTTCGAGGCCGACTTCCCGCCGCCGATGGGCGGCACCGGATCGGCACCCAACCCGCTCGCCTACTGCTTCTGGGGCGGCCTGGCCTGCTACGCGATGACCTACGCGCAGGAGGCGGCCCGGGCCGGCGTCGAGCTGCGATCGCTTCACGCCCGCGTGGAGGCACGCGTCGACATGAGCCGGGCGCTCGGCGTGAGCGAGAACCCGCCCGTGGACCGGATCGACTGGACGCTCGACGTCGATTCCGACGCGGCCTCCGAGGAGCTCGAGGCGATCAAGCGGCTCGCCGACCATCGCTGCCCGGGCGCCTGGTGCATCCGCAACCCCGTCGACCTTCACACCAGCATCGCCGCGGTCTCCGCGGCCTGAATCCACGAGCAAAGGGAACCCCATGTCCTTCATCACCTTCATGAGCAGCCCCGCCGGCCGCGCCCTGCGGATCGTCGCGGGCCTGGCGCTCATCGCCGTCGGCCTGGCCGTCGTCGGCGGGACCGCCGGCATCGTCATGGCCATCGTCGGGCTCGTCCCGCTCGCCGCGGGCGCGGCGAACGTCTGCCTGTTCGGCCCGCTGCTCGGCAGCGACCTCCACGGAACCGCGCGGTAGGCCCGCGCAACGATCGGAGCACGTCATGAGCTTCACCGCCAGCGCCCGGCACGCCGGCAGCGGCCTGCGCCACGAGGTCGACGTCAACGGCCGCCACGTCCTCGTCACCGACGAGCCCGCGAGCCTGGGCGGAACCGACACCGGCCCGGCGCCCCATGAGCTGCTGCCCGCGGCGCTGGCGGCGTGCATCTCGACGATGATCGCGCTGTACGCGCAGCGCAAGGAGTGGGACCTCGGCGAGGTCCAGGTCGACGTCGAGTACGACCACGAGTCCGAGCCGCGCCGCTTCGACGTCGCGGTCCGTCTCCCCGGCGGGCTGAGCCCGGATCAGATCGCCCGGCTCGAGCGCGTCGCCCGCACCTGCCCGGTCCGCCGCGCACTCGCGGCCGGGTCCGTCTTCGACGAGCGGATCGTCACGGCCGAACCGGCCCCCGCGTCATGACCGGCGCCGCGATGCCCCACCGGGTCTACACGACGGGATCCTGGACGCCGTTCCCCGGCCACGAGGACGCGTTTCTCGCCGCCTGGGAGGAGTTCATGGCCTGGGCGACGGCACTCCCGGGCGCGGGCGAGGCCGTGCTCACCCGCGACGCCCGTGATCCCGAGCGGTTCGTGAGCTTTGCGGCGTGGGAGAGCATGGACGCCGTCCGCGCGTGGAAGGGCTCGCCGGAGTTCAAGCCGCGCATGCACCGCGTGCAGGAGCACATCGACCGCTTCGCCCCGACCGAGCTCGACGTCGTGTGCCGGGTGGGCCCGCCGGCGCCGGCGCCCGCCGTCGCCTGACGCCGGCCCGGGGCCGCCGGGCTCACCCGCTTCCCGGCGCCTCCGGCGCCAGGGCGGCGTTCACGGCGTGCTCGAGCTCGTCCTGCAGGGCCGCACGGTCATCCGCCTCCCGAAGGGCGAAGAGGAATCCCTGGGCGATGAGCGCCAGCGTGTGCGCGATGCGCCACGCTTCGCCGGAACGCACCGAGCCGTCCTGCTGCCCGCGCTCGGAGTGCGGCGGCGGTGGTGTCTGTCATCTCCGGGCCTCGCGGGCGCTGCGACGGCCGGGCCGTGCCCCGTCTGCGGCCGGTGTCCACGGGGTGAAGCGCGGCCGCCACGCCGGGACGGCCCGGCGGCAGGCCTCGTACTGTGCGCCGAACCGCCGCCGCAATTCCGGCTCCTCGTGCCAGCGCACGAAGGAGGCCGTCGCCAGCGTGAACGCGGCGGCGCAGCGCAGGAGCACGGGCCCGAGGTGGGCGCTCCTCGCACCGGTCCGGCGCCGTCAGCCGGCCAGGCCGCCGATCGCGTCACCGATCAGCTTCGCGGCGATCAGCACGCAGATGACGGCGATGATCGTCGCACTCTCGCGCGCCATCCAATCGCGGAGGCCCTCGAGCGGCCGCTGCGCCCGGGCGCCCAGCACCGCCGACAAGAGCACCGGAATCCACACGCCGGCGCAGGCGACCGCCACGAACACCGCGAGCGCCGCTGCCTGGTCGGCGCTGCCGGCGCCGGTCTGGGCGATGGCGGCGGCCCCCGCGATCAGGAGCACGAGGTTCTTCGGGTTGACCGCCGCCAGCAGCACGCCCAGGCCAGCCGCCTTGGCGGGCGTGAGCGTGTCGACCGCCTGCATCCACGCCGGCAGCTCGGGGGCCTCGCCGGCGCGCGGGCGGGCGTGCCACTTGCTCCAGGCGAAGCGGAGCAGCAGGAGCCCGAGGACGAGCTTGCCGACGCTCACCCAGTCGGCCGGGGCGCCGCCGTCGCTGGCGTCGCCGGCGTTCGCCGCCAGCAGCAGCCCGCCGGTGACCGCGGCCACCCCGGCCACGGCGCCGAGCAGGAACGCGGCGCTGTTCATGCGGCCGTGCGGCGTCGCGAGGATCAGCACGACGCCGATGATCGGCAGCGGGCTCAACGCGACGGCGACCGCGAGGGGAAGCACCTGCCCGACGGCCTGGCCCATGACCGTCGCGCGGTCAGCCCGCGATGATCCGGAACGTCCGGCTCTGCGGCGCGGTCGCGTTCCCGTCGCTGTCGCGGGCGGTGATCGTGAGCTTCCAGGTGCCCGGGGAAAGCGCGCTGCCGGCGATGCGGCCAGTGAAGCGCAGGGTGTTCGCCCCCGCCGTGCCGCTTCGAACGAGGCGCCTGACCGGCTTGCGGCCGGCGCGGGGCGGGCGCGTCGTCCGTTTCGAGAACGTGATGGTGGTCACGGCATCGCGAGACAGCGTCCAGCGCACCGTGGTCCCCCGGGCGGCGGCGGCAACCGGGGTGCTGGCGGACGCGGCCGCGAAGGTGGCCGGGCTCAGGCTGAGGCCGGTCAGCGTCACCTTGGCCGGCGGCGGAGGCGGGGGCGGGGGCGGAGAGGCAGCGACGGTGACCGTGACGGTGTCGGCGAACCCTCCGGGCTTGGTGCTCGAGAGCCGCAGGACGTAGGTGCCGGCGGCGGAGAAGGCAGCCGAGGTCGACGCCGCGCCGGGGTTGGCGAAGGCCACCGGACCAGGGCCGCTGTCGGCAGTCCACAGGGCGGCGCCGCCGCTGAGGACGGTGCCCGCCAGGGCGGCGGTTGCCGGGAGGGTGACGGCCTGGTCAGGGCCGGCGTCGACGCGCGGCGCCTGAATCGCGCCGATGTCGGTCTGCCCCAGCAGCGTGCGGGCAAAGCCGGGTCCGCGCTGGTCTGCGGCCAGCGCGGACGGGTTCGAGCCGGCGCCGATCACCGGGGAGCCGGGGAAGGGCGCGACGGTCCGGGTCGGGCCGCCGTTGTCGGCGACGCCCGCGCCGATCTGGGGATCCGCCGACAGCGTCCCCGCCGGGACGGCGCAGCCCTGCGGCGCTTGGATGAGCGACGCGTCTCCGCCCAGCGAGCCGCGGCACTGGCCGCCGCCGATGCTGTTCGCGAGGATCGAGCTGACCACATCGACCGTCCCGGCGAGCTGCACGGCGGCGCCGCCTCCGGCCGCGCCGGCCGCAGCGCCGGGCCCGCCGGCGGTGCCGCCCGCGCCGCGAGTGTTCGCGGTCAGCGTGCTGTTCGTGATCGTGGCCGTGCCCCCGTAGACCGCGACGGCGCCGTTGCCGCTTCCGCCGCCTCCGCCGAGCCCGGGTCCTGCGGCCCCGCCAGTGCCGCCGCCGCCGGCCCCGGCGCCCGCGCCGCCGTCCCCGTAGCCGCCGCCGCCCCCGGTGCCGCCGCCGCCCCCGGTGCCGCCGCCGGTGCCGGGTCCGCCCGCGCCGCCGCCCGGCCCACCGCCTGCGCCGCCGGGTCCGCCCGCGGCCCCGCCGTCGGCGCCGTCGGCGCCGGCCCCGCCGCCGCCCGCGCCGCCGCTGCCGGACGCGGTGGCGCCGCCGGAACCGAAGAACCCCGGCCCGCCGGCGCCGAGGCCGCCGCCGCCGCGCCAAAGCCGCCGCCCCCGCTGCCGCCGTCCGTTGCGCCGGTGCAGCCGCCCCCGCCGCCACCAGACCCGCCACCGCCGCCGCCCGCGCCGCCCGCGCCGCCGGCACCTCCCGCCCCGCCGGCGCCGCCCTTGCTGGTCGCGACCGTGACGTTGGCGAGCAGCAGGCTGCCGGTGCTCGCGATCGCGCCGCCCCCGGCGCCACCGCCGCAGCCGCCGGATCCGGCGCCGCCGTTTCCGCCGCTGTCCTGCACGAAGCTGGTCGAGAGGATCGTCAGCGTCCCGGAGCTCGCGACCACCGCGCCACCGCCGCCCCCGCCGCCGAGCGTTCCGCCGCCGCCGCCCTTGCCCGCCGTGCTTCCCGCGATCGTTGTGCCCGAGATCGTGAGCGTGCCCGTGCTGGCCACGACCCCGCCGCCGCCTCCCCCGCCGCCGGTGCCGCTCCCCGCCGCGCCGTCGCCGCCGGTGTTCTGGGCGAGCACCGAGTTCGTGATCGACAGCGTGCCGCGGTTCTCGATCAGGCTCCCGCCCGCCGCGCCGGCGGCGACGGCGTCGGTGCCGTTGGCGTTGCGGATCGAGACGAGGTCGATGACGGCCTGCACGCCGGGGTCGACGGCGAACAGCCCGGCGTTGCCGGTGATGAGCGGCTTGGGCCCGGCGGCCCCGCGGATCGTCACGCTCGTGCCGAGCACGATCGGCGACCCGAGCGTGATGGTCTGGGCCTGCACGGCGGCCGAGAACCCGATCACGTCGCCCGGCCCGGCAGACGCCACGGCGGCGCGCAGCGTGCCGGCCCCGGAGTCCAGGTTGGACGTCACCGTGATGGCGGCTGCCTGCGCGCCGGCAGGCACGAGCAGGGCCGCCCAGGCGGCTGCCGCGATCGCGATGGTCCGTCCCCGCACGTCCTGCCCCCCGCCGCTTGAAGATCCGCGGCCACCCTAGTCACGGCAGGTCCCTCGGTCAACGAGCCGTGCCGAGGGCGCGGGTCAGCGCCGCCGTGCCCGCGGAGCCGCGAGCGCCCGCGCTGCGGGTGCCGCGGACTGGACGGGGTCGACCGTCCAGTCCGGGTGGCCGGGCATGCGCGGCGTGCGCCGGCCGTACAGCCAGGCGCGCAGGAAGCCGGACAGGTCGCGGCGGGCGACCTGCGAGGCGAGGGCGATGAAGTCGCCGGTGCTGGCCGACGTGTCGCGGTAGCGGGCGACCCAGGCGCGCTCGATGCGCCCGAACGTGGCGTCGCCGACGGCCTGGCGCAGCGCGTAGAGCACGAGGGCGCCGCCGTGATAGGCCTGGAAGCTGAAGAGGGCGTCGGCGTCGGCCGGCTGCGCGACGGGGCCGTAGTCGTGGCGCCATTGGTCGCCATGGGCGTAGACGGCGCGCATGAGCTCGTCCAGCGTCGCGTAGCCCGTGTCGTCCGGATAGCCGACGGTGTCCTCCTCGAGGAACCCCTGCTCCTCGGCGTAGGTGAACTCGTACCAGCTCGCGTGGCCCTCGTTGAGCCACAGGTCGCTCCACTCGTACGGCGAGACGCTGTCGCCGAACCACATGTGGGACAGCTCGTGCACCATCGTCGAGTCCCACACGTCCTGAGGGAGATCGAACCACGACGTGTCGAACAGCGACAGCGTCTGGGTCTCGAGCGCGAAGCCGAGGTCGGCCCGGATGATCAGCGTGCCGTAGGAGTCGAACGGATAGCTGCCGACGCGGGCCTCCATCCAGTCGAGCTGCGCGGGCCCGAGCGCGAGGTGCGGGCGCATCGCGTCGGTGATCGCCGGCGGAGTCACGTCGCGCAGCTGGACGCCGGGGCGGCGGCCCGGCGAGCTGAACTCGAGGTCGCCGACCGCCAGCTGCGTCAGCTCGGTGGCCATCGGATGACGCTCCGCGTAGCGCCAGACGGTCCGGCCGCCGCGGGTCTGACGGCCCTCGAGGACGCCGTTGGCCACCGCCGTGGTCCCGGCCGGAACGTCGAAGCGGAAGGCGAAGGTCGCCTTGTCGCGCGGATGATCGTTGGACGGGAACACGAGGTGCTCGGAGAACGGCTGGCCAGCCGTCGCAGAGCCGTCCTGGTGGACGAAGAACGCCGTGGACGCCGGGTCGTCGCTCGGCTCCGTGGGCACGGCGGTGAAGTGGCTGACCCGCACCGCGAACCGCTCGCCGTCGCGCAGCCACTGGCGGGGCGTGATGATGAGCTCCTCGCCGGCGCGCCGCCACCGCGCCGGCACCCCGTCGACCGACACCGCGCCCACGCGCTCCCCGCCGAAGTCGAGGTTGAACCGCGACAGCGCCTGCGTGGCCCGCGCGTCGATCGTCACCGTGCCGTCGATCGGCTGGGACGGCGTGCTGGTCGCGTAGCGCAGGTCGAGGTCGTAGTGCAGCGCGTCGTAGCCGCCGTTGCCGAGCCCGGGATCCAGCCGGTCTCCGAGGCCGGAGGCGCCAGGCGTCGGCGCCGCGGCCTGCGCCGGGGTGCCGGCGGCGAGCGCGAGCAGCGCGATCGTGAGCAGCACCGGACGAATCCGCATCGGGCGACCCTACGCGTTCACGCGCCGCCGTGCACGAACTCGCCGGGGCCTCCAAGCGCAGCCGTGGGCTCCGCTCGACGTGTGGCGCGCATGCCGCCCCTTTCGTCGACCGGAGCGTCCGGGACGGCCCGCCGGCGGCGCCTCGCGCTCCGCACGCGCCGGCCTCAGCGCCGCGTGACGCGCTCGCAGCCCTTGGCGATGTCGCGGGAATCCAGGGTCGCGCGGTCGCGTCCGGCACCGCAGTCGACGGTCTCGCGACGACCGTTGCGCGCGTTCACCACGTCGGCGCCCGGCCCGGCCGCGTAGCGGTTCGTGCCCGCGCCGCCGACCAGGGTGTCGTTGCCGCTGTCGCCCGAGAGCGTGTCGTTGCCGCCCCCGCCCGAGAGCGTGTCGTTGCCCGGGCCGCCGGAGAGCGTGTCGTTGCCGTCCCCGCTCGCCGCCGCGCCGGCGATTGCGTGAGCGCCGGCGCGGCCGCACTGGTCGCCGAACAGGATGTCGTTGCCGCCGAGGCCGCTGATCCGGTCGCTGCCGCCCAGGCCGCAGATGCGGTCGGCGCCGGCGGTGCCGCGCAGGGTGTCGGCCCGCGCCGTGCCGGCGGCGCCGCAGCCGGCCTGCGCGGCCCGGGCGGCATGGGCCTGGCTCGTGCCGGGGGTGCCGCACCACGTCCAGCGCATCAGCAGCTCGATGTTCGGCAGACCGTCCTCGCGCCGGCCGGCGCCGATGTCGTTCGGCAGCCCGCCCATGCGCGGGAAGTAGTCGGCCACGTTGACGGCGCCCGGCTCGTAGAAGGCGCTGCGGGTCAGCGGGCCGACGACCGCGACCGGCAGGCTCCCGGTCCCCGACACCCCGCTGATCGCGATGTGGTCGTTGGTCAGCACCTGGTTGCGGTCGACGCTGCGCTCCACCGGCAGGTTCACGGGGAACGTCGAGACCGTGTTGGGCGCCGGGCGCACCGGCGCCGTCTCGGAGACGAAGTAGCAGCAGTACGTTCCGCCCTCATTGCCGCCGGATCCCGCCGCCGAGAGCTGGCGCAGGACGACGAAACGGATGAGGCCCGGGGTCGGCCCGGAGCGCACCGAGACGCTCGTGATCCTGCCGGTGCCCGGCACCGTGCTGCCGCGCGGATCGTTCAGGGACCCGAACACGCCCGACTGCCGGTAGGTGCAGTCCGGGGCGTTCGACGGGCCGGCTTCATAGCTGTTCAGGTCGCTGAAGGAGATGCTGAGCTTGGCGCCGCAGTCGAGGTTCACATTGGGCGCGGCGGTCAGCGGGCTGCCCAGCGTGACGGTGGCGGCGGGCGCCGATCCGGGGAGCGCGAGGGCAGCCAGCAGTGCGATGAGGGCGATCCGTGCGGTGCTCATGGCGGGCATGCTCTCACGCTGGCGCGCTGCCGGCGCCGGACCGTGCGCGCAACCGCGTACATCCCGTCCCGGGCTACGCCGGCACCCGGGGCCCGAGCGGCTGCAGCCGCGTTTCCTGCACGCGCTCGAGCTTGGCCCGCAGCCGCTGGTACTGGGCCTCCTGCGTCGCGGTCCGCCGCGCCCCAGGCCGCGCGAGGTTCCTGACCTCGTGCGGATCGTGCTTCAGGTCGTACATCTCCCACTGGGACCGGACCCGGCGGCGGGGGTCGAAGTACTCGGCCAGCTTCCAGCGCTGCTCGCGGATGCTCACGATGTGCTGCGGCGGCTGGACGTAGGGGCCCGTGGCCTGCCCGGCCTGGAAGTCGTCGAACGTGAAGACGATGTAGTCCTGGACCGGCGCGCGGCTGCGGTTGAGCACGAGTTTCGAGTAGTCGCGCCCCTGCCAGGCCGACCGCGCCGCGGGCGGCGCCCCGAACAGGCCGGCGAGCGTTGGCAGGAAGTCGACGTGCGACACGAGCGCACTCGAGCGCAGCGGCTTCGGGTAGAGCCGCGGGTTCGAGTAGATCAGCGGGACCCGCAGCGACTCCTCGTAGAAGTTGAAGTTCTTCTGGCGCAGCCCGCCGTGGGCGAGGCCCATCTCGCCGTGGTCGGAGGTGCGGATGATCAGGGTGTTGTCGAGCAGCGACGGCCCGCGCGAGCGGTTCCCGGTCTTCACCGACTTGAGCGCGGCCATCAGATTCACGAGGTAGTTGTCCGAGGCGCGCATGAGGTTGCCGTAGAAGTTCAGGTAGTTGAGCTTCTGCTGGCGGGTCTTGAGCTTGCCCGTGAGGTTGAAGATCCGCAGGAACTCCTCTTGGGCGCTGGGCTTGGTGCGCAGGTCCTCGCCCTCGGTGAGGGGGAGGCGGATGTCGCCGGCAAGCCATTCGTTGCTGTACCCCGCGTTGCCGGCGTTGCGCGGGTAGGCCAGCACGTCGTGCGGGTTGACGAGCGAGACGATCATGAAGAACGGCTGCTCGGCGGCGGCCGCGCTGCGGATGAAGCTCAGGGCGCCCTCGTCCCCTTCGGTGTAGTCGCCGACCGAGGTCATGAAGCGGCCGTCGTTGTTCGCCAGGCCGCCGCCCATCTCGGGGATGCTCTGGTCGGCGCCGGCGTCCGCGGGGTTCCAGCGCGAGAATCCGTAGTTGGCCAGGTCCGAGGGCGCCCAGGTGGCGCCGGCGGGCTTGCAGCAGTGGAACTTGCCCTTGTAGATGACGTTGTAGCCCGCCGAGGACATCACGGTCGCGATGTTCGCGAGGGTGTCGGGTGTGGGGAGCGGCACCTGCGGGTTCTGCGGCGGGCTCATGTCGAGCTCGAGCGTGTACTTCACCCCGTGCTGGGCGGGGAAGTACCCCGACATCAGGGTTGAGCGCGCCGGCGAGCACATGCACGAGTTCGTGAAGGCGTTGTCGAAGGTGATTCCGTTGCGCTGCAGCGCCGTGAGGCCGGGCAGGTTGCGCTGCGCCCAGCCGCGGGGGAAGTGCTGGATCGCCCGCTCCTGGTCGGTGATGAACATCACGACGTTCATCCCGGAGAGGCGCGCCTGGGCCGCGGCCTCGGCGCCGGCGGCGCCCGACGCGAGGCCCCCGAGTGAGAGGGATCCGACGGTGGCGGCGGACCGCCCGAGGAAGCCGCGTCGCGAGACGCCAGCGTGGGTGGGGTCCGGCTCGTGGTCGCTCATGCCGCGAACCTACCGGGCCGGCCGGCCGGCCCGCGCCGATGAGGGCGGGCGGCGGGGGGGTCAGGCCGGTGCGGCGGCTGCCGCCTCGATCGCGGCGAGGTCGATCTTCTTCATCGCGAGCATCGCCTCGGTCGCGCGCCGGGCCACGTCGGGGTCCTCATCGCTCATCAGCTCGGTCAGCCGCCGCGGGAAGACCTGCCACGACAGTCCGAACCGGTCCTCGAGCCAGCCGCACACGACCTCCTGGCCGCCGCCGGCCCTCAGCGCGTCCCAGTACCGGTCGATCTCCTCCTGGGTGTCGCACGGCACCTGGAGCGAGATCGCCTGGGTGAACGGGTGGCCCGGGCCGCCGTTGAGCGCCATGAACGGCTGGCCGTCGAGTTCGAAGTCCACGGCCATCACGGACCCGGCCTCGCCGCGGCCGCCCTCGGCGTAGCGCATGGTCCTGAGGATCCGGGAGTTGTCGAAGATCGACGTGTAGAGCTCGACGGCCGCCTCGGCGTCGCCGTCGAACCACAGGCACGGGGTGATCGGGGGCATGGCGTTCCTCCTCGCTCAGCGGTGAAAGACGAACCCTGCCCGATCGGCGCCCGCCGGTCACCCCGGTCCCCGCAGACCGTCGGAGCCCGGACGGCTCTGGCCGGCGATACCGACAAGACCGAAAGTCTTGACAAAACAATCTGTCGGTGAGAGGGTCGTGCCATGCACGACGCCGCCGTCATCGCAGACGCCGCTGCCGCCGAGGCCTCGCTCGATCCGATCCGCGCCCGGCTGCTCGCCGAGCTGGCCGAGCCGGGATCGGCCAGCACCCTCGCCGCCCGGACCGGGCTCACCCGCCAGAAGGCGAACTACCACCTGCGCCGGCTCGAGCACCACGGACTCGTCGAGCTCGTCGAGGAGCGCCGCAAGGGCAACTGCACCGAGCGCGTGCTGCAGGCCACCGCCGCCTCCTACGTCATCTCGCCCGCCGCCCTGCCCGCTGTCGCCCCGGACCCGTCCCGGGCGCCCGACGAGCGCTCGGCGCGCTGGCTGCTCGCGGTTGCGGGCCGCCTGGTCCGCGAGCTCGGCGAGCTCATCACGCAGGCCGGCGCCGCCGGCCAGCCGCTCGCGACCCTCGGTATCGACAGCGAGGTCCGCTTCGCGTCCGCCCGGGACCGGGCGGCCTTCGCCGCCGAGCTGGCCGACTCCCTGAACGGCCTCGTCGCGAAGTACCACGACGAGGGCGCCCGTGGCGGCCGCCGCCACCGGCTCCTCGTCGCCCTGCACCCTGCCATCACCACCCGCAAGGAGTCCCAGGCATGAGCCGTCCCTTCGAGATCGCCCGCGACATCGACCTGCCCGCCGCACCCGAAGACGTCTGGGCCGCGATCACGTCCGGCACCGACGCCTGGCAGTTCCCGTCGGGCCTGAAGCTCCCCGCCGGCGACGCGGCGCCCGCGGGCGGCCCGATCGCGGAGTGGGATCCGCCCCGCCGCCTCGTGATTCGCACCGAGTCGCCCGACGGGACCTTCAACGCGCTCGAGTACGTCATCGAGGCCCGGGCCGGCGGCACGGCCCGCCTGCGCTACGTCCACAGCGGGATCCTCGCCGACGAGTGGGCGGACCAGTACGACGCCATCGGGCCGCACACCGACTTCTACCTCCACACGCTCGGGCAGTACCTGGAGCACTTCATCGGCCGTGATGCGACCTACGTGGGCCAGCCGTCGGCAGGGATCCAAGGGCCCCCGGCCGCCGGGGCGCCCGCGGCGATGGACGCGCTGCGTTCCGCGCTCGGTGTGGCGCCGGATGCCAGCGTGGGCGACGAGGTTCACACCTCGCTCGGCGACGCCGGCGCGCTCGACGGCGTCATCGACTACGCGACGCCTGACTTCCTCGGCGTCCGCACGGCCGACGGCCTGTACCGGTTCTTCGGGCGCAACCGCTTCGGCGGCGTCGTGGGCATGAGCGCGCACCTGTTCGCGGACGGCGTCGACGCCGCGGCGCGGGAGGCGGCGCTGCAGTCGTGGCTCGACGGCGTCTACGCCGCGGCCTGACGCGCCCGTCGCCCACGGCCCGTCACCCGGCGGGCGAGGCCGGGGATTCGCCGTGTGTGGCGGCCGAACCTCAGCTTCGACGGCGCCGCCCCGGCCGGCGCCCCTTGATCCGGATGCGAACATGTGTTCGTGCCTGGCGCCGCGACGATGCTGCACGCCGACCTCGATGCGTTCTTCGCGTCGGTTGAGCAGCGGGACGACCCGCGGCTGCGCGGGCGGCCCGTGATCGTCGGCGGCGGCGTCGTCCTCGCCGCCTCCTACGAGGCCAAGGCCTGCGGGGTGCGCACGGCGATGGGCGGGGCGCAGGCGCGGCGCCGGTGCCCGCAGGCGGTGGTGGTTCCGCCCCGGATGTCCGCCTACTCGGAGGCGAGCCGCGCGGTCTTCGCGGTCTTCCGGGAGACCTCGCCGCTGGTCGAAGGCCTCTCGATCGACGAGGCGTTCCTGGACGTCCGGGGCCTGGAGCGGATCTCGGGGACCCCCGCCGAGATCGGCGCCCGCCTGCGCCGGGACGTGGCCGAGCAGGTCGGCCTGCCGATCACGGTTGGCATCGCCACGACGAAGTTCCTGGCCAAGGTCGCGAGCGCCGTGGCCAAGCCGGACGGCCTGCTCGTCGTGGCGCCCGGAACGGAGCTGGCCTTCCTCCACCCGCTCCCCGTGGAGCGCCTGTGGGGCGTCGGTCCCGTGACGGCGCGCACGCTGCACCGCCACGGAATCGGAACCGTGGGCCAGCTCGCGGCGCTCACGGAGCCGTCGCTGTCGGCGATCGTCGGGCCGGCCGCCGGCCGCCATCTGCATGCGCTCGCGCACAATCGCGATCCGCGCCGGGTCCGCACCGGACGGCGCCGGCGCTCGATGGGCGCGCAGCGGGCCCTGGGCCGCGGCCGGGTCACCGCCGAGGAGCTCGAGGTCTTCGTCGTCGGGCTCGTCGACCGCCTCGCGCGGCGCCTGCGCGCGGCTCGGCGGGTGTGCCGCACGGTGGTCCTGCGCCTGCGGTTCGGGGACTACACCCGGGCGACGCGGTCTCGCACCCTGCCTGAGGCCACCGCGCGGACCGCGACGATCCTGGCTGCGGCCCGGCGGCTGCTGTCGGCGGCCATGCCGCTCGTCCAGGCACGGGGCATCACGCTCATCGGCATCTCGCTCTCGAGCCTCGCGGACGACGGCGCGGTCCAGCTCGCGCTGCCGCTGCACGCCCATGACGAGGACGCACTCGACGCCGCTGTGGACGGGGTGCGCGACCGCTTCGGATCAGTGGCGATCACCCGCGCCGTCAGCCTCGGGCGCGCACCGGGCATCGTCGCCCCGCAGCTCCCGGACTGACGGCGGCAGGGCCCCGGCCCGCCGTCTCCGGCACGACGCGCGACGGCGGCGGCGCGGGCCAGCGCCGCCGCCAGACGTCGCACAGCCCGCCGCGGTCAGCGCCCGCCGTCGTGCGAGACCGGGATGGCCCGGCCGCCGTTCACCGGGCCGGCGTGCTTCACGGGGGCCGGCAGCACGGCGACGGTGCCGACGAACACTGCGACGCCGGCGGCTCCGGCGGCGATCTGGCGCCGCAGGCGGCGCCGGCGGGTTGCGGCGGGCGCGGCCGTCCGCTCACGAGCCCTCGCCGCTGGGCGGCCGCCGGTGAGCTCGAGGATCACTGCTCCGATGCTTCGGGACATGTCTGGGTTCCTTTCGGGTTGGCTGGGTGGTCAGACAGCTGCGCTCCGCGCAGGTGGCAGGGCACGACCCGCACCGGGCCCAGGCCCGCCCGCTGGGCGAGCGCGCGGACGGCGTCCTCGCCGTCGGCCTGGAACAGGTGCAGGCAGGTCTCCTCCGCGGGGACGAGCACCGACATCAGGTGGCGGGCCGCGCTCACCCCGGCCTGCGCGGCGGCGACCGTGGCGAAGCTGGAGAGGGCGGCGGCGGGGTCGCCGGCCGTTCCGGGGGCGAGGTACGTCTCGACCAGGAAGCTCGGCGCCTGCGCTGCGCGGGGCTCGCTCATGCCGGACGCCGCAGGTCGACGGTGGCCCTGGCGGGGAGGCCGGCGATGCGCAGCAGGTAACGGCGGCCGGGCAGCCGGCCCGGGTTTGCCACCCGGATCGTCGCGACGCGGCCGCGGGCACGGGCGCTCCCGTGGGCCACGGTCCGGCCCTGGCGCACGAGCTGCCAGCGCAACGGCGCGCGGCGTTCCGCCGCAAGCCGCACCGCACAGATCACGGCGACCGGCCGGCCGCCCGCGCGGCGGCGCACCGTGCAGGAGACGGTGGCGCCCGCGCCCGGACGGGACGGCGTGGCGCTGCCGCCACGCGGACCCTGGGGCCCGGCGGGGCCGGCGGGGCCGGCGGGCCCGGCAGCGCCAGGCGGGCCCGAGGGGCCCTGGGGGCCGGCGGGGCCGGACCCGGCCGGGCCTCCGCTCCCCGACAACGCGGCGGTGCGCGGCCCGGCGACGTCGTCGCTGGGCACGGCGAGCGTGGCGCTGCGCGCGCCCGTGGCGCTCGGACCGAAGCGGATGCCGATGGTGCAGGTGCCGCCGACCGCCAGCGTCGCTCCGCCACAGCCGTCGCGGGAGATCAGGAAGTCGTCCGGACTCGCGCCGCCGATCCGGGCCAGGCCGAGGTGCAGGGCGCCGTGCCCAGTGTTGGTCACCGTGAGTGACCGCGGACGGCCCAGGGAGCCGGCCGGCTCGGTTCCGAAGTCGAGCGCCGCCGGGCCCACCGAGACCGTTCCCGCGGGTCCGGCATCGACGGCAATTCCGAACGCCGAGCCGGCGCCGGTGACGAAGGCGGGGGTGACGCCGGTGCCGTCAAGGGCGGACCGGCCGATCGTGCCGGCGGCGCTGCTGGTCCAGTAGACGTGCCCGCTGTCCACGGCGACCGCGAACGGGGCCTGGATTCCGGTCGCGATGAAGCTCGGATTCGCGCCCGAGCCGTCGAGACCGGCGCGGCCGATCGTGCCGGTGCCCGGGTCGGCCCAGTAGATGTGCTGGCCATCGAGTGCCACCGCGCGCGGGGCGGTCGACGCGGTGATGAAGCCCGAGTCGGCCCCGGTGCCGTCGAGGTTGGCCCGCCCGATCCGTCCGGTCGCCGCGTCGACCCAGTAGATGTGGCGGCTGTCGACCGCCACGGTCTGCGGACTGCCCAGGCCGGCGATGAACGCCTGGTTGACGCCGGTGCCGTCCAGGCTGGCCCGCCCGATCGTGCCGGCGGCGGAGTTCGCCCAGTAGAGGTGCTGGCTGTCGGTCGCGACGCCGTCCGGGCCGCTCGCACCGGTGATGAACGCCAGGTTGGCGCCGGTGCCGTCGAGGTTGGCCCGGCTGATCGTGCCGCTGAGGTAGTCGGTCCAGTAGACGTGCGCGGCGTCGATGCCGAGGCCCGTCGGCCAGCCGGCACCGGAAATGAACCCGGGGGTGGCGGCGGTGCCGTCGAGGTTCGCGCGACCGATCGCATGCGCGCCGGCGCTGGTCCAGTACACGTGCGCCTCGGCGACACTCGCGCCACCCAGGGCCGTGGCCGCCGTCAGCACGGCCGCCGCCCGGCGGCGCCACCTGCGGGTGTTCAGTTCGAGCATGCCGGCGACGGTAGGTCCGGCCCGCCCGCACCGAAAGTGCGGAGACCCACACCGTTTGCCTCCCCCCGCCGCCGGGGGAACTGGGGGTCCGGCCGGGGGGCGGCCGGACGTTCCCGCCGGCGGGGTCAGCCGGCGGAGCGGCTGCCGTCCAGCGCGCCGGGCAGTTCGACGCGCGAGCGCACCCCGAGCTTCGCGTAGATCTTCGTCAGGTTCGCTTCGACCGTGCGCACGGTGACGAACAGCTCGGCCGCAACTTCCTTGTTCGTGCGGCCAGCAGCGACGAGCTCGGCCACGCGGCGCTCCGTCGGCGTGAGCCCGTCGCCGGAGGGCGCGCGGCCCCCGATGCGAGCGAGCTCCTCCTCGCCCCGCCCGGCCCACAGGGCCGCCCCGAGCGCGTCGAAGCCGGCCCGGGCGGCCTCGAGCTCCTCGCGGGCGCGGCGCTTGCGCTTCGTGCGCCGCAGGGCGGCGCCGAGCGCGAGCCGGGCGCGGGCGAGGGCGAAGGCGCCGTCCTCGATCCGCTCGGCGTCCGCGACGGCCTGCTCCAGTGTCGCGACGGCGGCCTCGAGCTGCCCGTCCGCGGCTTCGATCAGGCCGCGCGTGCGCAGCGCGACCGCCTGCATCCAGGCGGCATGCGCTCCCGCCTCGAGCTCGTCCTGGAGCGTGCCCGCGAGCTCCCGGTCGCCGGCGGCGAGCGCCGCCTCGATGGCGTCGCCATGGGCCGGGACGATGGCCAGCTCGCGGGCGCCGGCGTTCCGCGGGAGGTCGACCGCCTGCGTCAGAGACGCGAGCGCCGCGTCGGCCCGGCCGAGCGAGAGATCGAGAACGCCGAGGGCCCAGAGGCAGTCGGCCTGAGCCCACACCTGGCCGGAGCGCGTGGAGATCTCGAGCCCCTCGGTTCCGGCGGCCCGCGCCTCCGCTTCGCGCCCCAGGCCCGCGGCGGCCAGCGCCTTCGCATACAGCAGGCCGGAGCGCTGCAGGTGCTGCCCGCTCTGTTCGGCGGCGACGAGCCCGCGCTCGGCGAGCTCCAGGGCCGCGGCGAACTCCCCGGCCCGCGAGGCCCGCTCACTGAGGCACATCAGCAGCCCAGTGGCGAGCGGGTCCCCGCCGCGGGCGACCGCGTCGGCCAGCGCGGCCTCCAGATACCGCTGGGCGCCCCGCAGGTCGCCCTGGGCCATTGCGATCAGCCCCGCCTGCGCGCTCGGGGAGTCGTCGATCAGGCCCGATCCCGCGGCCTCTTCCAACGTCAGGGCGCGCTCGAGCGCCGCCTCCCACCCTGCCGAGCGGCGCGCCGACTGCAGGAACGCCAGGCTGCCGAGCGCGCTCGCCAGCGCGCCCGGGTCCCCGAGCTGCTCGGCGAGCTCCACCGCCCGCGCTGCCGTCGCCTCGGCCTCGGGCAGGTTTGGCCCGACCATGCTCACCATCGCGGCCCGCCGGTGGATGCGCACCGCCAGGGAGAGGTCTTCCACGGGCTCGGCCAGCGCCCGCTGCGCGAATTCGTGCGCCTCCGCCACCGAGCCGTCGAACGTGGCCAGCGTGCACAGCCGCACGAGCGCCTGGGCGCGGAGCTCCGGGTCCTCGCTGGACAGCAGCCCCTCGAGCAGCCGGCGGGCGCCGCCGGTGTCGCCGGCCGCGAAGGCGTAGTCCGAGGCGCCGAGCGTGAGCGCGGCCTGCGCGGCGCCGGCCGTCGCAGGCATCAGGCGCAGCGCGGAGCCGGACAGCGCCGCGGCAGCCTCGGGGGCGCCGCGGGCGGCGGCCCGCGCGGCGGCGTCGGCGAGCTCGCGGGCGACGGCGGCGTCCGGGCGGTCGGTCGCCAGCGCGAGGTGGGCCGCCCGCTCGTCGGCGTCGGCGGCCGCCTCCGCGAGCCGCCGGTGAACGTCGCGGCGCGCGGCCGCGTCGGCCAGGCCGTAGACCGCGGCGGCGTAGACCGGATGGACGAAGCGGATCCGCTCGCCGTCGATCTCGACGAGCCGCGCCTCGGCTGCCGGGCGCAGGCCCGCCTCGGGAGTGCTGCCCGGCTCGAAGCGCGCGAGCTTCGCGACCGTGGGCTCGGCGAGTGCCGCGGCAGCCGTCAGCGCCAGCTGCGTCGAGTCCGGGAGCTGCCGGACCCGGTCGGCCACCAGCTCCTGCAGCGTTCCCGGAACCGGGAGGGGCCGCCCCGGGTCCGTGCCGTCGCCGGCGTCGCGAATCGCCCGGGCGAGCTCGAGCGCGAACAGGGGGTTGCCACCCGACGCTTCGTGGATCTGGCGGAGCACCGGCCGGGGCGGCGGCGGCCCCGCCTGCAGCTGCACGAGCGCATGAACGGCGCCGAAGCTCAGCGGCGCCACGCCGATCACGTGCACGCGCTCCGGGTCCGGCGCCCGGTCCAGCCCGAGCGGCAGGGGTCCGGCCTCCTCGGTCCGGCATCCCAGCAGCAGCCCGACCGGCTCGCCCCGCACGCGCCGGGCGGCGAAGGCGATGGCCGCGGCCGACGCGGCATCCAGCCATTGCACATCGTCGATCGCGACGAGCACGGGCCGGTCGCGGGCCAGCGCCTGCAGGCAGCCGAGCAGCCCGGCGGCGACGCCATGTGCCGCCGAGGCGGCGTCCTCGGGATCGGCGAGCATGAGCGCCGCGGCGAGCGCCCGTCGCTGCGGGCCGGGCAGCTGCTCCGCCAGCGCCTCGAAATGGGGCCGGAGCAGATCGCCGAGCCCGGCGAAGGCGAGCTGCGCCTCGGCGGCCGACGGCGTCGCGGCGAGGACGAGGGCCTGCCTCTCGGCGGCCCGGGCCGCTGCGTAGCGCCACAGCGTCGTCTTGCCGATTCCCGGGCCGCCGGCGAGCACGAGCGCGGCGAACCCGTCGTCGAGGCCGGCGACGAACCGGTCGAGCGCGGCCATCTCCTCGCCGCGGGCGACCACTCTCGGTCCGGGCCCGCCGGTGGGGGGGCGCTCGCCGGCGCTCACTGCCGCCTCCGCGCCTCGGCACGGCCCGCCGCGCGGGCGCCGGATCGTGCGGGTTCCGTCATGGCCACCAGGTGCTCCTGCGTTTCTCCTGTCCCAGTCCCGGATCCCGACGTTATCGCGCGCGACCGGCGTCGGCGGGCACGGGGCGAACCCGTCTGCCGCGCTCTGCGCGCCGGCGCAGTCGTGACCGCGCCCGCAGCGGCTATGCCGCCGCCACCGGCTTCCGCCGCGCCACAGCGAGGCCGGCATCCCAGCCCGGCGCCCGGCCGCCCGGCGGCGGGCGGATCGCATCGACGTCGAGGCCGCTGCGCATGAGCAGCCAGGAGACGAGGGAGTTCGAGTTCCACATCTCGCCGGCGCGCAGCTCGTCCCGTCCCCAGACGGGCGTCGGCACGTCGGGGACGAGGGCGAGGAGCCGCTCCGCGACTGCCCCGTCCGTGCTGAGCCGGCGGGGGCTGTCGACCGCCTCGGCGAGGTCCGGGATCGCACCGCCCCGCCAACGGCGGATCTCGTAGCGGAACAGCCGGAAGCGGCCGGCGGCGCGGCTCCCGACCGCGCCGCCGGCCACCACGCCACGGTCGGCGCCGTCGCCCGCCCGCACCGGAGTCATCTCGATCGCGTAGCGCCCGTCAGGGCCGAGCACCATGAGCGCCGAGTGGTACAGGTCGCGCCGCGGCCGGCGGGCGGCGGCCGCCGCGATCGCCTCGTACACGCGGCCGTTGAGGCGGACCGAGTGGCCGCCGGCTCCAAGCGGAAGCCAGTACAGGTCTATCGCGGCCGAAGTCACGGGATCGGAGGCGGCGCAGGCTGCAGGCCGGGCGGGCGATCCTAGTGGAGCGGGCAGGCCAGGCCGGCGTCGAGGTCTGACCGGGGGGACATCCAAGACGGCCTGCGCCCGCGTAGGACCCGGTGACCATGCGCATCGCCATCATCGGAGCCGGCGTCGCCGGCCTGACCGCCGCGCACCGCCTCGATCCCGTCCACGACGTGACGGTGTTCGAGGCCGGCGCCCACGCGGGCGGACACACGAACACGGTCGACATCGAGGATCCCGACGCAGGGCCGCTGGCCGTCGACACCGGGTTCATCGTGCTGAACGACCGCACCTACCCGCACTTCACCGCCCTGCTGGAGGAGCTGGGCGTGCCGACACAGCCGACGCACATGGGCTTCTCGGTGTCGGCCGGCCCCGGCCCGGACGACTTCGAGTTCGCCGGAACGCCGCGCGGCCTCTTTTGCCAGCCGCAGAACGTCGCCCGGCCGGCGTTTCACCGGATGATCGCCGACCTGCTGCGGTTCAACCGAGACCTCGACCGCGAGCGCCGGGCCGGAAGCAGCCGCACGCTCGGCGAGCTCCTCGATGCCGGCGGCTACGGCGACCTGTTCCGGCAGCGGCTCATCGGTCCCCAGGTCAGCGCGGTCTGGTCGGCGGACCCCGAGCAGATTCGCAGCTTCCCGGCCGGGTTCCTCGCCCAGTTCTTCCACAACCACGGCATGCTGAGCCTGCGCAACCGTCCCCAGTGGCTGACCGTCGCCGGCGGATCGCGCACCTACGTCGCCGCCATCGAGCGCCGCCTGCAGCGGCCGGTCCGGACCCGGTCGCCGGTCGTGCGGGTCGCGCGCCATCCGGGCCACGTCGCGGTGGTCCCGGCGGCCGGCCCGGCCGAGCGCTTCGACGAGGTGATCCTCGCCTGCCACAGCGACCAGGCCCTCGCGCTGCTCGCCGACCCCAGCCCGGCGGAGCGGGCGATCCTCGGCGCGCTTCCGTACCAGCGCAACGAGGCAGTCCTCCACACCGACGCCGGGCTGCTGCCGCGCCGGCGCCAGGCCCGCCAGGCGTGGAACTTCCACCTCCTCGCGGAGCCGCAGGGCCGCACCACGGTCACCTACTGGATGAACCGCCTGCAGCGGCTGGACACGCCGACGGACTACTGCGTGACGCTGAACCTCGCCGAGCGGATCGACCCGGCCCGCGTGCTCGGGACGTTCGCCTACGCCCACCCGGCCTTCACGCCTGCGGGCATCGCCGCGCAGGCGCGCCACGGCGAGATCTCCGGCGTGCGGCGGACCCGGTACTGCGGCGCCTACTGGCGCTGGGGCTTCCACGAGGACGGCGTCTGGAGCGGGCTGCGGGCGATCGCGGGCCTCAAGGCCCCGGCGGCGCCCGGGCCGCCGGCGGAGCTCGCGGCATGACCGCCCCGGTCCGCCACAGCTGGCTCTACGAGGGCCGCGTGGCCCACCGGCGCCGCACGCCGGTCCAGCACGCGTTCGAGTACCCGGTCGCGATGCTCTACTTCGATCTCGCCGAGCTTCCCCGCGCCTTGGCGCAGCACCCGCTCTGGTCCGCGTCCCGGCCGGCGCCCGGCCGGATCCGGCGCCGCGACCTGCTGGGCGACCCCGCGGTGGCACTCGACACGGCCGTGCGCGACGAGGCGGCCCGCCAGACCGGGCGGCGCCCGGAGGGGCCGATCCGGCTGCTCACGACGCCCCGCACCTACGGGCACGCGTTCAACCCGGTGAGCTTCTACTACTGCTTCGCGCCGGCCGGCGAGGAGGTCGAGGCGGTCGTCGCCGAGGTGACGAACACCCCGTGGAGGGAGCGCCACGCCTACGTGATGGACCCGTCGGGCGGCGGCTCGGAGAAGGCCTTCCACGTCTCGCCGTTCATGGGCATGGACCACCAGTACCGCTGGGCGCTCTCGGCGCCCGGCGAGCGCCTGGCCATCTCGATCGCCTCGGATCGGGCCGGCGAGCGGGTGTTCGACGCCGCCATGCGGCTGCACCGCGCGCCGCTCGACCGCACGGCCCTCACGCGGGTGCTCCTCCGCTACCCGGCGGCGGGCCTGGTCACCCTCGCGCGCATCTACGGCCAGGCACTGGCGCTCAAGCGCAAGGGCGCGCCGTCGTTCCCGCACCCGGGCGCGCCGGAGGCGTCCCGGTGACGCGCACCCGCGCCGCCCGCGCCGCGGTGCTCGCGCTCCTGGAGCGGCGGACCCGCCACGGCGAGCTCGTGGTCCGCGAGCCCGGCGGGCGGGCGCACCGGTTCGGCGCGATCGATCCGCACGCGCCTCTGTCGGCGTGCCTGCACGTCCACGACCCGGCCGTGTGGACCGGACTGCTGCGCGGCAGCCTCGGGCTCGGGGAGACCTACGCGCAGGGCGCCTGGTCCTCGCCGGACCTCGTCGCCCTGATCCGGCTCGCGGCCCGCAACGCGACCCAGTTCGATGCGCTGCGGCGCCGGGTCCGGCTCGTCCGGGCGCCCGCCCAGGCGCTGAGCTCGTCCCTGCCGCGCAACACGCCGGGGCGCAGCCGGCGCCAGATCGCCGCCCACTACGACCTCGGCACCGACCTCTACCGCCTGTTCCTGGACGAGACGCTCATGTACTCGGCGGCCGTCTTCGAGGCGCCCGACGCGACGCTGCACGAGGCGCAGCTGGCCAAGCTGCACCGCATCTGCGCCAAGCTCCAGCTGCGCCCGTCCGACCACCTCCTGGAGATCGGGACCGGGTGGGGCGCCATGGCCGTCCACGCGGCGCGCGAGACCGGCTGCCGCGTCACGACCACGACGATCAGCGCCGAGCAGCACGCCTGCGCCGTCGAGCGGGTCCGGGCGGCCGGGCTCGAGGACCGCATCACGGTGCTCCAGCAGGACTACCGGCACCTCGCGGGGACCTACGACAAGCTCGTGTCGATCGAGATGATCGAGGCGGTCGGCTGGCGCGACTTCGGCACCTACTTCGAGGCGTGCTCGAAGCTCCTGGCGCCCGACGGGCTCATGCTGCTGCAGGCGATCACGATCGACGAGCGCAGCTACGAGGTCGAGAAGGCCTCGAAGAGCTTCATCAACCAGCTCATCTTCCCCGGGGGATGCCTGCCCTCGCAGGAGGCGATCGCCCGGTCGGTCCGGCGCGAGACCGACCTGCGCGTCGTGCAGCTCGAGGACATCACGGGCCACTACGTTCGCACGCTGCGCGCCTGGCGCGCGAACTTCCTGGCGGCCGAGTCCGAGGTGGAGCGGCTGGGCTACGACCTGCGGTTCCGGCGGCTGTGGAACCTCTACCTCGCCTACTGCGAGGCCGGGTTCGCCGAGCGCCGCATCCACGACGTGCAGATGCTGCTGGCCAAGCCTCGGTTCCGCGACGAGCCGCTGGCGCTCGTGCCGGTCGCCTCGGCCGCGGCCTGAAGGCGGGCGGGGCGGCCCCGCGCCAACAATCGGCGTCCCGCGGCGTTTACGCGGCGATCGGCCCGCAGGGCCGGGATCCTCCATCGAAAGGAGATGCGATCGATGCGCATCACTCGCCGTGCCGTCAGCGCCTGTGCCGCGGCGGCCGCCGTCGCCACGCCCGCCGTCGCCGCCGGGGAGGCCGCCAAGGTCGTGCAGACGCTGTCGGTCACCATCGGGCCGCAGCGAGCCGGAACGCCGAAATCACCAAGGCCGGCCTCGCTTCAGGTCACGGCGACCACGCGCGCGGCGGACGGCTCGGCGCCGCCGGTGCTGGTCAAGGACACCGTGTGGTTCTCGAGCGGCCTGCGCTGGAATGGAGCGCTGTTCCCGTCCTGTTCGGCCGCGACGATCGAGCGGCGAGGGATCCGCGCCTGCCCGGCCGGGTCGCAGATCGGCTCCGGCCACGCCGTCGCGGTGAGCGGGCCGATCCGGGCCACGCCGAAGATCACCGTGTTCAACGGGCCGCGAGGGCGAAGCGTGCTCTTCTACCTCCAGGCGGAGCGCCCCGTGCGCGTCGGCCAGGCCGTCGAGGCGCCGTTCTCGGGGGCCGGGGGCCGCTTCAGCTACAAGCTGACGCTGCCGTTCCCGAAGAACCTCCAGGAGCCGACGCCGGGCCTGAAGATCGCCGTGACCGAGTTCTCCGCGCAGGTCTCGAGGTCGCAGATGATCGGCGGCCGCCGCCGCGGAATCATCGAGACCGTCGGGTGCCCGAAGGGAGGGGCCTGGAGCTTCGAGGGCGCGTTTGCCGGGCGCGGCGGGGTGCTCCTGCACGCCGCCGACTCCGTTCCCTGCCGGCGCTGAAGCGCAGCGGCCGGGCGGGCCAGCCCCGCCCGGCCGCCCCGCCGCCTCCCCGCGGACCGCTAGTGGCGAGCGCGGGCGGCGAACAGCGCCGTGAGGCCGAGATTCCCCGCGCCGGCGCCGCGCAGGAGCATCCGCGCGCGCCGGCTTGCAAAGAACCCGGAGCCTGACCACAGCACGTCGGTGGCGAGTTCCGTGCCCCGCAGCCAGGCAAGGGCGTGCCAGTCCTCGCTGCGCCCCCGGGCTGCCGCCACGGCGTGGGCCGCCGCGAACGTCAGCCAGATGGGGCCGCAGCGGCGGAACAGCGCCTCCGCGTCGGGCGACGGGGCGTCGTGGCCGAGCCGGCGCAGCGTGGCCGCGGGGCGCGCGATCGCTGCGAGCCCGAGCGCGACGTCGAAGGCGGCCATCGCCACCGTGACGGCGGCGGCGGCGTTGTCGAGCGGGTCTGGACGGGGGCGCATCGCCATTCAGCTGGAACGCCGGCGCGCCGATAGTGTTGGCAGCGATCACAGCGGCCGAGAGTGTTTCTCGCCGCGACCAACATCTTCGGCTTCCGTGCGTTACTGGACGGAGGGGCTGGTGCATCCGCCCCCGACGCAACGGAGACACGAGGAGACCCCGACATGCCCATCAGCCTGGATGCCCGCACGGAGGCGAGATCACAGGACGACCTCTCGGACGACGAGCTCGTGCGACGGATTCGCGCCGGCGACGACGGCGCGTTCGAAGCCGCCTTCCGGCGCTACTGCGGCCCGCTCGTCGGCTTCTGCACCCACATGCTTCGCAGCCGTGAGGAAGCGGAAGACGCGGTCCAGCACACGTTCATCAGCGCGCTGAAGGACCTGCGCCGCACCGACAAGCCCATCGAGCTGCGCCCGTGGCTTTATCGCATCGCGCAGAACCGGTGCATCTCGATGCTCCGCGCCCGCCGGCCCGCGGCGTCGATCGACGAGGCCTACCACGTCCCCGCCACCGAGGGGGTGTTCGCCCAGGCCGGCCGGCGGCAGGAGTTCCGGCAGCTCCTGGCCGACCTCCAGCGGCTTCCCGACGACCAGCGGGCTGCACTCGTGCTCGCCCAGCTGGGCGACCTGACCGGCGACGAGATCGGGGAAGTGCTCGAGTGCTCGCCGAACCGGGTGCGCGCGCTGGTGTTCCAAGCGCGCCGGAGCCTGATGGCCGACCGGGATGCGCGCGAGCTCGCCTGCCGCGAGGTGCAGGAGACGCTGGCCGGATGGACCGGCGGCCTGAGCTCCGAGCTCCGGCGCCACGTCGAACTGTGCCCCTCGTGCGAGGCGTTCCGGACGCGGAGCCGCGCCCAGCGGGCCGCGCTCGCTGCCGTCCTGCCCGTCGCTCCGTCGAAGGCGTTTGCGGAGACCGGCGCCCGGGTCGCGCTCGACGCGGCGCGCCCGGCCGGCCAGCTCCGCCGCCTGCGCGGCCCGGCGACCGCGGCGGGGGTCGTGGCGGCGCTGCTCATCACCGGGGGCGTGCTGGCCTCGGGGTCTGATCGAGTCCCGGCGCGCGCTTCGCTCGCGTCGGCGTCCGCGGCGCCGAGCGTGCCGTCGCGCCCGTCCGCCCGGCCGGCCCGCGTGCACCGCCGGGCCGTTCGGCGGGCCCGGACCCAGCGGGCGCTTGCGGATCGGCAGCCGGCCAGCGTGGCCCGGGATGTCCTGGCGGGCTCCGGCTCCCCGATCCGCCGCGCGTACGTCCGCGTCAGGCGCCGGGCTTCGGAGCGCACGCCTGGGGCCCCCGAGCCCTCGGTCGGCAAGACCCCATCGAATGGGCGGCTCGACTTCCGGCCTCCGAACACGCCGCCGCCGAGCGATCCGCCGCCCAGCCCCCCGCCGCCGAGCGATCCGCCGCCCAGCCCTCCGCCGCCGAGCGATCCGCCGCCCAGCCCTCCGCCGCCGAGCGATCCGCCCCCCGAATGCAACCCCACCGCGGGGTGCATCCCGTAGCACCGGCAGGCCGGGCGTCAGGCGAGCGGGCCGCGGCGCCCGGCCGCAGGCTCGGGCGTGGCGGCGGCGGGCTGGCCCAGCAGCGGGCTGGTCCAGAGGCACCGCGAGCAGCGGAGCCGGCCGGCGGCCTCGAAGGCCTCGGCCCCGCACGCCGGGCACCGGCGGGCCGGGACCGTCGGCAGCGTGAGAGAGGTGCGGTCGCCGTTGCGGGACACGCGCCATCAACGGCGCTCCCGGGCTGACTGTTGGCCGGCGTCGCCCGGCCCCGCCGGCCGCCCGGCGCGGCCAACAATCGTTGTCCGCGCACCGTTGTGGATCTGGACCGGGCGACTGCGCGGTCCTCTCCTCCAGGGGAGGCGCACCGCGCGCATCTCCTCGCGGGCGCCGGCCGGGATCCGGCCGGCGCCCGCACTCCGTGCCGCGCCCGGGGCTGGAGTCGTCCGCCGGATCTGGAGCCCGCTGCGTGGCCAACATTCCGCGCCCCTGGCGCGTTTGAGGTTCTGAGCGTCGGGCCGATCTCCACGGCATTCCGTCCCTCCGGGCCGTGCGGTCGGCGCTCGCTACTTGATCTCCTCGAGGCAAAGGAGCACCGCATGCCCGCCGATCGCGCGCACATCGGGACTGGCGTTCTCGCTCCCGTGCGACCCATGGCCGCTGGGACCGAGCGCCAGCGCGGCCAGGAACGGCTCGAGCGCCTCGCCGCCCAGATCGAGGCGGGCGCCTACGCGCCGCCGGCCGGGGAGGTGGCCGCGGCGATCCTGGTTGCCGCGGCGGCCATTGCCGAGGCGAGGAGCCGGCGAGAGGGGCGGGCGCCGTGCCGGCTGCCGCGGATCGCGGCAGGCTGACCGCGCCCGAGGCCGCGGCTGCCGTGGCGCTGCTCGATGCGTGGGCGGCCCCCGAGGTCGCGCTGGCATCGGACGAGGCCGCGTCGGCGGCGTTCGTGCGGCGGCTGGAACGCCTGCTCAGGGCCTCGCCGGCTCCCAGCCGTCTCGGGGTCCGGGCGCTGCTCCTTGCGCTCGAGTTCGTCCCGGACGTCCGCTCCCCCCGGCGCTTCTCGACGCTCCCCGGCCCGCAGCGATCGCGGCGGGCGCACGCCTGGCGCCGCCGGCTCGCGGCGCCGATGCGGGCGCTCGGCGCGCTCCTGCTGCTCGCCTACTACGACGACGGCGCGGTCGCGGGCTCGGTCGGATACGACCGCGGCCGTGCCGTTGGTCGCGCGCGCGCTGTCCGCGCCGGAGGCGGCCGGTGGTGACCCCTCCTGGCATCCGCGACTCCGGGCCCGACGCCTACCGCGAGCCGCGAACGCTCACCGCCCCGTCGGCACCGACCCTCGTCGACGGCGCCGTCCTCGAACGGGACACGGCGGTGCGAGCCGACGCCTGCGTCATCGGCTCCGGGGCCGGCGGCGCGGTCGTGGCCAAGGAGCTCGCGGAAGGCGGCATGTCGGTCGTGCTCCTCGAAGACGGCCCGTGGGTCGGCACCGAGGAGTTCAGCCCCGAGGTCACCACGGCGATCCCGCAGCTCTACCGCGACGCCGGACAGACCGTGGCGCTCGGCCGTCCCGCGATCGTCGTCCCGCTCGGGCGGGCAGTGGGCGGCACGACGATCCTGAACTCCGGGACCTGCCTGCGCCCCCCTGACGCGGTGCTGGCCGGCTGGGCCGAGGCGCCCGGCCTCGAGGGGCTCGGCGCCGACGGCCTGGATCCCTGCTTCCGCCGGGTCGAGCGGGAGCTGAACGTCTCCGAGGTCCCGGAGGACCTCGCGGGTCGCAACGCCGCCATCGTCCGGGAGGGCGCCGAGGCCCTCGGCTGGTCGGGCGGCTACCTCCATCGCAACTCGCGCGGCTGCGTGGGCACCGGGCTCTGCCCCTATGGCTGCCCCTCCGGCGGCAAGCAGCACGCCGGCATCACCTACGTTCCGAAGGCGTGGTCGGCGGGGGCGCGCCTGTTCACCCGCACCCGGGCGGTCCGTGTCGAGATCGCGCGCGGCGGGCAGGTGACCGGGGTCCGGGCTCGCTCGGCCGGCGGCGCGCGGGTGCGCGTGACGGCGCCGATCGTCGTCGTGGCGTGCGGGGCGTTCTCCACGCCGGCGCTGCTCCGCCGGTCCGGCATCCGGGCTCAGGCGCTCGGACGCCACCTCACGCTGCACCCGGCCACGACGATGCGGGCGGCCTTCGACGATCCGGTCGGCATGTGGGACGGCGTGCCGCAGAGCTACTACGTCGACGAATTCGCGGACGAAGGGGTCATCCTCGAGGGCATCGCCGGCCCCCCGGCGTATCTCGCCGCCCTGCTCGAGGCGTGGGGCCCGGCGCACCGGGTTGCCATGGACGCGGCGGAGCGGACCGCGCAGTTCGGCGTCCTGGTGACCGATCGTCCGAGCGGCCGGGTGCGATCCGTCGCGGGCCATCCGCTGGCGACGTACGTCCTCGGCGATCGCGAGCTCGAGGCGTTCCGGCGCGGGCTCCGGGCGCTGGCCGAGATCTACCGCGCGGCCGGCGCCCGCAGCGTCACGCTCCCGGTCGCCGGGGCCGAGCCGATCGCGCTGTCGAGCCGGCGGGCCGTGGCCGCAGCGATCGGGCGGGTGGACCGGCGCACCCTCCGGACGCTGGCGTTTCACCCGCTCGGCACGGCGCGGGCGGGATCGGACCCGGACGGCTCGGTCGTCGACGGGCGGCTGGCCGTGCACGCGGTCGCGGGCCTGCGGGTGGCCGACGGCAGCGTGCTGCCCTCGTCGCCCGGGGTCAACCCGATGATCACGATCATGGCGCTCGCCACCCGGCTGGCCTTCGAGCTGCTCGGCCAGGACCCGCCGCAGGGGGAGCCTGAGCCGGCCTCGCGCCCGACGGTGGGCCGCCGCGGCACGTAGCGCCGCGGCTACGTCCGCCGGGGAGCGCCGAGGCGCCCGCCGACGGCCTGGCGGAAGCCGCGGCGCACCTCTACGCGCACCTCCTGCCGATGGGCCACATCGCCGAGGCGGCTCGTGGCGAAGCCCATGAGCTGCGCGTCGAGGCGCGGCGGGAGCTCCGGCCAGCTCACCCGCAGGGTGCGCAGGCCGGACGGATCGGCCTCCCCGAGCCATGCCGCTCCGAAGGCCACGCCGACCACGCCGGGCAGCGCGACCGCCGGCGGGCAGGACAGGGCCCGCGGACGTGCCGAGGCCATCGACCGGGCCGCAGCCTGCGCCGCGGCCTGTGGCCGGTCTGGCTGGCGTGGAGCCGCGCGGGAGAGGCGGACAGGGGGCGACGTCACGCTTTCGAGAACGCCTCGCCCGGGCGGGTTGTTGGCCCGGAATCCGCCTCCCGGCTGGACGGGTGTTCGATGCCTGTCGTCGCGCGGCCAACAGTCGCCGCGTCCAGGCGTTGAAGCGTTCGATCATGACGGCGACGACCCGGATTCGCGCTTGGCGCCGCTCGGCGGTCGCAGCGGCGGCCGTGCTCGCGGCGGCCGCGCTCCCGGCGGACGTGGCGGCGCGGCCGGTGCTCGGCGGAACCCTCGTGATGGGGCGCTCGGTTGCCGGCGTCCGCCTCGGCATGGGCGCGCCCGAGCTCCGCCGGCGCCTGGGCCCGCCCGTGCACCGGTCGGGCGCCGTGCTCGAGTACGGACGCGGCCTCGCCCGGCTGTTCGACGTCGTGGTTGACGCTCGCGGCCGGGTGGCCCAGGTGCTGTTCTCGCCGGCCGGCTTCCGAGTCGCCCGCGGCCCGCGCCTGTCGAGCCGCGGGGCGCTGGCGGCCATCGCCGGCCGCTGGCACCTGGCCCTCGTCGCCAGCGTCGACCTGCAGCCCGTGTTCCGGGCGAGCGCCCGCGTGGCCGGCCGCCTCACCTTCACCGAGTTCCAGGCCGACCGTCCCGCGATCACGGGCCGGGTGCGCATCGTGACCCTGCGGTACGCGAATTCGTAGCCGCGCCTGGGGACATGGAGCCAGGGCATCCCCCAGAGCCAGCGGAACCGTCGGGCGCCGGGCCCGGAGCGGCGCTCGGGAGCCGGGCCATGCCCGCGCGGGTCCGGGTGCGGCTGGAGCGGTCGATGGCGCTGGCCCGCACGTTCACCGCGCACGGCAGCAGCGACGCCGGCTCCGTTGCGCTCGGGATCGGCGAGATGCTCGCGGTGCTGCTGGACGATCCGGCTCCGGCGACGGCGGGCCGGGGCGCAGTGCTCGCCGCCGCCGTCGACCAAGCCGCGGTGGCGCTCGTCGGCATCGAGCGGCTCTGCGCGTGGTGGCTGCCCGCGGCGGCTCTGAGCCTGATCGATCACCTCGAGGTGCGAATGGCCGATCCCGCGCTCCCCTCGGCCCGGCCAGGCGCCGAGCCGGTGCTGCGCGACGCGCTGCGCATCGGCTACGCCACCGAGGCGATCACGACCGTGCTGCAGCTGCCGCGCGCGACGCCCGGGCAGCGCTCGGCGGTGGCCGAGTGGGCGCTCCGCACCGGTGTGAGCGCCGTGAGCCTCGCGCTGGCGCCGGCGGCGTCCGGCCGGCCCGGGAGGCCGGTCCCGGAGGCGTGACGCGCGATCGGCGCGGCCGCCGGATCTCGGCCGCGGCCAATTCTCCCGGACTCCCGCGCGTCGTCTCAGCAGGGAGCGCGCCGAGCTTCAGGGCGGGCGGGCCTGGACGACTAACGAGGCGGACACGGAGCACCGAATGCTGAGCACTGCAACGATCCACGGACCGCGGCTGACCCGCTGGGTGGCCGCAGCAGGAGTCCTCGCCGGCCTGGCGGCGCTCCCGGCTCCCGCGCACGGGGCGGCGCAGCGCATCTACCTCGTCGCGGGCTCGACCCAGGCTGCGAGCCTCGGCGACAACGGGCCGGCCACCGACGCCGCGCTCGACGCGACGGGCCTGGCGCTCGGCGCCGACGGATCGATCGCCGTCACCGACGGCAGGACCTACCAGGTCCGCCGCATCCGGCCCGACGGGGTGATCGTGCCGCTGGCCGGCGTGCCGGCCGGGGGATCCAGCTACGGCTTCAGCGGCGACGGCGGCCCGGCGCCCCTGGCCCGGTTCGGCGTGGCGCCCCGCGGCCCGGCGCTCGCGGCCGACGGCTCGACCCTCGTGGCGGACACGAACAACGCCCGCGTCCGCCGCATCGGGCCCGACGGGATCATCTCGACCGTCGCCGGCTCCGGGTTCGGCGGCCCGCTCGGCGACGGCGGCCCCGCCACGCAGGCGCTCGTGAAGCCGACCGGCCTCGCCGCCCTGCCCGCAGGCGGGTTCCTGATCGCGGACTGCGAAGGGAACCGGGTGCGCCGGGTGGGCGCGGACGGACGGATCGAGACCATCGCCGGCACGGGAGCGGCCGCATTCTCGGGCGACGGGGGCCCCGCGGCCGCCGCGGCCCTGAGCTGCCCGGCCGCGGTCGCGGTTGCCCCGGACGGAGCCGTGCTCGTCGCGGATGCCGGGAACAACCGGATCCGCCGCATCGACCCGGCCGGACGGATCGCCACGGTGGCCGGCAACGGCTCGTATGGCTACTCCGGTGACGGCGGGCCGGCGACGGGCGCGTCGCTCAGGGCCCCCTCGGGGGTCGCGGTCGCGCCCGACGGGAGCTTCGTCATTGCCGATCGCTTCAACTCCCGGGTCCGCCGGGTGGATCCCCGGGGCGCGATCACCACGCTGGCCGGCAACGGGACATCGGGCGAGATCTCGAGCGGCGGGGCGGCCGCGGCCGCCGGGATCGGGTACGTCGACTCGGTCCAGGTGGCTGCCGACGGGACCGTGTACCTCGCGAGCGGGCAGATCCGCGCGGTGTCGCCCGGCCTGCCGGCGCCGCCGGATCCGCAGACGATCACCGTGCGAGTGCTCGTCCCGGCGTCGCCGGTGCTCCTCGCGGGCGCCCGGCTGGCCGTGAAGCGCTCGCGCGTGCGCTCCGTCCGGCTGCCGGTCGCGGTGTCCCGGGCCGGGTCGCTCGACCTGCGGGTGCTCCGCGGGGCGCGCACGGTGGCGCGGCGGCAGACCCGGCTGCGGCGCGGGCGCAACGCCGTCCGCCTTCCGGTCGCGCTGCGGCGGCTGCGGGCCGGGCGGTACGTGATCAGGCTCACGGTCACGGCCGCCGATCACAGCGCCGGACGGGCCCGGCTGGCCCTGGTGCTCACGTAGGCCAACCTCGGCGGCCCGCCGGGCGTTGTGGCCGGCGTGCAGCCCGCCGGCGGATCTGACCTCTCCTCGGATCCGCCGGCGATCTCGCTGCGGCTGGGAGCCGGTCGCGACGCCTGGCTGGTCGCCCGGCTGGGCGCGACGGTCGCCTGGCGGGTGCCCGAGACCTATCTCGGCATTCGCCGGCTGCGGCCATGGCGGCGCCTGGCGGTGTTCGGCACCTGGAGCGCCGTGCCGGAGGCCGGATCGGCCACGGTCGAGCAGCCCGGCCTCACGACGATCGCGACCCCCGGCCCGGCGGGCTGGGCGGCGGCCCTGCCCGACGAGCCGGGGCCGCTCTCCGTGACCTGGCGGGCGGTCGGAGGCGGGGCGATCGAGCGGTTCACAGTGCCGTCGCCGGCGCTGCTGCTCGTCGATGCCCCGCCGGACTGGCGGCAGCCCTGGGCGCAGATCGGCGCCTCGCCTCCCGCCGGGGTTCGGCTCCCCGCTGGGAGCCAGTCCAATTTCGCGGCTCCCCCGACGTTGGGGGACGCGACGGGCTTGCGACGGCGCGAGCCCCCGTACGGCACGGAGGACGCATGAAGCTCAGGACGACATTTGGACGCCTGGTTGCCGGAGCCTGCGCTGCGGCGGCGCTCGCGGCAGCCTGGCCGGCCGGCGCCGGGGCCGCCTCGGAGCGCATCTACAGCCTGGCTCCGGTCGGCACGTTCACGCTGCCCGCCGGCGTGGCCGTCGCCCCCGACGGCTCGATCCTCGTCGCCGACGCGGCGGCCGACCAGGTCATGCGGTTCGGCACCGACGGCCTCATGACGGTGTTCGCCGGGACCGGGGTCGGCGGACTCAGCGGCGACGGCGGGCAGGCCATCGCGGCCCAGCTCGAGACGCCCGCTGGCGTGGCAGTCGCCCGCGATGGCTCGGTGCTCATCGCCGACTACGGCAACAACCGCGTGCGCCGGGTCTCGCCCGCCGGCGTGATCTCGACCATCGCCGGCACCACCCGCGGGTCGTCGGGCGACGGCGGCCCGGCCGTGGCGGCGCAGCTCAAGAGCCCGGCGCTGATCTCCGTCGCCGCCGACGGGAGCGTCCTGATCCCCGACGAGGCCGATCACCGGGTGCGGCGGGTCGGGCCCGACGGGCGGATCACGACGATCGCCGGCACGGGCATGCCCGGCTTCTCCGGAGATGGCGGATCCGGCGTTCTGGCGCAGCTCGACAGCCCGATTGCGGCGACCGTGACGGCTGACGGCTCCGTGCTCATTGTCGACGCCGGCAACCAGCGGGTGCGGAGGCTGTCGCCGGCCGGGACGATCTCGACCTTCGCCGGGACCGGCACCGCCGGGTCCGGCGGGGACGGCGGGCCGGCCGCAGCCGCCGAGCTCAACCGGCCGGCCGGCATCGAGCAGGCGCCGGACGGCACCATCCTGATCGCCGAGGCCGGGGGCCACCGGATCCGGCGGATCGCGCCGGACGGCACCGTGTCCACGCTCGCCGGCGACGGGATCGCGGGCACCGGGGGTGACGGCGGGCTGGCGCGGTTCGCCGAGCTGAGCCGCCCGATCGGCCTCGCGGCGTCCTCGGCCGGCGATGTGCTCGTCACGGACGGCCAGGCCGGCAGCCTCCGCGCGATCGAGGCAGGCCTCGCCCGTCCGACGGTGGTCGACCGGCAGGTCCCCGGGCCCGCCGTGACGGTCCCCGGGCCGGTCATCAAGGTCCCGGTGCCGGTCCGCGACCGGCCCGCGGTGGCCACAGTCATCGGCCGGCTCCAGATCTCCCGGCGCCTCGCTGGCCGGGCCCGGCTGGCCTTCGCTGCGACGCGCGCCGGCACGGTGTCGATTCGCGTGCTCCGCGGGTCCCGGACGCTGCTGCGAGCGGCCGGCGGCCGGGCGCGGGCCGGGGCGAACGTCGCCCGGCTCCCGGCCCGCGTCGGGCAGCTGCGGCCCGGGCGGTACCTGCTCGCGCTCAGCGTGACCAGCGCCGACGGGAAGTCCGGAACGGCTCGGGTTGCGCTCGACCTGCGGACTTGACCCGCGCCCGGCCCCGGCGCCCGGCGGTCGCCCCCCCGGGCGTTCGCCGGGCGCCGCCGCGGCCAACACCGTGCAGCGGCCGGCGTTGGAGCTCACATGAGGCCGCGCGGCCCGGATTGGCCGGCGGCGATGCCAACGAAAGCGATCTCCACATGATTCTGATTCTCTGCGCCAGCCTCGCGGTGGCCTCGGCTCTCGCCGGGGCGCTGCTGGTGCTGGGCATGTGCAAGCTGGCCGGCCGGGCCGACCGGCATCACGCTGGCCTCGCGCCCGACGCGGGCGGGGAGCAGCCCCCCCGGCGCGGAGCCGCCGCGACCGGGCGGCTCGCGGCGACGGCCCGATGACGGCACCGGTCGCGCCGAACGGCGGCCCCGATGCCCCCGCCGGCGAGCCGATCTTCGAAGGCCGCGCCATCCTCCTGATCTCGAGGCTGCGCACCGCATCGGCCCGCGTCGTCGTGACGGCGTCGGAGCTCCGGATCGAGCCGAGCTCGCCCAGCCCGCTCAGCGGCGCCGTCCTGGCCGCGGTGCTTCGCGCGAAGCAGCGCCGGTTCCGGCGCGCCGAGGCCCTGCCGCTTCCCAGCATCGTCCGGCTGCGCCGGGAGAAGCGGGGCGTGGACCTCAACGTCGCCGTCGTCGAGCTCGCCGACCGCGAGGTGCGCCTCCTCGACGCGTTCACGAAGCTGGCCCCGCCCCTGCGAGGCCTCATCGGCGACGACCGGGTCGTCGACGATCTCCTCGTTCCAGGGGCCGCGCGGACGCCGAGGCGCCCCGGACCCTGACGGGCATCCGGGGCGCCTCGGGCCTACCGGGAACGCGGTCCTGCGTGGAACGGGCGGCGCGCCGTTGCGACCGTCAGCGCCGCGCCGCCCGCGGTCTCAAACGCGGCGCGGGCGCCCGATGTTGGACCGGGCAGCGACGAGCTGCACGGTGGCCCACTCGGAGAGCACCTGCCGCGGGGCGGGACTCACCCGCACGACGCGGGCCGGCCGGCCAGCTCCCGCGCGGCCGCGCAGGCGCACCGACGCGCGGCAGTGGCGGCGCGCCAGCACGGATCGCGCGGTGCGCACGGCGAGGCCCCGGACATCCGGGACCACGCACGACTGGGCGACGGCCCGCGGAGCGCTTTGCGCGGTCGTCGACCCGGCGCCGTTCGATGCCGCCACCTCGCACTCGAGGGCGTGGCCGGCCATAGCCGCCGCCAGCTTCAGGGCGGCGTGCGTCGCCCCCGGCACCGGGCGGCCGTCCAGCCGCCACTGGAGCGCGAGGCGCTCAGCTCGCAGCCAGGCGCCCGGCCGGCACTGGACGACGCTGCCGGCGCGCACCCGTCCAGAGATCGCTGGGGCCTCGCGGAGCTCGGGAGCCAGGGTCCCCGGGCCGTCGGGGGCGCCGCCGCGGTAGCCCGCCCGCAGCACGAACGGTCCGCCGGCCTCGTCGTAGTCGGCGACGCGCACGACGTAGGTGCTGCCCGCGGTCGCGTCGAAGCTGATGGCGCTGTCGACCTCGCACGTGGCGCCGGGCGGCACGCCGTCGGCGTCGTCGCTCTCGTCGAGGGTGCGCAGGCCGCCGATGGACCGCCCCGCGTGGACGGACAGGACCGTGTCGATCCCGGACTCGTCCAGGCAGGTCCAGGCGTCGACCGTTCCGGTCCGCGGCGCCGTCCACTTCCACCAGACGGATGCTCCGCCTTCGGCGTCGACGGCGTCCTCCCCGGCCTCGACCGTCGCGGCCGAGCTGTCGGCCGCGACGGCGAAGGGTCCAGCGCCCGCGAGCGCGGCGGCGTCGGCGAAACGGTCGTTCGGGGGCGCCGCGGCGGCCGTGCCGGTCGCGCCCGCGATGGCGGCGATCGTCCCGATGGCCGCCATCGGCAGGGCGTAGGCGCGGAGGCGAGATCGCATGGGAACTCCTCGTGGTTCGGTGGGCGTGAGGAGACGAAACGCTCGCCGGCACGCTGAAGTTGGCAAGCCCGGCCAGGTTCGGGCCTCCTCCGCCGCGGGGGCGCCGGGCGGCACCCAACTTTCGGGCGGGCGCTGCGTTCAGCCTGGCGATGGATCCGAGCAGCAGCACCCGCGGCGCATGCTGACCGCCGAGTTCTCAGCCCGCATCAACGCAACGCCGGAGGCGTGCTTCGCCGCGCTGGCCGATGTCGAGCGCATGCCTGAGTGGCAGTCCGGGCTCCGCGAGGCGGCGGTCCTCGCGCGCACGCCCCGCGGCCTGCCCCGGACGGTCGCCTATCGCGCAGCCGTGGGGCCGATCACCGTGTCCTTCACCGTCGACCACGCCTACGAGCGACCGTGGGCCGTGACATCGAACTACGTCCGCGGGGATCTGCGGAGCCTCGAGGCGGCCTGGCGCTTTGCCGCCTCTGGATCGGGGACCGACGCCACGATGCAGGTGGCCGTCGATCCGGGGCCCGTCGGCTCGGTTCCGTTCGCGGGCGCCGCGGCCCGCCGGGCCGGCGCGATCCTCCTCGCGGAGTTCAAGGGCTGGGTCGAGGCGGGCCCGGCACGACCGTCCGCCGGCTGAGGACGGCGCCGTGCGCCGGCCACCTCCGCCTGCGTGGCCGCCGGGGGCCACGCACGGACGCCGCCGCGGGCCCAGCGAGCACGGGCCCGGCATCGCCCTCCGCGCGCTGCTCGTCGGCGCGGCCCTGGCGATGCGCCCGGACGATGCCTGGCATCTCGCCCTGGCCGCCAGGCATCACGACATCGGAAGTGCGCCGTGCCCGCGCAGGTCCTCGACCTGCCGGGGCCGCTCGTGGCCGCCGAGCGCCGGCTCGTTCAGTCGCACTCCATGGCCGGCTACTGGCTCCTGCGGGCGGCGCCCTTCCGGTCGCTGCGCCGCATCGCGGGCGTCGTGGCTGCGCACCACGAACGCTTCGACGGAAGCGGGTATCCCTTTGGCCTGCGCGGCGCGGAGATTCCCTACGGCGCCCGGGTGCTGGCCGTGCTCGACGTGTTCGACGCGCTCGTCACCTCGCGCGCGTACAAGGCGGCCTGGCCGCGGGAGCTGGCCCTCGCCGAGATCGTCGCGGGCTCGGGCTCCCACTTCGATCCGCAGGTCGTGCACGCCCTCTTGCTGGCGGGTTCCGCGACCGCGGCGCCGCGGCGCGCGCCGAGGAACGTCTGGATGACCGAGGCCCTGCAGCACGCTCTCGCGGGCGCGTCCAGTCCGGCGCCGGAGACGCCCGGCGCGCCTGCGGGAACGCGGTGCAGCGCCGCGGACCGGACGCGGCAGCCAACATCTCCCGGCGCCGCGCGTTGACGGGGGCATGCTGAAGGGGGGAATCGTCCGTCGCCTGGCTCGCCGCGGGTGCGCGGTGGCGGTCGTGCTGGCCGGTGCCAGCGCGCCCGCCGCCCACGCGATCACCTTCTCGCCGCACGTCGCCGTGAGCGCGGACACCTCCGTCGCGGGCGCCCCCGCGGCGGTGACCGTGGCGCTGTCACAGGATCCCCCCGCCGCGGGGCGGAGCACGATCCGGTCGGTTCGCATGACGATGCCGGAGGGCCTCAGCCTGTCCGCGACGCTCGGGAACCGGCTCGCGGTCTGCACCCCGGAGCAGTTCGAGCTGGCGAACTGGGCGGCGCCGGTCCGCTGCGCCGCGGACGCGAAGATCGCCGACGTCACGGCGGAGCAGGGGGCGGTGACTGTCACCGGAGCCGGCTTTCTCGGGCCGCCGCAGTTCGGTCCGGCCGGCGACCGCTACCCCCTGTTCGTGGCGGTGACCGTGGGCTCGCAGCCCGTGAAGTTTGCTGGCACGATCACGATCGGCGCCGCCGGGCGGCCCGCGACCGAGATCTCGGCGGCGTTCGACGATCTGCCCGACCTCAACATCGACCGGCTGGCCTTCGCCTTTCGCGGAGGCGACGACGCGGCGCTGGCACTGCCCACGGGGTGCGGCGTCCACGCGGGCGCCGCCGTCGTGCGCCCGTGGGCCGGCGGCATCCCCGGCATCCCGCCCGATGGCGCCGTGGTGGCGCCGCCGCCAGAGCTGACCGCCAGCCTCGACGGGGCCGGGGATTGCCGGCTGCCTCGGCCCTTCGAGCCGAGCGTGGCCGCCGATCTCACCGGGAACCGGGCCGGCGGCAGTCCCGCCCTGCGCCTCGTCCTGCGCCGGGCCGACCGCACGCAGCGCTTTGCGGCGTTCGAGGCGACGCTGCCTCCAGGGCTCATCGCCAGCCTGGCCGCCGTGCCGGCGTGCCGCCGCTCGGCTGCGGCCGCGGGCGCGTGCCCCGCGGAGGCCCGAGTCGGCGCCGTCCGGGTCGGCGTCGGCGGCGGCCCGCGCCCCCTCGGGCTGCCCGGCGACGTGTACCTCACTCAAGGCGTCGGCGGCGACCCGGCTGGCCTGGCGATCGTGATTCGCGCCGCGGTCGGCCCCCTCGACCTCGGACGGGCGGTGATCTTCGCCCGCGCCCGCGTCCTGTCAGGCCCCGTGCGCATGCAGGTCGTGACCGATGTGCTGCCCCGCGTGCACCGCGGCATCCCGCTCGATGTCCGCGAGATCGAGCTGCGGCTGGACCGCCCCGGATTCCTGCGGGCGCCCACGAGCTGCACGCCCGCGCCGATCGCCGTCACCGCGGCCGGCGTCGAGGGTTCGACGGCGATCGCCGCGGCGCCGGTGGCGGCGACTGGCTGCCGCGCGCTGCGCTTTCGTCCACGCTTGGCCGTGCGGGCCGGCGCCCGCGGCGAGACCGGGCCGGGCCGGCACCCGCCGGTGGTGGTCGAGGTGCTCCAGCCGGCGGGCGGGGCCGGCATGCGCACGGCGTCGATCGCGCTCCCGTCCGCGCTCGCGGTCGACCTCGGCCGGCTCACGGCCGCGTGCCCGCTCGCGCGCTTCACCGCCGGCACCTGCCGGCGCGGGGCCATCGGGCGGGCGTCCGCGCAGACGCCGATCCTCCCGCGCGCCCTGGCGGGAACCGTGTACCTCGTGCGCGATCCCGGCCAGCCGCTCCCGCGCATGGGGCTGGATCTCCGCGGCACCGTGCCCCTCAAGCTCCTCGGCGACATCACCGTCTCCGCCGCGGGCATTCGCACCGTGTTCCGAGGCGGCCAGCTCCCCGACGTTCCCGTCCGCCGGCTGTCGGTTGCGCTGTTCGGCGGCCGCCGCGGCGTGGTGTCGGCGGCCGGGGACCTGTGCCGCGGCCGCCAGCGTGCCGCCGCCCGCTTCACCGCCTTCAGCGGTGCCCGCGCCTCGGTGCGGGCCCGCGTGGGGGTCGCCGGCTGCCGGCGCGCCCCGAGCCGTCCGTCTGCGGGGCCGCGCCCCGCCGTCCGCGTCCCCGCCACCGCCAAGGAGTTCCCGTGACCGCCCTGATCCCCCGCCGAGCCCTCCCGCTGGCGACGGCCCTGCTCGCCGTCGCGGCCGCCGCCCTGGCCGGTGCCGGGCCGGCGCAGGCCGACAAGATGCGCATCTCCACGTCGGTGAGCCCGGATGCCAAGGCCGGCCGCCACGCGGACTTCACCCTGCGCGCGACGTTCGCCTCGGACACGCCCTGGAACCCGTTCTACGCCGACACGACCGACGGCCCGTCCCGGCTCACGGTCGACCTTCCCCAGTACCTCCTCGGGAATCCGAACGCACCGGCCAAGTGCTCCGCGGACGACTTCGACGGCAACCGGTGCCCGGGCGACTCCTACGTCGGCCCGGCCCAGACCGACATCGACGTGTACGCCTGGCTCGGCTGGACGGGGATGACCATCGACGGAGGCATCTACCAGCTGGAGCCTCAGCCCGGGGAGCTGGCCCGGCTCGGCGTGCACTTCGTGTGGGGCGCGTACAACATCAACATCCCGGTCCCGATCACCGTGGAGCAGAACGACAGTCACCGGATCCGGGCGGTCGCAGAACTGCCGCGGTCCCACGCCGGCCTCTACTTCGTGGTCCAGGCGCTCAAGCTCACGATGCCCGGGCGGCTGGCCGGCAGCAACCGCCCGTACGTGACCCTCCCGACGGCCTGCGGGCTGGGTGCGCAGACCGACGTCTACGCGGATCGCCCGAACAACCCGGGCCCCGCGGCCTACACGGACTTCGCCCGGGATGATCTCGCCGTGACCGACTGCGGGTCGGCCGCCTTCCGTCCGCAGGTGGCCGAGCTGGCGCCCGAAGGGAGCGACGGCGTCGACCAGCCGCGGGTGTACCGGGTCGCGGTGCGCGTCCCCCGCGACGGCGACGAGGACCGCATCGACTCGACGGTCGCCCGCCTGCGCGTCGAGTTCCCGCCCGGGCTGCGCCTCTCCCCCGGCGTCGGGGAGGGCCTCGAGGCGTGCCGGCTCGCCGACTTCGCGCTCGGGGACCAGGAGCGGCCGGCGCGGTGCCCGGACGCCTCCGAGGTGGGCACCGTCGCGATCGACGCGCCCGAGCTCGGGCGCGTGCCCGGGCGGCTGTTCTTCGGCTCGGCGACGCCGCTGCAGGAGAGCGGGGGCCTGCTCATGCGCGTCTGGCTGGAGGCCGCCAGCCCGGACGAAGCGTTCCGCCTGAAGGCCGCGGGCACCCTGACCGCGGCGCGCGACGGCAGGATCACCGCCGACTTCGGCCAGTACGTGCGGCTCGAGCCCCTTCCGTGGGACACCCTGCGGATGCGGTTCCGGACCGCTGCCGGGCGGGCGCCCTTCGTGAACCCGCCGACGTGCGGGCAGGAGCTCACCGCCCGGTTCACGTTCGCGCCGTGGAGCGGGACGCCTGACGCGATCATCCAGCGACCCATCACCGCATCGTGGGACGGCGCCGGAGGGGCCTGCCCCCCGAAGCGCCCGTTCGGCCCGACCTTCAAGGCCAGCGTCTCGACCGATGCCGCTGCTGCGGTGCCGGATGCCGTCTCGATCCGCGTCACCCGGCCGGAGCTGCATTCCGGCCTCAAGCGGGTCCAGATCAAGTTCCCGCGCGGGATGAACCCCCGCCTCGACGCCGTCGACGAGTGCGGCCTCGCCGATCAGCGGGGGCACACGTGCCCGCCGAGCACCGCCGTGGGGCGCGTCACCGCCGCCGTCGGCTTCGGCGCGGAGACCGCGGCGCTCCGCGGCACCGCGTACCTCACGCCGCCGCGGGGGGCCGGATCGGCGCGCGGGGTGATGCTCGCCCTCCGCGCCAAGGTCGGCGCGGTCGACCTCGGCTGGGTCGACGTTCCCGGCGATGTGCGCCTCGAGCCCGGGCCGCGCATGGTGATCGCCACCGACGACATCCCCGACCTGGTGAGCGGCGTGCCGGCTCCGATTCGGGATCTGCGGATCGACCTCGACGGCCGCGCGAACGGCAAGGACTTCCTCCAGAACCCGTCGGCGTGCACGCCGCCCGGCACGAGCCTGCCGTTCGAGTCGACCCTCGTCTCCGACGCCGGCCAGACCCAGATCGACATCGGCGACTTCGTGGTCAGGTGCTGAGCCGTCCGGGCCCCGGCATCGGGAGCCGGCCGCGCTGCGGGCGGCCGGCCAATATCCAGGCGGGCGGCGCGTTGCAGCCGGCATGAACCTTCTCCCCGCCCGCCCGACTCCGATCCTGGCCCGCCTCGGCGCAACGGCGGCGGTGGCCGCGGTCGCCGCCGCCCTGGCCCCGGTCACCGCCGCCGCGGCGCCCGTGAGGATCTTCACCGTTGCGGGCGACGGGAAGGCTGGCAGCGGCGGGATCGGCGGTCTGCCCGCGGAGGCCCGCCTGAACTCCCCAGGGGGGCTGTCTTCAGCCCCGGACGGGAGCCTCCTGATCGCGGACGCCGGGAACGACCGGGTTCTGCGAATCTCGCCCGACGGCCGGACGCTGGCCGCGATCCTTTCGAACGGTCTCAGCCGGCCCGGCGCCGCGGCCGCGGCGCCCGACGGCTCGATCCTGATCGCCGACACGGGCAACAACCGCATCGTCCGGGTCTCGGCCGACGGAGGCACCGTGGCGACGGTGGCGGGGACGGGCGTTCCCGGGGCCGAGGGGGACGGCGGCCCGCCGGCCGCCGCCCGGCTGAACGGCCCGTCGGGCGTGGCGGTCGCGCCGGACGGCAGCGTGGTGATCGCCGACACCGGGAGCAACCGGGTGCGGCGGATCACACCCGACGGCGCCCGGATCGAGACCCTCGCCGGCACCGGGGATCCGAGCTTCTCCGGGGATGGGGGGCCGCCCGCGGCGGCTGCCGTGCACGCCCCGTTCGGCGTGGCGGCGGCCGCAGACGGCAGCGTGCTCGTCGCCGACACCGGCAACGCCCGGGTCCGCCGGATCTCAGCTGACCGCAGCCGCATCGACACGATTGCCGGAACCGGCGAGTTCGGGTTCGCGGGCGACGGCGGCCCTCCGCTGGGAGCGAAGCTCCAGGCCGTCCTGGCGGTGTCGGTCGCGCCGGATCGCAGCGTGCTCATCGCGGACAGCGGCAATGCCCGCATCCGCCGGATTGCTCCGGACCGTGGGCGCATCGACACGGTCGCTGGCGCCGGCGGGGGGCTCTTCGGCGGCGACGGCGGCCCGGCGACCGATGCCGGGATGGATCCGCGGGGGGTGGCAGCCGGGCCCGACGGGACGGTGTACATCAGCGGCAACCATCGAATCCGGGCGGTCCCGGCGGGCTTCGCCGCGCCGCCGGCCCCGGTGCAAATCCCGGGCCCGCGAGTCCCCGTGCCGGGCCCGGCCGTGCATGACCGCCCGGTGGTGCTGGTGCCCCGCCAGCTGACCGTCCGGCGGCGCGAAGTCCGCCGGGCCTGGGTCCTCTTCGCCGTGTCGCGATCCGGGCGCCTCGTCGTCGAGCTGCGGCGGCGCGGACGGCCGGTCGCCCGGCTGGGCGGGCGCGTCGCTCGGGGCGCCCGGCGGTTGCGCCTTCCGCGCGCCGCCGCCACGCTGACGCCGGGGCGCTACGTGCTGCGGGTGACCGTCATCGCCGCCGATAGGACCCGCGGGCACGGCGACGTCTCGCTCCGGCTCCGGCCGTGAGCACCGCCCTCCCGTCCGCGCCTTGGGCGGGACGCGCCGGCTCAGCGCCTCGCTGGCCGCGCGGCCGCGGGTCGCGAGCGGCGCCCCGGCCCCCCGGCGGCTAAGGTCCCGCCGCATGACCCCGCACGTGACCCGCTGGTCCGCCGCCGACCCGCGCTGCATCGTCCTGATTTCTCACGGCTACGGCGAGCACGCCGGACGCTACGAACATGTGGCCCGGCGGCTCACGGACGAGCTCGGCGCCGCGGTGTACGCGCCCGACCACCGCGGCCACGGGCGCACGAGCGGGGCCACCGGGCTCGTGGAGGACGGCGAGGCGATCACGAGCGACCTCCACGCGGTCGCCCTCCAGGCCCAGGCCGAGCATCCCGGGCTGCCGGTCGCGCTCATCGGGCATTCGATGGGCGGGCTGATCGCCGCCCGCTACGGGCAGCGCTACGGCGACGAGCTGGCGGCGCTCGTGCTCTCGGGGCCGGTCGTGGGCCGCAATCCGGGCTTCGAGCAGCTCCTGGCGATGGACCCGATCCCCGACGTCCCGATCGACCCGGCGGTGCTGTCGCGCGACCCCGCCGTCGGCGAGGCGTACGCCGCCGACGAGCTCGTCTACCACGGCCCGTTCCAGCGGACGACGCTCGAGCAGCTCTTCGCGGGGATCGAGCGGGTCGAGGCCGCCGGGCCGCTGGGCCGCGTCCCCACGCTCTGGATCCACGGCGCGGATGACCAGCTCGTTCCGCTCGAGCTGACCCGGCCGGCCATCGAGCGCCTTCGCGGCCCGAACTTCCAGGAGCGCATCTATGAGGGCGCGCGGCACGAGGTCTTCAACGAGACCAACCAGGACGAGGTGCTCGGCGACGTCGTGGCCTTCCTGCGCGGCGCGCTCGCCTGAGCGCCGGCCGTCCCGGCGCCGCCAGGCGCCAGCTGCGCGCCATACTGATCCCGTCCATGGCTCCCGACGACGCCGCCGAAACCATCGCGACCGATCTCGGCCCAATCGAGGTCGCGCGCACCGGCAGCGGGCCGCCGATCCTCGGCGTGCACGGCACCCCGGGCGGGTCCGACAGCACGACGGTGATGGGCCGGTTCCTGGCGAAGGCCGGCTTCGAGGTGATCGCGCCCTCGCGCCCCGGCTACCTCGGCACGCCGCTGGAGGGGCGCGGCGCCATCGATCGCCAGGCCGACCTGCTCGCCGCACTGCTGGACGCGCTCGGCCACGAGCGCGCCGGCGTCTTCACCTGGTCCGGGGGCGGCCCGTCGGGGTATCGCCTCGCCGTGCGCCACCCTGATCGCGTGTCCGCGCTCGTCCCGTTCGCGGCGCTCAGCCACGACTACCACGTGCCCGACGACGATCTCGAGACGCGGCTCTTCATGACGACCCGCCCGGGCAACTGGGCGCTGCGGTTCCTCGCCGCCCATGCGCCGCAGGCCGCCGTCAGCTCCACGCTCGGCGCCGAGGGCGATCTCTCGCATGAGGAGATCGCGTCGCTCACGGCCGAGGTGCTGAAGGACCCCGACCAGCGCGACCTCGTGCTGACGATGACGCGGGTGGTCGGAGACCACGCGCACCGGCAGGCCGGGATGGACGCCGACTACGCGGCGTTCGCCGCGATCGAGTCGCTCGAGCTCGAGCGCATCAGCGCCCCGGCGCTGCTCGTCCACGGCACGGCCGATGTCGACGTCGCCCCGGAGTACAGCGACTACGCCGAGGCCCGCCTTTCGAGCGTCGAGCGGATCGCGATGGACCGCGGGACACACCTGTGCCTGTTCGCGCACCCGGAGGCGCGGGCGGTTCAGGCGCGGGTCGCCGAGCACTTCCGCGCCGCGGCGTAGCGGGACCTGCCGCTCAGCCGAGCAGGCGCCGGACCGCGCGCCGGCCGCGGGCGGCCGCCCTCGCGTCACCCCGCAGCTGCACCGCCTGGTTGACCGCCAGGGCGACGCCCCGCAGCTCGAACGCGAGCTGGGCGGCATCGGTGCCGGCGGGAAGCTCCCCGGACCGCACGGCGATGTCGATCTCGCGCTCGAGCGCGGCTGACAGCCGGGCCTCGTCGGCCAGCACGGCGTCGCGAACCGGCCCGGGGCGGCCGTCGAACTCCGATGACGCGGCGGTCAGGACACAGCCGCCCGGAAGCGGGCAGCGCACGAGGTAGCGAATCCACGCGTCCATGACGGCCTTCAGGCGCTCGAGGCCGGGCGGCCGGCGGGCGCCGGGCCCCCACACGTCGGCCAGGAACTGCCGGCGAGCCTCGGCGAGCGCCGCGAGCTGGAGGTCCTCCTTCGTGGGGAAGTGCCGGACGACGCCCGACTTCGTCAGCGGAAGGCCAGCGGCGACGTGGCCGAAGCTCAGGCTGCCGAGGCCCTCGGCAGAGCTGATCGCCACGGCGCGGCCGACGATCGCGGCCCGGGTGTGCGCGGCATCGGCGGCGCTGCGGCGGGGGCTCATGGCCCAAGCGTAGCGATAGGAACCGACCGCGCGCTTGTTAGCAACCAACTGGTTGCTATAGGCTCCCGGCCATGCACATTCGACGGCTGGGCTGGGCCGGGCTGGAACTCACCAGCGACACCACGACGATCGCGATCGACCTCTTCGAGGACATGGGCCCGCTGCGGCCGTTCGTGGGCGAGGCGCACGAGCCCCTGCCCCCGCCGGGCCGGCCGCTCGACGGCGCGCTCGTCACGCACCTCCACAGCGACCACGCGGATCCGGCGGCCCTGGCCCGCGCGCTCGGCCCCGCGCCGGCCGCACCGGTCCTGCGCCCGGCGGCCTCGGCGGGCGCGGGCCTCGAGGTCGCCGGCACCTTCGCGGCCGAGGCGGGCTTCGCGGAACACGGGCTCGCCGCCGAGGCGGTCGCCCCGTGGGACCGCCGCGCGATCGGGCCGTTCACGGTCACCGCGGTTCCCGCTGTCGACGGCTTTGGCGATCCGCAGGTGTCCTGGGTCGTCGAGGCGGACGGGCGCCGGGTGCTCCACGCCGGGGACACCATGTTCCACGGCGCCTGGTGGCCGATCGCGATGCGGCTGGGGCCGATCGACATCGCCTTCCTGCCGGTCAACGGGCCGGTCTGCGACCTGCCCCACCGCCAGCCCCCGAGCCCGCTCGCGGTGGCCATGGGCCCGCGCGAGGCCGCGGTCGCGGCGCACCTCCTTGGGGCCCGCGTGGCCGTGCCGATCCACTACGGCGCGATCCACCACCCGCCCGCCTACGCCCAGGTCGACGACCCGGCCGGGGCGTTCGCCGCCGAGGGTGCGCGCCTCGGCCTCACGGTCCAGGTCGTCGGCGCCGGCGAGGACGTGGCCTGGCCCGTGGCAGCGCCGGCCTGAGCCCCGGCGGCCGAGATCGATCAGCGCGCCGGCGCCTGGTGCGGCTCCGCGCCCGGCTCAGCAGCCGCGCTTCTCGAACGCAGCCTTGGTTGTGTAGGTGCCGCGCGGGAGATACGGGCCCATCACCCGGGCCTCGTCGCCGGGCGTGGCGGTGCGCTGGATCGCCTGGCCGAAGCTGCTGGCCGGCAGCATGTTGCGGACGATCAGCAGGCCGTCCTTCGGGTGGCCGGCGCCGTCGCCGGCGGCCGGCCAGGGGAGGTAGGCCACGCCGCACTTCGCCGTCGCGTTCCGCGGCCGGTCGGCGCGGGCGCTCGTGACGATCGTGTAGGTCCGGCCCTTGCCGAGCGGAATCTCCGAGTCAAAGACGCAGCCGGCGCCTCGCGTGGTGAACAGCGATTCGTTCTGGCAGATCGACCAGTAGCGCAGCTGGCCGCGGCCCATGCGCTTCACTCCGCTTCCGGTGGCCGGCGTCGTCGGGAGCTTCCCCCGCAGCACGAGCACCGGGCCCTTCGGGAAGCCGCGGCTGACGTAGGCCGACACGTACTGGTTGTCGATGTTCGAGTACTGGCCGCCGATGCGGTTCGGGCTGCCCCCGCAGGCGCCCTGGTAGGAGCAGGCGATCGAGAACCCGATGTTGTAGAAGGCGCGGAAGGTCGGCACGGGATCGGCCGGGAAGGTCGCCGGCTTGCCCGGCTGGCCGCGCAGCGACGCGTAGAGCGCCGGCGACAGGCGCGTGAGCCCGAGCGGACCCCGCTGCGCCTGCAGCGCGGTGCAGGCGGCCTGCCCCGTCAGCACCGATCCGTCGGCCAGGTGCAGTTCCGGCTTCGGCAGCCCGACGCCGCCGGTCAGCTCGGCCCTGGCGAACGAGTCCGGCACGTAGACCCGGTAGATGATCTGCTGGGCCGCCTGGCCGGCAACGCCCGCGTAGAGGGTATTGCGGGCCCGCACGGCCGGCGCGGGCTCGTTGAGCAACGTCGCCGTGTAGGAGCGCTTCGCGGCGTCGCGGCGCGCTCCGGGCAGGAACGGGTTGGTCGACCCGGCGTCGGGCTTCGTGCTCACGTCGTTCAGGGCGTCCGTCGGGGCGTTCGTGGCGCCGTCGTAGCTGTTGAGCGACTGGTAGCGGGCGTGGGCGAACTTGCCGCGGAGCACGATCTTGGAGCCGGGCGGCATCGTCACCTTGGCGCTCCAGTAGACGGCGCCCGTGTCGGGGAAGGCGTAGTTCTTGGCCGGGTCGGTGTCGAACTTCGACGCGCCCCGATTCGTCCAGAAGCAGGTCGTCTGGGGGATCGCCGCCGCCGCGGCGGGCGCTGCGGCCACGGCGGCCAGCGCAGCGGCGGCTGCCGTCAGGGCCGTGACGCGGGCCGGGTTCTTCAAGCGAGCGGGCATGGCGTCCTCCAGGCGGGTGACGAATCGCACGGTAGTTCGCACCCCGGTGCCCGCGCCGCCGGAGGTGAGGGCGAGATTCAACCACGCCGCCGGAGCGCGTGCGCCGGCCTACTTCGCCGGCAGTGAGCTGGCGAACGCGGCGCCCGCATCCACCCAGCGGGCGAGCTCGCGGTCGTCGGCGATCCCGTCGGCGTTCACGACGACGAAGCTCCGCATGCGCGTGCCGGTCATCTCCATCGGCCCGACGTGCGGCTCGGCCAGCGCGGCCTCGGCGTCCTCGCGGGCGAGGCGGACCATCAGCCCGTCGCCCATCACGCCGCAGGCCATGTTCCCGTTCAGCATCCACGCGACGCCGCCGAACATCGCCTGCTCGCGGACGCCGTCGCGAGGACCGAGCGCCTCGCGGACCCGGACAGCCAGCGCTTCGGAGTAGGCCATGGGCGGATCCTAGTGCCACCAGGCGCCGGCGCCCGGCATGGGCGCCGGCGCCAGCGCGTCAGCTGGCGGCCACGCCGACCTTGTGCCCCTGCGGGTCGGCGAAGACGCCGAACGTCACGTCGGGGACCTCCTGGGCGGGCTGGATGATCGTGCCTCCGAGCTCCTCGGCCCTGCGCAGCGTCTCGGCCACGTCGGCGACGGCGACGAAGAAGAGCACTTCGTCCTCGGCGCCCTGGCGCGGCCCGATCGCCGTGGCCGGTCCGCCCGGAACGCCGGTGTCGATGAACGTGTAGCCGGGAATCGCGCCCTCGGACGCGACCTGCCAGTCCAGGAGGTCGGCAAAGAACGCGCGGGTTGCATCCGGGTCCCCGGATCGGATCTCCACGTGAATCACGGGATGGGGCATGAGCTGGGCTCCTTCGGTTGGCGGATGGGCCGGCGTTATCGGCAGGCCTTCACTCCGTCAACGGATGAGCCGGCCGAAATCGACAGCGGGGGCGCGTCGCCATCTCGGGCCTTGACATTTCAACGGTCATAGAAATAATGGCACGGCCATGCCGCGCACCGTCGCCACCACGGATGCCTTTCACGCGATCGCCGAGAGCAGCCGGCGGGCGATCCTCGATCGGCTGAGGGAAGGCGAGCGCCCCGTGGGCGAGCTGGTCGAAGCGACCGGCCGCTCCTACCCCCTCGTCTCGCACCACCTCGGCGTCCTGCTGGGGGCGGGGGTCGTCGGATGCCGGCCGGAAGGGCGCCAGCGCATCTACCGCCTCGAGGCCGCCCCGTTGCGGGCCGTGCACGACTGGACCGCGGACTACGAGCGCTTCTGGGGCGAGCGGCTCGCCGGGCTGCGGCGGAGCCTCGAGCGGTGAACCTCGACGTCGCCCTCGACGAGTTCCTGCCGCACCCGATCGAGGACGTCTGGCAGCGGCTCACCGATGTGCAGGCGATCTCCGAGTGGCTCATGGCCGCCCCGGGGTTCCGCGCCGAGGTCGGCGTGCAGTTTCGCCTCAAGACGCAGCACCTCTCGCCGAGCGGCTGGATCGAGGCGCGCGTGCTCGAGCTCGACCCGCCTCGCCGGATGGTGTGGGCGTGGGCGCCCGAGCCGGACACCGCGCCGACGACCGTCACGTTCGACCTGGCTCCCGTCGCCGGAGGAACGCGACTGCTCCTGACTCACCGGGGCGAGATCGATCCTGCCATTGCCGACCGGCTCAGCGACGGCTGGCCCGGAAGGCTCACCCTGCTGAGGAGGGGACTCGATGAACCAGCATGACGTGGTCGGCCACGACGAGTGGCTGGCGGCGCGCCAGGCGCTCCTGGCCCGGGAGAAGGAGTTCACCCGGCTCCGCGACGAGCTCAGCCGCGCGCGCCGGGCGCTCCCGTGGGAGCTCGTCGAGACGCCGTACGTGTTCGCGGGCCCGGACGGCCCGGTGACGCTCGCAGACCTGTTCGACGGGCGCAGCCAGCTCATCGTCTACCACTTCATGTTCGACCCCGCGGACGCGTGGGACGCGGCGTGCCGGCACTGCTCGTTCTGGGCCGACAACTTCGACCCCCTGGTCGTGCACCTCAACGCACGCGACGTGTCGATGGTCGCGATCTCGCGGGCGCAGATCGACAAGATCGAGCGCTACCGGCAGCGGATGGGCTGGACGTTCACGTGGCTCTCCTCGTACGAGAACGAGTTCAACCACGATTTCGGGGTCTCGTTCCCGGCGGACGAGCGCGAGCTGCCGGTCTACAACTTCGGCACGCTGGCGCCGGGCATGGCCAACCGGGAGGGCATCAGCGTGTTCGTGCGCGACGACGAGGGCCGTGTCCTCCGCGCCTACTCCACGTACGCCCGCGGGCTGGACATGCTCAATACGGCCTACCACTACCTCGACCTCGTCCCGAAGGGGCGCGGCGAGGAGGGGCACGCGCCGCAGTACTGGGTCCGCCGCCACGACGAGTACGCGGCCGAAGCCTGATCCGCGCCGCCGCGGCCCGGCGCGCCCGCTCAGCCGTTTCCGGAGAGGACGTCCCAGGCCCGCTGCAGCTTGGCGTGCAGGCGGGCGGGCGGCGGCTCGTCGCCGCGCGCCTGGATCGCAGCTGGCTCGGCGGTCGGACGGTGCAGGGCCGCGCAGGCGGCGGCGTCGAGGCGCAGCAGGACGCCGCGGTCGAAGAACTCGTCCACGTCGGCCTCGTCGACGAAGCGCGCCCCGCCGTCCCCGAGCGAGGAATCGACGATCAGGCCTTCGAGGATGTCCTCGTCGTCGACCGCGAGGACGTGCCGGAGGGTCCCGGCCCGCTCGCCGCCGGACGCGTGGACCGGCAGGCCGGGGCTCGCTGCCCGCCAGCTGGACGGGCTGCCGAGGTCGGGGAGTGCCATGGCGTGGATCCTACGCGGGCCCGCCGCGGGCCCGCGTTCCGGGACCGACCCGTCCGGCCTCAGCGCGGCCGGTCGCGGTCGCGCGAGGGCTGGACGCGCTTGGGCTCGCCGGGCATCTTCGGGTAGTCGGGCGGGTAGGGCATGTCGCCGCGCCCTTGCGCCTCGTCGCGCTCGTACATCTCCAGGAGCGGCTGCAGGGAGTGGGACACCTCGTCGATCGCCGCGTGGCGGTCGCCGACCTGCGCAAACCGCGCCGGCATCGTCGCGACCGTGAAGTCCTCCGGGGCGGCGCCGGGCAGCTCGTCCCAGGCGAGCGGCGCCGACACCGGCGCGCCGGGCTTCGGCCGGACGCTGTAGGCCGAGGCGATCGTGCGGTCGCGGGCGTTCTGGTTGTAGTCGACGAAGATGCGCTCGCCGCGCTCCTCCTTCCACCAGTTCGTCGTCACCTGGCCGGGCATCCGCCGCTCGAGCTCGCGCCCGAAGGCGATGGCGGCGTGGCGGACGTCGGTGAAGGTCCAGCGCGGCTCGATCCGGACGTAGATGTGGATGCCCCGGCCGCCCGAGGTCTTCGGGAACCCCGCATACCCGAGCTCCTCCAGGAGCGCACGCGCCTCGCCGGCGACGCGCACCGCGTCGTCGAAATCGGTGCCGGGCTGCGGGTCGAGGTCCAGGCGCAGCTCGTCCGGGTGGTCCACGTCGTCGCGGCGCACCGGCCACGGGTGGAAGGTGATCGTCCCCATCTGGGCCGCCCAGCCGACGACCGCCACCTCGGTCGGGCAGATCTCGTCGGCGTGCCGCCCGGACGGGAACTCGATCCGCGCGGTCTGCACGTAGTCGGGCGCGCCGCGCGGGATGCGCTTCTGGAAGAACGCGTCGCCGCCGCCCTTCTCCCGCGTCGAGAGCACGATCCCCGGGTGCACGCCCTTGGGCCAGCGCTCCAGCGTCGTCGGCCGGCGGTCCAGCGCGCGCATGATCCCGCCCGCGACGGCGAGGTAGTAGTTCACGACGTCGAGCTTGGTGACCGCGGCCGAGCGCTCGGTCGGCGGGAAGATCACGCGGTCCGGGTTCGAGACGCGCAGCTCGCGCCCGCCGGCATCGACGGTCGTGGCGTCGGCCATGCTCCGGAGTTCTACGGCACCGGCTTCCGGAGCGCACGCGCTGGGCGGAATCCGGCGTGGCTTGGCAGACTCCGGCGGGCCGTCTGCCCTCGACCTCCCGCTTCCCCCCCCAAGGAGCTCCGCATGAGCCCGCTCGTCACCGGTGTCGACTTCGTGTCCGTCCCCACGCAGGACCTCGACGCGGCGATGGAGTTCTACGGCGACGTCCTCGGCCTGCCGCGCTCGAGCATGTGGCAGCGGCCGGGGCACGAGCCGGTCGGCGCCGAGTACGAGACCGGCACGGTGACGATCGCGCTCATGGCCTGCGAGCCGCTCGGAATCGAGTTCCGGCCTCAGTGCGTGCCGATCGCGCTTCGGGTCGACGACGTGGCGGCGGCGCGGGAGCAGCTCGAGTCGCGCGGCGTCGAGTTCCGCGGGGAGACGATCGACTCCGGCGTCTGCCACCAGGCGCTGTTCAAGGACCCGGACGGGAACCTGCTGGACCTGCACCACCGCTACGCGCCGCGGAGCTGAGCCGGACGGCGGTGCCCCGGGTCAGCGGGCCGCCGACGCGCGGGCAGCCCCGAGCGCGTCGATCAGGGCGGGGCGGTCCGGCACGCCGAAGCCGGTGAAGAGGACTCCGCGGATGCCGGTCGCCGCGATCTCCCGCAGCCGGGCGGCAATCGCCTCCGGCGGCCCGACCAGGGCGAACCGGCTGGCGAGGTAGTGCAGGAGCTTCGGGTCCTGCATCAGCGCGGCGTTCGGACCCCCGGCCTGCTCGTGGAAGCGAGGGTCATACGTGCTCTGCACGCGGCGGATCGCGTCCTGCAGATCGGCCGGGACGTCCTTGCCCTCGAAGGTGAAGCGGAAGGCGTGGTTGGCATTCGAGGCGAGCTCCATCTTGATCTCGTCGATCCCGGCCTCGACGTCGTCGGTGACGTTCACGCGCGCGAGCACCCAGACCTCGAGATCGTCCAGCGTGCGCCCGGCCGACTCGGCTCCGGCCTTGACGCGGGCGAGCGCGCCTTCGAGCTCGGGCGCGCGCAGGCCCGGGTTGATCATCACGCCGTCGGCGATCTGCCCGGCGGTCGCGAGCGTCCGGGGCCCTTCGGCGGCCATCCAGATCGGCACGGCCCGCTGCGACCAGCTCATCGTGAGCGTCGTGTCGCGCCACGTCGCCGCCCCGCGGGCGGTGAGCTCCCGCAGCGCCGTGACGTAGGCGGCCGTGTCCGCCAGGCGGGCCGGCCGAAGCCCGAGGTTCAGGATCGCGCTGTCGCCTGACCCGATCGCCGCGAGCACGCGTCCAGGCGCCAGCTCCTCCAGCGTGGCCAGCGCCGAGGCCGCGACCGCCGGATGGCGCGTGAGCGGATTCGTCACCGTCGCCCCGAGCCGAATGGTCTCGGTCGCGCCCGCGGCGGTCGCGAGCGTCGTGTACATCTCGCGGTAGACCGACTGGCTGTCGGCGACTCCGAACAGCGCAAACCCGCGCTCCTGGGCGCGGCGCGCCTCCTCCACGGCCCCGGCCACCGACCCCGGGACGCACAGCAGGCCGATGTCGAGCGGGCTCATGTCCGGGAGCATCGCGCCTGCGGCGGCGGCACGGCCGCGACGCTACGCTCGGCGGCTCCCGATGCCCGCCGCGCGCGACATGCCCCGCCCCGCCCGCCGCCGGCTCGTTCGTGGGCGCTCCGCGGCGGCAGCCGCCGGACTCGCGAGCGCAGCGGTCCTCGCCGCGGCTGCCGCCAGCGCCGCGTCGCCGGCGTCGCGCTGCGTCGCGGGCGGCGTGCCGCTCGCGACCGGGCCGCAGGTCCTGCTCGTCAAGCGCGCCGCCGGCAGCCGCACCGAGCTGTGGGCGTGCCGGCGTGGCTCCCGCCGGGCGTTGCGGCTCGGCACGGCGTTCCGCAACGGCACGAGCACGAGCGGCGGCGCCCGCTCGGCGCTCACCGCGGCCGCCGTCGGCGGGACGGTCGCGGCGGTCGGCCTGGTCGAGGGCGCGAACGGCTGCATCTACGAGTACGGCTGCGCCGACGCGCCGCACCCCGTCCTGCGGATCGCCGATCTGGCGCGCCGGACCGTCCGTCGGCTGCCGCTCACCGGAGTGCTCACGGCGCTCGCGGTCGGACCTGACGGGGCGGTGGCGTACCGCGTCGACGAGCTGATCCGCCTTTCGACGTACCGAACCGTGGCGGCACCGGGCGCGCGGGTCGAGCTGGTCGGCCGCGTCCCGGCGCGCCAGCTCGAGCGCGGCGGCCACCGTGCGCGCGATGCCCCGCGGGCCTTCGGCTCCGTGCCGGTGTGCGTCACCATCGGCGCGAGCTCGTGGCGGACATCGCTGTTCCCCGACGCGAAGTCCGCGAGCTACCTCCTGCCGGTCAAGGCCGCCATTCGGGCGCGCGAGCGGCTCGCCCCCGGCGACGAGGTCCGGGCCACGATCCACGTGGCGGCCGGTGGCGGCAGCTGATCGGCGCTGCGATACTCGCCCGGATGGTGCCTCTCACCCCATCGGCGAGATGAGCTGCCGGCGATGAGCGAGCTCGAGGGCCGTGTCGCCGTCGTGACCGGGGCCGCCCGGGGCATCGGCCGCGCGGCCGCCGTCGCGCTCGCGGCGGCCGGCGCCGACGTGGCCGGCCTCGACATCGCCGCCGAGGTCAGCCCGATCCTGGACTTCGCGCCGGCCACCCCGGCCGACCTGAAGGAGACCGGGCGCCAGGTCGCGGCCACGGGGCGGCGCTGGATGGCGCTCACGGCCGACCAGCGCGACCTCGGCGCCCTGCGCGCCGCGGCCGACGCCGTCGAGCGCGAGTGGGGCGGCATCGACATCCTGTTCGCCAACGCCGGCATCCAGGCCTTCAAGCCGCTGCTGGAGATGGAGGACCCCGACTGGCACGACCAGATCGACGTCAACCTCACCGGCACCGCCAACGCCCTGCGCGCCTTCGCGCCGGCGATCGTGCGCCGCGGCGGCGGGCGGATCATTGCGACCTCCTCGACGCAGGGGCAGCACGGCACGAAGTTCGGCGCCGCCTACTCGGCCTCGAAGTGGGGGATCCTCGGCCTGGTGAAGTCCGCGGCGCTGGAGCTCGGCCCGCACGGCGTGACCGTCAACGCGGTGATCCCGGGGCTCGTCGACACCGCCCTCACCCGCCACGAGGACCGCTACGCCCAGGCCATCAGCGACGGCGGGCGCGAGCCGAGCGGCGACCCGCAGCGCGACGAGGAGACGGCGATGGCCATGCTGAAGGCCAAGACGCCGCTCGGCGTGCCGTGGGTCGAGCCCGCCGACGTCGTGCCGCTGGTCGTCTTCCTCGCCTCGGACGCCGCGCGCATGGTCAGCGGCACGTCGTTCGCCGCGACCGGCGGCGACAGCGCCCACGTCACGGCCTGAGCCTGCGCCGCCGCTCGCCGGCCGCGCCGTTCAGATGATCCTGGCCGGATCCGGCGCCGGGTCGGGGCCGCCCAGCTCGGTGTAGGCCGGGGCGGAGTAGACCCCGCCGGGCACGCCGCCCAGGGCGAGGATCCGCACGCCCTCGGGCCCGGGGTGAATCTTGCGGTGCGTTGCGGCGCCGACGCGGATGGCGGTCTCCGGCCCGGCGTGGATCGGCTCGTCGACGCCCTCGATCTCGAAGTCCGCCTCGCCGGACAGCACGACGTAGACCTCCTCCTGGCCCGAGTCGGCGTGGTCGTGGTTGGGGTAGAAGTCGCCGCCGCCGGGCGGCATCTGCAGCACCTGCATGCCGAACGAGGTCGCGCCCAGTGACGCGCGGGCGCGCAGGAAGAACCCGCCCAGGATCGGCTCCATCTCTTCGAAGGCCTTGACGGTGTAGTCGGGCATGGCGTCCTCCTCGGGGGTTGGTCTGCGGTCGCGACCGGGTCAGGCCGCGGTGATCCAGGAATCAGGGCCGGGGTCCTCGCCGACGGCGGCGGGGGTCAGCCGGCCCAGGTAGTGGGTCCAGCCGTCGTCGTGGCCGGCGCGCTCCTCGCCGGTCAGGCCGTAGTGCCAGAGCGTCAGCAGCGTTCCGCCGCCGTCGGGCTCGAGCGTCACCTCGACGCGCGTCGACCCGGCGGCCACCGGCGCTTCGTCGCCGTCGAAGCCCCAGGTGAACTCAACCCGGCTGGGCGGCTCGACAACCGTGTACTCGCCGACGGCGACGTTGCGGCCGGCCACGTCGATCCGCAGCGCGCCGCCGGGGCGCGGGTCCAGCAGCGCCGAGATGCCCATCCACCGCACCATGCGCGCGGGGTCGGTGAAGAACGGGAAGACGACCTCCGGCGGGGCGGCGATGCGCACCTCGTGGCGGAGCGGCTCAGTTTCGGCCGGCATCGGCCCTCCCGGATGCGTGCTCGCGCTCAGCCGCCACGCCGAGGCGCGCCAGGGCGGCAGGCCACATGCCGTCAAGGTACTCGCGCACGTCCTCGAGGCCCTCGGCGCGGGCGCGGTACCAGCGGCGGCTCCCGTCCCGGCGCTCCTCGAGCAGGCCGGCGTCGAGCAGGACGCGCAGGTGCTGCGACACCGCCTGCCGGGTCACGTCGAACCGCTCGGCGATCTCGCCGGCCGTGCGCTCCCGGTCGGCCACGAGCCTGAGCACTTCGCGCCGCCGCGGCTCGGCCAGGGCTTGGAAGGCATCGGGCATCGCGCGCAAGCATACACTTGCGCAAGGCATGGCTGGCACGGGCGCGGCGCCGGCCGGAGACGGCCCGGGGGAGCGCGCCCGCAGGCGCGCTCCCCGGCGGACGGACCCAGCCGTTCGCCTAGGCCGCCGCGCCGGCGCTGGCGTCGGCCGCCAAGTCCTTGTTCTCGGGCACGAACTGGTTCGCGGTGAACGTCGCGCCCTGCGGGTCGGCGATGACCGCCATCCGCACCCACGGCGCGTCGAACGGCGCCGCGAGGATCCGGCCGCCGAGCTCGGCAGCCCGCGCAGCGGTCGCGTCGGCGTCCGCGACGGCGAAGGTCACGCCCCAGTGCGCGGGCGTGTCCGCCTGGTCTGCCGGGATCGCGACGAGGCTCGCGACCACATCCTCGAAGCGCTCGGGGGCGCCCATCTGCGCCATGTTCGCCCGCATCCCCGGAGTCCGGCGCTCGAGGAAATCCCCGTAGCCGGGCAGCGTCCACATCTGGCCGCCGCCGAGGTCGAGCGTCTCCCACCCGAACACGGCGCCGTAGAAGGCCCGGGCGGCGGCGACGTCGCGAACGCTGAGGTCGTTGAAGTTCACCGACCCGGGTTCGTTGACGACGGCGGCGCCGCGGTGCCGCCGCGGCTCCCACACCGAGAATGCCGCGCCCTCGGGATCGGCGAACACCGCCATGCGGCCGGCGTCGCTCGCGGCGTCGGGGTCCATCTGCACCGATCCGCCCGCCGCCCGGACCTTCGCGGCGGTCTCGTCGGCGTCCTGCACCCACACGTAGGTGTTCCAGGCCGCCGGTCCCGCCGTGCCGGGCGGCTGGCCGGCGATGGCGCCGACGTCCCCGCCGGGAAGGCGGGCCATCAGGTACGGCACCGGCGAGCCGGCGGGCATCACGTCCTCGAACTCCCACCCGAACAGCCCGCCGTAGAACTCGGCTGCGGCTTTCGGGTCGGGCTGGGCCGTGTCGACCCAGCACGGCACGCCGGCGATGTAGCGATCCTGCTCGCTCATGGTGCTCCTTCCGATCGTTGACCAGAGGGACCGTACGGACCATTTAGGCCAGTATCTGTCCTCAATGGCCGCGACCATCGCGAGGGCATGAGCGAGACCTCGAGCCGGCTCCTGAGCCTCCTGGCGCTGCTCCAGGCCCGGCGCGACTGGCCCGGCGGGGAGCTGGCCGGACGCCTGGAGGTCTCCGAGCGGACGGTCCGCCGCGACGTCGCGCGCCTGCGCGGCCTGGGCTACCCCGTCGACTCGCTCACGGGACCGGCCGGCGGCTACACGCTGCGGGCCGGCACCGCGATGCCGCCGCTCCTGCTGGACGAGGAGGAGGCGATCGCGATCGCCGTCGGGCTGCGCACGGCCGCGCGGGCGTCGGTGACCGGGATCGAGGAGACCTCGGTTCGCGCGCTCGTGAAGCTCGAGCAGGTCCTCCCGGCCCATCTGCGCCGGCGGGTCGCGGCCCTCGGGTCGGCGACGGTGGCGGCGGCGCCACCCGGCCCGACCGTCGATCCCCAGCACCTGACGGTGTTCGCCGCGGCGTGCCGCGACCGCGAGCGCGTGCGGTTCGGCTACCGCAGCCGCGACGGCACGCGCACACGCCGGGAGGTCGAGCCGCACGCGCTGGTGAACCTCGGCCGGCGCTGGTACGTGGTCGCCTGGGACCGCGGGCGCGAGGACTGGCGGACGTTTCGCGCCGACCGCGTCGACCGGCCGGCCGCGACCGGCATGCGCTTCACCGGGCGGGAGCTGCCGGCAGCCGACCCGGCGGCGTTCGTGCAGGAGAGCATCGCGGGGGCCTGGAGCCGCTACGAGGCGCGGGTGACGGTGCACGCCTCCGCCGAGGCGCTCGCCGCCCGGCTGCCGCACCTCGCGGGCGCGCTGACGCCGATCGACGAGCACCGCTGCGAGTACCTCGCCTCCGACGACGACCCCGGGTGGCTCGCCATCCGGATCGCCATGATCGGTGCCGAGGTCGACGTCGACGGCCCGCCGGAGGTCATCGCCCAGCTCAGGACGATGGCGGACCGGCTGGGGCGCGCGGCGGGGCGGGGCGGCGAGCAGAAGGCGGCCCGCCGCCGGTCCTGACGGCCGATGGTCGCGGTCGCGCCCGGCTGCCGGGGCCCCAGGCCGCGGGGGTCACGCGGGCGGCGCAGCGGTCGGGCACCGCAGGCCCGGGGCTCCCGCGATGCGATGGTCGAGAGTCACGAGGGTTGCGCCGGTGAGCTCGGCGAGTGCGACGTAGCTGGCGTCGTAGCTGGACAGGTTGCGCCGCAGCTCCCAGGCCCGGCCCGCCAGCACGTCATACGGCCAGTACTCGATGGCCAAGTCGAGCAGATCGGCGTGCGCCTGCGCTGCCTGGTCGCTGCTGATGAGGCCGGCGATCTCGTGACGGCGGACGATGTTGGCCGACTCGAACGCGAGCAGGCTGGGTGCTGCGAGGTCGACCCCCGAGAGTTCCTGGGCAGCCCAGCGCCCGCCCGGGCCGCCGTCGACCAGCACAGCGACGAGTGCCGATGCGTCGCAGACGACTCGGCGGCTCAACGCCGGTCGGCGTCGCGCGCGGCGAGGATGGACTCGGCCTCGACCCATGCGCCGGTCGCGGCGATTCGCGCGCGGGCGCGCGCGATGACGTCCTCGACCGGCGGCCGCGCCGCCGTCTCGATCAGCATTCCGCGCACGTACTCCTGGAGGGACTTGCCAGCCCGGGCGGCCCGGGCCGCAAGCTCATCGCGCACTTCGTCGGGCACGTTTCGAACGGTGATCGCGACGCTCATGCAGGCATTATGGCAGCAATGATGCTTATCTCGCAGCGCACCGTTGCTCACGGTGAAAACGTGTCCATGACCTCGCGCAGCATCTGCAGCGACGGGCGCCACTCGGCCCGGGCGAAGGACGCCTCCACCGCCGCCATGTCGAGGAGCCCGAGCGCGCCGGCGCGTGCGAAGGCCGCGACGAGCCCCTCGCGCGTCTCGACCTCGGCCAAGTCGACGAGCGTTCGGGCCACCGACGTCACGGGGAAGCCGTCGACCACGGTGAAATCGTCGGGATGAAGCTAGGCAGCGTGGTGAATCACGACTCCCGGCTGTTTCGTGTCCGGGGAGCGCGGATCGGAGGGGCTGCCCGGGACGGTGACGTGGATGGGTTCTTGGGTGGTTGGTTGCATGCCGGAGAGCCTGAAGGCGATCGCGTGAAGGAACAGCACGCGAGTGCATGAACTGCGCGGAGGAACCGAGGCGGCTCCCCGGAGCTCATGAGGCGGCGGTCTTCTCCGCGACCACAGCGACCTTCCGCACGCGCCCGCTCCGGAGCCAGCCGATCCAGAGCCGGTGGGCGGCCAGCAGCTCCTCGAGCGCCTGGTCCCCAATGAGCGCCGCGATCGCCACGGCATCGGCAGCGAACGCGGCGGCCAGCGATTCCGCCGCCGCCAGGTGGGCCCGGCTGCAGTCCTCCTGCCAGCGGACCGCGAGCCCGGCCCGCTCCAGGCCCGCCAGCAGGTCGGGCAGCGGCGTGAGCCAGACCGTGTCGGCATCGGGCATCGCCTCGCGCTCGGCGTGCGTGAGCGGCTGGCCCGCCTCGACGGTGCACGCGAACCGCCCGCCGGGCGGGAGCGCCCGGGCGACCTCGCGGGCCAGGGAGTCCTTGTCCGGGAACGCGAGCATCGTCTCGAGCAGGAACACGACGTCGAACCGGCCGGGCGGAAGCTGCGGGATCTGCGCCACCGCGAAGCGGCAGCGCAGGCCGCGGGCACGCTCGCGCGCGATGGCGATGGCGCTCGCACTCGCGTCCACTCCCAGGTACGTGCAGCCCAGCTCGTGGGCGATGAGCACTCCCGGGCCCGCGATCCCGCAGCACAGGTCCAGGACCGAGACCCCGGGCGCGACACCGGCCCGGCGTGCCAGGGCCAGGATCTCCGCGGCGCCCATGAAGCTCTCCTGCCCGGCGAACTCGCCGGGGGCGTACGCTGCGACGCGCGCTCGTTGCAGGGCCTGGACGAACGGAGCGCGGTCGTCCTGTTTCATGGCTGCTCCCCAGGCGCGCGGCAGGCGGTCATCGGCCTCTCCGTCTGGCCGCACACGTCGAACCGAACGGTCGGCGCGAGCGTAGTCGGCTTCGAATCCAACGTACTACCTATCCGGAGGCACGGTGCGCGCGAGTCAGGCTGGTCCCGCCGCCGGGCTGGCCGCCCAGATGCTCCTTCTCGCCGCCATCGCGGGGGCCGTGGGTCTCGGCGTGGCCGGCTGGGCCGTCGGGCTCGCCTGTGCCCTGGCCGTCGACGCGACGCTGGCCTGGAGCCTCCGGCGCCGCCGCAGCGACCGGCTCGGCCCGGCCTCGTGGGTGACGATCGCCCGGGCGACGCTTGCGGTCGGCGTCGCCGCGCTGGTCGCCGACTCGTTCGCGCACGGCGAGCACGTCGCGCTGCTCGTGTCGCTGGCGGCGGTCGCGCTCGCACTCGACGCGCTCGACGGCTGGGTCGCGCGGCGCACCGCCACCGCAACGGCGTTGGGCGCGCGCTTCGACGGCGAGGTCGACGCCTTCCTGATCCTCGTGCTGAGCGTCGACGTCGCCCGCTCGGCGGGGGCGTGGGTGCTCGCGATCGGTGCGGCCCGCTATGTGTTCCTCGCGGCGGGATGGCTGGTGCCGTGGCTGCGCGCACCGCTGCCTCCGCGCCGGTGGCGCAAGGTGGTCGCCGCCACGCAGGGCGCCGTGCTCACCGTGGCCGCCGCTGGCGTCCTGCCCCCGGCGGCGACCCAGGCCGCGCTCGTCGTCGCGCTGGCGATGCTTGCCGAGTCCTTCGGCCGCGACGTGTGGTGGCTGTGGACGCGCCGCCACGCGCAGTGCGCCGACGCGCCCGAAGCGGCGTCCGTCGGCGCCGCTGGCGGTGCGGCCAGTTCGGGCCGGCCGCGCCTGCCCGCGGGGATCGCCACGCTGCTCACGGTCCTGGCGCTGCTGCTCGTCTGGGCAGCGCTCGTCGCCCCGGACCAGCTGAGCCGTGTGAGCCTCGGGGCGTTCGTGCGGCTTCCGATCGAGGGCCTCATCGTCCTCGCGGTGGCCCTCGTGCTGCCCGGCACTCCGCGCCGCATCCTGGCCTGGGCCGCCGGGGCGGCGCTGGGCGTGCTCGTCCTCGTGAAGGTCCTCGACATGGGGTTCTTCGCAACCTTCGACCGCCCGTTCAACCCCGTCGACGACTGGGGCTACGCCGGGATCGGGATCGAGACGCTGCGCGACTCGATCGGCCGGACGAGCGCGGATCTCGTGGTCGGGCTGCTGGCCGTGCTCGCCATCGGCCTCCTCGTCCTCCCGGCGCTGGCCGTGCTGCGCCTGACCCGCGTCGCGGCGGACCACCGCCCACGGGCGCTGGCCGCCGTTGCCGGGCTCGCACTCGTGTGGGTGGTCCTGCGGGCGGCGGGCGCGCCCGTGGCCTCGACCAGCGCCGCAGACCTCGCGGCCGGCGAGGTGCGCGCGGTGCAGGCGGCGCTGCGGGGGCACGAGGCCTTCGCCCGCGCGCTGCGCCACGACCGCTTCCGCGACACCCCGGGCGTCCGGCTGCTCACCGCTCTGCGCGGCAAGGACGTTCTGCTCGTGTTCGTCGAGAGCTACGGGCGGGTCGCGGTCCAGGACTCCCCGCTGTCCCGGCGCGTCGACGCGGTCCTCGACCGGGGCACCCGGCAGCTGCGGGCCGCTGGCTTCTCGGCGCGCACCGCGTTCCTGACCTCGCCGACCTTCGGCGGCATCAGCTGGCTGGCGCATTCCACGCTGCAGTCGGGGGTCTGGGTCGACAGCCAGCGCAGCTACGACCAGCTCGTCTCCAGCGACCGCTTCACGCTCAGCCAGGCGTTCAGGCGCGCCGGCTGGCGGACCGTCGACGACGTGCCGTCCAACGACCGGACGTGGCCGGAGGGGTCGTCGTTCTACCGCTACGACACGGTCTATGACCGGCGCAACGTCGGGTACCGGGGGCCGCAGTTCTTCTACGCGTCGATGCCTGACCAGTATGTCCTCGCGGCCTTCCAGCGGCTCGAGCTCGCCCGGCCGGCTCGCCGTCCGATCTTCGCGGAGGTCGACCTCGTCTCGAGCCACGTGCCGTGGACCCGCATCCCTCGCCTGATCGGCTGGAACGACGTCGGCGACGGCTCGATCTTTCACCGCGTCCCCGTGGACGAGTCCGACCAGGCCGCGCTGTTCAGCGATGCCGACCGGGTGCGCGCCGCCTACGGCCGCTCGATCGAGTACTCGCTGAGTGCGCTCATCTCGTTCGTGCGGCGCTACGGCGACGCCAACGACGTGCTCGTCGTCCTCGGCGACCACCAGCCCGCGACGATCGTCACGGGGGAGGGCGCCAGCCACGACGTGCCGATCTCGATCATCGCCCGCGATCCCGCGGTCCTGCGCCGTGTCGCCGGGTGGCGCTGGGAGGACGGCCTGCGGCCGAGCCCGGGGGCACCGGTCTGGCCGATGAGCGCCTTCCGCGACCGCTTCCTGCGCGCCTTCGGGTCGCGGGCGGCGGGCGGCTGACTGCGGCTGCGCCGAATCATCCGTCCCGAAACCGCGGCGAGAGCGCGTAGCGCAGCAGCGCTACGTCGCCGATCTGGCGGACCTCGGCGAGCGTCGCGCGCCGGCCGGCGTGCCAGGGGAAGCGGCCGTCGCGGACGAACCGCGGCGCCCGGGAGTCGCCGACGAGGACGGGGGCGACGACGAGCTGGAGCTCGTCGGCGAGGTCGCCGGCCAGGAACTGCGTGTGGACCGTCCCGCCGCCCTCCACCATCAGCCGCTGCACGCCGCGGGCGGCGAGGTCCGCGGCGATCGCGCGCATCGTCACCGGCTGGCCGCCGTCGACGACCGTCGCCACGCGCCCGAGCCGCGCGCGGGCCGCGGGAACGGTCGCGCCCGGGCAGTAGACAAGCTTCTCGGCGTCGCCGGCGGTGAAGAAGTCGGCGCCCGGATCGAGCTGCGCCCGCGCGGTCACGGTGACCTTCCGCGGCGTCGGCGGGAGCCCGCGGGCCGCGCGCTGCTCGCGGCGGGCGGGCGAGCGCACGAGCAGGCGCGGGTTGTCGGCGCGCACGGTGCCGGCGCCGACGAGGATCGCGTCGCTGGAGGCCCGCTCCGCATCCACCCGGTCGAAGTCGGCGTCGTTGGAGAGCGCCAGGCGCGCCGTCGCGTCACCGATGTAGCCGTCGATCGACACGCTGCAGCTCAGCAGCGTGTACGGCAGGTCAGGCATCGGCGGGTCCGTCCGCCTGCGCGAGCGCCGCGACCCGGGCCGGGGTCCGCGGCCGGAGCCGCCCTGCCGCCCGCGTGCGATGCAGCGAGGCCGCCGCGAGGACCGCGGCGCCCGGCAGGCAGGCGACGAACACCAGCACGCCGTAGACGACCGCGGTGGCGACGCCGCGGCCGGCGCCGAGGCCGGCGGCGCCGAACGCCCAGGCCGTCACGCCCTCGCGCGGCCCCCAGCCGCCGACGCTCGGCAGCGCCATCGCCGCCATCACGAGCAGGGCGAGCGGCAGCATCGTGGCCGGCGGCGCGGTCGCGCCCGCGGTGTGCGCCGCGATCAGGAACGTGGCCGCGTGGCCCGCGACGACAAGCGCCGAGGCGAGCACGATCCCCAGCCAGGCCCGCCCGGCGAGCAGCCCGTTGCGCAACTCGCGGCGCACCGCCCGCCGGGCCCGCGCCCACCGGGACCGGCCGGCCGGGCGGGCGCGGGCCGCCAGCCCGAACCCGGCCACGCCCGCGAGGACCGCGATCGCGATCAGCGGCATCGCCGGCCGCACGGGCGACGGCAGGACGAGCAGCACGGCGACGGTGAGGGCGACCTGCACGGCCTGGCCTGCCCCTCGCTCCCAGGCCACGGCGCGCACGCCGAGGCCGACGTCGCTCACCTCGCGACCGTGGCTGATCCCCCGGTGCACGTCGCCCGCGACGCCGCCGGGCAGCGTGACGTTGAAGAAGAGGGAGCGGTAGTACGCCGCGACGGCGGCCGGCAGCGGCAGGTCGACGCCCAGGCCGCGGGCGACGAGCCTCCACCGCCAGGCGCAGCAGACGGTCGTCACCGCTCCGAGCCCGGCGGCGGCGGCCAGCGCCTCGGCGTCGACCGTGCGCAGGCCGTCGAGGACCGGGCCGGCGCCCACGCGCCAGACCACCACCGCGAGCGTGGCGGCGGCGCCCGCGAGCCGAAGCCGGCCCCACGCGGCCCGGCTCAGCACGGCACTGCGCCCGGCCCGGGCGGCGGGTGCCGCGGCAGGGCCAGCAGGTCGGCGTGGTGCACGGTGACGGCGAGCGCCCCGGCCCGGACCTGGGCGAGGCGCCGGCGGGCGTACGCGGCGGCGTCGGCGGCCAGCCCGGCGTCCTGCTCGGCCGCGGCGCCGGCCCACCCGGCGAGCCACTCGGCGGCCAGCCCGGCCTGGGCGGCGCCGAGGCGCCACGGGCTGGGCCGCACGAGCACGTCGGCCCCGCGGCGGCCGAACCCGTCGGCGGCGAAGGCGACCGCGTCCGGGCCGAGGAGGGGCCCCCGGGTCGTCGGGCGGCGTTGGTGGGCGTCGAATGCGGCGGCCATGCGGGCATCCAGCGGATCCGCCGGGGTCAGGTCGACGCGGCCCACGACAGACAGCGTGAGCAGCATAGGACACCCGGTCGCGGCGCCAAGGGCGATCAGCCCGCCGAGTTCGGCGGCCGTGAGCAGGTCCAGGAGCGCCGAGGCGGTGATGACCGTCGCGCCCGCGACGTCCTCCGGGCCCAGCTCAGTGATGTCCGACTGCCGAACCTCGACGCTGACCGGCGCGCCGTCGGCGGCCGGTCCCGGACGGCTGGCCGCCGCGATCTCCAGCAAGTCCGGGTCGCGATCGTGGCCGATCCAGTGCTGGCGGCCGGGCAGGCGCCCGGCAAGCCAGCGGCCCATCCCCCCGGTGCCGCATCCGAGGTCGTGGATCACCCAGGGCCCGGCGGCCGGGGCCCAGGCCCGGAGCGGAGCGACGAGGCCGGCGGCGCGCGCGGCAGCGTCGGCCGGCTCGCGCAGGGCCAGCCAGTCCGCGCCGACCCGGACGGCGTCGGCGGTCATCGGGCCGCCCCGGCGAGCACGCCGGCGAGCGCCGACGTGGTGGCCGGCCAGCCCGTGAGGGACCCGCGCCGTTCCCGGGCGGCCCGGCGCAGCCGCCCCCGGAGGCTGGCGTCACCGAGCCAGGTCCGCAGCCCGGCCCCGAGCGCCGCGGGGTCGTCCGGCGGCACGAGCAGCCCCGGGCGGACCCCCTCCGCGCCGTGGCCGAGCGCCTCGCCCACCCCGCCGACGTCGGCGGCGAGGACCGGCACGCCCCGGGCCAGGGCCTCGGTGATCGCCATCCCGTAGGTCTCGGCGCGCGAAGGGAGCACCATGAGGTCAGCGGCGGCGTAGCTGCGGTCCAGGGCGCCGCGGGACTGCGGTCCCGGGAAGCGCACCCGGCTGCTGAGCCCGGCCTCCCGGGCCCGGCGCCGGACGTCCTCCGCGAACGGCCGGTCCCGGTCCAGGCTGCCGACGCAGGTGCAGTGCCACGGCAGGTCCGCCGCCGCCGCCAGCGCCTCGAGCAGCAGGTCGTGCCCCTTGCCGAAGGTCACGGCTGCCACGCAGAGCAGGGTGGCGCCGGACGCGCTTCCCGGCGCAAGCGCGGCTGGCTCGGCCCCGGGCTCGGCCACGTGGACCCGGCCGGGAGGCAGCGCGTAGAGCTCGAGCAGCCGGCGCCGCGTCCACGCGCTGGTCGTCACGACGGCCGCGGCGGCCGCCAGGACTGCGCGCTCGCGGGCCCGGACCTCGCCGGCCGCGCCGTCCGGCGGGCGGTGGCCGAGCGGCATGTGCACCAGGACGACGAGCACCAGCCGGCCCGCCGCGGGCACGAGCACCTCCGGGGCCGCGGACGCGATCAGCCCGTCGAGCAGCACGACCGCGTCGTCGGGGATGCCCTGCACGGTGCCGTCGAGCGCCGCGCGGGACGCCGCGCCGGGCTGCGGCCAGGTTCCCGGCACGGGATGCTCGTGCACCGCCCAGCCGGCCGCCGCGAGCCCCCGGCAGATCTGGCGGTCATAGGCGTTGCCTCCGCTCGGTCGCGCGGGGTCGTCGATGCCCTCGGGCACGACCGCGTGGACGACGGTCACAGCGGGCGCTCGTAGCTCGCCCAGGCGACGTGCGACTCGTGCAGAGTGACGGCGAGCCCGTCGAGGGAGCGGGCGGCGTCGCCGAGCGCGCCCGCGTGCACGCGATCCGCGAGCCGGTCCGCCACGACCTGGGCGAGCGCCTCGGTGGTGGTGTTCGTGCCGGCGAAGTCGGCCTCGTCGTCGAGGTTGCGGTATCCGAGCTCGCCGACCACCGCCTGCAGCGCCTGCGCCGCGCGGCCGATGTCGACCACGATGCCGTCGGCATCGAGCGACGCCCGCCGGAACGTCGCGTCGACGACGTACGTGGCCCCGTGCAGCCGCTGGGCCGGGCCGAACACCTCGCCGCGCAGGCTGTGGGCGATCATCATGTGGTCGCGGACGGTGACGCTGAACACGGGCTACTGCCCTCCGTAGGTGATCGTGTGGCAGAGCGCCGGCAGGCTCCCCGCGGCCAGCCGCGCCATCACGTCCGGCAGCTCCTCGAACCGGGACTCCCCGGTGAGGAGCGCGTCGAAGGCCGGGTCGCGCAGCAGGTCCAGCGCGAGCTCCAGGCGCTCGGCCGCGGTGCGGCGCCCGCTCCGGGCCGGGGACAGGGTGCCGACCTGGCTGGCGCGGATGCCCAGGCGGCGGGAGTGGAATGCGCCGCCCAGGGAGAGCCGGACCTCGGCGTCGCCGTACCAGCTGAGGTCGATGACCGTGCCTTCGGGCGCCAGCAGGTCGAGCGACCGCTGGAGCCCCGCCGACGTTGCGCTGGCATGCACCACGAGATCGCAGCCCTCGGCGGCGGCGTCCGGGAGCGAGAACCCCACGCCCAAGGCGTCGGCGACGCCGGCGCGGCCGGCTTCGACGTCGACGAGCGTGACGTGCACCGCCGGGAAGCGGCTGAGGAGGCGGGCGACGCAGCAGCCGACCATCCCGGCGCCGACGACGGCGACCCGGTCGCCGAGCCGCGGCGCGGCGTCCCACAGGGCGTTCACCGCCGTCTCGACGGTTCCGGCCAGCACCGCGCGGGCGGGCGGCACGTCGTCGGGCACGACGGTGACCGCGCTGGCCGGGACGACGTAGGCCGTCTGGTGGGGAAAGAGGCAGAACACGGTGCGGCCGCGCAGCGCAGGCGGCCCCTGCTCCACCGTGCCGACGCTGAGGTAGCCGTACTTGACCGGCCCCGGGAACTCCCCGTCCTGGAACGGCGCCCGCATCGCGGCGTGCTGCCCCGGCGGCACGCCGCCACGGAACACCAGCGTCTCGGTGCCGCGGCTGATGCCGGACCGCACCGCCCGCACGGCGACGTCGCCGGGCCCGGGCGCCGGCAGCGCGACCGGGCGGATCTCGCCGCGACGGGGCTCCAGGAGCCAGAACGCGCGGGCCTCGTCCGGGGCGCGGCTCACAGTCCCTGCCGCGCGGTCCAGGAGGATCTGCCCATGGGCCTCACGGTATCGGGCAGCCCGCCCCGCCGCCCGGGCTCCCGGCGGCGGGCCGGCGTGCCGCGCGCCCATCGGCCACGATGACCGCATGCGCGTGATCGCCGACGAGGAGCGCCGGGCCCGCCTGGGCGTCCGTCACGCACTGGCCAGCTCCGCGGGATCCGTCGAGGAGGCCGTCGCGGCGGTCGTCTGCCTGCATGCCACCGAGCCCGCGAACCTGTACCTCTCCGCGGCGGCGCGCAGCGGCGCCCCGCGCAGCGAGGTCGACCGCGCCCTGTACGACGACCGCTCGGTCGTGCGGCAGCTGGCGATGCGGCGCACGGTCTTCGCCTTCGGCCGCGATCTCCTGCCGGCGGTGCGCGGGAGTGCGTCGGCGCGAGTCGAGGGCCAGCTCGCCGCCCGGCTCGCAAAGGAGGTCGAGGCGCACGGGCTGGCCGAGGACGGCGCCGCCTGGGTGCGTGATGCCTGCGCGAAGGTCATGGCGCAGGTGCGCACGCAGCCCGCCACCACCGCGCAGCTGCGCGCGGCGCTTCCGGAGCTCGACCAGCGCCTGCGCACGGCCCCCGGGAAGGCCTGGGGCGGGGAGTTCCCGATCGCTCCGCGGGTCCTCGCGGCGCTGGCCGCCGGCGGGGCGGTGGTGCGCGGGCGCAACGACGCGGGCTGGAAGGTCTCGCGGCCGTTCTGGACCGCCGCGGAGGAGTGGCTCGGCGAGCCGCCCGCGGCCCTCGACGAGCGGGCCGGCTACGCGGAGCTCGTCGGCCGCTGGCTGGCGCGCTTCGGCCCGGGCACGGAGGCCGACATCGCCTGGTGGCTGGGCGCGACGAAGGGCGCCGTCCGCCGCGCCCTGTCCGACATGGATGCGGCTGCCGTCGCGCTTGCCGACGGCAGCCCGGCCTGGGTGCACCCGCAGGACACGGAGGAGGTCGCCCCGCCCGCGCCGTGGGCGGCGCTGCTCCCGGCGCTCGACCCGACGACGATGGGCTGGAAGGAGCGCGGCTTCTACCTGGGGGAGCACGCCGAGCGGCTCTTCGACCGCAACGGCAACGCCGGGCCGACCGCCTGGTGGGACGGCCGGATCGTGGGCGGGTGGACGCAGGAGGACGACGGCACCGTCGTCGTCGTCCCCGCCGAGCCCCTCCCCCCGGCCGCCGAGCGGGCGCTGGCGGACGCGGCGGGGCGCCTGACTGCCTGGCTCGCCGGCGACGTGGTGCGGACGATCTACCAGTCGCCGCTCGTACGGGCGGCCGCGCTGGAGAACGCGCCGGATCGCCCGGGATGCTGAACTGGCGGCGGGATGAGCGTGGTGGTGATCACGGGCGTTGCGCAGGGCATGGGCCGCGAGGTTGCGCTGCGGCTCGCCGCCGCGGGCGACACGGTCGCCGGCTTTGACATCGATGCGCCGGGCATCGAGTCCCTGCAGGCGCAGCTCGATGCCGGCGGGCACCAGTCGACGCTCGCGACCCTCGACGTCTGCGACCGGCCGGGCATCCCTTCGTTCCGCGACCGGCCGCGGCTACGCTTGCCGCACCGACCCGAAGGGAGCGCCTGATGCCCGGTGAGACGCCCGAGAAGGCCCGACTTCCGCCCCGCTGGTTCATCCGCCTGTTCTGGGTCGTGCACCGGTGGGTGCTGCGCGTGACCGGCGCCCGGGTGGGGCTGTGGCGTGAGAAGCCCGGCAAGTGGGGCGCCATGCGCCTGACCACGGTCGGGCGGCGCACCGGCCTCGAGCGCCCGGTGGTCGTCGGCTACGTCGAGGACGGCCCGAACCTGGTCGTGATGGCGATGAACGGCTGGGGCGACGGCGAGCCGGCGTGGTGGCTGAACGTCCAGGCCCATCCCGACGCCGAGGTCAAGCTGGCCGGCCAGCCGCCGCGCCTCGTCCGGGCGCACGCCGCTGCGGGCGAGGAGCGCGAGCGCCTGTGGGACCGCTGGCGTCAGATCGACCAGGGGCTCGACGCCTACGCTGCCCGCCGCTCCATGGAGACCGCCGTGGTGGTCTTCGAGCCGCGGACGGCGGCGTAGCGCGAGCCCGCTTCGAGGCCGCCGGGGCGAGCCCGCCCCCCTGTATCGTGGTCAGAGCCTCGTGCCCTGCGGCGCGGGGCCAGCCCTTGCGGCTCCCTCTCCTGGCCGGCCCGTGGCACGTCGACCCTCAGCGGTCCGCGCCTTCCGACAGCCAGGAGCAGCCATGACGCCGTCCGCACCACCGGAGCCCACGCCCGCCGCGCCGCGCGATCGGCCCGGACCCCCGCCGTCGCGGCGGCTCGCGCGGCTCGCAGGGATCTTCTTCGTCATCACCTTCATCTCGATCCCGGCTTTGCCGCTGTATGACCAGGTGCTCAACCACACGCAGTTCATCGTCGGCAGCGGCGGCGACGCCCGCGTGTTCCTCGGCGCGCTCTTCGAGCTCATCACCCTCGCCGCCGGCATCGGCACGGCCGTCACGCTCTACCCCGTCCTCAAGCGCCAGAGCGAGGGCCTCGCGCTCGGGTATGTCGCCGTGCGGGTCTTCGAGTCCGCCATGATCGCGGTCGGGATCGTGAGCCTGCTCGCGGTGGTGACGCTGCGCCAGGACCTCGCCAGCGCCGCCGGGACCGACGCCGCCTCGCTCATCCTCAGCGGCCGGTCGCTCATCGCCGTCCACGACGCGACGTTCCTGCTCGGCCCGGCCTTCTGCGCCGCCATCGGCAACGGGCTCATGCTCGGCTACCTGCTGCTGCGGTCCGGGCTCGTGCCGCGGCGCTTCGCCCAGTTCGGCATGGCCGCCGGCTCGCTCGCGCTCCTGACGGCGGTGCTCGTGCTGTTCGGCGCCTACGACCAGATCTCCGGGCCCTCGACGATCCTCACCCTGCCGGAGGCCGCCTGGGAGCTGTCGCTGGGCATCTACCTCATCGTCAAGGGCTTCAGGCCGTCATCGGTCCTCTACGACGACGGCCGCCGCGCCGGCGTCGACGGCCCGCTCGTCCCGGCGCTTCCGGCATCCGTGCCGGCGACGCCGGCGGTGGCCGTGTCCTGAGCCACGGCGTCGGCGGCTCGGCGGATGAGTCATCGTGTCGCCGATGACTCCCGCCGAGCTTCGCGCCCGCCTCCTCGCGTTCGCCGGGTCCGAGGAGACGTTCCCGTTCGGGTCCGAGACGTCCGTCTTCAAGGTCGCCGGGAAGATGTTCGCGCTCTCCGGGCTGGGCGCGGATTCCCTCCGGGTCAGCCTCAAATGCGAGCCCCAGATCGCCGAGACGCTGCGCGCGGCGCACGCGGCGGTGCTGCCCGGCTACCACCTCAGCAAGCGCCACTGGAACACCGTCGTCATCGACGGATCGCTGCCGGACCAGATGGTCTGGGACATGATCGAGGACTCCTACGACCTCGTGGTCAGCGCGCTGCCGGCGTATCGCCGGCGCGAGCTCGGCTGGACGGCGGACGCTCCGGCGGCGCCGGAACGGCCGCGGGCGCGCTGAAGGGCGCAGCTCCGCCGGCGGGCTGGGTGCCCGCCGGCGGCGCGCCGCGGCGACGTCAGCCGGCGACGCGGATGAGCTTCTTGTTGACGAACTCGTCGGCCCCGTAGCGGCCGAGCTCGCGGCCGAACCCCGAGCCCTTGATGCCGCCGAAGGGCAGCTCGACGCCCTCGGCACCGACGGCGTTGATGAACACCATGCCCGCCTCGATCTTGTCGGCGACGCGCAGCGCCTGGTCGGAGTCGTTCGTGAACACGTAGGACCCCAGCCCGTAGGGCGTGTCGTTGGCGAGCGCGACCGCCTCGTCCTCGGAGCCGACCCGGTAGACCGAGGCGACGGGCCCGAAGAACTCCTCCTTGTACGCCTCGTTGTCCGGCGTGATGCCGGTCAGGACGGTCGTCTCGAAGAAGTTCCCTTCGCGGGTGCCTCCGGCGACGAGCGTCGCGCCCTGGTCGACGGCGCGCTTGACCTGGTCCTCGAGGCGCTCGGTCGCGCTGGCCGAGGACAGGGGCCCCAGCACGGTGTCCGGCGAGCCCGGGTCGGCCGGCTCGACCTTCCGGACGGCCTCGGTGAACTTGTCCAGGAACGGCTCGTAGAGGTCGTCGACCACGATGAACCGCTTGGCCGCGTTGCAGGCCTGCCCGCCGTTCTCCAGGCGGCCGCCGACGGCGGCCTCGACGACGGCGTCGAGGTCGTCGGTGGCCAGGACGATGAATGGATCGGAGCCGCCGAGCTCGAGCACGACCTTCTTGAGGTTGCGTCCCGCGACCTCGGCCACCGCGGCGCCCGCCCGCCCGGACCCGGTCAGCGAGACCGCCTGCACGCGCGGGTCAGCGATGGCGGTCGCGATCTGGTCGTTGGTCGCGTAGATGTTGATGTAGGTGCCGTCGGGCAGCCCGGCGTCGTGGTAGATCTGCTCGATCGCCTCCGCGGACTCCGGGCACTGCGGCGCGTGCTTGAGCAGGATCGTGTTGCCGATGATCAGGTTCGGGCCGGCGAAGCGCGCCACTTGGTAGTAGGGGTAATTCCACGGCATGATCCCCAGCAGGACGCCGAGGGAGCTGCGCCGGATGAACGCGGAGCCCTCGCCATCGAGCAGCTCGATCGGCTCGTCGGCCAGGAGGGCCGGCGCGTTGGTCGCGTAGTACTCGTAGATGGCGGCGCTGAAATCGACCTCGCCGAGCGCCTGCTCGATCGGCTTGCCCATCTCGCGCGAGATGATCTCGGCCAGCTGCTGGCGGCGCTCGGTGTGCAGCTCCGCGACGCGGCCGATCAGCGCGGCCCGCTCCTCCACCGACGTGCCGCTGCTCCAGCCAGCGTGGGCGGCATCGGCTCGGGCGATCGCCGCGTCGAGCTGCTCGTCGCTGATCGTCGGGTACGTCTTGATCGTCTCGCCCGTCGCCGGGTTGACCACCGCATACTCAGCCATGAGGGACCCCTTGTTCGCTTGGTCTGTGCAAGGTCCGACACCTATCGCGACCGCACTGGAGCCCTACCCTACCGCGGCCGCGATCCCGGACCTCATCGGGTTGCAGTGGCCGGCCCGTTCAGACGGCTGGGGCCGGCCGCTCCCGCTGCGCAAGCCCCTCGAGCTCGGCGAGCGCGGCACCGCTGTCGGATTCGGCGCGGAGCTGGTCGCCGAGGCGGCTGGCCGCGGCTGCGTAGGACGGATCGTCGAGAATCCGTTGCACCGCCGCCCGGATCCGCCTGGGCGCGGCCCGTTGGGAGAGCTTGATGCCGGCACCGCGGGCCTTGAGGCGAGCCGCGTTGTCGGGCTGGTCGCGACCGGTCGGCAGGCAGACGATCGGGACGCCGGCCACGAGCGCCTTCATGACCGTTCCGTGGCCGCCGTGGGTGACCAGCGCGTCGGCGTGGGCGAGCACGTCGCCGTGGGGCGCCGAACGCACGACGGTGACGTTCGGCGGCGCATCGATCTGCTCGGGGCCGACGGCCGGCCCGGTCGTCGCGAGGCCGTCGACGGGCAGTCCGGCGAGCGCGGTCACCGCGCGCTGGAGCTGGCCGACGTGGTCCATGAACGTGGTGCTCATCGCGACCAGGACGAGAGGACGGTCGCCGCCGCGGGCCGGGGTCCACGGCTCGGCCCACTCCGGGTCGTCGAGCTGCGGGCCGACGTAGCGCACGTTCGGCGGCAGCGCGGCCGGGAAGTCGAAGGCGGAGCCCGTGAGGGCGAGCACGCGCTCCGGTCGCTCCCACTGCTCCAGCAGCCGCTCGAGCGGGGGGAGGCCAAGCGATGCCCGCGTGCGGTTGAGATCGCTCAGGCCCCGGTCCCAGAGCCGCGCGACGAGGGCATTGACTGCGCGGTCGCGTGTGCGGCCCAGCGGTCCCGTGGCGGGGAGCATTCCCGTGCCGAAGGGCGGCATCCCCTCGGCGGGCAGCGCGACGACGTTCGGCACCAGGACCGCGCAGGGGATCTCCCGGGCCTCAGCGGCGATCAGGGCTCCGAACAGCGGGAAGCTCGACGCGACGGCGTCCGGGCGGACGTCATCGACGGCCGCCAGCGTCTCGGCGGCGAACAACGGCGCCGGCCCGACCATCAGCGTGTCCATCAGGTTGGTGAGGATGCGGGCGGGCGACCGGATCTCCCAGTCCCGGACGTAGTCGTCCTGCGGATCGCGCGTGACGTGATGCGGAGCCTCGACCCACGGGCGGAAGTCATCCACGCCGGTCGCGCGCACCTCGGCTTCCATGACCGGATCGCCGAGGACGGTGACCGTGTGGCCCGCCTCGACCGCCCGGCGGATGACGGTCAGCTCAGGCGGCAGGCTGCCGCCGCCGTCCCACTCCGTGAAGAGGAAATGCGCCACCGTCAGCTCCGGTGCCGGGCAAGGACGCCGAGGACGAGGTCGGTGAGCTGCTGCTCGGTCTGCTCGCGGCTCAGCCCGAGGTCGCGGCGGAAGAGCCGCCACGTGTGGACGTCGAGGGCCGCATGGAGCCCGTAGAGCACGCGGCGGCACTCCTCGGGGTCATCGGGCAGCAGAGTTCCGAGCATGTCCTGCAGCCACTCCTGGCGGGACGCGCGGCCACGGGCGAGCGCATCGGCGATTTCGGGAAAGCGCTCGCCCAGCCCGTCCCAGCGGGCGTTCGCGTCGCCCAGCACTTCGTAGCGCGCGCACGTCGCGTGCACGACGGACGGGACGTCGCCGGGCTTCGCGTCGGCCTGCAGCGCGGCGACCCGCTCGCTGAAGAGCTCGCCGGAAGCCAGGACGACCCCGGCCTTGCTGCGGCAGTGGTTGAGCACGGTCTGGTGCGATACGCCCGCCGCCCGCGCGATCTCGTTGAGCGTGACGGACTCGTAGTCGCGCTCCATGAACAGGTCGAGCGCAGCCGTCGCGATCCGGCGCCGGGTGGCCTCGACGCTCTGGCCCCGCCTGGTCATGTCGTAGGCCCGCCGCACGGGCGGCATCGTGGCAGCCGTTTGAGTGCGAGTCAAGGCAAAGTTGAGCGCCCATCAAACAAAAGTGACGAACTCGGTGGCCGCGACCGCATCGGGGCGCGACCCGGACGCGCCGGGCCTGCGCGTCGATCGAAACCCGGTCAGCGCCGAGGTGCTGAGGACCAGCATGCTGTTGGGGATCCGAGCGGTCGGGCGTTGCGGCCCGTGGCCTGCGGCGCCACGGGCAGGCCGCGACGCTTCGCGGCGGAGTACCGATGCGCCGGCGCCCGGCTGGTGCGAGGGTCCGCGAGGCCAGCCATGTCTGTCGAGGCCTTCCCGACGATCCCAGCCGACGAGCTGCGCCGCCGCGGCGTGGGCAACCTGCTGCGGATGGGCCACTGCGCTCCGACGGTGATGCAGACGATGCTCGACGCATCCGACACCGAGGCCGACTGGCTGGTCCTGCTGACGGCGGGACTTCCGGGCGGGATCGCCAACACGGGCGGCGAGTGCGGCGGGCTGACCGCGCCGCTGGTGCTGATGGGGCTGCGCCACCGCCGCGACGAGACCGCCGACGGACTGCCACGCGTTGTCGACGAGGGCGATGACCTCATGCGGCGATTCCGCGACCGCCACGGCACCACCGACTGCCGGCAGATCCTCGGCAACGCCCGCGTCCCCGTGCGCTGCGTGGGCGTGGTGCGCGAGGCGCCGGCGATGTGCGCGCACTGCCTGGCGGCCGGAGGGCGGCGCGCCATCGAGCCGAATCGCCGCGCCGCCTACCGCGAGCTGCACGCGCACTGGCGCCAGCGCGGGTTTCATTGCGCCGACGCTGTGCTCGCTGAGCTCGACACACCTGCCGGGATCGACGGCGCGACCGCCGCGTTCCTGGGCGGCACGCTGTTCGCGGGGATGACCTGCAGTGCGCTGACGGCGGGAGTGATGGCGCTCGGCCTGAGGTTCGGCGAGATGGAGGACAGCCGCCCCCGGGTGGCGCGGATGCTCGGCCTGATGGCTCTCGGCAAGGATGCGCTCGCCGACCAGGTCAACGCCTTCAATCACGCCATGAACCTCGGGCACGACCTCGCCGGCTGGTTCGAGGCGCAGTTCGGAAGCACGCAATGCCGCGCGCTGACCGGCTGCGACTTCGCCACCGCCGACGGCGTGGCCGCGTACATCGAGCACGACGGCACGACCAGCTGTGCCCGCATCGCGCGCCTCGTAGCTCAGCGCGTCGCGGACATGGTCGCGGAGCCGTCATGAACGTCCTCGTCGTCTACGCGCACCACAACCCGCGCTCGTTCACGCACGCGATCCTGGAGCACGTGACGCGCGGCCTCGACGACAGCGCCCACAGGTACGAGGTCAGCGACCTCAACGCGATCGGCTTCGACCCGGTGTTCACGGCTCGAGACAGCATGCAGTTCCTGCACGAGTCCTACCCCGACGACCTGCTCGAGAAGGCAGACCTTCCCCACGCGGTGGTCGAGATGGCCGGCGGGCCGATCCGCCGCGCGATGGCGCGACGCTGGGTCCGCGGGAAAGGGACGCGTGAGATCGCCCGTGCGCTCTATGAGCAGGTGCCCGACGACGTGCGCGAACAGCAGGCCCTCGTCCGCGCGGCCGACGGCCTGATCTTCGTGGCGCCGGTGTTCTGGATGGGCTTCCCGGCGATCCTCAAGGGCTGGTTCGAGCGCGTCTTCGCGTACGGCTTCGCCTACACGCTCACGTCCGAGGGCTGGCAGGGCGACCTCGAAGGGCGCATGCCGCTGCTCTCCCAGCAGAAGGCGCTGATCCTCACGCCGACGTTCTTCACCGAGGAGGAGTACGACAAGGGCTGGCGCGACGCGATGGACACCGTCATCAGCTCGTGGGGCTTGCAGATGGCCGGCGTCAAGGACGCCAGGCACGTCTACTTCCACGCCGTCGTCGCCGCCAGCGACGAGCAGCGGAAGGCGTACCTGGACGAGGCCTATCGGCTGGGACGCGAGTTCTAGCCGCGTCACGGCCCGCGATCGTCGCCGGCCCGAGCGTCGCGCTGCTCATCGTCCCGCGGTCCACGAGCCTCGCTACGCTCAGGCGAACCTGCGCCCGCACGCGAACGATGCCGATCGGAGACGCGATGAACCCGAAGGTCGACGCCTACATCGCCCGGTCCGAGCAGTGGCCGGCGGAGATCACCGAGCTCCGGGCCGTCCTGCTCGGCTGCGGGCTGGACGAGGAGCTCAAGTGGGGCAAGCCCTGCTACGTCCACGAGGGCAGCAATATCGCCATCGTCCAGGAGATGAAGGGCTTCCTCGCGCTCATGTTCTTCAAGGGGGCGCTCCTGAGCGACGCCGCCGGCGTCCTGGAGGACCAAGGCCCGAACTCGCGCTCGGCCCGCCGCATGCGGTTCACGTCGGTCGACGACGTCGAGCGGCTCGCCGACGCCGTGAGGGCATGCGTCCAGGAGGCAATCGACGCCGAGGATGCCGGCCTGGAGGTCGGCCCGCCGCCCGAGCTCGTCCTGGCCGAGGAGCTCCAGGAGCGCCTCGACGGCGACGCCGAACTCAAGGCCGCGTTCGAGGCGCTGACCCCGGGACGCCAGCGGGAGTACAACCTGCATGTCTCCGATGCCAAGCAGGCGTCGACCCGGGCGGCTCGCGTCGAGAAGCAGGTTCCGAGGATCCTGGAGGGCAAGGGCCTGCGGGACCGGTGACCCGGCGCCGCAGGTTCGCGCGGCGTCAGCCGGCGACGACGCGGCTGAAACAGGCGTCCGCGGCGCGGGCGTCGCCGCGGTCGTCGCGCAGCCCGATGTAGCGATCGGGGCGAACGGCGAGAATCCCCGGGCTCGCTACGGCATGCAGCCTGAAACCGGCAGGCCCGATGGCGAAGCAGTCGTCGAGCCGGCTCACGCGGCGATCGCCGCCACGACGTCGTCGGTGCGCTCTCGCGCCAGGAAGTGGCCGGCGCCCTCGAGCACCCGCAGCTGCGCCCCGGGGATCGCCTCGGCAAGGCGGTGCCCATCATTCACCGAGAAGAACTCGTCACGATCCCCCCACAGCACCGTCGTGGGGACGGTGATGGTGGGGAGCGTGGCCTCGATGGGTGCGTAGCGCGGACCGAGCTCCCGCAGCGCGGCGGCGAAGATCGTCCGCGTGGCGTGGATCTGGGCACGGTCGCCGACGTCCGCGCGTCCCCGGGCGACGGCGCGCAGCGCGGGTCCGGACATCAGCACGTGCTCGGCCATGCCGCCGAGGACCGGCCAGGTGACCGCACGGATCGGCAGCGGGATCGGCGTGTCGCCAAACGCGTTCGTGGCGAGCAGGACCAGCCGGACGAACAGGTCCGGCCGGCGCCGGTAGAGCGTCAGCGCGACGGGCCCGCCGAAGTCGTGACCCACGACGACCGCCGGCTCCTCGACGAGCGGCTCGAGCGCTTCGGCCTGTGCGTCCGCCCACAGCGCGTCGATGGCGTTGGGCCGCGGGCTGGCTCCGAACCCGAGCAGGTCGCACGCGAGGACGCGGTGGTCGGCGGCGAGGCGCTTCGCGACCGGCCGCCAGTCTGCGGACGAGCCGGGGATGCCGTGCAGGAGAACGACGAGCGGGCCCGCGTCACCGAAGCGGTGGGAGGTCATCAGCACTTGAATAAACTATAGTACTCTTGTGAAGCGAAGCTACCACCAGTTCTGCGCGGTCGCGCGGTCGCTCGACCTGCTGGGCGAGCGCTGGACGCTGCTCATCGTGCGCGACCTCATGCTCGGCCCCCGCCGCTACGGAGAGCTGCTCGAAGGGCTGCCCGCGATGGGCACCAACCTCCTTGCGGCCCGGCTCGACGCGCTCGTCGCAGCCGGCGTGTGCGTCAAGGACGGCCCGCATTACGCGCTCAGCCACAGCGGCGCGGGCCTGCGCGAGGTCGTGCTCGCGCTCGCGCGTTGGGAGGCGCCTCAGATGGATCCGCCCCGCGCGGAGGATCGCCTGCGCGGCGACTGGTATGCGGTCGCGATGCTCGCCGTCCATCGTCCGGCGGCCGGCCCCGCTCGCGCCGAGTCGTACGAGTTCGAGATCGACGGCGCGTGCTTCCACCTGGCCACCGGCGAGGGCCCGCCGACGGCCCGGCGCGGCCCCGCGCAGGCCCCCGCGTTCCGGCTCACGGCCGACGTTCGAGCGTTCCTCGGCGTCGTGACCCGCAGCCGCCCGCTGTCGACGGTCGCGATCACCGGCGACCGCCGTGCGGCGACACGCTGGCTGAACGCCTTCGCGCTCCCCGTCCCGCGCATGGCGTGACGCCGCTACTCGTTCGAGCGTCGCGGCCAGGTCCAGGCGACCCTCGCGATGGCAACGAGGAGCAAGGCCTCGACGATGCTCCCGAGGAGGAAGTACGTCCACGTCTCGCCGACGGCGGACGCGATCACCGTCACCAGGAAGGCCAGGCTCACCACGATGTTCGCCGGCCGGTTCAGCCTGGCGGGGGCGAGCAGCGTGACGACGACCATGAGGCTCGGGATCAAGACGTAGATCGTGGTGAGGACGAGAAACGTCTGGGTGATCTCGAACCCCGGACCGGGAACCTCATGCGCGAGCGCCCCCTTGATGACATCGGCTCGCCAGAACCCGAAGATGTCGACGTACGCGAACACGAGCAGCATGGCGATCCACAGTCCGCTTAGGACGAGCTTCACGTCCACCTTGGTGTCTTCGAGCTTCACGGTCCGATCCAGCATCACGCCGGGTGCTCGTCCGGTCGGCTCATCCCGGATCCGCTGCCACGGGCCGCGGTGCCATTGACGAGCCACCTCCTGCCGCGGTCGGCGGTGTGCCGGCGGGCGGCCGCGAGGCACGCTGAACGGCGGAGCGTCGCGAAGTTCATTCCCTCAGCCTGACGGAAGAATGTGACGAGCCGATGACGATCTCCGGGCTCTCGGGCTGCCTCCGTCGCAGCGGCGGCGTGCCGGCCTTCGCCTCCGGGACATGGCGAGACCCGGACTCGAACCGTCTTCCATTTGTTTGGGAGCTGGCGCCTGCCTGGCTCGGTCGAGCGGGCGGGTGGGGCGGAACGGGCGGCTATGAGGCGGCGGGGTT
>JAXLTD010000005.1:0-273185 GCA_046330225.1 Solirubrobacteraceae bacterium | reverse complement strand
GCGCCAACGCGCCAGGTTCAGGCGCGCATTTTGCGACTCGAATCGGCGGGGCCTGGTCCGCAAGAGGGCCGCCGCGGGCCGAATTTTGCGACTCAGGATAAAGCCCCTGCAAACGCGGGGTTTCTAATTTGCGACTGATTTTGCGACCGACCGGGGAAGCCCTCTATCGGACTCGAACCGATGACCCCTTCCTTACCATGGAAGTGCTCTACCAGCTGAGCTAAGAGGGCGGGCCTGGGAGCCTAGCGTGTGCGGTCCGGGCCGGCTCCCGAGGGGTCGTCATCCCGCCCCTTCGCCCGTGCGAGCGCGTCGGCCTCCGCCGCCCGCGCCAGGTGCCGCTCCTTGTAGGCCGGCGACATCGCGGCCGCGACGACGAGGACGGACGAGGCGAGCACGATCCAGAAGAAGATCGCCATGACGATCCCGATCCCGCCGTAGTACTTCGAGTACCAGTTGAGCCAGTTCGTCAGCTCGAGGGACGAGAGCAGGCGCAAGGCGCCCAGCCCCGCGGTGGCGAAGAGGGCGCCGGGCAGGACGTCGCGCACGGTCAGGCGACCGTGCAGGAGGAAGATCGGCGTCCACACGAGGAACCCCACGACCGCAGCCAGCCACAGCGGCGTGAGCGCCCAGCCGATCCAGGACGGCGCGTCGGTGAGCAGCGCCGACTGGATCACGTAGAGCAGCGACAGCGCGAGGAACGCCAGCAGCCAGGCGACGTAGCGCAGCTGATCGGTGACGACGAAACGCCGCGCCTCGATCCGCCACGCCCGGCCGTAGATGAGCTGGAGCGTGCGGCTGATCCCGAGCCCGAACGTGATGAGGCTGACGACCGCGATGAGCGTTGCCGTGAGCTGGTGGCCACCGGCGCCCGCCAGGACCTCGCGCGCGAGCTTGGCCGTGGCGCCGGAGAGATCCAGGCGCTTGACCAGCCGGTCGGCCAGCGCCTCGGGGTCGTTGCCGACGTAGGACCCGACGGCCAGGGCGGCGGGGATGACCGTCACGAAGAGGTAGGCCGACAGGAGCAGAGCCGAGAGCTGCCCGTCGGACTCGCGGTAGCGCTCGAACCAGCCGATCGCCACGCCGGCGCGCGAGCCGCGGTCCTGGCGCTCCGTCCACTCCTGGGCGCCGCGGGCCGCCGACTCCCCCTTTGCGAAGGCCTTCGTGGCGGCCCCGGCGACGCGGTCGCGGCGGCGGGGCGGCTCCGGGCCCGTCGGCGCCGGCGGCTCCGCCGGCCCTGCGGCGTCGCGGTCATCGCCGGGCGTCATCGGTCCGTGGCTGCGGACACGGCCCGCCCGCGCCGCCCGCAGTGTGGTCTCGTTCTGGCCATCGTCATCCCCTTGCGCTCGTGCTGCGGCACGGTGAGCCGCCCGCGCCCCGAAGCCCGCGGCGAACGCGAGCGCCGCCCGCGTCAGCCGGGGTCACGAGGTCGGCGCGCCGACCGTTGCCCCAGCCCCGCGGCGCGGGCGACTCTACCCGCGCGCGGCGGCACGCGGCGGGCTCGCCGCCTGCCCGCCGGGGAGGCGGCGTCCGACGTCCGGCTCGCTGCCGGCAGTCGCCGGACCGGTCAGAGTGCAGACCGGTCCGGCGCGGGCCTGGCGCGCCGCCTCAGGCGGCGGCCCGTCCGTCGCGGGACTTCGCGAGCTCGTAGATGATGATGATCGCGAGCGCGAAGATGCAGATGCCCCAGAACGGGTAGGCGGGAATCGACAGCAGCGCCGAGATCGCGCTGAGCGACGCCGCGAAGATGCCGACGATGCGGCCGAAGGCGCCGCCGGCGAAGAGCGACGCGGCGGCAATCAGCTCGAGCGCGCCGAGGATGAGGGTCACCCAGCCCCACGTGTGGATGCTGCTGATGATGTAGGTGGCGTTCTCCGTGAAGAACTTCGAGTTGCTGATCGCGGCGATGCCCCAGATGACGTTGAGGACACCGGCGATGCCAAGGAGGACTCCGGCGAAGACGTACCAGCCGGAGACGGGGGAATCGTTGCTCATGGAAGCCTTTCCGTCGGTTGACTAGACCGCCGCGAAACCTACACCAAGCTGGCGCCTCGACGCTCATCGCGCGGGGCCGCGAATTCACGTCGGCCGACCCCCTCCGCCGCTGCCGGAGCCGCGCTAGGCTGCACCCATGGAGACCGTCTCCTTCACCCGGATGGACGAGGGCACGCCGGAGGACTACGCGCTCCTGGCCCGGCTGGAAGCGGGGTACGTCGCCGAGCTGCCGGACCGGCTGCTGGCCTCGCTCGACGCGCTGAAGGTCTCGATGCCCGGCTACCAGGTCAGCCGCTACGAGCACTCGCTGCAGTCGGCCACCCGGGCGCTGCGCGACGGGCGCGACGAGGAGTACGTCGTCGCCGCGCTGCTGCACGACATCGGCGACGAGCTTGCGCCCTACACGCACGGCGAGATGGTCGCCGCGATCCTCAAGCCCTACGTCTCCGAGGAGGTCTGCTGGGTCGTGGGCCACCACGGGGTCTTCCAGCAGTTCCACTACGGCCCGGCCAGCGGTGACGACCCCAACGCACGCGACCGCTACCGGGACCACCCGTGGTTCGACGCCTGCGCGGAGTTCTGCGCGGAGTACGACCAGAACTGCTTCGACCCCGAGTACGAGTCGCTGCCGCTCGAGCACTTCGAGCCGATGGTTCGCCGCGTGTTCGCGGAGCCCCGCTATCTCTGATCCCGTCTTCGCTCCCGGCCTGCTCGCCGGCCAGACCGCGCTGATCACCGGCGGGGGGACGGGGATCGGGCTGGCGATCGCCCGCGAGCTCGGCGGCCTGGGCGCACGGGTGATCCTGGCCGCTCGCGACCTCGGCCGCCTCGAGCAGGCCGCCGCCGGCCTCCGGGCCGAGGGGATCGACGCCGAGGCCGAGCGGGTCAACGTCCGCGACGAGAACGCCGTCGCCGCGCTGCTCGCGGCGGTCACCGCGCGCCACGGCGTTCCGGATCTGCTCATCAACAACGCCGGCGGCCAGTTCGAGGCCCCCGCGCTGGACATCACGCCCAACGGCTTTCGCGCCGTCGTGGACCTCAACCTCACCGGGACGTGGCTCATGAGCACCGACTACGCCCGGGCCGCCGTGGCCGCGGACCGGCCGGGGCGGATCATCACGATCGTCCTGGTGGTCGAGCACGGCATGCCCGGCATGGCGCATGCCGGCGCCGCCCGCGCCGGGGCGATCAACCTCACGCGCACGCTCGCGCGCGAGTGGGGGCCGCACGGCATCCTCGTCAACGCCGTCGCCGGCGGGACGATCGACACGCCGGCGCTGGCCCAGTACGACGCTGACGAGCTCGCCGCGGGCGTCGCCCGGCTCCCGGTCGCCCGGATGGGCACCCCGCGCGAGGTCGCCCAGGCCGTCGCCTTCCTTGCCTCCCCGGTACCGGCGGCTACGTCACCGGCGCCGTGCTGCCCGTCGACGGCGGCGAGCACCTCGCCGGCTGAGGGCCGGGCGGGATCAGCCCGCCGGCGGGCCCGTCGCCGCCGGGGCCGGCGCGCCGTCCGCCGGCCCGTCCGCCGCGGCGGCCGGGGCCGGCCCGGCGCCCTCGCGGCCGCGGATCACGACGGTGACCACGTAGGCGACGACGACCGCGACGATGATGAGCGGCCCGGAGCCCGCACCGGCCTCGCCGGTGAGCACGAACGCGAGGACCACCGCCGACAGCGGCAGCTGGAGCACCCCAACCGTCGCGGCGGCCATGCCCACCGCGACGGCCGGCGTCAGCGAGAAGCCCGGCAGCCGCGAGGCCATGACCCCGGCGGCCGCCCCGAGGAAGAGCGCCGGGAACGTCGGGCCGCCCCGGAAGCTCCCCAGGGAGAGCCCGTACGCGATCCCCTTGAAGCCGATGAGCAGCGCGAGCGCCGAGAGCGACCAGCCGGCCCCCTCCGTCACGAGGCTCGGCAGCGCGTCCTGCCCGGAGAACAGCACGGCGTTGGCCGACTTGCCGCTGGCCTCGGCGAACCCGTAGGCCAGGCCGGCGACGATGAGCCCGACCGCCGGGATGATCACGAACGGGCGCGGCGTCGCGAACCGCTCGGTCTCGCGGCCCACGCGGAGAATGACCTGCACCACGATCGCGATCACGATCGCCAGCGCGATCGTCCAGCCGAAGTCCGCGGCGTCGGGACGGGCGAAGTGCGGGAGCTGCAGCGCCCCGAGCGCGTAGGCGCTCGTGCTCAGGCCGGTGATCGACCCCATGCCGATCGACACGAGGCTGCCGATGCCCGCCGCCAGCAGCCCGGGCAGGAGGATCAGCTTGAGCTTGGGGCCGCCGATGCCCGTCGCCTCGATGAGGAGGATCGCCGCGATGATCGGGGAGGCGAAGATGAACGACACGGCGGCGAAGCTGCCAGCGGCGCCGACGATGAGCAGCAGCTGGTCGGGCGCGTCGCGCTTGGCCGCCCGCACGGTCATCACCCCCAGCCCGGTGCCGAGGGCGATGAGCGGCGCCTCCGGGCCGAGCACGAGGCCAAGGCCGATGGTGGCGATCGCGGCGAGAAGGATGCCTGGCAGGTCGGCCGGCGACGGCGGGTTGCCGGCCTGGAGGCCATGCGCCGGGATGTGGCCGCCCTTGCCCGGGAGCCGGGCGATAGCGAACGCCGTGATCAGCCCCGCGATGCCGAGCACCAGCAGCAGGTACCAGAGCGGGGCGCTGGACTCCCCCAGGTCGTCGGGGATGTCCTGGAAGACACCCACCTGGAGCTGGTGGGTCAGCTCCAGAAAGCCCCAGGCAGCCAGCGAGACCACGATGCCGACGACCGCCGCGATCGCCAGGACGGCGATGAACGGCCGGCTGCGAATGACGGCGCCGGCCTGCTCGGCGGTGACCTCGGCGTCAGCCACGGGCGGACGAAGCGGAGTGCGGGGACAGGATCATCGGCGCGCCAGCCTATCCGGGCCGGCGGGAGGCTGGGGCGCCAGCCCGGTCACTCCCCGCTCCAGCAGGGCGGCCGGCCCTCGTTCCACGCCCGCGGGCCCTCCTCCGCGTCGCGGGAGCCCAGCATCCTCCGGTAGCCCGGGAGCTCGCGCATCGCCGCGAAGGCCGCCTCGACGCCGAGGTGCGCCGTCGCCGCGTCGATCTCCTTGACCGCCGCGGCGGCGAGCGGCGCCGCGGCGGCCACGACCGCCGCGAGCTCGCGGCGGCGGCGAGCGCGCCGCCGGACGGGACGACCCGGTTCACCAGGCCCCAGCCGGCCGCCTCGGCGGCGCCGAGCCGCCGGCCGGTCAGCAGCATCTCCAGCGCGATCGCCCGGGGCAGCCGCCGCGGGAGCCGGATCACGCCGCCGGCGTCGGCGACGATCCCGATGCCGATCTCGGGGAGGAAGAACTCGGCGCCCTCGGCCGCCACGACGAGGTCGCAGGCGAGCACGAGCTCGAACCCGCCGCCCGCCGCCAGCCCGTTGACCGCGGCGACGACGGGCTTGTGCAGGCCCGGCAGCTCGGTGAGGCCGGCGAAGCCTCCGGGGCCGTTGTCGGGGTCCGGGCCGTCGGCCTCGGCGGCCTTGAGATCCCAGCCGGCGGAGAAGAACCGCTCGCCCCCGCCGGTCACGAGGCCGGCGCGCAGGGCCGGGTCGTCGCGCAGCTGCACGAAGGCCGCCCCGAGGGCGCGGCTCGTCGCGGCGTCGATCGCGTTGGCAGGCGGGCGGTCGAGCGTGACCTCGAGCACGGCGCCCCGGACCTCCGCGCGCACGCCCTCCTGGTCCGGCGGGTCGCTCATGGCCGCGGACCTTGCCACGTCGGGACCCGCCGCGCCACGCCCGGTGCGACCCGACCGCCCGGCGCGCTTGGCCGGGGCGGCGCCGTCGCTACCGTGAAGCCGTGAGCCTCAACCCCGCGCTCGAGGACGTCCGCTACTGCCCGCGCTGCGCCGCCGAGGCCGCCGTGCGCTTCCCGCGCTCCCTGGAGTGCCCGGCCTGCGGCTACCTCACGTACTTCAACCCCAAGCCGGTGGCCGCGGCGATCCCGCGGACCGGGTCGGGCGAGGTCGTGCTGCTGCGCCGCGCCTTCGACCCGAGCGCGGGGCTGTGGACGTTCCCCGGCGGGTTCGTCGACCTCGGCGAGTCGGTCGAGGCGGCGGCCCGGCGCGAGGCTCGCGAGGAGCTCGCAGTCGACCTGGAGCTCACCGGCCTCGTGGGCGTCTACTCGCGGTCCGACGAGCGCGTCGTGCTCGTCGTCTTCTCCGCGCGCATCCAGGGCGACCCGCGCGAGACCGAGGAGGCCGCGGAGGTCCGCGCCTTTGCGCCGGATGCGCTCCCCTGGGACGAGCTGGCGTTCTGGTCGACCGAGCAGGCGCTGCGGGATCACCTGGGCGTGCCGTCGCCCGCCTGACCGGCCGCCGCCCGCAGCCCGCGCAGCTCGTACGCGCGCACCGCGGCGTCGAGGCTGGGGAAGAAGTCGTCGACGCCGATGATCTCGTGCAGCCCGTAGTGGGTGAGCTGCTCGTCCACCACGCCGAGGATCTCGGCGACGACCACCTCGATCCCCTCGCGGTCCTGGAGGTGCGCGCACAGCTCGGCCACCGTCTGCGCTGCCGTGGTGTCGATGTCGGGAACGGCCTCGAAGTCGAGCACCAGCCACTGGGCCGGCGGGTCGGCCTGCGCCACCGCGGCGGCAGCGCGCTCGCGGAAGTGCTCGGCATTCGCGAAGAACAGGCTCCCTTCGAAGCGGAAGATCACGAGGCCCGGGATGGTGGAGGCGGCAGGGTCGCGGGCCACGTTCACGTACCCCTCGCCCCCCTCGCGGACGCCGAGCACCGCGCTCGGTGGCCGCGCCGCCCGCCGAATGACGTTGACGACCGAGAGGATCACGGCCACGAGGACGCCCTCGAGGATCCCCCACAGGGCCACGCCGAGCAGCGTGACCATCGCGAGCGCGAACTCGCTGCGCCGGCCGCGCCAGATCGCCCGCAGCTCGCCGACGTCGAACAGCCGCAGGGACGCCGAGATCACCACGCCTCCCAGGGCGGCGCTCGGCACGTCTGTCAGCAGGCCGGTGGCGACGAGCAGGACGACCGCGACCATCGCGGCCGCCGAGAGCCCGGCGAGCTGGGAGGTCCCGCCCGACGCGGCGGCGACCGCCGTGCGCGAGGCGCTCGAGCTGATCGGGAAGCCGGCGCCCAGGCCCGCGCAGACGTTCGCGGCCCCGAGGCCGGCGAGGTCGCGGTTGGCGTCGACCTCGTAGCCGCCCTTGACCGCGAAGCCGCGCGAGGTGATCGCCGTGTCGGCGAAGGCCATCACCGCCACGGCCGCGGCGCCGGCGAGCAGCTGGCCCGCCTCGGACACCGAGATGCCGGGCACCGCGATCGACGGCAAGCCCGAGGGCACGGTCCCGACGACGGCCACCCCGTGCTCCGACAGGCCGAGGACCGCCGAGGCGGCCGTGGCCAGGACGACGGCGATGAGGACGCCCGGAATGCGCTCATCCAGCCGGCGGGCGCCCAGGATGATCGCCAGCACCCCGCCGCCGATCACCATGTCGCGCCAGTTCGCGTCGCCGAGATGCCGGGCGATCTCGCCGATCTGGGCCAGGAGCCCGTCGGCGTCGACCGAGATGCCGAGCACCTTCGGCAGCTGGCCCACGACGATCACGATGGCCAGGCCCGCCAGGTAGCCCGTGAGGACCGGCCGCGACAGGAACTCGCCCAGGAACCCGAGCCCCACGGTCGCCGCGATGAGGCATAGCACGCCCGCGATGACCGCCAGGCCGGCGGCGAGCACCGCGTACTGGGCCGGATCCCCGCCCGCCAGCGGCGCGACCGCGGCCGCCACGAGCGCCGCCGTCGAGGACTCGGGCCCGAGCACGAGCTGGCGCGAGGAGCCCAGCAGCGCGTAGCCGACGAGCCCGAAGATCGTCGCGTACAGGCCCGAGACCGGCGGCAGGCCGGCGACCTCCGCGTAGGCCATGCCCTGCGGCACGAGGATCGCGGCGACCGAGATGCCGGCGATGACGTCGCGCGGCACGCGCTCGCGCCGGTAGCCGGCGAAGGACGGCAGCAGCAGCCCGCCGGGGCCGACGCCCTTCACCGGCGCCCCCCGGACCGGATCTCCCTGCGTGCGCGCACGATGGCGGCCACCCTATGCCCGGCGGGTGACGCGTGTCACGCCCCGGCGGATCGCGCTCTGGTTGAATCCAGTTCAACACCGCGCGTGCGCGCGCGGGATCCCTGAGGCAAAGGACCGACGATGAGCGCGACCGACACCACCCTCGAGCAGCCCGCAGAGGCCGCACCGGAGACGCCGCCGTTCTCCATGGAGCTCAGCCAGGACCAGAAGGACATCCGCGACTGGGTCCACGGCTTTGCCGAGGGCGTCGTGCGCCCCGCCGCCGCCGAATGGGACGAGCGCGAGGAGACGCCCTGGCCGATCATCCAGGAGGCCGCCAAGATCGGGCTCTACTCCTTCGAGTCCCTCGGGCAGTTCTTCGCCGACGAGACCGGCCTCACGCTCCCGCTCGTCAACGAGGAGCTCTTCTGGGGCGACGCCGGCATCGGCATGTCGATCATGGGCACGACGCTCGCGGTCGCCGCGATCTTCGGCCAAGGGACCCCGGAGCAGATCGGCGAGTGGATTCCCCAGTGCTACGGCACCGCCGACGACGTGAAGGTTGCCGCGTTCTGCGCCTCGGAGCCGAACGCCGGGTCCGACGTCTCCGCCGTGCGCACGCGGGCAAGGTACGACGAGGCCACCGGCGAGTGGGTCCTCAACGGCCAGAAGGCCTGGGCGACCAACGGCGGGATCTCCGACGTCCACGTGATCATCGCCACCGTCGACCCGGATCTCGGGTCCCGCGGCCACGCCGCGTTCATCGTCCCGCCTGGCACGCCCGGCCTCACGCAGGGCACCAAGGTCAAGAAGCACGGCCTGCGGGCCTCGCACACCGCCGACGTCTTCCTGGACGACTGCCGCGTCCCGGGCGCCTGCCTGCTCGGCGGCAAGGAGCGCCTCGACGAGCGCCTCGCGCGCGTGCGGGAGGGCAAGAAGGGCAAGTCCCAGGCCGCCATGGCGACCTTCGAGGCCAGCCGGCCGACCGTCGGCGCCCAGGCGATCGGCATCGCCCGCGCCGCCTACGAGTACGCCCTCGAGTACGCCAAGGACCGTGAGCAGTTCGGCAAGGCGATCATCGAGAACCAGGCGATCGCCTTCGCCCTGGCCGACATGAAGCTCGAGATCGACGCCGCGCGCCTGCTCGTCTGGCGGGCCTCGTGGATGGGCCGGACCGGCCAGCCGTTCCGCAACGCCGAGGGCTCGATGAGCAAGCTCAAGGCCGGCGAGGTCGCGACGTGGGCGACCGAGCGGGCCATCCACATCCTGGGCGGCAACGGATACACGCGCGAGTTCCCGGTCGAGCGCTGGCACCGGGACGCCAAGATCTACACGATCTTCGAGGGCACGTCGGAGATTCAGCGCCTCGTGATCGCCCGCGCGATCAGCGGCGTGCACGTCCGGTAGCCCGGCAAGATCGGCCGCGGCCGGCGCTGCGGCGCCCGCCCCGACTGCGCCGCAGGCGGCCACGCCCGAACGGCGGCTGCGCGAATGCGCGTACGGCGGCGACTTGCGCCGGACCGGCGGCGATGGAAACATCGCGCCGGCCGTGACCCGTGCGGTGGCCGCCGGGGCACCATGCCGCGCACCACAGCTCGAAGGGATCTCGAATGAGGACGCTCCGCATGACGCTCGCTTCCGCTCTGGCCGTCGCCGCGGCCTTCGCCGGGCCGCTGGCCGCGCCCGGCGCGGCCGCTGCGCCCCCGGCGCCGGCGCCCGCAGCTGCCGCCGCCAAGAACGCCGACTGGACCGGGCACTGGACCTTCACCGACACCTGCATCAGCGGCGTGTCCGGGTGTCCGGGCGTCTACGTCTACGAGATCGACTTCGTCCAGCGCGGTGGGTCGGTGACCGGCACCGGCTCTCCGTACACCAGCACCGGGACCGCGTCGGGCCGGAGCTACACCTTCACCGTGAGGGGCTCGCGGGGCTACACCGCGACGTTCCGCATGACGATGTCGTGCGACGGCAAGTCCGCCACCGGCACGGCGACCGACAGCGACGGCCGGAAGTTCACGATCACCGCCAGCGGCAACGGGACGCCGGGGGCCCACGCGGCGGCCGATCGTGTGCTGATCGGCGCGTGCCCGGTGGAGAAGACCCAGGAGCAGAAGGACGCGGCCACCGATGAGAAGCGGACGTGGGAGGATCGCTACATCTTCTGGGGCGGCCTCGCGGCGGTCTTCACCGGGGCCACGGCCTACGCGGGCTCCAACCCCGTCACGCTCGCCGCCGTCGGCCCCTTGGGCTTCCTGGCCGCCGGCAACGGGATCCTGGCCTGGTGGGCCAGCTCCGAGGCGACCTACTGGGGCCGCGTCGCGGAGGATCCGCCGGACCGCAACTGGCGCCGGATCGCCCGGCCGGCCGCGACGCACCCGGAGCGGATCGCGCTGCCGCGCACGCTGTCCAAGCGCACCCGCACGGCCGCAAAGGCGCTGATCGCCAGCCAGCTGCGCAGCGCCGCGCTGGCCCGCTGCATCGCCCAGGCGATCGACCGCGGCACCACCGCGCTGCCCAAGAACGCGCGCATCGCCGCCCGGCAGTACGCCGCCGGGGCCACGTGCGCCCGCGAAAAGGCCCGCCGCACCGTCGCAGTCCCCCGCCTCGTGGCTCCGCTCGTCCGGTTCCTGCGCCCCTACGACGCCCGGATCCTCGCCGCCGCGGCCACGGCCCCGCGCGGGCCCGCCTTCCGCCGCCTCGTCACGCGCAACATCGCCGCGCTCGCCAAGGCCGCGGGGCTCACGCGAGCCGAGCGCACGGCCCTCACCAGGCGCATCCTCACGGCACCAGCTCCCTCGCCGGCCGTGGCGCCCTCGGCCGCCCTGGCCCTCGCCGGCGCCCAGGCCAAGAAGCAGGCTGCGGAAACCCGCCAAGTCGCGCGCGCCCTCGCCGCCGCCGCCAGCGGCACGTAGGTCCGCGGGTTCCAACGTGGCGCGGGGCTAGGCGGGGCCGCTCCCGAGGTACGTCACCACGGCGAGCACCCGCCGGTGGTGCTCGGGTGCCGGCGGCAGGCCGAGCGTCTCGAAGATCTTTGCGATGTGGCGCGAGACGGCCTTGTCGGTCACGACCAGGCGCTCGGCGATCGCCGCGTTGCTCAGGCCCTCGGCCATGAGGGCCAGCACCTCGCGCTGGCGCTCGGTGAGCTCGGCGACCGGATCGTCGCGCCGGACGCGCCCGAGCATGCTCGCCACGACCTCCGGATCCACGGCCGATCCCCCCGCCGCAACCCGGTCCATCGCGGCCAGGAACGCGTCGAGGTCCATGACCCGCTGCTTGAGGAGGTAGCCGACGCCCTCGGCCCCCGCGCCCATGAGCTCGACCGCGCCGTCCTCGTCGACGTGCTGGGAGAGCACGAGGATCGCCGTCCCGGGGCGGGCGGCGCGGATCTCCAGCGCGGCCCGGATCCCTTCGTGGGTGAACGTCGGCGGCATCCGGATGTCGGTGATCACGAGGTCGGGCCGGTGAGCGCCGGCCTTGCGCACGAGATCGGGCCCGTCGGCCGCCAGGGCCACCACCTCGTGGCCCTCGTCGGCGAGCAGCCGCGCGAGGCCCTCGCGCAGGAGCGCCTCGTCCTCGGCGATCACGACGCGCATGGGATCCTCGCGCGCACCACGGTGCCGCCGCCATGCGGCGACGCGACGTCGAGGCCCCCGCCGAGCGCGCCGACGCGGTCGGCCAGGCCGCGCAGGCCGGTGCCGCCCCCGAGGCTGGCGCCGCCCGCGCCGTCGTCGCGCACCTCAACGGTGAGCGCCCCGCCGGCGGACTCGATCGTCACGGATGCCGACGATGCATCCGCGTGCTTGACGCTGTTCGCCAGCGACTCGGCGATCACGAAGTAGGCCGTGCTCTCCACCTCGCCCGGAAGCCTGCCGTTGAGGCCGGTCGACTCGACCTGGACCGGAATCGGCATGCGTCCGGCCAGCCACCGGGCGGCCGGCTCGATGCCCCGCTCGGCCAGGGTCGGCGGCATCAGGCCGTGCACGAGCCCGCGCAGCTCGTCCAGGACGGCGGCCATGCCCTCGGAGAGCGCCGCCGCCCGCGTCGCCGCGTCGGCGTCCTCGGTGCGACGGGCAAGCTGCTGGGCTTCGAGGCCGAGCAGGACGATCCGCTGCTGCGCGCCGTCGTGGAGATCCCGGGCGATCCGGCGCCGCTCGTCGTCGCTGGCCTCGACGATCCGCCGGCGCGACTCGGCGAGATCGCGGACGGCGGCGCGCAGGTCGGCGGTCAGGCGGGTCCGGTCGATCGCCAGGGCGGCCAGCCCGGCCGCGCTGCCGACCAGGCGCTCGTCGGCGATCAGCGACCCGTCGTAGACCACCGCGCCGACCGTGCGGCCGTCGACGGCGGCCTCGGCAGACCGCAGCGGCAGCGGCGGCGGCACGGCGATCGGCGCGCCGAGGGCATCCACCCACTCGCCGGTGTCGCGCCGGTAGGCCAGCCGCAGCCCGGGATCCCCCAGTGCCCGCGCGAGCGCGGCCTCCACGCTGCCCGCTCCCGAGGTCTCGGCCAGCCCCGCCGCCAGCTCCTCGAGCTCGCCGGCCCGCGCGAAGGCCCCGCGCAGCAGGCCGGCGAGGAAGGCGAGCGGCAGGCCGAGCAGCGCCGCCACCTGCAGCACGCCCGCCCACGGCTGCAGGCGGTCGCCTGCGCTGTTCGCCGCCACGACGCCCGCCGCGCAGATCGCCAGCGCCGCGATGCCGTATCCCGCGAGGGGCGCCAGGGTGCGGCGCTCGGCGGCGGAGGCCGCCCGCAGGCGGCGGATGAGGAGCGCGGCGGTGGCGGCGAGCAGGGCGAGCCCGGCCGCGCCCTGGACCCAGAGCCCGGCATCCGCGATGGCGCCGTCCGTCGTGACCCGCAGCGTTCCTGCCCGGTCGCCGCCGGCCAGGTACTGCGGCGCCTCGAGCAGCAGCGCCACGGCGTAGCCGCCGGCGACGACGGCCCGGTCCGTCCGCCCGCGCACCCGGCCCGAGGGAAAGGCGAGCAGCAGGTGCAGCGTCACGGCCAGCGGCAGCGACCGGCAGATCAGGCCAACGGCGGCCAGTCCGGGGACGTCGGAGTTCTCCAGGCCGGCGGCGAGGAACGCCGCCCCGCCGGCGCCGAGCAGGAGCCCGAAGCGGTTGTGCGGCCGGCGCTGCAGCGCGACCAGGCCCGCGGCCAGGTAGGCGGACGCGACGGCCGGCGGGACGATGGCCTCGGCCGCCGTTGCGTCGGGACTGGCCAGCAGGATCGCCGTCTCGAGGGCAACGAGCGCTGCCGCCGCGACCGCGAGCGCCCGGAGGGCCGGGTCCCCGGTTCGGCTGGCATGGGCGGGACTCATGGGGCCCGCATTCTCGCCGGGGCGGGCGCCGCGCGCCAGCCGCGGCCGCCCAGACGCCGACCGCCCCGGCAAGCCGGGGCGGTCGGGGGTGGCCGGAGTGCGGGTGGGAACTCAGGCCCGGTCGGACGGGGCGGCCCAGGACGCCTCGCTCTTGAGGTCGGTGCAGTGCAGCCGCAGGATGTACCGGGCATCGGTCAGGGCCCAGTTCGTGGCCGAGCCGGCCGACCAGTGGTCGAGGATCCCCTGGTGGTAGATCTTGCGATCGGGATCGCGCGGCGTGATCGACGCGAGGCCGATGTGCACCCCGATCGCCCACGGCGAGCTCGACTGGAGCACCTCCACCCCGTTGATGAGGGTGGTGCCAGCCGGAGCGTAGTTCCGGTTGACGAGGTACGGATAGTCGGCCGGGCACTGGAAGGCCGGGATGCGCTCGCTCTGGAGCGGCTTGAGCAGCCGCGACTCGTGGGTAAAGGACTTCACCTCGGCCTGGGCGGCGGGAGCCGCCAGGGCCATCGCGGCGGCGGCGGCCAGAGCGCCGGCCGCCACGCGGGCGAGGCTGGGGCGGCGGGTCCGTGCGGGGGTCTGGTCGGCGGGGGTCATGTCGGTCCTTTCGGGTGGTGTGCGGGACACCTCAAGGCTCCCGCGCCGCGGGCCTTCCAGCCATGCCCGCCTCACCACAGTCGCGCGGGGCCACCACCCCGGCCGGGGTGGTGCCAGCACTACCCGCGGCGACCGCTCAGCGGCCGGCGGCCCGGCGGTACCGGCGCACCGCCAGCGGCGCGAACACCGCGATGATCGCCAGCGACCAGGCCACGGCGCCCCAGACGTAGTTGCCCGCCGGCGCGCCGACCCACAGGTGCCGCATCGCGTTCACGACGATCGTGAACGGATTGATCTCGGCGAACCACCGCAGCCCCGCGGGCATCGAGGCGACTGGCACGAAGGCCGAGGAGATGAACGTGAGCGGGAACACCGCGATGAACCCGACGGAGTTCGCCGCCTCGGGCGACTTCACGATCAGGCCGAGCAGGGCGAAGACCCACGAGAAGGCGTAGCCGAAGAGGAGCAGCAGGGCCATCCCGCCGACGATCTCGCCGACCGACGTGCTGAACGAGAAGCCGATGATCAGCCCCGTGACGATCAGGATCGTCATCGAGATTGCGTTCGTGACGATGTCGGCCGCCGTGCGTCCGGCGAGCACCGCCGCCCGCGCCATCGGCAGCGAGCGGAAGCGGTCGATCAGGCCCTTGCTGAGGTCCTCGTTGAGCCCGATCGCCGTCACGAACCCGCCAAAGGCGATGTTCTGGACGATGATCCCGGGGATCAGGAAGTCGACGTAGTCGTAGCCGGGCGTGACGATCGCGCCGCCGAAGACGTAGACGAAGAGCAGCACGAACATCACCGGCTGGACCGTGAAGGCCAGCAGCAGATCGGGCGCGCGCGGCAGCCGGATGAGGTTGCGCTCGGCGATGACGAGCGTGTCGGAGACCAGGCGCCTCATGCCGCCTCCTCGCTCTCGCCGTCGGCCGGCTCGGCGGCGTGGCCGGTGACCGAGAGGAAGACGTCGTCGAGGGTCGGGCGGCGCAGCGCGAGGTCGTCCACGCCGATCCCCGCCTCGTCAAGGCGGCGGACCGCCTCGACGATCGCGCCGGTGCGGCGCCGCACCGTCAGCCGCACCGCGTCCGTGTCGATGCTCACGGGCTCGTCCGACATCGCCGCCAAGGCCTCCGCGGCCGGGCCGGCGGCGGCCGGGTCGGCCAGGCGGACCTCGAGGCGCTCGCCCCCGACCCGCGCCTTGAGCTCGTCCGAGGTGCCCTCGGCGATGACCTTGCCGTGGTCGATGACGGCAATCGTGTCGGCCAGGCGGTCGGCCTCGTCGAGGTACTGGGTCGTGAGCAGCACGGTGGTGCCCTCGGCGACGAGGCCCTCGATCGTCTCCCACAGGCCCAGGCGGCTGCGGGGGTCAAGGCCGGTCGTCGGCTCGTCGAGGAACAGCACCGGCGGGTTGGCCACGAGCGCCGCAGCCAGATCCAGGCGGCGGCGCATGCCGCCGGAGTAGGTCTTGGCCGGGCGCTTGGCGGCGTCGATCAGGTCGAACCGCCCGAGCAGGTCCTGGGCGCGCCGCCGGGCCGCCGCCCGCCCCTCGCCGTAGAGGCGCCCGACCATGATCAGGTTCTCGGCGCCGGTGAGGTTCTCGTCGACCGCGGCGTACTGCCCGGCCAGCCCGATGCGGGCCCGCAGCGCCGCGGCGTCGCGCACGACGTCCAGCCCGGTCACCTTCGCGGTGCCCGCGTCGGGCTTCAGGAGCGTCGTGAGCACCCGGACCGCCGTGGTCTTGCCGGCGCCGTTGGGCCCGAGGAGGCCAAGCACCGTGCCCGTGGGCACGGTGAGGTCGACGCCGTCGAGCGCCTGCACGTCCCCGAAGGCCTTGCGCAGCCCGGTCACTTCGATCGCCGGAGCACCGGCCGCCGGCGCAGCCCGATCCGCGACCGCTGAGGTCCCCGCTTCAGTCGGCATGGCCGAACCGTACGCCATCGCGCGGCCCGGCCGCCGCCAGGACCGGAGGCGGGCGTCGCCCCCCTGACGTTCCCGTCAGGACCCGTGGCCGGCGTGGGCGGGAGCGACGCCCCCGCGCTCCGGGGCCGAGCGCTCCAGGGCGTCCCAGCCGATGTCGCGCTCCCGCGCGGCCTCCTCGGCCTTGACCCCGCCGCGCAGGCCAAACAGCCGCTTGGCGTAGAGCAGATAGGCAACGATCGCGACGTTGATGACGAGCGCGCTGATCTTGAACGGCGACACCTTGCGCGAGAGCTCGTAGATCTCCAGCGGCAGGAACGACGCGGTCACGATGAGCGTCAGGTACTCCGCCCAGCGCTTCTGGAGCCACAGGCCGACGGCCTCGACCCCCTCGATGATCGCGTAGCCGGACACGGCCAGCCCGAGGAGATGCAGCGTGCCGGACTTGAGGGTGAAGGCCTCGTCGAGCCAGTGCGTGATGCCCGTGTCGCCGGTCTTCACCGGGCCGCCGCCAAACCCGCCCTGGATGTCGGCGAGGACCTTGTACACGGTGTCCTTGAGGTCAGAGCGGTTCGCCGCGAACAGGAAGATGGCAGCGGCCAGGACTCCAAGCGCGAGAAAGTGGACGGCCCGGTTGATCGCGATGAGGCGCAGGATGATCTTGTCCCGCAGCGGCCGGCCGCGGAGCGGCAGGCGGATCTCGGCGCGCTCGGGCGGGTGGTCGCGGGCCGGCGCCTCCGGCGCCTCGAGCGGGAGCCACGAGTCGCAGCGCAGGCAGCGGTGCCAGCGGACCCCGTTGATCTCCCGGGCGACGGGCGCATCCTCGGGCCTCAGGCGGGCCGCGTCGATCCCCACCAGCTCGTGGCCGGCCACCCCGCAGGAGAGCAGCTCCCAGTGAAAGCGCGGCACGAACCGCCGCGGCTTGACGGTGCCGGGGAGGACGACGTCGGGCTCGGGCTCTTCGGTCGTGGCGGCGATGGCGGGACGGTATCCGACGGGGATACGATCGGCCGCATGCCCGATCCCGCGGACCCCGCAACCCCCGAGGAGTACATCGCGAGCCTCGACGAGCCGCGCCGCAGCGACATCGCCGCCCTGGACGAGCTGATCTGCGCCACCGCCCCGGGCCTCGAGCGCCACCTGCGGCCCGGCATGATCGGGTACGGCCCGTACCACTACCGCTACGCGAGCGGCCGCGAGGGCGACTCGTGCGTCATCGGCCTGGCCAGCAAGGCGCGCTACATCTCGCTGTACGTGCAGTGCACCGTGGACGGCAGCTACCTGGCCGAGACCTACGCGGACCGGCTGCCCGCCGCCGACATCGGGAAGGCGTGCGTGCGCTTCAAGCGGCCCGACGACCTCGACCTCGGCGCGCTGCGCAGCCTGATCTCCGAGGCGGCCCGCCTCCCGCCGGCCGGGGCGGCCTAGGCGCGACGCCGCGCGCGGCGGGTCAGCTCGCGACGAACCGCCGTGTGGTCGCAGCCCGGCTGGACCCGAGCGTGGCCGGATCACGGAACGTCGCGGCCAGCGTGCCGCGCACCGCGGCGCCTCGCCGCCCGAGCGCGCGGCGCCCCGCCGCCGTGAGCCGGAGCGTCACGGTGACCGAGCCCGTGCGCCGCGCTGCGGCCCGGCCGCGGGCGAGCGTGACCGTGCGGCGGCCGATCCGGCGGGTCAGCACGACGTCGAGCCTCCCCTTCCCCGGCACGGCGAACTTCGCCGTGACCTTCCCGCCCCCGGCCGCTGCGGAGCGCAGCCGCGCCCGGCCCGGATCCCGGACCACCCGGTAGGCGACCGTCTTCGACGCCGTGTTGCCGGCCACGTCGGTGGCAACGGCCCGCGCCGCGTGGCGCCCGATGGCCGCGGGCACCGCGAGCACAAAGCAGCTCGCGAGGCCGGACGTTGCGTCGGAGGAGCGGCAGCGGACCGTGCGCGGGGCCGGGACGGCGGACCGCGCGTAGGTGCGGCTCGTGAGCCCGCTCAGCCTCGGCGCGGCCGGCGGGGTCGCATCGCGCTTGACGGTGACCGCAGCCGACGCCGGACCGCCGGCGCTCAGGGCCGAGCACGGCAGCTGCGGCTTGCCGTCGCTCGCCACGGTGAGCGGGGCGCAGCCGCCGGTCGTCAGGACGGGGGAGCCGGGGTCCGCGACCGCCCAGGCAACGCTCACGTTCCCCCGGTACCAGCCGGCGCGCCCAGTCGGGGCGGCGGGACTGAGGACCGGAGTCACCGCCGGCGGCGTCGCGTCGAGCGTCCGCGCCATCACCCGGTCGGCAAGGACGAATCCCGCGCCGCAGTCGGCCGCCGGCGTCGCGCCGGCGGCCGGCTCGCAGGGGATCGCGCTCCCGGGCTCGCTCATGAGGGCGTAGACGAGGTCGACCGGCAGCGCCGGCTTGCGGGCGCGCACGAGCGCGGCGATGCCGGCGGCGCTCGGGGCGGCGGCGCTGGTCCCGTTGAAGACCGGCTTGAACGGGTTGGTGCCGGGGAGCAGCGAGAACGTCGTCGCCACCCGGTCGGCTGCCGCGAGTTCCGGCTTGGCCCGGACCTCCGCGGCGGGCAGCGCCGCACCGGCGGGCGAGAACAGGCGCGCCTTCGGACCCCGGGAGCTGAACGGCTCCGGCGTGTTGCGCCCGGGATCGGCGGCGTTCACCGCGGCCACGGCCAGGGCGCCACGGGCCGCGGCGGCATCGGGATTGACGGTGTCGGAGCCCGTGGCGTACTCCCCGATCGCGAACTCGGGGAAGTTGCCCCGGGCGATCGACTTCATGAACGGCGAGCGAACGCTGCCGGGATTGCGGCGGATCCGGAGGCCCACCTCGATCGCTCCCGCCGAGGTGTTGACCCAGGTCACGGTCTCGCGGGGAATGCCCGTCGTGGCGTTGGAGTCCGTCCCGCCGGTCACCGTTCCGGGCAGCGCGGCCCCGGTGCTCCGCACGAGGAGGGCATCGAGATCGGTCGCGCCGGGCACGCCGAACGGCTCGGCCCACTGGAGCACGACGGTCAGGAACTTGCCGGCGGGAACGGTGGTGACGGTCTGGATGGTGTCACCGCCTGCGAAGTCGTGAAAGCCGGCGCCGTTGTCGGCGTAGCCGCCCTCCCAGCTCTGGCGGGCCCGGTTGCCGGCCGACGCGAAGTAGGCGACGCCCGCCGCCTTGGCAGCATCCACCGCCTGGCTCACGGCGCCGTCCTGGAAGAACGGCTCGTCGAGGTAGAAGATGTCGTCGGCGATGACCTGGGCGCCGTTGGCGACGAGCTGGCGGATCGAGTCGGCCTTCCCGACCGGCCCGGTCTTGACGGCGCCGTTGCCGGACCCCGAGGCGAAAAGGATCCGCGCGAGCCCGGGCGCCTCGTCGTAGACGACTTCCGCCATCGCCCGGCCCTCGTCGATCACGTTGGACGAGGAGTCGTCCTTGAGGACGACGAGGTTGGGATTCGGCGGGAGATCGCCGCTGCCTTGCGACCCGGCGACGCCGGTGCCCACCTGGTTGATCGAGTCGGAGATCACGCCGACCGAGATTCCGGCGCCGGTCGTGCCCGCCGCGGCCTGGGCGGCCACGATGTTGTGCGCGACGACGCTCTCGAGCACGTCGGTCCCTGGCCCAGGCCCGAACTCGTCGGCCGTGGAACGAGCCGCGGCCTTGTCGACCCCGCCGCCCTGGACGGGTGTCACGGCGCTCACTGCGCCGATTCCCGCCGCGCGGCCGAGGGCCCCGAGCGGCAGGTACCCCTCGACCACGCCGGTGGGCGCCGCGTCGGTGACGCCAGTCACGTGCATGCCCGCGGCAGCCAGCGAGCGGGCGGCGGTCGCGGCAGGCCGGACGACGGAGACGTCGACGAGCGCCGCGTCCGAGCGGCTCACGACGATCGCGGCCGCGGCCGCCGGCGCTGCCACAGCCTGCCCCTGCACCTTGTGCGCTCCCAGCTCCGCCAGGCTCCCGGACACCTTGCGCAGGTCGTCATAGCGCCGGGCGCTGGCCTGCGCCGGGTCGCCGCCCAGCGCGCCGACGAGATGCTCGAGCGACGGCGTCACCCGCGCCGCGTCGGCTGCCGGCGCGGCCGCGCCGGCCAGCGCACACCCGATCGCCAGCCCCCACCCCGCGCGTGCCGCCCTGCGTCTCATCCCGCCCCTCGTGGTCGAATGGGCCGGGACTCTACGAGGCCGCCCGGCCCGGCGTCACGGGACCCCGGCCCGATGTGGACGGGTTGGCGGGTCCGTCGGGGCGGCTCCAGTTCTTCCCACGAGCTCGCGCGCCCAGGGTAGATTCGCGACGGCAGCGTCCCCCACTGGAAGGAGCGATCGTGTTCGCACGCGTCGCCAGGTTCGAAGGTGCCGGCCCCGACAGCGTCGACGGCAACGTCGCCGCGGTGCGCCAGCAGATCGACGCCGGCATGGCCAGCCCGCCGCCCGGACTCGAGGGTGTGCAGGAGGCGTGGATGCTCGTCGACCGGGCCACCGGCGCGGGCCTGAGCATCACGTTGTTCGAGACCGAGGAGGACCTGCAGCGCGGCGACGCGGCCCTCAACGCGATGACGCCGGCCGGCGAAGGCACCCGGACCGGAGTCGAGACCTTCGAGGTCGCGGTCCGCAAGGCGCGGGGATAGGGCGCCGCAGCCGCTCGGCTGCGCCGCGCAGCGGCGCCGAAGTTGAGGTTCGGCCGCCTGGCGCGGCCGAACCTCGCGCACGAGGACGTCTCGGGACCGAGGACTGCTAACCCGGCGCCGGAGCCGGCGCCGACCGTCGGCCCCAGCGCCGCCACGCCTCGACGCCGAGCAGCACGACGGCGGGCGGAATCGTGGCCGGGAGCGAGTCGTAGACGAGGAAGAGCTGATCCCAGGCCAGGGACACGGCGATCATCGCGGCCGCGGCCACGGCCTGCGGGCCGCGCTCGGCGGCGAGAATTCCGCCGACGACCGCGGCGGCGAAGAAGTCCCCGTACCCCATGCCGGCCAGCCCGAACGCGGCGGACTGGAGCTGCGGCAGCCCGCCGCCGGGCGCCGCCGCGACCAGGACCGCGTTCGACGGCTGCAGGCTGTCGGAGAAGACGAGCACCGCGTCAAGCACGGCCATCGCGACGACGCCAGCCTTCAGGAGCGTCAGCGGCGCCGCGCCCGCGAGCAGCCGCCCGAGCGTGACGGCGGAGCCGGCGATGAGGACCGTCCCCGCGGCCTGGCCGGCGCGGGTGTCGGGCATCGCCCAGGCGAGCGCGAGCAGCGGGGCGGCCAGGACCGCGAGCCACGGCCGCGCGCCGCGCGCCGCCCAGCCGAAGGCCAGCGCGCAGCCGGGCGGGACGAGCAGCAGCGCGAGCCAGGTGAGGACGTCCGCGGTCCAGGGCACCACCGCGATCGCCCCAACGACGAGGCCGAGCGACAGCGGCAGGACGAGCGCCCACGCTCCCGTCCGGAAGCGCCCCGCCCACGCCGGCAGCCCGGCCGCCGGCAAGGCCACGCACGCCGCCTGGGCCGCCGTCAGGGCGAGGTTGTCGGCGGAGAACCACACGCGCCGATGGTGCCAGGACGGCGGCGATCAGGCCGCAAACCGGGCCTGCGACCGGGCCCGCGCCTTGGCCGCCTCGGCCTCACGGTCCTTCGGCGGCGCCGACGTGGTGAGGCTGTCCAGCAGGCGGCCCGTTGCCGCCGCGACCTCGTCGACGGCCCGCGCAAATGGCTCGGCGTTCGCCTGGGACGGCGTCGTCGAGCCGCTCACCTTGCGGACGTATTGGAGCGCCGCCGCGCGGATCTCGTCCTCGGTGGCCGGCGGCTCGAAATTGTGGAGGGTGCGGATGTTGCGACACATGGCCGCAGCGTAGCGGTGACCGCCGGGAGGGCGGCCCTCACGCCGAGCCGGCGGCGGTCACGGTCACCTCGACGCCGTGCACCGCACTGCTCTCCCCCATGTCGGCCTTGGCCCCGGGGTTCAGCACGTTGACGTTCGCGCCACCCGGCTCCCGCTTCGGCCAGCGGCCCTTGGGCGCGCAGGCCACGCCGGGAGGGACTGTGTCGGAGACCTCCACCGTCAGCACGAGCCGGCCGGTCTCGTTGGCCAGTTCCGCGGCGTCGCCCGGGGCGAGGCCGCGGGCCTCCGCGTCGGACGGGTGCAGTGTCACGGTCGCCGCGCCGATGCGCCGGGTGATCTTCTCGTCGTTGGCGAGGCTCGCGTTCAGCAGCCAGGGCGACGCCGGGGAGAGCAGCCGGAGCCGCCCGCCGTCCGGCCGCGGCTCCGCGTGCGGACGGGGGAGCCGCGGGAGGCCGTCGGCCTCGGCGGCGGCCGAGGCGATCTCGATCCGGCCGCTCGGCGTGGGGAAGGCCAGATCCGCGAACTGGATCACCGGCTCGCGCGCGATCGGCACGGTCCCCTGGGCCGCCAGCGAGGCGAAGTCCTCCGCCAGCCCGGTGCTGCGCAGCACCTCAGCGATCATCGACGCATCGCTCTCGTGCAGCTCCGGCTCGTCGAAGCCCATGGCGGCGGCGAGGCGCCGGAAGATCTCCGTGTTCGGGAGCGCGTCGCCGGGCGGGTCCCCCGCCTTGACCTGGGCCGAGACCGTGAGGTCGAAGTAGGACATGACCAGGTCGTCATGCTCGAGGAAGCTGGCGGCTGGAAGCACGATGTCGGCGAGGTCGGCCGTGTCGGTCGGGAAGAGCTCCAGCACGACCGTGAAGAGGTCCTCGCGCTCGAGGGCCGCATGGAGCCGCGCCTGCTGCGGGTTCGACGCGGCGATGTTGATGTTCCAGCACACGAGCGCCTGCGCCCGGGCGGGGTCCTCCAGGGCGGCGGCGAGATCCATCTGGCTGATCGACGGCGGGGATTGGGGGCCGAGTCCGGTGCCGGCCAGCCACTCGTGGTCGACGCCGCGTCCGTCGGTCCCATTGAGGTAGAGGAAGCCCGCGCCGGGCCGGCCGAGGTTCCCCGTGACCGCCGGCAGCAGGCCGCAGGCCCGCATCGCGTTTCCGCCCTGCGGGGTCCGCTGCAGCCCCTGTCCCAGCCAGAGCAGCGACGGGCCCGCGCCGTACATCCCGGCGGCCTGCTCGATGAGGGCGGCAGGAACGCCGGTCGCCGCCTCGCCCCAGTCCGGCGTGCAGTCCTCGATCACCGGCGCGAGCTCGTCGAACCCCACGGCGTGCGCCTCGAGGAACGCGTGATCGGCCCGGCCGTCACGGACGAGCACATGCAGCAGCGCGAAGGCCAGCGCCGCGTCGCTGCCCGGATGGGGCTGGAGGTGCAGGTCGGCCTGCTCAGCCGTCGGCGTGCGGATCGGGTCGATCACGATCACCGAGCCAGGCGACTCGGGCAGCCACTGCGCATGGGCGTGCGGGGCAGACGCCGACGGGTTCGCGCCCCACACGACGATGCACTGGGTGTCGCGCGCGGTGCGCGGGTCAAAGCCAGACTCCGACGTGCCGTACAGGTAGCCGAGGGCGACATGGCCAGCCAGGTTGCAGACGGTGTCCGGCTCGACCTCGGTCGCGCCGATGCGGTTGAAGAGCCGTGATCCGAACGAATACCCGAGCAGGGCGAAGGTGCCGGTGTAGTGGGTGCTGAGGATCGTTGCGGGACCGTGGGTCTCGGCGATCGACCCCAGCCGTTCGGCGACCTCGGACAGCGCGGCGTCCCACCCGATCGGCTCGAACCGGCCGCCGCCCTTGGGGCCGATGCGGCGGAGGGGCTTGGTCAGCCGCATCTGCGGGTCGAGGAAGGCGCCGTTGTACCCGGCCGCGCACTTGGGGCACAGCTTGCCGCGGCTCACCGGATGTTCGGGATCGCCGCGCACCCGGTCGATGGCGCCGTCGCGTCGCAGGACGAGGACGCCGCAGGCGTCGTAGCAGTCCCGCGGGCACGTCGTTCGGATCGCGTCAGCCGCAGCCATCCGCCGACGCTAGATCGGCGCATCGGCGCAGTCAAACCTGGAGCGGTGCGTCAGCCTCCGGCGGTTGCAGCGCGGAACTGGTTCCAGGCGGGCTTCGGGGCGCCGCCCTGGCGCGTCAGGCCGAACGACGGCTCCTTGTCCGACGGGTTCGTCGGGTGCAGGTCGTCGAGGTGGTAGACGAGCACGGCCTCCACGTACGGGAGCTTGGTGCGCACGAGGCTGAACATCGTCCCCAGGTTGCGCGACTGGTCGCGTTCGGACACGCAGTAGCTGGGGTTGCTTGCGCAGGTCGACCAGCCGATCTCGGTGATCCAGATCGGCTTGTCGATGCCGGCGGCCAGCGCGGCGCGGCGGATCGTGCCGACGCGCAGGAACTTCCCGTCCGGAGCCCCGTCCAGCGGCACGTCCGGCGGGGCCGAGCCGCTGTAGGGGTGCGCCGACACGGCGTCAACGAGGCTCGGCAGGTTCGGAACGGCCGCGGTCATCGCCTGCATCCAGTCGACCGAGACGCCGGCGAACGGGCCGGCGGTCGGCTGCACGTTCGCCTCGGCCGCGAGGATGAACTTCGCCGCGGGGTTTGCCGCGCGCCCCGCCGTGGCTGCCGCCGCGAACAGCCGCGCGTAGCGGGCCGGGTCGACCTGGCCGTCGCTGAAGAAGGTGTAGTAGGGCTCGTTCCAGATCTCGAAGTACGTCGGAGCGAGCGAGCTGTCCAGGCGGGGGTGCGCGCGCCAGAAGCTGCCGTTGGGCCCATAGCGGGCGGTGACGCGCGCGACGTAGGCGGCATAGGCGCTGGGATCCTCAGGGATCGCGAACTGCGCCGGGCCAGCCCAGCCGGGCACGTCGGTGAGGACGGGGAGCACGCGCAGGCCCCGGCGGGCCGCCGCCGTGAGCACGCGGTCGTAGTGCCGCCACGCGAATGCGCCCTCGCGCGGCTGGATCGTCGACCAGGCGAACTCCTCACGCAGCCAGCCCGCGCCGGCCACCACGGCCCGGTCCTGCTGGGCGCCGAGATCCGGTCCGACGCCCTGCGAGTTCGCCGTGAGCCCGACGACCGGAATGGCGCGCCCGCGTGCCGCCGCCGGCGCCGGACCGATGGGCTCAGGCACCCGCGCAGCGCGACCGCAGCCGATGTCGAGCCGTCCGCGCCCCGCGCGGCGCGCCGCCGCCGCGTCGGCGCGCAACTGGCGCGCGACGGCCCGCTGCGTCGACGCCGGCGCGCCCCGGCGGCGCAGATCGGCCAGGCGGGCCCGGTCGGCCCGAACGGCTCGCTCGTAGAACGCGGCCCACCGGCTCGCGGCCGTGGCGTTCGCGGCGCCGCTGCGGCATGGCCCGGCAGGCGGATCGGCGTTGCGGGCCAGCGCGGCGGCCACGATCGCCCCGGCGGCGATGACCGCGACGATCAGGAACGGAAGGAGGACGGGCAGCCGGGCCGGCCGCTTCGGAGGCGCAGGCACCCCTCCATGATGCCTGGTGGCGGGCCCGGGCCCGCCAGCACGGGCCGGGCGGCGGGCTCAGGCGCGGTACGCGGCCTTCACGCGGCGGATCGATCGCAGGCACCCGGGGCGGGCCGAGCGGGGCCGCAGCTGGCGGCAGCGAGCGTTCGCGCGAGTGATCGCTCGCCGCAGGCAGCCGCCAGCCTGCGAGCGGGCCAGCAGGGCGAGGCAGCTCTTGATCTCGCCCACGGCCTTCGCCCGGATCGCCGCGGCGCCACGAAGCGGAGCAGCGCGGATCGTCGCCAGCAGCGAGGCGCCGGCGAGCGTGTGGGTCTCGCCGTCGTCGGTATAGCCGCAGAAGAGCACATCGCCGGCGGCGCTCGGCGTGATCGCGACGGGAATCGACCAGGCGCCGCTCGCGTCGGGGCGCTCGCCCTGGGACAGGACCACCACGGACCCATGGGCGCCCGAAGTGAACTGCACGCCCACCCAGCGGTCTGCCGGGCAGGTCCTGGTGACGCTGGCCGGGATCGCCACGAGGCTGAACCAGTACGGGAACTCGATGTCCTCGACGGGCATCGTCCCCGTGGCCTGCAGGATGGCGGTGTGCCCGACCGCCAGGGGCGGAGACGACAGCTTCAGCGTCATCCCGGCGGCGTGGGCCGGGCTCGCCGGCCCGGCGAGGGCCCCGGCGGCGAGCGCGGCGGCGGTCGCGAGCCGAATGCGGGTGCGGAGTGCGGTCTTCATGCTGGCCTCCTGGCCTTCTGGCGGGTGGACGGGCGCCGAAGCCGCCGGCGCCGGGAGGTGATCGGGTGCCCGCCGGTCATCGGCCGACCGTCACCGTCAGTCGGCGCACGAGCGGGCGGCCGGCCCGCGGCGAGAACGTGAGGACGAGCGTGAGCCGGGCTCGGCGGGCGCGGCGCAGCACGGAGCGTCCGGGCCGCGTCAGGCGCGCCGACACCGGGCAGATTGCCGGCCGCCCCGTCGCCCGCGAGCCCTTCGCGAGCACGCGGCCACCGGCCCCCCGCACGACGAAGGTGAAGCGGCCGGGGCTCAGGGCGTGGAGCCGGTCGGCGCGGAACGCGCCCGCGCGCAGCGCCGCACGCAGCCCCCGCGCCACGGTCGACCGGGCGAGCGCCTGCAGATCGATCCCGAGAGCCCACGACGCTGACGGCGGCGCCTTGACCGGGGGCGAGTCGACCGGCGGCGGCACGACGGGCGGCGCGACCGCCCGGGCGGCGTCGAGGCGCCCGCCCGAGACGGTCCGGCCCTGCAGGCCGGGCACCGGGTCCGCGGTGCGCAGGAGGCGCTCCTTGAGGCCGGCGGCGGTGAGGCCGGGGTCAAGCGCGAGCAGCAGCACGGCGGCGCCGGCCACGTGCGGGGCCGCCATCGAGGTCCCGAAGTCGAACGCGAACTCGTCCTCGGCGCCGGTGTAGCTGGCCTGCGGCGGGACGCAGAGCACCTCGAGGTCGTCGAGCGAGGCGCCGCCGCTCGTGCCGCCGGAGGGGACCACGAGCCGGAATCGCAGCCCGCCGGTCGCGCGGCCCTCGAGCTGGGAGAGGTCGACGAGCCAGCGCCCGAAGCCGGCGATCGACCCGACGACGAGGTCCGGCCGGCGGTCCCAGGAGGTGCCGTCCGGCGAGGTCTCGGCGATCAGGCGGTCCTGGGACTCGACGGGCTGGGACGGATCGAACGAGCCGAGCCGCGCGGTGAGCCACACGCTGGCCGCGCAGTCCCGCCGGCCAGTGAGGTCGAGACCCTGGGTCAGGCGGGCCCAGTTGTCGGTGCCGCGGGCCGAGGTGCCCAGCAGCGCATTCGAGAGGCTGTACCCGCCCGTGCGGGCGCCGGCGAACGGCGTGCGCACCCACGTGTCGGGAGTCCCGCCGGTGATCCAGCGGCCGGCCAGGGGCGTCTCGAAGCCGTCGGTGAAGAGCGACTGCTTCGGGCCCCACGCGACGAAGGTGCTGAAGATGCTGACGCCGGGGGCGCCGAGGTCCACGCTCTGCGCGCCGAAGTTCGAGAAGCTCGCGAGCCGGTCGCTCGAGTCGGTCGCCGCGACGCACAGGACGTTGGCCGACGGGTACGCGCAGGGGTAGATCGGCGTGGCGTCGACGTTGATCCCGTCGTTCATCGCCGCGACGACGAACAGCGTGTTCGGCGCGCTCTCGATCACGTCGCGCTCGGCCTGGCAGGCCCGGGCGGAGCCCACGCTCAGGTTCACGATCCGGGCTCCCGCGCGGACGGCGTAGGCCATGCCGGCGGCGATGTCGGCGCAGGTGCCGGCGTCGAGGTTGTCCAGGACGCGGACCGGGATCAGCGAGGCCTGCCAGGCCACGCCGGCGACGCCGGTCCCGTCGTTGCCGCGGGCGGCAATCGTCCCGGCCACGTGCGTGCCGTGGCCATAGTGGTCGGACGGGTCGTTGTCCTGCTGGACGAAGTCCCAGCCGCGCCAGTCGTCCACGTACCCGTTGCCGTCGTCGTCGACGCCGTTGGACTCGCGGCCGCCGCCGGACTCCCCGGGGTTGTGCCAGAGGTTCGGGGCGAGGTCGCGCTGGCCGAAGGCGATCCCGGAGTCGACCACGGCGACCTTGACCCCGGGGGAGCCGGTCGTGCGCTCCCAGGCCGCCGGCGCGCCGATATCGGCACCCGGCGTGCCGGCCGTGCCCTCCACCGCCTGTCCGGTGTTGCGCAGGCCCCACTCGCGCCCGAAGTAGGGGTCGTTCGGCAGGGCGCCGCCGCGGCGGATGACGTTGGGCTCCGACCACGCCACGCGCGGGTCGTGCCGGAACGCACGCGCGGCGCCTCGCACCGGCTCCCCGGTCGGAATGCGGGCCAGCACCGTCGGACCGGCGGGCAGCCGGCGCGCCTGCGTGGCGCCGCGGTCGCGCAGAACGTCGGCGCGCTCATCTGCCGAGAGGCCGGGCCGGAACTTCACGATGACCTGGCCGGGCACGTAGTCGGCGTGCCGCACGGTGTCTGCCGATGCCGGCGCGGCCAGCGCGGGGGCAGCGGAGGCCGCCAGCGCTACCGCGGCGAGGGCGAGCGCGCGGACGGCGGCCGCCCGGCGCCGCCGTCTGAGGAAACTCGGTTCGATCATGCCGGCGACGGTAGGACCGGCCGGCCCGCGCCGAAAGTGCGGAGACCCACATCGTTTGCCGGCACCCGCCCCCGGAGGAATGGGGGGTCAGGCGGGGAAGCGCCGTGCCTCGCCCGGCGCCCGGGCCGGCGCCCCGCCCGTCACTCCCCGGGCAGCCGGCAGACCGCCTCGATGCGGTTGCCGGCGGCGTCGCGCACGAACGCGGCGTAGTAGTGCTCGCCGTACTGCGGTCGCAGGCCGGGAGCGCCGTCATCGGACCCGCCGGCGGCCACAGCAGCGGCGTGGAACGCCCGGACGGCGGCCCGCGACGGCGCCCGCAGGGCCCAGTGGCGGGACCCGCCGGCAGCGCTGCCGTCGACACGGATCGAGAGATACGTCGGCGTGAGATCGTCCGGCGTCGGACGGCGCCCGTACCCGATGCCCGTCTCGTCGCGCCACACGCACGGGACGCCCAGCGCCCCCATCGCGGCGTCGTAGAACGGCGCCGCGACCGCGAGGTCGGCAACGGTGATCGAGACGTGGTCGAGCACGCCGAGAACCTTAGGCGCCGCCAGAATCCGGCGCCGCCCAGGTCCCTCGCCAGCGGGAGACTCGGCCACGGCCCGGAGGGACGCCGGCAACCGCCAACCGCCCGCCGGCCGATCGCGGCCGTCGGCCTGGGCGGAGCCCGCAGCCGCCCGGGCGCAAGAGCGCGGACAACCACGAGGCGGCGGTGGTGGCCCGCCCGGATGACGCCGGCGCGCCAACGTGCTCTCATGGAGCACAGGCTTCTCGGGAGCCCCAAACGGAGCGGTCGCGAGGCCCAACCGAGAGTGAGGTTCCGTGATGCGTACGTTCAAGCCGAATCGAGCCGCGGCACTCGTGTCCGCGCTCGCGATGGCCGCGGGGTTCAGCACTGCCGCGCCGGCCGGCGCGGCAACCAGGGCGTCGCTGTCGGGCACCACGCTGCAGATCGTCGGCGGCCCGGAGCGCAACAACGTCAGCTTCGGCGGGAACCTCCTGTCGCAGCGCTATGTCGAGGACAGCGGCGGAATCGTCGCGGGCCCGGGCTGCCGGGAAGTGGATCCGACGAAGGTGGTGTGTCCGCCGTTCGACTCGGGCCCGCCCGACTTCACGCCCACGGGCCTGCCCGACTACACGCGGGCCGTCGTGCATCTCGGCGGCGGCGACGACTCGATCATCGCCGGACTCGTCGACGCGCGGATGACCATCTTCGGCGAGGCTGGCGACGACACCGTGATCGCCGGTGACAGCAAGGACGCGGTCTACGGCGGCGACGGCGGCGACACCCTCTCCGGCAACACGGGCGACGACATCGTCGACGGCGGCCCCGGAAACGACACCGTCAACGGCGGCAGCGGCAACGACACGGTCATCGGCGGACCGGGCCGCGACAGCGTGAACGGCGACGGCGGGTCGGCGCTGGAGGACGGCAACGACCAGATCTTCATCAGCGACGGGCAGCTCGACCAGGCGCAGTGCGGCTTCGGCGCCGACATCGTCCGGGCGGACTCGGTGGACGTCGTGGACCGGACCATGTGCGAGGTCGTCAGGCGCGTCGCGCCGGCGCCGCTCCACGTGACCGCACCCTCGCGGGTGCGGATCTCGGCGCTGCTCGCGACGGGCTACCGCTTCAGCGCCAGCTTCATCAGGTCCGGGTCCTTCAAGGCCGCGCTGTCCGTGACCGGGTCACAGGCCCGCAAGCTGGGGATCGGCCGGACGGCCGTGAACCTGGCCTCGGCGCACGGAAGGATCGGACCGGCAGGCCGCACCGTGACGCTCAGCGTGGCCCAGCGCTACCGCGCAGCCCTCCGGCGAGCCGGCCAGATCAGCGCCGGCCTCCGGGTCGCCGCGAGCGGCGGCTCGAAGTCCGCCACGGTCACCAGGTCCGTCACGCTCGTCCGCTGAACGCGGCCCGGCCTTCCCACCCGGCCTGGACAGGCGCGGCCGGGGTGGGTGGCCGCGGACGGACGGGGCGCCCGGCGGCCGCGGGCGGACTGCGATGGCGAGTCAGGGGCTCCAGCCAAAGGCGCCGACGACGCGGTCGACGGGTGCGCTGACCTTCACGTTGAACGCCTTGACGCTGGCGCTTGGGTGGCTCGGCGTAACGACGCCGTAGTCGACCATGCGGTTGCTGCGGTCGAGAGGGTTGAGCTTCGTGAAGGTCGCGTACACGCCGAGCTTCGTGCTCGCGCCGGCACTGACCCATTTCCCGACCGGCGTGCCCTTGAGGACACTCACGCTGGCCTTGCCGCCGTACATGAAGGTGGTCGTGTCCTTGGTCAGGCTCTGGCTGATGCGGAAGAACGGCGACAGCGGGGAGGGGGTGTGGAACTCAACGAAGCGCTGCTCGCAGTCCCAGTGGAGCTCGACGAAGCCGTTGTCGAAGCCCAGCCAGTCGGGAAGCTGGCATCCCGGATCCTCGGCCCCGCCCGGCGGGTGCACCGGATCGGCGCCTCCGTTCTCGCCGGAGCACGCCGTCTTGATGTAGCCGCCCACGATGTCCAGGTCCTGGGCCCACTCGATCTGCTGGGCGAGGATCTTGTCCCGGGCCACCCAGATGATGACCTTTCGGGCGATCGGGTCGCTGAGGCTCGCGGCGTACTCGCGGGCCAGGGCGAGGTAAGCGCCCGACCAGCGCAGCTGCTCGGCCCGCACGCGTTCGAACACCGGCTGCAGGGAGGCCCACCAGGCGTCGCCCGCGGCGCAGGTCGGGAACTCCCCATTGCGCTCCACGACGGTGTTGGCGAAGAAGACCGCCGCCTGCAGCTGCCGCCCGTCGGCGCTGTGATCCTGCGGCGCGCGGGCGACGGCGGAGGCCTTTTCGTTGGAGAGCACCTGAACGAACGCCGCCGCGATGCAGCCCGTGGCGAAGTCCACGGACCGCGGGTAGTGGAAGCCGCACGGATCAGCGCCGCCCTCGTTCGGGGGGATCGAACCCCTCAGGGGGAGGATCCCGGCAACGAGCTGGTCCACCACCGCCTCGTACCCGTCGCCTCCGGCCTTGAAGCGAAGCTCGCCCGAGCTCCTGGGGACCGGCTCGTACTCCGGCGCGGGCACCGACCCGAGCGGCGCGAGCGCCACGGTCTCCGCGACGGGGGGAGGAACGGCGGGCGGCTGCGGCGAGCGGGTGCGGCCCGCATTGAGCCAGGTCAGCTGCGGCCTCTCGCACAGGCTGGCCGCGGAGCGGTTGGTGCGCGCCTCCGAGAGGAGCGGCTCCCTGGCGATCGCCTTGCCGAGCACGGCCCGGGCCTTGGCGTACTGCCCCATTCTCAGCAGCGCGTAGCCGCGGTTGTTGAGCGCGATCGCGGCGCCGTCGAGCCCCATCGGCGCCGCCACGGTGCGCCTCGTGCGGTCAGCGGCATCGAGCAGCGCCAGCGCCTCGCGCGGCTTGCCGACGTTGGTGAGGATCGCCGCCGCGTCGACGAGCGGCCCGGGGTCGCCCGGCGCCAGCTCGTGCTCCCGCAACGCAAACGCCAGCGCGCCGGCCAGGTTGCCGTTGGCGCCCGCGGCGGCCTTGAGCTTGCGCACCGCCGTCAGGCTCCGGTACTGACGGCTGGCGCGGAAGGCCCGCATCGCCTTGGCCCCGAGCTTCCCCTGGGCAAACCGCTGTGCCGACGACAGCGCCGACGACCGCGACATGCTCGTGAGCGGGAGCTTCTTGGCCGGGCAGTTGGCGCGTGCCCGGTTTGCGCTCTGGGCCGCCTGGGCGCTGGTGAGCGGCGGCAGCAGGTTGCTCACGGCTCGCAGCGGCAGGCCGGCCGCCCCGCGCGCAGGCGCCGAGGCATGAGCGACTGCGGGCATCCCGGCGGGGGCGCCCGCCATGAGGCCAGCCGCAACGAGCACGACGTGCGGAGCGCGCGACAACACCGCGGGGCGAAGTCCGAGACGAAGACGAGGCACGGCAGATCACAACTCCCGCTGCGCTTGCTGGAGCCCTGCGGCGACCTTACGCTGCGCCCGGTCCCGCGAAAACCGTAGACGCGGCTGAAAGCGGCGCGCGGGAGTACGCGGAAACGATGCGTAGCTGCCCGGACTGAAATGGGGGGAGCAGGATTCGAACCTGCGAAGGCGTAGCCACCGAATTTACAGTCCGGCCCCTTTGACCGCTCAGGAATCCCCCCGGGGCAAAGCGGAGGGGATCGTAGCGCCGAAGAAGCCCGGCTCGTCGTCAACCTCGAACTCGCTGTACTTCGGCCCCCCGACCGTGATCGCCGTGCGCGCGCCCACCGCGCCGGCCGGGATGAACCAGCGGCGGCCGTCGGCGATGAGCAGGAACAGGTAGTCGATCCGGGCGGGATCGAGGTGCCTCGTCACGCCGTCCCAGCTCTGGTTGCCCCCGCGGGTGCAGACCGTCACCGGGAAACGGCCGGTCGCAGTCCGCTGGGTGGAGGCCTTGACCTGGACGCGCAGGAGTTCGTGGTCCGTCTCGGCGATGAGGTCGACGAACGGGCTGTGGGACAGCGGGATCCACACGCGCGCTCCCTGCAGCTCGAGCCAGAAGCGCGCGGCGGCCTCGCCGAGGTCGCCGGTCCGGCGGGGGCTGAGGTTGGACGGGATCCGCATGCGAACACACGTTCGCACACCGCCCGGACGAACCCGGCGGGCGGCGCGTGCCGCCCGCCGGCCTGCGCCCCTCCCTACGATGCGTCGCGCAGGCGCTGCGCTTCGGGCAGCGCCTCGAGCTTCTTGAGCGTGTGGTTCTCGATCTGGCGGATGCGCTCGCGCGTCACGTTGAACGCGCGGCCGACCTCCTCGAGCGTGCGCGGCTGCCCGCCGGACAGGCCGAAGCGCATCTCGATGACCTCGCGCTCCCGGGCCGGCAGCGCCGCGAGCGCCTTGCGCACGTTCTCCCGGCGCAGGTTCTCCGACGCCAGCTCGAACGGCGACTCGGCCGTCTGATCCTCCACGAAGTCGCCGAGCTCGGACTCCTCTTCCTCGCCGATCGGCTTCTCCAGCGAGACCGGCTGCTGGGCGATGCGCAGGATGTCGCGCACCTCGCGCGGCGTGCACTCCAGCTCGCGGGCGATCTCCTCCGGCGTCGGCTCGCGGCCGAGCTGCTGGACGAGCTGGCGCTCGACGTGCACGACCTTGTTGAGCTTCTCGACCATGTGGACCGGGATGCGGATGGTCCGCCCCTTGTCCGCGATCGCGCGCGTCACCGCCTGGCGGATCCACCACGTCGCGTACGTCGAGAACTTGTAGCCGCGGCGGTAGTCGAACTTCTCCACCGCGCGGATGAGCCCGAGCGAGCCCTCCTGGATCAGGTCCAGGAACGTCAGGCCGCGCCCGAGGTAGGACTTGGCGATCGAGACGACCAGCCGCAGGTTCGCCTCGACCATCTGCTGCTTGGCGGTCATGTCGCCGCGCTCGATGCGCTTGGCGAGCGCGACCTCCTCCTGCGCCGTCAGGAGCTGGACGCGCCCGATCGACCGCAGGTACAGCCGCAGCGAGTCCAGGCTCGGCTCGACCGTCAGGTCGATCTGCGGCTTCTTGGGCGTGTCGGGCTGCGGCTCGGCTGCGGCCTGCGTGGCGGCCTCGACCTTCCCGTTCTCCGACGTCGCCGGCCGTCCGTCGGCACCGACGACGTCGATGCCCTGATCCACGAGATGCTGATGGAGCTCGACGACCTGCTCCTTGGTGACCTCGATCTCCTCGAGGCAGGTCGCGATCTGCTCGAAGGTCAGGTAGCCGCGCTCCTGCCCTTCGCTGATGAGGTGGCGCAGCTCTTCGATCTCGACGATCGGTGCTTCATCCGCGAGCAACGCTTGCGCTTGCTTGGTCAAGCCTGTCCGTCCTCCCCCAGAGCGGTATCCATGGAATGGATCCCCTCCGGGCCCCATTCCCCTCCTGATCCCTCATGTTCTGCTCCCTGGGCGGAAGCGTTCGCGGCTCGGCCGCGACGGGGCTTGAACCAGTGTGATCCCTCGTACGTAGACGGGGTGGTCCACAGCCGACCGCGGGAGTGATAGCACACCCGTCGCGAGAGCGTGAGAGACCGAACCCGCCGCCCAGCTACGCTTTTGACCCTCATGCCCGACGGCACCGCCACCACCCTCTCGGCCACCGACGTGCAGAGCCAGGCGCCGTCCGTGCGCGTGAGCCTCTCCCGCGTCGGCGTCACGAACGTCGAGAAGGTCATCCGGCTGCGCCAGGACGGCAGCGAGCAGCTCTTCTACGCGAAGCTCGACTGCTTCGTAGACCTCGGGCCCGAGCAGAAGGGCGCGCACATGTCGCGCTTCGAGGAGGTCGTCAACGAGGCGATCGGCGAGGTGATCCTCGGCGAGGCGACGTTCAAGGCCGAGACGCTGGCCGAGCGCGTCGCCACGATCGTGCGCGACCGCCAGGGCGCCCGCCGCGCCGAGGTCCGGCTGGAGGCGCGCTTCCCCGAGCACAAGCCCGCCCCGGTCTCGGGCATCGAGACGCAGGAGATCTACACGCTCTACGGCACCGCGGTCGCCTCCGAGGCGGGGACCCGACGCCTCACAGGCGTGCAGGCGCAGGGGATGACCGCCTGCCCGTGCGCCCAGGGCCTCGTCGAGGAGGCCGCCCGCGGCCGTCTCCTGGCCGACGGCTTCACCGACGACGAGATCCGGCGCGTCTTCGAGGCGGTGCCGGTCGCGACCCACAACCAGCGCGGGCTCGGCACGCTGCACATCGGCTTCCCCGAGGGGGCCGACGGCGACGTGCCGGCCGCGGCCCTGCTCGGGATCGTCGAGAACTCGATGTCGTCGGAGATCTACGAGCTGATGAAGCGCGCCGACGAAGGCTCGGTGGTCGAGAAGGCCCACCGCCGGCCGCGCTTCGTCGAGGACTGCGTGCGGGAGATGATCGGCGGGGTCGTCGCCGCGTTCTCCGAGCTCGGCGACGGCGCGTTCGTCTTCTCTCGCCAGGAGAACCTCGAGACGATCCACCAGCACAACGTGGTCGCCGAGCGCTACGGCACGCTCGGCGAGCTGCGCCACGAGCTCGCCACCGGCGAGCACGCCGCACACCACACGTCGATGCGCGACTGGCTCGACGCCGGCCGGGCCGAGCGGGCGAGCTAGGCCTTCTTCGCCTCGCGGCGCTCGCGCGCGGCTTCCATGCGCCGCCGGATGTCGAAGAAGTAGTCGACGCCCGAGGCGACCGTGGCCAGGACGGTGACGTAGATCAGCGCGTCGACCCACGGGCTCGGATCGCGCACGATGATGAGCGTCAGGATCATCGCGATCTGCAGGCAGGTCTTGACCTTGCCGAACATGTTCGCCGAGACGGTGATGCCCTCGGCCTGGGCGGCCATCCGCATCGCGGTCACCGCGAACTCGCGCGCGATGATCACCATCGCGACCCAGGCCGCGACCCGGTTGAGCGACACGAGCGAGACGAGCGCGGCCACGATCAGCAGCTTGTCGGCGATCGGGTCCATGAGCTTCCCGAACGTCGTGATGTCGTCGCGGCGGCGGGCGAGGTAGCCGTCGACGAAGTCGGTCGCCGACGCGACGCAGAAGATGATCGCGGCGAGGAGGTCCCCGCCCGCGGTCTCGCCCAGGAGCGCGACGACGAGCACCGGAACCAGGAGGATCCGCAGGACCGTCAGCACGTTGGGCACGTTGAGCGGGACCACGCCGGTGCCAGGATGTCAGGCGCCGGGCGCCGGCGTCCAGCCGCGACCGGGTTGTGCCGGCCCGGCGATCCGCCATCATCCCTGCCGCATGACCGCGCGACTGCCCTCCCTGTCCGGCGCCGGCCTGGCCCTGTGCTGCGCGGCGGCGCTCGGCGCCTCCGGCTGCGGCGGGTCCGCCGACGGCAGCCGGGACGCCGCCAAGACGGTCGTGGCCGACCGCGAGGCCGCCGGGCCTGTCGCCGTCGTCTCCTCGCACGCGCGCGCCGTCGAGCCCGACGTCGGGGCGCCGTCGGTCACCGAGCTCGGGGACGGCGCGGCGCACGGCGAGGGCGCTGCCGGCAGCGGCGCCGGCGGGGGCACGGTGCCTGCAGGCCTCCAGCAGGACCCCGAGGCGGCGCTCGCGGTCGCGCCGGCCGGCACGGCGGCCGCCGGCCCCTCGCCCGGGGCGCCGAGCGACGCGGAGATCAAGCAGGAGCTGCGCCAGATGGAGAAGGTGGCGCCGCGCACCGCCTACGTCACGCCGCAGGGCGAGGCGGTCGCGCCGACCGGGGCGCCGCTCGTCGTCCGGCAGCTCATCGCCGCCGGCAATGCGATCGCCCACCTCCCCTACGTCTGGGGCGGCGGCCACGCGCGGCTCTACGACACGGGCTATGACTGCTCGGGCTCGCTGAGCTTCGCCTTCATCAACGCAGGATTGCTCAACCACACGATGGCCGCGGGCTGGTCGAAGCTGGGGGTGCCGGGCAACGGCAAGTGGCTCACCTGGTACACGAGCACCGGCCACGTCTGGATGATCGTCGCCGGCCTGCGCTTCGACACGAGCGCGCTGCACATCGCCGGCTCGCGCTGGACGACCGAGTCCCGCTCGATGGCCGGCTTCACCTCGCACCACCTGCCCGGGCTGTAGCGGCGCCCGGCGCCGAGCTCAGGCCTTCAGCTTGCGCCCGGTGGCGAACAGCCACGAACTCCACGCCACCGTCGCGGCGGCGAGGACCGCGACCACCCCGAGCGACAAGCCGATGTTCGCATCGCTGGTCCCGAGGAATCCGTACCGGACCGCGTTGACGACGTAGAAGAGCGGATTGACGTGGGAGATCTCCTCCCACGGCGAGGGCAGCAGGCTGATCGAGTAGAAGACGCCGCCCAGGAACGTCAGCGGCAGGATCACGATGTTGTTGACGAACGACTGATGGTCGAAGGTCTGGGCGTGGATCCCGACGACGATCCCCAGGGAGCAGAACAGCACGAGCGTGAGCGCGACCGCGAGCGCCAGCTCGAACGGGTGGTGCACCGGGACCCCGGTCACCGGAATCGCGAGCGCGAGCAGCGCGCCGCCGATCAGCAGCGCCCGGATCGCGCCGCCCAGCGACATCCCGAGATTGATCTCCCACGACCGCATCGGCGCGGCGAGGATGTCGTGGATGTAGCGGTCGAAGCGCGCCTGGAAGATCGACGAGGAGTTGTTTGCGTAGGCGGCCTGGACCATCGCCATCGTGATGAGGCCGGGGACGATGAACTGGTCGTAGTCGAAGCCCTCGATCTGCTTGATGCGCCCGCCGAGCGACAGGCCGAAGACGAGGATGAAGAGGAACGACGACATCACCGGCGCCGCGATCGTCTGCGTCCAGAGCTTCAGCACGCGCAGGACCTCGCGCCCGGTGAGCGCGAGCAGCCCGCGCCGGCGCCCGCCGGCCGGAGCCTCGGGCGCAGCCATCAGGCCGGGTCTCCCAGCGGGAGGTCGGGGGCGTCGGCCATCGCCTTGACGTAGACGTCGGCGAGGGTCGCGGCGTCGAACTGCTCCCGCAGCCGGTCGGAGGAGTCGCGGGCGATGAGGCGCCCGCCGCGAATCAGCGCGATCTCCTCGCAGAGCTCCTCGGCCTCCTCGAGGTAGTGCGTGGTGAGCAGGATCGTCGTCCCCTCGTCGTGGAGCCGGCGGATGTAGCGCCACAGCTCCAGCCGCAGCTCGAAGTCCACGCCGGCGGTCGGCTCGTCGAGGATCACCATCCGGGGCTCGTGCATCAGCGCCCGGGCGAGCAGCAGCCGCCGGCGCATCCCGCCCGACAGCTTCGGCGCCCGCACGTCGGCCTTCGCGTGCAGGTCGAAGACCTCCATCATGTCCGCGGCCCGGGCCCGGGCCCGCTGGCGGGACAGCCCGTAGTAGCCGCCGTGGTAGACGAGCGTCTCCTCCACGGTGAGGAAGCGGTCGAGGTTGACGTCCTGCTCGGCGAGGCCGATGGCCCGCCGCCCGGCCGGCGCGGCGTGGTCGTGGCCGAACACCCGGATCTCGCCGCCCGTCACGCGGATGAGGTTGCAGACAGCGCTGATCAGCGTCGTCTTGCCGGCGCCGTTGGGCCCCAGCAGCCCGAAGAATGCCCCGTCGCCGACGACGAGATCGAAGTTCTCCAGGGCGAGGAAGCCGTCGTCGTAGCGCTTGGTGAGGCGGCGCAGCTCGAGGGCGGGCGGGGCGTCGGCGGACACCCGCACGAGGCTACCGGCCGGGCTGGTCCGGGCCGGCCGGCCAGGCACGGCGGGGCCGGCGGGCGCGCTTCCCTAGACTCCGCCGCCATGCCGCTCATCCCCACCGTCATCGAGCGCGGCGCCCGCGGCGAGCGCGAGTACGACATCTACTCGCGCCTGCTCAACGACCGCGTCATCTTCCTCGGGACCCCGGTCACCGACCAGGTCGCCAACCTGATCATCGCCCAGCTCCTGCACCTGGAGTCCGCCGACCCGGAGAAGGACATCTCGCTGTACATCAACTCGCCCGGCGGGGACATATACAGCGGCCTGGCGATCTACGACACGATGAACTTCATCAAGCCCGACGTGCAGACGATCTGCTTCGGCGTGGCGATGTCGATGGGCTCGCTCCTGCTGACCGGCGGCGCGCACGGCAAGCGCCTCGCCCTCCCGAACAGCCGGATCCTGATCCACCAGCCGTCCGCCGGCTTCGAGGGCCAGGCGACCGACATCGACATCCACGCCCGCGAGATCCTCGCCATCCGCCAGCGGGTGAACGAGATCTACGCCAAGCACACCGGCAAGACCGTCGAGCAGGTCAACGAGGACATGGAGCGCGACCGCTTCTTCACCTCCGCCGAGGCCGCCGAGTACGGCCTCATCGACCGGGTCATCTCCGAGCACTAAACGCCGGCTCACGACCGGCCTTAGCCGCCGCAAAGGCGGTCCTTGCAGGCTGGATGCATGAACTCGAAAGCCTTCTTCGGGGGTGCCCTCGCCGCGGCGGCCATCGCTGCCGGCGGCGGCGTCCTCGCTCTCCAGCTCCAGTCTGACGCCAGCGCCGGCACCACCGCGGCCACGCCGCCGCCGGCCTCCCAGCCCATCTCCACCCGCGACGCCGGCGCCCGGCGGGTCTACGACCGCGCCAAGGAGTCCGTCGCCTACATCTCCGCCGCGACCCAGCAAGGCCAGTCGACCGGCTCGGGCTTCGTCGTGTCCTCCGACGGCCTGATCGTCACGAACGCCCACGTGGTGGAGGGCGCCGGCCAGGTGACCGTCAAGGTCGGAACGGCGTCGGGCGAGCAGCCGGCCACCGTCGTCGGCACCGATGCCTCCCACGACCTCGCCCTCCTCAAGGTCGACGCCTCCGGCCTCCCCGCGCTCGAGCTGGCCGACGCCTCCAAGCTCTCGGTCGGCGACCCGACCTACGCGATCGGCAACCCCTACGGCCTCGACCACACGCTGACCACCGGCGTCGTGTCGGCGCTGCACCGCGAGATCCAGTCGCCCGACGGGAGCACGATCTCCGACGTGATCCAGACCGACGCGGCCATCAATCCGGGCAACTCCGGCGGCCCGCTGCTCGACGGCAGCGGCCGGGTGGTCGGCGTGAACTCCCAGATCGTCTCGGGCGGCGGCTCGGGCGGCGGCGGCGGGAACGTCGGCATCGGCTTCGCGATCCCCTCGAACACCGTCGCCGAGTCGATCGGCCAGCTCAAGTCCGGGCAGGGCGCCCAGCCGTCGGCGCCGGCCACGCCGCAGGACGGGAGCCAGGACGGAAGCGGCGGCGGCGTGAGCCCCGACCCGTACGGCCTGGAGCCCGATCCGTACGGCGGCCAGTCCCAGGCGCCCAGCGATCCCAACGGCCCCGGCCAGCAGGCCGATCCCTACGGCGGTGCCCAGGCCGACCCGTACGGCGGTGCCCAGGCCGACCCGTACGGCGGCGCCCAGGCCGACCCGTACGGCGGCGCCCAGGCCGACCCGTACGGCGGCCTGCTGCCGACCGGCTGACCTCGCCGCGGCGTCGAGGTTGAGGTTCGGCCGCCCCAGCCGGCCGAACCTCGGCTTCGGCGGCGCGCCGCGCCGCGCCGCCGGCACGCCGGCACGCCCGCGCAACCGCGTGAGCGCGGCAGTCGACCGGCCCTGCCCGGCCCGAGCGGCGCTCAGGCCGCCGCGACCGGGTGCTCGATCGCGCCGAGCCCCTCGATCTCGCAGCGCACGACGTCGCCGGGCTCGAGGAACTGCGGCGGATCCATCGCCATGCCGACCCCGCTGGGCGTGCCGGTGAGGATCAGATCGCCGGGGTCGAGCGTGCAGGTCTCGGAGAGGAACGCGACGAGCGCCTCGATCCCGAAGATGAGGTCGCTGGTGCGCGAGTCCTGGCGCAGCTCGCCGTTGACGTGCGAGGTGATCCGCAGGTCCTCGGGGTCGGGCACCGCGTCGGGCGTGGTGATCCACGGGCCCCAGGGGCAGAACGTGTCGGCGCCCTTGGCCCGGGTCCACTGCGGCTCGCGGCGCTGCAGGTCGCGGGCGCTCACGTCGTCGGCGACCGCGTAGCCGCCGACCCCGCCGTCGCGACCGATCACGACGACCAGCTCGGCCTCGTAGTCGAGCCGGCGGACCACGCGCGGGCGCACGACCGGCCCGCCGGGCGGGGCGCTCGCGTTCGGAACCTTCGTGAAGACGATCGGCTGCGGCGGCGGCTCGCCGCCGGTCTCGGCGGCGTGGGCCGCGTAGTTCAGGCCGATCCCGTAGATGGCACCCGGGCGCGGCACGGGCGCGAGCAGCGCGATGTCCGCCAGAGGGACCGCGGGGCCGTCGGCCGGCGTGAGGTCGCCGGCGGCGAGGCGGTCGCGGACCGTGGCGCCGTCCGCGAACGCGACGGCCTCGTCGCCGCGGATCTCGCCCGCGACGGGCGTCTGCGCCCCGGGCGGCAGGTAGGTGGCCAGTCGCATGGCGCGGAGCCTATCCCCCGACGGCCGCGGCGGCGGCGAGGCCGGCGAGCGCGGCGCGGATCGCCTCGTCGCGCGCCTGGGCCTCCGGGTCGGTCCAGCGCCAGCGCACGCCCTCCTCGATCACGAAGCGGGGCTGGCCGTGGTCCTGGATGCTGTCGACCCGCAGCGCCACGGCCGCGACGTGGCCGCTGACCTCCATCGGGTCCTGGACGATCGACGCGCGGGCGTGGGCGGTGAGGGCGATGTCGCCGCCGGCGAGGACGGTCAGGGCCACCCGCGGATCGGCGCGCAGGTGCTCGAGCGACCGCCGCCGCCGGGCCAGCGCGATCAGCGCCAGGCGCGGGCCGGCGACCACCCCCGTCGAGACCGGGATCGCGTGCGGCGCCGCGCCGCGGGTGGAGAGGATGGCGACCGTGCCGGGCGGCCACTCAGGGAGCGCGTCGCGGCCGGGCCCGGTCATCGGTCAGCGGACGGCGATCACGGGCTTGCCGGTGCTGCGCCGGGCCTCGAGGTCGCGCAGCGCCTCCGCGCCCTGGGCGAGCGGGTACCGGGCGCCGATGGGCGGGTCGATCAGGCCGGCGGCGAACCAGCGGTCCAGGTCGGCGGCCGCGGTCGCGACGACGGACGGGTCGACCGGCACGAACCCGCCCCAGTTGACGCCGACGACGTCGTGGTGGCGCAGGAGCAGCCGGTTGACCTTCACCTCGGGGATCTCGCCGGACGCGAAGCCGATCACGAGCAGGCGCCCCTCCGGGGCCAGGCACTTGAGGCTGAGCGCGAAGCGCTCGCCGCCCACGGGGTCGACGACCACGTCGGCCCCGCGGCCGCCGGTCAGCTCGCGCACCGCCGCCACCCAGTCGCCGGCGGCGTCGACGGCCTCGTCCGCCCCCGCCGCCCGGGCGGCGTCGAGCTTGGCCGCGCCGGTGGCGACCGCGATCGTGCGCCCGCCCAGCGCCCGGGCGACCTGGATCGCGGCGGTCCCGACCCCGCCCGCGGCGCCATGGATCAGGACGGTCTCGCCCTCCGCGAGCCGGCCGCGGCGCACGAGGCCGAGGTGGGCGGTCTGGTAGTTGACCACGAGTGCCGCGCCCTGCTCGAAGCTCATCCTCTCCGGCAGCGGGAAGGTGAGGATCGCGGGCGCGAGCGCGACCTCGGCGAACGCCCCGCCGAGCGACGAAGCCGCCACGCGCTGCCCGGGCTCGAAGCCGCTGCCCGCCGGCGCGGTGCGCACGACGCCGGCGAACTCGATCCCGGGGACGAACGGCAGCGGCGGCACGATCTGGTACTCGCCGCGCGACATCAGCACGTCGACGAAGCCCGCCCCGGCGGCGTGCACGTCGACGGCGACCATGCCGTCGCCGGCCTCCGGCACGTCGAGGTCGACGAGCTCGAGGGCGCCGGGGCCGCCGAAGGACTGGAGCTGGAGCGCCTTCACGACGGCGCAGCGTACCGGCGCGCGGCGGCGTACTCCTCCGGGCGGTTCATCGCGGCGAAGGAGCGCAGGTCCGGATCGGCCGCGCGCAGCTCCTCCTCCCCGATCTCGACCGCGCCGCAGGCCGCGAGCAGGTCGCGGACCCGGAGCCGCCCGTCCGCGAGGGCGGCCTGCACCGCCGGCAGCGTGCCGAGCCCCCAGGCGGCGGTGAGCGGCTGGGCGCGGCCGGCGAGCACGGGCACCGCGATCCCGGCTGGATCGGCGAGGGCCGCGGTCACACGTGCCACGACCGCGGGCCGCAGGTGCGGGGAGTCCACGGCGGAGACGAAGGCGATGTCGGCGCGGCCCGCGAGCGCTCGCAGGCCGGCCGCGATGCCCTCGAGCGGCCCGCGGCCCGCCTGGGCGTCGGCGGCGGCCAGGACGCCGGGCGGGAGCGGCGGGAGGGCCTGGCCCGGCGCCCCGACGACGACCACCGGGCCGTCGACGCCGGACGCCACGATGCCGGCGACGTGCGCAGCCAGCGGGACGCCGTGCCAGTCCAGGGCGGCCTTCGGCGCGCCCATCCGCCGCGAGGCGCCGCCGGCCAGCACGATGCCGCCGGCCCGCAGTCCCGGCGCCACGGTCAGGCCGGCCCGCCGGCCACGCGCTCCTCGCGCGTGTAGACGTTCATCCGCCCGCGGCGGGCAAAGCCGCAGAGCGTGATGCCGCGGTCGGCCGCCAGGGCGACAGCCAGCGAGGTCGGGGCGCCGACGCCGACGAGGATCGGGGCGCCGGCGACGGCCGCCTTCTGCACCAGCTCGAAGGACAGGCGTCCGCTCACGACGAGGATCCGCGGATGCAGCGGGACCATCCCCTCGGCGAGCGCCCGGCCGATCACCTTGTCCATGGCGTTGTGGCGCCCGACGTCCTCGCGGACGAGCCGCAGCGTCCCGTCCGGATCGAAGAGCCCCGTGGCGTGCAGGCCGCCGGTGCGCTCGAACTCGGGCTGGGCCAGCCGGTCCGGCAAAGCGGCCAGCAGCGCGCGCTCGACGACCGGCCCGGGGGGCAGGGGCGCCGCGCTGACCGCGACCTCCTCCAGCGCCCCCTTCCCGCACACCCCGCACGAGGACGTCGTGTAGAACTGCCGCCGCCCGGGGTCGCGGGCCAGCGGGCCGCGCACGTCGACGACGTTTGCGGCCAAGTCCTCGGTCAGCCCGACCTCGGGCCGGCGGTCCACAAGGCCCTCGCCGAAGAGGAAGCCGGCGGCGAGGTCCTCGTCGTCGCCGGGCGTGCGCATCGTCACCGCCAGCGGCTCGCCGTCGATGCGGATCTCCAGCGGCTCCTCGACGGCGACGGCGTCGGTGACGCCGTCGTGCTCGAGCTCGGCGTGCATCCCGCGCACGCGCACGCGGGCCCATTCCGGCAGCGCTCCGGCTCGCCCCTCGCTCATCGGGCCGCGGCGCCCCAGGCCGCTCAGATGACTGATTCCGTGTCGGCGTGTGCGCGGGGGCGGCGCCGGCGGGCGCGGGCAAGGACGCAGGGCGAAGCCCATGCCGGGGGCATGGGCGAGCCCGAGGACGCCGATCCACGGCCGATCGGCGCCGTCATCCGCGTGCGTGGGGATGCGGAATCAGTCATCTCAGACGTCGCTCGGGCGCGCCGGCACGGCCTCGGGCGCGAGCGTCGAGCCGCCGCCGCTGGCCCCGGCCCGGGCCGGGGTGACCGCCACCGCGATGACCTTGTACTCCGGGCAGCTCGTGTTCACGTCCGCCGACGGCCCGACCAGGAGGTTCGTGCGCACCTCCGGGAAGTGGAAGGCGGTGAACACGTGCCCCGGCTCGATGCGCTCGGTGAGCTGCGCCCGCAGGACGATCTGCCCGTTGCGGCTGCGCACCTGCACGAAGTCGCCGTCGGCGATCCCGTGGACGGCGCCGTCCTGCGGATGGACCTCGAGCCAGTCCTCGCTGAGGAGCTCCAGGTTCCCGGTGCGCCGGGTCATCGTGCCGACGTTGTAGTGCTCCAGGCGCCGGCCGGTCACGAGGATCAGCGGGAACTCGTCGCTGGCCTCGTCGCCGGGCGGCATGTACGGGAGCGCTGCCAGGCGGCCGAGGCCGTCCTCGTGCTCGAAGCGCTCGGCGAAGAGCATCGGCGAGTCGGTCCCGTCCGGGGCGACCGGCCACTGCAGGCCGGTGCGCCCGAGGCGCTCGTAGGTCACGCCGGCGAAGTGCGGCGTGGTCTCCGCGAGCTCGGCCATGACGTCCTCGGGGCCGGCGTAGGGCAGCTCGTGTCCGAGGGCGGACGACACGAGGCTGAAGATCTCGAGGTCGGTCTTCGCGCTGCCCGGCGGGTCGGCGGCCTTCGCGACGAGCTGGATCCGGCGCTCGGCATTCGTGAACGTGCCGCTCTTCTCCAGGAAGGCGGCGGCCGGCAGCACGACGTCGGCGAACTTCGACGTCTCGTTCTCGAAGATCTCCTGGACGACGAGGAAGTCGAGGTTCGAGAGCGCCGCGTCGACGTGCGCGGTGTCCGGGTCGGACTGCGCGATGTCGTACCCGACGATCCACATCGCCTTGAGGTCGCCGGCGACGGCCGCGTCGAGCATCTCGGGCATCTTCAGCCCGCGCTCGCGGCTCATCGTCACGCCCCAGCGCTCCTCGTACAGGCGAGCGGTCGCCTCGTCGCCGACGGGGCGGTACTGGCTGAACGTGTCGGGCAGCGCGCCGACGTCGGATGACCCCTGCACGTTGTTCTGGCCGCGCATCGGCAGCAGGGCCGCGCCAGGCTTGGCCAGATTGCCGGTCATGAGCGCGAGGTTGCAGATGAGCTGGACGACCTCGGAGCCGTAGCGCTGCTCCGTGACGCCCAGGCCCCAGGCGATCGACGCCCGCTCGGCGCGGCCGTAGAGGTGCGCAGCGCGCTCGACATCCTCGGCGGGCACGCCGGAGATGCGCTCCACCTCGGCCGGCGTGTAGTCGGCGACGAGGTCCTCCACCGCCTCGAAGCCGGTGGTGCGGGCAGCGACGAACTCGCGGTCGACGAGGCCGTCGCGGATGATCACGTGGGCGAGGCCGTTGAGGAACGCGGCGTTCGCGCCCGGATGGACCGGGCAGTGCAGGACGCCGTAGTCGGCGAGCTCGATCTCGCGCGGGTCGGCGGTGATGAGCTTCATCCCGTTCAGGGCGGACTGCTTGATCCGGGCGCCGGCGACCGGGTGCCCTGCCGTCGGGTTGGACCCGATGAGGAGCAGCACCTCGGTCGCTTCGAAGTCCGCGAACGAGCCCGTGCAGCCGGAGAGGCCCAGGGACTTGCGCAGCGCGAAGGAGGTCGGCGAGTGGCAGACGCGGGAGCAGTTGTCGATGTTGTGCGTGCCGATCGCGGCGCGGACGACGCGCTGCATCGCGTAGCAGTCCTCGTTCGTGCCGCGCGATGAGGCCAGGCCGGCGATCGCGTCGGCGCCGTGCTGGGCCTTGATGCCGTTGAAGGCCTCGGCGATCCGCCCGATGGCCTCCTCCCAGCTCGCGAGCCGGAAGCCCCCGCCCTCGCGCACGAGCGGCGAGGTGAGGCGGTCACGCGACCGCGTGAACTGGTGGGCGAACCGGCCCTTGACGCAGGTGTGCCCGTGGTTGGCCGGGCCGTCCTCGGCCGGGCTGATCGAGACGATCCGCCCGTCGCGGGCGTGGGCCTCCAGGCGGCAGCCGACGCCGCAGTAGCCGCACGTCGTGGTCGTGGTGGAATCGAAACGACGGTCGGTCGTCATGTCGCCTGCTCCTTTTGATCCCCGGGATCGGCGAGGTGCACGAGAAGACGCTCGGTGATGGCGTCGGTCGGACACGTGTCCGCGCAGGCCCCACAGGATACGCACGTGGAATCCTCGAATCCCGAATCGAGGCCTGCCGTGATGTTGCTGTCGAAGCCGCGGCCCGTGACGGTCAGCGCGAAGGCGCCCTGGACCTCGTCGCAGGCGCGCACGCAGCGCCCGCACGAGATGCACAGCTCGTGCTGCATCACGAGGTAGGGATGGCGCTCGTCGTGGGCGCGCTCGTGGGTGCGCCCGGTCCAGCGCGGCGCGCCCACGCCCAGGCTCGCGGCGACCTGGGCCAGCTCGGTGTGAGGCTCCGGGTCCTGCGGCAGCTCGGAGAGCACGAGCTCCACGACGTTCGCGGCGATCCGCAGCGCGCGCTCGTCGCCGGTGGCGATCTTCATCCCCTCCCGGCAGGCCGTCGTGCAGGACGGGACCGGCGCGGGCATGCCCTCGACGGCGACGAGGCAGACGCGGCAGGCGCCGAAGGCCGCCATGCGCTCGTCGAAGCAGAGCGTCTGGACCTCGCCGCCGGCCTGGCGCACGGCTTCCAGGGCGGTCGTGCCCGGCTGCACCTGCACCGGCTCGCCGTCGACGAAAACCTCCATCACGCCGCCCCGAGCTCGTCGGGCCAGTGGGCCAGGAGGCTGCGGATGGGCGCGGGCATCCCGCCGCCGTGGGCGCAGAGGCTGGCGACCTCGAGCGTCTCGAGCAGCTCCTCGAGCGCCGCCCGGTCGATGGGGCCCTCGGCCTGCACCATCTCCAGCCCGCGCTGCAGGCCGATGCGGCAGGGGAAGCACTTCCCGCAGCTCTCGGTGGCGCCGAAGTGCAGGAGGTGGCGCGCCAGCTCGCGCATGTCGGTGCGCTCGTCGAAGGCCACGATGCCGCCGTGGCCGACCATGCAGCCCTCGGCGGCCAGCGCGTCGAAGTCGAACGGCGTGTCGAGCTTCGATCCGGGGAGGATCCCGCCGAGCGGCCCGCCGATCTGCAGCGCCTTGATCTCGTGGCCGTCGACCAGGCCGCCGCCGAGGCCTTCGCAGATCTCCCGGATCGGGGTCCCGAACGGCACCTCGATGACCGCGGGATCGCGGAAGCGCTCGTTGAGCGAGATGAGCTTGCTGCCCGGCGTCGCGCCCGGGCTGAGCGCCGCGTAGGCGGCGGCGCCCTCGCGGGCGACGAACGGGACGTTGCAGAGCGTCTCGACGTTGTTGACCACCGTGGGGCGCTCGTCGTAGCCGCGCTCGGCCGGGAAGGGCGGGCGCGCGGAGACGGTGCCGCGCAGCCCCATGAGCGAATTCAGAAGCGCGGTCTCCTCCCCCACGACGTAGGAGCCGGCGCCCTCGACGACGCCGATGTGGAACGAGAAGCCGCTGCCGCGGATGTCGTCGCCGAGGTCGCCGTCCGCCACGGCGGCGGCGATCGCCGCCTCGAGCGCGGCCTTGGCGCGCGGGTACTCCGAGCGCACGTAGACGTAGCCCTGCCCGGCGCCGACCGCGAAGCCGGCGAGCGCCATGCCCTCGAGCAGGAGCGCCGGGTTGCGCTCCATCAGGAGCTTGTCGATGTAGGAGCCGGGGTCGCCCTCGTCGCCGTTGACGACGATCACTTTGTCCGCGCCGGCCGCGCGGCGGGCGAACCGCCACTTGGTCCCCGCCGGGAACCCGGCGCCGCCGCGGCCGCGGATGTTCGCCGCCTCGACCTCGTCCAGGAGCGTCTCGGGCGTGAGCTCGGCCAGCGCGCGGCGCAGCCCGGCGTAGGTGCCGGGCTCCGTGAGCACGGGCGCGGGCAGGGCGCTGCGCCACGCGGGCTCGTCGGCGGCCTGCGCGGCGCCGCCCGCGACGCGCTCGCCCGCCCCGGGGCCCGCATCGATCACGTCGCCGTCGCGGTAGGCCGGGCCCGAGTGGCAGAAGCCCAGGCAGACGACCTCGCCCAGCGAGGTCGCGCCGTCGGCGCTGCGCTCGTGCAGGCCGAGGCCAAGCGCGGACTCGAGCTCGCCGACCTGGGCGTCGAAGCGGCTGGCCCAGCACGCGGTCCCGGTGCAGACCTGCACGTGGCGCGCGCCGCGCGGGCGGAGGAAGTCGTCGTAGTAGGTCGAGATTCCGTAGACCGTGGCCTCCGGCAGGCCCGAGCGGGCGGCGGCGAGGCGCCGGTCCTCGTCGGTGATCTCGCCGCGCGCGTCGACGGCCTGCTTGAGCACGGCCAGCGCGGCCGCGGGACCCTCGCCGTCCTCGCGGCGGCGCATCAGCTCGATCAGGTTGTGCGTGGGCGACGACGTCGGCACGGGGCGCCCAGTATCTCCGCGTTGAACAAATATGTCCAGTCGGGGTGTCAGGCCGGAGTCAGCAGGCTGGGCCGGCCGGGGCGCGTACCCGTGCCGCGCACGACCGAAGCGCGCCGCGAGCGATTCCGGATCGCCGCCGTCCCGAATCGCCCGAACTTGACCACCCGGGCGGTGGCGAAGTTCGGGCGATCGGGGCGGGGGGCGGCTCCGGCGATCCCCGGGGGCTCGAGCCCCCGGGCCGGTGGCGGGCGTCTCTGGGGCCGGGCAACCCGGCTGGTGCCGCACCACGCGCCCCGGGCTGCACCACGCGATCCGCGCTTCGTCATACGCTCCCGCCATGACCTCCCTTCGCCGCCTCGCCCTCGCCGCCAGCGGTGCGCTCGCGCTCGCTGCCGCCCTGTCCCCCGCCGCCGCCTCCGCCGGCTGGAGCCGGCTCGCGTCGCTGACGCCGAAGGGAGAGTCCGCCGTCTTCCCGTCGGCCGCCATGACGCCGAGCGGCGAGGCGGTCGTCGTGTGGTGGCGCGCCGGGTCGCGCCGGGCTCCGAGTGCGCTGCGCGCCGCGTTCCGGCCGGCCGGCGGACGGTTCGGCACGCCGCAGACGGTCGGGCGGCTCGACATGCCCGCCGCCGGCAATCCGCCCTCCCTGCCTCGCGTCTCGATCGCACCGGACGGCACCGCCGTCGCCGTCTGGACCCGGCGCGACGCGACGAAGCGGCTGCGCGTCGTCGGCGCCGTGCGCAGCCCTGGCGGCCGGTTCGGCCGGCCGGTGTTCCTCTCGCCGGCGAAGGCCGACGCGCTCGACCCCGCCGTGGCTTCTTCGACGGGGGCGGCGGTCGTGGCCTGGTCCCGCGGCTCGGCGAACCCGCGGATCCAGACGGTGCGCCTGCGCGGCACCGCGTTCGGGCCGGTCCAGACGATTCCCAGCCAAGTGCTTCCGGGCAACGACCCGGGCGTGGCGGTGAACGCCAGTGGCGCCGCCGTGACGAGCTGGTGGGCGGGAGACGGCCAGACGACCGGCTTCGCCCTCGCGTCGCGCAGCACCGCGCAGGGCGCCTTCGCCTCCCCGGCGGTGCTCTCGGCGCCGGGGCTCCTCGCCGAACAGGTCATCCCGGCGCTGGACGACGCCGGCCGGGCGACGGTCGGCTGGATCCAGGCCAACGGCGGCTTCGGGAAGGGCGCGATCGCCGGCCAAGTGGCCGCCTCGATCGGCACCGCCAGCAGCGCGTTTGGGCCGGTCCGGTCCCTCAGCCCCGGCAACGGGAGCATCTCCGCCTCCTCGCTGGGCGTGGCCGCGGTGCCGCGCGGCGGCGCTGTGGCCGCCTTCGATCCGGCTCAGGCCAACGGGCAGCCGGGGCCGTCGAGCGTCCGTGTGGCGACGATCGGCGCGACCGGCCGCCGCGCCACCGCCACCGTGACCACCGCGCGCGGCAGCACGAGCCTGCTCCGCCCGCGGATCGCCGCCGGGCCCGACGGCACGGTGGTCGTCGGCTGGGAGCGCGACCTGGCGACGGGCGGGACCGTCAGCCCGTTCGACGTCGCCGTGCGGCCGGCGGGCGCGCGGGCCTTCAGCCGTCCCGTGGCGGTCTCGGGCGCGCGCTCGAACACCGGCTACAACAGCGTGGCCGCCGGAACGGGACGGGCGATCGCGGCCTTCGGGACCTTCTCGCGCGACGGGCAGCCGACCGGGATCTCCGCCGCAATCTGGACGCGCTGACCGGCGCCGGGCCGACCGAGGCGCGGGCTCACGTCCAGGGGTAGGGGCTCTTGGACTCGACGTGCGTCGCCGCCATGCCGAACCGGCTGAGCCGGAAGGGTTCGAGCAGCCCGGAGGCCCGGCTGCCCAGCACCTCGCCGGCCACTTCGCGGCCCACCGCGAGCATCTTGAAGCCGTGCCCGGCATCGAGGATCGCGTACGCATTGGGCGCGACCCAGTCGGCGACCGGGTAGTTGTCTGGCGTCAGCGCGATCACGCCGCCGTGCGGGCTGGCCTGCCACCGCGCCCCGGCGCCGCGGAAGCGGCCGAGAGCCCACGCCAGGCCCGACGTGAAGAACTCGCTGAAGTCGTCGCCCGCGACCTGCTCGGGGTTGTCGGGCCCGTAGGGGTCGACCGCGAAGCCGTCGGGCAGGCGCAGCGGCAGGCCGCCGCCCACGACGCCGGTGCCCGTCTGCCCGAGGCGGAAGTAGATGCCCCACGGCCGGTCGGTCAGGAGCCGGCCGTCGCGGTCGGAGTTCAGCGGCACGTCGTGGTCGAGGTGCACCACCGGTGCCGCGCGCCCGGCTCGCCCGGAGAGCCCGACGCCCGGCAGGACGAAGTCGCCCTCCCGCGCCAGCCAGTACTCCACCAGCGGGACGGTGGCCACGCCGTCGCCGCCGTCCGCGCGGTCCGGGCCGTCAGCACCGACCGCCAGCACCGGCTCGCGCCCGAGCAGGCGCCACCACTGCGGCGCCCACGGCCCGGGGGCGGCGATCACGGCCTCGCAGCGCACGGTCCCGGCGCTCGTCTGCACCGCGGCGACCTCGGCGCCGGAGAACACCAGGCCGGTCACCTCCACGCCCTCGCGGATGACGGCGCCCGCGTCGCGCGCCCGCTCGGCGAGCCGGCGCACGGTGCCCATCGCGTCGGCCCAGCCGCTGCGGCGCTCGTGGAGGATCGCGGCGACGCCGTCGGCGTTCGCGTCGGGCCAGAGCCACTCGAGGTACTCGCGGCACGACTCGCCGCCGAGCACGAGCTCGGAGTCGTAGCCGACCTCCGCCTGCCGGGCCGCGATCGCCTCGAGGTCGGCCCGCTGGGCCTCCGGGACCACGGCGAGGTAGCCCACCTGGTGGAAGCCGAACCCGGCGGGGTCGTCCTCGAAGATCCGCACCGACTCAGCGATGACCTCGGTCATCGCTTCCGAGCGGTAGTAGTTGCGCACGATGCCGCCGGCGATCCCGGAGGCCCCGGCGCCGACTGCCGCCTTGTCGAGGACGAGGACGTCGGGCGCCTCGCCGCGGTCGCGCAGGGCGGCCGCGAGGTGCCAGGCGGTCGAGAGGCCGTGGACGCCGCCGCCGACGACGACGAAGCGGGCGGCGGGCGGCAGCGGCGCCGTCACGCCGGCGCTCCGGACCGCGACGTCGCGCGGTCGGCTGCGGCGTCCACGAGCGCGCCGAAGACGTCGAGGGACCGGGGGTCGTCCTGCCACGCCTCCTGCAGCTCCCACTGGACGCCGAGCGCCAGGGCACCCGCATCCGGGATCTCGATCGCCTCGATCACGCCGTCGTCGGCCCAGGCCACGGCCTCCACGCCGGACCCGAGCTTCCCGATCGCCTGGTGGTGGTAGCTGTTGACGACGGCCTCGGGACCGAGGATCCGGCCGAGCACCGAGTCGGGGCGCAGGCGGACCGCGTGGGAGGGATGGTCGGGTGCCTCCCCGCGTCCAAGCGCGGCGTCGCAGGCGAGCTCGTAGGTGGCGAGGTCGCCGCCCGTGTGGCCGCGCGCCTCGGCCGGGAACGCGGAGATGTCCTGGTGCAGCGTCCCGCCGCGGACGATGTTGAGCTCCTGCATCCCGCGGCAGATGCCGAGCACCGGCACGCCGAGATCCAGCGCGCCCGCGATGAGCGGGAGCTCGGTGGCGTCCCGCACTGGCGAGGTCGGCCCGAGCGCCGGGTGGGTGGTGTCGCCGTACCGGGCCGGGTCGATGTCGCGTCCCCCGCTGACCAGGAGACCGTCGATGCGGGCCAGCACCGCGGCGCGCGTGGCAGCGTCCTCCAGGTACGGCAGCAGCACCGGGATCCCGCCGGCCGCCACCACCGGGCGCGAGAAGGCGACGCCGGCGTACTCGCCGTGGTCGCCGAACTGGACCGCGATCGCGATGGTGGGGCCGGTCATCTCGATCCCCCCTCTGCTCAGCTCCAGGGGTAGGGGCTGTGCGACACGGGGTGCAGGTCGCCGGTGGCGAACCGCTCGTAGCGGAACGGGTGCAGCAGCGAGGAGTGCTCCCCGCCCAGGACCCGCGCGATCTCCCGGCCGACCGCGATCATCTTGTAGCCGTGGTTCGAGTCGGCGGCGACGTAGACGTTGGGCGCCATGTAGTCGAACACCGGGAAGTTGTCGGCCGTGAACGCGCCGACCCCGCCCGAGCGGACCTGGATGTAGTGCTCGCGGCAGCCCTCGAAGCGCTCGAGGCAGTGCGAGAGCGCTGCGGTCCACTCGTCGGGGAACCTCGCGTCCACCGTGCCAGTCGGGTAGGGATCGACCTCGAACGTGTTCCCCTGCGGGATCGGCGCGGCGCCGCCCTGGACGGACTCGCGGTCGGGCTTGACGTAGATGCCCCACGGCTCCTCGGTGAGCGTCCGGCCGTCGTCGGCGATGAGCGGCGCGTCGCTGTCGATGTGCAGGACCGGCGGCTTGGCGCCGCCGGCGGCGTCGAGGGTCGAGGGCGGCAACGCCACCTCGCCCTCCTGGAGGTACCAGTAGGTCCACATCGGGACGTCGCGGTCGACCGTGCCATCGGGGCGGTGGACGTCGAGGCGGTCCGGGAGGCCGAGCATGTCCCACAGGGTGGCGACCCACGGCCCGACGGCCACGATGACCTGCTCGACCGCGATGTCGCCGCGGCTCGTGTTGACCACGGTCACGGCGCCCGAGCCGTCGCGCTCGAAGCCAGTGACCTCGACGCCCTCGGCAATCTGGGCCCCCGCCTCGCGGGCCAGCCCGGCGAGGCCCTCCATGGATTCGAGGTTGAACGCGTAGCCGCCGGCCTTCTCGTGGAGGCAGACCGTCAGCCCCTTCGCCCGCCAGTCGGGGAAGAGCTCGCGCATGTGGGCGGCCACCGCGGCCTCGCCGGTCACGAGCTCGGACGGGTAGCCGATGCGCTGCTGGCGCTCGTACACCTCGACGAGATCGGGCTCCTGGGCTGCGGGGCCAAGCGCGATGTAGCCGGAGCCGTGGTACGTGAAGCGCTCGGCCTGGGACTCCCAGATCTCCACGCACTCGGCCATGAGCTCCGACATTGCCGGCTGGAAGTAGTTGTTGCGGATCACGCCGCAGGCGATGCCGGAGGCGCCGGCGCCGACCGTCCCCTTGTCGATGACGAGCGCCTCCTCCCCCCGCTGCGCCAAGTGCCAGGCGGTCGAGAGGCCGTGCACGCCGGCGCCGATGATCAGGTGCTTGGCCGAGGCCGGGAGCTGCTGCGTCATGACGATTTCCCTTCCGTTGCCTTATCGGCAATACTGTTGCCACATGGCTGCCGCCGGATCATACAGGCCCCAGGCGTCGGTGCAACGCGCCATCGCGCTGCTCGACGCGCTGGCCGCCGCGCCCGGCGGGCTGGGGACCAACGAGGCGGCCCGTCGCATCGGCGCGAGTCCGGCCACCGCGTCGCGGCTCCTTGCGACCCTCGCGGACGGCGGGCTCGTGCGCCGCGAAGCAGCCGACGGCCCGTGGCGGCTCGGCCTGCACCTGGTCGCCCTGTCGGAGGGCGCGCTCGCCGGCCTCGACGTGCGCGACGTCGCGCGCCCGCACCTCCGCACGCTCGCCGAGGCCACCGGCGAGTCGGTCACGCTCTCCCTCCCCGGCGGCGGCGAGGCGGTCACGGTCGACTTCGTCCCGGCGCCGTCCAGCGTGGTGAGCGTCGCCCGGCTGGGCCGCCCCAGCGTGCTGCACGCCACCGCGACGGGCAAGGCAATGCTGGCCTTCGGCGACGCGCCGCTGCCGGAGACCCCGCTCGAGACGTTCACGCCGGCGACGATCACGGACCCGGCGGCGCTGGCCGCCGACGTCGACGCGACCCGGCGGCGCGGCCACGCGGAGTCGGTCGGCGAGCGCGAGCCCGACCTGGCGGCGCTCGCCGCGCCGGTCCGTGCCCGGGACGGCTCCCTCGCCGCGATCATCGGCGTCCAGGGCCCCGCCGGACGGTTCGATGCCGGCCGCCGCGCGGCGGCCCTTCCGGACCTCCTGGCCGCCGCCGCCGCGATCGCCCGCGCCCTCGGCGGCTGACCGCGCGCGCCGGGCGGTCTACGATGCCGCGCATGGCCTGGCACCGGAGCACCGATGGGTAAGCGCGCGCGCGCCCGCGCGGCCGGCGCCGACGGGTCCGCCGAGCTCGACGCCCCGGCGGCGCGTCCTCGCGGCCGCTTCGGCCGGCCCAAGCGCACGCCGTGGTCCGAGCGCGAGCGGCTGGGCCACGAGGCGCCCGGGACCGTCCTGCGCGGGCCCCCGATCGCGGTGACGTGCGAGTGCGGGGAGAAGCGCGACCTCAAGTACGGCGACCGCTGGACCTGCGAGACCTGCGGGCGCATCTGGGACACCGAGCAGATCCCGAAGGGGGACTACGAGCACATCCGCAAGACGCAGTTCAAGTTCCGGCTCCTCCCGATCGGGCTCGGCCTGCTCACGCTCGGGATGGCGATCTTCTTCACGCTCACGGGGAACCTCTTCAGCATGTTCCTGCTGCTGCCGGTGGCGCTCATGTCGTGGTTCATGGTCATCCGGCCGCTGCACCGCAAGGCCTACCGCAAGGCCATCGCCGAACTCCCTCGCTGGGAACTGCGGCCGCAGGGGCCGTAGGCGGCAGGCCAGCCGAACCTGCGCGCCTCAGCCACCGATCCGGTGGCAAACGCGCCCGAGAACGGCCCGGGGGCCCCGACCGCCCGATCCTGCGCGCCTCAGCCACCGATCCGGTGGCAAATGCGCACGAGAACGCACACCGGGGCGGGAGCCGCAGCGGCCCCCGCCCCGGAGAGGCGGAACGTCGCGGGGCGGCAGCGCGGGCAACGGCGCTGCCGCCGCACGTCTACGTGGCGGGTGCCGCCGCCGCCTGGGCGGCCTCCTCCTCGGGGGTCTGCGGGATCTTGTCCCGGAACCGGATCCCCGTCTTGTCCTGAACGATGTGGCGGTACAGGTACAGCAGGAACGCGATCGCCATCACGATCAGGCCCGTGCGGGTCTTGTCCCAGCCGTAGCCGTAGCCGTCGATCCCCAGGAAGCCGCCCGAGTAGATGAACCCGCCGGCGATCAGGAACACCGTGTTGACGACCCCGAGCAGGAACGCCAGCACCACCCACGGACTGCCGTATCTGATCGGGCGCGGCCAGTTCGGCCTGTCCTTGCGCAGCAGCACGTAGCCGAAGAGCGCGCAGCAGGTGGCGAACACGTAGCCGATGTTCGAGACCGCCAGGATCTCGATCACCCCGTGGAAGAACAGGATGAGCAGGACGTTGATGATCATGTCCAGCGTCATCGCCGTCCCGGGCACGTGCCACTTGTTCAGGGTGCCGAACTGCTTGATCGTCATTCCGTCCCGGGCGATCCCGTACAGGGCTCTGGATCCGTCCATCGTCGCCGTGTTCATCGACAGGATCAGGCCGGCCACCAAGCAGAAGATCATCACGTTCCCCAGCGCGCTGCCGACGAGCGTGTCGAAGGCCTGCGTGTAGAACGCGATGAACGTCGTGTCCTTCGCGATCGCCTCGGTGCCGAGGGTGCCGCCGACCCCGAGGGGCAGCAGCACGTAGACCACGACGGAGAACAGGGCTGACGCGCGCAGCGCCAGCGGCGTGTCCACCTCGGTCGAGTGGTACTCCGGCGCAAACGACGCCACCGCCTCGATCCCGTACGAGGACCAGCACATGAAGTAGAGCCAGGTGAGCGCAAGGGCCAAGCCTCCGTTCGCCCCGACATCCCACTCCATGTTCGACGACGACCAGTCGCCCGTGACGTACGGCAGGAACATCAGCACGAAGGCCGGGATCACGAGCAGGCCGCCCGTGATGTAGCCGAACCACACCGCCGGGCGGACCCCGAAGATGTTGAACAGCCACACCGCGACGATCGCGACGAGCCCGATGACGATCGGCCAGTTCAAGCCGAACCCGGTGCCGGTCTGGTCGCCGGTCGCCCAGGACGCATCGGGGAACCACTCGGCCACGACGAGCGTGCCGACGATCAGGCCGTTGATGGAGAGCACGACCGACCAGCCCATCCAATAGCCGAACGTGGCGATGGGGCCGATGAAGTTCGTGTACTTGCGCCACGCCTCGTGGGCGTAGAGCGCGATGCCCCCGGACTTGTGCGGGAACATCGTCGCCATCTCGGCGTAGAGGTTGTTCTGCAGGGCGCCGAGACAGATCGAGATCGTCCAGAGCACCACCGCGCCGGTGGTTCCGAGCGCCCCGATCGACCCGCCGAGGGCGGCGATCAGGAATCCCGGGTTGGCCAGGGAGACGACGAAGCCGTCCCACCAGGCCATCGACTTGAGGAGTTGCCGCTCCTCGACTTGGGCAGTTGCCACTACTCCGCCTCCCCTTCGTAGTGCGCTGATCCGTCTCCGTACCAATTCGTCCAGAGACGCGGTGGCCCTTCTACCACGCCGGCCGACGCGAATGCAATGGCCGCGCGGTCCAGATCGGCAGCATCCTGCCGCGTGGTCCGGCGGAAGGCCGCGGCGGCTGGACAGGCATCCGCCGGCCCGCTGCGCGCGTACCATGGCCCAGGAGGGGACGGATGGCGCTCAAAACCAAGGACCGCCGGCGCAGCGGGGCTCGACACGACGCCCCTCCGTCGCGCGCGCGCCCCGTGGTGCTCGCCACACTCTCGGTCCGGGTCGACCCGAGCGCCGAGCGCATGGCCATCGACAGCGCCATCGAGGCCGGCGTGCCGCTCGTGATCGCGAACTTCGCCCGCCTGCCCCCCTACCCGCGGGCGCTCGCGCTCGGCGGTCCCGGCGCGGCGATCCTGCCCCACGAGGAGGACGTCGACGCGGTGCGCGCCACCGCCGCGCGGGCCGCCGCGCTGGGCCTGCACACCGAGCACCTGCGGGTGGCAACGCAGCGGCCGGTCCGCGCGATCCTCGAGGTCGTGACCGAGAAGGACGCCGGCCTGCTCGTGTTCGGTCCGGATCGGACGCTGGTGAAGCCGCGGCGGCTCCGCCGGGCCGCCGCCGAGCTGCGCCGCGACGCGACCTGCCTCGTCTGGTGCGTCGAGAGCGACGCCCCCGGCGGGCCGCACGCCCCGCCTTCCGGGTAGCCGGGACGTCCGGGCACCTCGCCGGTAGACAAGGACCCGCCCCGCGCGGTACAACCCGCTTTGCACCCATTTGTCCAAGACCGTGCCGTTGGGGCCGAGAGGAGAGGGAATGTCGGAGAAGACATGGGGCGGCGAGCCCTTCTGGGGACTCGGATACGACTGGGACCCCGATTGGGTCCTCACCGACCGCCAGAAGGAGCTCCGGGAGACGCTCATCGGGCTCTGCGCGTCGGAGATGCGCGCGAACGCCAAGCGCTCCGACGACGAGCTGCTCTACCCGCGGCGCAACCTCGAACTGCTCGGCGAGCACGGCTTCCTCGGCCTCACCGTGCCGGAGGAGTACGGCGGTCTCGGCGAGAACCACGTGGGCACGTGCATGGCGGTCGAGACCATCGCCCGCTACGGCTGCGCGTCGACGGCCATGTGCTACGTCATGCACCTCGGTGCCGTCGCCACCCTGATGCTGCGTCCGACCGAGGCACTGATCGAGAAGTACATCCGCCCGCTCAACAGCGGCAAGATCGGGACCCTGTCGTACTCGGACCCCGAGACCGGCTCGCACTTCTGGTACCCGGTCTCCTCGAACGCCCAGCGCGTCAACGGGAACTACAAGGTCAACAAGAAGGCGTCCTGGACGACCTCGGGCGGCTTCGCTGACTTCTACGTCGTGCAGACGACGAGCCCGAACTTCAGCGGCTACGACGACCTGTCGGTCTTCGTGATCGACGGCGACGACGTCAAGGCCCAGCCGTCCCTGTGGGACGCGCTCGGCCTGCGCGGGAACCAGTCCGGCGCGATCCAGGTCGAGGACGTCGAAGTTCCGCTCGAGCAGATCGTCGGGCCCGAGGGCGACGGCGCCGCCTCGAACGACGAGGCGGTCGATCCCTGGTTCCTCATCGGTTCGTCCTCCTGCTGGAACGGGATTGCCCTCGGCGCGATCGACATCGCCAAGCGCCACACGACGCGCAAGCGCCACGTCGACGTGGGCATGCGCGTCGCCGACTACCCGACGATCCAGGACTACGTCGGCGAGGCCGTGATGGACACGAACGCCAACCGGCTCTTCGTGTACTCGGTCGCCCAGGCGATGGACCAGGCCACCGACGACAACACGAAGACGATCCCAGTCGGCGAGACGGCCCGCGCCGACTACCTCCACTGGGCCTGGCAGATCAAGTTCGAGTCCGCCAAGAACGTCGCTCACGTCGTCGACAAGATGCTGCACGCGTGCGGCGGGTCGGGCTACAAGCGCGACATGGAGCTCGAGCGCTACGTCCGCGACGCAAAGGCCGGCTGGGTCATGGGCCCGACGAACGAGGTCCTGCGCCAGTTCGTCGGCAAGGCGGTGCTGCTCGGATTCGAGTCGCTTGACTACTGGAACCAGACCTACAACCGCCGCGTGGTCGAGAACGAGCTGAAGAAGCTCGACTCCTCCGCCAAGCGCGAGCTGGCCCAGCAGCTCCTGGACCAAGCCGACCAGGACGCGGCGTCGGAGCCGGCTTCGGCCTAGCCGCCGGCGCATGGCGATCACGACCAGCCGGCCGCGGCTGCTCGAACCGGGGCTCAAGCCGGTCGATCCGGCCTTCGAGTCCTTCTGGGTGCGGCCCGGGGCGGCGACCGCCGTCTCGGTCGGCCCCGGAGACCGGCTGGCCGTGGTCGACCCGCACGGCGGTCAGCTCGCCGAGCTGACCGCACTCACGGCCGACGGCGCCGAGGGCCTGGCGGCGCTCGGCGCCGCGGCGGACGGGCCGGCGACGGTGCTCAACGCGCTCGTCCGCTCGGGCGCGGACGACGGGTTCCTCGCCGCGCTGCACGCCCGCGGCCTGGACCCGCACGATGCCGGGGCGCTCCGCCTGTTCGGCCAGGACTCGGCGCCGCGGGAGCGGGCCGAGTTCGAAGCCGACCGGGCGGCAACCGTGATCGTCGCCGCGCCCGGCGGCCGGATCATCGACGGCGGCTGGCCGGCCTCGGCGATCACGGTCGAGATCCAGCGTGCCGAGCCGCTCCCGCGCCCCGCCGTCGACCTTCCCGCGCCGCTGGCCGAGCCCCGCCTCGACATCCGCGTCGACAAGGCCTCCGCGCTCGCCTACGAGGTCAAGGCGGGCGAGTACATCCAGATCATCGACGTGCAGGGCCGCCAGTGCTCGGACTTCCTGGCCTTCAACGCCCGCAAGCTCCAGGAGGGCGTCGAGCGCGGCCTGGATGCGACGACGACGCGGTCGCTGATGGGCGCTGCGTATCCGCAGCCGGGGCTGTACCGCAAGTGCTTCGACGTCGACCAGGACCCGCTGGTCGAGGTGGTGCAGGACACGGTCGGCCGGCACGACAGCTTCGCGCTGGCCTGCACGGCGAAGTACTACGAGGACATGGGCTATCCCGGCCACGTGAACTGCACCGAGAACTTCAACGGCCAGGTCACGCCGTTCGGCATCGCCCGGCGCAAGGGCTGGGAGGCCCTGAACTTCTTCTACAACACGGGCTTTGACGCCGACCACCAGTTCGTGATGGACGAGCCATGGTCGCGGCCCGGGGACTACGTGCTCCTGCGGGCGTCCAGCGACCTCGTGTGCGCCTCGTCGGCGTGCCCGGACGACATCGACCCGGCCAACGGCTGGGAGATCACCGACATCCATGTCCGCGTCTATTCGCCCGAGAACCGCTTCTCGATGGCGATCGCCCATCGCGTCACCCCGGAGGCCGAACCGCAGATGACCAAGGAGACCGCGTTTCACCCCCGGACCTCGGAGCTCACGCGCGACTTCGTCGACTACCGCGGCTACTGGCTGCCGAACTGCTTCAACAACGAGGGCCCGATCGCCGAGTACTGGGCGTGCCGCGAGAAGGCGGTGGTCATGGACCTCTCGCCGCTGCGCAAGTGGGAGATCGTCGGCCCGGACGCCGAGGCGTTCGTGCAGGCGGCGGTCACGCGCAACATCCGCAAGCTGGCGGTCGGCCAGGTCGTCTACACGGCGATGTGCAACGAGACGGGCGGCATGGTCGACGACGCGACCGTGTTCCGGCTGGCCGACGACAACTTCCGCTTCGTCGGCGGCGACCCCTACGACGGCGTCCACCTCGAGAAGCTGGCCGAGCGCCTGGGGCTGCGCGTGTGGATCAAGCCCTCGACCGACGAGCTGCACAACATCGCCGTCCAGGGCCCGCTGAGCCGCGACATCCTCAAGGAGATCATCTGGACGCCGCCGATCCAGCCCGAGCTGGAGGAGCTGAAGTGGTTCCGGTTCGCCCCGGCCCGGATCGGCGACTACGACGGGACCGCGGTCGTCGTGTCGCGCACCGGGTACTCGGGCGAGCTGGGCTACGAGATCTTCTGCCACCCCGACGACGGCCCGGCCGTGTGGAACGCGGTGTGGGCCGCCGGCGAGCCGCGCGGGATGAAGCCGCTGGGCCTGGGCGCGCTGGACCTCGTGCGCATCGAGTCGGGCCTGGTCTTCGCCGGCTACGAGTTCGACGACCAGGTCGACCCGTTCGAGGCCGGCATCGGCTTCACCGTGGCGCTCGATGTCGAGGACGACTTCGTGGGCAAGGCCGCGCTGATCGAGCGCAAGGCCCATCCGCAGCGCACGCTCGTCGGCCTCGAGCTCGAGGGCTCCGAGACCGCCGCCCACGGCGACTGCGTCCACATTCCCGGCAGCGACGGCCGCGACCAGATCGGCGTGATCACCAGCGGCATGCGCAGCCCGACGCTGCGCAAGAACATCGCCCTGTGCCGGATGGCGATCCAGTACGCGGAGATCGGCACCGAGGTCGAGGTCGGCAAGCTCGACGGGCACCAGAAGCGCATCCCCGCCACCGTCGTGCGCTTCCCCTTCTACGACCCGGAGAAGAAGCGCCCGCGGTCGTAGGGCGGCGCGTCTGCGGCGGGCACGCGCTCGTGCGTGGCGCCGTGCTGGGATCGGACCGATCATCGCGGGGACGGCTGTGCCCGGTCGCCGGGCGACCCCGCCCCGGGCCGTTCTCGCGCACCTCAGCCACCGAATCGGTGGCCAGCACGCGCAGGAACGCCGCGCCCCCAGCCCCGCACCGATCCTGCGCACCTCAGCCACCGAATCGGTGGCCAGCACGCGCAAGAACGCCGCGCCCCCAGCCCCGCACCGATCCTGCGCACCTCAGCCACCGAATCGGTGGCCAGCACGCGCAAGAACGCCGCGCCCCCAGCCCGGCACCGATCTGCTCCCTAGATGACTCGGCCCGCGCCGCCACCCGGCCCGAAGCCACCCCGCCCCCCCAGCCCCGCACCGCCACCCGGGCCCTCACCCCAAATGCCTGCCAGCGCGCCATGAGGCTTCGGAAGGTAGGCTCGGCGTCGCCGTATCCCCGAGGATCTGGAGTCCCATGTCTCGTCTCACGGGCGCCCGTGCGCGCCTTCCCCTTCTCGCCGTCGCGCTCGTCGCGATGCTCGCCGCCGCCGGGCCCGCGCAGGGCGCCACGACGGCCGCGCCATCCGGTCTGAAGTTCTACCGCCCGCCGGCGAAGCTGGTTCCTGGCAAGCACGGCACGGTCATCTGGTCGCGGGCCGTTGGCACGCCGGTCGGCGTGCCCGGCGCGTCGAAGACCATCCTCGTGCTCTACCGCTCCACCTCGGTGGCCGGCAAGCCGATCGCCGTCTCGGGCAGCATCTCGCTGCCCAAGGGCAAGGCCCCCAAGGGCGGCTGGCCGATCCTCTCCTGGGCCCACGGCACGACCGGCATCGCCGACGTGTGCGCGCCCACACGGGCGCCGACGAGCCCGTACACCTCCTACGTGATGCCCCAGCTGCAGACGTGGCTGAAGGCGGGCTTCGCGATCGTGCGCACCGACTACGAGGGCCTCGGCGCCCCGGGGCTGCACCCCTACCTCATCGGGAAGTCGGAGGGCCGCGGCGTGCTCGACATCGCCCGCGCCAGCCGTGCCCTCGACAAGCGGGTCGGCACCAAGCTCGTCATCGCCGGACACTCGCAGGGCGGGCACGCGGCGCTGTTCGCGGCGGCACTCGCGCCGTCCTGGACGCCGGACCTGTCGTTCCGCGGCGTCGCGTCCTTCGCGCCGGCCTCGCACATCCTCGACCAGGTCAAGCTCGCGAAGAACCTGACCGCCCCCGGCGGCGGGCTCTCGGGCATCGGCTCGCTGATCCTCGGCGGGGCCTCGGCTGTGTCGACCAGCGTGAAGATCAGCCAGCTCGTGGCGCCGCCAGCCCTGCCGCTCGTCCCGCAGATCGACCAGAAGTGCCTGGACAAGCTCAGCCTCCCGAACTCGTGGGGCGGGCTGCCGCCGGCCGACATCGTCAAGCCGACGGCGAACACCGGGCCGCTCTACGGCGTGCTGGGTGCGAACAACCCGGGGCTGAAGATCACCAAGCCCGTCCTGCTCCTGCAGGGCGACGCCGACACGACGGTCTTCCCGACGTTCACCACCCAGCTCAACGGCGAGCTCGTCGCCAAGGGCGATTCCGTGAAGTACTCGACCTACCCGGGCGTGAACCACGGCGAGATCGTCGCCAAGGCCGCGACCGAGGCCACGGCCTTCCTGAAGGCCCGGGCCAAGTAGGCGGGAGGGGGCGCCGGTGCGCCGCCTCCGTCAGGTTGCCGCCTCCGCCGCCGCGCTCGTCGCGGCGGCGGGGGTCGCCGCGCCGGCCACCGCGGCGACCGCGCCGGCCGGCGACGCCTTCTACCGCCCGCCGGCCGCGCTGGTCGCCGGCGCCCACGGCAGCCTCATGTGGTCGCGGCCGGCTGCCCCGGGGGTCGGGCTGCCGTCAGCGGCGCGGACGACCACGGTCCTCTACCGGTCCCGGTCGCTGGCCGGCCGCCCGATCGCCGTGTCGGGCACGGTCTCCATCCCGCGCGGCGTGCCGCCACGCGGCGGCTGGCCGCTCATCACCTGGGCACACGGCACGACCGGCGTCGCCGACCGCTGCGCGCCCAGCCGCGGCGAGGCGCTGTCGTATCTGTCCAGCTCGCTTCCCTCCCTCGACCACTGGGTCGCCGAGGGCTACGCGATCGCCCGCACCGACTACGAGGGGCTCGGCACGCCACGAGTCCACCCCTATCTCATCGGCCGCTCCGAGGGGCGCGGCGTCCTGGACGCCGCGCGCGCGGCCCGCCGCCTGGACCCGCACATCGGGAAGGCGTTCGTGGTCATGGGGCATTCACAGGGCGGCCACGCCGCCCTGTTCGCCGCCGCGCTCGCTCCGCGCTGGACGCCGGAGCTCGACTTCCGCGGCGTGACCGCCTACGCCCCCGGGTCGCATCTGCTCGAGCAGGTCAAGGCCGCCGCGAACCTGCCGACCGGGTCCGCCGAGTTCTCGACGCTCGGCGGCCTGATCCTGGCTGGCGCGGCCGCGGTCTCGCCCGACGTCCGTCCCGAGCGCATCGTGGCGCCCGGCGTTCTGCCCAGGTTCTCCACCGTCTACTCGCGCTGCGCCGGCGACGTCGGCCGGCCCGACGCGCTCGGCGGCGTGCCGCCGGCCTCGCTCGTGCCTCCCGGCCCCGCCATCCGCGCGCTCTACACCGTGCTCGCCGGGCAGAACCCGAGCCTGCACATCACGAAGCCGGCCCGGATCGTGCAGGGCGCCGTCGACCGGCTGGTGCTCCAGCCGTTCACCGACCGGCTGGCGCGGGAGCTCGCCGCGAACGGCACGCGCCTCACCTACCTCGTGAAGCCCGGGCTCGGGCATCCGGAGGTGGTCGGCGCCGACCGCGCCGACGCGGACGCCTGGCTGGCCCGAAGCTTCCGCTAGCAGTCCGGCTCGCGGCTCAGGCCGCGTCCGGGGCGCGGTGCAGCTGCTCGTAGCGGCCGCCGTGGAACAGCAGCGGCCGCGCCTGCGCGTCGTGGGCGGCGTATTCGACCCGGCCGAGGAACAGCGAATGGTCCCCGCCCCAGTAGGACTTCTGGACGGCGGCGACGTAGTGCGCGAGTGCGCCCTCGACCAGCGGCGTGTCGTGGACGAGCGCGAAGCGCGGCTCCGGGGCGTCGGGCTTGGCCCGGCCGGCGAAGTGGTCCGAGAGCGCGTCCTGGTCGGAGGCCAGGACGCTCACCCCGTAGCGGCTGCCCTCGTGCAGGAGCCCGCACATCTTCGTGCGCCGGTCGACGCTGATGAGGATCAGCGGCGGGGCGAGGCTCACCGACATGAACGCGTTGGCCGTCATGCCGTGGATCTGCTCGCCGGCGCGCGTGGTGATGATCGTGACGCCGGTGGCGAACATCCCGGCGGTGCGGCGCAGCGCGAGCGCCGGGTCCTCCTCCTCGGGCCCGAGGTCCAGCGCGGCCTCGGCGGGAATGTCGTGAAACGAGGAGTCGCCGAGGCCGTCCGGGCCCGCCCACAGCGCCGCGCGCAGCGCGACGTCGAACTCGGGCGGCTGGGCGGGATCGCTCATCGCCGCCGGATTCTGCCCCACGCGCGCGGCGGCGTCCACTGGGCGCCGCGCGGCGCCGGCGCTAGCCGGCCGCGGTCTCCGGCGTCACCGCGTCGATCTCGCCGGTGCGCGCCGCCTCGCGCTCCCCGATCTGCTCGACCTTCGCGAGCAGGTTCTCGGCCATGCGGATCGAGGCGGCATCGATGAGCCGGCCGTCCAGCGAGACCGCACCGCGGCCCTCGCGCCCGGCCTTCTCCATCTCCTCGAGGATCCGGCGCGTGCGCGACACGACGTGGTCGGCGGGCGTGAAGACCTGGTTGGCGAGCGGCACCTGCGAGGGGTGGATCGCCCACTTGCCCTCGCAGCCGAGCATCGCCGCGCGCCGCGCGGCGGCGACGTAGCCCTCCGGATCAGAGAAGTCGCCATACGGCCCGTCGATCGGGCGCAGGCCGTTCGCGCGGGCCGCCACGGCCATGCGGGCGATCGGGTAGTGCCACGGGTCGCCCCAGTGCGTGCTGCGCGCCCCGTCGCCGTCGGCGTCGGTGAGCACCGCGTAGTCGGGCGTGACCCCGCCGATGTTCGTCGTCGTCGACTGGATCGAGGCCGCGTAGTCCGCCACCCCGAAGACGAGCGCCTCGAGGCGGTGCGCCCGCGACGCTGCGATCAGCTCGACGTTGGCGCGGGCGATCGCCTCGACGTTCGCCATGCCCTTCGCGGTCTCGATGAGCACGTAGATCGCGATCGGATCGTCGTAGCCCATCGCCTCCTCGATCTGGTCGAGCAGGGTCGCCACGAGGTGAACGTCCTCCGGTCCCCCCACCTTCGGGACGAGGATGGCGTCGAGGTTCTTCCCCGCCTGCTCGACGACGTCCACGATGTCGCGGTAGCACCAGTGCGTGTCGAGGCCGTTGATGCGGACCGACACCGAGCAGCCCGACCAGTCGAGCTCGTTCAGCGCGCCGATGACGTTCGTGCGGGCCTGGACCTTGTCGTCCGGGGCGACGGCGTCCTCGAGGTCGAGGAACACGACGTCGGCGCCGACGTCGGGAGCGCGCTCGAGCATCCGCTCGTTGGAGCCGGGCACGGCGAGTTCCGAGCGGTGAAGGCGGTGGGTCATGACCATGGCGGCGCGAAGCTCCTGCATCGAGGGGCGGGGAGCCGGAGTGAAGCAGGCGCCGGCTTGGCGCGTCAACGCGGCTTAGACAAATTCCTCCACTCGGATCGAGGAAAGCAACCATGAGATTGCTCCTTACGATCCGCTCGAAATTCTTCATGGTCTGTCTCTTGAACCAATTGGTGCACTTCTGGGACCCTCCGCGGCCATGACGACCGCGTACGCACCCCTCGCCCCGCCGGAGCGGCTTCTGTGCGGCCCCGGCCCCGCCAACGTCAACCCGGCCGTGACGGCCGCGCTCGGGAAGCCGCTGCTCGGGCATCTCGATCCGGAGCTCCACGCGATGCTGCTCGAGCTCGTCGAGATGCTCGGCGTCCTCTACGGGCGCCGGGACGGCGGGCTCACCCTGCCGCTCTCCGGCAGCGGGACCTCGGGCATGGAGGCCGGCATCGGCGCGCTCGTCGATCCCGGGGCGACCGTGATCGTCGGGGTCAACGGCTACTTCGGCGCGCGGCTGGCCGAGATCGCGCGGCGCCAGGGCGCGCGCGTCGTCGAGGTGGCCGCGCCGGCCGGCCAGGCCGTTCCGAACGCCGACCTCCTCGCCGCGCTGGACGCCCATCCGAAGGCCCGCCTGCTCGCAGTGGTCCACGCCGAGACCTCGACGGGCGTTCGCCACGACCTGCCCGAGCTCGGCGCGGCCCTGGCCGGCAGGGACACGTTCCTCATGGCCGACTGCGTGACCTCCTTGGGCGGGATCGAGGTCGACCTCGACGCCTGGGGCGTGGACTACGCCTACTCGTGCACCCAGAAGTGCCTGGCCGCGCCGCCCGGCATGTCGCCGATCTCGCTGTCGGCGCGGGCGCTGGAGTGGGTCGACTCGCACCCCCGCCCGGCCAGCTTCTACCTCGACCTCGGGCTGCTGCGCGACTACTGGGTCACCCGGCCCGCGGTGTATCACCACACGCTCTCGGCGGCCTACGTCTACGCGGTCCACGAGGCGGTCCGGCTCGCCCTCGCGGAAGGGCTGCCCGAGCGCTGGGCGCGCCACGCCGACGCCGGCGCCCATCTCCAGGCGGCGGTGCGCGAGCGCGGGCTGGAGCTGCTGGCCGACCCCGCCCACCAGCTTCCGCAGCTCACCGCGATCCGCGTTCCCGAGGGCGTCGACGGCAAGGCAGTCCAGCTGCGCCTCCTGCGCGAGCACGGCATCGAGATCGGCGGCGCGCTCGCCGGCGTCCCGCCGATGTGGCGGATCGGCCTCATGGGCGACAACGCCACCCGCGCCACCGCGGACCGCGTGCTCGCCGCCTTCGACGCCGTCCTGGCGGATGAGCGTGCGCCCGTGACCGCCTAGGCCCGCCGGCGCCCGCCGTCGCGGCGAGGGGGCTTCCCCGCCGGTGGCGCTGCTCGGCTGCCCGGCTGGCGCGGGAGCGCCCAACCCCATAGCATCGACATTCGGTTCACGGTCGATCCGTTCCCTTCGAACGTTGGCGATCACCCTCACCCAGCTCCAGGCCTTCCTCGCCGTGCTGCGCGGCGGCTCGGTGAAGGCCGCCGCCGAGCAGCTCGTGGTGACCCAGCCGTCGGTGAGCGCCGCCGTGGGCGCGCTGTCGAAGGAGCTCGGCGTCGACCTGACCGAGCGCGCCGGCCGCGGCATCCGCCCGAGCCCGGCGGGCGAGGCGTTCGCCCCCTACGCGGCCGAGGTGCTGGGGCTCCTCGAGCAGGGCCGGCGTGCCGCCGCCGAGGCCGTCGACGCCGGCGAGCGCGAGCTGCGGCTCTCGGCGGTGACCACCGCCGGCGAGTACCTCGCGCCGCCGCTCATCCAGGCCTTCGCCGCCCGCCGGCCGGCGATTGCCATCCAGCTCGATGTCGGCAACCGCACGCGCGTGATGCGCCGGCTGGCCGACCGCGAGGCCGACGTGGCGATCGCCGGCCGGCCGCCGTCGGACGGACGCTTCGCCGCCCTCCCCTTCCTCGAGAACGAGATCGTCGTCGTCACGGCGCCCGATGACCCGCTGGCCGCCCGGCGCACCGTCACGCTCGACGACCTGAGCGACCGCGTGTGGCTCCTGCGCGAGGAGGGATCCGGCAGCCGCGCGATGACCGAGGACCTGCTGGCCCACCACGACCTGAGCCCGCGGCGGCTGACGCTCGGCTCCAATGGCGCCATCAAGCACGCCGTGCGGGCCGGGCTCGGAGTTGCGCTGCAGTCGCGGGTCGCCGTCCAGATCGAGCTGCAGGCGGGGCTCCTGGCCACGGTGCGCGTGCGCGACGGGCTGCCGCGCCGGCAGTGGTTCGTCCTGTGGCCGTCGGGGGGGCCCGCCCGCGCCGTGGTGGACGAGTTCGTCGCGTTCGCCGCCTCCCGCGAAGCGCACGCGGCGATCGACCAGTCGCGCGAGATCGTCGACACGGTCCAGGCCGCGGCGCGCAAGGCCTGACGGCGGCGTCCTCCTCGCGGACGACGCCGGGTTCCTTCCGAAGACGGAGTCCGAATCACCCGCCGGGCCGACGACAGCGGCGTCGCGGGACGCGAGGGTTCCCGTATCGCCGGCCCAGCGGCCGGACCCGACGCAAAGGATCTGGAGATGCGCCTCGTTTCGCTGCACCGACTCGCCGCCGCCACGGCGGCCGCCGCCGGCCTCCTGGCCGGGCTGCTGACCTCGGCCCCGGCGCGCGCCGCCGCCCCGCCGCGCCACGAGGCGCGGTTCTCCGCGGAGGTCGAGGGCCTGGCCACCACGACCTGGACCACGAACCGCACGGAGCCCGGCCCCTGCGGCGCCACCTGGGCGGGGCACGGCTCGGAGCGCTTCACGTTCTCGACGCGCCGCGCCGTCGGCGTCACCGCCACGAGCTTCGGCGCCAGCGACCCGCTGCTGACCTTCGGCCCCGGCGGCCGCTTCTCGACGCTCCCGGTCGAGGGGCGGGTCCGGCGCCAGGGCAGCCTCGACGTCACGCCGAACCCCGGCGAGTGCGCCGGCGGCGGCGGCGACCTGCCGATCGAGCCCCTGGTGCCGCGCGACTGCGGGACGAAGGGCTTCACCGGCCGGCTCGCGCTGCGCTATGCCCGGGGCGCTGTGATGCTCTCGACGCAGGGCGCCTCGGCGCGCTACCGCAACTGCCCGGCGGCCGGCACGTCGTTCCCCAGCGTCACGGCCCTCCGGGGCGGGCGGCTGCTGACCGTCGCCTGGCCGAAGCGCGACGTGTTCGACGCCACGCAACGGCGCGTGATCCTCGTCGGCACGGGACGCCAGGCCTCGAACGCCGGCGGCACCCGGTCGGTCTCCACCGTGCGCTGGACCGTCACGCTGAACCGGCTGGACTGACCGTGGCCTTGCGCCGGGCGACGCCGGCCACGGCGGCACCGGCGACGAGCATGAGGACGCCGTAGGCGCCCGACACGCTCGCCGCCGTGCCGCCGAAGGCCTGCTCGGCCAGCGCCGCCGAGACGGCGAAGTCGCGCAGCGCAAAGGCGAGCGGGACCGTGACCCGGTCCCGGGCCGGCAGAACCCGGGCCAGCCCGGCGGCCACCGCGCCGGCGGCCGCCAGGAACGCGGCGCCGGCGCCGAACGCCGCCAGGAGCCCGGACTGATCGGCGCCGCTCAGCGCGGCGTACACGAGCGCGCAGACCACCACCGCCGAGGCCGCGCTGAGCTCCGGCTCGGCCCGGCCGATCCGGGGCACCGCGGCCCGCACCGCCAGCCCGATCGCCAGCGGCACCAGGACGACGAGCGCGAAGCGGCCGACGAGGTCGCCGGCGCCGGCATCCGCCCCGGCGACAACGGAGACGGCCAGCGGACCGAGCACCGCCGAGACCACGAGCGAGCCGGTGATCGCGGCGAGCACGAGCGCCGCGTCGCCGCCGGCCAGCGCCACGAGCCCGGCGGTGGCGATCTCGGTCGGGGCGAGCCCGAGCGCGAACGTCCCATCGCCGAGTGCGCCGCCGATCGCCTCGCCGATCGCCCAGGCCAGCGGCCCCAGCACGCAGAACGGCAGGACGGCGAGCGCCGCCACGGCCCGCCAGCGGGAGCGCAGCGCCGCGATCTCCCCCGGCGCGATGCCGAGCGCCGTGAGCAGCACGAGGCCGGCGAGCAGGAGATCCGCCCGCCCGGCGATCGCCTCGGACGGCGCCACGAGGGCGAGCGCCACGGCGGCCAGCGCCAGCGGCACGACGGCCCGGGAGATCGCATCGGCGGTCCGGCGCATCGGCGGGCAGGATGACGGGCGCGCCGGACCGGCGGGCCGCCCGGGCCGCCCGCCCGCCGGGCCGGCTCACCGTGGTCAGGCCGCGCCGGCCACGTCGAGCCAGTTGGAGAAGAGCGCCCGGGCCTGCCCGGTCAGCTCCGGCGCCCGCGCGGCAACCTCGCGCAGGAACGCATCTCCGGCCGCCGGGCCGAGCGTCGCGGCGAGGCTGTCGCGATACGCGGGCACGTCCGCCCACGCCGCGGCCATCTCGGGGGTCACCTCGAGGTGGAACTGGACGGCATAGGCCGCCTCGCCGAGCCGGAAGGCCTGGTTCGGCGCGACCGGCGAGGAGGCAAGCAGCACGGCGTCGCGCGGCAGGTCGAACGTGTCGCCGTGCCACTGCAGGGTGACGATTGGCGTGGCGAGCGGGCCGAGCACCGGGTCGGCCTCGCCGGCCGCGGTCCGCTCGACGGGCAGCAGCCCGACCTCCGCCGCGGGCATCGTCCACACCCCGGCCTCGAAGGCAGAGGCCAGGAGCTGGGCGCCGAGGCAGACTCCGAGGAATGGCAAGCCCGCGTCGACCGCCTCGGCGATGAGCTGCTTCTCCTCCTGAAGCCACGGATGCTCGGCGTCGTCGTTGACGCCCATCGGGCCGCCCATCGCCACGACCCCGTCGAACTGCTGCCACTCGGGCAGCGGCTCGCCCTCGTCGAGCTCCACCGCGGTCCAGTCGACGCCGCGCTCGCGCAGGACGTCGCGGAAGGCGCCCGGATGCTCGCAGGCGATGTGCTGGAGGACGAGGAGTCTCACGAAATGGCTAGCCCCGGCTACTCAGAATTGGCTAGCCCCCGCTAGCCGCTCGCGGCTGACGGTCCCCTGGCCAGAGGCACCGGTCATGGCGTTCCGCCGTCGCGGCCGGGAATCCAGCTCGTGCCGGCGAGGGGGACGCGGGCCATCGCGGCCGCCTCGACGGTGAGGGACACGAGGTCCTCCGGCTCGAGGTTGTGCAGGTGGCTCTTCCCGCACGCGCGCGCGAGGGTCTGGGCCTCCAGCGTGAGGGCGCGCAGGTAGTTCGCGAGCCGCCGCCCGCCGAGCTCGGGATCGAAGCGGGCCGCCAGCTCGTCGTCCTGCGTCGAGATGCCGACCGGGTCGCGGCCTTCGTGCCAGTCGTCGTAGTAGCCGGCGGACGTGCCGATCGCCTCGTAGTCCTCCTCGTACTCCGGCGAGTTGTCGCCCATCGCGATCATCGCCGCCACGCCGATCGAGACGGCGTCGGCCCCGAGCGCCATCGCCTTGGCGACGTCGGCGCCGGTGCGGATCCCGCCGCTGACGATGAGCTGCACCTTGCGGTGCATGCCGAGATCCTGGAGGGACTCGACCGCCTGCGGGATCGCCGCGAGGATCGGGACGCCGACGTGCTCGATGAACACGTCCTGCGTGGCGGCGGTGCCGCCCTCCATCCCGTCGAGCACGATCACGTCCGCGCCGGCCTTGACCGCGAGGGCCACGTCGAAGTACGTGCGGGTCGCGCCGATCTTGAAGTAGATCGGCACGCGCCAGTCGGTGATCTCGCGCAGCTCGCCGACCTTGATCTCGAGGTCGTCGGGGCCGGTCCAGTCGGGGTGGCGGCAGGCGCTGCGCTGGTCGATGCCCTTCGGGAGGTCGCGCATCTCGGCGACGCGGTCGGAGATCTTCTGGCCCAGGAGCATGCCGCCGCCGCCCGGCTTGGCGCCCTGGCCGATCACGACCTCGATCGCGTCCGCCTTGCGGAGGTCGTCGGGGTTCATCCCGTAGCGGGACGGCAGGAGCTGGTAGACGAGCGTCTTGGAGTGCCCGCGCTCCTCCGGAGTCATGCCGCCGTCGCCGGTGGTCGTGCTCGTGCCGACTTCCGAGGCGCCCCGGCCGAGCGCCTCCTTCGCCGGCGCCGACAGGGCGCCGAAGCTCATGCCCGCGATGGTGATCGGGATGTCGAGGCGCACCGGCTCGGCCGCGAACCGCGTCCCCAGCGTGACGTCGGTGTCGCAGCGCTCCCGGTAGCCCTCCAGCGGGTAGCGCGACACGCTCGCGCCGAGGAAGAGCAGGTCATCGAAGTGGGGCACCTTGCGCTTGGCGCCAAAGCCGCGGATGTCGTAGATGCCCTCGCGCGCCTTGCGCTGGATCTCGTGGATCGTTCCGCGGTCGAAGAGGGCCGACTCGCGCAGCCCGGGCCGCCAGCGGCTGGCGTGGCGCGGATCGAAGCCGGTGCGCTTGGAGAGCGTGTCGAATTCGGTCATGCAGGAGCCCCTGTCAGTACGCGCCGGCGTTGTCGATGTGGAAGTTGTAGAGCTGCCGCGCCGACCCGTAGCGGCGGAAGTCCGCCGGGTCGGCGTCGACCCCTGCCTGCTCGAGCAGCCCGCGGAGCTCCGCCACGTGGTGCTCCGCGAGGTCCTTTTCGATGCAGTCCGCCCCGAGGCTGCCCACGCGGCCCCGAACGTAGATGTGGGTCTCGTAGATCGAGTCGCCCAGCGAGTCGCCGGCGTCGCCGCAGACGACGAGGGCGCCCTTCTGGGCCATGAATGCGCTCATGTGCCCGACCGACCCCGCGACGACGATGGCGCCGCCCTTCATCGAGATCCCGCAGCGGGCCGCGGCGTTGCCGCGGATGACGAGCAGGCCGCCGCGGGCGGTCGCGCCGGCCGCCTGGGACGTGTCGCCGTCGACGATCACGGCTCCGGACATCATGTTCTCGGCGGCTCCGACCCCCGCGTTGCCGTGCACGCGGACGGTGGCCTCCTTGTTCATCCCGCCGCAGTAGTAGCCGACGTGGCCTTCGATCTCCACCTGCAGCGGGGCGTCGAGGCCGACGGCGATCGCGTGGGCGCCGCCCGGGTTGAGGATGCGCCAGCTGCCGGGCCCGCCGTCGGCGGCGTCGTGCAGGCGCTGGTTGAGCTCGCGCAGCGGCGTGACCGCGAGGTCGACGGTCTCGGCCGCCGTCTCGGTGGCCGTGCTCATCGGACCGCCGCCCGCTCGTAGACGTAGACCTCGCCGGGCTCGGGCTCCCACACCCGGGCGTCCTGCGCCCCCGGCAGCACGGCGATCGCCCGGAACTCGGACGCCATCGCCACCCAGTCGTCGGTCTCGGCCATCACCGCCGGCTTGCAGGCGATCGGGTCGCGCAGCACCGCGAACCCGTCGCTCGTCCCGACGGCGAAGGTGTAGAAGCCGTCGAGGTCGTCGAGGCAGCCCGCGAGCGCCTCCTGGAGCGAGGCGCCCTCGCGCAGCCGCCAGGTGAGATAGCCCGCGGCCACCTCGGTGTCGTTGTCGGTCTGGAATGCGATGCCCTCGCGCCGCAGCTCGGCGCGCAGGCGGTTGTGGTTCGACAGCGACCCGTTGTGGACCAGGCACAGGTCCAGGCCGGTCGAGAACGGATGGGAGTGCTCGGTGGTCACGCGGCTCTCGGTCGCCATGCGCGTGTGGCCGAGGGCGTGGCTCGCGCCGGTCTCGCGCAGGCCGAACCGCTCCACGAACTCCCGCGGGTCGCCGGCCTCCTTGAAGATCTCGATCCGCTCCCCGGCGCTCATGACCCGCAGCTCCGGGTGGTGGTGCGCGAGCCAGGCCTCGGCCGTCGCGGCGTCGGCGTCGGCGACCAGGACGGCGTGGCTGGCCCGCACCTCGGGCTCGTGCGCGCCGCCGAAGTCGCCCCGCAGGTCACGGGCCAGGGCCTCCCAGGCGTAGTCCGCGTCGGGCGAGAAGAGCGACACCTTGCTGCTCCCCGCCGGCGCGGGATCCCGATACAGCGCCACCCCGGCGCTGTCGGGCCCGCGGTCGGCGAGCTGGACGAGCATGTCGCTGAGGTGCGCCCCGAGGTCCGCCTCGATGGCGCTCGTCTTGCTGAAGAGTCCGGCGATTCCGCACATATCAGTAGAGCTGCAGGTAGCGGTCGAGCTCCCACTGCGTGATCTGCTCGTGGGCCTCCTGCCACTCCTTGCGCTTGCAGCGCACGAAGTAGTCGATGTAGTCCTCGGTGGCGCAGGCGCCGAGCGCCGCCCGCATGACCTGGCAGCGCTCGAGCTCGCGGGTCGCGTCCAGGAGGTTGGCCGGGAGCGTCTCGACCCCCATCTCCTTGCGCTGCGCCTCGTCGGTCTCGAACAGGTTGGCCTCGACCGGATCGCCGGGCTCCAGGCCGCGGGCGATCCCGTCCAGCCCGGCGGCCAGCACCGCGGTGGCGGCGAGGTAGGGGTTGCACGACCCGTCGACGGTGCGGTCCTCGATGCGCCCGACATCGGGGATGCGCAGCATCATCGAGCGGTTGTTGTGGCCGTACGCGACGTAGGCCGGCGCCCAGGTCGCGCCGCTGGTCGGCGCGCCGATGACAAGCCGCTTGTACGAGGTGACCGTCGGGGCCGTCACGCAGATGTAGGCCTTCGCGTGCGCCTTGAGGCCGGCGAGGAACTGGTAGCCGGTCGGCGAGAGCCCGAGGCCGCGCGGGTCGTCGGCGGGATCGGCCTCGAGGACGTTGACGCCGTCCTTCCACAGGCTCATGTGGAAGTGGCAGCCGTTGCCGGTCAGGTGACCGAACGGCTTGGGCATGAACGTGGCGATGAGCCCGCGCTCCTGGGCCATCGACTCGACCATGTAGCGGTAGAAGATCGCCCGGTCACAGGTCGTCAGCGCGTCCGCGTACTCCCAGTTCTGCTCGAACTGCCCGTTGGCGTCCTCGTGGTCGGTGGCGTAGTTGTCCCACCCGAGCGCAGTGATGTTCTTCGAGACCTCGGAGACGAAGTCGAGGTTGCGCGTCAGGGCCCGCATGTCGTAACAGGGCTGATCGAGGGTGTCGAGCGGATCCGCGAGCTCCAGGGAGCCGTCGTCGGCGCGGCGCAGGAGGAAGTACTCGAGCTCGGCGCCGATCTTGAGCTCGTAGCCGAGCTCGGCGGCCCGGGCAATCTGGTTGCGCAGGATCGTCCGCGGGCAGTACGGCCAGGCCTCCCCTTCGACGGTGACGTCGCAGGCGAAGCGGGCCACGTTCGGCTTCCAGGGCAGCGGCGTGAAGCTGCGCACGTCGGGCATGGCGATCATGTCCGGGCTGTCCGGCGTCTGGCCGATGTCGCCGGCGGCGAACCCCGCGAACCCGGCGCCGCCCTCGACGAGGTCGTCGAGGTGGTGGGCGGGCACGAGCTTCGCGCTCGGCTTGCCGTGCATGTCGACGAACTGGGCGAAGAAGAACTCGATTCCCTGCTCGTCGACGGCGCGGCGGACGTCGTCGAGCGTGACTTCGGGCTGGTCGGACATGGACGCTCCTCGGGCGTTGGGGCGGACGCAATCTTGTAGTCGACCCGCCCGCCGGGAACAATGGACGGTGCGGCTATCGTCTCAACTGCACGCATGTCAATTCCGGCCACTCCTGCTCCCGTCACTGCCGACGCCTCGGCGGCCCAAACGGTCGACGGCCTCGACCGGGTCCGCCGCGAGAACGCCACGCTCTACGCCGTCATCAACACGGTCGCGAGCTCGCTCGACCTGCCGACCGTGCTCGACGGCGTCGTCGACATCGCGACCGAGGCGACCGGCTGTCACGCGTGCTTCATCTATGCGCTGGAAGACGAGCGCCTCGTGCTGCGCGCCGCCTCGCCGCGCTACCGCAAGCTCGCCGGCACGCTCTCGTTCGGGCTCGACGAGGGCCTGGCCGGCTGGGTGGCCCGCCACCGCCGCCCGGCGTTCATCCGCGATCACGCCCTCGAGGACCCGCGCATGCGCTACGTCGCCGAGCTGGACGAGGAGCATTTCCAGTCGATGGTGGCGGTCCCGGTTCCGGCCCGGTCCGGGGATCCGCTGGGCGTGATCGTGCTCCACACCGAGGCGCCGCGCGAGTTTGACGACGAGGTGCTCAACCTGCTCGTGCACGTGGCGTCGCTCGTGGCCGGCGCGTTCGAGAACGCCACGCTCTACCAGGCCACCCGCCGCCAGCTCGAGCTGCAGCGCGCGACCGCCCAGCTCAGCCAGGCCCTGGCGTCGGCGACGACCCCCGACGCGGTCCACCGCGCCGCCGCGGCCGGGGCCCGCGAGCTCCTCGGCGGAGCGGCGGTCCTCCTGCGCTTCGACGAGGACGGCGCCGGCCTGCGGGCCGTCGCGGCCAGCCCGGCCGACGCGCTTCCGCCGGGGCCGGTGGCCGCGGCCCGGGTCCTGCTCGACCTCGTGCGCCTCGGTCCGGGCGAGCCAGTGCCGACGGAGGCGAGCCGCGGCCTGCTCGACGCGCTCGGGCCCGGCTACGCCGGCGGCGCGCTCCACGCGGTCCCGGTCTCCAGCGCCGGCGAGCACCTCGGCGTGCTGGCCGTCGCCTCGCGCACCCCGCGATCCCTCCGCCCCGAGGAGTCAGACGCGCTGCGCGCCGCGGCCAGCCAGGCGGCCGTCGCGCTGCGCAAGGTGGACCTCATCGACCGCCTGACCGTCGAGCACGGGGTCCGCTCGCTGCTCGAGGCCCTCGAAGCCGGCCGGGAGGAGGACGCGGCGCGCCATGCCCACGCCACCGGCCTGGACCTCGACGCGCCGCTGCTCGCCGTTCGGGCCCAGCCGGCTCCGCACGCCGGCCCTGAGGCGCCCAGCTGGCCCGAGGGCGCCGCGCAGCTGGCGCAGGCCTTGCGCACGCTGGCGCCGGGCGCCGCCGTGGACCGCCGGCCCCAGGCCGTCGCGGCGCTGCTCCCCGGCTGGGCGCTCCGCGGCGACGCCGTGGCCAGCATCGGCGCGGCGGCCCGTCGCGCCGGCGCGTGTGCGGCGCTGGCCGAGACCCACGGCGGCCTCGCCGGCGCGGTCCGCGGGCTCGCCGAAGCGGGCGATGCGCTGCGCGTCGCAACCGTGCTCGAGCCGCAGGGCGGCGCCGTGCACTACGACGGGCTCGGCGCCTACCGCTACCTCGCCCACCTCGCGGCCGCCGGAGGGCCGCGGGACCGCCAGTGGGAGGCCGCCCGGGCCATCGCCGCTCACGATGCGGCGCGCGGGACCGACCTGCTCGGAACCCTGGAGCGCTATCTCGGGGGGCGCGAGGGGATCGTGCCGACCGCCCGCGCGCTGTTCATCCACCCCAACACCCTGCGCCAGCGCCTGCGGCGCATCGAGCGGGTCGCCGGGCTGGATCTCGCGTCCGAGGATCTCCTCGCGCTCGAACTGGCGGTGAAGCTCGCGCGCCTCCAGCGGTCCGGCGCGCGCGGCGCCGCTCAGAGCCCGGGCCGCGCGTAGACCTGCAGGGGGCGCTGAGCCTGCGCGACGGCGCGGAACGCTTCGCGCAGCTCCGTGCGCACGAGCGGGGGCAGCTCGCCGGGTTCGATCGCGTTGTCCGGGTCCTCGCCGTCCCGCAGCTGCGCCGCGTGGTGCTCGAGCCGCACCCGGCAGACCACTTCGAAGGCGTCGCGCAGCAGCTCGGCCGCCGCGGGGTCCAGGGCGCCGGCGGCCTCGGCCGCCTCGAGCCGGGGCACGGTGCCCGACACCGTGATCCCGTTCGCGACGGCGTGGTAGCGGGCGAGGCTCGCGATCGGGGTGATCCCGCCGCGCTTGACGTCGAAGCGGCCGGGGCCGGCGCCCTGCTTGCCGAGGGTGATGCCGCGGCGGAACCCGAGCGGCGGCTTGGAGGCGATCGCCGCTCGGGCCAGCTGCTCGAGGAACGCCGGATGCGCGGGCGCCTCGCGGATTCGCTCCGCCAGCGGAGCGGTGATCTCGAGCCCGCCGGCCACGTGCCGGAAGTCGAACGCCACGGCAGCGCGCACGAGCCGCGACCGGTTCGGATGGGCCAGGCACTCCTCGAACACCTCGATCCAGGCCGCGCGCGGCAGCCGCCACGAGGCGTCGGACGCCAGCACGCCGGAGATGTCCTCGCCGAACCCGCACCGGGCCAGCCCGCGGTTGACGTCCGCGGCGAACCGGGCGAACCAGGCGTCGGTCGCGTCGGGATCGCCGCCGTCGCCGTAGGCCAGGGCGTTGTCCTGGTCGGACGCCAGCGTGACCTCGCGCCGGGCCACGCTGCCGAGCGCGAGCCAGGCCCAGGGCGCCGGAGCCGGCCCGTGCCGGGCCAGGGCGAAGTCGATCAGGCGCAGCGTGGCCGCATCGCTGTAGTGAGTGAGCGCCCGCTGGATCTGGGCCGGGTCCAGGCCGTCGCGCAACAGCGCGAGGAACATCGGGCGCAGGTCGCGGGCGGCCGCTTCCAGCGCGGCCTCGTCCGCGGCGTGCTCGATCGCCCGGCGCGCGATGAAGGGGCTCTCCTGGCGGCCGAGCATCTCCTCCGCCGTCACGATGCCGATGACCGTGCCGCCCGGGCCGGTCACGCACACTTCGTGCGCGCCCCGCTGGAGCAGGTCGATGACCGCGTCGCCGGCCGGCTCCTCGGCGGCGACGAGCACCGGCTCGCGCATCGCGGCCGAGACCGGGGCGTCGGAGGGGAGCCCGGCGGCGAGGATGCCGGCCCGAAGGTCCTGGTCGGTGACCAGGCAGACCCGGTCCCCGGCGGGGACGAGCGCGGCGCTGACGCCTGCGGCGGTCATCGCCGCCGCTGCCGCGGACGCCGTCTGCCCCGCGGCGAGGGTCAGGGGCTCGCCCCGAACGAGGTCGCCCACCCGCGCCCGGTGCAGCGACGGCAGCGCGTGCGCGACGTGACCGGTCCGCACGAGCCGGTCACGCAGCGACCGGGCGACGAACTCGGCGCCGGTGCCTTGGCCGAGGACGTCGCGCGCGACGTCCTGCGGCACAACGAGCACGACCGTGCCGGGATCGTGGGCGCGGACCGTGAACGCCGGGGCCATCCCGCTGAGCAGCGACGGGTGGCCGAACGGCTCGCCAGGCTCGAGCAGGTCGACGACCTCGCCGTCGTGCACGAGCTCCATCGCGCCGCTCGCCACGACGTACCACTCGGCGGCGGGCGGCCCGTCCTCGACGAGCACCGCCGCGCCGGCCGGCACCTCGCGCCGCGTCGCGGCGGCGGCAACGGCGGCTCGCTCCTCCGGCGCCAGGGCGTCGAACGGCGGGTGCGCGGCCAGGAACGCGGCGAGATCCTCCACAGGCTGGACGCTAGACGAGCGGACGGAGCGAGGCCGGCGCGGTCACCGGCGTGGCGAGCCCGGGCGCGCGCCGTGGCGGTGCTTGCGCTTGCGCCGAGCGTGGGCGTCGTGCGGGCCGGGCGCCGGCTCGGGCGCGGCCGGCGGCGCCTCGGGCTCCGGCAGCGTGCCGGCGGCCTCCTCCGGATCCTCCGGCACGATGTAGACGGGAACCGGCGACTTGCGGCGCACGCGCCACGCCTCCTGGTTCCACATGAAGTCGCCGACGAACTTGCCGCGCTCGCGCCCGGCCTCCATGACGATCGCGTCACAGCCGAGGCGCTCGGCCTCGCCGATGATGCGCTTGGTCGCCCGCCGCGTCCCGAGCACGCCGCCGCTGGCCGCCACGCCCCGCCGCTTCAGCTCGGCCACGGCGCGCTCGACGGTCTGGCGGCGGGCGTCCCACTCCTTGCGCGTGGGCATCAGGCCCGGGTTGGGGAAGCCGAACGTCGTCCCGTGGATTCGGGCGATCACGAAGACGTGCACCGGCGCCCGCGTGCGGGCGGAGAGGCGCGCCGCGTAGTCGACCGTGTGCGGCGCGAAGTCGCGCTCCTCGCTGGCCAGCAGGATCTTCGCCGGCGGGTGATCGGCGGGGTCCGGCGGCTCGGCGGACGAAGTGCGGGCCATGGCGGCACGGGGGCGGCACGTCGTGGCGCCGCCCCCGGATCCTCGCAGCTATTTCTCGTGGATCACTTCGTCCATCGCCGGCGGGGCCACGGTCGCCCCCGGCTCCGGCGGGCCGTGCCGCTTGTCCTCCACCCGGGTCCGGTAGAGGTAGAGCGGGATGTAGGCCACCAGCACGGCCCAGCCGAGGAAGTAATAGACCTCGGCGTCGCCGATCTGCGAGTACTCGTAGCCGCCGTAGGACCAGATGATGAAGAAGAAGATCGCCAGTGCCATCGCGACCCACTTGAACCAGCCGGGGAGGCTGAACGGCCGCGACACGTTCGGGCGGTGCTTCTTGAGCATGTAGTAGGCGACGCACACCACCACGACCGACGCGGTGTAGCCGACGTTCGAGAACGTGTAGATCTCGACCGCCCCGCCGAGCAGGACGACCAGCAGCGAGCACACGACGTTGAAGGCCATGGACCGGCCCGGGACGCCGTGGCGGTTCACCTCTTGGAAGAACCGCGGGAACTGGCCGTCGATCGACATCTGGTGCAGGGACCGGGCGCAGCCCATGATCGCGTTGAGCGCCGAGAGCGCGAGCGCGACGATGAGCATGACCGCGATGATCCAGTTGAGCGCCTCGCCGCTGGCCGAGAAGATCTTGCCGGCGAACGTCACGAACATCGTGTTCGGGTCGACGAGGTCCGGGTTCGACAGCGCCTTGGATCCCAGCACCGCCACGAAGCCGAGCGGGATGAGGGTGTAGATGAGCAGGCCGTAGCCGCCCTCGAGGTTCATCGCGATCTTCGCGTCGCGCTTCGGGTCCCGGCACTCGCCGATGTAGCAGGCGGCCGCCTCCATCGCGATCACGTTCCAGGTGAGCAGGAAGGCGTAGGCGAGGTAGAGCGTCAGCGGGCCGACGCCGTCAGCGCCGGACCAGAAGGAGGACCCGTCGAGCTGGTTGAAGCCCGACACGTTGCCCCAGTCGGCCTCGCCGCTGAACAGCCAGGACACGGCCAGGAACGTCAGCGGGATCATCGAGAGCACGCCGAGCACCGTGGCGAAGGCCGTCCCGATGCGGATCCCGAAGTACGCGGGGATGAACACGAGCAGGATGCCGACGACGGCGATCGCGAGCGTCCACCAGGCGATGAAGGTGTTGATCGGGGTGAAGCCCGAGGTCGTGTCGAGCCCGAACCGGTCAGCGAGATAGAACGACGCGAGGATCATGTTGAGCGGCGCGACCGGGAACCAGCCGAGCCAGTACGCCCACGCCGTGATCCCGTTCGCGTGGGCGGCCACCTTGGGACTGCGGTCCCGGAAGGCCGGATAGACGAACGAGGGCAGGCCGCCGGTGCGCTCGGGCATCATCGCCGCGAGCTCCGCGAGGAGGAGGCAGAGCAGGTAGCCGCTGAACGTCACGACGACGATGAGCGGAATCGACGCCGCGCCGAGTGTCGTGACCATCACGGGCGCGATGCCCGTGACCAGGATCACGCCGGCGAGGCCGATGACGAATGCGCCCCACCAGTTCGTCTCCTGCTTGAGCCCGCCGCCCTCGTAGGTCAGCTCGTCCTGAACGCCTGCCGCCGCGTCAACCTCGGCCATTGCGAGTCTCCTCTCCGATTCCCGTTCCCGGCTCCCCACCCGGGGCGCCTACGCGCCAACCCCGATACTAGTGCCGCCTGTCAAGCCCTACTGATATTTCCGGCCCGTACGGACGGAACGAGCGGAAAAGCGAGAAGCCCAGCTTGTTCAGCCCTCCGGCTAGGCGGAGGGGTCGGAGCCAGGCGCGCCGTACACCACGAAGGCGACCGCGAGCTCGTCGGAGAGATTGCGCAGCGACTCGACGCGGCCGTCCGGAACGACCGCGGCCTCCCCCGGCCGCAGCACGGCGGCGGTGCTGGCCAGGCGTGCCTCGACGAGACCCGACGCCACGCAGACGGTGGCCGGCAGCACGGCCTGGGCGCGGCCGAGCCGCGTCGTCCCGCGCGGAGCGACCTCGACGACCACCACCCGGCTCGGGAGCTGCGGGGCGTCGACGATGACCCGCGCGCCGGGGCCTGCGCCGAGCCGATGGCGGCCCAGCAGGTGGGTCGGCCGACCGTCGCGCCGGACGCCGAGCAGCTCGTCGAGGCTCGTGCCGAGGTTCGCCGCCAGCCGCAGGACCGTGTCGAGCGACAGGCTGTGCTGCCCGCGCTCGGCCTGGGAGACCGCGCTCTGGGACACGCCCGCCAGCCGCGCGAGCTCGCTCTGGGCGAGGCCGTGCTCGCGGCGCAGCCGGGTGAGGGCCTCGGCGACGAGTTGCGCGCCCCCCGGCGGCTCGGCCGTGAGCTCGCCGGCGGCGTCCGCCAGCCGCAGCACCGTGCCCGCCGTGGCGGGCTGACGGCCTTCGGCCTTCGCGATGCGCAGCAGATCCCCGTCGATCTCGACGATGCACTGGGCCATCTCGTCGGTCAGCGTGCCGAACGGCTCCTCCCCCGGGCCCATCGCCCAGTAGGCCACCGCGCCCATGTCGAGCAGGGCCGGACAGCAGCGCTCGTAGAACCCTGCGGCCGCGGCGGTGCCCCAGCGCTGCGCCATCGCGGCGAACGGCTCGAACAGCACGACGGCGGGAGACCGCTCGGGCACTGTGCTCTCCAGGTCCGACAGGAGCGCGTCGGGCCCATCGGTGCGGCCGCCGTCCTGCGCCAGCCGCCCGTCCTGCACGGTGAGCAGCGCATAGCCGGCGTCGCGGCTCGGCGGCCCGATCGCGCCATAGATGCGCGCGAGGAGCTCCGGGTCCGCGCAGCGCCAGATGACGTTGTCGCCCCACAGGAACCCGCCGCCAAGCGCCGGGTCCAGGCCCGCGATGCCCGAGCTGGCGGGCGGGAGGGTCCGCGGCGGCCCGGAGGACGCGGTCATGCGGATGGCACCCCGGTCTCCACGCCCAGAGACCTTAGAGCCTGGGCGGCCCGGTTCCCGGCGGCGCCACCTGGGGATACGCTCGCCTGATGACCCGCGACGTCATCGCGACCCTGGCGTTCGTGCTGGGCGCCGGCCTGGCGGTCCGAACGATCGCCTCGGTGCTGCCGGTGCCCGAGATGCTGCTGCTCGTGCTCGTCGGCGCCCTGCTGGGCCCCTCGGTCCTCGGCGCGATCGACGTGCCGCTGGACTCCCTCGGTGCGCAGCTCATCTTCACGCTCGGCGTCTCGGCGATCCTCTTCTACGGCGGGCTGAACCTGTCCGTCGCGGTCCTGCGGCGCACGGCCATCTCGCTCGGCCTGCTCGCGACGGCCGGCGTCCTGGTGACTGCCGGGATCGTCGCGGTCGCCGCACACGCGGCGTTCGGGCTGGGCTGGACCGAGTCGCTCCTGCTCGGGGCCGTGCTCTCGCCCACCGACCCGGCGATCCTCATCCCGCTGTTCACCGGGACCGGTCTGCGGCCGAAAGTCGCCCAGACGCTCATCGCCGAGTCGGCGTTCAACGACCCGGTGGGCGCGGTCCTCGCGCTGAGCCTGGCCGGCGTGCTGCTCAGCGGGGACAGCTCGGTCGGGAAGCCCGCCGCCGAGTTCGTGCTCGACCTCGGGATCAGCACGGTCGTGGGCATCGTGGCGGGCGTCGCCCTGTCGGCGGCGATCTCGTCGCACCGCGCCGGGATCTGGCGGGAGTCCTCGGCGATCGCGGTCCTCGCGGTCGTGACGATCGGCTACGTCTCGCTCGACACCGCCGGCGGCAGCGGCTATCTCGGCGCGTTCGTCGCCGGGCTGATCGTGGGCAACATGGAGCGGCTGGGGCTGTCCATGCACGCCGAGCACGAGCGGGAGATGAAGGACTTCGCGCGCAACCTCGCGGATCTCGTGACGCTGTTCGTCTTCGTGGTGCTGGGCGCGAACCTCCCGTTCGCGGAGATCTGGCGCCAGCTCGGGCCGGCGCTCGTGGTGCTCGCCGCGCTCGTCGTCGTCGCCCGGCCGCTCGTGGTGTGGCTGTGCACGCTCGCGGATGGGCGGGCGGACTGGAGCCGGCCCGAGCTCGTGTTCCTGGCCTGGTCGCGCGAGACGGGCGTGGTCCCGGCCGCGCTCGTCGGCGTGCTCGCCGGCCTCGGCGTTCCGGACAACGGGCTCTTTGCGAGCGTGATCGGCCTGGCGATCGTGGTCACGCTCGCCATCCAGGCGATGCCGGCACCGTGGCTGGCCCGCCGGCTCGGCCTGCTCGAGGACCTCGGCCCCGCACCACCGGCGCCCCCGCGGTGACGCGCGCGCCGCTGCGCCGCCGGTTGCATCGTTGTACCTATTTGTCTAAGGTCGCAGCCCGCACCGCGAAGCCGCCGCACCGCGAAGGAGAGAGAGCGCCCGCATGAAGAGCAGCCTGGAGATCGCACAGGAAGCAGCCCTGCTGCCCATCGAGGAGATCGGCACGCGCCTGGGCCTTCAGGAGGACGAGATCGAGCCGTACGGCCGCTACAAGGGCAAGGTCTCGCTCTCGGTGCTCGACCGCCTCGCCGACCAGCCCGACGGCAAGCTCATCTGCGTCGCCGGCATGACGCCGACGAAGGCCGGCGAGGGCAAGACGACCACCTCGGTCTCGCTCACCCAGGGCATGGGCGTGATCGGCAAGAGCCCGGTGCTCGCGCTGCGGGAGCCGTCGCTCGGGCCGGTCTTCGGCATCAAGGGCGGCGCCGCCGGCGGCGGCATGGCCCAGGTCGTCCCGATGGAGGACCTGAACCTGCACTTCACCGGCGACATCCATGCGGTCGGTGCCGCGAACAACCTCCTCGCCGCGCTCCTGGACGCCTCGATCCTCCACGGCAACCCGCACAAGATCGACGCCCTGCGCGTCACGTGGAAGCGGGCGCTGGACATGAACGACCGCGCGCTGCGCGACGTCGCGATCGGCCTCGGCGGCCGGGCGAACGGCTATCCGCGCGAGACCGGCTTCGACATCACGGCCGCCTCGGAGGTGATGGCCGTCCTGGCCGTCGCGAGCGACCTGCAGGACCTCCGCCGGCGCATCGGCGCGATCACCGCCGCCTACTCCTACGACGGCAACCGGCCCGTCACCGCCGAGGACCTCGGCGCCGCCGGGGCGATGACCGTGCTCCTGAAGGACGCGCTCAAGCCGAACCTCATCCAGACGCTCGAAGGCCAGCCCTGCCTCATGCACGCCGGCCCGTTCGCGAACATCGCGCACGGGAACAACTCGGTCGTCGCCGACCGCATCGGCCTCAAGCTCGGCGAGTACGTCATCACCGAGTCGGGCTTCGGGGCCGACATGGGGATGGAGAAGTTCATGGACATCGTGTGCCGCTCGGGCGGCCTGCGGCCGAACGCGGTCGTCCTCGTGTGCACGGTGCGTGCGATCAAGCACCACGGCGGCCTGCAGGACGACCCGGACGTCTCCCAGCAGGACCAGTGGCGCGCGATCGAAGCGGGCATCGCCAACGTGCACCGTCATCTTGGGATCGTCCGCGAGTTCGGGCTCCCCTGCGTCGTGGCGGTCAACCGCCGGCCCGGCGACACCGACGAGGAGGTCGAGCTCGTCAAGCGCCTCGCCCTGCAGGGCGGCGCCGCCGCGTCCGAGGTCAACGACGCCTTCGCGAAGGGCGGCGCCGGAGCCGCCGAGCTCGCCGAGGCCGTCGCCCACGCCGCCGACCAGCCGTCGGACTTCCGCTTCCTCTACCCGGAGGAGGCGTCGATCAAGGAGAAGATCGAGGCGATCGCCACGCGGGTCTACGGCGCCGACGGCGTCGTCTACTACCTCGATGCCGAGCGCAAGATCGAGCAGTTCACGGCGGCGGGCCTCGACCGGCTGCCGGTCTGCATGGCCAAGACGCCGCTGTCGCTCTCCTCGGATCCCACGCTGCTCGGCGCGCCGACGGGCTTCACGCTCCCGATCCGCGACCTGCGGGCCTACACGGGTGCGGGCTGGCTCGTGCCGCTCTGCGGCGACATTCAGCAGATGCCCGGGCTCGGCAAGACGCCCGCGGCGTTCAACGTCGACATCGACGCCGAGGGGCGCACCGTCGGGCTGTTCTAGCGCGGCGATGTGCGCACCGCGGCCAGCGCGCCCGTGACGGTCCCGCCCGAGGACCGCGCAGCCCTCGACCGCCTGCTCGCGCAGGTGGCCGATCCGGGGCAGGCCGGCGCGGCCGGCGCCGCGGCGGCGGCCGCCGCGGGGCTGGCCGCCGCGCTCGCGCAGCTGACGCTCGCGCTAGCGGCCCGCCGGGCGCCGGCCCAGCAGGACGCGCTCGAGGCGGCGGGCGCCCGTGCCGGAGAGATCCGGACCGCCGCCGCGGCCGCGATCGCGCGTGACGCCGAGGCCTACGGGCGCGTGCGCGGCACCGCCGGCGCTGCCCGCGCCGAGGCCCTCGAGGCCGCCGCGCGGGTGCCCGCCGAGGTCGCCGCGATGGCTCGCGAGGCCGCCCGTCTCGCCGCGATCGCGCGCGACGCGGCGGGGAACGCCGCCTGGCGCCCCGACACGGAGGCCGCGATCGTGCTCGGAGAGACGGCGGCCGACCTGGCAGACGGCCTCGCCGCCGCGAACCGGCGCGCCGCCGCCGCCCTGCCCCCGGACTGAGACAGGTCCTCAAGCCCGGCCTGCGGACGTCCGGCCGACTCCCGCCCGCGACGGGTCAAGCCCCTGCGCCGCCGCACCGACGGAGTCGGCGGGAGGCCCGCCGGCCACGGCCGGGCGGGCGCACACTTGGGAGACGGAGGACGCGGTGGGACGCACAAGGTGGAGCATCGGCGCCGGCACGCTGGCGGCGTGCCTGGCCATCGGGGCGATCGGCGCAGCGCAGGCGGGCGCGCACGCGATGTCGTTCCCGATCACGAACATCACGGTGCCGGAGAGCGCCGGGACCGCAACGATCACCGTCAACCGCACGGGCAGCGGGACGACGCCGTGGGTCGACTACACGACCGAGGACGGGACCGCCGTGGCGGGCGCCGACTATCAGGCGACGTCCGGCCGCATCACGTTCGGGCCAAACGAGCAGCAGCGCACGTTCACCGTCCCGATCACCGACGACCCCTTCCTCGAGGGCGACGAGACCGTGACCCTGCGCCTGACCGCCGCGGGGCCGGCGGGCGACGGGCATCTCGGCAGCCCCACCGTCGCGACGCTCACGATCGTCGACGACGACAGCTTCTCGGCCTTCAAGGTGGCCAGCTCGGTCGTGAACGAGAGCGCCGGGACGGCGACGATCGAGGTGCTGCGCAGCGGCCACCTCGGGGCCACCGACTCGGTCGACTACGCCACGAGCGACGGCACCGCCACGGCCGGCGCCGACTACACGGCGGCGAGCGGCACGCTGACCTTCGCGCCGAACGAGGTCTCGAAGTCCTTCACGGTGGCGATCACCGACGACACGGTCGCTGACGAGGGCCAGGAGTCGGTGAACCTCGCGCTGAGCAGCCCGTCGGCCCCGAACCACCATCTCGGGTCGCCGAGCACCGCCGTGCTCTACATCGACGACAACGAGGCGCCAACCGGCCCGATCGATCCCACGCCGACCCTGACCGCGCCCACCGCGCCGTCGACCGACGCGGCCGGGCCGGGCCCGCCGGTCGTCCTCGCGGCGTCGGCCCAGGCCGCCGCGCGGTCCGGCGGGGTCGCCCTGACCGCGGGCTGCGAGCAGGCCTGCCTGCTCAGCGCGACCGGGCACGTGACGGTCGCCGGCCGCCGCTACGCGCTGCGCGCCGTCCGGCGGCAGGTGCGCGCGGGCGGACGGACGGCGCTCCGGCTGGCGCTCCCCGCCGCGGCCCGGGCGGCGGTGCGCCGCGCGCTGCGCGACGGCCGGCCGGTCACCGCCCGCGTCCGGATCGTGTCGCGCACCGGCTCCGGGGCGTCCCGGTCGGCCGTCCGCGCCATTCGCCTGACCGGCTGAAGCGCGACGGCCGCCGCCCCGGGCCCCCGGCTGGCTGCCCGGACGAGCTGCCCGGCCGGCCGGGCGGGTAGGGTCGCGGCATGGCCACCTTCGATCTCCTCGCCGACCTGCCCGTCACGATCGACGGGTACGACCTCGAGCCGCTCGAGATGAACGTCTCGAGCGGCTTCCTGCGCAAGTCGACCGTCATCCGCCTCCACGGGGCGGGGGAGTCCGGCATCGGGGAGGACGTCACCTACGACGCCGTCGACCACGAGATCCTCCAGGCCGCCGGCGCAGGGCACGACCTCACGCCCGCGGGCACGGTTGGCGAGTTCGCCGCGCTCGCGGCGGGACTCGACCTGTTCCCTGAGGCCCCGCAGCGGGAGGTCTCGCGCCGCTACCGCCGCTGGGCGTTCGAGAGCGCCGTGCTGGACCTCGCCCTGCGCCAGGCCGGCCGGCCGCTGCACGAGGTGCTCGGCCGCACGCCCCGGCCGCTGACGTTCGTGCTTTCCCTGCGGCTCGAGGAGCCGCCGACGCTCGAGCCGGTCCGCGCGCGCCTGGCGCTCTACCCCGCCCTGCGCTTCAAGCTCGACCCCACGCCGTCGTGGGACGAGGCGCTCATCGCGGGACTCGTCGCGACCGGCGCCGTGGACAGCGTCGACTTCAAGGGCCTCTACAAGGGGACCGTCGTCGATGCGCCCGCCGACCCCGTCCTCTACGCGCGGGTGGCCGAGGCGTTCCCGGACGCCTGGATGGAGGACCCCGACCTCGAGGCGCCCGGCATCGACGACGTGCTGCGCCCGCACCGCGACCGCGTGACCTGGGACGCCAACATCCACAGCGTGGACGACATCGAGTCGCTGCCCTTCCCGCCCCGGATGGTCAACATCAAGCCCTCGCGCTTCGGCAGCCTCGAGGCCCTCTGCGCCGGCTACGACTACTGCGAGGCGCACGGGATCGGTGCCTACGGGGGCGGCCAGTTCGAGCTCGGCCCGGGTCGCGGCCAGATCCAGTACCTCGCGTCGATGTTCCACCCGGACACCCCGAACGACGTGGCGCCCAGCGCCTACAACGACCCCGCGCCGGGTCCGGGGCTGCCCGCCTCGCCGCTCCCGCCGGCGCCGAACGCGACCGGGTTTCGCTGGGGCTGAGCCGGCGTGGCCGAGCTGCGGGTCATGACGTGGAACATCGCCTCGAACCGTCCGCGGTTCGCCGCCGAGGCGATCGCGCACGGGATCGACGAGCTCGACCCCGACGTGGTGGCGATGCAGGAGGTCTGCAAGCCGGCGCTCAAGGACATCGCCAAGGTGCTCAAGCGCCGCACGCAGTGGCCGCACCGCGGCGCCGGCCAGGGCAAGGTCTGGCACGAGCACGCCGGCCTGCACCGGGCGCCGTGCGGGCCGTTTGGCAATGCGGTCCTCGCGCGCGTGCCGCTCGGCCCGGCACAGATCGACCGCCTGCCGCCGTGCCAGGAGTGCCGTGACCATGGCGAGCAGCGGAGCGTCCTGCGCGCCGACGCGGCCGCCGGCGACGCCCAGCTGCGGGTCTACTCGACCCACCACTCGCCCGGCGCGTGGACGCGCGGCGCCGGCCAGCTCGAGTCGGCCCTGGCCTTCGTGGGCGCCGACCGCCAGCGCGGCACGGGCCAGGTCGTATGCGGCGACTTCAACGAGCGGCCCGAGCGCCTGCGGCGCTTCTACGATCGCCTCGCCGAGGCCGACCCGGAGGGGCGGCCGACCTACCCCGCCGGCCAGCCGACCGCGAAGATCGACTACGTGTTCCTCGGCGGGGGCGCGACGGCACGGGATCCGCAGATCCCGGCGACGTTCGCCTCGGACCACCGCCCGCTGCTCGTCACGGTCGCGCTGCCCTGAGGCGCCCGGCTACCGGCGGTGCCGGCCGACCACGAACCACCACGCGGCGCTCAGCGCCGCGAAGCCCACCGCCCAGACGAGGAACGGGCGGAACGGCTCGCCGACGGACTTGCACGTCTCGCTCGCCGCCCCGCCGCAGACGTGGGCGGTCTCGACGATCGCCCAGAACAGCATGAGCGCGCTCCAGGCCACCAGCGCGCGGGTGAGCCGATGCGCCGGCGCCACCCAGCGCGGGAGCACGAGCCAGGTGACGAGCGCGAACACCAGGAGCGCGCCCATGACGTCGGCGGGCCCGACCCCCGGGTAGTTGCCGATCTGCCGGAGCAGAACGAGGCTGAAGATGGCGGCGGCCAGGCCCACGCCGAGCGACCGGAGCCACGCCCGCCGTTCTGCGGTTCGCATCGCGGTCGAGTGTAGACCCGGCGAGGCCGGCGGGCACCCCCGGCCGCCGCCCCCGCCCGGCTACGCCGTGGCCGGACCCGTCTCGCCGTAGGCCTCCTCGAGGCCATCGGCGAGCGTGCTCACGGACTCGCGCAGGCCGCGAACCTGGCCGGCGAGATCGGCCTGCTCGGCGTCCTCCCCGGCCACGCCCATGCGGACGACTTGGGCGTTGATCGCGTTGAGCGAGACGACGAGGTGCTCCATCTCGTCGTAGTACCGCTGGAGCTGGCCGCGCAGGGCGGTGATGCTCGCGAGCTGATCCTTGATCGCGGCAACCGTGCGGGCGCGGGCGTCAGGATCGCCGCCGGGGTCGGCGGCCCCGGACTCGAGCTGGGCGGCGCGGCGTTCGAGCGCGCCGACGTCGAGCGAGCTGAGGTAGCCGTACACGCGGGCGGCGCGGACCGAGATCTTCTCCATCGCCCGGACGAGCGCGTCGACCTCGGCGCTCACGTCGGTGAACGGGAGGTCGGCATCGGCGATCGCGGTGCGGATCGAGGCCTCCGCGCGCAGCGCGGCGTCAAGCGAGCGGCCGATCGGCTGCGGGAGGGTGGCCGGGTTCACCCTCGCCTCCGAGTCGCGGCCGGCGAGCGCCGCCTGCCCAGACCCGTAGACGCGCTGGCCGACCCGCTTGGCTTCGGACTCGTCGAAGAACGTCACGGCCGCCAGCGCCGCGTAGACCGCCACCGCGACGACGAACAGCCACCACGCCGGCAGGAGGAGGGCGGCCACGGCGACGGCCGCCGGAACGAGGACGTTGAGCGGCTTCGTGAGCGCGTTGACGATGAGCGCGCGACGCAGGTCCGACCGGGTGACGAGGTCCTTGGACACCGGCTCAGAAGAACGAGGAGATCGAGCGGTAGACCGCGCCGATGTCCTTCGGGTCGCCCTCGAACGCCTTGCCGCCGGATGCCGCCGCGATCGCCGCGAGCACCCCCTTGTTCGCCTGGCTGCCGTAGGCGATCGTGTAGACGCGGACGGTGAGTCCCTCGCTCTTGGCCTGCGCGCGCAAGCGGCGGATCAGCTGCGTGGCCTCCAGGTCGCTCTGGTTGTCCTCGCCGTCGGTGAGCACCACCACGGCGTTGATGCGGGTCGGGTCCTTGAGGGCCTGGATCGCGTCGAGGCCCGACGCGGTGGCGTCGTAGACCGCGGTCTGGCCGTCGGGGAAGAGGTCGCGGACGGTGGCGGCGAGCTTGGCCTTCGTCTGCCCGTAGGGCGCGACCGGCAGGAGCGGGAAGACCTTCTCGTTGAACGCGATCAGGCCGACGCGGTCCTCGGGCGAGAGCTGCGCGAAGAAGGTCTGCAGCCCGCGCTTGGCCTCGTCGAGCTTGCTCTCCTCGCTCATCGAGCCGGATGTGTCGACGACGAGCATCACGTTCGCGGGCTTGCGGTCCTGGCGCCAGGCGGACTTGATCCGGGCGAGCACGCGCGGCTCCGGAAGCGACAGGAGCCGGGTGGGCTGGCGCGGATCGGCGCCGTTGGCGGCGTCGATCGGCGGGCCGGCCTTGGCGGCCGGGTCGCCGGACCGGAACCCGCCTTGCGCCGCCCGCTCCGCCGTCACCTCGCGCCTGAGGTAGGCGCCGAAGGCCTCGGCGGCCGCCCGCTCCTGCGGGGTCACCCAGGGCGCCGTGAGCACGATGTAGGGGTTGTCCGAGAAGAACGTGCCCTCCGCCGGGTAAAGGCCGACGAGCTTCGTGCCCTTCCGGCCCCGGTTGAAGTCGATGAGCGTCGCCTCCTCCATGGCGACCGCCGAGGCGTAGGCCGGCCCGTAGCGCTTGAGCTGGTCGGCGAAGAAGAGCGTCGTGTCGCCGTAGTGCACGATCGCGCGCTCGATCGCCTTCACCTGCGCCCGGACCGCCGGCCGCTCGATGTCGGCGATCGTGAGGCCCTCCTTCTTCCCCGTCGCCGTGTAGTACTCGGCGGCCACCGCGGACAGGCCCGAGGTCGAAAAGTCGGGGTTCGTGTGGCCGAGCTTGAAGGCGCCGAACTGCGGCTTGCCGTAGGCCGCCCAGCCGCGCTTCTCCAAGGCCAGCTTGAGGATCTGGGCGTAGCTGACCTGCTTGCGGGGCCAGCCCAGGGCGCGGGCGAGCGGCTCCCACATCGCGATCACCAGCGGCGTGCGGACGATCGACGGGTTGTCGGGCGGGACCCAGTCCTGGTCGGCCTGGAAGTTGAGCAGCCGGCCCCACAGCGACGAGGCCGGCGACCAGGCGACCGGCTTGAGGCGCCCCGCGGCGATCCTGGCCTCGGCATCCCCGGAGGCCACGACCTCGGCCGTCACGAAAACCGGCCGCCCGCCGGCCTTGACGCCTTCGGCGTTGAACTTCTCGATGATCGGGGTGAGGAGCTTCTCCTTCTCCGGCGAGTAGGCGAAGGAGATGGTGACGGCATCCTTCGCCGGCTTGGTCCCGCCTCCGGATCCGCCGCCTCCGCCGCCGCTGTCCTTGCCGCCGAGCGCGACGACCGCGGCGATCGCCACGGCCGTGACGGCGACGAGGATGACGACGAAGCGGCCCTTCATGGGAGGGATGCTAGTCGCGCGGCCCGGGCGGACCCGGCGGTTCGCGCGAGAGCGCCTCGAGCTCCAGCTGGCGCCGGCGCCGGCGCCAGAGCGGCATCGCGTACCAGCCGCAAGCGAAGATCGCCGCCGTGACGACGCCCATGACGATCGTGGTGGCCCCGCCGAAGAGCACGTCGCTGATGAGCATGATCACGCCCGTCATCGACATCGCCAGGCAGGCCAGGCCCGCGATCGCGAGGCCGTTCGTGACCTGGACGAGGTGCTCCTTGTCGTTCATGCGGAAGATGAGGCGGTGGTAGGCCGTCGGTGCGATGAACAGGACCACGCCGAGCGCCGCGAGCATGAGCGAGACGAAGTAGATGTTGCGCTCGAACGCCGTCACGTGGCCGAAGCGGGCGCTGAACGGCACGGTGAGCAGGAAGGCGAACAGCACCTGGACGCCGGGCAGCGCGATCCGCAGCTCACCGAGGAGCTCGGTGAGGTTCCGGTCGGCGCGCTGAAGCGGCGTCTCGTCGCGCGCGTCGGGGTACTCGGGCGGCACGAGGCGATCATCCCACCCGCTCCCGACGCCGGCGCGGTCCGGGCGATGATCCCGCGGCCGGGAATGGCCCAATCGATCATCTAGGCTCCGCGGCGCCCCGCGCCCGGGCAGTGCGACCACACGAGACAAGGAGCCCCGCATGGCCGAGACCGTTCACCCGCTGCCCGGCAAGGTCGCCTTCATCACCGGGGCGGCGCGCGGCATCGGCGCCGGCACCGCCCGGGCCCTGGCGGCGAAGGGCGCGAAGGTCGCGCTCGTCGGCCTCGAAGCCGGCGAATTGGAGCGGCTCGCCACGGCGATCGGGGCCGATGCGCTCGCCGTCGAATGCGACGTCACCGACGCGGACGCGCTCGCCCGCGCGGTCGCTGCGACCGTCGAGCGCTTCGGCGGCATCGACATCGCGATGGCCAACGCCGGGATCGCGACCGCTGGCTTCACCCGCACGATGGACCCCGCGGCGGCCGACCGCGTGATCGAGGTCAACCTCCTGGGCGTGATGAAGACCGACCGGGCCGTGCTCGACGCGCTCATCGCACGCCGCGGGTACCTGCTGAACGTCGCGTCGGTGGCCGCAGCCGTCCACAGCCCGGGCATGGCGCCGTACTGCGCCGCCAAGGCCGGCTGCGAAGCCTGGACCGACGCGCTGCGGGCCGAGGTCGCGCACCTCGGCGTCGACGTTGGCTGCGCCTACTACCACTGGATCGACACGGACATGGTGCAGGGAGCCGACCGCAGCACCGTCGGGGCGATGCTGCGGGGCAACCTCAAGGGCCCGCTCGGCACGACGTTCCCCCTCTCGGCCGCCGTCGAGGCGACCGTCGCGGGGATCGAGCACCGGTCCCGGCGGGTGCTCACGCCCGGCTGGCTGCGGTGGCTGCTCGCCATCCGCGGCGTCCTGAACGGCCCGGCGACCGACCGCCAGACCGCGAAGCTCATGCCCGAGGCCGACCGGGCCGCCGCCCAGGAGGCCCTCGAGCGCGGGGCGGTCGCCTCCGCCCCGGTGGGCGCCGGCGGCGAGGCGGACACCGGGGCGCGGGCCGGCACCGGCCCGGGCTGAGCCCGCGAACGCGACTGACGCAGCCGGCGCGGGGGGCGGGTGCGCCGCTGTCAGATCCCGGGCCCCGGGCCCGACCGTCTCCCCATGAGCACCATGGAGAGCACCCCACCCCGCGCCCTGACGCTTGGCGATCACCTCGCTGCGCCGCTGCGCCTCGGCGAGCCGGACGTCGCCGGACCCCTCGCCGTCTTCCCGCTGTTCGGCCCCGACCCGCGGGCCGCCTACCGGTCCTTCGCCCAGGCCCGGGCGCTCGGCGCCGCCGTGAAGGAGGTCGGCTCCGGCGCCGACGTCCAGAACCTCACGATTCACAACCCGACCCCCGATCCGGTCCTGCTCTTCGAGGGCGAGGAGGTCCTCGGCGCCCAGCAGAACCGGACGTTCGACCACACGATCCTCGTGGCGGCCGGCACCGCGCTCACCGTCCCGGTGAGCTGCGTGGAGGCCGGCCGCTGGGACGGCGGCCGCCACGCCGAGAGCTTCGCGCCGGCCCCCGAGGCGGCCCATCCGCGCCTGCGGCGCCTGAAGAACGAGAGCAAGCGCCTGGAGGCCGCGGCCGGGCGGCGCCCGAGCGCCGACCAGGGGATGGTCTGGGACTCTGTGCGATCGGTCTCGGCCGAGCTCGGCGCCGCGTCGCCGACCGGAGCGATGTCCGACGTCTTCTCCCAGCGCCGCGGCGACCTGGACCGCCAGGCGGCTGCGATCCGGCTGCGGCCGGGACAGATCGGCGCGCTCGTCGCGATCGGCGGGCGGCTCGCCGTGCTCGATCACGTGAGCCGGCCCGACGTCTTCGCCGCGCTCCATGGCCCGCTCGTCCAGGGCTACGCCCTCGACGCCCTCGGGGCGCCCGGCGCCCCGCCCCCGGCCGCTGGCGACGCCGCCGGGCTCGTCGAACTGATCGCCGGCGCCGCGGTGCGGCCTCGCGCCGGGCTCGGGCTCGGGCAGGACGCCGACTTCGACCTGGGCTCCGTCGCCGGCAGCGCCCTCCTGCACGACGGGGAGCTCATCCAGGTCAGCGCGTTCGTCGGCAGCGGACCGGACGTGACTCCGTCCGCCGCCGGCCGGGCCACCGCCGGCCGGATCCGGCGGCCGTCGCGCCGCCGCCCGCCAGCCTGACGCAGGCCGTCTCAGACTGTCTCAGGCCTCGAGCGCCGCGGCCTGCCGGTTCGCGTCGGCGGCCCGCCAGCTCCCGAGGACCGTGGCCCGGGCCACGGTGTCGACGGCGCTGGGCAGGCGCTCGGGCAGCCGGCCCGGGTCGGCCAGGCCGCGGCCCATCACGTCCACGGCGACGACCGGGCCCTCCTCCGCGGCGGCCATCACGTCGACCGGGAGGTTGTCGAGCACGCCGCCGTCCACGAGCAGGCGCCGGCCGGCGGGCACCGGCGGCAGCCACCCCGGCACGCTCAGGCTGGCCCGGACCGCGTCGCGAATCCGCCCGCGCCGGTGCACGACGACCTCGGCGGCGACGAGGTCGGCGCTGACCGCGAAGGCGTCGAGCGCCAGCTCCTCGAACGAGCGCTGGGCGAAGGCGCGGCCGAGCATCGCCTCGACCGGCGCCGAGCGCAGGAGCGCGGCTCGCGGCATCCCGTAGGAGCGGAAGGGCCTGCGGGCCACCAGCTCGGCGCGGCAGATCGCGACCGCCTCGCGCGGGTCCGTCACGATCGCGCTCAGCCCCGCCACGAAGGCGCCCATGCTCGCTCCGCCGAGCCGGTCGACCGTGATCCCGGCGTCGGCCAGCTCGGCCAGGACACCGAGGTGGGCCAGGCCGCGGGCCCCGCCGCCGGACAGCACGACGCCGACCGAGCGGCCGGCCACGCGGCGGGCGGCCCGGGCCGCGTCGGCAGCAAACGGCCCGCCCGGCCGGATGAGATGCCGCGCCCTCGGCGCGAGGGCGTCCAGCCACGGCGCAGCGTCGGCGGCGTGGACGGGGAAGCACAGCGCGAGGTCGCGGTCGCGCAGCCCCGGCGCCATGCCCGGCGGCGGAGGGCCGCCGGGCGCGAGCACGAGGGCGCGGTCGGCCTGGCGCAGGCAGAAGCCGGCCCACGGGTCCTCGGCCGGTCCGTCGGCCACGAGCACGACGCGCCCGGCCGCCTCGGCCGCGTCGAGCGCCGGGCCGAACGCCTCGGCCGCCAGGCCGGCGCCGTCCAGGACCGCAGACGGGGCCCGGACGGTGGCGGCCAGGACGTCCGCCACTCGACGCACCGGCGCCCCCGGCGCCGCCGCCACCACGGCGACTGTGCGCGGCGCCGGCGGCCCGGCGGCCGAGGCGAGTGCCGCGCTCGCGGCGAGCTGGCGGCCGAGCGCGGCGAGCAGTGCGGCGCTGAACCCCGGGTCCTCGAGCAGCGCCTCGACGGCGCTGCGCGGGATCCGCAGGAGCTCGCTGTCCCGCACGGCCCGGACGGACGCCGACCGCGGATCCCCGGTCAGGATGGCGAGCTCGCCGACCAGCGCGCCGCGGCCGATCTCCCGAAGCACCGCCGCGGGCTCGGGCGCCTCCCGCACCGCCTCGAGCCGGCCGGAGCGCACGACGTACAGCGCGTCCCCGGCATCGCCCTGCCGGAAGAGCCACTCCCCCGCGGGGGCCGCGACAGCCTCGGCGTGCGCGGCGAGCCGGGCCCGGGCGGGCCCGGCGAGGCCGCGCAGCACGGGCGCCGCGGCCAGGACGCTCTCCAGCTGATCGTGCGGGGACAGGCGCCAAACCTACCCCGGGCGCGGCGAGCGCGCGCAGGCTGCCGGACGCCCCGCGGCGCTGCGCGCGTTCAGACCGGCGCTACGCCCGGCCCGCCGCGGCGGCGGCGGCCTCGGCGTCGGCGAGCTGGCGGTCAACCAAGTCCAGGCCGGCGTCCCAGAAGCCCGGATCGGCGAGGTCGATCCCGACGATCGCCCCGAGCTCCTCCGGTGGCAGCGAGCCCCCCGCGCTGAGCAGCTCGACGTAGCGGGGGACGAACGGCTCGCCGTCGTCGAGATAGCGCTGGTAGACCGAGAGGGCCAGCAGCTGCCCGTACGCGTAGGCGTACACGTAGCCGGGCGTGGCCATGAAGTGCGGCACGTAGGACCACCACGAGCGGTAGCCGTCGGTGACCTGGACCGCGTCGCCGAACAGCTCCTCCTGGCTGGCGGCCCACAGGTCGCCGAACCGCTCGACGCTGAGCTCGCCCTCGTCGCGCCGGGCCGTGTGCGCCAGGTCCTCGAAGCGGTTCATCGCGACCTGGCGAAAGACGGTCGCGATCGAGCCCTCGAGGCTCTCGGCCAGCAGGGACAGCCGCGAGGCGGGCGTCGGCGCGAGTTCCAGCAGCCGCCCGAAGACCACGGTCTCGCCGAACACCGACGCGGTCTCGGCGAGGGTGAGCGGCGTGTGCTGGTGGAAGATCCCCCGCGGCTGGGCGAGCGCGGCGTGGACGCCGTGGCCGAGCTCGTGCGCCAGCGTGAGCACATCGCGGCGCTTGGCGGTGTAGTTGAGCATGACGTAGGGGTGCACGGCCGGGACGGTGTAGGCGCAGAAGGCGCCGCCGCGCTTGCCGGGACGCACGGGGGCGTCGATCCAGCCTTCGTCGAAGAAGCGAGCCGCCACGGCGGCGATCTCCTCGGAGAAGGAGGCGAACGACTCGAGCACGAGGGCCCGGGCCTCGGACCAGGCGAACCGCTCGTCCTCGCCCGTGACCGGCGCTGCGCGGTCGTAGTCCGCCAGCTTCTCGACGCCGAGGAGCGAGGCCTTGAGCCGGTACCAGCGCTGCGGGATGTCGTAGCGCCGGCGGACGGCCTCGACGAGCGCGGCGACCGATTCGTCGCTGGCCTCGTTGGAGAGGTTGCGGTCCGAGATCCACGTCGGGTAGTCGCGGAGCCGGTCGTCGACCGCCTTGTCGTGCAGCAGCGTGTTGAACACGTAGGCGCGCGTCCGCAGGCCGGGCTCGAGCGCGGCGGTCACCGCGCCGGCCACCGCGCGGCGCTCCTCGCGGTCCGGGGAGGTCAGGGCGCTGAGCGCGACGTCGAGCGCGACCGGCTCCTCGGCCCCGGGCACGTCGACGCGCGTCGAGGCCGTGAGCTCCTCGAACAGGCGCGTCCAGGCACTGCGGCCGGTGACCGACTTTTCGGTCATGACCTTCTCCTCCGGCTCGGAGAGGAGGTGCGGCCGGTAGCGGCGCTCCATCCGGAGGTGGTGGCGGCAGAACTCGAGCCCGTCGGCGGCGAGCAGCGCCTCGGCGGCGGCATCGTCCAGCGCGGCCCATTCGAGCTCGAAGAAGAGCAGCGCGGTCTGGATCGCGGCGCCGGCCTCCTGCACGCGCTGCAGGAGCGCGCCGCGCTCGGGATCGGCGGTATCGGTCGCGAACCGCAGGTGCGCGTAGTTCGCCGCCCGCCCGACGAGCTCGGAGATCTCCGCGAGCTCGGTCATCGCGGCGACGAGCGCCGGACCGTCGAAGCCCGCGACGGCGCCCTGGTAGCGCGCGGCGAACGCTTCGGCCCGGGCGGACGCCTCGGCCAGCTGGCGCGCAACCCCGTCGTCACCCTCGCCGTCGACCAGCGGCGCGAGGTCCCAGGCGACCTCCGCGAGCTCGGGATCCGCGTCAGATGTTCGCGCCGGGACGATGCGCGGGAGGATAGGCGGCCGCCCGCACGGCCGGCCGGACTGCGCCGCAGCGAGAAGTGGTGGAGAATCCGTGGTCCCCACGGTTGACCGGTGCCGCAACCGGTGCTGTGATCCCGAGAGTCCGTCCGGCGATGCGCTAGGAATTCCCCATGGCGACGAATCCTGATCCCTCCGCACCCCGCTCCGAAATCCTGCGCGCCTCGCCGCGCATGTTCGATTCTCCGCTGCTCGATCGGATGTCGCGCGTGCATCCCGTCGTCGTGCCGCTCATCTTCGCGCCCGCGATCGTCCTGACGTTCGCGTTCGCCCTCGACGGCGGCGTTCCGCTCGGAAAGGCGCTGCTCCTGGCCGCCGGCGGGTGGCTGTTCTGGACGCTGACCGAGTACTGGCTGCACCGGATCGTCTTCCACTTCGAGCCCGAGGACGGGATCGGCGCGCGGCTGCACTGGATCATCCACGGCGTGCACCACGACCACCCGAACGATCCGATGCGCCTCGTCATGCCGCCGTCCGTGAGCGTCCCGCTCAGCAGCCTGTTCTGCCTGGCCTTCATCGCGGCGCTCGGCACCGACCCGGGCCTGGCCTGGAGCGCGGGGTTCCTGCTCGGGTACCTGATGTACGACATGACCCACTACTTCGTGCATCACGCCACGCCGAAGTCCCGGGTGGCGAAGAAGCTGCGCGAGCTGCACATGCGCCACCACTTCCAGGACGACACGAAGGGCTTCGGGGTCAGCGCGCCCTACTGGGACTACGTCTTCGGCACGGCGCCGCGCAGTCGGCGGGACGCCGGGGACGAGTGACCGCTCGTCACGATCTCCCGGTCGAGCTGACCACCCGGTAGCGCAGCTGGACGAGGCCCGACGGGAACGGGGCCGCGCTCACGAGCTCGAGCGCGTGCCGGTGCCCGGCGCCCGCGAACAGCGGCGTGCCCGCCCCGAGGATCACCGGGATGACGGTGACCGTGGCCTCGTCGATCAGGCCGGCGTCCAGGAACTGCCGGATGAGCGTGCCGCCGTCGACGTAGACGCCGCCGGCGATGCCCGCCGCGTCCAGGGCCGCGAGCAGCGCCCCGGGCTCGCCCGACACGGCCCGCACGGTGGGGGTGACGGGCTCGAGCGGGCGGGTCGTGGCCACGAACACCGGGGTGTCGCCGTACGGCCACTCCTCGAACCCGGCCACCACGTCATAGGTCGAGCGGCCCATGAGCAGCGCCGCGGTCGCGGCCATGTAGGCGTCGAACCCGTAGTCCTCCCCGCTGGCCTGCGGCAGCCACGACAGGTCGTCGCCGGGCCCGGCGATGAACCCGTCCAGCGAGGCCGCGATGAAGACGCTGACCGGTCCGGGCACCGCGCTACCCCGCGGGCGGCCACTGCGGGCCCTGGTCGGGAGGCGGCCACTGCGGCGGCGGTGCCTGCGGCTGACTCGGAGGCGCCGGGCCGCCCGCCGGCGGCTGCGGCTGCGGCGGGGTCCACACGGGCTGGCCCGACGGGCCGGTCGGCCCGGACGGGGGCCCCTGGGCGCGGCGCTTGCTGCGGATCCGCAGCACGAGGATGAGGACGAACGAGCCGATCGCGATCCCACAGCCGGCGAGGAACGCCGCGATCGCGCCGAACGTGCCGCCCAGCAGGCGGAGCAGGCCGATCTTCTTCCCCAGCGCGAGCTGCGCGCCGGGCGCCCCCGCCACCGTGCAGTGCACGGTGTAGTCCCCCGAGCCGTTGGCCGTGAACTCTTTCAGTGCCTGGTACTTGTCGTTGGACTGCGTGAACGTCAGGTCGAACGTGTCGCCGACCGTGACCGACGTCTCGCCCGACACCGCGGTGGCCCGGCAGCTCAGGTCGTCCGCCGAGACCCCCGCGGCGGGCGCGAGCGGGATGCCGTTGGCCTCGGTCTTGAGGTAGATGGTCTCGGTGTCGCCGTCCTTGAGGGTGACGGTGCCGTTCGCAGGCGGCGTGAACTCCACGAGCGACTTCGTGAGAGCGTCGAACCCGGGTGCGATCGACGTGATCGCCAGGGTCACCGCGATCGCGGCCGAGGCGATGAACACGAGCGGCGGGGCGAGGTACCACCAGGCGCTCGGCCGGACCTTGGGGCGGGCCGGGCCCGCGCCCCCCGGCTGCTGGAAGGTCGCCATGGGGGCACAGCGTAGTCGGGGGGCGGGCGGCGGCCCGCGCGGCGGCGCGGCGCGGCACAATGCGGGCATGGATTCGCTGCGCGGACAGCTGCTCATCGCCGGGCCGCTGCTCGAGGACCCGAACTTCCGCCGGTCGGTCGTGCTCATCGCCGAGCACGGTGAGGGCGGCGCGATGGGGCTGATCCTCAACCGCCCGTCGGAGACGGCGGTGGAGGAGGCGGCGCCGGAGCTCGGCGAGGTCGCGGACCCGCAGGGCATCATCTTCGAGGGCGGACCGGTCCAGCCCACCGCGGTGGTCGTCCTGGCCGAGTTCGACGCGCCCGCCGAGGCCGCCGCGGTCGTCCTGGAGGACATCGGGTTCCTCTCGGCGGGCTCCGACCTCGCCGACGCCGCGGGGGTCACGCGGCGCTCCCGGGTGTTCGCCGGCTACGCCGGCTGGGGCCCGGGCCAGCTCGAGTCCGAGCTCGAGCGCGACGACTGGATCGTGACGCCGGCCCGCCGGGAGGAGATCTTCAGCGACGACCCGGCGCGGCTCTGGCCCGCCGTGCTCGAGGGCCGCGGCGGCCAGTACGCCCTGCTGGCCCGCATGCCCGGCGACCCGAGCGTCAACTAGCCGCAGCGGGAGGTCCGGCCGGCCGCCGCGATCGGGATCCGCGGCGTAGGATCCCGCCCATGTCAGCCCTCACCCACACCGCAATCGGCACCTGGAGCGGCGGGCGCTTCATGCACTTCGGGGAGCCGCTCGACGACGACCGCCTCCTCGCGCTGCTGCGCCCCGGCGACGACATCCGGACGGTCATCACCGCCGACGTCTACGGCCAGGGCGCCGCCGATGAGGCGCTCGGCCGCGCGCTGGCCGGCGTCCCCCGCGAGCGCTACGCCGTTGCGGGCACCGTCGGCCACGACTTCTACACCGGCGAGCGCAACGGCGCGAAGGGGTTCCCGCGGTTCACCGACCCGGGCCTGCGCAGCCCCGACGGCTACGCGGACTACCTGCGGATGGCGACCGAGCGCAGCCTCGAGCGCGTGGGCGTGGACCGCTTCGACCTCCTGATGCTCCACAACCCCGACCGCACGGGCTACTCCCACCCGGCGGTGTGGGAGGCCATGGCCGGGCTGCGCGACGCGGGGCTCGCCGACGAGATCGGCGTGGCGCCGGGGCCGGCGAACGGGTTCACGCTCGACCTGATCGACTGCTTCGAGCGCTACGGCGACGTGATCGACTGGGCGATGATCATCCTCAACCCGCTCGAGCCGTGGCCCGGCGAGCTGTGCCTGGGGGCCGCCGAGCAGCAGGGCATCGGGATCATCACCCGGGTCGTGGACTACGGGGGCGTGTTCCACGGCGACATGGGCCCCGGGCACGAGTTCCGGCCCAACGACCACCGCGCGTTCCGGCCCGAGGGATGGGTCGAGTCGGGCGTGGAGCGGCTGGCCCGCATGCGCCCCATCGCCGAGCGCCACGGGCTCAGCCCGCTGCAGCTCGCGGCCCAGTGGAATCTGGCCCACGCCCCGGTGCGGTGCGTCGTGCCGACGCTCATCCAGGAGGCGGGTGACGGCGCCCGCCCGGTGGAGAGCCAGCGCGCCGATCTCGCGGCGACGCCCGCGGAGGTCGTGCTGACCGCCGAAGAAGTCGCCGAGATCCGGGCGATCGGCGACAACGCGAACTGCATGCCGCTCAAGGGCGCCGCGCCCGGCTACGAGGGCGGCTACCTCCCGGACGAGTGGGGCATCGACGCCGAACTGGCGGACGTCGCCGGCCGCTGGCGGATCGCGCCCGAGCGCGACCTCGTGGAGCGGGCGGCCTAGATGGCTCGCGCCTGGCTGACGTCGCTCGCTGCCGGCGCCAGCCTCGCCGCCGTCGCTGCCGGCTGCGGCGACAGCGGGAGCGGCACGACGGGGTCCACGGCGACCGCCGCGGCCCCGTCGACGGCGGGCGGCGGCGCGCTGCCGGCGCAGACTCGGCCAGGCACGGTGCTCGCGGCCAACGTCGGCGGCACGGTCAAGGTCGTCCTGCCGAACAACCCGTCGACGGGGTACACGTGGCAGTTCCTCACGCTGCCCGACCCGACGGTCGTGAAGACCGGCGAGCCCGAGGACCTCTCGCTGCCGGACGCGCCGCCCGGCGCTGCCGGCGTGCGGGTCTACCCGTTCCGCGGCCTCGCCGCCGGCACGACGACGTTCACCGTCGGCTACGTCCCGCCGAGCGGGAACAAGCCAAACGTGACCCGCCGCTACACGATCCGCGTCCGCTGACCGCCGCCGCGCGGGCGCGGCGCACGGGCTCAGACGTGGTCCACGAAGAGGTCGACCTGGAGGTCGGCCCCCGGGACGTAGCTGTAGGGCTCGAGGTCGGTGACGCCCGACTCGAGCAGGACGTCCTCGCACAGGAACGTGTTCCCGGTGCACTCGCGGCTCGGGCGGGTGAGGACCGCGTAGGCGGCGTCGGCGTAGACCTCGGGCTTGCGGGCGCGCTGCATCGCGGCGTCGCCGCCCAGGAGGTTCTGGACCGCCGCCGTGGCGACGAGCGTGCGCGGCCACAGCGCGTTGGACGCGATGCCGGCCTCCTTGAACTCCTCGGCCCAGCCGAGCGCCAGGAGGCTCATGCCGTACTTCGCCAGGGTGTAGCCGACGTGAGGGCCGAGCCAGCGCGGCTCGAGGCTGATCGGCGGCGACAGCGTGAGGATGTGCGGATTGCGGCCCTGGCGCAGATGCGGGACGCACGCACGCGTCACCGCGAAGGCGCCGCGCACGTTGATGTCCTGCATGAGGTCGTAGCGCTTGAGCTCGAGCGCCTCGGTGCCGGCGAGGTTGATCGCCGAGGCGTTGTTGACGCAGATGTCGATGCCCCCGAACCGCTCCGCCGCGGCGGCGACCGCCGACTGCACCTGCTCCTCGTCGCGGATGTCGCCGACGATCGGGAGCGCCTGGCCGCCCGCCGCCTCGATCGCGGCGGCAGCGGTGTGGACCGTGCCCTCGAGCTTGGGGTGCGGCTCGGCGGTCTTGGCGACCAGCGCGACGTTCGCGCCGTCCCGGGCTGCGCGCAGGGCGATCGCCAGCCCAATGCCGCGGCTGGCGCCGGAGATGAAGATGGTCGTGCCGGACAGGCTCATGGGACCTCGCTGGAGTGGAGTCGGAATGGCAGCGCGGGGCTGCTGCGGGCCGGACTCTATGCCGGTTCGGTCGCCGCGTCCCTGCCGGCGGCCGCGGCGTCGGGCGAGGGCACCGCGTCGCGCTCTGCGGCCGGCAGGCGCTTCGCCAGCCGCAGCGCGACGAGCGGGTTGATGAGCACCGAGAGGACGCCGGCGGCGACGAGCGCCGCCGCCGTGTCGGCGCGCATCGTGCCGTTCTGCAGCCCGACCTGGGTGAGGGCGATGATGAGCGGCAGCGACGTCGCCGAGAACAGCGCGAGGATCCGGCGCGCCGTGGCGCCGAGATCGTTGCGGTAGAGCACGAGCGCCGGGACCCCGCGGACGACGAGCAGCAGGGCGTAGAAGACCGGCAGCCGCAGCGCGCTCCCCACGCTGCCGAACAGCGCCGAGAGGTCGAAGTTCATCCCGCTCGTGATGAAGAAGACCGGGATGAAGAACCCGTAGCCGATGGCGTCGAGCTTCGAGGTGACGACCGCCGACTGGTCCCGGTGCACGGCGAGGCGGAAGACCACGCCGGCCGCGAAGGCGCCGAGGATCACGTCGATGCCGAAGTCCTGGGTGAGCAGCATGAGGCCGAGCAGCGTCGCGAGCGCGAGGCGGATGGGAAGCTGCGAGCTCGTCTCGAGGCTGCGCCGGGTCAGCTCGATGTAGCGCGGGGTCTTCGCCCGCGTGGCGACGAACCCGGCGGCGACCGTCACGACCGTGAAGGCGAGCAGCAGGAGCGCCGCCGTGAGGCCGCCCTCGCTCCCGAAGAGCAGCGACATGAGGACGATGACGCCGAACTCGCCCGCGACCCCGGCGCCGACGACATAAGCCCCGAGCCGCGTCCTGATGAGCCCGGAGTCGCGAAGGATCGGCGTCAGGGTCCCGAGGGCGGTGGCACACAGCGTGGTGGCCACGAGGAGCCCGGACCGGATGTACCCGACCGAGTACAGCGTGAGGCCGATCGCGATCGCGATGCCGAACGACAGCAGGAAGCCCCAGGCGGCCAGCTTCAGCGGCGGGCCCTTGACCGCCTTGAACTCGATCTCGAACCCCGCGAGGAAGAACAGCAGGGCCAGGCCGAACTCCGAGAACAGCGAGACGACGTTGTTCTCATGAACGAGATTGAGGCCCTGGGACCCGATGAGGATCCCCATCGCGAGCTCGACGACGACGATCGGCAGCCCGATCCCGGGGATGAGGTCGACGATGAGGGGCGCCAGCAGCGCGAGCGCGCTGATGGCCAGCAGGTCCCCGAGATCGAGCTCCATCGCGGGCGCACGCTATCGCGGCCCGCGGCCCGGATCGAACGCCGGCGGGCGGCGCGGGCGCTGCCTGAGCTCTGCCATCCTCGGGCGGTGCCCGCCCGCTGCACCCGCCGCGCGTTCGTCGCCGGCGCCGCCGGCCTCGGCGCCGCTGCGGCCGCCGGCGCCTGGCCGCGCCGCCTGCCCGCGGCGCCGGCCGGGCCGCCGCGCTGCATCGTCCTGGGCCCGGCGGGCGTGCTCTACCCGTCCGATGCGGCGGCCCAGTCCCAGCGCTACGCCGCCAACCGCCGGTGGATCCTGGCGGGGCCGGCCGACCCGTGGGTGCGGCTGTGGCTCCCGTACGACCAGCTCGCCCCCGGCGGCCCCGCTGCGGCGGCGCCGCCGGGCACCGGGGTCAACGCCGCCGCCGCGCCGGTGCTCGCCGCGCTCGATGCCGACGTCGCCGCGGCGAAGGCCGACGGGCGCCGGGTCATCCTCACCGTCTACTCGTTCCCCGGCTGGAGCAACGGCACCGCCCACCTGCGGCCGGGCAGCGAGGAGGAGATCGCCTTTGCCGCTCCCGACCGGATGGCCCGCGAGGACTACGAGGCCTGGGCGGCGTCCGGCCCGTCCGGGCTGCGCACCCCGGCGCTGGCCGCCGCCCGGGCGGGCCTGGCCTTCCGGATGCCCGCAGACGGCTTCGGGCCCGAGTCGGACTGGGCCGGATTCATCCGCTGGGCGTATGGGCGCTACCGGCCGGGAAGCGGGTCCGGGCCGAACGCCGATGCGCTGGAGATCTGCAACGAGCCCAACGGGCAGCTCTGGCCCCAGCAGTCCCCGCCCGCCAGCGCCGACCCGCGCGATGACGCGGCCTGGGCCCCCACGGCGCTCACCGCGCCGGACGCGGCCGCCGAGATGCTCGCGACCGCGACCGCCATCGGTGCCGCCTTCGGCCACGGCCTGCTCCTGCTCGGGCCGGCGACCGCCGACGCGAGCGCCTCGACGCGCCGGTACACGGCGTTCGACAGGTTCAACGCCGCTGTGCTCGAGGCGCTCGGCGCCCGCGGGTACGCCGCACACCCGCGGGTCGTCTGGACCCACCACGACTACAACGACGCCGAGGACCCCCAGCCGGACCTGCGGACAGCGGCCGCCGCCGCGCAGCTCGAGGGCCGCTGGCGCGGCGCACGGCGGCGCGGACGGCCGGCGATCTGGCTGACCGAGGGCGGCGTGCGCCTGGCCGCCGCGGGCGGCGTGCTCGGCCAGGCTCACGCGCTCGCGGCGATCCGCGAGCGCCGCGCCGCGGTCCCGGCGATCGGCCTCGCGTCGCAGTACCTCTACGCGACTGCACCGTCCTACGACTGCGGGCTGGTCGGGACGGACGGCGCGGTTCGTCCCGGGTTCGCCGACTGGAAGGCCGCGGCGTAGCGAGCCGTCAGGCCGCCGGCGCAGGCGCCGGCTCCGGAATGGCCCGCGCCGCCGGGAGGTCGGCCTCCGGGACGTCGCCGCGGTCGCGCTCGTGCTCCTTGCGCTTGGCGTAGCGGATCGTGACGAGCATGAGGATCGACACGAGCAGCCCGCTCACGGCAGAGAAGGAGGACTCGACAAAGATGAACACCTGGGTGATGAAGATCTGCACCATGAGCGCCCGGTCGAGCATGTCGTAGGCCCCGAGCCGGTCCCCGCGCCGCAGGCGCCGGACTCCTCGGACCATGAAGTACCCGGCGATCGCCGAGGAGGCGATCGACGCGATGTTGGCCGGCGGGAGGTCGAAGATCTCGTCCTGCTGGAATCCGGCCTGGGCGCCGCCGATCTTGAGCCCGAGGGCCAGCACGAGCACGAGCACCTGGAGCAGGATCCCGAACGCCCAGATCCCGAAGATCCACGTCACGGCGGTCACGAACCAGCGCTTCTCCACGATGCGGAAGTACCGCCGCCGCAGCGCCAGTCCGCCTCGCCGGAGGCGGCCCGGCTCGCGCACGGGGATCGCATCGGTCTGCAGGACGAGCCGGCGCAGCGGCTCTACCAGCGGGTCGTCGCCCGAGCCGTCGAGCAGCTCGAGCGCGCGCTTCTTCTCGCCGACGTCGAAGTCATGCGAAACCGCGTCGGCGAAGTAGTCGATCGCGTTGAAGAGGTTCTCGCGGGGCGAGAACTTCCGGCCCTTCTGCATCCACCGCGTGCCCAGGTAGAGCAGGATGAAGATGAGGTAGATCATCACCGCGGTGGGCTTGAAGAAGTAGTTGTTGTCCTCGGTGACGAACTTCCCGAGCTCGTCGATGAAGAAGCCAAAGCCCACCCCGCCGAGGAAGGCGGCCGGCCGGCGCCACGTGCGGCCAAGGAAGGAGATCGCGATCCCGAGCGCGATCATCATGAAGAGCCCGCCCCAGAGCAGATGGGCGATGTGGAGTCCCCCGCCGCCGAGCTTCGGGTAGTTCGTCGCCCACAGCTGCAGCCGGATCGTGATGATCGTCGCCACGGCGGCCAGCAGGAACGTGTCCTGAAGCTGGCCGATGTCGACCGTCCGGTAGGAGTGGCGCAGGAGGGGAAGCCGCAGCCGGCGGTGGCGCAGCCAGGCCCTGGTCCCCGTCGCCCTCTCCATCCACGCCGATGCTACGAGAGTCCAGACCGGACCGTCCAGCAGACGGCGCCGGCGCGCGCCCGGCATCATGCCGGCATGCCCTCGCGCCTGCACCGCTCCGACCTCGCCGCCGACCCGCTCGACCAGCTGCGCGCCTGGGTCGACGCGGCGGCGGCGACGGGCATGCCTGACCCGAACGCGGTGACGCTCGCAACGGCGGGCGCCGGCGGGCAGCCGAGCGCCCGGGTCGTGCTGGTTCAGAGCATCGAGGACGGCGCCCTGTGGTTCTACACGAACTACGGGAGCCGCAAGGGCCGCGACCTGGCCGAGCGCCCGCACGTCGCCGCGGTGTTCCACTGGCGCGAGCTCGAGCGCCAGGCGGTGATCCTCGGCACGGCCGCACGGGCGACCGAAGCCGAGTCCGACGCGTACTTCGCCAGCCGCCCGCGCGGGAGCCAGGTCGGGGCGTGGGCCTCGCGCCAGGGCTCCGTGCTCGAGAGCCGCGAGGAGCTCCTGGAGCGCGTCGCCGCAGCCGAGGAGCGCTTCGCTGACGCGGCAGCGGTGCCGCGGCCCGAATGGTGGGGCGGCTACCGCCTGGTCCCGGAGTCGGTGGAGTTCTGGCAGTACGGCGAGTTCCGGCTCCACGACCGGTTCGTGTACGTCCGGGCCGCCGGCGGCTGGGACGTGCTTCGCCTCTCGCCCTGAGCCCGGCCGGCCCTCCCGCCCCGCATCTCCCCGCCCGCGCGAAGCCGGTCGCCCCGTCGTCACCGGGCCCTCTGTCACGGGCTTGACACACGCCGCGTCGCGCCGCGTGCGGAACTGTCCCCGGCGCGCGCCTACCGTGAGGCCCATGCTCGATGCAACCCCACAGCCCAACCGCCAGGCCGTGGCCTCGCCCGCCCTCGTCGCGCGAGACCGCCTCCTGTCCCTGAGCGCCGAACGCGCCCGGGCCCTGGCGACCGGGGCTGGCTTTGACGAGCTCCGCCTCGCTGCCGCGCGCGCTGCCTTCGTCGGCTCCGCCGTCACGGAGATCGCCTCGCTGCGCGGCGCGCTCAGCGGCCCGCAGGCCGGCTGACCGCGCCTGGCGGCCCCGGGCCGACCGTGCGACGATCCCGCACGATGGCCTCGAACGTCGCCGCCTCGCCGCTCCAGGCCGCCCAGGCCATCGCGCCCCTCGCCGCCGCCCAGGCTGCCGACGCCGAGCACGCACGCCAGCTGACCGGCGACGTCGCCGCCGCGATCCGCGAGGCCGGGCTCTTCCGCCTGGCCGTGCCGGCGACGCTCGGGGGCGGGGAGGCGGCACCGGCCGATCTCATCGAGGCCGTCGAGGCGCTGGCTGCGGGGGACGGTGCCGCCGGCTGGTGCGTCGCGGTCTGCGCGACCGCGGGAATGCTCGCCGCCTACCTCGAGCCCGCCGCGGCCCGCGAGGTGTACGGCGGCCCGGAGTCCGTCGCGGGCGGTGTCTTCGCCCCCAAGGGCCGGGCCGTCGCCACCCCCGGCGGGACCTTCACCGTCGACGGCCGCTGGCCGTTCGCGTCGAACGTCGCGCACTGCGACTGGCTCATGGGCGGCTGCATGGTGCTCGACGGCGACACGCCGCGCAGGCTCGCCTCGGGCCGGCCGGACGTGCGCCTCGTCCTCTTCCCCGCCGCCGACGCCGAGGTGATCGACACCTGGTCGGTGTCCGGCCTGCGGGCGACCGGCAGCCACGACATCGAGGTCCGGGGGCTGGGCGTCCCGGCCGGCCGGTCGGCCTCGCTCATCACGGACGCGCCGCGCGAGCCGGGCCCGCTCTATGCCTTCCCGCCCTTCGGCCTGCTCGCGGCCTCGATCGCCGCCGCGGCGCTTGGGATCGCCCGCGGCGCCATCGACGAGACGGCCGCGCTCGCCGCGGCCAGGACGCCAGCGCTCGGCACGCGCACGCTGGCCGAGCGCCCCGGCGCCCAGGCCGAGATCGCCCGGGCCGAGGCCGAGGTCCGCGCCGCGCGCGCGCTGCTGCACGAATCGACGGGCGCGGCGTGGGCCGCCGCCCAATCCGGCGGCGCCATCCCGCCGGACCTGCGCGCCGGGCTGCGCCTGGCCGCGACCCACGCGACCGAAGCCGCCGCCGGCGCCGTGGACCGCTGCTGGCGCCTGGCCGGCGGCAGCGCCCTCTACGAATCCGGCGCGCTCCAGCGCCGCTTTCGCGACGTCCACGCGGCGACCCAGCACATGCTCGTCGCCCCCGGCACCTGGGAGCTCGCCGGGCGCGTCCGGCTCGGGGTCGATACGGACCTCAGCCAGCTCTGACTCGCACCGCACGCGTGCCGGCCCCGCGGCGCCGGCCGCCCGCGGCGCCAAACTCCGCCTCGGCGCCAGATTCGGCTGGCTCTTGACGCAAAGCTGACGCACGGCTCGGCACGAAGCTGCGCGCTCCGCGATGCCTTCCGCCGGGATGGCTAGCCACGGCTACTCGAAAACCGCTAGCCCCGACTAGCCACTCCGCGCACGGCCTGCCGCTGCGGGCAGCGGCAGGTGCGCGCCGCGACCGATTCACCGCTGGAGCCCGGCGCCGGCGCGACGGGTCAGCCGCCGGCGTACCGCGATGCCGCGGCGGCCCAGGCGTCGAGTCCGCGCTCGGCGTCCAGCGCCGCGCCCGTGCCGATCCACGCGACCGCGCGGCGTGCCCCCGCCGCCTCGAGCACCTCGAGGTCCCTGGGATCGTCCGGCGCGTTGAACACTGTCGTGGCGAGGGGGCCGCGGCCGGCGGCCTCGCCGGCCTCCCGCAGACGCGCGATCCGCTTGGCGAGCCGGGGGGCGTCGCCGATGTAGTTCGGGCCCCACTCGTCGCCGTAGCCGACGACCCGGTCCAGAACGCCGCGACCGTTGCCTCCCACGATCACGGGCGGTCGCGGCTGCTGGACGGGCTTGGGCCAGCACCAGGCGCGCTCGAAGCGCACGTGCTCCCCGGCGTAGGAGGCCTCGTCCTGCGTCCACAGCGCCGTGACCGCCTCGACCCGCTCGCGCAGGACCCCGAAGCGCCGGGCCGGATCGGTGCCGTGATCCTGCATCTCCTCCTCGTTCCAGCCGGCGCCGACCCCGAAGAGGAGCCGTCCGCCGGAGAGGCGGTCGATGCTCGCCGCGGCCTTGGCCACGGCGATCGGGTCGCGCTGGACGAGCAGCAGGATGCCGGTGCCGATCCGCAGGCGCGTCGTGGCCGCCGCCGCTGTGGCGGCGGCGACGAACGGGTCGTACAGGCGCGTGTATTCCCGCGGGAGGTCTCCGCCGGCCGGGAATGGCGTGCGGCGAACCGCTGGAATGTGGGTGTGGTCGGGGAAGAACACCGACTCGAGCCCGCGCTCCTCGGCCAGCCGGGCGATCTCCGCCGGCCCGGCAGTCTCGTCGGTGCTGAAGAACCCCACGCCGAAGTCCATGGCGGCCACGCTACCCGTCACGTCGGCGCGCAACCCGGGGCAGCCCCGCCCGGTCGGCGGCTACCCTTCCGGCCATGCGCCACGACCTGCGACCGCTCTTCGACCGGGTGGTGCTCAAGGAGCTCGAGCCCGACCGCGTCCGCCAGTCGGGGCTGCTCGTGCCCGCCGGCTCGCGGGAGGACCCGCCGCAGCACGGCATCGTGCTCGCGGTCGGCGCGGGTGTCGACTGGTGGGAGTCGGCCGGCGTGCAGATGCCCGTGCGACCGGGCGACCACGTCGTGTTCCCGTCGTCGGCCGGCGTCTACGTGGAGGTCGACGAGGAACGGCTCCTCGTCCTGCGGGTCACCGAGCTGCTGGGCATCCTCGAGCCCGCTGCGGACTGCCCCGAGTGCGCCGGGCGCGAACTCGCCGCGGGCGAGGCCTGCCCGTCGTGCGGACGCACCGCCAGCGCCGCCGGTTAGCCCCCGCAGCGGGCCGGCCCGGTTCGCGACGCCTGCCAGCCCGGTAGAAGTGCCCATGCGCTTCTACCCTCAGCTCTCCGGCCCCCGCGCCCGCACGATCGCGCTCGACGCCGCAGCCGTCCTGCTCATCGCCGTCTTCGCCTGGTCGGGGATCAAGGTGCACGACACCGTGATCGAGCTCAACGCGCTCTCGCGCGGCGTGACCGACGCCGGCCAGGCCGTGAACGGCGGGTTCGACCGCGCGGCGGACGCGGTCGGCGACGTCCCGCTCGTCGGCGGCGCGCTGCGCGACGGGCTGCGCGGCGCCGGCGGCGCCACGGGCGGGAACGTCGCCGCGGCCGGGCGGGCCGGCGAGTCGGCCGTGTCCGACACCGCCCGGCTGCTCGGGTGGGTCACGTTCGGGCTCCCGACGCTCGTCCTGCTCGCCTTCTACCTCCCGCTGCGGGCGATCCAGGTGCGCCGGCTCTCTCGCGCCCACCAGATGCTCGGAGGCCCGGTCTCGGACGAGCGGCGCCGCCTCCTGGCGATGCGGGCCGCGTTCGGGCTCTCGTGGAGCGACCTTGCGTCCTATACCCAGGACCCGATCGGGGACCTCGAAGCGGGCCGGCTCGACCCGCTCGTAGCGGCGCTGTACGCCGACGCCGGAATGCGCCCGCCGGCCGCCGCCGGATGACCGGCGACAGGCCGGGCCGAACCGGCGCTCAAGTTTTTCCGCGGCGTGCCGATCATCGGGACGACTAGCCGCCGCACCCGCAGTACCTCCTCCTCACCAGAAACGCCCCCGCTCCCTCCCAGTCGGGGGCGTTTCGCTGTCCGGGGCCGCCGCGGGCCCCGGATCGGCGTGCCCGCGGCTGCCGCTGCGACCCGCAGTGACCCGTCGGGCGCTCCGCGCCGTAGACCCTCACGATGGCCATTGCCGACTCCCTCCTGGACTTCGCCGTCCTCCCCGGCTACACAAACGTGGGCTACCGCCTGCGCAGCCACGGCTGGCACCGCCTTCCGCGCATGGACGGAAAGGTCGTGCTCATCACCGGCGCGACCGCCGGCCTGGGCCTCGCCGCCGCCGAGGGCTTCGCCCGGCTCGGCGCGAGCCTGCGCCTGCTCGTCCGCAGCCCGGAGCGCGGCGAGCAGGCCCGTGCGACGATCGCGCAGCGCACCGGCAGCACCGACGTCGCCCTCGGGCTGGCCGACATGAGCGACCTGGATTCGGTCCGGGCCTTCGCCGAGTCATTCGCCCGCGAGGAGCCGCGGCTCGACGTGCTCGTCAACAACGCCGGCGTGCTCCCGACGCAGCGCACGACGACCGCCGCCGGGCACGAGCTGGCCTTCGCGACCAACGTGCTCGGGCCGTTCCTGCTCACGAACCTCCTGATCCCGCTCCTCGAGGCCAGCGCACCGTCCCGGATCATCAACGTCTCCTCGGGCGGCATGTACACCCGGCGGCTCGACGTGGACGACCTCGAGTCCGAGGACGGCGAGTACGACGGCGCCACCGCCTACGCGAAGACCAAGCGTGCCGAGGTCGTCCTCACCGAGCTGTGGGCGCAGCGGCTCGCCGGCACCGGCGTCGCCGTGCACGCCATGCACCCCGGCTGGGCCGACACGCCCGGCGTGGCCACCTCCCTGCCCGCGTTCCACCGCGTGATGAAGCCGCTCCTGCGCAGCCCCGACGAAGGCGCCGACACCATCGTGTGGCTCGGCGCCGCCGACGAGCCGGGCCGCAGCAGCGGCGGCTTCTGGCACGACCGCCGCGAGCGCCCGACCCACCGCGTGCCGGGCACGAAGGAGACCCCCGCCGATCGGGAACGCCTGTGGGCGGAGTGCGAGCGCCTGACCGGCTGGAGCGCGGCCGGCGCCCCACCGGCGGACTGACGCCGCCCCCGCGGCGACGCCGAGCGGCGGGAGGCCAGCGCGCCAGGCTAGGCTCGGCAGTCGATGAGGACGTGACCCGCCGACCGCCGCCGCGCCGGACCGATCCCTTCCGGGAGGCGCGCTGGTACGTCGTGCGGCCAGCAGCCAGCCGCAAGCCCGCCACCTACACCTGTCCGCTGTGCGGGCGCCCGCTGCCGGCCCTCAGCGCGCACATGCTGATCCTTCCCGATGGCGACGCGGCGCGGCGCCGGCACGCCCACGCCGGCTGCGTGATGCGGGCCCGGGCGGCGGGCCGGCTGCCACTGCGCGAAGACGTCGAGCCGCGCCGGCCCGGGTGGCTGGCCCGGCTCCTCGGGCGCAGCTGAGCGTCGCGTCAGCCGCGGCCGGCCAGCGTGAGCATGACCCGGGCCGCGTGCCGCGCCAGCGTCCCGGGCGGGTGGCACGCGAACACCGGGCCGGTCCCGTCGGTGAGGAGCTCGGCCGCCTGGGCCACGCCGCGCGCGCTGACGGTGCCGTCGGAGCGAAGAGCCTCGGCGAGTTCGCCGAGCCGCCCGGCGGCGGCCCGGATCTCGACGCGCTGGAGCGGGATGGCCGCCGAGGGGGCCTGGGTCGGCTCCTGCGCGGCACGGGCCACCAGGCGGTCGATGCCGTCGGCCACAGCCGCCCGGACGCGGGCGGAGCGCAGCTGGCGGGCGCGAAGGCGCAGCTCCGGAGTGTCGGGGCTGGCGCCGCGTGCGAGCTGGCGATCCAGCGCGTGGCGCGTGGCGGCCACCTTGACGTGCAGGCGCAGGGAAGCGGCTCGGCGCGGCGCGAGCTGAACGGACTCTGGCTGCGGGAGGATGATGGCCGATGGCATGGCTGCTCCTTCGGAACGGTGTCTCCCGAAGGGTCCCGCCCGCCGCGTCTCGACGTCGCAAAGGACCGGTGCTCGCCATCAAGATTCCGTTCAGGCGCCCGGGCGCGTCACGCGTCAGCCAGCCGACGCGGGGCCCGGCGGCGCCAGGCCGCATGAAGGAGCCCCTCGCGCTGGCCGACGCGACCGCCGTCAGGGCCGTGGTCAGGCGGCTGACCGACGCCACCGGAAGTGAATTCCGGCCGCAATGGTAGGATTCCTGGATGGCCCCCGCCCCGAAGAAGACGTCGCCAACCGCAGAACGCGAGCGCCTGCGCCGCGAGGAGAAGCTGGCCGCCGTGGCCGAGCAGGTCGAGGCCGGCACGCTCGTCGTGCGCCAGATGACCGAGGCCGAGCGCAAGCGTCACGGCCCCCCGCGCAGCCCCGGCAAGAAGCCGACGGGCCGCGGCCGGCGCTGACCCGGATCCTCCTCATCTCGGGCGCGTTGCGCGCCGGATCGACGAACACGGCGCTGCTGCGCACCGCCGCCGCCCTCGGCCTGCCCGGGATCGACGCCGTGCTCTACCGCGGCGTCGCCAGCCTGCCCCCCTTCAACCCGGACGACGATCCGGATGGCGGCGCGCCGCCAGCCCCGGTGGCGGACCTGCGGGCGACGCTCGCGAAGTCCGATGCCGTGCTCTTCTCCACGCCCGAGTACGCGGGCGGCCTCCCCGGGCCATTCAAGAACCTGCTCGACTGGACCGTCGGCGGCGGCCAGACCTACGCGATGCCCGTCGCGTCGATCAACACCGCGGGCCCGGCGTCGCCAAGCGGCGGCGCCGACGCGCAGGCATCTCTGCGCAAGGTCCTCGGCTACACCGGCTCGGCCATCGTCGAGGCGGCCTGCATCCGCATCCCGGTGCCGCGCGACGCGGTCGGCCCCGACGGCCTGATCTCCGACCCGGAGATTCGCGCGCCGCTCGCGCAGGCGCTCGAGGCGCTCGCCGCGGCGGCGCGGGCGCGCGGCGGCGGGTAGCGCGAGCCACCGCTCCGCCCCGCCGGCAGTTCGACGGCGCTGCGCGCCGGGATGGACCGCGTGTGGCACGATCACGCCGTGCCCGACACGCCCACGACGTGCGTGGGGCTGGCGCCGGCGCCGCCCGGCGGCTCGGCCCGGTCGGAGGCCCCGCACCGCGTGGCCCTGTTCTGGCGGCTGTTCGGCGCCTTTGCCGTCGTCGTGGGCGTGGCCATGGCGGTCCTCGTGCTCGCGCCGATCACGGTGTCGGTCCCGACGAAGCCACGGGAGCTCGTCGTCCTGATGGTGGGTCTGGCGGCGATGCTCGCCGGCTTCTTCTTCCTGCTGCGCCGCGAGCTGCGGCCCCTGCGGGACCTCACGCGCGAGATGGGCCGGGTGGACCCGCTGGCGCCGGGCCGCCGCATCGAGCTGGCCGGCGCGGACGCCGAGGTCGCCGCCGTGGCCGAGGCCTACAACGCGATGCTCGACCGGCTCGAGGCCGAGCGTCGGGGCAGCGCCCGGCGTGCCGTGGCCGCGCAGGAGGCCGAGCGGGCGCGCATCGCGCGGGAGCTGCACGACGAGGTCGGTCAGGCGCTCACCGGGATCATGCTCGAGGTGGAGGACCTGGCACGCGCGGCCCCGGACGCGCTGCGCATCCGCCTGCAGGACGTTCGCGAGACGGCCAGGCGCAGCGCCACCGACGTGCGTCAGATCGCGCGGGGCCTGCGGCCCGAAGCGCTCGACACGCTGGGCCTGCGCTCGGCGCTGGCGGGACTGGCGCGTGAGATCTCCCGGGAGGCGGGCATCGAGATCGATGTCGGCGAGCTGCGGGATCCTGCCGTCCCGCTCTCTGCCGAAGCCGAGCTGGCGATCTACCGGGTCGCCCAGGAGGCACTGACGAACGTCGTGCGTCATGCGGGCGCGCGGCACGCGGCGCTCGCGCTCGTCCCGGCGGCGGGGGCGATCGAGCTGGCGGTCCGGGACGACGGCTGCGGCATCCCGGACTCGCTGCCGCCGGGCAGCTCGGGGATCCGGGGAATGCGCGAGCGGGCGCTGCTCATCGGCGCCAAGCTCACGGTCGCCCCGCGGACCGAGGGCGGGACCGAGGTCCGGCTGGTTGTCCCGGCGGCCGCCCGATGACGGGCGCCGGGCCCACGCGCGTGCTGCTCGCCGACGACCACCCGGTCGTGCGGCGGGGGTTGCGCGGGCTGCTGGACGACGAGCCGGACTTCATCGTCGTGGCCGAAGCCGACGACGGCGCCGCGGCGGTCGACCGGGCCGCGCAGCCAGACGTCGACCTCGCCGTGCTCGACGTCTCGATGCCGCGCCTGACCGGTCTCCAGGCCGCAGCGGCGCTGTCCCGCCGGCGGCCGGACCTCCGGATCCTCATGCTCTCGATGCACGAGAACGAGCAGTTCCTGTTCGAGTCGCTCAAGGCCGGAGCGTCGGGATACGTTCTCAAGACCGCCGCCGACCGCGACCTGGTCGAGGCGTGCCGCGCCACCATGCGCGGCGAGACGTTCCTCTACGCCGGCGCGGTGACCGCGCTCGTCCGGGACCACCTCGCCCGCGCCGGACGCGGCGACGCGCCGGTCGATCCGCTCACCCCGCGCGAGCAGGAGATCCTCAAGCTCGTGGCCGAGGGCCACACGAGCGACGAGATCGCCGACGTGCTCGTGATCAGCCGCAAGACCGTGGACCGCCACCGCGCGAACATCCTCGAGAAGCTCGGGATGCGCGACCGCGTGGACCTCACGCGCTACGCGATCCGCCGCGGGCTCGTCGTGCCCTGAGGCCTGTGCGCCGCGGGCGCCTATGCCCGCGGATGCAGGCTGAGCATGATCGCTGCGGCACGTCCCGCGAGGGCGCCGGGCCGGTGCGTCGCGTACAGCGGGCTGCCGCCGTCGGCGATCAGCTCGGACGCCTGGGCCACGCCGCGCGGACTCGCCGGGCCGGTGGCGCGCAGCGCGGCCGCGAGCTCCTGCAGCCGCGGCTCGGCCCGACGGATCTCGTCCCGCTGGGGCGCACGGGCCGCGCTCGGACCCCACGCGGGGGCTTCGGAGGCCCGGGCGATCGCGCGCTCGATGCCGGCGGCGATCTGCGCGCGGCAGCGGGCCGACCGCAGCTGGCGGGCCCGCAGCGCGAACGCCGGCGTGTCCGGGCACCAGCCGGCGGCGATCGCCCGGTCGAGCCCGCCGCGGCCCGCCGCCACCCTGAGGCGGAGCCCGAGCGGCGCCGCCCGGGACCGGCGGAGCCGCGTGGCGTCGGGCTGGGGAAGGGTGACGGCGGCTGGCATCGCGGCGTCCCGGAGCTACGGGCGGGCGACGGCAGCGGGCGCCGCCGTGCGGTCGGGGTCGGGGCCGGGCTCCGGGCTGGCCGGCAGGTGCCGGCGGCTCGACTCCCGGTCGAATCGCATCCCCAGGCTGAAGAGGCCGATCCAGACCGCGGCCATGACGACGGCGAGCACGATGAGCACGGCGTTCCCTCCTTCGACGGCGGACGTTGGCGGGCGCAAGGCCCGATGCCTGAAATCGTCCGCCCGGGAGCGCCGCCGCGCCATCGGGAATGGCACGCATCCGGGCCGGGGAGCGATACCCACGCCGCGCGCCCGGCGCGGGCCGCCGGCGGCGTCAGCCCGGCAGCGTCGTCCCGGCCGCCAGGCGGGCGACGGACTCGGGATCGTGCGACGGGAGGTAGACCGTCGGGTGGGTGCGCCCGTGCGCGATGATCCGGTCGATCGTCGCGATGCTCACCGAGGGCTTCGGGCACACGGCGTCCGCCCGGCGGGCGCCAAGCTGCTCGAGGGTGTCGGTCGCATCCCCGGCGAGCAGCACGTGGCGGCCCTCGTCGTCGACGCAGACCACGGAGACGTGTCCGGGCGTGTGCCCCGCGGTGTCGACCGCGACGATCCGCCCGTCGTCGGTGAGCGGCCGGCTGCGCGGGAAGGCGCCGAACGGGCCGCCGTCCAGCGCGAACGGCTGGAAGTCCACGCCCGCCGGCACGGGCTGGCGCAGCACGCGCTGGAAGAACCGGGCGCCGGGCGTCTTCGTGAACGCCAGCTCGGCTTCGTGGACGAGCACGGGCCCGCGGAGGTGGACCGCCCCATCCATGTGGTCGCCGTGCATGTGGGTCAGCACGACCGTGTCGACGGCGTCGAGGCTGAGGCCGGCCGCCTCCAGGGCGCCGGGCAGCTCCTGCTCGGCGGAGACGTCGAACCGCGCGAACGGGATGTCCCGCACGCCGGCCGTCTCCCCCGTGTCGACGAGCAGCAAGCGGCCGTCATGCTCGATGGCCCAGCAGTGCACGGGCAGGGGATCTGACCACGGGCTCGGAAGGAACAGGCCGAGCTGGCGCCGCGGCCCCGTCGGCGCAAAGAGGAACGAGTGCTTGACGGCGACCGTCCCGGTGGACAGTGCGTGAATGCGCATCGGCCCGGGACTGTAGAGGGCAGCCGTGAGGCCGGGGCCGCGGCTCGCCAGCCCCCGGCACAACTCCTGCGCCGGCGCCGTGTTAGGTTCGGTGCAGGGCGGCGCCGCCGCCGTCCCGATCTCTTCCCCCGCTCCCGCAAGGAACCCGATGCCCCGCCGTCTCCTGCCGCTTGCCGCGACCCTCGCCGCCCTCGCCGTTCTCCCCGCTGCCGCGCAGGCCAAGGCCGCGCCGCAGTACTACGTTTCGCTCGGCGACTCCTACGCCTCCGGCTACCAGCCGACGACCGGGAACACGACGGCCGGGTTCGCCTACCAGGTCGGCAAGTTCGCCACACCGCGCGGTTACAAGCTCACACTCGTGAACTTCGGGTGCGGCGGGGCGACCACCACCTCGCTGCTGAAGCAGAAGGGCTGCCCGAAGCTCGCGCTCGGGCCGGGCGCGCCGGACTACGCCAAGACGACGCAGATCGCCGCCGCGGAGCGCTTCATCCGCGCCCACCGCGCACAGGTGAAGCTCATCACGGTTTCGATCAGCGGCAACGACGTGACGAAGTGCGCCAAGGTGCCGATCGCCCAGGTTGGCGACTGCGTCAGCGGCGCCCTGACGGGGATCAACCAGAACCTGTCCCAGACGGTCAAGCGGCTGCGCACGGCCGCCGGCGCCAAGCCGAAGATCGTCGGCATCACCTACCCCGACGTCATCCTCGGCGGCTGGGTGCGCCCCGGCGGCCGCGCCTTGGCCGAGCCCTCCGTGGCGGTCTTCAAGTCGCTCATCAACCCGGCGCTCAAGAAGCAGTACGAGTCGGTCAAGGGGACCTTCGTCGACGTGACGGCCGCCACCGGCGCCTACACGCCGCTCGACCAGACCACGACGCTCGCGCCCTACGGCGTGATCCCGGTCGCGGTCGCGAAGGTATGCCAGCTCACCTGGTACTGCCAGCGTGGCGACATCCACGCCAACCGGACCGGGTACGGCGTGATCGCGAAGCTCGTGGCACAGCAGCTGCCGCGCGTCTAGGCAGCGGCGCGCGGGGCAGCCTCGAACGGCGCAGCCAGTCAGGGTCCAGGCGCCGGCGCCAGCCGCATCGACCTCAGCCTGGCGTCCGCCGCACCGGCAGGCGACCGCCGGCCAGACGGACCGTCGAGATCCGGCCTTTCGGATGGACGCCCCTGCGAACTTGTCATGACAAGTTAGGCTCCGTCGGCGGGCACCCGGCCACGGGTCCGCGCCTGCACAGCCGACCGCGTCAGAGCCCGAGGAAGAGGAAGAGGAGACCGCATGGCCAGCCAGCCGGAGACCGCCGATCGCGCCGGCGGCGAGACCGATCGCGCCGCCGAGATCGCGGCCGTGAAGCAGGATCTCGCCGCCAAGAACGTCGAGTACGCGCTCGCCGCCTGGGTCGACACCGTCGGCCGGGCGAAGGCGAAGTTCGTGCCCATCGAGAGCGCCGACAAGATGCTCGCGGGCACCGGGCCCCTCTACGGCGTCCATGCCCTCGAGGGCATGGGGAGCTACGGGCCGGCCGACCCGGACCAGACCGTCATGCCGGACCTCGGTTCGCTCATGCTCTGCCCGTGGGACCCGCGCGTGGCCTGGTTCGCCGGCGACATCACGTGGCGCGACGGAACACCGTTCCCGCTCTGCGCCCGCACGATCCTCAAGCAGCAGATCGCCCGTGCGAAGGACATGGGCCTGCAGTTCCAAGTCGGGATCGAGCCGGAGTTCTACCTGTACCGGACGGGCGAGGACGGGCGAGCGGCGCCCATGGTCACTTCCGATGTCGGCCCGTGCTGGGGCTACGACGTGGCCGCGACCGTGGCCGCCTTCCCCTTCCTCGAGGACGTCGTGAAGTGCTTCCGCTCGATGGACTGGGGCATCGACTGCTTCGTGCACGAGGGCGGCCACGGGCAGTACGAATTCGACTACGGGTACTTCGACGCCCTCGAGTCCGCCGACAAGTGGATCCTCATCAAGGAGATGCTGCGGCAGGTCGCCGCCGCGCACGACGCCTTCGTCACCTTCATGCCCAAGCCGTTCGACGACTCGATGCGCTCGGGCGCGCACTACAACATGAGCCTCTGGAACCTCGAGCGCGGTGAGAACGCCTTCGAGGATCCCGAGGACCCGCGCGGGTTCGGGATGTCGGCGCTGGCCTACAGCTTCGTGGCCGGCCAGCTCGAGCACGCCGACGCGATCACCGCCGTCACCTGCCCGACCGTGAACTCCTACCGCGGGCTCACCGACACCAGCGGCGTCGGCGGCCTCGCCGACGACAACAGCTGGGCACCGGTCGGCATCACCTACGGCGTGAACAACCGCTCGGCGATGATGCGCCTGCCCGACGGCCGCAGCTGCGTGGAGAACCGGGCGACGGACCCCGGCTGCAACATGTACCTCGGGCTGGCGATCTCGCTGGCGGCCGGCCTCGACGGCATCGAGCGCGGCCTCGACCCCGGCGACCCGGTCACCGAGACGCTCTACGGGATGACCGCGGCAGAGCGGAAGGCAAAGGGGTTCCGCCGGCTCCCGAGCACGCTCGGCGAGGCGATCGAGGCGTTCGACGCCGATCCGCTGTCCGAGGCGACGTTCGGGACCGAGCTCAAGGAGGCCTACGCCAAGCTCAAGCGGGGCGAGTGGCAGGAGTTCCTCCTCCACGTCCCGGACTGGGACCGGGACCGCTACCTCCACCTCTCCTGACCGGGCAAGCTTGGCGGATCAGCGACATCCCTCCGTTGCCGCGGAGACCCTGCCTCCCTCTCGCAGGCCGTCGCTCGATCTGCCAACGCGGGGCGTGGCCCGCCTGAGCAAGGCGAGCCACGTCCCGCTCTACTACCAGCTCGCAGTGATCCTCGAGAACCGGGTCGAGTCGGGCGACTACGCACCGGGGGCGCGGTTCCCCTCCGAGCACGAGCTCTGCAGCGAGTTCGGCGTGTCGCGTGCGGTCGTGCGCCCGGCCGTCGGGATCCTGGAGCGCGAGGGGCGCCTCGAGCGGGTCAAGGGCCGCGGGACCTACGTCCGGCCGCCGAAGGCGACCCATGCGCTTGGCGGCCTCACGCGGGTCGTCGCCACAGCCGCCGAGAGCCAGCGCGCCACGCTCGAGGTGATCGAGGTCCGCGACGGGGAGCCGCAGGCCAAGATCGAGGAGGTGCTCGGCCGACCGGACGAACGCCGGCTGCGCCGCGTCACCGCCGTGCTGCACGAGCACGGCCAGCCCGTCGCGCTGTTCTGGTCCTTCTTCGCCCCTGAGGTCGCCTGGGCTGCCCGCCTCGAGCCGGGCGCCGCCGTCGCAGTGCCCGGCCTGGGCGGCGGACTCACACTGACCGGCGGCGAGTGCGTCATCGACACGAGCTGGTCCACGGAGTTCGAATCGGCGCGCCTCGACATGCCGGGCGGGACCCCGATCCTCGTCGCGCGTTGCACGGAGGTCGGCGTCCCCGCGGGCGCCTCGGATCCGCGCCCGGTCGAGGTGGCGTGGGTCATGTGCCGCGCTGACGCGATGCGCGTCCGCGTCCAGCTCGGACCGGCCGGCGGGTAGCCGCCGCGAAAGGAGACCGCAGATGCCATTGGAGATCCGGCTGCTCGACCTCGGCGACATCGAGGCGGATCGCAGCGAGGTCGTGCTCGGGCGCGAGCTGGGCGCGCGGGTGCAGGTGCCGACCTTCGGGCACCTCATTCTCGGGGGCGAGGCGCCCGTGCTGGTGGACACGGGCTACCGCGATCCCGCCGGGCTCGCCGACCTCGGCATGGTCGGCCGCCGCCGCCCCGACCAGGAGCTCGACGCGCAGCTGGCCGAGCACGGGCTGACCGTCGCGGATGTCGGGACGGTGATCACCACGCACCTGCACCTCGATCACGGCGGCCAGAACTTCCGGTTCCCGATGGACACGCCGGTGGTCATCAACCGGCGCGAGCTGGAGTTCGCGGCCTCGGGGCTCGACGGGGCGCTCTACCGCGCGCAGGACGTCAAGCACATGGTCGACCGGCTCTTCACTCCGGGGGCGCTGCGGATCCTGGATCTCGAGATCACCGGCCCCGTGGAGATCCTGCCGGGCATCACCTGCCTGGCCGCCGGGGGCCACACCGAGGGGTCGCAGATGGTGCTCGTGCAGACCGGCGCCGGCACGGCGTGCATCTGCGGGGACCTCGCCTACGACGTCCAGGACCAGCTCGCGGCGCCGATCGGGCAGGTCGCCGCCGATGAGCCGACGCCGATCCCGAACTCCCCGCGATCCCGTCGCGAGGAGCTCGCGGCGATGAAGCGGGCCCTCCAGCTCGGCCGGTTCCTGCTGCCGATGCACGACCGGCCCGCGGTGATCGAGCACGGGCGCGTCGTGGGCCGGCTCGCCGACCGGGTCCCCGGCCCGGCGCCCGAATGAACTAGGCCTCGTCGCGCTCCAAGCCCGCCGGGACCCCGTCGCGCGCCCACTCGCGCAGCTCGGTGCGGCGGATCTTGCCGCTCACGGTCTTGGGGAGCTCGCGCACGAAGTGGATGACCCGCGGGTACTTGTACGGCGCCGTGAGCTCCTTGGTGTGGTCCTGGAGATCCCGGGCCAGCTGCGGCGTCGGCGCGCAGTCGTCGGCGAGGATGACGAACGCGCAGACGATCTCGGTGCGCTGGGGGTCCGGCTTGCCCACCACGCCGGTCTCGACGACGGCGGGGTGCTCGATCAGCGCCGACTCCACCTCGAAGGGCCCGATCCGGTACGCCGAGGAGGTGATGATGTCGTCGTCGCGGCCCTCGAACCAGAAGTAGCCGTCCTCGTCGCGGCTCGCCCGGTCGCCGGTGTAGTACCACCCGTCCCGGAAGCGGGCCGCGGTGGCCGCGGGATCGCGGTGGTAGCCGCGGAACAGGCCCACCGGCCGGGGCTCGGCGCGCACCGCGACGTCCCCGACCTCGCCGGCCGCAGCGGGCACGCCGTCGGCGGTCATGATCTCGACGTCGTAGCCGGGCACCGGCTTGCCCATCGATCCCGGCCGCACCGGCACCGCGCGGAAGTTCGCGACCAGGCAGGTCGTCTCGGTCTGCCCGTAGCCGTCGTACACGGTGAGACCGGTGCCGTCCGACCACACGCGCAGCACCTCAGCGTTCAGCGGCTCCCCGGCGCTCGTGCAGTGCCGCAGCCCCGACAGGTCGTAAGCGCGCACGTCGGCCTGGACGAGCATTCGGTACAGCGTGGGCGGCGCGCAGAACGACGTGATCCGGTGGCGGGCCAGCAGCGACAGGATGGCGTCGGCGTCGGGCCGGCCGAGGTTGACCTGGACGATCGCGGCGCGCTCGTTCCACTGGCCGAAGAGGCTCCCCCACGCCGCCTTCGCCCAGCCGGTGTCGGTGACGGTCCAGTGCAGGTCGCCGGGCCGCAGGTCGTGCCAGTAGCGGGCGGTGCCGAGGTGTCCGAGCCCGTAGGCGGCGGTGTGCACGACCATCTTCGGATACGACACGGTGCCGCTCGTGAAGTAGAGGAGCATCGGGTCCTCGCGGGAGGTCGGATCCGCCGGCGTGTCCCCGTCCCCGGCGTCGTCGAGGACCTGCTCGAAGCTCGCCCAGCCTTCCGGCGGCGAGCCCCCGCCGGTCACGCAGAGGCGATGCCGCACGCCGGCCGGGCGCGGATCGATGGCGTCGACCTTCGCCGCACCGTCGCGGTCGGTCACCGCGGCGACGGCCTCGCCGCGCTCGAGCCGGTAGGCGATGTCGCGCGGCGTGAGGATGTTGGGCGCCGGCATCGGAATCGCGCCGATGCGGATGGCGCCGAGGATCGCCGGGTACCAGGCCGGGATGCGCGGGAGCATGATGAACACCGGATCGCCGGGCCCGAGGCCGAGCTCGAGGAGCGCGCGCGCCGCGCGCCGCGACTCCCGGGCCACGTCGGCGATCGTCTGGCGCCCGACGACCTCCCCGGCTGCGTCGAGCGAGAGCAGGGCCAGGTCGTCCGGCGCGTCACGGGCCCAGGCCTCGACGATCCCGAGCACCGGGTTGAAGCGTTCCGGCACGTCGAGGCGGAACGCCCGGCGCTCGGCCGCATAGTCCGTGAGCCGGGGCGGGGCGTCGCGCCCGGGGGGGCCGGATGTGGCTGGCGTCGATTCGGGCCCGGTCCTGCTCATCTCCACTGCCTCCCTGGTGCCCGGCCCCGCCCGCGCACCGCGTGTCCCACTGTGACGGATCGAAGAACGCCCGCGCAAGCCGAGGAGGGGGATGGCGTGCGCGGGAGGCCAGGCGTATCAGGGCCAATCGGGCCCCGTCAACGTCCTGCGGCGGCGCCCCGCGTTCTCCGTCCTTTCGGCGGGGCGGCCGCCCGTCCTGATGGCGCGTATTCCGGCCGGCGCAGTGGGCGGGGCGTGGTGTCGCTGCTAGAAGCGACCCGAGACGGTGCCACGGGCGCAGCCGCGCCGGCGGCTGCGACCGCACGACCACGGCCGGGGAGGCTGGGATGAAGCAGCGGATCATGCCCGAGGATCACCAGTGGGACTGGAGCATGGAGGTCCCGTTCTCGCAGGGCTGGCGGGTCGGGAACCTGGTGTTCGTCGGCGGGCAGGTTTCGGCGGACCGGCAGGGCAACGCGGTGGGCGTGGGCGACATCGAGGTCCAGACCCGCAACACGTTTGAGAACATCGGCAAGGTGTTGCGCGACGCCGGGGCGCAGTGGAGCGACCTGGTCAAGTTCAACACCTACTACGTCTTCGACGGGCCCGACGAGGAGCTGACGGCCTTCTGGGAGAAGATGACCAAGGTCCGCCTGGAGTTCCTCAAGGAGCCCGGCCCGGTCGGGACCGCCGTGCGCGTCGCCGGCCTGGCCTACCCCGACCTGCTCATCGAGGTCGAAGGCATCGCCGTCATCGACGACTAGGTCCCTGCCCCGGCCGACCGGTGCACCCGATCCGACTCACGAGCGAGGCCGAGGATCCCGTGGAACAGTTCCCGATACCTGGCGACGAGGGCACGAGCCCAGGCGGTGCGTCATGAGCGCCGCCAATGGACCCGTCCGCGACCGGGTCGTCGCCCTCGCGCAGGAGCTCGTCCAGATCCCGAGCGTGAACCCGCCCGGGATGACGAAGGAGCCCTGCGACGTCGTTGCCCGCGAGCTCAGCGGGGCCGGCTTCTCCGTGCAGTACGTGGAGGAGACGCCGGGCTTCGTGAACGTCATCGGCGAGCACGTCTTCTCCGACGACGGCCCCACGCTCGTGTTCAACGGCCATCTCGACGTCGTGCCGCTCGGCGACAGCGAGGGCGAGTGGACGCACCACCCATGGGGCGCCGAGCTCGAGGGCGGTCAGCTCTACGGGCGGGGGTCGCTCGACATGAAGGGCGCGGTGTCCGCCGTAATCGTGGCGGCCCAGGACGCCGTCGCGGCGGGCGCCGGCCTGCGCGGCCGGCTCGTCATCACGGCGGTCGCCGACGAGGAGCAGGGCGGCGGACGCGGGACCGGCGTGCTCGCACGCCAGGGCCTGGTGGCCGGGGACGGCGCCGTCGTTGTGGAACCCGGGGACGGCGGCATCGTCACCGCGCATCGCGGGCTGTGCTTCGTGCAGCTCACGGCGCACGGGCGCTCCGCGCACGCGAGCCAGCCCGAGGACGGAATCAACGCGGTGCAGATCATGGTCGACGCCCTCGTGACGATGCGCTCGCTGCAGCTCAGCCACACCCCGCATGCGGTGTTCGGCGGCCCAAGCGTCGTGCCCGGCACCACGATCCACGGCGGCCACAAGGCCAACGTGATCCCGGACACCTGCTCGGCGCTCATGGACATCCGCACGGTTCCGGGCATGGACCGCGACACCGTGGCCGCCGAGATCGCAGCGCACGCCGCGGCGCACGGCATCGATGCCGAGCAGCTCACCGTCGACATCACCAGCTGGGGCGAGCCGGGCGAGACCGCCAACGACGCCCGCATCGTGTCGGTCTGCAGCGAGGCGTTCGCCGCCGAGTTCGGGCACGCGCCGGAGATCCGCACGATGCCCGCCTACACCGACGGCGGCTGGCTGGCCAACATCGCCGGCATCCCGACCGTGATGGCCTTCGGCCCCGGGGGGATCGCCGGCTGCCACATCGTCGACGAGCACGTCGACATCGACGAGCTCGAGCGCTACACGCGCATCTACGGGTCGGTCATCGACCGGTTCCTCAGCCCGGACGGCTAGCGGCTCGGCGCCCCGCGGCGCCGGGGCCTCAGAGCAGGCCGTGGCGGTCGGCCTGGACGACCGCGTGCAGGCGCGAGGTCGCCTGCAGCTTCTGGCGCAGCGTGGCGACGTGGCCCTTCACGGTGCTCTCGGCCAGGACAAGGCGGTCGGCGATCGCCCGGTTGGACAGGCCCTCGGCGAGGAGCTTGAGCACCTCGCGCTCGCGCGCCGTGAGCTGAACCGACTCGCCCCGCAGCGTGCGCGAGTACTCCACCGCGAGGCCCCGGGCGATGCGCGGATCGATCACCGTGCCCCCGGCCATGATGGTCACGAGGGCCTTTTCGATGTTGGACTCGGACGCGTCCTTGAGCATGCAGCCGTGCGCCCCGGCGGCCAGGCAGTCGCGGATCTCCTCGAGTTTCCCGTAGGCGGTGAACACGACCAGGCGGGCGGACGGGGCGCGCGACAGGAGCTCTGCGCAGAGGAACGGCGCGTTCTCGCCCGGCATGCGCAGGTCGAGCACGATGAGGTCAGGCGGATCGGCGGTCGCCTGCGCCAGGGCCTCCTTGCCAGTCGCAACCTGCGTGGCCACGGTGTCGGAGAACGCGTGCTCCGCCAAGGCCTGCAGCCCGCGGCGCGCGACCGGGTGATCGTCGATGACCAGGATCTTCATGCGGCGCGCGCGGGCTCGGTCCCGCAGTGGTAGGGCAGCTGCAGCCGCACGATCGCCTCGCCTTCCTCGCCCAGGACGAACTCCAGGTGCCCGCGCAGCGCCTCGGCGCGACCGCGCAGCAGGGCGAGCCCGCCGCGCCCGCTCGAGGCCGCCGCATCCGCGTCGGCGGCGACGGGCTGGTCGCTCTGCACGGTGAGGCTGAGCTCGCGCTCGCCGTAGCCCAGGTGCACCACGACGAGGTGGGCGCCGCCGTGCTTGATGGCGTTGCGAATCCCCTCGTGCACCGTGTCGCAGATGAGCGTCTCGTGCGCCTCGGGCAGCGGCCGCGACTCCCCGGCGGTGACCACGCGGATCGACACGTCGCCGAGCTGCTCGAACGCCCGCGCCTCGGCGTCGAGCGCCACCGCAAGCCGCAGCCGGGACGGGACCTCGTTGATGTGGTGAAGGGTGTCGCGCAGTTCGGCCCCGGCCTGCGAGGCCAGCGTCTCGATCGACGTGAGGGCGTCGGCAAGCCGGACCGGATCGCCGGCCTCGCGCGTGCGCTTGGCCTCCACGCCGATCGTGAAGAGCGTCTGAGCGACCGAGCTGTGCAAGGCGGTGGCGAGCCGCTGGCGCTCCCGCAGGACGTTGATCTCGCGCTGGCGCTCGTTGCCCCGGGCCTGGTCCATCGCGATCCCGGCGAACGTCCCGATCGCGGCCAGCGTGTCGAGCGCGCGGTCGCCCAGGAACCCCGGGGACCGGATGGCGACGTAGAGCAGCGAATCGACGCCGAGCGCCGTGGGAACCGGAACGCAGGCGATCCCGCGCAGGCCCTCCTGGTGGACCACCACGTCGACGAACTCGCGCGTAATGCTGTCGTCGGTCAGGTAGTCGTGGACCGCCATCGGCCGCCGCAGCGAGGCGACCCGCCCCCCGAGGCCGGCCATGAGGGGGATCGCGATGTCCTGGAACGCGGGCGTCGTCGTGCCGCGCGTCGCGCCCATCACGTACACGTTCGGGTCGCGCCGGGCCGTCGCCGCGAACGCGGCGTCGGTGCCGAGCAGCTCGCCGGCGCCGTCCACCGCCGCCTTCAGGATCGAGTCGGCGTCCTGCCGCACGGCCACCCGGCGGGCAACGTCGTGCAGGGTCATCCCGTCGGCCCCGGCCCCCGCGCTACAGCGGGCTGCCGAGGTGGTGGAAGCCGCCGTCGAAGTAGAGCAGCGGCGAGCCACTCGAGCGCGGGTGCGCCGACACGACGTCGGTCACGCGCCCGAGGATGATCGCGTGGTCGCCGCCGTCGAAGATCTGGTCGAGCTCGCAGTCGACGTGCGAGAGCGCCCCTTCGACCATCGGCGCCGCCGTCCCGATCCCCTGGACGACCACCGCCGGGTCGTCGAGGAACTTCGCCGCGCCGCGAGCCGAGCCGAACTGGGCCAGCCGCTTATGGGCGTTCCCGAGCAGATCGACCCCGAAGGTCGCCCCGCCCTCGATCGCCTGGCAGGTGGCCGTGTTGCGCATGAGCGAGACCAGGATGCGCGGCGGGTCGACCGACAGCGAGCAGCAGGACGTGACCGTGACGCCCCACGGCCGGCCTTCGACGTACGTCGTGATCAGGACCACGCCCGACGCCAGCGCCCGCATCGTCTCGCGGAAGCTGGCCGACACGGTCGGCGGCCCGGCGAGCTCCGCCGGCTCCGGCACGATCGCCGGACGGGCGAACACGTAGATGGTGCTGCCGTCGAGCGCCTCAGCCGCGGACTCCTCGTAGTACTCCTCGCTCACCAAGTGCAGTTCCACCGACAGCCTCCCTTCCCGCCCGGCTCTCGGACGTCCATTGACACCGAATATAGGCGGCGACGCTGTCAAACGCCAGCGGTCGCCAGTGCTTTTTGACGGGTCGGGGGACGGCTCGACGGCCTATCGCCCTAGGCAGCGGCGCCCCTCGTTGCTAGACAGCCGCCAGCGACGCTCTCGCGAGGTCGCGCCAATCCAGAGACCGAGGATGGTGAGCGCCGTGGAGCAGTTCCTGATGTCTGGCGACGAGTACAAGGAGAGCCTGCGCGACGGGCGCCGCATCGTGGCGGGCGGCCAGCAGGTCGAGGACGTCACGACGCATCCGGCGTTCGCCCCGGCGGTCGACCGATGGGCTGAGTGGTTCGACGCCCAGCTCGCGCCTGAGACCCAGGACCTCACCACGTTCGTGCACCCCGATCTCAATGCCCGGGTGAGCGCCGGCTGGCTCGTGCCCCGCTCGGCGGCGGACTACCAGACGCGCCGGAACCTCCTGAACTACTCGACCGACCAGACGCTCGGCATGTGGGGCCGGCCGCCCGACTACGGCCCGACCTTCACGATGGGCTTCATCGCCGAGGAGATGCGGCTGGAGGAGCGCGAGCCCGGGTCGGCCGCGAAGATCGAGGCGTTCATCGAGCACGCCACCCGGCACAACCTCACGAGCGCCGACCTCGTGACCGAGGCACAGTCGGACCGCTCGGCGCCCGCGGCGCAGAACCCAGGGCGGCTGCGGTGCGTGGAGGAGCGCGAGGACGGGATCGTGCTCTACGGGGCCAAGCCCGTCGCCTCGGCCGCGGCCCAGAGCCACATCACCACGATCGGCACGCTCCTGAGCCCCGGCATCGACGCGGACTCGATCATGTGGGCGGTCTGTCCGATCAACTCCGAGGGCATCACGCTCGTCTCCCGCGAGCCCTTCGTGGAGCACGAGTGGAACCCGGAGGACCATCCCCTCAACCACCGGGGGGAGGAGCCCGACACGTTCATGATTTTCGACCACGTCTTCCTGCCCCGCGAGTACCTCTTCAGCTTCCGCAATCCCGAGACGCTCAAGCTCTACCTGGAAGTCGGGGCGCTCGCGCTCTGGCACATCCTGGCCCGCCTGGCGCGGCGCGCCGAGATCTTCGCCGCCACCGCCAAGATGATCGTCAACGTCCTGGGCACCGAGCGCATCCCCGCCGTGCGGGCTGCCGTCGCCGACGTCCAGGCCTACGCCGCCGCGCTGAAGGCCTTCACGATCGCCGGCGAGCACGGGGGATCGCACACCGAGAGCGGGGTGTTCGTTCCCGACCCGGCCCTCATCACCGCCGGCCGCCTGCAGTCCATCGTCCAGTACCCCCGGGTCATCCAGACCCTGCGCGACCTCAGCGGCCAGGGCCTCGTCAGCCGCATGACCCAGGCCGACTGGGACCGCGAGGACGTCGGCCCCCTGCTGGACGAGTTCCTCCCCGGCCACCACATCACCGCCCGCGGCAAGAACCGCTTCTTCAACTTCGTCTGGGACCTCACCTGCAGCAGCCACGCCAGCCGCGTCGCCCTCTTCGAGAACACCAACGCCACGCCGCCCCCCACCATCCGCCAGCATCTCTACGAGGTCTACCAGGACCAGGCCATGATCGACCACCTCTCCAAGCTCGCCCACATCGAGTTCGATCAGCTCGAAGCCGCGCCGACGTGAGCGCACCGGCGCTCGAGCTCGCGGCGGCGCTCCACGCCGCCTACAACGCCCATTCGGCCAAGGACGCCGGGGCGCTGTACGCGGCCGGCGCCACCCACGCCGACGTGGCCCTCGGGCGCCAGGCGAGCGGCCCTGAGGACATCGCCCGCGGGCTGGCGAGCTTCCTGCGCAGCTTCCCCGACGCGCGCTGGGAGGCTGGCGAGCCCATCGGCGGCCGCGGCGACGCCGCCGCGATCACCTACCGCCTCACCGGCACGCTCAGCGCGCCGATGGGCCCGCTCGAGCCGTCCGGGCAGCGCCTCGACCTCCGGGGCGTGCTCGTCGTGCGGGCCGGGAACGGCGGGATCGTGGCCACCGAGGACTACTGGGATAGTGGAACGTTCCGCCAGCAGATGAACCCACCGTGAGAGGAGCACAAATGGGTCCCTCCTACAGCCACGGCACGTCCGACGTCCCCCTCCTGGGCGAGACGATCGGCGAGAACCTCGCCCGCGCCGTCGCGCGCGGCCCCGACCGCCCGGCGCTCGTGAGCTGCCACCAGGAGCTGCGCTGGACCTACGGCGAGCTCGGCGAGCGGGTCGACCGGCTGGCCAGCGGGCTCCTCGCCGCCGGGATCGAGAAGGGCGACCGGGTGGGGATCTGGTCGCCGAACTGCGCCGAGTGGGTCCTCGTCCAGTACGCCACGGCGGCGATCGGCGCGATCCTCGTGAACATCAACCCCGCCTACCGGACCCACGAGCTCAGCTACGCGCTCACGCAGTCCGGAGTCCGGCTGCTGGCCAGCGCCCCGGAGTTCAAGACCAGCGACTACCGCGCGATGGTCGCCGCGGTGCAGGACGACTGCCCGGGCCTGGAGCGCACGGTCTTCCTCGGGAGCCCCGAGTGGGCGGAGCTGGCCGGGACCGCCGCCGCGACGGAGGCCCTCGCCCGGCGCGCCGCCGAGCTGGCCTTCGACGACCCGATCAACATCCAGTACACGAGCGGCACCACGGGATTCCCAAAGGGCGCCACGCTCAGCCACCACAACATCCTGAACAACGGCTTCTTCGTCGGCGAGCTGTGCGGCTACACGGAGGCCGACCGGGTCTGCATTCCGGTGCCCTTCTACCACTGCTTTGGGATGGTGATGGGCAACCTCGGATGCACCTCGCACGGCGCCTGCATGGTCATTCCGGCGCCGTCGTTCGAGCCCGAGGCGACCCTGCAGGCGGTCGCGCAGGAGCGCTGCACGTCGCTGTACGGCGTGCCGACGATGTTCATCGCGGCTCTCGAGCATCCGCAGTTCGCCGAGTACGACCTCACGAGCCTGCGGACGGGGATCATGGCCGGGTCGCCGTGCCCCACCGAGGTGATGAAGCGCGTCGTCTCCGAGATGCACATGTCGGAGGTCTCGATCTGTTACGGGATGACCGAGACCTCGCCCGTCTCCACGCAAACCCGGCGCGACGACGAACTCGAGCGCCGCGTCGCGACGGTGGGCCGCGCCGGCCCCCACGTCGAGATCAAGGTCGTCAATCCGGAGACGGGGCTCACCGTGCCCCACGGAGAGCCGGGCGAGTTCTGCACGCGCGGCTACAGCGTGATGCTCGGCTACTGGGAGGATCCGGAGCGCACGGCCGAGGCGATCGACGCCGGCCGGTGGATGCACACGGGCGATCTCGCGACGATGGACGAGGCGGGCTACTGCAAGATCGTCGGCCGGATCAAGGACATGGTCATCCGTGGCGGGGAGAACATCTACCCGCGCGAGGTCGAGGAATTCCTCCACGGCCACCCCGACATCAGCGACGTGCAGGTCGTCGGCGTGCCGGACGACCGCTACGGCGAGGAGCTGTGCGCCTGGGTGCAGCTGCGCGAGGGCGCGAGCCTGTCGGACGAGGAGGTCCGCGAGCACTGCCGCGGGCAGCTCGCGCACTTCAAGATCCCGCGCTACGTGATGTTCGTGGCGGAGTTCCCGATGACGGTCACCGGCAAGGTCCAGAAGTACAAGATGCGCGAAGCGGCGATCGCGGAGCTCGGGCTCCAGCAGGCCGCTCTCACCGAGACCGCCTGACGGGCTGGCGCCCGCCGGCCGTCCCGCCATGGCCGCCATCGCCCTCGCTCTCGTGTCGGCGCTGGCCTGGGGGTCGGCCGATTTCGTCGGCGGCACGCAGGGCAAGCGCGTCGCGGTTCCCCTGATACTGCTCGTCGCCTTCGGGCTCGAGGCTGGGGCATTCGCCCTCGCGGCCGGAGTCAGCGGCGACGGCTTCCCGGGCCTCGGCGGCGTGTGGCCCGCCCTGGCCGGCGGCGTCGCGGGAACGCTCGGCGCCGCCTGCCTCTTCCAGGGGCTCGCGATCGGCACGATGAGCATCGTCGCCCCGATCTCCGGCCTCAACGCCGGGCTCCCGGTGATCGTGGGCGTGGCGACCGGCGACGCGCTCTCGGCCCTCCAGGCAGCGGGCATCATCGCGGCGACTGGCGGCGCCGTCCTGGCCTCGATGGAGGAGCACGAGGACACGATCCGGGCGCGCGAGGCCCGGCTGGGCGTCCTGCTCGGCTTCGGCGCCGCGCTCGGCCTCGGCTGCTATGCCGTCGGGACCGATGCGGTGGCCGACGCCAGCGTGTGGTGGTCGCTCCTGGCCGCCAAGGCGGCGTCGCTGCTCCTCATCGCCGCCGTCGTGGCTGTCCGCCGGCCTCAGGCACCCCGCACGGCGGCGGCCTACCTGCCGCTCGTGGCGATCGGCTGCCTCGACCTGCTCGGGAGCACGTGCTACGTGATCTCGAGCACGCTGGGCCTGCTCAGCGTCGTGGGCGTGGTCGCCTCCCTCGCCCCCCTGACCACGGTGCTGCTGGCGATGACGCTCCTGCACGAGCGGATCCGGACCGTCCAGGCGGTCGGCGTGACGGCGACGTTCGTCGGCATCGCGCTCCTGGCGACGGGGTAGCGGGTGCTCACGGGCGTCCGCGCGTGGCTCAGCGGCCCGTCGCGGCGGCGGCCTCGTGGCCGCCATCCACGACCAGGACCTGGCCGCAGATCCGGGCGCTCAGCGGAGAGAGCAGGAAGCAGGCCGCATCCGCCGCGGGGCGGGGATCCGTGGCATCCCAGCCGAGCGGGGCGGCAGCGTAGCGGCGGTGCACGCCGGCGGCGTGGCCCGGCTCATGGGCGGCGATCGTCGCCACCGGCCCGGTGCGCAGGAGGTTGATCCGCAGCCCGCCGGGGCCGTGCTCGGCAGCAAGGCGCTGCACCCCGTCACGGATGGTGGTGTCGCCGCGGCTCTCCCAGGCGGCGGGCGCGGCCGGGTCGAAGTCGTGCAGGACCACGGCGGTCGCCCGCCCCTGGCCCGCGGCGGCGGCCGCCTCGAGCGTGCGCGCGAGCGCACCGAGCATGCGGAAGCGCTCGCCGGCACCGGCCGGGGCGGGGCGGGAGAAGTGCGGGCCGTACGGCCGCGGGCCCGGGCGGGTCAGCGGGAGGAACACGCCATCGACGCCGCGCAGCGGCTCGGCGCCCGACTGGGCGTCCAGGAGGGCGGCGGGGCGAGGCAGCCCCTCGGCCACGAGTCCCGTGAGGCGGCCCAGGCCAGCCGGCGCGGCCAGGACGACCTCGGCGCCGAGCGCCTGCGCGCCGGCGGCAACGGCAAAGCTCAGCGACTGGCGGGTGACGAGGCCGAAGATCGCGACGCGGTGCCCGGCCAGAACGAGGCCGGCGCTGGCGCCGGGCGCGGCGCCGGCGCCCGGAAGCCGGGCCACCGGCGCAAGTGCCTCATGTCGCAGCTCAGGCGGCATCGTGAGTGCCTGGGTGCCGCCGTGGCATGGGGCGGCACCCAGGCGACCTCCGAGAGGGGAGGACGGCGAACGTACCCTCGTCGCTGTGATTGCGTCCAATACCTCTTTCGTGACCTGTGATCGCGAGGTAGGATCAGTTGATGGAGATCCGCCAGCTGCGCTACTTCATCGCCGTCGGGGAGGACCTGCACTTCCGCAAGGCCGCCGCCCGGCTGCACATGTCCCAGCCGCCCCTCAGCCACCAGATCCGGCGCCTCGAGGAGGAGCTCGGCTTCGCGCTCCTGCACCGCACCCGGCGCCGCGTGGAGCTGACCGCCGCTGGCCGGTCCTTCCTCGCCGACGCCCGCGCGACGATCGCCCGGCTCGACGCGGCAGCCGAGACCGCCCGGCGCATCAGCGCCGGCGACGCCGGCAGCCTGCGGATCGGCTTCGTGGGGTCCGCCCTGCTCTCGGTCCTGCCGTCCGCCGTGCAGCGGTTCCGCACGCGGCACCCCGCGGTCCACGTCGAACTGCGGGAGCGATCAACCGCGGACCAGCTGCGGGCAATCCGGGCCGGGATCATCGACGTCGGTTTCGTCCCCCGCCCCAGCGAGGTCGGGTCCCTGGCCGCCCACACCGTGCTGCGCGAGCGCGCCGTCGCCGCACTTCCGGCGGCCCACCCGCTCGCCGCCCTGCGCCGCGTTCCCCTGCGCCGCCTGGCCGCCGAGCCGCTTGTGCTCTTCCCCCGCTCCCAGGCGCCGGGCCTGCACGACGCGCTCATGGACAGCCTCGCCGCCACCGGCGCCGTCCCGCGCATCACCCAGGAGGCCGAAGAGACCCAGACGATTGTCGGCCTCGTCGCCGCCGGCCTCGGCGTCTCCCTCGTCCAGGCCTCGGTGCAGCGCCTCGCCCTGCCCGGCATCGCCTACCGCCCGCTCAGCCCCGCTCCGGTGATCGAACTCGCGGCGGTCACGAGCCCCGAGCCGACGAGCCCCGCCGCTCGGGCGCTGATCTCGAGCCTCGAGCGCGCCTCCGGCTGAGGGCCGCCGCGCCGATTGGGTAGGGTCGCGGCCCCGTGGCGGCCCTCCAGGAGATCCCCGTGGCGCCGGCGCCTCCGGAGCGCTTCCGGCCGGTGATCGGCGCCGACTACGCGCAGATCGAGGCGGCGATCCAGACCGCCGCCCGCGTGCTGGAAGGGCGCGCGATCTGGCACGTGAACTCCACGGCCCGGGGCGGCGGTGTCGCCGAGATGCTTCAGTCCTTGCTCGCCTACGCGCGCGGGGCGGGCGTCGACGTGCGCTGGCTGACCATCGGCGGCACTCCCGACTTCTTCCGCATCACCAAGCGCCTGCACAACCGCCTGCACGGGGCGCCGGGCGACGGCGGCGAACTCGGCGACGCCGAGCGCGCCGTCTTCGAGGACACCCTGCGCGATGCCGCCGAGGAGCTCCGCGAGCTCGTCCGGCCGGGCGACATCGTCTACCTGCACGACCCGCAGCCGGCGCCGCTGGCGCGGCTGCTCGATCACGAGGACATCGCCTACGTCTGGCGCTGCCACGTCGGCGTCGACGGCCCCAACGACCTCGCCCGCAGCGCCTGGGACTTCCTGCTCCCCTACGTCCAGGGGGCCGACGCCTGCATCTTCTCGCGCCGCGAATTCGTCTGGGCGGGGCTCGACCCGGACCGCATCTGGATCGTCCCGCCGTCGATCGACGCCTTCTCCCCCAAGAACCAGGACATGCCAGCGGCGTCGGCGCGAGCGATCCTCGCCACGATCGGCCTCGGGCAGGACGGCGGCGACGCCCCGGTGTTCCGCCGCCAGGACGGGAGCGTCAGCCGAGTCAACCGCCAAGCGCAGATCGACCAGGACGAGCGGATCCCCCACGAGGCGCCGGTCGTCGCCCAGGTGTCGCGCTGGGACCGGCTCAAGGACCCGGCCGGCGTGATCCGCTGCTTCGCCGAGCACTCCCGCCATCCGTCGGCCCGCCTGCTCCTGGCCGGTCCGTCGGTGGCCGAGGTGGCCGACGACCCCGAGGGGATCGAGGTCCTGGAGGAGGTGCGCCGCCAGCGGCTGGGCCTGCCCGCGGCGGTCCGGAGGCGGGTCCATCTCGCCTGCCTTCCGATGGACGACGTCAGCGAGAACGCCGCCATGGTCAACGCCGTCCAGCGCCGCGCCGATGTCGTGCTCCAGAAGAGCCTGGCCGAAGGCTTCGGGCTCACCGTGGCCGAGGCGATGTGGAAGGCGCGCCCCGTGGTGGCCTCCCGCGTCGGCGGCATCCAGGACCAGATCGTCGACGGGGAGTCGGGCGTGCTCGTCGACCCCGCCGACTTGGCCGGCGTGGGCGCGGCGATCGAGGCGCTGCTCGGCGATCCCGGCGCCGCCGGGCGCATGGGCCTCGCCGCCAAGGAGCGGGTGCGCGAGCGGTTCCTCGGCAGCCGCCACCTCGTCCAGTACATGCGCGAGATCGACCGGCTGCTCCAGGCGCTGGCGTAGGCCCGCGGCGCGCGGGAACGGCCAGGCGCGGCGGGGCCTGTCAGGGTTTTGGCGCAAGGACGCTCGCGCGAGTCCGCACGCGCCGTGCGGCGCCGTGCGGACGCGGCCGCCCCGGGCCAGGCGTAGCGTGCGGTGCATGGGAGTCCCGCGCACTGCCGGTTGCCGCGCCGCTGCGCTCGCCGGCGCCGTGCTTGCCCTCGCCGCCGCCCCCGCCGGCGCCGCCTGGCAGAAGCCGGTGGACGTCGGCGCGGGGGCGCTGCAGAACGCCTCGTTCCTCTACGACTGCGGCGCGCAGGCCTGCCCGCCGTCAGACCACGTCCTGGGACGCTTCCGCATGACCGGACCGCGCAGCGGTGTCGGCGCGATCACGCTGCCGCGGCTCATCGTCGTGAGCCAGGAGAGCGGGAAGGTCGTCACCGGCCAGGTCCCGACTGAAACCAACGGCCTGCGCTACGAGGTGGACGGCCGCCTGTACGGCGTCACGATGCGCGACGGCGTATGGAAGCTGACCGACCTCAAGGCCTCCGCCAACGAAGCGCCCCCGTGGGAGCAGGAGAGCTTCGACCTCGGCGTCGACGCTGCCGGCAACGCGACCCTCCTCTACGTCGACTACGGCGCCGGCGCCACCGGGGAGAACTTCCTGATGGTGCGCGAGAACGTGGGCGGCGCCTGGCGGTCGCCCATCCAGCTCGACCAGCCCAGCATCGGCCAGGCCGGGGACGATCTCACCTGGGCCCCGCGCCTCGCCGTGTCCCCCAACGGCAACGCGTCGGTGTTCTTCGAGGACTGGGTGTGCCCGAACGGCGCGTCGTACTGCTCGACCGTGCCCGAGTGGACCCGCCAGCGGCGCGGCGGCCAGTGGCTTGCGCCCCAGGTCGTCTTCCAGGAGGGCCGGCCGCCGGCCTCGACGGCCACGACGGTCACCGACGACGGCACGGCATCGATGCTGTGGTCGCGGTTCCAGCCCGGCGTCCCGGTCGACACGGCCCCGATCCAGCTCATGGGCCGCACGCTCTCGGCGGGCCTGCTCGGCCCGGCCGCGATCGGGCCGATCGGCGGCGGGGGCGAGATCCACGCTGTCGCGAGCCCGGGCGGGCGCAACCTGCTCACCGTCGAGACCCCGACCCAAGTCAGCACGCGCCACGCCCTGCTGGCGAGCACGCTTGCCGGCGGCGTGTGGACGGCGCCGGTGACGCTCTCGACGCAGCGCGGCATCGGCGACAGCTTCATCCAGCTCACCGGCTCCGCGGACGCCGCCGACCTCCTCTACCTCGACGACCCCTGGACGGCGAGCAGCGAGGAGCGCGGCGAGCAGGTCCCCGATCTCAAGCACCGGCGCCTGCTCTGGCGCCGCTACGCCAACGGGACGTGGCTGGCTCCGCGCCCGGTGGACGGCGGCCTGCCCTCCCCCGCGCCCCCGTCGGTCGTGGGGCCCGACGACGTCGCCGCCGGCGGCGGCACCATCGCCTTCGCCGCCGGCGCGCTCACGCCCGACGGCCTGCGCGGGGCCGACCGGATCTACGCCGCCCGCGTCGATTCCGGCACGCCGACGGCGCCGCAGCCGATCGACAACGGCACGGGCGGCTGGACCCACACGGTGGCCGTCGACCGCTGGAACGGCGGCAACGGCGCCGCGCTCTTCACGCAGCTCGCGCCCGACGGCAACGTCCGCCTCTACGGCGTCGAGGACCTCGCCGCGAGCCGGGTGGCTCGCGCCAAGCCCTTCGGGCGCGAGCTCTGCACCGACCTCATCGGCCAGGTCGCCGGCTGCGTCGCGAGCAGCCTCGACCTCGTCCGGGCCAACGAGGCCACGCCGAAGCTCGCGGCCGATGGCGCGCTCGTCGTGTCCGGCACCGCCGTGACCGTGCCCCGGCCGGGGCGCGCGGTCGCGGCCGCCCCGCGCGCGCTGAAGCGCGGCACCGTGAAGGTCGCGGTCGAGCAGGCGGCCTCCCGGCACCGCTGCCGCTGGTGGTCGACAGCGCGCCGGCGGTTCCTCGCCGGCAGCTGCCGCAAGCCGCGCTTCGTCAAGGCGAGCGTGCGCAACGGGCGCTTCCGCCTCCGCCTCCCGCGGATGCGGACGGGCACGGTCACGGTCTGGACCGCCGCGGCCTCGGCCCGCCGCTCGCAGCAGGTGCTGCGCCTCGGGCGCAGCAAGCGGACGGTCACGCTGCGCCGCCGCAGATGAGGCCCGGCCGCCGGCAGGGGCAGAGCCTGCGCGGTCCCACCGGTAGGCTCGCAGCCGTGCGCGCCCGCGCTGCCCGAGCCATCGCCGTCGCCGCCGCCGGAGCGCTGCTGCTCGCGGCGCCGGCCGGCGCGGCCCGGCCGCCGGTGCTCGACGCCCTGAACGCCCAGCGCGCCGCCAACGGGCTGCCGGCGGGGCTGACCGAGAACCCGCAGTGGTCGGCCAACTGCGACCTGCATGAGCGGTACATGTCGCTGAACTCGTACTTCGGCCACGACGAGGACCCAGCCAAGCCCGGCTACACCGCGGGCGGCGCCGAGGCCGGCCGCAGCTCGGTGCTGACGACCGGCGGCTGGCCGAGCGCCGCGCGCAACCCGTTCGAGGACGCGCCGATCCACCTCATGCAGCTGCTCGCGCCAGCCCTCTCGGTCACCGGCTTCTCCCAGACCGGCGGGTGCGTCTACACCTGGCCCGGCTACCAGCGGCCGGTGCCGGCCGCGACCCAGTACTTCTCCTACCCTGGCCCCGGGGCGTCCGGGTGGCCCGCCCGCCAGGTCACGGCCGAGTTCCCGTTCACCCCGGCCGAGCTGCTCGGGCTGAAGAACCCCACCGGGCCGCACGTCTACCTCTTCACGTTCGGGCCGGAGCGCCCCAAGCTGGCCGGCGCCACGCTGCGCGGGCCCGGCGGCGCCGCGGTCCCCGTGCGGTTCCTGCCCAGCGTCAGCGGCGGCCGGGCGGACGGCTACCTGCCTCCCGGCGGCATCGTCATCCCCGCCTCCCCCCTGGCGGCGGCGAGCGACTACGTGCTTGCGGCGACGTGGAGCGCGGGCGGCGGCGCGAGCCACGTGCAGACGGTGCGGTTCCGCACGGCGGGCGCCGCCAAGCCGGTGCGCGTGCCCCGGATCCGATCGGGCTTCGCGACCGCCGGCCGCCGGGCCACCCTGCGGATCGTCACGCCGGCCGGGGCCGCGGGGCGGCGGATCGCGGTCAGGATCGTCCTGCGGGGGCCGGCGGGAACCGTCCGGCGCACCCGCCGGATCACCCTCGGCCGGGGCGCCGCGGTCACGGTGACCACCCCGGCCTCCGGGCGGGGGAAGACGTTCCGGCTGACAGTGTCGGGCACGGTGCCGGCGTTCGAGACCGCCAGCGCCCGGTATCGGGCGCAGCGGTTCTCGGTCTCCCGATCCTGGCGCGGGCGCTGATGACCGGCGCGGCTCCCGAGCCCGGCAGGGATTCGGAGCCTGGCCGGTACACCCGTCGCGGCCTCCTCGAGCGCCAGGCAGCACTCGGTGCGGGCGCGCTCGCGTCCAGCGCGCTCCTCGGCGGCCTGGCCCCGGGCCCGGCTGCAGCCGATCCGGGCCTCGCGCTGCACCCGCAGTTCTATCCGCTGCCCGGCTTCACGCCCGAGATCGACCTCCACGGCAAGGTCGCGGTGATCACGGGCGCCTCCACCGGCATCGGCCTGGAGGCCGGCAAGGCGCTGGCCGCGCGCGGCGTCCGCGTGATCGGCACCTCGCGCGATGCGGCAAGCGTGCGGCGCCGGCCGGCGTTCCCGCTCCTGGATCTCGACGTCGCCGACCCGAAGTCGATCAGCGCCTTCGCCGGCAAAGTCAAGCGCCGCCTCGGCCCGAAGGGCCATGTGGACATCCTCATCAACAACGCCGGGCGCGGGATCGTCGGCACCGTCCTGCCGCCTGCCGGCGGGGAGCGCCGCTACTTCGAGCGGCTCGATCTCGGGTTCCGGACGGACTACGCCGGGCACCTGCTCGTGACCAGGGCGCTGCTCCCGCTCCTCCCGCCGAGCGGGTACGCGCGCGTCTGCTTCACGACGTCGATCGTCGCCTACACGGTCTCGACCGGCGCGCTCACGTACCTGCACGCCTACACCGCGATGAAGCGCGCGCTGCTGGCGTCGGCGAACGCCTGGCGCGCGACGCTCGAGCGCACGGGCAGCCACATCGGCGTGACGACGCTCAGCCCGTACGTCGTCAACACCCGGTTCCCCGACAACTTCATCCTGACCGAGCCGGCGCCGCGCGGCTCGGCGCTCGCCCAGCAGGTCAGCCTCCTGCGAACGGCGTTCCGGGCCGGCCTGCCGTCGTCGCTGGCCGGCACGGCCTACTGGCAGCTGCTCAGCACGCGCCGCCCGCCGGCGAACGCCGCGGCTGGCTCGGCGGCCGAGCCCTACGCGACGATGGGGACCAACCAGCTCACCGCGGCGACGATCCTGGGCGAGAACGACCAGGCGGCGATCCGGTTCGGCGGCTAGGTGATGGCCTCGCCCTGCTCGATGCCCGGATACGCCGTCCGGTAGGCGGCGAGGATGGTGTCGAGCGGCAGGTCGGCGTAGACGCCGCGGTCGCGCACGTACTCCATGTGGCGGGTGCCGCTGCCGGTGAACGCATGCAGCAGCGCGTCGCGGGTGCCGTCGAACTCCAGCGGCGGCACCCCGAAGAAGGCGCACAGACCCGCGTTGAACGTGGGGCTGGCCTTCGTCCAGCGGCCGCCGATGTAGAGCGTGCTGTAGCCGTGGTAGACGAAGAGGTCGGTCCCCATGCGCTCGCGCAGGCGGTCGGATTGCAGGTGGTTCTTCACGTCGGCGAACCCGAGGCGTGAGGGGATCCCGGCCGCTCGCGCGGCTGCCGTCAGCGCGACGGCCTTCTGGACGCAGTAGCCGCTCCCGGCCTCGAGCACGGCGCTGGCCCGGTAGTCGTCCGGATCGGCCGGGATGCGGTAGGGGTCGTAGCGCACGCCGTCGCGGATGGCGGCGAAGAGCCGCCGCGCGACCTCGTGCTCGTCCGCGGCGCCGGCAGCGGCCTCGCCGGCGAGGCGCCGGACGGCGTCGCTGTCGCGGTCGAGGAAGGCCGTCGGGCGGAGGTCGTCGGGCGTCGGCGGTTCGGCGGCCTCGAGCGGCTGGGGTGCCGGCTGCGCGGGCATGGCGCCTCGGACGATACGGGCTCGGCCTCGCCGAACGCGGCCTGGGTCGGCTGAGCGGCCGCGCGGCGCTGCTACGGGGCCGGGAAGAGCGCCCCGCCGGTGATCCGGGCGACCCGGCGGGTGTAGGGGCCGGTGGAGTCCCGCAGCACCTGGCGCACGGACCGGCAGACGCCGCCGCCGTGCATGCCTCCCACGGTCCTGCCGCGCGCCGGTCGTTGCGGAAGGCGATATCATGATGTCTGTGTCTAGAAAGGCCAAACAGGAAGGAGGGGACTCGCACGCCCCTCCCGCCTGGAGCTTCCTCACGAACCACGCGCGCGTGCTCCTGGCCATCGCCAGCGACCCGAGCCTGACGCTCCGCGCGATCGGCGACGCCGTCGGGATCACCGAGCGCGCCGCCCATCGGATCGTCGCCGAGCTCGCCGCCGCCGGCTACATCTCGCGCGAGCGCCTCGGCCGGCGCAACCACTACTCGGTCCACACCGACCGCGTCCTCGCCGACCCCGTGGCCGGGGCCGTCAGCGTCGGCGCCCTGCTCGCCGCCCTGCGCGGCGCCGACGACCCGAGGCTCGCGCCGTGAGCGCCGCCGGCAGCGCCGTCACCTCGATGCGGCGCGTTCTGCGGCGCCGGCGCACGCCGCTCGCGATTGCCGGCGCGCTCGCCGCCACGGCGGCCTTCGCCGCCGCGCTCGCCAGCCGCTGGCCGGACATCAGCGCCGCCATCAGCGGGGCGCCGGCGCTCGTGGTCGCCGCCGCCGTCCTGCTCCAGCTCCTCGCGCTGCTGTGCCGGACCGAGGCCTGGGCGCTCAGCGTGCACGCTGCCGGCGGGACCGTGGGCCGGCGCCGGCTCTACCGGGCGTCGGGGATCGGCAGCCTCGGCAGCTTCGTGAACGCCGAGCTCGGCGTCGCCGCGCGCATCGCGGCCCTGCGGCGCTCCGCTCCGCGCGAGAGCCCGCACGTTCCGGCCCTCGCCGCCGCCGAGCTGCCGATCCTGGCCGTCGAGGCGACGCTCGCGGCGCTGGCCTCGTTCACGCTCGTCGTCCCGCTCGGCCTCCCGTGGTGGGTGCCGCTCCTGTGCATCGCCGTCATCGTCGCGCTGAGCGCCGGGCTGCGCCGCGTGGCCGCCGCCAAGGGCCGCTGGCTCGCGCAGGGCCTGGCCGTGACGCAGTCCCTGCGCGGGCGCAACCGGCTCATCGCCTTCATCCTCGTCGCCGTGCTCGCCCAGGTGGCGCGCAACTGGATGCTCCTGCGCGCCGCCGGCGTCGATGCGTCCGTGCTCGACTCGATCGCGCTCCTCATCGCGCTCGTCGCGCTCGGCCAGCTTCCGATCGGGCCCAGCCTTGGCGCCGCCGCCAGCGTCGTGATCGTCGGCCCCAGCGGCCTGGCCGCGGCGGCCGCTGCCGGCGTCCTGCTCACCGCCACCGGCAACGTCGGCGGCCTCGCCTTCGCCGGCTGGGCCGTGTCGGACTCGGTTCTGGCCTCCGGGCGCCTCGCCCGGGCCGCCGAGCGCCTCCAGTGGCGGAACCAGCCGCGGGCCGCCGGCCACCCGATCTGGACCGCGTTCGCGGCCCTGCCCGCCGCCCGGCGCGGCATCGTCGAGCGCGCCTACTTCGGCGGCCTTCCCCACGCCCAGATCGTCCGCACGCTCGGCCTCGCGCCTGCCGGCTGACCCGCCGCCCGCGGCCGAACTTGACACCGGCGCGCGGGCGTGACAGAGCTACGCAGATGCCAGAGACGGAGTCCCGCGCCGCCGGCCCCCGCGCCGGGCGGCCCCGCACGGAAGCGGCCCGCGCCCTGACGGACCCGCGGGCCGGGCTGCGCCCGCCCGCCGCGTGATGGCATCGCCGCACCTCAACGCCGCGCGCCGCGCCGCCGAGCTCGAGCGCCTGTCCGACGGGGAGGCGCTCGACGTCGTCGTGATCGGCGGCGGCATCACGGGCTGCGGCGTCGCGCTCGACGCGGCCTCGCGGGGGCTGTCCGTCGCGCTGCTGGAGCGCCGCGACCTCGCCCACGGCACGAGCCGCTGGAGCTCGAAGCTCGTGCACGGCGGGCTGCGCTACCTCGCCCAGGGCCAGTTCGGCGTCGCCGCCGAGTCCGCGCGGGAGCGCAACGTGCTGATGACCCGCACCGCGCCGCACCTGTGCCGCCCGCTGGCCTCGGTGATCCCCCTGACCGACCGCATCTCGCACCGGGCCAGCGCGCTCGCCAAGACCGGCTACCGGATGGGCGACCTGCTGCGGATCGGCGCCGGGACCAGCCGCAAGGAGCTGCCGCCGCCGCGGCGCGTCGCCGCCCCGGAGGCGCGCGCGCTCGTGCCGGCGCTCCGCGCCGACGGCGTGCGGGGCGCGATCGTCGGCTGGGACGGCCAGCTCGAGGACGACGCCCGCCTCGTCGTCGCCGTCGCGCGCACCGCCGCGGCGCACGGCGCGCTGATCCTCACGCGCTGCGCCGCGGAGTCGGTGGAGCGCGGGCGCGTGCACGCGCGCGACGAGCTGACCGGCACGACCCTGGAGATCGCCGCCCGGCACGTGATCAGCGCCACCGGGGTCTGGGCCAGCGAGCTCGCGCCGAGCGTCCGCCTGCGCCCGAGCAAGGGCGCGCACGTGATCATCCCCGCCGCCCGCCTGGGGCACCCGCGCGGTGCGCTCACCGTGCCCGCCGAGGGCGAGAACGCCAAGTGGGTCTTCGCCCTGCCGCTGTCCGACGAGCGCGTGGCGATCGGGCTGACCGACGAGCCCCTCGACGGGCCCATTCCCGACGAGCCCGCCGTGGACGACGCCGACCAGCGCTTCCTGCTCGACACGCTCTCGACCGCGCTCGACGTGCCCCTCACAGCCGACGACGTGATCGGCGGCTACGCCGGGGTGCGCCCGCTGCTCGACCAGGGCGAGGGCGCCACCGTCGACCTGTCGCGCCGCCACAGCGTGATCGAGGACCCGGGCAGCGGGCTGGTGACGATCGTCGGCGGCAAGCTCACCACCTACCGGCGCATGGCCCAGGACGCCGTCGACTACCTCGCCGAGCGCCCCGGCCTGGAGGCCGGGGCCTGCCGCACCGCCCGCCTGCCGCTCGTCGGGACTCCGCCCCGGCGCAGCCCGGCCGACGCCGCGGCTGCCGCGGTGCCGGACCGGCTCGTGCGCCGCTACGGGGCCGAGGCGCCGGCGGTCGCCGCGCTGGCCGACGGCGCCCCCGAGCTGCTGGAGCCGGTCGCCGACGGCGTGCCGGTGCTCGGCGTCGAGCTCGCCTTCGCCGTGCGCAGCGAGCTGGCGCTGACGGCCGACGACCTGCTCGACCGCCGGACCCGCCTGGGCCTCGTCCCCGCGCAGCGCGCCCGCGCGCTGGCCGCTGCCCGCGCGGCGATCCCCGCCGCCCCCATCGCCACGTGAACGCCGTCACCCCCAACCGCCGCGGCGCCGGTGCCGCCGGCCGGCCAACGCAAAGGAGCGCCTGTGTCGCTGGATGAACGGATCCCCTACATGCACTGGTGCGGATGGGGCACCGCGGCCGAGCGGACCGAGCTCACCGACGCCCAGCGCGCGATGGTGACGCAGGCCCTCGGCGTGCACGGCGACGGGCCGCCCGCGGCGACGCTGGAGGAGGTCGGCCTCGCCGGGCCGGAGCTGGCCGAGCCGGCCCGCGCGGCGCTCGCTGCCGCCGTCGGGGCCGAGCACGTGCTCGATGGCCGCGAGGCCCGCGTCGTCCACACCTACGGTCGCAGCACGCCCGACCTCCTGCGGCTGCGCGCCGGGACGGCCGACGGCGCCCCCGACGCGGTCGTGCTGCCCGGCTCGCACGACGAGGTGCTCGAGGTGCTGCGCGCCTGCGCCGAGCACGGCGTCGCGGTCGTCCCGTTCGGCGGCGGGACGAGCGTCGTCGGCGGCCTGGAGCCGCTGCGCGGCGGGCACAGCGCCCTGGTCTCGCTGGACCTGCGCCGCCTGGACCGGCTCGTCGCGGTCGACGACGTCTCCCTGACCGCGACGCTCCAGGCCGGCCTGCGCGGCCCCGAGGCCGAGGCACTGCTCGGCGAGCACGGCCTGATGCTCGGCCACTACCCGCAGAGCTTCAAGTACGCGTCGATCGGCGGGTTCGCGGCGACGCGCTCCTCGGGCCAGGCCTCGGCCGGCTACGGCCGGTTCGACGCGATGGTCGTCGGCCTGAAGGTCGCCACCCCCGAGGGGACGCTGGACCTCGGCCGCTCCCCCGCGAACGCCGCGGGCCCGGACCTGCGCCAGCTCTTCCTCGGCTCCGAGGGCGTGCTCGGCGTGATCACGGAGGTCACGATGCGCGTCGTGCGCATTCCGGAGGAGCGCCGCTACGAGGCGTGGTCGTTCCCGGACTTCGCGTCGGGCCAGGCGGGGCTGCGCCGGCTCGTGCAGGAGGGCGCCCAGCCGACCGTCGTGCGGCTCTCGGACGAGCTGGAGACGCTGGTCACCGGCGGCCAGTCCCAGGAGGCCGGCACCCAGCCGCCGGTGACGGGCTGCCTGCTGCTCACCGGCTACGAGGGGACCCGGCGCGCCGTCGACGCCCGCCAGGGGCTGGCCACGGCGATCCTGGAGGAGGCGGGCGCGACCGCCCTGGGCACCGCGATCGGCGAGGGGTGGCTCGCGCACCGCTTCGACGCGCCCTACACCCGCGACCCCCTCCTCGACGCCGGCGTGCTGACCGAGACGCTCGAGACCGTGACCTCCTGGTCCAACGCCCCGGCGCTCTACGAGGCGGTGAAGGCCGCCATCTCGGAGTCGCTCGCCGGGGTCGGCAACCCGCTGGTCTGGTGCCACATCTCGCACGTCTACCCGAGCGGCGCCGCGCTGTACTTCACGATCGCCGCGCCGCTCGGCGACGATCCGCTGCCCCGGTGGCGGGCGGCCAAGCGCGCGGCGTGCGACGCGATCGTGCGCTGCGGGGCCTCGATCACCCACCACCACGCGGTCGGCCACGACCACCGCGACTGGATGGAGGCCGAGGACGGCGCCCTGGGCCTGGAGGCCCTGCGCGCCGTCAAGGCGCGGCTCGATCCGGCAGGCATCCTCAACCCGGGCAAGCTGCTGCCGTGACCCCGACGCTGGTCGTCGTGAACCCGCACAGCGCCGGCGGGCGGACCGGCGCGGCCTGGCCGGGGCTCGAGGCCGAGCTGCGCCGGGCCGGCGTCGAGTTCGACGTCCACCGGACCGGCGCCCGCGGCGAGGCCACCGAGGTGACCCGTGCGGCGCTCGCCGGCGGCGCCGGCCGGATCGTCGCCTGCGGGGGCGACGGCACGCTCAACGAGATCGTCAACGGGTTCCTGGGCCCGGAGGGCCGGCCGGCTCCCGAGGGCGCCGTCCTCGCCGTTCTGCCCAGCGGCACCGGCGGCGATTTCGCCAAGAGCGCCGGCATCCCCAGCGATCCCGCCGGCGCCGTCGCCGTCCTCGCGCGCGGCGGGAGCCGCCCGATCGACGCCGGCCGCGTCGACTTCCCGGACGGGACGCACCGCTGCTTCGTCAACGTCGCCGACTGCGGCGTGGGCGGCGAGGTCGTGCGGCGCGTCAACGCGGCCCGGCGCAAGCCCCGCGGCAAGCTCCCCTACCTGCTCGCCGTCGCGGGGACCGTGCTCACGTACCCGGCGGTCCACGCCCGCGTCGAGGTCGACGGCACGGCGGTGGAGGGCGCCATGGCTTCCGTCGTGATCGCCAACGGCGGCTACTTCGGCGGGGGAATGCACGTCGCCCCGCAGGCCGACCTCGCCGACGGGCAGCTGCACGTGATCCTCGGCACCGCCGGGCGGCTGGCGTCGCTGGCCGGTTCGCGGCGCCTCTACAGCGGCGAGCACATCGGCCATCCCGGCACCATCGCGCTGCGCGGGGCCGAGGTTCGCATCACCCCGCTGGACGGCAGGGCCATGCCGTTCGACGTGGACGGCGAGCACGTCGGGGCGGCGCCGGCGGCGGTCCGGGTGCTGCCGGGCGCGCTGCGGCTCTGTGCGCCGTAGTCCGCCGCGGATCGCTGCGGGCTTCGTGCACGGGAGCCGCGGCGCTGTGCGCTGCCCAGCGCGCCGCCAACGTGGCACATTGGCGCTATGCGCGTCCGGCTCATCATCGCGGCGCTCGCCTTGGCGGCCCTGGCCCCCGCGCCGGCCGGCGCGGCCACGCGGTTCGGCGCGAACCTGAGCCGCGTCCCCGATGACCGCATGGTCGACTGCACGACGCTGCCGCCCTACGGCGTCCCCACCTACGTCGGCTCGTGCACCTGGTACAGCACGATCAGCAGCGCCGAGAACGACATCGTGCCGCTGGGGCTGGGCATCATCACGCGCGCCCGCGTCCGCGTGGGCGCCATCACGGGCCCCATGCAGTTCGCGGTCGGGCGGGCGCAGCTCGACCGCAACAAGCCGCCCGGCCAGCAGCTCCTGTGCTGCGTGTGGCGGGCCGCCGGCCCGGTGTTCACCCCGGCGCGCAACGCGATCACGACGGTCACCCTCAACGAGCCGGTCAAGCAGGTCCGCGACTTCCAGAGCAACCAGGACCTCTTCGACAACCTCGCCCTGTCGGTGCTGCAGCCCGGCGTGCCGATCCCGGCCGCCCGCACCGTGAGCCCGCTGAGCAGCACCGCCGGCGCGTGCTGGCCGGCCGTGCAGCGCGGCAACACGTACTGCATGCCCGGCGGCCCGGGCAACTACGCCGTGCTCTTCAATGCCGACTGGGTGCCCAGCCGGGCCGCCGCCGTCCTCGACCTCGCCCGCCAGATCGCGCCGGTCCGCCACAACGCGGCACTCGTGCCGCTCATCTGCCGGCTCGTGCGCGGGTGCGCCGGGCTCCTGCGGATCCAGAACGCCAAGGCGCCCGGGGCCGCCGCGGCCGCCCGCGCGACCGTCACCTACGGCAGCGCCCGCTTCACGATCCCGGCCAAGAAGACCCGCACGATCACGGTGAAGCTCGCCGCGGCCGGCCGCCGCCTGCTGCGCACGCGCCGGACGGCGACGGTCTGGGCCAACAGCACCGTCGGGAGCGGCGCCTCCAAGCGCGTCGTCAGCGCGAAGCTCACGCTCAAGCGCTGACCCCAGGCGCACGGCGCCGCCCCGCACCCCCGCGCCGTAGATCGCCGCACCGGGCGTCGGACGGCTGCGGATGCCCGGCGGCGGGCCCGGCGGTTCAATGAAGGCATGACGGCAAAGCACACACCGCACGAGGGGCACGTCGGCGACTGGCTCGAGGCACGCGGCATCCACGGCGAGCCCGGACGCCGCGGGCAGATCATCGAGCTGCTCGGCGGCCCCGGCCACGAGCACTACCGGGTGCGCTGGGACGAGGGCCACGAGTCGATCGTGTACCCGGCCGACGGCGTCTACATCATCCCCAAGCAGGACGTCTGAGCCTCAGCCCTTCCAGCCCGCGACGATCTCGTCCACCCCGGCGCGGCAGTCGGCGTAGTCAGGCGTGAAGCCGTCGGGGCGGGGCGCGGCCACGCCGTGGACGCCCAGCTGCACCATCTGCATGTGCTCCTCGGCGATCACGGCGTGCGCGAGCGGACGGCTGATGCCGGGCAGGTGCAGGGGCAGCGGGTTGCCGATCCGGCGGGCGAAGTGGTCCATGAACTCCCCGAACGAGGCCGGCCGGTCGTCGGTCGCGTAGAGGAGCGCGCCCTCCGGGCGGGCGCGGGCCGCGAGGAGCAGCGCGCGGGCCGCGTCGGCGGTGTGCAGGTGGTGCTGGAGCCGGTCCTTCGGGCCGGCCCAGTACGGGCGCCCCAGGCGGAAGGCCGTGCGGTAGGCCTTGAGGTCCTTGGACTCGGGCCCGTAGAGGTAGCCGAGCCGGACCACGCACGCTGGGCGCGGGCCGCCGAGCACGAGCTCCTCGGCCTCGCGGGCGGCATCCACGATCGGCACCAGCCGGTCCCCGGGCTGGGCGCCCTCGTCCACCGCGCGCAGGAACGCGTAGCTGGCGTGGACCACGAACTCGGAGTCCTGGGCCAGGGCCGCGCGTGCGTCGGCGAGGATGCGCGCCGGCCCGTGGTCCTTCCAGGCGTGGCCGTCGTGCAGGAGCGTGTTGGGCGGCTGGGAGTCCAGGCTCACGAGCACGTCCCCGGAGCCGGGCTCCGCCGGGCCGTCAGCGAGGGCACGGGCGACCACGCGGCCGAGCTCGCTCCGGGGTGCGGTGACGGTGACGGGCGGCATGGCGAGCGGGCGGCCCGGGCGGCGGCCGCCGCCCGACCGTAGCGCACGTCACCGTCGCGCCCGCGGCGCCCGCGGCGTGCCGTCCTTTCGGCCGGCACGGGCGTCGTCCTGCGCGGCGACGTGCTGTAGTCCGCGCTGTGCCCCGAGCCCAGGGACCCGAAGCCCCCGCGACGGGCGCGCCGTGACCGCTCCAGCGAACAGACCGGTCGTCGTCCTCACCGGGGCTGCCGGAGGGATCGGGTCGGCGGCGGCGCGGCGGTTCGCCCGGTCCGGCGCCTCGCTGGCCCTCTGCGACGTCCGGAGCTCCGACGCCCTGGAGCAGGCGCTCGCCGACGCCCACGCCGCGGGCGGAGCCGGGTTCTTCCACGAGGCCGACCTGCGCGACCGCGACCAGGCCCAGGCCCTCGTCGAGCGCGCCGAGGCCGAGTTCGGCCGGGTCGACGTGGTCGTCACCGCCGCCGGGATCCTCCGGTGGGCCAGCAGTGACGACGTGCCCTGGGAGATGTGGGACGACGTGCTCGCGGTCAACCTCACGGCGACGTGGGCGTGCATCCGGGCGGCGCTCCCGGGCATGCTGCGGCGCGGCAGCGGCCGCGTCATCACGATCGCCTCCGACATCGGGCAGGCCGGCCTGCCCGACTACGCCGCCTACGGCGCGTCCAAGGGCGCCGTGATCTCGCTCACCAAGTGCCTGGCCAAGGAGCTCGCGCCCCGGGGCGTGCTCGTGAACTGCGTCTCGCCCGGCGGAGCCGAGACCGACATGATGATCAACAGCCCCGAGAACACGCCCGAGTGGCTGACCGCCGTCCCGCTCGGCCGCTGGGGCGACCCGGACGAGATCGCCGCCGCGATCGAGTTCCTCGCCGGGCCCGACGCGACGTACTTCGTCGGCCAGGTGGTGGCGCCCAACGGCGGGCTCGTGATCTAGCGCGGGGCCGCCCGCGGCCCCGCTCAGTCCGCCGGCAGGGCCGCCGTCTTCGCCACGCCGCCGTCGGTGTAGCGCAGCGTCGCGCCCCCGCCCTTCGCCGTGACCTTCCAGCGGAAGAGGTCGCCCCGGGCGGTGACTGAGATGGTGCCCGCGGTCCGGTTGGGATCCTCGAAGACCTTGCGGTTGCCGATGTTGGCGTAGTTCAGCGTGTAGCTCTTCTGCGCCGGCTGCTCCTCGGCCCACACCGCGTAGCAGTTGCTCGCGATCGAGGCGCGCACCACGTTGAGGGCGGCGGTGCCCGGCGTGGCGCTGATCGAGTACCCCAGGCCGTTGGCGGTGTAGAGGCGGTACTCCGCCACGATCGTCTTCGAGATCGGGCCGCCCTGATAGGTCGGGCTGCCGCTGAGCTTGAGCACGGCGATCGCGCACCGCCCGCCCTGGCCGACGAGCCGCTGGAGCGTGGCGCGCGTCGCCCCGACGTCGCTCGCCTGGCCCGCGGCTGAGGTCTTCGTGCGATCGCTGCACGCCCAGAAGTCGTCGTCGCCCCGCGACCCGGCCCGGAAGAACTTGATTCCGCCGTTGCTCGCCACGAGCCTGGGCTTGTATCCACGGTAGGCGGTGAGGAACCCGGACGAGCAGTAGGGCTTGCTGCGGGCCTCGGCGGGGCCGGTGGCCACCGCGGCCACCGCCGCGGCGGCGGTCAGCGCGATGGCGGCGAGTCCGTGCGGGCGCAGGCGAACGGTGCGCATGGCGAGCGAGTCCTTTCGTTCGGGCGGGCGAGGGCGACCGTACCAGCGGCGGGGTGGGCCTGCGCGGGTTGGGCGGGGCCGGATGCGCGGATGTGCGCAGGTGCCGGGGAGAGCGTCGGGCTCCCGGACGCGGGCACGAGGCTCAGGGGTCCAGCTCTTCGGGCGGGGTGAGCGCCACCTCAGCCCGTGCTGTGGAAGGTCCAGGTGTCGTCGGTCGTGTTGCCGAACTCGTCGGTCGCGACCCGGTGGCCCTGCAGGAGCGTAATGTCGGCGGTCTTCTCGACCGTGTCCTGCGGCAGGGCGGCCTGCATGTCCTCCACCCCCACGCGCAGGAACGGCGTCACGATGTATTCACTCGAGGTGCCCGCGCATCCGAGTGGCCCGCTGCGGGTGATCTCGTATCTCGGAAGCGCCAGGCCCTCGTTGTCGGCATCGATCGCGTAGTAGAAGGGGCGCGGCTCGGGCACCGGCGCTCCGGGCTTGCCCGCCGCGTCGTAGAGCCACAGCCGCGTGCGCGAGATCGCGCTCTGCTCAGACACCGGCGCGGTCCCCGTGCCACCGAATGTCTGCGTGCAGCCCTGGATGTCCACGAAGGAGCCCGAGGCGGTCCACGTGACGCTGCCGGACTCCAGGTCGTAGGCGATCGGGATCAGGCTCTCGGCGTCGACCGGGATGATCGGGTTGCGGACGTAGGCCGCCGTGCCGGTCGTCGTCTGCCGATACCCGTTCGGGGCGGTGAGCACCCGGGTCCACGTGCCCTCGAAACGCTGCGGGAAGGCCACGACCTCCTCGAACGTCTTCGTGGTCGCCGCGATCCCAGCCTTCGAGGCGAACGTCATCTCCACTGTGAGGGGGGCGCTCTTCGGCCAGCTCGCCCCCGGCGCGGTGAACCCAATCCACGGACGGCTCTCCGGCAGCGGGAGTCCCGAAAGCAGCGACTCGAGCACTCCGCCGCGGGGCGCGCTGGCCGCCGTCCACGAGCTCGAGCCAAACGCCTGGCCCAGGAGCCGGCTCACGCTCCCCCCGCGCTCGCCCGGCACCGGGCGACCGGTGAGCTCCACGCGCTGGCCGCGACGGATCGATGCCGGACCCTCGAGACTGAAGCCAAGGCAGCGGTTCGGCGTGCGCCAGTTGGCCTCGGCGGCCTTGGCGAGCTGGTTCGAGCGGGAGGCGACCATCTGGGCGAAGCTCTTGGCGAGGTCCTTCCACGCCTGCCCGACGATGGGGCCGTCGCCGGCGTCCGGTGCAGGCTCGCCCCGCTCCTGGGCCTCCAGACGCGCGACGAACGCGTCGAAGGTCTCCGACTTGAGCTGCACGCTCAGCCCGGGCGCGAGCAGATCGGCGCTCAGCCCGACCGACGCAGTCGGCGCTGCGCGGCGGCTCGTGCCCTTCCGGATCACCAGCACCTGCCGGCTCATCAGGATGTCGTCGCGCTCGCCGGGGTTCCCGACGAACGCCAGGTTCGCGCGCCAGTCCGAGGCCGCCGAGGTGGCCACGCGCATGTCCAGGCGGACGATCGTGCGGACCACGGCGCCGCCGCGCCGCGGCTCGTCGTTGGTGACCGTCCAGACCGCGTGCCCGACGAGCTTCGCCCGCCCGTAGTTGTTGTTCTCAGCCCCGGGGTCGGGGCAGCGATCGATCTGCGCCTGCCAGCGGAACCATCGCCGCTCCGCGGCGCTGCGGCGGCTGATCGACGTCCGTTCGTCCACGCGATCGGCGATCGCTGGCGGGCCCGCCTGCGCGGTGCGGCGGGCAGCGGCAAGCGGGGCGCCGAGCGCGGCGCGCAGACGCGCGTCGGCCCCGCGGGCGGCCCGGCGGCCGATGAGGGCAGCCCCGGAACGGATCCCCAGGCCGCGCCGTGCGGTGGCCGCGAGGAAGGCGCTGGCAGAGCGGCTCGGCGCGATGTCGCCGGCGGCGCACAGGCGGGCGCGCCCCGGCCGGCACCGCGATGGCAGGGGGGCGTTCTTGCCCGGGGGAGCCGCCAGCCCAGCCTGGGCAGCGGCGGCGCGCGAGGACGCGACGGTCGCGGGGGCCGCCCCGGCGACCACCACGAGCAGGGACGGCGTGAGGATCGCCGCGGCAACGACAGCCCTGGCGCGCGCGCTCATGAGGCGCACGATCCCTCGCGGCCCATCTGCAGCGGTGCCGCGGACCGACCTGACTCGGGACTCACCGACCCCACTGCGCACCACCAAGCCCTTTCCGGCGCGTCACGCGCCACGCTCCTCGGGTCCGACGGTACTCCATGTTCGCGCCGCCGCGCGGCAGGCAAAGCCGAGGGCCCGCCAGCCGCGACGGCCCGGCTTCAGATCAGCACAAGTGCTCCTCCTCGCGGACCTGTCACCCCCGCCTGCGAAGACGCAGGACGGGCGCGGAGCGCCTTGGGGGGGACGCCTCAGCGAAGCCCCCACGCGTTGCGCAGGGCGCGCGGGATGCCGTCGAGGATCGGGCCGCCGGTGTCTCCGATCAGCCGCCAGGGCCTGCCGCGCTGGCGCGTGAACTTCTCCGGCTGGTCGGTGAAGCCGGTGCCCGGGAAGTTGAACCAGGCGGCGGCGTAGTAGCGCGAGCCGCACCGGCCGAACCGCACCTTCGAGGGCAGCGGCGTGCGCTGCGTCGTGTTGCGGTCCATCACCCTGCGCAGCACGGCCTTGAGGCCCTTCGAGCTGAGCGCCTTGCACGACGCGGCGCCTGGCGACGCGGAGGGCGCCGCCTGGGCGGGGACGCTCCCGGCCACTGCTGCTGCAACCACCAGCGCGACGGCGGCGCTGCGGGCACCCGCACGGAGAAACGGCATATCAAGGCTCCATTCGTTCGGCGGCGCTCGCCGCGAGTGTAGCCGAGGTTTCGTTCCGAACGGCCAGGCTTCGCCGTCGCGCTCGCCGGCAGCACGGTCGCGTCGCGATCAAGCGGGACACGCCGCTCAAACGGTGGATCCAGGCTCAGGCCGCGACCGGAAGCTTCAGCCGGAACAGGGCACCACCGCCGGGCGCCTCCTCGACGGCGACCGTCCCGCCGTGGCTGACGGCGACCTGCGCAACGATCGCGAGGCCCAGCCCCGATCCGGGACGCCCGCGCGCTTCGGTTGCGCGCCAGAAGCGATCGAAGACGTGCTCGCGGTCCCTGTCCGCCACGCCGGGCCCGTGGTCACGGACCGTGACAGTGCCGTCCTTGGTGACGCGCACGTCGACCGGCCCGCTGGGCGGCCCGTGCTTCACCGCGTTCTCGAGCAGGTTGTTGACCGCGCGGCACAGGCGCTCGCGGTCCGCCTCGACCACGGCCGGCTCGGTCTGCAGGTCGAACACCACGCCGGAGGCGTGCCGGCGCGCACGGGTGACCGCCTCGGCTGCGAGCTCGTCGAGGCGGACCTCCTCGAGATCGGCGGCGCTTGGCGCCTCGCCCTCGCGCGCGAGCTCGATGAGGTCAGCGACGAGCAACCCGAGCTCGTCGGCCTGGGCGACGACATCGTCGAGGATCTCGCTCCGCTGATCGGCGGGGAGCTCCGGCTGGGCGCGGAGCACCTCGCTGTTCGTGCGCAGGCTCGTGACCGGCGTGCGCAGCTCATGCGAGGCGTCGGTGATGAGCTGGCGCTGCGATTCGGCGGCGGCCTCGAGCTCGGCTCGTGAGGTCTGCAGGCGGCCGAGCATCGCGTTGAAGCGGCCCCCGAGCCGCGCGACCTCGTCGCGCTCGCCGCGCGCGTCGACCGTGATCCGTGGGGAGAGATCCCCGGTGAGCTCGACGTGCTCCACGGCGTCGGTCAGCTCGGCCACGGGGCGCAGGGCGCGGTTGGCGAAGAGGCGCCCGAGCAGCCCGCCCGCGAGGACGGCGAGCAGGAGGGCCGCGCCCAGCACCAGCCGCAGCCGCGCGAGGACGTTGTTCACGCCGTTGACCGAGCGCGCGAGCTGAACGGCCACGCCCCGGCGCGGGCTGAACGTGTAGACCCGCAGGCGGGTGCTGCCGGCGTCGCGATCGCTGAAGAACGGCGCCGCCCCGGTCTGGACGGCGCGATCCCGCGCGGTTACGGCAATCGTCACCTGCGAGCTCGGCAGGCGGGCAACCTTTCTCGCCGGACCGAGGATCTGAATCGCAGTCGGCGCGCCGAACGAGGCCGGCGGCAACGGCACGCGCGTTCCGCCCGGCGTGCCGGCGGGCACGCTTGGGAACGACGGGTCCTGGCGCGCCGCGCGCCGCGCGAGCGCGGCCTGAGCGGTCAGCGCCTCGTCAACCTGGTGGCGCAGCTCCGCGCGGACGACCGCGTAGGTGACGAGGCTCGCCGCCAGGACGGTGATCCCGACGGCCAGCGCCGTCAGCAGTCCGATCCGCCGCCGCAGCGGCACCTATGGCTCCCGCAGTACGTAGCCGACGCCGCGGACCGTGTGCAGCAGGCGCGGCTCGCCGCACTCCTCGGTCTTGCGACGCAGGTATCCGATGTAGACGCCGAGCGCGTTCGACGTCGCGCCGAAGTCGTACCCCCATACCTGCTCGAAGATCTGCGCGCGCGTGAGGACCTGGCGCGGATGCTCGAGGAAGAGGCTCAGCAGCTCGAACTCGGTGCGGGTCAGCTCGATGCGGCGATCGCCGCGGCGGACCGCGCGCGTTGCGGGGTCGAGGGTCAGATCGCCGAACGTCAGCGAGTTCGCGCCATCGGGCAGGCCGTCGGTCCGGCGCAGGAGAGCGCGCAGCCGCGCCTGCAGCTCGCGCAGCGCGAACGGCTTGACGAGGTAGTCGTCGGCCCCTGCGTCGAGTCCGGCGACGCGGTCGTCCACGGTCTCGCGCGCGGTGAGCATCAGGACCGGCGTACGATCGCCCGCCTCGCGCAGGCGCCGGCAGACCTCGAGGCCGTCGATGCCCGGCATCGCGACGTCGAGCAGGATCGCATCGGCCGGCTCTTTGGCGTGCCGGGCGAGCGCCTCGGCACCGTCGCTCGCGAGCTGCACCTCGTAGCGATCGAGCTGAAGCGCACGGTCCAGCGCGTTGCGCACGGCCGGCTCATCGTCGACCACGAGGATCCTCACGACGTCGATGCTCGCAGGCCGCGAGGCTGTCCGTTGCGAGCGTGGGACGCAGGCTCCCGTGGTGAAGGGCTCGGCAGGAACCTCGCCGGGCGGCTTCTTCGACAACTCTTCATCTGCCCTGACGCCCCTCTTACCTGGCGCTCCCACACTGCCCGGCATGTTCTCCCCCATCTCTGGCCGGGTGCTGGCCCCGGCCCTCGTCTCGCTCCTGATCGGCCTGACCGCCGGCGCCTGCGGATCCTCCTCCACGTCCTCCAGCACGACGAGCGCGTCCTCCCAGGACGCCGCGCGGGTGAAGTTCGCCCAGTGCATGCGCGAGAACGGCATCAACCTGCCAGACAACCCAGGTCAGGGAGGCGGCGGCGGGGCGATCGCGAACGTCGACCAGACCAAGCTTCAGGCTGCCTTCAAGGCGTGCCAGAAGTACCAGCGGGCGGCGGTCGGCAGCATCAGCTCCTCGCAGCGGCAGAGCTTCCGCGACGCGTTCACGAAGTTCGCGGCCTGCATGCGCCAGAACGGCGTCGAGCTCCCGGACGTCGGCTCGGGGAATGGGCCTCCGGGAGGCGGCTCGGGGAACGGGCCTCCGGCCGGCGGCTTCCCGGATCGGAGCGACCCGAAGGTCCAGGCCGCGACGAAGGCCTGCCAGGGCAAGCTGCCCCAGGGCGGACCGGGGGGTGCCGGCCCGGGCGGCGGAGCCCAGTGATGACGAGCCACGATCAACCCGCGAGCGCCGATCCACGATGAGCCCCCGACAGCCACCGACGCGGTAGACGGCGCCGGCGGGCGCCCCGACCACCGGCGCCGGCCTCGCATCAGCCGTCGCGGCGCCTTCGCGACGGCTGCCGTCGCGGTCGCGGCGGTCGCCGCGAGCCTCGTCGCCACCTCCGGCGGCGGGGCGGGCAGCGCAGCGACGAACTCGCCGAGCACCTCCGTGGCGACGACGCAGATCCGGCGCCAGGACCTCGTCGAAACCGACAGCGAGAGCGGGACGCTCGGCTACGCCGACGCCCGAGACGTCACGAACCACCTCAGCGGCACGGTCACCTGGGTCCCGTCGCCGGGGGACATCGTGCGTCCGAACCACGCCCTCTACCGGGTTGACGCATCCCCAGTGATCCTGATGAACGGCAGGGCTCCCGTCTACCGGACGCTCAGCAGCGCGACGAGTGCCTCGGGCACCGACGTCCTCCAGCTCGAGGAGGATCTGCGCGCCCTCGGATACGACTCCGGCAACACCATGACGGTCGATGGCACGTGGACGCCGGCGACGACCACCGCGGTCGAGCGCTGGCAGAGCGCCCATGGGCTGACCACGGACGGCTCAATCGAACTCGGGCGCATCGTCTTCCAGCCCCACACACGCCGCGTCGCCACGGTGAACGTCGTGCTTGGCGGCTCGAGCGCCGGCTCGGGCGCCGGCTCCGGCGGCGCGAGCAGCGGCTCGGGCGCGAGCGGCGGTTCGGCCCAGGCGTCGACCGGCCCCGCCGCAGCCCAGGAAACGACCGTCGCCGCGTCATATCACGGGTCGTCCGGCGCCCCGGCGTCGGAAGCCCTCTACGTGGGCGGGGCGCAGGCGCACGCGGCCCAGACAACGACCACGCCCACCACCACCTCGCCGGCGCCGGCGCCGGACGGGAACTCCGGACCGTCGGGGACGCCCACGACCACGACCCCGTCAACGCCGGACCGCACGCCGGGGACATCTGGGGGGACGCCCACCACCACGACCGGCGCCCCGAGCACGGGTTCGGGATCTGCCGGAGGCGGCGCGAAGCAGAACCCCACGCAGGGAGGCGGAAGGCAGCAGGGGGCACCGAGCGCGGGCGCCGGCGCGGCGCCGTCGGCAGGCGCCGCGGGCGGCGGTGGCGCAACCACCGGCTCGTCCGCCGCGGCGTCCAAGCCGGCCAACACGATTCTGACCACGACGTCCGATCGCAAGGTCGTCACCGTGGACCTGGAGACCACGAAGTCCTCCCTGGCGAGGCTGGGAGCGCGCGTGAGCGTGGAACTGCCCGCGGGCCGCACCGTCCGCGGGCGGATCACCGGCGTCGCCCGGGTCGCCACGAAGGAGAGCAGCTCCTCCTCGGGCAGCGGGTCCTCGTCGAGCACGACGGCGACGATCCCCGTGACGATCGGCCTGTTCTCCTCCGCCACCGCGCTGGACCAGGCTCCCGTCACGGTCACGTTCGAGCAGAGCCGCGCCACAGGTGTCCTGGCGATCCCGGTGACCGCCCTGCTCGCCCAGCCGGGCGGGAAGTTCGCTGTCGAGGTCGTCGAAGACGGGAAGCGCCGGCTCGTCGCCGTCACGCCCGGCAGCTACACGAGCGGCTTCGTCGAGATCACCGGACAGGGCCTCGACGCCGGCATGACCGTGACCAACGCGGCGATTCGCTGATGCTGCACACCGACGACGGCAACGTGCTCGGGCTGCACAGCGTCTCCAAACGCTACCCGGGCGGCGTCGACGCGCTCAAGGGCGTGAACCTCACGGTCGAGTACGGCGGCCTCGTGGCGATCGTCGGACCCTCCGGCTCCGGGAAGACGACGATGCTCCAGATCATGGGGACGCTCGACCGGCCGACCGAAGGCGGCGTGCACGTGGACGGCTACGACGCCTCGACGGCGACGGACAACGAGCTGTCCGCCCTGCGCGCCCACCGCATGGGGTTCGTCTTCCAGCAGTTCTATCTGCTGGACGGCATAAGTGCCGTTGACAACGTCGCCGGCGGCCTGCTCTACAACGGCATCCATTTGAAGGAGCGCCGTGAGCGGGCCGCGGAGGCGCTGGCGCGCGTCGGCCTCGGGCATCGGCTGGGCCACGAGCCCAACCAGCTCTCCGGCGGTGAGAAGCAGCGCACCGCGATCGCCCGCGCGATCGTCGGAAGCCCGGCCATCGTCTTCGCGGATGAGCCGACCGGGGCGCTCGACAGCCGCACCGGAGGCGAGATCATCGAGCTGCTCCGCGAGCTCAACGCGGACGGGGCGACGCTCGTGATCATCACGCACGACCGCGACCTCGCGGACGCGCTGCCGCGCCAGGTGCAGGTCCGCGACGGCGAGATCGTCCACGACAGCGCCGTCGACGACCCGGTCGCCGCGTGAGCGCGCCGGTGCTCGCTCCGAGCCGGCTGCTCAGCTCCGACCTGTTCGGCGTCGGCTCGATCGGGCTGCGCACGCGCAAGCTGCGCGCGGCGCTCTCAGCCGTCGGCGTCGCGATCGGCATCGCCTCGATGGTCGCGGTGCTCGGCATCTCCGCCTCATCGCAGGCGGAGCTGCTCAGCACGATCGACAAGCTCGGCACGAACCTCCTGACCGTCCAGGCCGGTCAGTCCTTCTTCGGCGGCTCCAGCGAGCTGCCACAGACAACCGGCGTCAAGATCGCCTCGATGCGCGGCGTGAATGACGCGTCAGCCGTCTACAACGTCACGGGCGCGACGGCCCGTCGCAACGAGCTGGTCGACGTCAACGAGACGAGCGGCATCGCGGTGCAGGCCACCGATCTCAACCTGCCCGAGACGCTCAGCGCCGAACTGGCCGACGGACATTTCCTGACGCCCGCCGAGGCGCGCTACCCGACCGTGGTGCTGGGCTCCGTCGCGGCCGAGCGCCTCGGAATCGACTCGGTTGCCGGCAGCCCGCAGGTCTACATCGGCGGGCGGTACTACACCGTCGTGGGGATTCTGAAGTCGGTCACCCTCGCGACCGACGTCGATCGGGCGGCGCTCATCGGGCTTCCCCAGGCCAAGCGGGCCTTCAGCACCAAGGCGCATCCGTCGAGCCAGTACGTGCGGACCTCCGACGGCGACCTCAAGGCGGTTCGCGCCCTCGTGCCCGCGACCGCCAACCCCGAGCACCCCGAAGAGGTGCAGGTCAGCCGCCCGTCGGACGCGCTGGTGGCCAAGGCCGCCGCCAAGGGGGCCTTCACCTCGCTGCTGCTGGGGCTCGGGGCGGTCGCGCTGCTCGTCGGCGGCGTCGGCATCGCCAACGTCATGGTCATCTCGGTCCTCGAGCGCCGGTCGGAGATCGGGCTCCGGCGCGCGCTCGGGGCGACGCGTCGCCACATCTCCGCCCAGTTCCTGACCGAGTCGCTGCTGCTCGCCTCGATCGGCGGCGCCGCGGGCGCCGTGCTGGGTGCGCTCGTCACCGCGATCTACTCGACCGTGCAGCGTCAGCCAACGGTGGTGCCGATCCTCGCGATCGTCGGCGGCATGGCCGCGGCGCTTCTCATCGGCGCGATCGCCGGCCTCTACCCTCGGTGCGCGCCTCGCGGCTCTCACCGACCGAAGCCTTGCGAACCGTCTGACGATCCGCCCGGGTGACGTGCCCCCCGCGGAGGCGGGCTCCGAACGCCCGCCCAGTGATCCGGGCCTGGCCGCCGCTGCGGACGCGGTCGGCGAGAATGCGGGCGCCGCGCTTCAGTTCCGCCGCGCAGGTCCGACAAGCCGGTGCGAGAGGTCCACGTCCCCCGACCGGAAGGACGGGTCATGAACATCGGCTCGATCGGCGGCTCGACCGCCATGCTGCGCCTGGGACCCCCGCCGCACTCGCCCGACAAGGCGATGGGCTCGACCGCGAAGCTGCTCGGCATGAGCACCGACGACCTGAAGAAGGAGCTGTCGTCAGGCAAGACGCTCAACGACCTCGCCAAGGCTCAGGGCGTCTCGCATGACGCCCTGATCTCCTCTATCACCGATGGTCTCAAGGCCAGCGCGCCCGCGGGCGTGCAGGCTCCCGCCGGTCTGGATCCCACGAAGATTGCCGAGGACATCGCCGCCGGGAAGGCGCCCGGTGGGTCGAGCGTCCCGAGCCCGCCCGGCGGCCGGAGCGCGTTCGGGGACAGCGCGGACAAGCTCGCGAGCCTGTCGTCGGCGCTCGGCCTCGACGTCAACGCGTTGCTGCAGCATCTGCAGGCCGGCGCCGGCTCTGGCCTCCTCGAGGCCAGCGACCCGTACGCCAAGACGGCCGGTCTGCCGACCAGCGGACTGCAGGCGGACTACTTCGCCTGAGTCGCGTCGTGATGTCATGGGCGCGACCCTACTTCGCCGGTGGAGCCCGGTGCGCCCCTCGAGCCACCCCCCCGTTGGGCCGCTGATCAACTCCGGCCGGCGGCCGCCGCCGACAGCACGGCGGCCGACGCGCGCATGGCCGCGGCCTGCCGGGCCGCCTCGGCCGCGGCCTGCTCGATGGCCGCCGAGGGTGCGACGGTCGGCACGGTCGTCGACCGCAGGGCTGCGCGCTCGAGCGCCGCGAGGCGCCCGGCGGGGACCTCGATCGACTGGCCCAGGGCGGTGAAGCTCTTCGCGATCACGCGCCGGAACGCCGCCCCGTGCGGCGCCTTGGCCACCAACGCCAGGAACTGCGCGTCGTAGGGCCGCAGCAGCGCGACGACCGGTGCGGCGAGCCGGGGCGCCGCCGCCGAGCGCTTGGCGTTCTCCCGCGCGCAGGCCGCTCCCGCGCGGTACTGCTTGGCGGCGATCTTGGGATTGACGGGCAGCGCGGTCGTCCCGCGATCGATCGCGGTCGCCAGGCACTTGGCCAGCGCGGCGCTGCGCGCCTGGCTCCCCACGAAGGCGACGATCTGGCGCTTTTGCGCCCTCGACAGGCCGCGGGGCAGCGCGAGCTTGCTCGGATGGGTGGCCGGCGGACGGGCGATCGTCCGCCAGCGCCGGTCGGGCGGATCCTCCTGAATGCGGGCGTACTGCTCCTGCCACCACTGGGCGTTGAGCGCCAAGCCCGTGAACCCGGCGGTGAGGACGCCGCCGACCGCGGCGGGCCCGGCCCCCACCCCGGTGGCCGCCGCGTAGGTCGAGTACGCCCCGCCGGCGGTGGCCAGACTCAGGTAGTAAAGGGAGAGGTCCGCGTAGTGGCGCCGCATCTCCTTGGCGTAGTCCTTGTCCTCCTTGGAGTACTTCGGCGCATCCGAGCAGCTCGACCCGATCAGCACCCGATCACTGGCCTTGGCCAGACAGAAATTCGGCTTGACCCCGATCCACGTCCACGCGTTCGTCGTCACCCCCGCGCACAGATGCTGGCCAGCACAGTTGCTCCCCGGCGAATCAATGAAGAACGTCCGCGGCATCGACACATGCACCTGCACCCACTGCCACGACCGCGTCGCCCTCGCCGCCGGCACGAACCGGCACGTCAAATCAGCCGACCCGCAGCCCTTCACCGGCTTGATCCCCTGCAGATCCCACGAAATCGAATGCGTCTGCGGCGCATACGTCCCCGAATTCGACCCGCCAGTCGGAATCGCCGTGACCGTCACCGCAGTCCCAGCCCGCACCGTCTGCGACGGCGACGCATCCAAATTCCCCCACCGCCCCAAGCAGTTCGGCGCGTTCAACCACTGACCAGTCCCGATATCGAAATACACCCCCGTCTCCTGCGCATTGCCCTCCGAGCAATACACCGGCAGCTGGCCCGCCGCCAACACCGGAAACCCCGCCGGCGGCGCCGGACGCGCCACCGCAACCCCCGCCCCCACCGCCAACACACCCAACACACCCAAGAACGCGGCCATCGCCACGGCGAAGCCGCGCGACGTGCGACGTGGTGGCGCCGCGCTCATCTCAGCTCCTCCCGGCCGCCGCCGCGGACAGGACGGCAGCCGACCGCCGCAGCGCCACAGCCTGCTTGGCCACCTCGGCGGCGAACTGCTCGATGGCCACCGACGGGGCGACCTGGCTCGGCGCTGCCTTCACGGCCGCCGTGCGAAGCGCCTTGAGCTTCCCCGCCGTGATCGGGACCGCGCCGCCCAGGGCGGCGTACTGCTGGCTGATGACCCGCCGGAAGGCCGCCCCACGCTTGGCCGCCAGCGCGCCCGCCAGGATCTTCGCGTCGTAGGGCCGCAGGTACGCGACGACCGGTGCGGCGAGCCGGGGCGCCGCCGCCGAGCGCTTGGCGTTTTCCCGCGCGCAGGCCGCTCCCGCGCGGTACTGCTTGGCGGCGGTCTTGGGCTTGACGGGCAGCGCGGTCGTCCCGCGATCGATCGCCAGGCTCAGGCAGCGGCCCAGCGCGCCACGCCGCAGCTCGTTGCCCAGGTAGGCGACGATCTGGCGCTTTCGCGCCCTCGACAGGCCGCGGGGCAGGGCGAGCTTGCTCGGATGGGTGGCCGGCGGACGGGCGATCGTCCGCCACTGTGCGTTGGGGGGATCCTCCGCGACCCGCGCCCACTGCTCCTGCAGGTAGGAGGTCTCCAGCACGAGCCCCGCGAAGCCCAGGGTGATGACGCCGCCGACCGCGGCGGGCCCGGCCCCCACCCCGGTCGCCGCCGCGTAGGTCGAGTACGCCCCGCCGGCGGTTGTCGCGGCGCTGAACGCGAGGTAGAGGTCCGCGTAGTGGCGCCGCATCTCCTTGGCGTAGTCCTTGTCCTCCTTGGAGTACTTCGGCGCATCCGAGCAGCTCGACCCGATCAGCACCCGATCACTGGCCTTGGCCAGACAGAAATCGGCTTGACCCCGATCCACGTCCACGCGTTCGTCGTCACCCCCGCGCACAGATGCTGGCCAGCACAGTTGCTCCCCGGCGAATCAATGAAGAACGTCCGCGGCATCGACACATGCACCTGCACCCACTGCCACGACCGCGTCGCCCTCGCCGCCGGCACGAACCGGCACGTCAAATCAGCCGACCCGCAGCCCTTCACCGGCTTGATCCCCTGCAGATCCCACGAAATCGAATGCGTCTGCGGCGCATACGTCCCCGAATTCGACCCGCCAGTCGGAATCGCCGTGACCGTCACCGCAGTCCCAGCCCGCACCGTCTGCGACGGCGACGCATCCAAATTCCCCCACCGCCCCAAGCAGTTCGGCGCGTTCAACCACTGACCAGTCCCGATATCGAAATACACCCCCGTCTCCTGCGCATTGCCCTCCGAGCAATACACCGGCAGCTGGCCCGCCGCCAACACCGGAAACCCCGCCGGCGGCGCCGGACGCGCCACCGCAACCCCCGCCCCCACCGCCAACACACCCAACACACCCAACACACCCAAGAACGCGGCAGCGGCACGGACCGCAGTCGGGCGCAGGGACGCGGTGGCATTCATGCGGGACGCTCCAGGGCCGGAGGGCGAGTGGTGGTGCCGACGCGGCCCGGGCTTCCAAGCCCCCGGCCGACGCCGCGCATCCTTCCAGACCAACGTTCGGCGGTCAACGGACTGAGCGTGCCCACAAGAGCCTGTGAGCTGGGGCCAGGACCGCCCGCGCTGCGCCTGGCTGCAGGCCCGCCGGGCCGTGGCCCCGCCGCCCGCCCCCTCAGCGCCGCGCCGGCCGGTGCCCCGCCCACTCGACCGCCTGCTGGAACGTCGGGCGGTTGGTCCAGCGCATCGTGTCGCTGATGAGGCCCGGCGCGAACCGGATCCGCTCGGCGGTCGCGTCGGCGCGCCACGCGGCGGGGCTGGGCCCCTGCGCCGCGGCGAGCCCGTCGGCGGCCTGCTGGATCGCGGCCCACAGCGCCTGGCTGCACGCCGGCAGGCTGCCGGCGCCGCAGTAGCGCCGGTGGTAGCGGCCGGCGACCCGGTCGCCGAGCAGCGTGCGCAGGTCCTTGTCGACGTAGGAGTACCAGCCGCCCCCGTAGGAGGAGCCGCCCGGGTTCGCGTCGTTCGAGATCCCGTTCAGGTCCGCGAAGTCCGACGTGAGCTGGTCGCCCAGGACGCCGCCGAGCACCGCCCGCGCGATCCGGTCATAGGCCGCGTCCATGACCGCGGCGCCGGGGTCGTCGATCTTGCCGTCGAGGTTGGTGTCGAGGCGCGCGGCGCCGCGGCGCCCCCACGCCGTGATGAGGTCCGCCGCCTGGCGGGCGAGCGGGCTGGGCGCCGTCCCGCGGGCCAGCACCCGGGCGATGACCGGCCAGTTGAAGACCGTCCGCAGGTCCTGGGTGGCGGCGCGGTTCATCACCGACGCCACGTCGTTCAGGCGCGACCGGGCCGGGAAGCCGCGGAACAGCTGCACCCGCTGGACCGAGCCCTGGCCCCAGTTCGAGTCGGCGGCGCCCCAGTCGCGGGCCGGCTTGTTGTTCCAGTTGAGGATCCGCCACGTCCCCTCCGGGTTGGCGCCATGCGGGTGCGCCTCGGCGGACAGCCAGCCGCGCCAGTCGTAGCGGCCGGTGCCGAGCGTCGGCAGGCTCGGGTCGACGCCGGGCGCGCGCTTGGGCAGCAGGCCGCTGGAGAAGTACGCGATGTTCCTGTCATCGGCGTAGTGGACGTTGAACGTCGTCTCGAGCTTGCTGGCGGTGTCGAAGAACGACTGCGGCCCGGTGACCTTGTTCTCGTTGAGGTCGACGAAGAACCGTGCCGAGGCCGGCTCGCGGCCGCGGGTGGCGCGCCGGGTGGCAACGGCGTAGGGCCGGCCGCCGACGGTGACGGTGCCGCCGACCGGCCCGTGCACCGTCTCGTAGAAGGTCAGCTCCCGCGCGGGCTGGCCGCCGCCGGCGCCCAGCGTCCCGGCGTCGACGCGCTGCATCGCGCGGCACGTCCCCTTGTAGAGGTAGCTGCGCGTCTCGCGGGTCGGCGTGCCCCCGCCGGGGACGCAGAGCTGCTCGAGGAACTGGTCGGTGTTGTCGTTGTCGGCGCTGGTGAGCGACCAGGAGTAGTCCTTGCCGCGGCCCAGGAGGATGTAGGGCATGGTCGGCGGCATCGCGCCGCGCGCGTCGATCCCGCCGCCGTGCAGGTCGGCCTCGAGCACGATCTCCGGGTAGAAGTAGCCGAGCTGCGGGCCGGCGACGAACAGGCTGCGGCCGGTGCGCGACGCCGGCGCGCCGACCAGCAGCGCGTTGGACGCGCGGCGGTGGCCCGCGACGGTCGCGGCGGCGGCCCGGGCGGCCGAGGCGCTGATCGAGCCGGCGTCCACCGCCGGCGAGCCCGGCGTCGCCCCGCGGGGCACGGAGTTGTAGGGGAACGGGCCGGGGATCGAGACCGCCGCCTCGGGGTCGTTGACCTCGCGGAAGTCGCGGAAGATCCGCAGGCCCTCGGCGGCGCCGAACTTCGCGCGCAGCTGGGCGAGGAAGGCGGCGTTGCGCACCTCGGCCCCGCCGCCGTTGCCGAAGATCGAGCCGATGAACGAGTAGGCGGCGACCGCGTCCACGATCGTCGCGACCGGCGGACGCTGCGCCGCCGGGATGTTCCGGCGCCGGTAGGCGTTGACCCCGTCGACCCACGCCTGGAAGTCGGCCTTGATCTTGCGGCCGGTCGCGCCGTAGCGGTTCAGGACCCGGAGCTGGTTCGCGACGAACCGCCGCGCGTACGGGCTCGGCGTGAAGGAGCGGCCTGAGGTGACGAGCGAGAAGGCATTGACCCCGGGGATGTCGAGCGTCGCGGCGTAGGCCGGCCCGAGCCCGAGCTGAAGCAGCAGCCCGCGGTCCTGCGCGGCGACCCAGCCGGCGCCGAAGGCGACGTCCGCGCGCGTGCGCCCGTAGATGTGCGGCACGTCGAAGCGGTCCCGCAGGATCTTCAGCCCGGCCCGCCCGGTGCTCTCGCGGCGCACGACCGCGCCCTGCACCCCGAAGCGCTCGGACTTGAAGTAGCGCCGCAGGTCCGCCGCCGAGACGTTGCCCCGCAGCGGCGTGAGCGCGTCGTAGAGCTTGGCCTGGTCGGTCGAGTTCGCGTTCGTCGGCAGCCCGCCCCACTGCCCGGGGGCCAGGATGCTGTACGCCTGCCCCGCGTAGTCGGACGTCGCGGCACCCGCGGACGCCGGAACGGCCAGGGCGAGCACGGCCGCCGCGGCGGCCAGGAACGAATTCGACGGCATGGATCTCCTCCTCGGCGCGAACGGCCTCCTCGTCACGGGCGGGAGCGTAGTGGAGTGGCGGGGCGCGGAGCGGAGGTCGCGGCCCGCCGCCGCGGATAGGGTGGGCCTCGCCCGATGGCCGGCCCCCGAGACCTCGCCTGATGCCGAAGGATCGCCGCGACACGCACGGCTACGTCGCCTTCGCGCGCGAGGACGTCGAGGATGCCAGGCGCCGGCGGCCGCCGGGCGGCCTCGAGGCCTACGCGGCCGCCCGCGGGCTGGAGATGCCCGCGATCTCGGGAGCGCTCGGCGGGTGGCGCACGGTGATGCCCCGCTTTCCCGAGTACCGCTTCAACTTCATGTGGGGCGCGCTCCCGCACGGGCACCCGGGGCTGCTCTTCCACGAGCTCATGACGATTCCCGAGGGCGCCGACGGCGAGCTGAACGGGATCGGCGGATCGCTCTGGTCCGTGCGCACGAGCACGCCCGCGACGATCGGGGAGGCCCTCACTCCCCGCGCGTCCGACCTCCCGTACGTCGGCTGGCTGTTCGGGCCGGAGGAGGCCGGCACGGACGCGCCGTTCGGCATCGCCGGCGCATGGGCGCCCACGACGAGCTTCGCCACGACGGTGCCCGAGTCGGTCGCGCTGCTCCCGTGGCTGCGCCTCGGGCAGAAGCGGCGGATGCCGCGGTGGGGCAGCCGCTCCTTGGACCGGTTCGGCCACGCGGCCTGGAACATCGACGTCGCCGACGAGACCCCGGACGAGCTCATCGCCGAGCTCGTCGGCGGGGGAATGGGCGACATGCTGCGGGCCCGCGCCGACGACGCGTTCGCGGTGTTCGCGCTCGGCAACGGCCTGCTGAAGCTCCAGCGCAACGGCTACCTGATGAGCGATGCCGGCCTCGACGCGTTCGTGGCCAGCGGGCTCGCGGCGGCACAGCACCTTCAGCGGATGGGCCTGGCCCGGGCCAGACCGCAGGAGTTCGGCGCACCGCTGGCGCCGGCGCGCTGGCGCGAGCCGCCGGTCCACGAGGACGCGCGCAAGACGGTCTTCGGGATCAGGCTCCCGTCGGTGTCCGTCGGATCGAAGGGCCTCGGCACGGTCGGCCCGTGGTACCCGCCGGCGCCGTGGCCGCCCGCGTTCCGCAGCCTGGCCGGCCGCCTCGGCCTGGATCTCGAGGACTCCGAGGCGTTCCACCTGGCCTTCCCCGCCCAGCCGCTGCCGGGCAAGGCGCTGGCGGTGATGCGCGGGACGCTCCCGGGCACCGCCGTCGCGGGGCGGGTCCTCTACCTCACCGAGGGGCCGGCCGGGCCGGTGCGCGGCGCCGTGATGCTTCCGGCGCCCGGCGTCCCCGACACCCCCGTCGGCGGCGTGCGCGACCGCGAGCGCCAGATGGTCTGGAACGTGCGCGACAACATCGGCTCGGCGTGGAGCCTGCGGACCGCCGACTCCCGGCTGGCCGAGGAGGACGGCCTCGTGGCCCGCGCCATCGACATCGCGCGAGCCGGCGGCGTGGCGGTGTGACCGCCGCCGGGGGGGCCGCGGGCGTCGGGCCTGGCCGGCATCCGGCTCAGCGGCCGCGGCAACACCTCACCGGGCGCGACAGGCGCGTGACGCGCCGGCTCATCGCGGCGGCGTGCCTGACCCGACGAACACCGATTCTCGGAGCATCCGGCGGAACCACTCGCGGAAGGCGTCGGGGGTCCAGCCCTCGCGGTGCACGAGGCGGAAGTAGGTCTCGACGTTCGCGATGACGACCGTCGTCGCGACGAGCTCGTCGAACTCGACGTCGCTGCGGAGCCACTCGCGCTCGCGGCACACCTCCAGCAGCCGGCGGATCTGGCGGCTGACGCCAGCGAGCAGCTCGCCGAGGTAGGTGTCCAGCTCGGGGTCGCTGGCCGCCGCCCCGAACAGCGCGCGGGTGATGAGCCCCGAGCGCTCGTGCACCGCCGTCTGCTCCTGCACGAAGAAAGCGATCGCCTCGTCACGGTCGGCGATCGCCACGAACCGCCGGCCGACGTCCATGTCGAGGATGCTGACGTCGCCGATCTGGCCGAACGCGGCGAACTCCACCGCCGCGATCATCAGCGAGGCCTTCGAGCCCTGAGCCTGCACCGTCTCGACGGACACGCCCGCGGCCTCGGCGACCTTGGCGAGGGTGGTCTGCCGGTAGCCGAGGGCGGCGAACAGCTCGGCCGCGGCGGCGACGACGCGCCGGCGGGTGTCGGCGGCCTGGCGCTCGCGCAGCGCCGAGCGGTAGGCGCGCGGAGCTTCCGGCTTCGGCCGGTCCGTTTCGCCAATTGACTTGCGTGCCATAGTGGTCAATACTACGCCATGCAAGTCGTCATGGACACCCACGGGGAGAGGTCGCCATGAACATCGTCATCGCGTCGGTGCCGATCCACGGCCACGTGAACCCGCTGCTCGGCGTCGCCCGGTCCCTCGTCGCGCGAGGGGACCGGGTGCGCTTCCTCACCGGCGCCCGCTTCGCGGACGCGGTGACCGCGACCGGAGCGGAGCACGTGCCGCTCCCGGACGAAGCCGACTTCGACGACCGCCTCGACCTCGCCGAGCGGTTCCCGGAGCGGACGGCGCTCTCCGGCGTCAAGGCGCTCGCGTTCGACGTGGAGCACGTGTTCGTGCAGCCGGCGCGGGCCCAGCACGACGCCGTGATGGCGGCCCACGCCGCCGAGCCGGCCGACGCCGTCCTGGCCGACCCGGCCTTCGCCGGGGGCGCCTACGTGCTCGGCCACCCGCCGCCCCGCCGCCCCGCCGTCGTCGTGTGCGGAGTGCTGCCGCTGTCGCTCGCGAGCCCCGACGTCGCGCCGTTCGGGATGGGCCTCCCCCCCGCCCGGCGGCTCAACCGCACTCGGAACCGGGCGCTGAGCGCGGTCAGCCGGCCGGTGTTCCGGGGCGCCGAGCGGATCGCTGCAGACACGAACCGCTCCCTGCACGGCGTGCCGCTCCCCCACGCCGTCCTGGACTGGGCGAGCCGGGCCGACGCGATCGCGCAGTTCACGGTCGCATCGTTCGAGTATCCGCGCGCTGACATGCCGGCGACCGTCCACTTCGTCGGCCCGATCACGGTTCCCGGAACCCCGGCGCCGCGCCCCGACTGGTGGGGCGATCTCGACAGTGATCGTCCCGTGGTGCACGTCACGCAGGGGACGATCGCCAACAAGGACCCTGGGCAGCTCATCGGCCCGGCGCTCGAGGCGCTCGCCGACGAGGACGTGCTCGTGGTCGTCTCGACCGGGGGGGAACCGATCGACACGCTGCCCGCGCTTCCCGGCAACGCCCGCGCGGCGGAGTACATCGACCACGACGAGCTCCTGCCGCACGTCGACGCGTTCGTCACCAACGGCGGATACGGCGGCGTCCAGAAGGCGCTCCGTCACGGCCTCCCCATCGTGGCGACCGGCGGCAAGGAGGACAAGCCCGAAGTGGGCGCCCGGATTGCCTGGTCCGGCGCCGGGCGCAGGATCCGCACCGAGCAGCCCCGCCCGCAGCAGCTGCGCCGGGCGATCCGCGCCGTGCTCGACGACCCGTCCTACAAGGCGGCAAGCGGCCGCATCGCCGCCGACATGGCGGCAGCGCCAGGCGTCGAAGGGCTGTTCCGGGTGGTCGACGCGGCGTGCGGCCAGAATGGGGCCGCGGGCGCCGGGTAGGGGCTGGCCGGGGCGCGGCTTCCCGACGCGAAACGGGAACAACGGAATCCGGGCGGCGTCAGCTGACGAGCCCGACGACGCCCTTGATCACGAGCAGCACGCCGACCGCGGCGAACCCGCGGACCGCGAACACGTGCGCGTGGCGCTTGACCCACGCCTTGGCCCGCTCGATCGCCTGCGGAGTCCGATCGGGCGCCACCGTGAACGCGATGAACGGCACCTCGAGCAGCCAGAGCATCACCAGGTTGAAGCCGATGACGAGCAGCACGGTCTCCGGCGTCGAGTAGTCGAGCTTGTGGATCTCATCAAGGCCGGCCAGGTACGAGGCGCCGGGCAGTGTCAGGAGCGCGCCCACGACGAACGTCGTGCGGGCAGATCCCTTGCTCAGCTCGCGCTGCCAGCGGGGCGGCCCCTTGTCGGGCTTGGCCGCCTTGCGCGCGGCCCGGCGCTCACGCAGGCGCTCGTGGCGACCGGTGTGGATGACAAAGGCGATCGCCAGCGCGACGGCCCCCAGCCCGATGTCGACCGCGGGGCTGATGGTGCTCTGGGCCGTGTTGGTGGTGCTCGAACCCGACAGCGAGAAGACGATGATCAGCCCGAGCGTGATGCTCGTCATGTACGCGCCCAGCAGATAGCCGAGCATCAGCCGCGCCGGCTTGTCGAGCAGCAGCATCACCGTGGTGGCGGCGACCAGCGTCGGGTTCAGGGACGCGGTCAGGGAGAGGAGGACGACCTCGCTCATAGCGCGCGGCGGACCCGGGCGCCGGATTGAACGCCAACCATCCGCGGGACCCTAGCCGGACCGAAGGCGTTCTGCGCGCCGTCAAGCTGCGTGCAGGCGGGGGCGGCATCGACAACCGATCCGATGGCATGAGCCGCCGCGCCGATCCGATCCATCGGCCACGGACGACCGCCATGGACTCCGTCATTCGTTCGATGACCCATCGATCAGGGCCCGGGGCGTCGGTCTCAGCAGCCCGTCGCGTCGCGCAGCGTGCGGCACGCCTGGGCCATGCGCACAGGCGAAAGCGCCGTGATGCGGCGCCGGAAGGCCGTGCGGGGAATGGTGTGGACGTTGTCGAAGTTGACCACGCACTCGGTCGGGACTCCGTCGTCTGCCGGGGTGAGCGGCAGCTCTGAGACGAGCCCCCGGCGGGTCCGCGTGAGCGCGGCGACGACCACCGATCCGATGCTGTCGGCGACCGGATCGCGGGTCAGCACGAGCACCGGCCGGTCGCCGCCGGGCGTGGCCGCAAACCACAGCTCACCGCGCTGCATCGTCCCAATCGGCCCAGTCCTCAGCCGGCCCCCAGTCGGCGATCTCCGCCAGCGAGCGCTCCGCCTCAGTCGCCGGCGAGCGCTCCCACTTCGCGGCGTCATGCTCGCCTCGCAGCCCGACGAGATGGCGGTGAAGCGCATCGCGCAGGATTTCGGACCGGTCGACGCCGAGGGCCTGCGCCCAACGCGAGACCTCGGCGGCGTCGGCTTCCGGGACGCGAAAGCTGAGCATCGTCATACAGCAGAGACTAGCACGTATGACACTGGTTCGCGGCGGGTCGCCGCGCTCTGGCGGCGGCGTAACCTGCACGCATGAAGATCGACGGCCACTACGACGCCGGCGCCGACATCGCCTGGCTGCGCTTCGAGGGATATGACCCGAGCACCGTGGTCGCCGAGGAGATCGAAACCGGCCTGCGCGAGATCGATCCAGCCACCGGCGTCATCGTCGGACTCGAGTACTGGCAGGCCAGCACGACGCTGCCCGCCGATCTCTTGCAGATGCTCCCGCCGCCGCAGCTTGGCGTCGCCGCCTGATCTGCGAGCCGCGGGCGGATTCGAGGCGCTGACTGCTTCAGAGCAGGAGAAAAGCGCTCAAGCCGCCGGACGGACTCGAACCGTCGACCCCTTCATTACGAGTGAAGTGCTCTACCAGCTGAGCTACGGCGGCGTGGGGCGCGGGGCTTCCCGCGCGCGGTAGGCATCGTAGCCGCACTGGGGTCCGGCGGCCTGCCCGCGGCGGGCTGCTGGCCGGCCCCGGCCCCGGGCAGCCGGACGTCCGGCGGCCGCACGGGCCCGGCGGGCCGCCGCGGCCGCGCGGTCATCGCAGGACCGTGAACCTCACCGTCACCGGCCGGGACGCGTTGCCGGCGGCGTCGCGGGCGACGAGCACGAGGCGGTGCACGCCGGGCGCGAGCGGGCGGCGGCCGAGGCGGCCGCTGAAGGCGATCCGGGCCGGGCCGGCGCGCAGCGCGCGCGTCAGGGTGCCGTCCCGCGACCACGCCGTGCAGGCGCCCCGCTTCGGGCGGCGCGTCGCGATCCGGCAAGCCCACCGCCGGCCGGATCTGACGCGCCGCCCGAAACGCTGGCGCTGCACCGTCACGGTCAGCCGCGCGCGCTCGGAGACGCGCAGGCCCAGGACGGTGCCGCGGCCGGCGGGCCGCGTGGCGGCCGCGCTCTGCGCGCTCCCCCCGGCCGCCGCGCTCCTCGCCGGCCCCTCGGCGGCGGCCGCGGTCAGCGCCGTCGCCCGGGGTCCCACCCGGAAGCGCGACCGCGAGAGCCGCACCCCCGAGAGCCTCGGTGCCGTGCGGTCGCGCGACGGCGGCGGGACTGTGCCGCCCCCGGCGGCCCGGCCGCAGTCGGCCCGCAGGGCGTGGAGGTAGGTCTGGGTGAAGTCCGGGCTCGCCGGGGCGGCGGCCATGCGGCCCGGCGTGGTGAACACGGCGCACGCGCCGTTCGCCGTCACGGAGGTCACCGCCGGGCTCAGGTCGTTCCCCGCCGGGTCGCCGGAGCCGAGGCGGCGCGAGACGAGCCGGGTCGCGCCGGCAGCCAGGTCGCGGACGAAGACGCTCGCCAGCCCCCGCACGCGCGCGCCGTTGACGATGAGCGTCGGCTCTGCAAAGGCGAAGGCGAGGGTGCCGCCGTCGGCGCTCAGGACCCCTGGGGAGACGTTGCCGACGAACGGCGTGCCCCCCGCACCGTCGCGCCGTCCGGCGATCTCCAGCGTGCCGGCGGCGAGATCGCGGACGAAGAGCTTGAGCTGGAAGGACGTCTCGCCGAGGTTCGACGCCCCGGAGCTGAACGCGATGCGCGTGCCGGTGCGGCTGATCGAGGGCCGGTTGCTCCCGCCGTTGGCCTTGATGTCGCCCGCGATGCCGGCCGGGAGGGCGCTGACGAGGCGCGTCGTGCCGGTGTCGAGGCGGCGCACGTGCACGTCGCCCAGGGCGTCGCTGTCGCCGTCGCCGAGGTTGGTTGCCCGGCTGACGAAGGCGACGCTGCGGCCGTCGCCGCTGAGCACCGGCTCGGTCGAGCCGGCGTTGCCCTTGGCTCCCGCCGCCCCGTCGGCCCGGCTCGCGAGCAGCGTCTGCCCGTCGGCGAGCACGCGCACGTGCACGTCGATGGCCGCGTCGGCGTCGCCGTCGCCCAGATTGGTCGCCGCCGACTCGAACGCCACGCGGGACCCGTCGTCGCTGATCGTCGGCGTGCTGCTGAAGCCGTTGGCCGGCGCGCCACCGGCCCCGTCGGCGCGGTCCACCCGCAGCGTCCGGCCGGCGGCGAGGTCGCGCACGAAGATCCTGGTGCCGCCGTCGCCGTCGAAGGTGACAAAGGCGACGCGCCGGCCGTCGCCGCTGAGGTGCGCCTGCACCGACTCGCCCCGGAGCGGGGCGCCGTCCGGCCCGTCCTCGCGGCTGGCCAGGACGGCCGCGCCGGTGACGGTGTCGCGCACGAACACCGACGCGCCCGCGGTGGCCGGCGCCCCCAGCCCGCGGGCGTCCGAGGAGAACGCGACGAAGCGGCCGTCGGCGCTGGCCGATCCGCCGGACGCGGTGCCGCCCTGGTTGCGGAAGGGCGCGGCGCCGGCCGGGCGGGACACGGCGATCGTCGAGCCGGGCACGAGATCGCGCGCGGCCACCGCGATCGCCCGCGGCTCCAGGCCGGCCACGAGGCCTGTCGCTGCCGCGAACACGACGCGACTGCCGTCGCCGCTGACGGCGGCGCCGAGGTCGACGCCGTTGATGGGCGCGCCGCCAGCGCCGTCGGCGCGGCTGGCCAGCAGCATCTCGTTGCCGCGGCGCACGTAGATGTCGGTGAGCGCCGCCGTCGTGTCGGCCGGGTCGAGGTTGGTCGCCGCGGTGCGGAACGCCACGGTCTCGCCGCTGTCGTCGATGCTCGCGACCGTCGCCGGGCCGTCGGCCTTGGCGCCCGCGGCGGTGATGCTCAGGAGCTGGGTGGCGCCCGACGTCAGCGACCGGCGGTAGGCGTCGGGATCGGGCGTGGGGTCGTTGGCGTTGTCGAACTGGGTCGATCGCGAGGTGAAGGCGACGAACTGCCCGTTCCCGCTGATGGCGGCGTCCCCGGAGTCGCCGTTGCCCACCTGGCCGGCGCCGTCGGCCCGGCTGACGAGCACGGTCTGCGCCGCCGGGACGTCGCGGACGTAGACGTCGTCGCGGCCGTTCGTGTCGGCCGGATCCAGCTGCGCCCCGCCCTCCGTGGTGAACGCCACGCGCGCGCCGTCGCCGCTGATCGAGGGGTCCTCGGAGCGGTCGGCGGCCGGGACCGCCCCGCCCGCGCCGGTGGCGCGGCTCACCAGGACCGTGGTCCCGCCGTTCAGGAGCTCGCGCCGGTAGACGCGCTTGGATCCGGGGAGTGCCACCGGCGTGAGGTTGGACGCGAAGCTGGCGAAGGCCACGTGCGAGCCGGTGGCGTCGATCGCGGGCTCGAGGGACGAGCTGTCGCCGGTGGCGCCCAGGCCCGTCGCGCGGCTCACGAGGTCGGTCCGTCCGGTGCCGAGATCGCGGAGATAGACGTCCTCGTGCGCGTTGGCGTCGGCGGGGGCGAGCGGGCCGTCGCAGACAAACGCCACCCGGGCGCCGTTTGCGCTCAGCGCCGCGTCGGAGCAGTCCTGATGCGCGGGCTCGCCCGCCGCGCCGTCGGCGCGGCTTGCGAGCGTCACGGCCCCCGTCGCCGTGTCCTTCACGTAGACGTTCGTCACGCCGTCGTCGTCCTCGGGCGACAGGCCGTCGGCGGCGGAGGTGAAGGCGACGAAACGGCCGTCGCGGCTCGCGCCCTGCGCCCCGACGGAGGAGTCCGCGACCGGCGTGGCCAGGAGGCCGAGCAGGTCGGGCGTGCCCGAGATCGCCACGGTCGACCCGGCAGGGATCGACGCGGCGCGGGCCGGTGCGGGCAGCGCCGCGAGGGCAGCGGCGGCAAGCGCCGCGAGGACGAGGGCCGCGGCGGCGCGCGGAGCGCTGGCTGCGGTCGGTGGCTGGCGGCGGTATCCCATGCACAGTGAGACCCCTCGCCGCCCGGGTCCTTCCCAGGCCGGACGAATCGCACACAGGGGCCAACCGTGCCGGCGACGGCCGGGGCGTCCCGCGCGCCCGGAACGCTTGCGCCCCGCTGCGACAATCCCCCGCCATGCGCTCGTACGTCCGCCTCCTGCGCCAGCCGGGCCTGGGCCTCCTGTTCGGGGCGGCGCTGCTGGCCCGGATGCCGTACGGGGTCAACGGGATCGCGGTGCTGCTGTTCCTGCGCGAGGAGACGGGGTCGTTCGCGGTGCCCGGCGCGGCGTCGGCCGGCTTGGCGATCGGCCTGGGCGTCGGTGCGCCGCTGATGAGCCGCATCGTCGACCGGCGCGGCGCGGGCGTCATCGCGCCGCTGGCCGCCGCGAACGCCGGCTCGCTGATCGGGCTGGTCCTCGCCGGGTCGGCTGGAGCCCCGCCCGTCGTCTTGATCGCCCTCGCCACGCTTGGGGGCCTCATGTTCCCCCCCACCCCCTCGGTGCTGCGCGCGCGGCTGCCGGGGCTCGTCGGCGGCCAGCCCGACCTCGTGCGCCTCGGGTTCGCGCTGGACTCCGTCCTCCTGGAGGCGGCGTTCGTCATCGGGCCGCTGGGCGTCGGGGTGATTGCCGCGGTCGCCGGCGCCGCCGAGGCGCTGATCCTGTCGGCTGCCACGATCCTCATCGGCAGCCTCGCCTTCCTGGCGGCGCTGCCCGCCGCCGGGCCGCCCTCCGAGCACGCGCGCGCCGGGGGCATGTGGGGCGCGCTGGCCTCGCCGGGCCTGCGCGCGCTGATCGCCACGATGATCCCGCTCGGCATCGGGTTCGGAGCCATCGAGCTCGCCCTCACGGCGTTCGGCCGGGAGGAGTCCGGCGCCGCAGCCGCGGGCGCGCTGCTCGCGGCGTGGGCGGTCGGCAGCACGGTGGGCGGCCTGCTCTACGGGCCGTGGTCGGCGCGGAACCTGTCGGTCTCCGAGGTCTTCGTGCGCATCTCGTTCGTGCTGCCCGCCGGGTTCGCGCTGCTCGCGCTGGGGTGGTCGGTCGTCTCGATGGCGATCCTCGCCGTTCCGGCCGGCGTGGCGATGGCGCCGCTGCTCGCTTCGCGCAACGAGCTGGCCGGCGCGCTGGCCCCGCGGGGCCGCGCGACCGAGGCGCTCACCTGGCCGCTCACCGCGCTCATGGCCGGCATCGCGCTGGGCGCAGCGGCCGCTGGCGTGCTCGTCGACGCCGCCGGGTGGCAGGCGGCGGTGGCCGCCGGCGTGGGCGCCGCGCTGGTCGGCGCCGTGCTCACGCTGGCCTGGCGGTCGGTCCTGGAGCCGGCTGCGGAGTCCGCGGGCGAGCCCGCGCGCGTGTGACGCAGCTCCCCCGGCGCCGCGCGCACGCGAGTACCCTCACGCGCCAATGCCCGCCCCGCCCGACGTCCGGCTGCCGGTCCCGCTCCAGTCCCTCGGGTTCATGGTCCGCGAGGCGCCGCTCCTGCGGCGCCTGCAGCGCGAATACGGCGACGTCTTCACGCTGCGCATCGGCGGCGGCCTGCCGCCGTTCGTCGTCATCGCCGACCCGGCGCTGGTCAAGGCGGTCTTCACCGGGGACCCCGCGATGCTCCGGGCCGGCGAGGGCAACGAGATCCTCGAGCCGGTCGTCGGCTCCACCTCGGTGCTCCTGCTCGACGGCGCGGCGCACCTGCGCCAGCGCAAGCTGCTGCTCCCCTCCTTCCAGGGCGACCGGATGCGCCTCTACGGCGACCTCATGACCGAGGTCATCGACGCCGAGATCGACCGCTGGCCGATCGGCGAGCCCTTCGCGCTGCACCCGTGCACGAACCGCTTCGCGCTGCGGGTGATCCTGCGCGCCGTCTTCGGGATCGAGGACGCCGGCCGGCTCGCCGATCTCGAACGGCTGCTCCCCGGCATGCTCGACCTCGGGCAGTGGGGCACGATGCTTCCGTTCGTCCAGCACGATCTCGGCCCGCGCAGCCCGTGGGGACGGTTCCTGCGCGAGCGCGACGCCGTCGACGCGATCCTCTTCGACGAGATCGCCCGGCGCCGGAACGATCCCGCGACCCCGGACCGGACCGACGTGCTCTCGCTCATGGTCCAGGCCCGCTTCGAGGACGGCACGGCGATGACCGACCAGGAGCTGCGCGACGAGTGCCTCACGATGCTCGTCGCCGGGCACGAGACGACGGCCACGACGCTGGCCTGGACCTTCGAGCGCCTCACGCGCCATCCGGAGGCGCTGGCCCGGCTGGCCGCCGAGGCGCGGGCGGGCGAGTCGGCGGACTTCGCCGACGCCGCGATCAAGGAGACGATGCGCGTGCGCCCCGTCCTGAACTACGCGATGCGCCGGCTCCCGGAGCCGATCCGGCTCGGCGAGTGGGACATCCCGGCCGGGCACCAGCTCGCGATCTCGCTCCTGCTCGTCGGGCTGCGCGAGGACGCCTACCCCGAGCCGCTGGCGTGGCGGCCCGAGCGCTTCCTGGACGGCGCGCCCGACGCCTACACCTGGATCCCCTTCGGCGGCGGCGTGCGCCGCTGCCTCGGCGCGGCCTTCGCCCAGTACGAGATGCGGATCGCCGTGCAGCGGATCGCCGCCCGGACCGACCTCGCGCCGTCGGCAGCACCGAGCGAGCGGCGGCGGCGCCGGGCGATCACGATGGTGCCCGAGCACGGCGCGCTGATCACGGTGACGCGGCGCGAGCCCGCCGCCGCGCCGGCGGCAGACCCGGCGCTCGCCGCGGCCTGAGGCCGGCGCCTCACGGATACTGATCCGCCGGGTCCGGCGCGTCGTCGTAGCCGCTGTCGGGCGACGTGTACAGGTCGGCGTTCTCGGCGAAGAACGAGTGCGGGTAGCGGGCGGCGACCTTTGAAACGAAGTCCGCGCGGCTCACGTCGCCGCCGATCCAGTCCGCGAGCCGGGCGTAGGCGGCGTTCCAGGCGTCGATCGCGTCGCCGGCGCGGCTGCGGTCCAGCCGGCGGTCGAGCGCGGCCTCCGCGGCGCGCCAGCGCAGGGCGGCGCGCACGAAGCGCTCGTCCCCGCCCTCGTTCAGCGTCGCCAGGCCGGCGCGCAGCGCGGTGGCGCCGCGGCGCGCCACCAGCAGGTTCGCCGACAGGTTCCGGATGTGCTCCCGGCAGATCGCCGCCTCGGCCGTGACGAGCGCGTTCCAGCGGACGAGCAGTTCGCGCACGCCGGCCGTCTCGTAGGCCGCCTCCGGGCGCAGGGGCACCGCCGTGCCGGCCAGCGGCCGGGCCGCGCGGACGAGCGCCGCCCGGTAGGCCCGGATCCGGTCGCGGCGCTCGATCGCCGCCCCGAGCGCGACGGCCACGGTGTCGGCGGGGACGCCGAGCAGGTCGCCGCGGCGCATCGACCGCTCGGCCTGGATCTCGCGCGCGCCGAGCGTCCCGAGCGCGCGGTCCAGCCGCTTGGAGGTCAGCACGGCCTCGGCCCGCTGCTCCTCCACGGCCGCGACGCCGAGCGTGCGAATCACCGCCCGGTCGGGCGCGGCGGGGGCAGGCGTTTCGAGGCAGCCCGCGCTGCCCGCGGCGCAGCCGGCCGCGGCCACCGCGGCCGCCGTGCGCTGCAGGAGCCGTGCCGGTCGGGCCATGGACCCGCGGTCGCACCCGGAGCCGCCGGCCTGACACCGGCGCCGGCCAGGTCGCGCGCCGCCCCGGGCGGGTGCCATCGGCCGGTCCGGCCTCAGCGATCCCGGCGGTCCGGTTGACGCGGGACCCCAAGAACGGCAAGGTGCGTCGGCGAGGAGAGGTCGCGACCCGGGGGGACCCGGGCCGGGTCGCTCCGCCATTTCCGCTGAATTCGATGGTTCCTTCGACGAACGCAGGAGGTGTGGCATGGCAGCCGTGATCGGCGCGTCCACCGGCTGGTGGGTGGGGCTCGCGCTCGGGGTCGTGGTGGTCCTGGTGGTGGCGGTGATCGTGATCACGATCCTCCTGCTGGCCCGGAAGATCTCCCGCCAGGCGAAGGCCGCCGTCGCGGGCCTCGAGGCGCTGCAGGCGCAGACCGACGCGCTGGCCGGGATCGACCGCATCAACGACTCCGGCGTGCGCATCCTGCACTCGGCGCGGGCGCTGCGGAAGGTGGCGGTGGGCCGATGACGCTTCCGCTCGCTGCCACGGTCACGACCCTCTGGACCGTGGCGCTGATCATCGGCCTCGTGGCCGCGCTCATCGTCGCGGTGCTGCTCGCCGTCCTCGTGAAGACCGTCGGGGACATCGACGCCTCCGTCGGCCGCCTGCTCGCCGTCGCGGGCAAGGTCGGCGCGAACACCGCTCACATCCCGAAGCTCGAGGCCACGGCGCCCGTGCTCGGGCTCATCGTCGAGGAGGCCGTGGTGCAAGACGGCTACATGAACGCCCTGACCGACGGGTACGGTGGGGCATGAGCACGGTCCACACCCTCGTCCTGCTCAGCGTCGTCCTCGCCGTGATCGTCGTCGCCGTCGTCGCGGTGGCGCTGATCCTGGTCCGGAAGAAGCTGGAGTCCATCTCGCAGGGGCTGGCCACGCTGGGGTCGGCCCTCACGACGGTCGAGTCCGAGCACCTCAAGCCGCTCGAGCCCGCCGTCACGGCCATCAACGCCCAGTTCGACACGATCCTCGGCGCGCTGCCGGGGATCGGCGCCAAGGCGGCCATCGTCGCCGAGAGGAGGCCGTCATGACGCTCTACTGGATCGGCTCGCTGGTCCTGCTGCTCGTGGTCTTCCCGATCGTCGTGGTCCTGCTGCACGGCGTGCTGAAGGCGGCCCGCAGCATCGTCCCGAGCGTCGAGCAGATCTCCGCGGCCGCCCGCGCCGGGTCCAAGGACCTCGACGCGGTGCCGCTGCTGCTCACCACCCAGCAGCAGGCGATCGACACGGTCGCCGGGGTCGCGCACTACGGCGGCTCGCTCGACGTGATCCTCGACGACCCGTCGACGGGAGCACCGGCATGACCGCCCCCGCCGCCATCCTCATCGTCGCGGTGGTCCTCATCGTCGCCGCGCTCGCCGTCTACCTCATCGCCACGATCGTCGCGCTGTCCAAGATCGCCACGGGACTCGACGAGACGATCACGGCCGTCGGGGAGATCCTCGAGAAGACCCAGCCCGTCGAGGAGGTCGTCACCACCATCAACACCCACCTCGACGCCGGCGTGGACGCGCTCGAAGGCCTGCTCGTGAAGAAGGCCGGCATGCCCGACGCACTCGGCCTGGTCGAGGGCCTCTACCCCGGCGCCGCCGCGGCCGGCTTCCGGAACTTCCCGGACAGCGGCAGCACGAAGGCGCCGCGGATCGCCGAGGTCTACACGCGCGGAGTCCTCACGCTCGCGCGCCTGGGCCGCGAGGCGCCGATCGCCGCGGCGAGCCCCGACGGGCCGGCCGTGCGCAACGCCGAGCGCAGCGCCGGGGCAGCGATGAGCCTCTACCCCGACGGGCGGCAGTCGCGCCCGGAGAAGCTCCCGCGTTCGCCGGTCATCGGCACCGACGCGCCGGTGCAGTACGAGCCGAGCGCCTCGCCGGGCGTGCGGCCGCACGCGCCGGGGGCGACCACCGTTCTCGACCCCGAGGGGAGGCCCGATGCAGACACCGGCGCCGTTTGACTACGAGCGGGCGACGAGCGTCGACGGCGCGATCGCCGCGCTGGAGCGCCTGGGCCCGGACGCCCGGATCATCGCGGGCGGGCACAGCCTGCTGCCGATGATGAAGCTGCGCCTCGCCAACCCCGGGCACCTCATCGACATCAACGACCTCGAGCCCGAGCTGTCGTACATCCGCGACGCGGGGGACGAGATCCGCGTCGGGGCGCTCACGCGCCACGTCGACCTGCTCGAGTCCGGCCTGCTCGCCGAGTGGTTCCCGGTCTTCCGCGAAGCCGAGCAGGTCATCGCCGACCCGGTCGTGCGCAACCGCGGCACGATGGGCGGATCGCTCTGCCAGGCCGACGCGGCCGAGGACCTCTCGGCCGTCTGCTCGGCGGTGAAGGCGCGCGTCGTCATCCGCGGCGCCCAGGGCGAGCGCGTCGTGACGATGGGCGAGTTCCACGTCGGCCCGTACATGACCGCCGTCGGCGCCGGCGAGATGGTCACCGAGGTGCGGCTGCCCAAGCGCCCGGGCGGCGGCAGCGCCCACGAGAAGGTCGAGCGGCGCGCCGGCGACTTCGCCATCGCCGCCGTCTCGGCAGCGGTGTGGCTGGACGCCGGCACGATCGCCGACGCGGGCATCGGCCTGAGCGCCGTGGGCCCCACGACGATCGAGCTGGCCCGGGCCGAGGAGCTCCTGCGCGGGCAGGCGCCGTCCGACGACCTCTTCGCCCAGGCCGGCGCGATCGCGTCCGAGGACTGCTCTCCGACAGCGGACGGCCGCGGGCCGGCCGACTACAAGCGCCACCTCGCCGGCGCCCTGACCACCCGCGCCCTGCGCCGGGCCGCCGCCCGCGCGCTGCACCAGGAGGCCTAGACCATGCAGGTGACGATCACGATCAACGGCGCCCCCGTGACGCGCGACATCGAGCCGCGGCTGCTGCTCGTGCACTTCATCCGCGACACGCCCGGGCTCACCGGCACCCACTGGGGCTGCGACACGTCCAACTGCGGCGCCTGCGTCGTGCTGATGGACGGCAAGCCGGTCAAGTCCTGCACCACCCTGGCGGTGATGTGCGAGGGGCACGAGATCCGCACGGTCGAGTCGCTCGAGGTCGACGGCCGGCTCGACCCGGTCCAGCAGGGCTTCCACGAGAAGCACGCGCTGCAGTGCGGGTTCTGCACGCCCGGGATGCTCATGACCAGCCGGGCGCTGCTGGACGAGAACCCCGACCCGACCGACCTCGAGATCCGCACCGCGATCTCCGGCTCGATCTGCCGCTGCACCGGGTACCAGAACATCGTCGCGGCGGTCCGCTGGGCCGCCGAGCACGACGCCGCCAACCAGGAGGCCTGATCGATGGCAACCGTCGAGAACCTGCCGAGCCCGGACACCGAGCGGCCCATCGGCTTCGGCCGCCTCAAGCGCAAGGAGGACGCGCGCTTCATCCGCGGCCAGGGGACCTACCTGGACGACATCCGCCTGCCGGGCATGGTGCACGGCGCGATCCTGCGCAGCCCGTACGCCCACGCGCGCATCGTCTCCATCGACACCTCCAAGGCGCTGGCGCACCCGAACGTCGCCGCGGTCGTCACGGCCAAGGACCTCGAGACGCTCGGCCTGGCCTGGATGCCGACGATCTCCTACGACACCCAGGCGGTCCTCGCCGGGGACAAGGTCCGCTTCCAGGGCCAGGAGGTCGCCTTCGTGATCGCGACCGACGAGTACTCGGCCCGCGACGCCCTGCAGCTCATCGACGTCGAGTACGACCCGCTCCCCGCGGTCGTCAACGCCCGCACGGCCCTCGACCCCGAGGCGCCGCTGATCCGCGACGACAAGGAAGGCCAGCGCGACAACCTCGCGAGCCCCACCTGGGAGGCCGGCGACGAGGCGGCCACCGAGCGCGTCTTCGCCGAGGCCGACACGGTCGTGACGCGCGACATCATCTACCCGCGCTGCCACCCGGCGCCGCTCGAGACGTGCGGCATGATCGCCGACTTCAACCCCGAGACGGGCCAGCTGGACATCTACAACGGCAACCAGGCCCCGCACGTGCACCGCACCGTCTACGCGCACGTCGCCGGCCTGCCCGAGCACATGATCCGGATCATGTGCAACGACATCGGGGGCGGCTTCGGGAACAAGGTGCCGATCTACCCCGGCTACGTCTGCGCGATCGCCGGCTCGATCGTCGCCGGCGTCCCGGTCAAGTGGGTCGAGGACCGCACCGAGAACCTCACCTCGACCGGCTTCGCCCGCGACTACATCATGCGCTCGTCGATCTGCGCCAAGGACGGGAAGGTCACCGGCCTGAAGGTGGACGTGATCGCCGACCACGGCGCCTTTGACTCGACCGCGCAGCCGACGAAGTTCCCCGCCGGCTTCTTCCACATCTGCTGCGGGTCCTACGACCTGCAGGCCTCCCACGTGAAGGTCAAGGCGGTCTACACGAACAAGGCGCCGGGCGGGGTGGCCTACCGCTGCTCGTTCCGCATCACCGAGGCCGTCTACCTCGTCGAGCGCATGGTCAACGCGCTGGCGCTCGAGATGGGTGTCGACCAAGTCGACCTGCGCATGCGCAGCTTCATCGGCCCCGAGCAGTTCCCCTACGAGACGACGACCGGCTGGACGTATGACTCGGGCAACTACGCCGAGACGATGCGGGTCGCGATGGACATCGCCGGCTACGAGGACCTGCGCCGCGAGCAGGCCGAGAAGCGCGCCCGCGGGGAGCTCATGGGGATCGGCGTCGCGTTCTTCACCGAGGGCGTCGGCGCCGGCCCGCGCAAGCACATGGACATCCTCGGGATGTCGATGAACGACGGCGCCGACCTGCGCGTGCACCCCTCCGGCAAGGCGGTCGTGAGCCTGAGCGCCCAGACCCAGGGCCAGGGCCACGAGACGACCTTCGCCCAGATCGTCGCCGAGGAGCTCGGCATCCCGCCCGAGGACGTCGAGGTCCGCCACGGCGACACCGACCGCTCCCCCTACGGCCTGGGCACCTACGGGAGCCGCTCGACCCCGGTGTCGGGCGCGGCGGTCGCGGTCGTCTCGCGCAAGGTGCGCGACCGCGCCCGCCTGATCGCCGCCACGATGCTCGAGACCCGGCCCGAGGACCTGGCCTGGGAGAAGGGCCGCTGGTACGTGAAGGGCGACCCGGAGCAGGGGGCGCTGATCGAGGACATCGCGGTCCGCGCCTACAGCGGCGAGGCGCTGCCCGAGGGCATGGAGGGCGGCCTGGACGCGCAGGTCATCTACGACCCGCCGAACCTCACCTACCCCTACGGCGCCTACATCGCCGTCGTCGACATCGACCCGGACACGGCGCACGTGAAGATCCGGCGCTTCATCGCGGTCGACGACTGCGGCGTGCGGATCAACCCGATGATCGTCGACGGCCAGATCCACGGCGGGCTGGCCGAGGGGATCGGCATCGCGCTCATGGAGGTCATCACGTTCGACGAGGAGGGCAACTGCCTGAACTCGTCGTTCATGGACTACCAGATCCCCACGGCGCTGGAATGCCCGACGTTCGAGCTCGGCGAGACCGTCACCCCCTGCCCGCACCACCCGCTCGGGGCCAAGGGCGTCGGCGAGTCGCCCAACGTCGGCTCGCCGCCGGCGATCGTCAACGCGGTCATCGACGCGCTGCACGAGACCCACGGCGTCGACCACATCGACATGCCCTGCTCGCCGGCCCGCGTGTGGGCCGCCATGCAGGGCCGGCCCGAGCCGCCGCAGTGAGCGGGCCGGCATGAGCCCCCGGGAGGCCACGGGCACGGCGGAGGGCGAGATCCGCCACCTCGTGCCCGATGTCGAGACGCTCGCGCGCCGGCTGGCGGAGGTCGACTACCTCGTCGACGAGGGCCTCGCGACCGGGATGTTCCTCAGCCTGCGCCTCCCCCAGCCCCTGCTGCTCGAGGGCGAGGCCGGGGTCGGCAAGACCGAGGCGGCCAAGGCCCTGGCGCTCGTGCTCGACACCCCGCTCGTGCGGCTGCAGTGCTACGAGGGGATCGACGCCGCCGAGGCGCTCTACGAGTGGAACTACCCGCGCCAGCTCCTGAGCATCCGCCTGGCCGACGCGACCGGCGAGGCGCTCACCGAGGCCGGCCTCTTCGGCCCGGACTACCTCATCCGCCGCCCCCTGCTGCAGGCGCTCGAGCACCCCGGCCCGCGGCCCGCGGTGCTCCTGATCGACGAAATCGACCGCGCCGACGACGACTTCGAGGCCTTCCTGCTCGAGCTGCTGGCGGAGGCGACGGTCACGATCCCCGAGCTCGGGCCGATCCGCGCCACGCACCCGCCGGTGATCGTGCTCACGTCGAACCGGACGCGCGACCTGCACGACGCGGTCAAGCGCCGCTGCCTGTACCAGTGGATCGACTACCCGAGCCCGGAACGCGAGGTCGAGATCGTCCGCCGCCGCGTCAAGGGGTCGTCCGACTCGCTGGCCGTGCAGGTCGTCAGCGCGGTGGCCCGGATGCGCGGCAGCGACGTGCAGAAGCCGCCCGGAATCGCCGAGGCGATCGACTGGCTGGCCGCGCTCGAGCTGCTGGGCGTGGCGCGGCTCGACGCGGCGGCGATCGACCGCACGCTCGGGTCGGTGCTCAAGTACAGCGAGGACCAGGCCGTGCTGCGCGAGGCCGGGCTCGAGTCGCTCGTCGGCGCGGGGGAGTGACGCGCGGCCCGATGCCCGAGCAGCCGTTCACCGTCGAGACGATCGAGCTTGACCTCCCGGCGCTGGCCGCCGCCTTCGCGCGCCGCCTGCACGCGGCCGGCGTCCCGGTCACCGCGGAGCGGGCGGCGCGCTTCGCCGACGCGCTGGCGCTCGTGAAGCCCATCACGCGCCGGCGCCTGTACTGGACGGCCCGCTCGGCGCTGGTGTCGGGCTCGGCGCAGGTCCCGGCCTTCGACGCCGTGTTCGCCTCGGTCTTCGGCGCGGCCGACGCGCCGCCCGGGCTCGAGGCAGAGGAGCTCCAGCGCGCCCCGGCGCCGCCCGACGAGCGGCCCGCCGGCCCGCCGCCGGACGAGCGGCCTGGCGCCGGCGCGGACGCGCCGCCCGCCAGCGACGCCTTCGCGGCGCCGTCGCCTCCGGGCCCGGAGGGTCCCGAGCGCGACGTCGCCGTTCCGGTGGCCCCCAGCGCCGAGGAGGTGCTGCGCGCCAAGCGCTTCGACGCGCTCGAGCCGGGCGAGCTGATCGAGATCCGCCGCCTGATGGAGCGCCTGCGCATCGCCACGCCGGCCCGGCGGACGCGGCGGCGCGAGCGCGCCCGCCACGGCGAGCACGTCGACCTTCGGCGCACGCTGCGGGGGAGCCTGCGCACCGCGGGCGACCCGATCCGCCTGGCCCGCCGGCGCCGGCGCGTCGTCCCCCGCCGCCTCGTGCTGCTGCTCGACATCTCGGGCTCGATGGAGCCCTACGCACGCGCCTACCTGCAGTTCCTGACCTGTGCCGCCGGCGCCGGCCCGCACGCCGAGGCGTTCGTCTTCGCGACGCGGCTGACCCGCCTGACCCGGTCGCTTCACTCGCGCAACCCCGAGCGCGCGCTGCAGCGGGCGGTCGCGGCGGCCCCCGACTGGTCCAGCGGCACGCGCATCGGCGACGCGCTCAAGGCCTTCAACGACCGCCACGGCCGGCGCGGCATGGCCCGCGGCGCGGTGATCGTGATCCTGTCCGACGGCTGGGAGCGGGGCGACCCCGCCGTCGTGGGCCGGGAGATGGAGCGCCTCGCCCGACTGGCCTACCGGATCGTCTGGGTCAACCCGCGTGCCGCCGCCACCGGGTTCTCCCCTCAGGCCGGCGGGATGGCCGCAGCGCTGCAGCACTGCGACGCGCTGGTGAGCGGGCACACGCTCGGCGCGCTCGACGAGGTCGTCGAGGCCATCGCCGCCCCCCGGGGCGTCCCGTCCGCCGCCGGCGCCGGCCCGGCCGTGCCGCCGCCGGCCGCGGAGGCCGAGCCCGATGAGCCGTGGGCGAGCGCGACGCCGGTCCCGGGCAGCTCGGTGGCGATGCCGAGCGGCTACGGGCCGAGCCGCGGCAACACGACGCCGGGATGGACCCGGTGAAAGGACGGCCATGACCGACCCGCCGGCGAAGACCTGCATCTACCCGGGCTGCGAGCGCCCGGCGGTGCCCCCGCACCCGCTCGGCGGCCCCCAGCCGGCCTTCTGCGACCGCGAGGATCACAACGCCCTGACGGCCCACCAGGAGCGCCAGCGCCTGGCGCAGGAGCAGCCGCCGGCCCCGAACCCAGACCCATCCCCGAGAGGAGCGTGAGCCATGTCCGATGAGGCCTACCGCGCGGTCTTCCTGCGCATCCATCCGACCGGCAAGATGGTGCTGAGCCTGACCACCGAGCCCGATGGCAACGAGAGCCGCTACGCCGAGCAGGTCGCGCAGGAGCTCGGCGTCCCGGCGCTCGACGTGAAGGTCGTCCCGGCCGACACGAACCGGTTCGGCACGGGGCACGGCTTCAACACCAGCCCGTCGCCCGGCGCCTCCGCGGCGATCGCCAGCGCCAGCGACAAGATCCTGGCCAAGGCACGGCTGATCGCCGGCGTGGCGCTCGCGACGCCCGCCGAGCAGCTCGAGTGGCGCGACGGCGCGTTCGTCAGCCCCGGCGCGGAGCCGCAGTCCCAGACGATCGCCGACATCGCCCTCTACGCCCACGGGACCGGCGCCCTGCCCCCCGGCGTCGAGGGCGGCCTCGACGCCCAGGCCGTCTACACGGACTGAGCGCGCGCATGTCGATCGACGCCGGCACCTACACCCTCGGCCCGGACCAGGCCGCGCTCACGGTCAAGACGGGCAAGACCGGTGCGGCCGCGAAAGCCGGCCACAACCTCGTGATCGCGGTGACAGCGTGGGAGGCCACGGTGCAGGTCGGCGCGGACGGGATCCCGGCCGGGATCGCCCTCACGGCGGACGCGAGCTCGCTCGAGGTCCTCGAGGGCTCGGGCGGCATGCAGGCGCTGGGCGACGAGGAGAAGGCCAGCATCAAGCAGTCGATCGACGACGACGTCCTCAAGCGCACCGCGATCGAGTTCCGCTCCACGGCGATCACGCCCGGGGACGAGCCTGGCCGCCTGCACGTCGAGGGCGAGCTCGAGCTCGGCGGCACGCACCGCCCGATCGCGTTCGAGCTGGCGCTCGCGCCCGACGGCGCCATCACCGGCAGCGCGATCGTCACGCAGTCGGCCTGGGGCATCAAGCCGTTCTCGATCCTCTTCGGAACGCTCAAGGTCGCCGACGAGGTCGAGGTCGCGGTCAGCGCGACGCTGCGCCCCGGCTGATCCGCGGCCCGGCGGCGCCCCGCGCCGCCGCCCGCCCCTACCCCGCACCCACGACGAAGGAGAACCCCGATGGTGAAGCTCGATCACCCCTTCACGACCGGCAAGCCGATCGACGAGAACTGGACGGCGATCACCGACCTGGAGCGCGTGATCCCATGCGTCGAAGGCGGCAAGGTCCTGGAGGCGGTCTCGCCCGACCTGGTCAAGGCCGAGATCCTCGTGCGCATGGGCGCGATGTCGATGACCTTCACCGGCACGGTCGAGGTCGCCGAGAAGGACGAGGCCGCCCACCGCGCCGTGCTGAAGATCAAGTCGCGCGAGGCGGGCGGCCAGGGCTTCGCCAACGCCGACGTCGTGTTCGAGCTGCAGGGCGACGGCGGCACGGTCCACACCGCGGCGCAGATCAGCGGCAAGGCGGCGTCGATGGGCGAGGGCGTCGTGAGCACGGTGCTCGACGCGCTGATCAAGGACTTCACCCAGCGGCTGGCCACGATGTGACGGTCGCCGGCTGGCGCGAAACGGGACGACACGGCGATGGCGACCAAGACGATGCGCGAGGTCCGCGAGGGCGAGGTGCCGCTCGGCGGCGGGACGGCGGTGCAGGAGGACCCCGCGCGGCCGGTCTTCAGCGGCAACGGTCCCGACGACTACGTGTGCGTGTCGTGCGCGAACGTCCTGGCCGCCAGCATGGACCCGCAGTACATGAGCAAGCGGGTGCGGATCCGCTGCGGCCGCTGCCGGACGGTCAACGTGGTGGCGGTCGACGAGTCGGTCGACCCGCGCACCCTGCGCGGCGGCCCGCCGGGAGCCGGGCCCTGAGCGATCGCCCAGGTGTCCTTGACGGGCCAGCGTGCGCGGGCCATAGTCATCCGGCGGCGTCGGATTCCGCGCGCCCCGAGGGAGGGAGACGGCAGGTGGCTGCAACCGAGGAATGCCCCGCCGGCCTCGCCTCGCTGAGGCGCACGGGCTGGAGCAGCGCCACGCCGGGGGCGGGCCGGTGATCGGGCGCGACCTCGCCGAGCGGATGCAGCGCCTCGCCGCCGAGCGCCAGCCGTTCGTGCAGGCGACGGTCGTCCGCGCCGTGCGCCCGACGAGCGCCCGGCCGGGCAACACCGCGCTCGTGCTCGCCGACGGGACGATCGAGGGCTTCGTCGGCGGCACGTGCGCCGAGACCTCGGTGCGGCTCCATGCCGCCCGCGCGCTGGAGACGGGCGAAGCGGTCGTGCTGCGGATCGTGCCCGACGCCCCGCCCGACGGCGGCGAGCCCGCCGCCGAGGACGGGGTCGCCGTCGCCCACAACCCGTGCCTGAGCGGCGGCACGCTGGAGGTCTTCCTCGACCCGCAGCTCCCGGCGCCCCGGATCGTCATCGCCGGCGACACGCCGATCGCCATCGCGCTCGAGGGCGTCGCGCAGGCCGCGGGGTACGCCGTCCTGCGCGGCAAGGCGGCCGCCGTCGTGCCGGACGCCGCCGACGCCGCGGTGATCGTCGCCTCCCACGGCAACGACGAGGAGGCCCTGCTCACGCGCGCGCTGGAGGCCGGCGTGGGCTATGTCGGCCTCGTCGCGAGCCCCGTGCGCGGCGCCGCGGTCCTCGCGGCCCTCGACGTCGGCGAGGACCGGCGGGCGGCCGTGCACACCCCGGCCGGCCTGGACATCGGGGCGCGCGCCCCAGGGGACGTGGCGATCGCGATCCTCGCCGAGCTCGTGGCCGGGCGCTCCGACCGCGCTCCAGCGCCCGCCGAGCCCGCCGGCGAGGCTGTCGCGGGCCCGCTGCCAACGGCGGTGCAGATCGCCATCGACCCCATCTGCGGGATGGAGGTCGTCGCTGCCGAGGCGAGCCTGCACCTCGACATCGGCGGCGAACGGTTCTACTTCTGCCGCGAAGGCTGCCGGGACACCTACGCGAAGCAGCGCGCCGGCGATGGCGCCTAGCGGCCCGGCCCGCGGAGCCGCGGGCCGATGATCCTTGCCCACATCCTGGGCCTGCCGGTCGAGGAGACGCTCCTCGCTGCGGTGCCGCTGGCCGGCCTCGGGCTCGCCGCCCTTGCCGCGGGCCGGGCGCGCGACCACGGAGCCCGCGCGGCACGGGCGGTCAGCCGAACAGCTCGACCTCGGCCCGGATCGCGCCCACGGACGCGAGGCGCGCGTCGCAGGTGACGAGCGGCGCCCCCGCGCCTCGGCGACCGCCGCGCAGCTCGCGTCGGAGATCGACACGGCGTGGCGCAGCCGTGAACGAACGGCGCTCCCCCTTGCGCCGGGCCGGCTGGCGTGATCGGATCACTCCACCCCCGACGCAAGGAGTCCGCCCGCAATGTCCGAGCGCACCAGCTACGCCCCCGGGACGCCTTCCTGGGTCGACCTCGGCACCCCCGACGTCGAAGCCTCCACTGCCTTCTACTCCGCCCTGTTCGGGTGGGACATCCAGCCCGGGCCGCCCGAGGCCGGCGGCTACCGGATGTGCATGCTCGGCGGCCAGCCGGTCGCCGGGATGATGCAGCACATGTCCGAGGGGCAGCCGACCGTGTGGCTGACCTACATCGCGACCGCCGACGCCGACGCCACCGCGGCCCGGGTCACGGAGGCCGGCGGGTCGGCGATCGTCGAGCCGATGGACGTGATGACCGTCGGCCGCATGGCGGTCTTCACCGACGCCTCGGGCGCCGCCTTCGGCGTCTGGCAGGCGCGCGATCACATCGGGGCCGGGCGGGTCAACGAGCCCGGCGCGCTGACGTGGAACGAGCTGCAGTCGCGAGACACCGAGGCGGCCAAGTCGTTCTACGGCCCCGTGTTCGGCTGGCGCGGCGACGACCAGCCCATGGGCGACATGCCCTACACGACCTGGATGCTCGGCGACGACATGGTCGCCGGGATGATCCAGATGAACGACCAGTGGCCCGCTGAGATGCCGCCGAACTGGCTGGCCTACTTCGCGGTCGAGGACTGCGACGCCGCCGTCGCGAAGGTCAAGGAGCTCGGCGGCACGCTCGCGTTCGGGCCCATCGACATCCCGATCGGGCGGCTCGCCGTCCTCGTCGACCCGCAGGGCGCCATGTTCGCCGTGGTCGCGATGGCCGCGCCGGCCGAGTAGGCCGCGACGTCGCCCTCGTGCGCGACTGAGCGCGGCGGTCGCGCCGCGCTCAGTCTGCCGCGGCCGCGCCCGGCAGCGACCGGATGAGCTGGAGCAGCCCGTCGCGCAGCTCCGGCTGCACGAGCCCGGGCGCCGCGAGGCGGCGCAGCGCCAGGCCGTCGCTCAGGGCGACGAAGAGCGCAGTGGCACCCGGGTCCTCGACGCCGACCGCGCGCAGCGCGGCCTCGGTGACGTCTTCGTAGGCCGTGAAGCAGCGGGCCGCGGCGGCCTGCAGCGCCTCGTTGCGCGCGCTCTCGAGGTAGAGCTCGAACTGCGCGACGGTCAGGACGCGCTCGGCATGCGCGTGGCTGGCGAGCTCCTCGGCAAAGGCCTGCGCGATCTGCTCGACCGTGAGGCCGCTGCCGACGATCGACTCGGCGAGGGCGTGCAGCCGCACGACCTCCTCCTCGACGAACAGGAGCAGCGACTCCCGCAGGAGGTCGTCCTTGGAGGCGAAGTAGTACGTCATCGACCCGAGCGGCACGTCGGCGCGCCCGGCGACCGCCCGGTGGGTGACGGCGGCGATTCCCGCCTCGCCGATCACCTCCAGCGTCGCGCGCAGGATGCGCTCGCGGCGCGCTTCGGCGCGGTCCTGCCTTCCGCTGCGCTCGGTCGCCATTCGGCGGCATCCTACGGGAATCGGCGCGAGTAGTTGGACAACTAGCTAGAGTGCTCCAGACGCGGGTCGGGCCGTCGGTGCCGGGCCCGCGATCGGAGAGAGATCCACCCCCATGAACCTGCGTCCCGACCCCGTGCCTGCTGGTAGGCTCGCCGCCGCGCGCGAGCATCCGGCCCGCGGGGGAGCCGGGCTGCGCATCCCCATCGCCATGCTCCCAGCCCACGTCCCCGTCTGCGAGGCGGCTGCCTGAAATGAACCCACGTCTCGATCGACGCTCCTTCCTCCAGGCCGGCGGTGCCGGCGCCATCCTCTGCGTGCTCGGCGACCAGGTCATCGAGGTCAAGACGCAGCAGGACGTCGCGAAGGTCGACGCCGCCGCGGCGGCCATCAAGAAGCCCGCCTCCGCCAAGGAGCCGATCGACTCCTCGAAGTTCCCCACCCCCGAGCCGCAGCCCGGCGGCCAGGTCCGCGAGTACTGGATCGCCGCCCGGTCGGTTCGCTGGAACATCATCCCGACCGGCTTCGACCAGTGGCACAACCGCAAGGTCGCCGGCAAGAGCACGTTCAACGCCCTCGTGTACCAGCTCTACTCCGAGGGCTTCGCCACGCCGATCGGCAAGCCGACGATGCCCGGCCCGGTCATGACCGCGGAGGTCGGCGACGTCATCCGCTGCCACTTCCGCAACGCCGACCAGAAGTTCAACCAGGCCCTCACCCTGCATCCGCACGGCGTGAAGTACAACCCGGAGTACGACGGCGCCTACCTCGGCGCCTTCACCCGCGCGGGCGGCTTCATCGCCCCGGGCGAGGAGTTCACCTACACGTGGGAGTGCACGCCCGAGTCCGTCGGCGTCTGGCCCTACCACGACCACGGCCCGAACCACACGATGAACGCCTTCCGCGGCCTGTTCGGCGCGCTCATCATCCGGCCGAAGGGCGTGCCGGGGCCCGACGTCGAGCAGGTGCTGGTGTTCCACAGCTTCCCCCCGCAGGTCACCGGCGGCCTCCCGAAGAACTTCATGGCGGTCAACGGGCGGTCGTTCGTCGGCAACACGCCGACGATCCGGGCGAAGGTCGGCCAGCGCGTCGCGATCCACTCGATCGGCGGCGACAACAACTACCACACGTTCCACCTGCACGGGCACCGCTGGAAGGATCCGAACGGCACCTACGTCGACGACCCGGGCTTCGGCCCCAACGAGGTCGTCACGGCGCAGTTCACCGAGGACAACCCGGGCCGCTGGCTGTATCACTGCCACGTGTTCAGCCATCAGGACATGGGCATGGCCGGCTGGTACATCGCTTCGCCATGAGGAACGTCACGACACCCCAACAGGAGGAGAGCACCACATGCGTCTCACCCGCGCACTGACGGCGGCCACCGCCGTCGCGCTGCTGGCGCCGGCGGCCGCGAGCGCCGTCGACTATCCCCAGCCCACCGACCCGGGCAAGCCCAAGCCGCGGCCCGGCGGTTCCGCCACGCTGAAGGTCTGCAAGCGCGGCTGCAAGTACAAGAACATCCAGAAGGCGATCGACGCCGCCCGCGCCGGCGACACGATCCGGGTCGCCGCCGGCACGTACAAGCCGACGAAGTCGATCGGCTTCTCGGTCACCGGGCACGCCAAGGACGCCATCCGCATCATCGGCGACCCGAAGAAGCCCGGCAAGGTCTTCATCGACTCCCGCGGGAAGCAGAACGGCTTCATCATCAACGGGTCCGACGACGTGACGGTCAACGGCTTCGCCACGAAGGGCTATTCCGGCAACGGGTTCTTCGTCGTCAACGCCGACGGCTACACGTTCACGCACCTGATCGCCCAGGGCAACGGCACCTACGGCGTCTACGCCTTCAACACCAAGGGCGGGACGATCTCGAACTCCGAGGCGTACTACAACAACGACTCGGGCTTCTACATCGGGCAGACGCCCCCGCAGGTCAAGCCCAAGCGGTCGGTCGCCACGAACCTGTCGGCGTGGGGCAACGTGCTCGGCTGGTCCGGCACGAACATGCGCTACGTGACCATCACGAAGAGCGACTTCTTCAACAACGGCGTGGGCATCGTGCCGAACGCGCTGTCGTCGGAGAAGTACCCGCCGCCGGTGACGAACGTCATCACCCGCAACCGCATCTTCTGGAACAACTACAACTACTACGGCGGGGCGCCGTTCAAGCTCCGCAAGGAGGCCTCCGGGCTCGGCGGCTACCCGATCGGCACGGGCATCCTGCTGTTCGGCGGCCAGGACCACCAGATCACCAACAACCAGATCTTCGGGAACTGGCTCGTTGGGGCCGGCCTGGTCCAGCAGTTCACCCTGCCGGGCGACGCTGACAAGCTCGAGCAGGAGGCGGCGACCAAGACCGGCGCCGCGAAGGCCAAGCTCCTCGCCCAGGCGAAGGAGATCCGCGAGGCCGCCGTGCTCCGGAAGAACCGGATCAGCGGCAACGCGTTCGGCCTGAACGGGACGGACCTGAACGGTCGCGGCCTGTTCTACGACGGCAGCGGCACGGAGAACTGCTTCTCCGGCAACACCGGCCTGGGCGCCGACCAGCCCAACGTCCCGGCGGCCAACCCCGCCGTGTTCCCGTCGTGCCCCGGCCCGGCGCAGAACACCGAGGACGCCAGCGCCCTGATCGAGGCCGCCGGATGGCTGGCGTCCCCGACCGACACGGACGCCCAGAAGGCCGCGAAGGTGCCGACCACCTGGAAGCAGCACCCGCACGCGTCCGGGATCAAGGTCGGCGGCAAGACGGTCACGCCGCTGGTCAACTACAAGAAGTAAGGGGCAGCGCCCCGGCTGGCCGCCGTCCGGCACACCGTGTGCCGGGCGGCGGGCCCGCCGTCCGCCGCCCGCCCGACGAAGGGAACCGACGACATGCCCCGCCCCATCGCCCTCGCCATCGCCGCGCTCGCCGCCACCGCCCTGACCGGCGGAGCCGTCGTGAGCGCCGACGGCGCCACGCGCAAGCCGAAGACCTACCGAGCCACCATCGGCGACAACTTCTACCTGCCGCTGAAGCTGACCATCAAGCGCAACGACTCGGTGCGCTGGGTCTGGCCGACCGACGCGGGCGACACGCACGACGTCAAGCTCGGCGCCCACCCGAAGGGCGCCAAGGGATTCCAGTCCGATCCCGCCGCGACGAACTTCGTCTACAAGCGCAAGTTCACCGTCGCGGGGACCTACCGGATCCTCTGCACCTTCCACGACGACATGCGCCAGACGATCATCGTCAAGCGCTAGTGCCCGGCGGCGAGCCCGTGCCCCGCGGGCCCGCGTTCGATCTCCAGTCGCACTCCACGCGGTCCGACGGCGAGCTCGAGCCCGCCGCGGTGATCGCGGCGGCCCGCGACGCCGGCGTCACGCTCACCGCCCTGACCGACCACGACACGGTCGCCGGGGTGCCGGAGGCGCTGGCCGCCGGGGCGCGGCTCGGCGTGCGCGTCGTCCCGGCCGTGGAGATCTCGGCGCTCGACGACGGCGAGCACCACGTGCTCGGCTACCTGGTCGACCCGGGCCACGCCGGCCTGGGCGAGCTGCTGGCCGCCTCGCGAGCCGACCGCGACGGGCGGATCGAGGCCATGTGCCGGCGGCTGGAGGACGACGGACTCTCGATCGACCGGGCCGGGCTGGATGCCCGGCGCGCGGCCGGCGAGGTCCTCGGGCGCCCGCACTTGGCCGAGGCGGTGCTCGCGGCCCCGGAGAACGCGGCCAGGCTGGCCGCCGAGGGCACGGCCGAGCCCGGCTCGTTCTTCGGCGCCTACCTCGTCCCCGGCGCGCCCGGATTCGTCCCGCGTGACGCGCCGTCGGTCGCCGCCGCAACGGCCGCGATCCACGCGGCCGGTGGCGTGGCCGTCTGGGCCCATCCGTTCGAGCGGGCCGGGACCGCGGAGGCCGAGGTCTCGGACCGCCTCGACCACTTCGCCGAGCTTGGGATCGACGGCGTGGAGGCGTTCTACGTCCTGCACACCGCAGAGCAGGCGCGCTTCCTCGCTCGCCGGGCCGCCGAGCTCGGCTTGCTCACCACCGGCTCGGCCGACTTCCACGGCCCGGGCCACGCCGTCCTCAACGCCTTCGGGAACTTCGCGCTGCACGGCTGCGAGCCGCGGCTCGGGCCGATCGGCGCGGCGTAGGCGCCGCGCCTACGCCGCGGTGCCCAGGGCCTCCTCGAGCCGGCAGGCCAGCGCCTCGCAGGCCAGGTCCTCGTCGACGTTGAACGCGAAGCGCTGGCGCGTCTCCTCGACCAGCTCGACGGCGGCGCGCAGCCGATCGGCGTCGGGCGCGTCCGCGGCGGCGGCGCGCAGGGCGCCGAGGCGGTCGGTGGCGTGGACGAGCTCCTCGGCACCCCAGGCCAGGCAGGCGAGGTCGCGGTACCACTGGCCGGCCACCTGCAGGCCAAGGTCGAGCGTCGCCGTCCGGGTCCGGCGCTCCAGGCGGCGGCGCTCGGCCGTGTGCTCGGTCTCGCGCTTGCGCCGCTCGCGCCTGGGGAGCAGCTCGAGGTCGGCCTCCTGCTCGGCCCGGCGGGTGTCGACGGCGCGGCGGCGGCCGCCCGCGCGGCCGCGAGCAGCGGCTCCCAGGCCCGGCGGGCCACGGCCTCGCCGGCCAGCGGCGCGGCGGCGAAGGCCTCGGCGGCGGCGCGCAGCGCCGGGCCGTCCCCCAGCGCGAGCGCGGCGGCCCGCTCGGCGTTCCCGAGCCCGAGCCGCGCGCAGGCCGCCGCGGCGGCCGGCTCGGCGCCGGCGGCCTCGAGGCGGGCGCCGACCGCGTCGGGCGCCGGCGCGTCGAAGCGCACCGACTGGCAGCGGGAGGCGACAGTCTCCATGACCTCGTCGGGGCGGTCGGTGAGGAGGATGAGGTGCGCGTAGGCGGGCGGCTCCTCGAGCGTCTTGAGCATGCGGTTGGCAGCCGCGTCGACCATGGTGTCGGCGCGCTCGATGACGAACACCCGGCGGCGGGCCTCGAAGGGCGTGCGGGCCGCCGCCGCCACGACCGCCTCGTCGACGTCGCCGACCAGCAGCTCGCGGGCGCCGCTCGGGCGCACCCAGGTGAGATCGGGATGGCTGCCGCGCTGCACCCGCGCGGCCACGGCCTCGGGATCGGCGGCGCCCTCGGCGAGCAGCGCGGCGGCGACGGCCCGCGCCGCCGCCCGCTTCCCCGCCCCCGCCGGCCCGTGGAAGAGGTAGGCGTGCGACGGCGAGCCCCCGGGCGCCAGTGCCGGGCCGAGCACGGCGGCGGCGTGCGGATGCTCCTCGACGGCGGCGGGCCCGGCCATGCCCTCACCCTAGATGGTGGCGAGGCGGGGCCGGGGATCCGTCCAGGCCGCGGCCTGCACGTTGCGCGCCGGGCGCCGGGCGCCGACACTTCTGGGGCATGGATCGCTCGACTCTGCGGCGCGGCGCTGGCGCCGCCCTCGCCGCCGCCGCCGCGCTCGCCGTGGCCGGACCCGCTGCCGCGGCCGCCCCGAAGCCGTGGGTCGCCGGCCTGCGCGCCGAGGATCCCGTCGTCATCACCGGAGCCCGGCTCGGGCAGCCGCCGCCCGTGTGGGTGCAGCGCGCCGTCGGCTACGCCGTACGGGGCGGCCGCTGGGTCCAGGTCCCGATCCAGGTCGACGAGAAGGTGCAGCTCGATCTCGCCCGGCTCTATGCCGGCGCCTTCAGCTCCGGGCACCTGACGGTGAGCGCCTACGCGGACCCCGGCACGCTCACGGGCGCCGACCCCGACCGGCGCCTCGATGCCGACGACGAGCTGGCCTTCATGGCCGGCGACCTCGGCGGCGCGATGCCCGCCCGCCGCGGCCGGCGCCCGCTGCCCGCCTCGCGGCCGCCGCGCAGCGTCGTGGCCAGCTCGTTGAAGCGGATCGCCGTGACCGACCCGATCACCGGGCGCACGGGCTACCTGCACCTGTTCCTCGCGCGCAAGGGCTCCCGGCTCGTCCCCTCCGCCGGCCGGCGCTACGTCGACTACCGATTCGCGCTGCGCTCGGGCGCCGGGCTGGCGGCCTACCGCCGCGGCGTCGGGCCCAATCCCGAGGACACCACGCTCGCAACGAGCGCCTACCGGTGGCACTTCGCCGACCGCTGGGCCTCCGATGGCCTGGCGATCACCGCCGGCGGCGCCAGCGGCGCCGACATCCTCGACCGCCACAAGGACCTCTTCGCGCCGGGCAACTGCGGGCGCAGCGAGGACACCTTCGACTCCGGCGAGGGGGCCTTCGTCACGAACCGGGCCGGCCCCGTGCGGGCGATCCGGTCCTACGTCGGCGCCAACAGCGGGCCGCTGACGCAGCGCACGCATCTCTTCTACCGCGGCCGCCACGACGTCGTCACCGACCTGCGGGTCCACCCGATCGGGGGGATCCTCGACTTCCTGGCCTTCTCCCCGGAGGCGTCGGGCATGACCTACCGGAGCAGCCTGCAGCCGGGCGGCCTCCCCATCGACGGCCGGCCAGACCCGCCCCCGCCCCCGGGCCTGATGGCCTGGCACCAGGCGACCGGGCCCCAGGGGACGGTCGACGCCTCCTACCACTACGACACCGACATCGCCACGCTGGCGCCGACCGGCTTCCGGCAGGACCTCGCAAGCCCTGCGGGACCCCTCGACGGCCTGAGCACGACCCAGTGCACCGGCGACGCCCAGATCTTCGGGGACGTCGGGAACTGGATCCGCCAGCCGATCCCGAACACCGATCCGGCCCGCGGGCCGGCCGCGCGGTTCAGCGCGCGGATCACGCTGTACCTCGGCGCGCCCGGCGGCACCGCCGCCGGCGCCGGGCTGCACGCCCGCCAGGCCGCGACGCCGCTCACCGCCGCCGTCGGCTGACGGCGGGTACCGTCCCCGGCGTGCCCCGCGTCGCGGTCTTCTGCCCCCACCCGCTGCTCACCGTGACCATCGAGGACCCGGGGAACGGCGACGACGTCCACGTGCACGCCGGCGGGCAGGGCGTCTGGGCCAGCCGCATGGCCGGCGAGCTGGGCGCCGAGCCCGTGCTGTGCGGCTTCCTCGGGGGCGAGACCGGCGCGGTGCTCGCGCCCCTGCTGCGCCGGCTGCCCGGGGAGCAGCGGCTCGTGCCGACCGCCGGCGCCAGCGGCGCCTACGTCGTCGACCGCCGCGACGGCCGGCGCCGCGCCGTCGCGCAGGCCGTGTCCCCGCCGCCCTCCCGCCACGAGCTCGACGCGCTCGTCACGACGATGGTCGCTGCGTCGCTCGAGTGCGACGCGGCCTTCATCGGCAACGGGTTCCCGGCCGACGTGCTCGCCCCTGAGGTCTACGGCACGATCGCCGCCGACGTCCGCGGCGCCCGTCCCGACGTCCCGGTGCTGGCCGACCTCTCCTCCCCCCGGCTCGACGCCGTGCTCGGAGCCGAGCCCGACCTCGTGAAGCTCAACGAGTGGGAGCTCGCCGAGTACGTGACCGGCCCGGTGGACTCGCCGGCCCTGGCCCTCGCGGCGGCCGAGCGCCTGCGGGCGGCCGGCGCGCGCTCGGTGCTCGTCACGCGCGGCGGCGAGCCGGCCCTGTGGCTGCACGGCGACGCGGCACCGCAGACCGTCGCGCCGCCGCGGTTCGAGCAGGGCAGCGCGGAGGGCTGCGGCGACACGATGATGGGCGCGATCAGCGCCGCGGTCGCCGCCGGGCGGCCCCTGGCCGAGGCGGTCGTGCTCGGGACGGCCGCCGGCGCTGCCAACTTCCTGCACGCGGGGCTCGGCAGCGGCGACCGGGGCAGCGTGGAGCGCCTGGCCGCGCAGGTGCAGGTCGGGCCCTACCCCGCCGGATAGGGGACGGCCGGGATCTCGCCGGCGACGATCGCGGCGGGCGCCGCGCGGGCGATCCACTCAACGTGCGGGCCGGCGCGCTCGACGCCCGCCAGCACGTCGAGGGCGCCTTGCAGGCGGACGGCCCGCCCGCCGTGGGACGAGTGGGCGTCGCTGCCGAGCACGTGCACGAGGCCGCGCCGGGCCAGCTCGATCATCCCCTCCTGCTGCGGGCCCGGCTCGAAGTAGGCCGCGGTCGCCTGCACGAGCGCGCCGCGCGCCACGAGGTCGCCGAGCAGCTCGAACAGGTCGGGGCCGAGGTGGCGCTCGGGGTGCGCGATCACGGACCGAAAGCCTCGGGCAGCCAGGCGGTCCACGACGTCGGCGAGGCCCTGCGCGAGGGGCCCGGGCAGCGGTTCGAGCAGCACCCACGGCCCGCCGGCGAGGGCGACCGCGCGCAGGTCGGCGTCGGACAGTCTCGGCGCGGCGCCCTGCGCCACCTCCCCGCCCGGGAGCACCCGCACGGGGATCTCGCGCCGGGCCAGCTCCTCGCCGAGCGCCGCGGCCCGCCCGGCGATCTCCCCGATCCGCACGTCGTGGTCGGCCCGGATGTGCGGCGTGGCGCACACCGTGCCGATGCCTTCGCGCTGGGCGCGGCGGGCCATCGCGACGCTGTCCTCCAGGTCCAGCGCCCCGTCGTCGACGCCCGGGAGGAGGTGGCAGTGCAGGTCGATCAGGCCAGGCATGGGCCGGGCCAGTCTCGCACGGCTGCCGGGCTCGGCCGCCCGGCCCGGCGGGTAGCCTGCCGGACGCCGATGCCGGGCCGCCTCATCACGATCGAGGGCCTCGACGGCGCCGGGAAGACGACCGTCGCCGGCGCGCTGGCCGCCGCCCTGCGCGAGCGCGGGCCCGAGGTCCTCGTGCTGCGCGAGCCCGGGGGCGTGGCCGCCTCGGAGCAGATTCGGGCGCTGGTGAAGGACCCGGCCCTGCGGGTCGACCCGCGCGCCGAGGCGCTGCTCTACGCGGCGGCCCGTGCCCAGCTCGTCGACGAGATCCTCCGCCCGGCCCTGGCTGGCGGCGCCTGGATCCTGCTCGACCGGTTCGTCGACTCGTCACTGGCCTACCAGGGCGCCGGCCGCGAGCTCGGGATCGACGCGGTGGCCGCCGTCAACGCCTTCGCCACCGGCGGGCTGGCCGCCGACCGCACCCTGCTCCTGCGCGTCGACGCTGCCACGAGCCGGGCCCGGCAGGCCCACCGCGGCGCGGCGCCCGACCGCCTGGAGCAGGCGGGCGACGGCTTCTTCGCGACCGTCGCCGCCGCCTACGACGAGCTGGCCGCCGCGGATCCGGCGCGCTGGCGCGTCATCGACGCGTCCGCCCCGCTGCCGGAGGTCACGGCGGCGGCGGTGGCGGCGGTGGCGGACTTGGCCTAGGGGTTTCCCTGCGGGCCGGGCGGCCGGCAGGGCCCACGCGCAGCCGCTACTCCTCGTAGCCGTGCGGGTGGGCCAGGTGCCAGGCCCAGGCGTCGGACACCATCGTCTCGAGGCCCGGCTTGCGCGGCTCCCACCCCAGGACCGAGCGGGCCTTGCCCGCGGCGCCGACGAGGGCCGGCGGGTCGCCGGGGCGCCGGGGCTGCTCGACGGCGGGGATGTCGGCCCCGGTCACGTCGCGCGCGACGTCGAGCACTTCCTGCACGCTGAAGCCGTTCCCGTTGCCGAGGTTGAAGATGTCGTGCGTGCCCGCGCCAGCGTGGCCGAGCGCGAGCAGGTGCGCAGCCCCGAGGTCCTCGACGTGGATGTAGTCGCGGATGGCGGTCCCGTCGGGCGTCGGGTAGTCCGTGCCGTAGATCTCGAACCGCTCGAGCTGGCCGGTCGCCGCCCGCAGGAGATTGGGGATCAGGTGCGTCTCGGGGTCGTGGTCCTCCCCGAACGGCCCGCGCGCGCCGGCGACGTTGAAGTACCGCAGGCTGACCGCGGCCAGGCCGTGTGCGGCGCAGTGGTCGCCGATCATCCGGTCCACGGTGAGCTTTGTGGCGCCGTAGGGGTTCACCGGCGCGGTCGGCGTCGACTCGTCCATCGGGACCGACTCCGGCAGCCCGTAGGTCGCGCAGGTCGAGGAGAAGACCAGGCGCGGGACGCCCCCGGCCCGGAGCGCGTCGAGGACGTTGAGCGAGCCGCACACGTTCGTGCGCCAGTAGCGCTCCGGATGGGCGACCGACTCGCTGACCAGCGCGAGCGCCGCAAAGTGCATCGCCGCATCGAAGCCGTCCCCGGCGGCGGCGGTCAGCGCCGGCGCGTCGAGGATGTCGACCTCGCGCAGCTCGGTGTCCGGGTGCACGGCGGCCCGGTGGCCCTGCGAGAGGTTGTCGAGCACGACGACCTCGTGCCCGGCGTCCAGGAGCTGGGAGGCGACGATGCTTCCGATGTAGCCGGCACCGCCGATGACCAGGACGCGCATGGGCCGGGGTTGATAGCAGAGCGGCCCGGCGGCGCGGGCTACCCCACCGCGGCGAGCTGCGCCTCGGTGCGGCGCTCGTCGAGCTCGGCCGCGGCCTCGCGGGCCGCTGCCTCCCGCGCCTGCGCCTGGGCCGCCCGCTGGGCTCGCGCGAGCACGGTCGCGGGGATCAGCGCCAGAAGCACGAGGCCCATCGCCCACCAGTACGTGGAGGCGAAGGCCGCCGCCACAGGGTCGGCGAGCTGCGCCCGGGCGGCCGGCGGCACCGCTTCGATCGCCCCCGGCACCCGGGGGACCCCGGCGCCGGCGACCGCGTCGCGGATCTGCGACTGCAGCGCCACCGCGAGCACCGCGGTCCCGATCGAGCCGCCGACCCGCTGCAGGACGTTGAGCATCGGCGTCGCGCGCGGGACCTGGTCGTGGCGCAAGGTCGCGTAGGCGCTGGCCATGGCCGGCATCATCGTGAAGCCGAGGCCGACCCCGCGGATCACGAGCGCGCCGGCCAGCAGCCAGTAGGGCGTCGTGCCGGTGACGAAGACAAACGGCAGCGTGCCGAGGCTGAGGACGATCAGGCCGGCGACGACGACCCGCCCGCCGCCGATCCGGTCGGTCATCCGCCCGGACCAGTGCATCGCGAACGCGGCGCCGAAGCCCTGCGGGGCGATGAGCAGGCCGGCCTCCAGCGGGCTCAGGCCGCGATCGATCTGGTAGTAGAGCGGCAGGAGGAGCATCCCGCCGAAGAGCGCGGCGCCCACGAGCGTCACCGTGGCCGCCGCGGCGGCGAAGCCGCGCGAGCGCAGCAGGCGCACGTCGACGAGCGGGCGCGGGGCGCGCCAGGCGTGGACGGCGAACGCCGCGATGAGGGCGGCGCCGGCGACGAGCGGCCCGAAGGTCGCCACGCCGGTGGCGCCGCCGTGCGACGCGATCTCCGAGAGTCCGAAGACGAACAGCGCCACGCCGGGCGACAGCATCAGGAGCCCGCGCACGTCCAGCGTGGCCGGGCCCGCGGTGCCCTGCGCCCGCGCGGACGGCAGCAGGCGGGCGGCGAGCGCGAGGCCGACGATGCCGATCGGCAGGTTGACGAGGAAGATCCAGCGCCACGAGAGGTGCTCGACGAGCACGCCGCCGAGCACCGGGCCGAGCACCGGCGCCAGGAGCATCGGCACGCCGACGATCGACATCACCCGGCCCATGTGCTGGGGGCCGGCCGCCTGGGCCAGGGTGATCATCCCGATCGGCATGATCATCCCGCCGGCCAGGCCCTGCAGGACGCGAAAGACGATGAGCGACTCGGCGCTCCAGGCGGCGGCGCACAGCGCGCTCGTGAGGACGAAACCCGTGACCGCGGTCATCCACACCCGCTTGGGGCCGAAGCGCTCGGCAGCCCAGCCGGTCAGGGGGATGACCGTGGCCAGGGCGAGCAGGTAGCCGGTCGCGATCCACTGGATCGTCCCGAGCGGCGCGTGCAGGTCCTGCGAGATCGACTCGAGCGCGACGTTGACGATCGTCGTGTCGAGGATCGACATGATCGCCCCGATCACGACGACCGCGGCGACGGCCTTCACGTGCGGGGACAGGCGGCCGCGGTCGGTCACGCGCGCTCTTCCAGCGCGGCGGCGAGGCTCGAGAGCACGCGCGCGGCCTGGCGCCGCTCGCCCGCCGAGAGCCCGGCGAAGATCTCGCTCCGGCGCTCGCGGGCGTGCTCGCGAGCCCGCCGGACAGCGTCGGCGCCGGACTCGGTCAGGCCGATGCGCACGCAGCGGCGGTCGCCCGCGGCCCGGCCGCGCTTGACGATGCCCTCGCGCTCGAGGCCGTCGAGCATCCGGGTCGCGGTCGGCGGGGTGACGCCCGCGAGCTCGGCCACGGCGCCGAGCGTCAGCGGGCCCTCGGCGCGCTCGAGGCCGTCGAGGAGCTGGAACTGCGAGTGGGAGAGCTCGCCCGCGCCCGGCGGGCGGACGGCGGCCCGGCCCCGCACGCGCCTCGTGGCGCGCAGGAACTCGTCCAGCGCGGCGTTGAAGGCCTCGAGGTCGGAGTCGGCGGCGGCGCGGGCGGGCGGCATGGGAATAAGATTAGCAACCTAATCATTAGCTATCAAAGCGCCGCGTCCGACCCCGCACCCACCGGGGTTTTTCGGCTCGGGCCGGCGGCCCGCACCCGGTAGAATTCGGCTCTGCCGCTCGCTGATCGGCGGCGCAGATGTGCGGCTTCCCGGGTCTCGCCCGCCCAGCCGTTCCGTCCGGTCGAAAGCCGATCATCGCCTGTTACCCCCTCACGTCATCGAGGAACGCCGCAAACAGGGGGAAACGGGCGGCAGAGAGAGGAACTGCGAGATGAACTACCCGCGTCAGACGCTCACCGAGGCCGCCGCCCGCCAGGGCGAAGGGCTCTCCGTCGCCCGCCGCTTCACGACCTCGGACGTCCACCCGTTCGACGCCGTCGAGTGGGAGATCCGCGATGCGCGGATCGGGCACGGCGACGCCGTGGCCTTCGAGCAGCGCGACGTGGAGTTCCCCGCCAGCTGGTCCCAGAACGCGACGAACATCGTCGCCCAGAAGTACTTCCGCGGCCAGCTCGACTCGCCGGAGCGCGAGCGCTCGGTCCGCCAGATGATCTCGCGCGTGGCCGGCACGATCGCCGGCTGGGGCCGCGACCGCGGCTACTTCGCCTCCGCCGCCGACGGCGACGCCTTCGAGGCCGAGCTCACCCACATCCTGCTGCACCAGATCGCGGCCTTCAACTCGCCCGTGTGGTTCAACGTCGGGTTCGAGGAGACGCCGCAGTGCTCGGCCTGCTTCATCCTCAGCGTCGACGACACGATGGAGTCGATCCTCGAGTGGAACACCAAGGAGGGCATGATCTTCCGCGGCGGCTCCGGCTCGGGCATCAACCTCTCGAACATCCGCGGGTCCACCGAGCCGCTCGCCAAGGGCGGCACCGCCTCGGGGCCGGTCTCCTTCATGCGCGGCGCCGACGCGTGGGCGGGCACGATCAAGTCCGGCGGCAAGACGCGCCGCGCCGCCAAGATGGTCGTCCTGGACATCGACCACCCGGACATCCGCGAGTTCATCTGGTGCAAGGCCAAGGAGGAGGACAAGGCCCAGGCCCTCCGCGACGCCGGCTTCGACATGTCGATCGACGGCGACGGCTTCACCTCGATCCAGTACCAGAACGCGAACAACTCGGTGCGGCTCACCGACGAGTTCATGCGGGCCGTCGAGCGCGACGGCGAGTGGCGCCTGCTGGCCCGCACGACCGGCGAGCCGGTCGGGGAGCCCCTGCGCGCGCGTGAGCTCATGCGCGAGATCGCCGAGGCCGCCTGGCGCTGCGCCGACCCGGGCGTCCAGTACGACACGACGATCAACGACTGGCACACGTCGCCGAACTCAGGCCGCATCAACGCGTCGAACCCGTGCTCGGAATACATGCACGTCGACGACTCGGCCTGCAACCTCGCCTCGCTGAACCTCATGAAGTTCCGCCGCGAGGACGGCAGCTTCGACGTCGACGCCTACACCCACACGATCGACATCGTCTTCCTCGCCCAGGAGATCATCGTCGGCGCCTCCAGCTACCCGACCGAGGGGATCGCCGCGAACGCCAACGCGTTCCGCCAGCTCGGCCTGGGCTACGCGAACCTCGGCGCCTTCCTCATGAGCAACGGCATGCCCTATGACTCCGACGAGGGCCGGGCGACCGCGGCGGCGATCACCGCGCTCATGACCGGCCGGGCCTACCTGGGGTCGGCGCGCATCGCCGCGGCGATGGGCCCGTACGACCGCTACGAGGAGAACCGCGACGCCCACAACCACGTGATGGCCAAGCACCGCGACGCGGCCTACCGCATTCCCGAGGCCGACACCACCGACCACGCGCTGCTCAGCTCCGCGCGCGAGACGTGGGACGACGCCGTCGCGGTCGGCGAGCTGCACGGCTACCGGAACGCACAGGCCACGGTGCTCGCCCCCACCGGGACGATCTCCTTCCTGATGGACTGCGACACGACTGGCGTCGAGCCCGACTTCTCGCTCGTGAAGTTCAAGGAGCTCGTCGGCGGCGGGCAGATGACGATCGTCAACCAGACGGTGCCGCTCGCGCTCAAGACGCTGGGCTACGCCGAGGAGGACGTTGACGCGATCGTCGCCCACATCAACGAGGCCGGGACGATCGTCGGCGCGCCGGGCCTGAAGGACGAGCACCTGCCGGTGTTCGACGTCGCCGTCGGCGAGCGGGCGATCTCCCACCACGGCCACATCAAGATGATGGGCGCCGTCCAGCTCTACATCTCGGGCGCGATCTCCAAGACCGTGAACCTCCCGGAGACCGCGACGGTCGAGGACATCGCCGACGCCTACCTCGAGGCGTGGCGGCTCGGCGTCAAGGCGCTGGCCATCTACCGCGACGGCTCCAAGACCGCGCAGGCGCTGCGCACCGACGCCCAGGACGCCAAGGACGAGCCCGCCCCCGCGCCGGTCGAGGCCGGCCCGAAGCGCCGCCGGATGCCGCGCGAGCGCCAGTCGATCACCCACAAGTTCTCGATCGGCGGCCACGAGGGCTACATCACCGCCGGCATGTACGAGGACGGGACGATCGGGGAGATCTTCCTCACCGACATCGGCAAGGAGGGCTCGACGCTGCGCGGCATGATGAACTCGTTCGCGACGGCGATCTCGATCGCGCTCCAGTACGGGGTGCCGCTCGAGACGCTCGTGCGCAAGTTCAGCTACATGCGCTTCGAGCCGGAAGGGATCACGCAGAACCCGGAGATCCCCTTCGCGAAGTCGATGCCCGACTACATCATGCGCTGGCTGGCCTCCCGGTTCCTGGACACCGAGACCCAGGAGGACCTCGGGATCCTCACCCCCGAGGTCCGGGCCCGGAAGATGGCCGAGGACACCGCGCTGTCGGTCCACGGCGACACCGCCGGCCCGACCGCGGAGCCGAGCACCGGCTCCAGCAACGGCGGGTCCAACGGCGGGTCCAACGGCGGCGCGACCGCCAAGGCCCCGACCGACGCCCTCACCGACACCCCGCCCGTCGTGCCGGCCCGGATCGCCACGACCGGCCTGGACCTCGGCCCGGCCTGCTCGCAGTGCGGCGGCATGATGCAGCGCACGGGCTCCTGCTACACGTGCCCGAGCTGCGGGAACAACACCGGCTGCGGGTAGGTGTGACGGTGCATCCGGCTGTCACGGGATGGTGCAGCCGGATGTCACCGGATTGGTGCAAGGCGTGTCAGCGGATCGCCGCTGCTCCGGGGATCTCCCGGACGGGGCGGCGGACCGCTGAACGGCCGCCGGCCGGCGAAGCTGGCGCGTAGACGCTCCTGAGTTTTGTCAGGGGCCAGGCCCTGCCCGGCGCCGCGGGCTGGATGCCCGCTGGCGGCCTGGAAGCACGTTTCCGAGGCTCGAGCTTGTCAGGCTGCGAGCGCGCCAGGGGTGACAATCACTGAGGTGATCGTGTCGTGGATCTCGCGCTCTTGAAGGTCGCTGATGACCGCCGCTGCCTCGCGCCGGCGGCGGGATGCGATCGCGGCATTGGATCCGTATCCGGGCAGGAGCTCCGGGGCCAGGAGGCCGCAGTCCGGCGCGAGGGTGCCCGGGGCGATGCGGGCCGGGATGCGGCCGTCCCGGTGAAACCAGTGCCTGTCGGCCTGCGCCGCGCAGGCGGCGTTGAGGCTGGACGCCTGCGCGACAGTTCCGGCGAGGACCCGGATCGTGTCCGGCGCGTCGTGCCACGCCAGCAGGAGGGCGTGCCAGGGCGTCAGCGCGATCCTCCACTCGAGCGTGTTCATGATCCCGTCCGGGGGCATCGGGCTCACGGCCACGTGGCCAGCGTCGGCGCCCAGGCCGACCAGCACGACCGGCTGGTCTGAAGTCAGGAGAAGCGGCTCGTCGAAGCGGATGAGCGTCCAGTGCATGGAGCCGGCCGCCGACGCGACGTGCGGGATCTGCCCGAGTATCGACTGGGTTCTCGGGAGGTCTCCGTTGAGCGCCTCGAGGATCTCGGCTTCGCGCCCGAGCAGCTCCGGCCTCGCGCGTGCCTCCCTGGCGGCCGCGTTGAACGCCAAGACGTCGTTCCATTGCCGGTAGGCCGGCGACCGCACGATGTGCATCGCGATGAACGCGCCAAGGACGGCGCGGGGGCGTCCCGCGATCGGCCAGTGGCGCTCGGGGCTGGCCAGGATCGGAGCCGTCTCGCTTTCGATCGCGCCGAGGCGCTCCTCGGCTTGCCGGCGCACCTCAGCATGCCGGCCCCACACGCGGCGGCGGGCTGCCGCCTGGGCGACGGGCTTGCGCTCCCTGCGTCCGGTCCGCGCGTCGACCGAGATCACAGAGCCGCCGCGCGCCCAGTTCTTGAGGTACACGCGCGAGACGACATGGATCTTCTTCGGAGCAGCCACTCGACCATGATCCAGCCCGGCCGGATGGAACCGCTCGGCGAGACCGGCGCGGCGCTGCGCATTCGAGATCAGAGCCGGGAGGCGGACGGCTTCGGCACTCGATGCACGGCTCCGAGCCAGGGCCGGGCTTGATGACGAGATCGTCTCGTGGCACCGCTGGCGTCAAGGAGCGCATCCGCGAGTCGGCTTCGTCAGGCGGACTCGTCGTACGCACCGCGCCGTTCGCACCGGCGTGAGCGGCCGCGCGCCAGCCTGGGAAGAAATCGGCAAGAAAAGGGGCTGAAGCAGCCCTGTTAAGTAGGGGCGTTTCCTGATCGCCTGTAGGTGCGGCGCACGGTCGTCCCCTGACAACGCCCGTTTGAGGCGGGCGGGGCCGCGCCCGTGCGGCTGTTGACGGCGCGGCTTCGGCGTGCCAACGATCAGCGCATGCCGTTGTTCGCCTTGATTCCCGGGCTCTCTGGCCGGCGTGTGCGGCCGGGCCGTCGGGCTCCTCCGGGGGTGCGCGGCCCTGCCGCGCCGTTTGCGCGGGCTGGGCGGCTACGGTCGCCGGTCATGACGCTCTTGCTGCCCGCCTCCGGACGCCATCGACGCACATTCGCGCCTCCAGCGGGCCTCGGCGCCGGCTCTCCGCCATAGCGGATCCGGCTCCTTTCCGGGGCTCGGGACGGCGCGCTGCCTGAACTCGAGCCACTGAACGGAAAGGAGCCCCATGACCACGCGCACCAGCAGGACCGACGGCTGGGCGGCCGCCGACGGCGGCGTCTCAGGCCGGCGTATCGGCCACCTCACTCACCGGGTGATCGCGAGCTTGCTGGAGGAGGGGCTGCGGTCGCCGTCGCCGGCGGAGCTGTTCGAATGCGTCGGCTCGCATGAGCTGGTCGCTTCGGCCAGCCGCTACCGGACCGCGGCGCGCCAGCAGCTGCTGACCGGCGCGGCGGTGTACTTCCGGCTGTTCTGCCCGCCGGCCGGATGGGAGTTCCTGGGCAGCGAGGTCAAGGCCGGCGGCTGCCGCCTGGATCTCGTGTTCGCCCGGGACGGGATGGTGCTGGCAGATGAGATCAAGGCGGGGGCGATGGCCTCTGCCTCTGACCGGGACGCGCTGGACGAGCAGATCGCCCGGCAGCTCGCCGCCAGCGCCCGCAAGTGGGGCGCTGCGTTCGCGGGCGTGCGCGCCGTGCTGCTCGCCCGCCCCGCGATGTCGTTCCTGGCGGCCCCTGACGGGAGCCGCCATCCCCTGACCTGGAAGGAGACCTGATGCCCGCCGATTCCCATGACGACCGCAGCAGCGAGGACAAGCCCCTGAGCAGCGACGCCCGGCGCTTCGTGGTCAGGCGCCTGGCCACCCAGCGCGCCAACGGCGAGCCGGTCGGCACCTGCCAGGTGCGGTTTGCCGCCAAGAACCTCGGCATCAGCGAGCGCACGCTGTGGCGCGACCTGGCCCGCTGCGGCCCGCCCAAGAAGCCGGAGTCGCGCTCCCATGTCCTGACCGAGGAGGAGATCGAGTGCTACTACCGCATGCGCGGAAACGTGCGCGGGGTGTGGCGGGAGCTCAGCGCCGAGGACCCCGCGTGCCCGTCGCGCTGGACGCTGCAGCGGGCGTTCGGGCAGCTGTCCCCGGCCGAGCGGAAGTACGCCATGGACGGCGAGGACGGCTGGCGCGCCCATCAGGTGCACCTGCGCTGGGAGGCCGAGGCCCGCAACCAGATCTGGCAGGCCGATCACAAGGAGATTCCCGTGTGGGTGATCCCGCCGCACGGGACCAAGCCCGTGAAGGCCTGGATCACCGTGTTCCTCGACTGCAGCTGCCGGACGATCAACGGCTACGCGGTCAACCTCATCCCGACCGCCGCCGACGTGATGGCGGCGCTGCACGCGGCGATCATGCCCGACCCGGAACTGGGCCCCGGCTGCGGCATCCCGGACGCCGTGATGTGGGACGGCGGCAAGGAGTTTCTCTCTGACGCCGTGGACGAGGTCACGGTCACGCTGGGGTGCCTGGCCCGCCCGGTCAAGGCGCACTCCCCGTACCTGAAGGGCAAGATCGAGCGGTTCAACCGGACGCTGGACCAGCAGCTCTCCTCGCGGCTGCCGGGCTACACCAAGGGGCCCCGCAAGGCGGACGGGCGGCTGTACGGCCCGGGCGAGCTGCTGACGTTCCAGGAGCTGCTGGCCCAGATCCGCGCCTGGATCATCCAGTACAACAACGCCCTTCCGCACGAGGCCCTGGGCGGCCGGACGCCCGCGCAGGCCTGGGATGACGACCCCGCCCCGGTGAGCATGCTCGCCGCTGAGGACGCCCGCTGGATGCTCAAGGCATCCCGGCGCGCGAAGATCACCAAGAGCGGCATTCGCCACGCCAATCACCTGTTCATCGCGCCGGAGCTCTCGGGCCTGGCCGGCGACACGGTGGAGCTGCGGTTCATCCCCCACGACCACCGGTTCGTCGACGTGTACGTCGGAAGGAAGTTCCTGTGCACCGCGCTGCCGCAGGCGACGCTGACGGCCGCCGAGCGCGACGCGGTCCTGGCGCGGCGCAAGGAGGACCGCCGCAAGGCCGGCGCGCGGATGCGCCGGGCCAGCCGGGCGATGAAGGCCCGCCTGGAGCCCTCCACGGGCACCCGGCCTCCGGCGACAGTCACGCGCATGACGGCCGCCCAGGCCGATCAGGCCAGGGGCCCGCGGCAGCTGTCGAAGGAGGCCAGCCTGGAGGGCCTGGGCCTGGAAGGCATCAACGAGGCCCAGCCCGCCGACGATGGCGCCGGCGGGCCCGACGGCGGCGAGGGCGAGGCGGCATGACGGCCGCGGCCCCGCATCACCTGGGCCTCGAGGGCGCCGCGGTGATCCGCACCCGGCCGTTCGTGCTGACCGAGCGCGCGATCAGCGACCTGGCCGAGGCCCAGGCGATGGGCGCCTTCTACGGGGACGCCGGCCTGGGCAAGACCTTCGCCGTGGCCAGCGCCGTCGCCGGCTGCGGGCTGCCCAGCGTCACCGTGGAGTACCCGCTGCGCGCCACCATGAAGGCCGTCGTGCAGGGGCTGCTGGAGGCGCTGACCGGCGTCCCCCATCACGGGGAGCGCTTCGCGCTGACCCGCGACCTCACGCGCGAGCTCTCCGGCGCGCCCCGCCTGATCGTGGTCGACGAGGCCCAGCGCCTCAACCACGACGCCGTGGAGACCCTGCGCATGCTCCACGACCACCCCGACACCCGGTTCGCGCTGGCGCTGGTCGGCGGCAACGGCTGCTGGGAGGTGCTGTCGGCCCATCCGATGCTGCGCTCGCGCATCTACCGCCGCGTCGCGTTCACGCGCCTGGAATGGAAGGAGCTCGCCGTGATCCTGCCCGCCTACCACCCGATCTACCGGGACGCCGACCGCGAGCTGCTCGTGCTCGTCGACGAGGCCTACGCCCGCGGCAGCTTCCGCGCCTGGGCGGTCTTCACCCGCACCGCCGCCGGGCTGCTGGAGCCCGGGCAGGCGCTCACCGAGCAGGCCGTCCGCAACAGCTTCGCGCTCCTGGGAGGAAACGATGCAGCAGACTGACCCCGCCGCCGCGCTCATCATGCCCGCGCCCCGCCTGCACGTCGTGCACGACCCGCAGGACACCAAGGCGCACGCCCGCTCGATGCGGGCCGCGCACCGCCCCGAGGCCGGGACCGCGGTCATGTGGGTGACGCCCGGGGCGCGCACGCTGCACTGGACGGCGCTTGACCTGCAGGAGGCGCTGGGCAAGGACGAAGGTCGCGTCGGCGCCGTCCGCAACGAGCAGGCCCGCTGGATTCAGGCGCTCGCGTGGCTGGCCGGCGGCCCGGTCCGGCGCCTGATCGTCGGCCGCGCCCAGCTGCTCTCCCCGTCTCAAGCCCGGCGGCTGCTGGAGGCCGCGTGCATCAGCGGCGCCGAGCTGTGGCTGGTCAGCGGCCAGGCCGCGCTCAAGCGCGGGATGCGCGAGCTGCTGGCCGCCTGGCCCGTGCAGGCGCACACCTTCGCCCAGGCCCTGGCGGCGTGGGGGCGGCCGCCGCGCCGGCGCCGCGGCACGGGCGCCGCACGCCGCGGCACGGCGTCCGGACCGCCGGTGCTGGCAGCCGACTTCACCCTCTACGCTCACGCCGCCGAGCAGGCGTTCAGCGGCCGGCGGCTGCGGGCCCTGCAGGCCCGCCACGCCCGCGCCTGGAAGGCCGGCCGCGACGCCGCCGCCCGCCCGGACTTCCGGCAGGCCGCCGGATCCCGGCTCGCGGAGCTGGTGCAGGACGCCGCCGGCAGCGACGAGCTGCTGGCTTCCGTGCGCGGCTTCCAGACCGGCTGCTTCCTGGAGGGCTGGCTGGTGCGCTGCGACGCCGCGACGCTGCTGGCCGCCCGCAACGCCCATCCCGTCAGCCCGCTGGACGGCCACGCCGCCGCCGAGCTGCGCGCCTTCCCGGCGACGCGGCCGGCGGCGATCGCCGCCCTGGCGCTCATGGGCCTGGAACCCGCGCAGATCGCCGCGCTGCGCATGCGCGACCTTCCCGCCTCCGGCCGTCTGCGCGCCTCGGGCCGCCGCGCCGTCCCGGAGGAGGCCCGCTGGGCCCTGGGCGCCCACCGCCTCGCGCGGCTGCTGGCCGGCGCCGGCCCCGACGATCCGCTGTTCACCTACGAGCCCGGCGGCAAGGGCGGCAGCGAGCCGCGGCCCGTCACCGCCCACGGCACGCGCAAGATGCTCTCCGTGATCGCCCGCCAGAGCGGCCTGCTCCTCGGCGGCCGCTGGACCGACCACGCCGGCGACGCGCGCCACCGCTTGCAGCGGGAAGGCATCGCCCTCATCCAGATCGGCGAGCCCTCCGCCGCCGGGCCCGCCCAGGGGGCCGCCGGTGATGATGATCATGATGATCCCGGCGATCGCGATCGCCGCCGCCCCGCCCGGGGGCGCCGCGCTGCGGCCGCACGTGATCGCGATCACGCCGATCACGATCACCGCGGCGGCGGCGGCGGGAGCGCATTGCCCGGTCGCGGGCGTTCCCGTCGCGCGACGCCGCCGACGACGCCGCCGACGACGGGCGGGGCGGCCGGCGGGATGAAGAAGACGATGAAGACGGCGGCGGCGTCAGCCGCCAGGAAGGAGGCCCGCTCATGACCGTCCTTATCGACTGCGCCCTCATCGCGCGCCGGCGCCTGCAGCGGGGCCTCAGCCAGCGCGAGCTGGCTCACCGGCTCGGATTCAGCGCAGCCACTGTCAGGCGCCTCGAGACCGTCGCAGCCCAGCCCGAGCTGTCGCTGCGCGAGCTCTCAGCCCTCGCCGGCGAGCTCGGCGCCGCGCCCGCACAGCTGCTCGCCAGCGGCGCCGGCGAGGATGACACCGCCGCCCGCCAGGAGCCCAGCGGCCTGCAGGGCGACGCTGACGCGGCGGTGATCACAGCTGCGCTGGCAAGCCTCGACCGGCCTGCCTCCCGCGCGGAGATCGCCGCGGGCCTGGGCTGGCCCCTGGGCCGCGTCGAGGCCGCCCTGCACGCCGCCGCGCGCCGGCTGCACGGCAGCGGCCTGGACATCCTCATCCGCCCTTCCGGCGACGTGTGCCTGATCCCGGCCCCGGGCCTCGTCTCCCGCGATCAGGAGCGCGAGCTCGCCCGCGCGCGCCTGGCCCGCCGCGGCCTGCGCTCCAGCGAAGCCCGGCTGCTGCTCATGATCGCCCGCGGCGAACGCCTCCCCCTGCGCCTGCCCAGGAACGACCGCGTCGCCCTCGGCGCCCTCATCAACGCCGGCCTGGTGCAGAACGACGGCACGCGCCTGTGTCTCAGCGAAGCGGCGGCGCACGCCCTGAGGCTGGATCAACGACCGCGGAGCTCATGAGAATGCTAGAGGCGCCGTCCGCACATGGTCCTCGGCAGTCTCTATACTCATGAGTACATTACTTGCGAGTATATTGAGAGGTACTCCTGATGCCGACCGTCCCGAACTACTCTTGGCCGCTGTACCGGGAGTTCCTCAACCGGTCAGCCGAGCTCTCCCAGCTTGAGCGGTGGTGGGCATCCGGTGACCGCATGATCGTCAATCTCTACGGGCGTCGCCGGGTGGGCAAGTCTTGGCTGTTCAGGGCCTTCGCGCACGGCAAGCCGGCGATCGTGCTCGTCGCCGAGCAGGTGGCGCGCAACACGCAGCTGTCGCGATTCGCAGGCCAGCTGGAGCCACACCTTGGCCTGCGGCCCGAGATCCCGGACGTTCCGGAGCTCTTCAGGCTGCTGTACCGCATCGCCCGCAGCAACCGCCGCCGGACCCTGGCAGTGATCGACGAGCTCCCTTATCTGCTGCCGACCCGCCCGGCGGACCGCCAGGCGATGCTCACCAGCATTCAAGCTGTCATCGAAGAGGAGCTCGACTCGCCGCTGAAGCTCGTCGTCTGCGGCTCGCATGTCAGCCAGATGGAGCAGCTGCTCACGGAGCGCAACCCGCTCCGTGGCCGGCTGCGCGCCCTTCCAGTCGAGCCTATGACGTTCACGGAAGCCAAGCCCTTCCTCGAGAGACTCCCGGCAGAGGAGCAGATCACCCGCTTCTCAATCGCAGGCGGCATGCCGCGATACCTCTCGGACCTTGCCGCTGGGCCGTCCCTCAGGGACTTGGTGTGCAACAACGTGCTTGACCGCCACAGTGCCCTGTTCGACGAGCCGCGGGAGATCCTCGAACAGGAGTTCCGGGACCCGCGCGTGTACTTCTCCATCCTGCTTGCGCTGTCTGACGGAGACAAGCCCTTGGACCAGATAGTCACCGTGGTTGGCGAGCCGGGAGCGAAAGTCAACAAGTACCTGACGGCGCTGCAGGAGATGCGCATTGTTGAGCAGCGCAAGCCGGTAACGGCAGGCGCAGCATCCAGGGGCGCACTGTACTCGCTCGTAGATCCGTTCTTCCGGTTCTGGTTTCGGTTCGTGTTCCCCTACCAGGATTCGCTCTCAACAGGCCTCCAGCCCGCCGGCCTCTACGACTCCATCATCACCAATAGCCTGGCGTCCCACACCGCGCCGGTCTTCGAGCAGCTTGCCCGTGCCTGGGTCCTGCGCGAGCACGGCCGGAGCAGCGTCCAGCGCGCCGGCGCCTGGTGGGGAAACTCCCTCAACAATCTCAGAAGGACCGGCGAGCGGACGACCGAAGAGATCGACGTCGTCGGGATGTCCCAGTCGCAAGTCACGCTCGTCGGGGAAGCCAAGTGGACCGCGAGCAAGCTCGGACTGAGCGTGCTCACCGACCTCGAGAAATACAAGATCCCTGCGGTGCGCCAAGGCGCAAAGGTGGCGGCTTCCCCTCGCATCGCCCTGTTCTCAAAGTCAGGCTTCGGCACGCGCCTCCAACAGGAAGCCGCCTCGCGCGCCGACATCCAGCTTATCGGCGCGCAGGACCTCGTATCCGCCCTGCAGCACTGATCGCCCACGGCGGCTCGGCGGCCGCGGACTTTATTCCGGCCCGCGGGCCCGCTCGAGGCGTGCGCTGAGGGCCTGCGCGACCTCCTCGGCGGCGGCGAAGACGTCGCGCCAGAGCTCAGAACCGGCGTACCGGTACACCGGATAGCCAGCGTTCTGGATGTCGCGGTCGCGCCGGCGATCGCGGGCGGCCTGCTCCCTGGTGCGCTCATGCCATTCATGCCCGTCGCACTCGACCACCATCCCCACCTGCCGGCGGCCGTTCTCCGACTCACCCCACATGCGCACCAGGAAATCGACCCGGTGCCCAGCCACGCGCGCCTGCGGCTCGATGTCGAATCCGCTGCCACCGGACAGGTTCCCTCCGTTGCGATGCCCTCCGGCCACTGTGCTCACGGAGTCGCTGTACTCGTACCCGGCCAGCCACACGGCGTAGAGCATCACCCGCTCGATCGGCGAGGCGCACCGCCGCAGCGCCACCTCCAGGTCGTTGCTCAGGAACCCGACGTGCTGTGCGACCACGGCTTTCATCGCCGCGCGATGCAGCGCATTGAGGCTCTCGTCGTCCTCGGGATCAAGCGGCAGCCGCGCCACGAGCTCGTCGAGGGTCGGCGAACGCACTGAGTATGGTCCGCTGCCCGTCGCCGACCAGTCCTCCAGGTTGCGGCGAAACTGCTCAGACCATCGGCGGGGACGGGGGTTCACGAGCACCAGAGTACGTGGGGCGCTGACCCCGTCCGCGTCACCCTTTTCGCACGGGGGCAGCGAACGCCGCCGAGAGGGTTCACTCGTCGTCCGCGAGTTTCGGCCGGTCAGCAGTACCTCCGGCAGGAGGATGCCGGCTGGTGATTCCGTCGCCAGCGGAGCGAAACCGGGCAGCCGCATGCGGCGATGGCGCCCGCGCTGCCGCCTCGTAGGCGTGACGCCGGGCGCTCAGCTCATCCTGCGGAGTGATCCGCGCCGCTGCCGCGCGAGCCCGCAGCGCGGCATCCTCGAGGGCTCGCATTGCGCCAAGCAGTCGCTGTTCAGGTGCGTCAGGCGGAGTCTGCACAGCGCCCATGATCGCGCGACGCCGCTTCAAGCTGCGGCCTTGTTTGCGGCCATACCAGAGATTGCACGTGCAGCCTGGCTAGCCGGTTCAGGGCGCGCTGCTAGCGTGCCCTGACGATCCTGACAAGACACTGACGTCGGGGTGTTGACTTCTCCGTGCCGCAATGACGATCGCGACCGCAGCAGACGCAGCCGAGTGGGCCCAGGTGGTCACGGCGGCCGCATCGTTATGCGTGGCTCTTCTCGCGTTCACGATCGCCTTCAGACAGTGGCGATCCCAGGAGCGTCAGAGCCGGGAGGAGCCAGCGAGGGAAGCGGTCGATAGGTTCTTCTCGGAGCCTCTCGCCGAAACACGCTTCGCGCTCTGGGACCTGCTCAACGAGTGTGCCCAGGCGGCAGGCGGCGCCCAGGGCGGGCGTTTTGATCTGCTGCGGGCCGAGTTCGGAGTCGGTCCTGCGTCCGCGAACATGCCGACCAGATATGAGCTGGGGATTCGCTGGGCCACGGCCCCGCCCAGCTCCAAGGCGGCCGAAGAGCTCCGGGCTGAGTTCGAGCATTCCAGCGCCATCATCGGTGCGACGTTTGACGCGATCATCAAGGCGGCGGAAGGCTCTGCGGACGCGGCCGGCCATGTGAAGCGGCGCATGGGCCGCCTGCTGGTCTGGTGGATGCTCTACTGGCCAGGCGCCTTTGATCATTCTCGCAACCTGATTCTCAAGGACTTCATCACCACCCTGGATATCTGCAGCTGCCCGCCTGACGATCGAAGCTGCGCCGCATACACGGACTTGTTTTGGCGGGCCCCGCTCTGGGATCGAGCGCAATGGGAAGGAGCAATCGCCAACTACGACTCGATCCAGGAAACGATGTTCCCTGCCGATCCCAGATCGCGCGCTCACGGTCAGGCCCCGGCTACCGTGACGCACGCGCATGCCTAACCGCGTTGACCTGAACTCAGCGATGTTCGCCAGGGGCGGCGACCCTCTCAGCTACCCCGGGACGCCGCCCCGGGAGCCGTGCCTGCTGCTCGAGGACGAGGCGTGGAGCCTGTCCTGGGAAGACACCGGGCGGGTGACAGTCACCGAGACCGGAGCCCGCGTCGACTCGGTGCTTGAGCGGCGGGGGTCAGCGCCCCTGTCCGAGCGCACGCCTCAGATCGCCTACGGCGCCAACCGCGACATCCGCAACCTGGCCTGGAAGCTCAAGGCCTACGCGCAGGCCGCCCACGTGTCACGCGACGTCGTGATCGTGCCTGTGCATGTCCCGGACGCCGATGTCGTGGCGTGCAACATCGGCTACTGGGGCTACGTGTACGCCGCCCTGTGCCTGCATCGGCCCCCTGAGCTGGACCGGCCCTACCTTCGCGGCGCCTCGATGCCTGCAGCCCTGCTGCTGCTCGACCGCGACCAGGTGCACGCAATGCATCGGTCCGAAGGGGTTCCGCTGGACGCGTCCGAATCCCGGGCCGGCGTGAGCTGCGACGTGGCGTCTGCCGCCTGCACCGTCGACGCCTCCGGCGAGCAGATCGACGCTCAGTCCTACGTGCTGTCCCTGCCGTTCATGTCTTTTGACGGCGGGCGCACACCGGCCCCGTTTGCCGCAGTCAGCACGGGCGGCGTTCAGCTTCCCCGCTACACCGAGGCGCAGCTGTGGAGCCGGATCTTCGACACGCTGGATCTCGGACGCGAGTTTGAGTCCGTTGGCGCGCTCGTCAACCTGCTCAAAGAAGGAGCCTCGTCCCGGCAGGCCGGCGATCCCGGCACCAGCGGGCAGAGCCGGCACACCTACGAGTACATCAGGGAGCGCATCTCGCACGAGCTGGCGCTCGTCGACTGCGACGGCCGCACCCGCACGGGAAGCGACGACTGCCCCGGACTGCTTCCCCTGGACGCCGCCTGGGCCGGCGAGCCCGCGCTGCCGGCAGCCTGGCATAGAAGCACGAAACGCCCTCCTGGCCGGGGCGCGCAGTCATCTGCACCAGTGCGCGACGGCCGGCGAGTTCGACCAAACCACCGGTGAGCGGGTCGTCGCAGCGGGCAACCTGGCTTGCCCCAGGGCTGTCGTCTCGCCGTTGCCATCGGAACATCCAGCGGGCGCCACGCCATAATGCCCCGCGTGTCTGAACTCAGCAGCCAAGAACTCAGCCGTGTTCGCAACGCCGCGAAGGTTTCAGGCATCTGGCGCGCCGACTTGACCCCCGGGGACCTAGTCCAGCGGTGCGCGCAAGACGTGAACGCGCTCCAGCGCGGCGATCTCGCAGCGGAAGTTGTCACGTCGCTCGGAGCCAACGCAGTCACCGCGGTTCATCGCACGGCACCTTCCTTCCCCGACGCCCTCTACAGCGCGAAGCAGACGACTGACACGGGCTGGACAACAGACGCGGAATGGCTGACCGCGGTGCTCTCAGCGGAGGCGCAACTGACCGCCGAGGATCCTGACCCTGCCGTGCTCGCCAACGCCTGGCTTGAGCGTCATCAGTCGAGCTGATCAAGCGGATCCGGGATTTGGTCCTGCTCGCGGATCGCCCAGGTGATGACCCGGGTGATCACGCCTTCGGCGTCACGGTCAATCGCGGATCCGACCTCGAACTCGTCCGTGAGCAGATCGAGCTTCGCCTGCCGGATGAGCCGTACGTCACGGACGTCCTCCGGCAACGGGTAGGTCATGAAGTCAAGCAGGCCCTCCAAGTCGTCTGCGGAGCAGGGGCTGGCATTGTCCAGCGCGCCCCCGGACGGGTACAGCATCGGTTCGGCTCCGGGAGCGAGATCCAGGCTCCGCTCGCCGCGCTCGAACGCCTGGTGGAACAGCGGGATCCAATCCATGCCCAGGACATTGCCGCGCCGCGTCACCCCGCTGCACGATCTTCTCCTCGCTGACTGCCTCCTGCGCCGTGACAGCTGAGCTGAGCTGAGCCGCCCGCACCGCCCCTCGCTGCCACGCGCGTGCCCCGTTAGCGTCAAGCCACTTCCCACACAGCCCCGGCACTGGCAGCGACAAGAAGCAGCCGCAGGAGCGAAAGGAGGGAGAAGCCGCGTCCGCAAACATAGAGAAACGAGTCGTCCATCTCGATCCCAGGCTACTGCGGGCGGGGTGCGAAACTGCAATTCGCTGGGCGGACCCAGCGTTCGGAGTGCATACCAGGGCCGCCGAACGTCACGAGTGCTAGCTTCGGCAAGTCATGGTGGAACTTGCCAAAGATGGCATCTCGCGCGAGGGCGCTTCTGCGGCTGAGCGGATCCGGATCGCACTCCACGATCTCGGACCGGCCACTCTCTCCGACTTGAGCGCCCTCGCGGACGTCCGGCCGCAGTACGCAGCCAGCGTGGTCTCCCGCCTCGTGAAGGCTGGGCAAGCCCGTCGGCTCGGGCGCGGCGTGGTCGCCGCTGGCAGTCATTCCGCTGCCCTCGATGTCTCGGTGCGGCTCTCCGGCCCGGCAAGAGAACTGCAGCGGCGGCTCGGCGACGCCGAGGCCAATGCAGCCATCAGCGGCATGGACGTGATGGCGCCGCTCGGCAGCCAGCTAGGAGGCCAGTGGCCTCATCTCATCTACGTCGATCGAGGAGCCGGCGACTGGGCGGCGGATCTTCTGCGCCCCAGCGGCTTCCGTGCTCTAGTCGGCCCGACACCCGCCCAGCTCCAATCGGCGGCAGAGCTCGGACAGGAGTTCGTCCTCATCCGCGAGCGCAGCCTGACTCACCCTGGCGTGCGGGTCAAGCCGTTTGAGGAAGCCTGGGTCGACCTGCTCGCGGAACAGAAGCGAGGCTACCCGATCGCCACAAGCGAACTCGCTTCGATGCTGGAAGCCATGGCCCGCCTCAGCAGCATTTCGTGGACGAAGATCATCCGGGCCGCCCGGCGGCGCTCGATCCAGTTCGATCTCGCGCCGCACGCCCGCATCCCGCTGTCCCCCGGCGACTTGACTGCGGCAGAGGTGCTTCAGGCCGCAGGAGGCAGATGAGCGACGCCGCCTGGCTCCGACGGCGAAACCCGGCTGCACCGGGCCGCTCGTGGCATGACTGAAGGCATGCTGCGACTCGGGCCCGACCTCAGCGCATGGCCGATCCTCGACCTGCTCTGGCTCGAGTCATTCACGCTCGACGTGATCGCCGCAGAGGAAGCCGGCGGCCCGAGCATGATGCTCGAAATCTGGCGCGGCCTTGACCGTCGCGCCAAGGGCGAGCTCCGTCGCCGCCTTCACGGAGGCGAGATCCTGGAAGCAGACGTCCGGGCCTGGGCGGAGAGCAGGATGCACAGCGATCCCGGCAGCGGCGCAGCCGCGCCGGCTTGACGTGGTCAGCCGCCAGCTGCCGGCGCGCCGTTCGCAGCCTGACGATGCACGCGGCCAAGCGCTGGGGCATGTCGAGCCGATGGCTGCGGCGCACCGCGCCCAGGCCGTCGATCTCTTCGTCCGGCTTCAGGACGCGACCGCCGGCGCCTACCCGCCTCGCGCCCTTCTGGAGCACTACTACCCGCCAGGCAGCCGGGGCATCGAGCGCTGGCTCGCCCGCGGCGATCAGAACCGCCGCTACGTCTTCGTGCTCGACGACGGCGACAAGGTCGTCGGCCATGTCGAGGTCGAGGAGCTCGGCGACGCGATGTCGGATGAACAGCAGGGCTACTGGGTCGAGGCCTTCGCCGCCCAGCCCGCGTTCGCTGAGGAGAGAACTGCCGATCGGCAATTGCGACTGGACGATCTCGCTGTCATCAAGCGCCTCGGCGTCGACCCCGCCTGGCAGGGCCGCGACATCGGACGCCAGCTGCTGCGCCGCGCGATCCACGGCGTGGAACACGACCTCCGCAAGGTGCCGGCGCTGGTGGTCCTCAAGGAACTCGGCGCCGCACAGGCGCTCTATGACTCCGAAGGCGCACGAAAGATCGGCGAGTTCGACGAAGCCACCGGCGAACGGATGGTCTCCTACATCTTCTGAGGCGCGAGCCGGCGCAAGAGCCAGCGCCGCTGCTGGATCCACCCTGCCGGAGGGCACCACCATCCAGCGCCGCGCGGATCTCACGCTCGCGGGCGGCGTGATGTGCCGACATCCAGCAGGGGGAGCGGCCCGCCGCCTCCATGCCTCCCGTGCCCTTGAAGCTGGCCGCTCAGCGCGCCGAGCGCATCCTCCGCCGCGATCAGGCAGGGCGCCTGCGGTTCCTACTTGCAGTCCCGAAGGGCCTTCAGATGCTGAACAGCAGCCGCGGCGGCAACGGCCACGCTGTCCGGACTGGTTGGGACGAAAGGGATCGTGATCGAAAGCGCCGATCTGACGCTGGATTGCGCGACCAGGCGGCCCTCAGCGCCAATCCGATTACCGAACACGGTGCCCAGACCTTCAAGCCGGATGTGCGGCGCGTCGATGGGGCCGATCTCAGGATCGGGAGCCTCGTGAAGCATCATCGCCGAGCCTGCGACGTCCGCGGGCAGGTGCTTCATCACAAGGCGAGTCATTTCGACGGCGCCTCCCACAAGCGCGGAGTGTCGCAGAGTGCCGGTGGCAAAGTGGAGCCTATGGATGAGTTCCCCCGACGAATCGCGGCCCGCGCCCACCCTCAGGTCGCCGAGGTTCTTCTGACAGGTCACGGAACCTCTCCCGTCCTGCTGGCGAATCTCCTGCTCCATGTCGGGCCGGTGGACGCGACACCTGGCGAGGTTGCTGACCTCGTCGGGCGCTGTCTCCTTCTGCCCGATGCGAAGGCCGATCCGGAGCTCGCGGCGCTGCGTGCACACGAGTATCTCGCTCAAGGCCAAGGGCACGCACCCCCTGGCAGCCGCCTCCTGGCGGCGTCGGCGCTTCTGCGCGAACTCGGACGCGTGCTCATTGCCAGCCCGCAGCCGAGCGAGTGACGAGCCGCGCCGGCATCCAGCTGGACGGCGGACCCGACTCCTCCCCGCAGCACTGACCGTCCGCGGCAAACGCCCGGCCTACGGCAGCTCAGCGACACAAGGTGCCGGCGGCACAGGCTGTGGCAGCCGATGCCACCCCATCCCGCTAGGTCTCCCCGGACAACGATGCGGACGGTGAAGACGTCCTCGACGACGCCACGCGCGAGGAGTTCGCGCGCCGGCTCACCCTGACGTCAGCTGACAGCCTCCTGCACCGCCCCTGACTGTCACGCGCGTGCACCGTGACAGCTAGGTGTGGGGGTGCACGTCGTTGTCCTGACGTGATCGCTTCAGTGTCCGTGAACCAGGAAAGCCCCGCACACTGCGGGGCTTTCGCATCGTGGGGTCATTCGCGTCGTGGGGTCAGTGCCTCAGCTACCTAAGGACCCGCGGATGGCCTTGCTCAGCGCGAGAGCAGTTGCGTCAGCCCTCTCCGTAGCTCGCGCCAGTCGGTGGCAGACAGCGAGCAACTCGTTCGCGTGCCTCACGATCCTCGCCTGAGCTTCGAGCGACGGCAGCCACAGGCTGATCTCCGCGACAGCCTTTGTCGAGATATGGGGCACTCCGTTACTGCGGCCGGGATCGATCGCGCCCACGAATGCGTCCGACGTTAGCCACATGTAGAGGAAGGCGGCACTGAGTTGCGTCTCGTCCGGAACTAGGCGGGCCACACGCTGAAGCAACAAGCAATGGAGTTCCCCCGGTTTCGTGGACACCTGACGTGAGGCGTCGCCTGACGCCTTGGAAGGATGGTGTTCTGTATGCCGAGGCCGTATCCGAAGGAGTTCAGGCAGGGAGCGATCGATCTGGCCCGCAAGGGCGACCGGCCGATCCGCGAGGTCGCGCAGGAGCTGGGGATCGCGGAGTCCTGCCTGCGCCGCTGGCTTAAGCAGGACCAGCTGGATCGCCGCGTGCGCGACGACGGATTGACCAGCGCCGAGCGAGAGGAGCTGAGGCGGCTCAGGCGTGAGAACGCGCGGCTGCGGCAGGAGAAGGAGATCCTGAGAAAAGCCGCGGCCTTCTTCGCCCGGGAGGAGATCCGGTGAGCGCCTTCAAGCTCATCGCCGCGGAGAAGGCAAACCATCCGATCGATCTCATGTGCCGCGTCCTGGGTGTCTCGCGCAGCGGCTTCTACGCGTGGGCGACCAGGGCGCCCAGCGACCGGCAGCTGCACGACGCGTGGCTGACCGGGCAGATCCTCGAGATCCACAAGGAGACCCGCGGCGTCTACGGCGCTCCGCGCATCCAGGCCGAGCTGCGCCTCGGCCGCGGGATCCGCGTCGGGCGCAAGCGCGTGGAGCGGCTGATGGGCAAGGCTGGCATCTCGGGCCTTGTCTCGAAGAAGCGCGGGCGCACCACGATCCGGGTCCCGGGCGTGCGCGTCGCCGACGATCTCGTCCAGCGCGACTTCCGCCCCGGTGCGCCCAACGTGCTGTGGGTCGCCGACCTGACCTACCTCAGGACCTGGGAGGGCTGGCTGTATCTCGTCGCCGTCCAGGACGCCTTCAGCCGCCGGATCGTCGGCTGGTCGATGGCCGACCACATGCGCGCAGACCTCGTCGTCGACGCGCTGAACATGGCGATCGCGCGCCGGCGCCCCGACGCCGGCCTGATCCACCACTCAGACCAGGGGTCGCAGTTCGTCTCGCTGGCCTTCGGCCAGGCCTGCGGCAAGGCCGGGGTCGCCCGGTCGATGGGCAGCCGCGGCGACTGCTTCGACAACGCGGTGGCCGAAAGCTTCTTCGCGACGCTCAAGAAGGAGCTCATCCGCCGCCAGCCCTGGCCCACACGCGCCGAGCTGCGGCAGGCCGTGTTCGAGTACATCGAGCTCTTCTACAACGCGACGAGGAGGCACTCCACGCTCGGGTTCCTCTCCCCCGCCGAGTACGAGAGGATCTCTCCATCTCCTGATCAACAGGACTGAAGACAGCTAACCCCGCGTGTCCACGAAACCGGGGGAACTCCAATGCGGCTGGCCGCCGCGCTGGGCACTGCTCCGCGAGCACTGCTCCCAGATCAAGACAGCGCACCGGAACCCAGCGCGGACGACGCCCGCGTTGAAGCCGCCCTCACCACTGTCGGCCAGGGCCTAAGCGCCAAGGATCTTGCCGTCGCGCTGCAATGGCAGCTCCCCCGAGCCAAGGCTGCGCTTGACCAGCTGGGCGAGCGCCTCGCGCCGACCGGCCAGCGCCTGCATCGGTTCCGGGAGCGATACCGGATCGTCGCCGCGGACGACAAGCTCACCGCGGAGGAACGTCAGGCACTCGACCGGCGGAGAGTCGCTACGAACCGACTGACCCAGGCCGAGGCACGAACGCTCTACGCACTCATCCGCGGCCGCATCACCGCGCGCTGGCTGGCCGACACGACGCCAACCAAGCACACGACCGCGTATCGCATGCTGCGGCTCGGATACGCCGAGCAGGCGGATGGCGGCCTGCGGCCCAGCGAAGCGGTCGAGATGAGCCTCGGCCTGCGGCGATAGGGCGCTCCTTCTTGTGCATGCCGCCCGTCAGGCAAGACTCCAATCGTCGTCGTTGCCCCTCACGACGGTGACGTCGCGCAATCGAACTCCGAGGTGCCGCGCGACCCATTCCCGAATTGCCTCTTCAAGCTGCTTGGGATCCTCGGACGAGAAGTAGACCTTGTACGCGGCGACCTGATCCTCGAGCCAGAACGTCCCTGCGTCGATGTCGGCAGCCGACGCGCCCGGTCGCTGGAGGTGCTCCTCGGCGAGCTCGCCGTGCGTGATCCGGGTCTCGTCGTCGACCGGCACTTGATCCGCAGCGAAACGGTCGCCGTCGAACACCCACTTGTATCTGCCGTTTCGTCCCACCACTTTGAAGCTGCCGTCGCTCCAACGGGCGAAGTCTTGCACCGCGGAGCCGGCGCCTGCAAGACCCGATATCCGGCGCCAATAGTCCTTATTGGCGCACGTCACCCTCGCCCCGCGGCCCGGCAGGGCGAGCCGCAACACAGGCATCTTCCGATCACCACCGGTCGTCTGCGCGGGCTTGCCTTCCGACGCTAGAGTGGCCAGCTACAGGCTGGATGTATGAAACGCGCGTTTGCCCGGGAGCCGTTGATTCAACGCATCGACCTCACATCGAATCCATCTCCCCGCCACGAGGGTGCGCTGGTTAGGTTCCGGGCCGAGGAAGCTCTATGAAGGCGACGCTCTTCAAGGAGGTCAGCTACTCCCTATCCAAGCTGATCGAGGACATCGAGGTCGGCGAGATCGGACTGCCCGACATCCAGCGTCCGTTCGTGTGGTCGAAGGCCAAGGTTCGCGATCTCTTTGACTCGATGTACAGCGGCTTTCCGGTCGGCTACCTGCTGTTCTGGGGCAACCTCGGCGCGAATGGCGCCCGCCAGATCGGGACCGACGCGAAGCAGGCGGTTCCGCGACTTCTGATCGTTGACGGACAGCAGCGGCTCACGTCGCTCTACGCGGTCCTCAAGGGTCTGCCGGTCGTCGACCACAACTACCGATCCGAGCGGATCAAGATCGCCTTCCGCCCCCGTGATCAGCACTTCTCGGTGTCGGACCCCGCGGTCGAGCGCGATCCCGAGTTCATCGCGGACATCAGTCAGCTCTGGGTTGGGCCGCTCAGCCGCAACCGGTTCGTCAAGCAGTTCCTCAAGCGCCTGTCGGCCAGCCGCCAGCTCTCAGACGACGAAGAGGACCATCTCACTGAGGCGATGGACCGGCTCTACGACCTTCAGAACTATCCATTCACGGCGCTCGAGCTGTCGAGCTCGATCGACGAGGAGAAGGTCGCAGAGGTCTTCGTCAGGATCAACTCAAAGGGAGTGACCCTCAACCAGGCCGACTTCATCCTCACGCTGATGTCGGTGTGGTGGGACGAAGGCCGAAAGGATCTCGAGAACTTCAGCCGCTCCGCACGCCAGCCGTCGACGTCAGGCCCAAGTCCCTTCAACCACTTCATCCAGCCGGACCCCGACCAGATGCTGCGCGTCGCGATCGGAGTCGGATTCCGCCGCGGACAGCTTCGCGCGGTGTACTCGCTGCTGCGCGGCCGCGACCTCGAAACCGATCAGACCTCCGACGAGCAGCGGGATCTCCAGTTCGCCAAGCTGCAGCAGGCTCAGGCCTTCACGCTCGATGTGACGAACTGGCACGAGTTCCTGAAGGTGCTGGTTCGGGCGGGCTTTCGCAGCTCAGGCATGATCAGCGCTGAGAACGCACTGCTCTACGCATACGTCCTGTACCTCATCGGGAAGAAGGACTTCAGCGTCCCGTCCGAGCAGCTCCGGGAAGTGATGGCGCGCTGGTTCTTCATGGCGGCGCTCACCGGAAGGTACTCCAGCTCGCCCGAATCGCAGATCGAGAGCGACCTCGCACGCCTTCGCGGGCTCTCAACAGCCGAGGAGTTCACTGACGCGCTCGACCAAGTCGTCGACGACACGCTCACGCCGGACTTCTGGCAGATCGCGCTGCCGAACTCACTCGCCACCTCCGCGGCCCGCAGCCCGACCCTTTACGGCTACTACGCGGCCCTGAACCTCCTGGACGCTCGCGTGCTCCTTTCATCGATGCGGGTGCACGAGCTCTTCGACCCTGCGCTCAAGGCCAAGAAGTCGGCTGTCGAGCGCCACCACCTGTTCCCCCGCGCTCACCTCAAAGGCCTGGGCATCGAGTCCCTCAAGGACGTCAACCAGATCGCCAACTTCGCGCTGGTGGAATGGCCGAAGAACATCGCGATATCCGGCGACGACCCTGCTGACTACTGGCCCGCCTACTCCAAGGAACTCTCCCCGGGCGATCTCGAACGCATGGCGTTCTGGCACGCCCTTCCTCCCGGCTGGGCCGATATGGACTATGGCGAGTTCCTCCGGCAGCGCCGCCGCCTGCTCGCCAAGGTAGTCCGGGCCGGCTTCGACCGGCTCAAGCACGGCGACAGGGAAGACTCCTCAGCCATCGACGTTGCCGAACTAGTCGACAGCGGCGAGAGCGCCACTGTCGAGTTCAAGAGCACCGCGCGCTTCAACATGCACACCAAGGACCGCGACCCAAAGCTCGAGCTCGTGATCCTCAAGACCATCGCGGGATTCGCCAACGCCAAGGGCGGGACCCTCCTCATCGGCGTCACCGACGAAGGTGAGCCGATCGGCCTGGACGACGACCTGGCCCTGATGAAGAAGCCCGACACAGACCGCTACCAGCTCTGGCTCACTGACCTGCTCGAAACGGCCATCGGCAAGCCGGCCGCGTCCGCCGTCGACGTCTCATTCCCCCCGCTTGACGGCCAGCGGGTCTGCTGTGTGCGGGTCAGCCCGGCTGTCTCGCCGGTGTTCGTCAACCCGCCCGGCGGGCACGGCGCAGACTTCTACGTGCGGGTAGGCAACTCGACCCGCCAGTTCACCTCCAAGGAACTTCTCGACTACCAGAAGGACCGCTGGTCCTGAGCGCGCGGGGAGATCTCTGACGAGGCGCGCTTCATCTCTCAACGCATCAGGGACGCGAGCGGCGGAGCCCGCAGGGCCGGGTCATCTAGACAGGAGAAGAAGCGCTCAAGCTTCCTCCGCTGGCTGCGCTCAGAGGGGCCCGAACGGGGCGGCCTGTTGAGTTTCACCTCCATCGCGGTGATTCCGATCAGCAGCGCCCCTCCCGGAGCCGAGTTCTTGACCCCTGGTGCGATGACCTGGACGAGCCGGCCAGACCCGGGTACGGAAGCCTCGCCAAACGCCGCGGCGAACCTCCTGAAGCCGTCGGCGTTGTCCGACACGCAGGGCCCGCCGCCAGCAGATGCGCCGAGCTCGAGCGCAATGAAGCAGGCAACGTCGGCGCTCGCCTTGCTCGCTTCGATCAGAGTTCCAGCGGCCCCGGCCACGAGCTGGTACGGGACGTCCATCAGCGCCCTGTTGGGCTTGAGAGCCTTTCCGTGCAGTCGCACGAGTGGTGCGCCGAATAGAGCCCGGCTGAGGCACTGGACGCGTGCGAGCTTGGTTGACGCTGGCTTCTCCTTCCACTTCTGGAGGCCGTCCGTAAACGCCTCGTAGAGCGGGGAGTCGAACGGCTCGTCGGTCTTGGTCTCGACACCGATGACGATCCTCCCTCCGGCGGCGGTGCGGCCAAGGATCAGGAGGTCATGGCGACGGGGGCCTCTGCCGCCGTCGCCAAGCCGAGTGTCGTGCTCGGGGAGCACCGTGGCGATTGACGCTCCGCGGACCCGCTGATCGGTGTCGAGCAGGGCCGCGAGTGCCGCCGGTACGCGTGGCTCGCCGGAGCCGAGCCACGCCTTGGCAGACTCCTTGGCGCTGTAACCATCCCGCCATGCCTTATCGCCACCAAGTGGGGGCGCGTATCTTCGCCAGTCATCAACTGTCCGGATTTCCTTCCGCGCGCGCGGGCGGCCGATGACAAGGATCCGCCCCTTGTCAGATGGCTCAAACCAATCGGCGCTCGGTCCCTGCGCGGCGACTCCGGGCGTCCAGATCCGCCCCTCGATGCGATAGCGCGCATCGGTCGATGCGCGGAGCTGCCCAATGGCCTTCGTGTATCTGCTCATGACCAGCGCCGAGACGGCGGCGTCAAAGGCATCCTCGGTGCCGGCGGCGCGCTCAAGGAGCGCCGCAGGCTGCTCGGGGAACTCCTGCGTCAGGTATGCGTGACGCGAGGACCAGCTGCTCTTGTTCACTCCTCCGCCGATGAATGCACGCGGGTAGATCTCAACGACAGTGGCCTTGCTTGCGCTGTGAAACGGCCAGACTGTGTAGCCGGCATTCAAGAGCATGGTGAGCTCAGGCATCCCTCGGATCGACCCCGTGCCAACCGCACCAGCGCCGCCAATCTGAAACACCGACTTCGCCGGTCCGGCCACCTCGCCTTCGGTGCGGCGCAGTCGCTGTTGCGCATCGAGCTCGCGGCGCAAGCCCGCTCGCCCCCAAAACGGCTTCGTCGGGTTGGCCAGCCACTCCTTCTCGCCCAGCGCCTCGGCGGCCTGCCAGACATCTTCGACCGTCTCCCAGCCTGACTCCTCACACCACCAGCGTGGAAACGAGAACGCGAAGTCCAGCCCGACTACGACCGGCCCGGCAGCCGGAAGTGCCGCGAGCCACTCGGTGACCTCAGCTCTCGAGCGCCCGTTGCGCAACTCGTCCTGGAGCTGCCCGTCCTGGACGCTCGCAGCCCAGATGTACTCGGACTCGCCTTTCGCGCGCCCCGACCAGTCGATCGCGACGACCCTCACACGCAGCGCCTATCTCCCGCCTGGCTGCTGCAGCCAGCAGCCCGTCGGGCCGGTGGTGGAGGATTGGTGGGCGAGCGCGACAGGCGCACAATGGACCTCGAGCTAGCTGCTCGGCCCGGCTCCGGCAGGCGGCTCGGGTGGATTCTCGACGGGTCTCAAGGACATGCCCGCCAAAACGATCGCGGTTTGAACCAAGAGCGAGGCGTCGACAGGTCCCACGGTTCCATGAAGGCCGTGAGCGATGCTGTTTCGCAGGTTGAGTCCGAGCGGGTCGGCCAGGAGGTTGAGGAAGTATGCGTGCCAGCCTGGATTGGCGAACGCCCCCTCGAGATCGCGCAGCACGCCGCCGAGCGCCTCGACGCCGCCGAACTCCCGGTCGGGGCGGGGCTCGCGGACCACGGGGACGCCAACCTGGCGCGCGAGCTCGCGAACTGTGCGTTCTAGTCGCGGTACGACTACATGCGCGCTCTCGTCGTACTCCTCGTCCCAGAAGAGCTCGATGCCCCGGGCAAGCCGCTCGGCTACTTCCACTTCAATCAGGTCCCCCACCAAGAACTGTGTGAGGGCACTTCGGTCGGGCCGGTCGGGGCGCTGGCCGATCCGCACCAAGGCCTCTGCGCAGAAGACGCCCCACATCTGCGCCTCTTGTGCGCGCCACTCCGAGAGGGCAAGCCGACGGTGATCCTCTAGGGTAGCCGCGCGGAACACGGTGCTGGCGTTGTCGGGGCCAACAATCGCCTTCGTGAACAGGAATTGGACTGGGTGCTCGTTCATCAGCGCGCCAACGCGATCGGCCAGCTCCTCCGGCTGGCCCCCGGGAGGACCCTGCGCCCCGAGCAACCGCAGCGCCTCCTGCCAGGTCGCAGCCGCTCCGAACCGGTCCAGAAAGCGCTCAATTTCAGTTTCCGGGATCTTCACTTCCGCGCTAATGCGCTCGAGTCGCAGCTCCTCGGGGCCGATGAGGCTGAGCTCTCGGCGCAGTTCGTCGGCCTCCCCGCGAAGGCCTTGGTTGCGCGCAACCTCAAGAGCCTGCTCAAGTCGGTGGACGCGGAGCATGCCGTCCCCCTTGGTCGACTCCTCTCGCCAACGCTGGACTAGTTGCCTTGCCAACACTTGGCGTCCTTCGTGGTCGGCCAATCGGCTTCGCATCTCGACCACAGAGCCGAAGATGAATGGGTCGGAGCCGTACTTGACGGCCACACGCTCGAGCAGCATGTCGAGACCTTCAGGACGATCCGTGGCCGACAGCTCCACCAGCGGTCGTAGCGTTCCGAGCGGCAGCCCGGGTCCCGCCCCCGCCGAATCTAGGTCTCGCTCTGCGAATCCGAGCATGCGTCCAATCACGGTGTCTATTCGCCCGGCGTCGCGCGTCTCGCGAGCCAGCTCGAGCGCGCGGGAGAGACCGTGGACGCGGTCCATGGCGCGCCAAGCCGGGTTCTCGGCAACATCGAGCAGGGCGTCGCACGCAACTCTGGCTGCGAGGTGCGGGTCAGGCCGCGACTTCCTCACCCATAGGAGGTCACCCAACCGCGCTCGGACCACCGCTTGCTCAATGGCCGCTAGGGCCGAGCGCCACGCCTCGACATCCTCGTCGTCGATCTCCTCAATGGAGGGCGGGAAACGCCAGCCGTCGCCGGCGATCATTGCCCCGTACGGCCCGCCCGCCCGCTCCCGACTCGAACTGAAACGCTCATGCAGGGTGTAGGCGAAGGCGAACACGAACGGCCTCAAGCGGGGGTCTTCGCCCTGTGGGTCGTGTGTGCGAAGTGCGTCCCCTATCGAGCTCCAGGAATCGGCAACCGCGGCGGCGTCGCGAATCCAGTCCAAGATCTCGTCGTCAACGGACTTGGCGAAGCTGCTTTCACTCACATCGTCCTCCATAGACCACGGAGTCAACACCAATCGTGCCAACCGAGATTCGCCACTAGACGCTCCAGCCCCCTGGGCGCTCCCAGATCGTGGTATTCCGGTAGCCCGCTCGTCCAGCGTTAGCGACGCGCCCAACAAGCGCCTCAGCGCGCGTCGCCCGATCTGCGCATCCTCGGTCGGCGTCGCTTGACGAGTTCGTCAGCCGTGCCCGACACTCTGTTCTCGTGGCACGGTGCCGTGCGCGGACAGCGCGTGAACAGGCCGGGACAACGACATGAACATCTACAGGTAGGCAAGCAAGCAGGACGCCGCGGGACCGCCAAGGTCCCGGCGAGAAGCGTGAAAAGGGCCGCCGTCCCAGACGGCGGCGGCCCCGGGTTCCGGTAGTTGTCCGCGGCAGGCGCGCGGCTATGGGCTGTCGATGCCCCGGCGCCGGCGGTCCAGACTGGGCGCGGCGCCGTGAACACCTACCTGCTGATGATCACGTTCCGGGTGTGGTTCTTCGAGATCGCGCTGTCGGGCTTCAACTACTTCGTCCTCATGAACCGGGTGTACGCGCCGCGGGTCGGCGAGCTGCGGGCGCACCAGATCGGCATGACGACCCGCATCGTCTACATCTTCGGATTCGCCTACGCCCTGGTGAAGCTCGGTCACGCCGACTCGGTGCCCGACTACCTCCAGGCTGGCACGTTCTGGCTCCTGCTCGTGCTGGCCTTCGAGTGGGTCGGCAGCTTCATCATCCGGCGCCCAGTGGCCGAGATCCTGGAGGGCTGGCACGTTGAGCGCGGGTACATGTGGCCCTACGTGCTGCTCGCCTACTTCCTCTCGCCGCTCGTGGTCGGGCTGCTGCTGGCGCCGGGAGCGTAGGGGGCGAAGCCGCAGGCCCGGGCGGCCGCCGCCGCGAACGGGGTCAGGCGCGGGCCAGCGTCAGCGCGACCTTCGTGCCCGCGGCGAGGTTGCGGCCCTTCGGGGGCGTGCTGGCGAGCACGGTGCCCGGCCGCTTGGCCGAGCGCCGGCGCGCCGTCCGCCCGAGCGCGCAGTTCGCCGCGGCGAGCGCCCGCCTCGCCGCGGCGAGCGTCAGGCCGCCGACGGCCGGGACGATGCAGGCCTTGGCCGGCACCGCGGGCGCGGACTCGACGGCGATCGCGCCGCCGGGTCCCGACGCGGTGACGCGGCACTGGATCGCCGTGCCGGCGTCGCCCGCCGTGAGCCGGTAGGCCGCGGCGGTCGCCCGCGCGATCGGCCTGCCGTTGCGCAGCCACGCAAACGCGAACGAGGTCGCCCGGACGAACGACCCCCGCGAGCAGGTCAGCCGCTGCCCGGTGCGCAGCGTGCCGCGGAACGACGGGCGCACGGCGCTGGCCGGCGGCGCGGCGGACACCACGGCGGCGGAGGTCGCGACGGTCTGGCCGGCACTGTTGGCCGCGGTGACCTGGCACTGGACCGCGGTGCCCAGCTGGGCGGCGGTCACGACGAAGGTCGAGCCGGTCGCGCCGGGGATCGCGGCGCCGTCGCTGAGCCACTGGAAGGCGAGCGCCGGCGCCTGCGTGAACGTCCCCGGGTTGCAGGTCAGCGCCTTCCCGGCAGCGGGCGTGCCGCTGATCGACGGCAGCGCCGTGCTGACCGGCACCGTGGCCGCCTCGACCGCCCCGCTGTCGCAGGCGCCGCCCTGCGGGCGGGCGATCCCCCGCTGGTCGCTCGCCGAGCAGAACGCGGCGCGCGCCAGGCCGAACACGGGGCTGACGGACCGCGGCGCCTGGGTCAGCCCCAGGCCGCCGTTGGCGCGCAGGGCCCCGAGCTGCGCATCGGTGTTGACCAGATCCCCGGGACCGGTGAAGCCGCACGAGTTCCCGGAGTCGAGATTGCCGCCCGAGGAGGCGATCACGGAGAGGATCGCGATGCAGTTGTCGGGGAAGCCGCCCGCCACGATCGAGTTGCGCACCGTCGTGGTCGGCGTGCTGAACGACGCCAGGTTGCCGCGCACCTGGCTCCCGCTCCCGGACGTGACGTTGTCCGTCAGGGTCACGTTCGTGAGCGTCACGAGCGAGACGAGGGAGCCGTTCACGAGGATGCCGCCGAAGCGAAAATCCGCGCCGCCGGAACTGACGCTGTTCCCGCTCACCGTGGAGTCGGCAATCGCCAGCGAGCCCGCCGTGTTCTGATTGATCCCGCCGGCCACGGTGGTGTTCGGCGAGCTGACGAGATCGCCGCGGTTGCGCGAGACCGAGCTGCGGGTGATCTGTGTGGCGCCGCTGTCGTTGGCGATCCCTCCGGCTCCAGCTCCCACGGCTGCCGGCTGGGTCCCGGCGTAGACGTTGTCTTCGATCGCCGAGTCGACCACCGTCACGCTCGCCACCTGGCCGGCGATCGCTCCCGCCCCGGACACGTTGGAGGCCGCCTCCGTGCGGTTGCCCCGGAGCACGGACCGGTCGACGACGACGTTCGTGCCTAGGCCTGCCGCCGCAACCGCGCCGCCTCCGACTGCCGCGGTGCCCGTGAGCGTGTTCCCGACGAGCGAAACGCCCCGCAGCGTCAGCTTGCCGGCGCCGTTCACCGCGATGACGCTCCCCGACGGCGAGCTCGCCGCGGTCGTCGTCGCGCCGGTGATGACCGTCGCCGCCGCGCCGGCCGTCCCTTCGATCGTGATGTCGCGGGTGATCGTCTGCAGCGCGTCGTTGGCCAGCACGTAGGTCCCAGCGGGAACCTTGATCGTGTGGGGACCGCTGGGGTCGGCCTGCGCATCGGTCACGGCCTCGCGCAGCGTGCACTGAACGGAGCAGAAGCCCGGCAGCTCGGCAGTCGGCGAGTCCGCCTGCTTCGTCACGACGAACACCGTCGCCTGCGCGGGCGCCACGAGCGCAAGCGCGAACCCGGCGACCGTCGCGACCAGCGCACCCATCCGTGGCATGGACCCCACGCTACCGCCTGCACGCCGCGAGCGGGCTATTCCTCACCGGTTCCGCACGAGAGGCCCGCCGCCAGGCCCTTCGGAGCGCCCCGCGCTCACGCCACCCGGCAGGTGATCTTCTTGCGCCCCACCGTGCAGCGCTTGGGCGTGCGGAAGCGGGAGGGCGCCGCCGCCGCGCGCTTCAGCCGCACCGCCGTCACCGCGCTGAGCCGACTCTCGCACGTTGGACGCGGCTCCGCCTCAGGGCAGACCCTGAGATTCCTTTCCCCCGCGACGCGGCTCAGGCCGTACCCTCGGACGCGGGATTCAGGATGAATGCCATGCGCCAAACGGAGTCGGCCGTGCTGGAGCGAGAGGCGGAGCTGAGCGAGCTGGACTCCGCCTTCGACCACGCTCGGACGGGACAGGGCCAGCTCGCGCTGCTCGAAGGTCCGGCAGGGGAGGGGAAGAGCACCCTGCTCGCCGCGGCGAGCTCGCGGGCGCAGGCGGCAGGGCTGACCGTCCTGACCGCGCGCGGGGGCGAGCCCGAGCGCGAGTTCCCGTTCGGCGTCATGCGCCAGCTCTTCGAGCCCGTCCTGGCCGCCGCGGACCCCGGCCGGCGCGAGCTCCTGCTCGGCGGGGCCGCCGCGCCGGCCGCCCGGGCCCTCGGCGTCGAACGCCAGGAGGGCGTGGAGCCCGTGGCCGAGGGTCCGGCTGCCCTGAACGCCATCTACTGGCTCACCGCCAACCTGGCCTCTGAGGGCCCCGTGGCGCTGGCGGTCGACGACGTCCACTGGGCGGATGCCTCTTCACTGCGTGCCCTGGACTTCCTCGCCCGGCGCGTCGGCGATCTGCCGGTGGCGCTGCTCGCGGCGCTGCGGCCGTCGGAGCCGGCGGCTCCCGCTCACCTGCTGGACGCGCTCGGGGCGACCCCCGCCGCCGTCCGCGTGGCGCTGCGCCCGCTCGGGCGCGAGTCGGTGGCGCGAATCGTCCGCTCGCGGCTGCCCGGATCCGACGACGCGACGTGCGAGGCCGCCCTCGCCGCCACCGCCGGCAACCCCCTCTACCTCCACGAGCTCCTGCGCTCGGCCACGGCGGACCCGGTCGGCGGGCCGATCGACCTGGCCGCGCTCGCGATCCCGTCGCTGGGCGACCGCGTGGTCCGGCGGACCCGCTCCGTGGCCCCCGAGGCCGGGGAGCTGGCCCGCCACATGGCGGTGCTCGGAGACGGGGGCCGCCTGGAGATCGCGGCCGCCCTGGCCGGGGTGGACCTGGACACGGCGGGACGGATCGCTCATCGGTTGCGGCGCATCGAGGTCTTGTCGTCCGAGGACCCGTTCCGCTTCGTCCATCCGCTGGTGCGCCGCTCCATCTACGACGCGATGTCGATCACCGACCGCGACGCGGCGCACCGGGCCGCCGCCGCTGCCCTCACCCGGCGCGGCGCGCCGGTCGAGGCGATCGCCGCGCATCTCGGGGCCCTGACGCCCAGTGGCTCGGTCGACGTCGCGGAGGGCCTGGTGGCTGCAGGCGAGCGGGCGACCGCCCAGGCAGCCCCCGACGAGGCGGCGCGCTGGTTCCAGCGGGCGCTGGAGGAGGGTGCGGCCACGCCTGACCCCGCGGCGATCATGAGCGAACTGGGCCTCAGCCAGGCGGCGCTTCGCGACCCGTCGGCGATCGAGCATCTCCGCGAGGCCCTTGCCGGCGGGCACGACCCTCGCCGCCAGGCGCAGACCGCCACTGCCCTGGCCGACGTCCTCGTGATGTCCGGCCGCTGGACGGAGGCCTTCCAGCTCACGACGACCTACCGCCGCCAGCTGGGATCCGACGCCGACGCCCTCGCCCAGCTCGCCGCCGTGGAGCTGATGCTGGCCGCGTACTCCCCCGCGCTGGCGGCGGCCAGCGACCTCGAGCCCGAGCGGCTGGCGCATCTCACCGAGGGCGGGACGTGGGCCGCACGAGCCCTGGCCGCCGCGCTGGCCGTCACCGCCGCCCACCGCGGCGAGCGTCCCGCGCGGGTGCTCGCGCTCGTCGACCGGGCGCTTCAGGACGACCTCCTGGCCACCGACGTGTCGGGCCCGCGCTGGCCGCTGAGCAACGTGCTGATCGCGCTCACCGACATCGACGAGTACGACCGCGCCATCGCGCTGAGCGACCGCATCGTCGAGCGCGCCCGGCGCCAGGGATCGCTGAGCACCCAGGTCGTCGCGTCGGACCATCGCGGCTGGATGCAGGCCCGCACAGGAGACCTCGCGCTCGCGGAGGCGACCCTGCGCGCCGGTCTGGAGCTGGCTCAGAGCGCCCGGATGCCGACCGTGATCGCCACGCACCTCTTCTTCCTGCAGGACCCGCTCACGGAGCGCCCCAGCCTGGAGGACGTGGCCGAGCTCGCGCTGACGCTCGACCTGGGTCCGCAGGCCGAGGGCTCGTGGCCTGCTGCCGCCGCGGCCATGACGCGCGGGCTCGTGCGGCTGGGTCGCCGCGACCGCGGCGAGGGCATCGCCGACCTGCGCCGGGCGGCAGAGATCTGCGAGCTGATGCAGATGGGGCCGACGTTGTGGCCCGTGCGCTCCGCGCTGGCGCTGGCACTGGCGCCGTCGAGCCCCGACGAGGCCCACGGCCTCGTCGCGCGAGAGCTCGAGCTGGCCCGCGCCACGGGGCTGGCCCGGCCGACGGGGATTGCGTTGCGCGCAGCCGGAACGCTCGCCGCCGGCCCGGAACGGATCGCGCTGCTGCGGGAAGCGGTCGCGCTGCTCGCGTCGTCGCAGGCGCGGCTGGAACACGCCCGCGCCCTGGTCGCCCTCGGCTCGGCTCTGCGCCGCGAGCAGCTGCGCGCGGAGTCCCGGGCCCCCCTGCACGAGGGACTGGAGCTGGCCGCGGCGTGCGGCGCCACCCGCCTGGCCGTTCGCGCCGGCGAGGAGCTGCAAGCCAGCGGGTCGCGGCTGCCGCGCCATCTCGGGTCGCACCGCGACGCGCTCACGCCCAGCGAGCTGCGTGTGGTGCGCCTGGCCACCGAGGGCGCCACCAACGTGGAGATCGCTCAGGACCTCTACGTCTCGCTCAAGACGGTGGAGACCCACCTCTCCCACGCCTACGCCAAGCTCGGCCTGGCGGGACGGGGGTCGCGCCAGCGGCTCGCCGACGCACTCGAGGGCCACGCGCTGGACGCTCCGTAGCACGCCGCGCGGCCGCGCTGGCGGTACCGGCGACACGCCGGGCCGATCTCGGGGATGATGCGGCCCATGACCATCTTCCGCTCGACGTCCCTCATCGTCCTCATCACCGCCGCCACGGCGCTCAGCGCCTGCGGCAGCAGCGACTCGTCCTCGTCCGACAAGACGACGGACTCCACCCCCGCCTCGACCTCGACCGGCGGCGTCGACGTCGCCGCCGCGAAGCAGAAGTGCCTCAACGAGGCCAAGCAGATCCAGGACTCCACGGCCAGCTCGATCGCGCAGCAGGCCTGCAACCAGCTCGACGCGAGCAACCCGGACGTGCAGAAGGCGATCGCCAAGGCCAAGCAGGCCTGCCTCGACGCCGCCGACAAGATTCCGGTCGACTCGCTGAAGAGCACCGCCAAGGAGCAGTGCAACAAGATCACGGCGTCATGACCGGCCCCGCCGCCTTCACCGAGGAGGAGTGGACGTCGGTCCTCATCGGCCCGACGACCGCGGGGATGATCGTCATCACCGCGGCGAAGGGCGGGACGTTCCGCGAGACCTACTCGATGGCCAAGGCCTACGCCGAGGCCCGCGGGCAGCACGGCGCGAGCGAACTGCTCGATGCGATCGTCTCGCACCGGCCGGAGACCGACCACACCCGCTACGGCTCGCCCGATGAGCTGCGGTCGGCGGGGCTCCAGCACCTCCGCGCGGCGGTCGCCCTGCTCCAGCGGTCGGCGACCACGGAGGAGGTCGGCGAGTACCGGTCGTTCGTGCTGGCGCTCGCGCACCGGGTCGCGGCCGCCCACGAGGAGGACGGCAGCGACAACCCGGTGAACCCGGCCGAGCAGGCGGCGATCGACGAGATCGCCGCCGCGCTCGGCGTCCCGCGGGACGGAGCCGCCGGGCACCCCGAACCCTGATCCCGGCCCCGACAACGCAAGGAGACCACTGCATGGGACTGTTCAGCCACGACGACGGCGGCCGGCGCTTCGTGATGCGCGAGAAGATGCTCTCGATCGGCGACGACTTCTGGATCGAGGACGACGGCGGCAACAAGGCCTACAAGGTCAACGGCAAGGCGCTCCGGGTCCGCAAGACGTTCATCCTCGAGGACCCGGACGGCAACGAGGTCGCCCACATCCAGGACCGCGTGGTGAACGTGCGCGGCACGATGGAGATCGAGCGCGACGGCGAGACGCTGGCCACGGTGCACAAGGCGCTGGTGGGGATCCGCGACCGGTTCGACATCGACGTCGAGCACGGCGAGGACCTCAAGGCCAAGGGCAACGTGCTCGAGCACGAATACGAGGTCAAGCGCGACGGCGACGTCATCGCCACCGTCTCGAAGAAGTGGGTCCGCGTCCGCGAGACGTTCGGCATCGAGATCGCCCCGGGGGAGGACGAGCCGCTGCTGCTCTCCATCTGCGTGGCGATCGACGAGCTCGCCCGCTGAGCGGCTCCGCCGCCGCGCGATGGCGATCACGCAGATCCACCACGTCGACCTCGCGGTCGCCGACGTCGAGCGGTCCGTAGCCTTCTACCTCGCGCTGCTCGGCCCGCTGGGTGCCGAGGAGGCCTTCCGGTACCCGACGTACCGGGGCACCGAGGACGTCGTGTATCTGCGGCTCGGGCGCCAGTACCTCGGATTCCGGACGGCCGACGGCGGCGAGCACCGCTACTACGGCGTCGGGCTCGAGCACCTCTCGATCATGGTCGACGCGCGCGCGGACGTCGATGACGTCTACGCCCGCTGCGAGGCGCTCGGCGCGACGGTCCACTTCCCGCCGGAGGAGGACAGCGACATCCCCGGCTACTGGGCGATGTTCTTCTTCGACCCCGACGGGTTCCGCATCGAGATCCAGTACTGGCCCGGCGAAGCCGAGTACGAGTTCGAGCTGCCGCCAGCGTGACGGAGGCCTGGGCGGCCGGGGACGCCGCGCGGCTCGCGCTCAGAGGCCGAACCACCGGGCCCGGCGGCTCGCGCCGAACTCCACCTTGTCGGCGGCGATCGCCCCCGACGGCGGGGTGAAGACGCCGGTGCGCGTCGGACCCGAGAGGAAGTCGATGTCGACCTTCGCCACGCGACCGCCGCCGAACTCGAGGTAGCACGTGCCCTGGCCCAGGTAGGGGCCGGGGCCAGCCTCGCCGCGGGCTGCGGCGATGAGGTCCTGCGCGACGACGCGCGCCGCGCCCTCGGCGAACACCCCGGCCTTGGGCACGCCCGCGGTGCAGACGTCCCCGATCGCGTACACGCCGGGATAGCGCGTGCGCAGCGTGGCCGGCTCCACCGGCACGTAGCCGTCCTCGGTCATCCCGCTGGCGATCACCACGGCGGGGGCCCGGTGCTTCGGCACCCCGAGGAACAGGTCGAAGGGCATCTCCGTGCCGTCGTCGAGCACGGCGACGCCGCGGGCGGGGTCGATCGAGGCGGGCCGGCGCCCGGTCACGAGCCCGATCCCGCGCTCGGCGAACTCGGCAGCGAGCGCTGCCGACGCTTCAGGGGACGGCGGCACCGGCGACGGGAGCGGCAGCACGAACGTGATCTCGCAGGCGTCGCGCACGCCCTTGGCCCGCAGTGCGGTGTCGAGCAGAAGCGCGCACTCGCTCGGCGCCGGCGGGCACTTGAACGGCGCGGCGCACACGCCGATGACCGCGTGGCCGGACTCGAATGAGGGGATGATCTCGGCGCACCGGGCTGCGCCGGCGACGGAGTAGAACTCGTTTCCGCCCTCGGCGAGGCCCGGCGTCGCGTCCAGGTCGTAGTCGGCGCCCAGCGCGATCACCACGACGTCGGCCTCGTGGGTGCCGGCGTCGGTCGTCACGTGCCTGGCCTCGGGGTCGATCGCTGTGACGGTCTCGCGCAGGACGCGCACCCCGGGCTTGGCGATCTTGGCGTAGGGAAGGCGGACCGCGTCGGCCGGCGCCCCCCGAAACATCATGTCGAGCTTCGAGTACCCGAAGACGAACGCGTCGCCCTGGTCGATGAGCGTCACGTCGGCGCCGTCACCGAGCGCGTCGGAGAGCAGCGTGCTGAGCTCGAGGCCGCCGAACCCGGCGCCGAGAATGAGGATGCGGGGGGTCATGATCCGACCCTAGCCGACGCCGTCGCGCCCGCGGCGCAGCTCACGCCGCGACAGGGGCGAAGCGCGCGTGCAACTCGGGCAGCAGTGTCGCGAGGTTCGCGTACTCCTCCGCGCAGTGGGTCGCCAGCGCCCGGGGAAGGCTGCCCGGCAGCACCTGGCGCCGCACGGCGCGCCGGTTGAGCAGCGCGGCCCCCGCGGCCGCCAGCGGGCCCGGCAGGTAGGGGCGCAGGGCGGCGCCGAGCCAGAAGCGGCTGCGCAGGACGACTCCGTCTCCCTCCGGGTCGCGCAGGAACACGTGCGCCATCGGGGTGTGGCGTACGCGGCGCGTGTCGTCGCCGGCCCAGCCGCACACCACCGTGGCCACCCGCGGGTCGCCCAGGGCGTCGGTGCCGAAGCCGAGCTCGGTCGGCGGGCAGAAGGCGATTCGGGCGTGGGCCATGCCGACGCCGACGTCCTCGACGGGATGGTGGACGGCGCCCCAGAACGGCTTGGCCCGCCGCACGGCCGGCAGCTGCACCGAGTTGTCGGCGTGGGCCCGCGGGTGCCACACCCGGTAGCGCACCGGGTCGCGCGGGTGCCAGTCGAACCACCAGTCGACCATCTCCCCCGTGACCGCCGGCATCGCTGTGGACACGGCAACGTAGCCGACGCCGTTGGCGAGCCAGCACCAGCCGGTCTCGTCGGCCAGCGGCGCCGGATCGAGCAGGCGGTCCAGATCCGCAAGGTCCAGCGCGCGGTCCGGGGCGATCGGGCCGGACTCGATTGCCGCGAGCGCCTCGGGGTCCGGCGCGGCCATCGGCCGGTCGAGGTAGGCGGCGACGTCGGCGCTGCTCACAGCCGGCCCATCCAGGCGTGGAAGCGGCCGTCGGGGTCGTAGCGGGCACGAATCTCGTCCAAGCGGGCCAGGTTTGCGTCGCTGGCAAACCGGGCCGGGCGGGCCCCGAGGTTCTCGTCGGCCAGCTGGATGCCGGTCGCCAGCGGCGCCATCTCCCGCATCCGCGCGGCGGGCCACGGCACGTTCGCGGCGTCGTCGGCCGCGTCGGCCCAGACGCCGTAGACGGCGATGTAGGTGTCGTCCTCCACGCTGTAGGCCATGTCGGGCCGCTCGGGACTGGGGCCCCAGTTCATCCACAGCATGTGCGACGGCGCCTCGGGGAGGGTCTCGGCGATCCGCCGCAGGCCGGGCAGCAGGTCGTCGATGGGCGCGTGGGTCCACATGTTGTCGGTCGCGTAGCGGTGCCCGTCGGGGTAGGCCTCGTGGACGCCGGCGTAGAGGTCCGCGAACGTCGCCGGCACGTAGGGGACCGAGAGCGTGGCCCGATCCAGGACCGGGCAGGTCTCGAGCAGCGCCAGCGCCGCGCGGGCCTCCTCCTCGGTGTCGACGAGCACCGGGCCGGTGACCGCGATCTCGGCCTCGCCCGCGGCGTTGCGGTGCGTGAGCAGCATGAACTCCATCGTCCGAGGAACGCTCGGGCCGAGCTCGTGGGCCCAGCGGAACACCTCGTCGAGCACGTCGGCCGGGTAGAGGCAGACGCCGTTGGCGATCACCTTGGGGAGCGGCTGGAGCCGGAGGTAGAAGCGGGTCACCGCGCCGAAGAAGCCCGGCCCGGACCCGCGGGCCGCCCAGAAGAGGTCGGGGTGCTCGGTGGCGTCGGCCCGCACGAGCTCGCCGGCGGCGGTCACGACGTCGATCGCCTCGACGCTCATGCACGCCGGGCCGTGGACACGGCCGTTCCACCCGAATCCGCCCTGGAGCAGGTAGCCGCCCAGCGCCACGCCCGGGCAGTGCCCGGCCGGGAAGAAGCGGTCCTGCGCCGCGAGGGCGGCCAGCACCTCGTTGCCGCGACAGCCGGGCTGGACCGTTGCGGTCATCGCCTCGGCGTCGACCGACATCGTGTCCAGGCGCGAGCAGTCCAGGAGCAGGCCGCCGTCGCGGAGATGGCTGCCGGCCCAGCTGTGGCCGCCGGAGCGCACGCCGATCCGCAGGCCCTCGTCGCGCGCGGCGAGCACCGCGGCGACCACGTCCTCCTCGGACGCCGCCTGCACGATGAGGTCGGGGAAGCGCTCGGGAGTGCGGTCGTTCCACACGGTGGCGCGGCGGGCCGCCTCGTAGCCGGGCTCGTCGCGCCGAAACACGGCGCCGTCGGGAATCGATGTCATAGTTTGTTCCACGATACAGGACGCTGATTCCATGATGCAAGACGCTGACAGGTCACCGGCCCCGCCCCGCCGGGGAATCCAGGCCATCGCCCGCGCGGCCCGGGTCCTGCGCGCGCTCGAGGCCGAGCCGCGCGGCCTCAGCCTCGCCGAGCTCGCCGCGGCCACGGGCCTGCCGAAGTCCACGGCGCACCGCCTCGTCGCGGCCCTCGCCGACGAGGGGTTCGTCACCACCGCGGCGGGGGCCGGGGAGATCCGGCTGGGCCCCGGCCTCGCCCGCCTGGGCGCTGCCGCGCACGACGCGCTCGGCGACGAGCTGCGTCCCGTGCTGGCCGCGCTGCGCAGCGAGCTGGACGAGACGGTCGACCTCGCCGTCCTCGACGGCCCGTCGGTCCGCTTCGTCGAGCAGCTCCCGGCCGCCCACCGGCTGCGCGCGGTGTCGGCCGTCGGCGCGCGCTTCCCGCTGCACTGCACCGCGAACGGCAAGGCGCTCCTCGCGGCGCTGCCTCCGGAGCGGGCCGACGAGCTGATCCCCAGCCCGCTCCCCCGCTTCACGCCCGCGACCATCACCTCGCGCCGGCAGCTGCAGGCCGAGCTCGCCCGTGTCCGGGACGCCGGCGTGGCCTTCGACCGCGAGGAGCACACCGAGGGCGTCTGTGCGGCCGGCGCCGCGGTCTGCGTGCGGGGCGAACCGGTCGCCGCGATCTCGGTGCCCGTCCCGGCCCACCGGTTCGCACGGCACGAGCAGCGCCTGGCGGCGGCCGTGCGCGCGGCCGCCGCCGCGGCGGGGGCGCGGCTCGGCTGAGGCCCGCCCGCCTGCGCTACGGTGGCCGCAATGCTCCTGGGGATCGCCGCCACCGCCTGCTTCGCCGCGGCGACGATTCTCCTCATCAGCCTGCACGCGGCCTCGACCGGGCTGCGGCCCGTGCGGGATGCCGTGAGCGACTACGGGACCACGCCGTATCACCGCCGCTACCGCGCGATGGCGGTGCTGCTGGGCGCCGGCGCCATCCTCCTCGCCATCGGGCTCACCCGGGACACCAATGCGCGCGACGTCTTCTGGCTCTGGGTCTACGGGGTCAGCCGGATCGCCATCGCCGGGTTCATGACCGACCGCAGCCCGCCCCCGGTGACCCCCGAGGGCCGGATCCACTGGCTCCTGGCGGCCGTGGCCTTCACGGCCATCGCCTTTGCGGCGGTGAACATCCGGTGGGCCGGCGACCCGGCCCTGCTGCACGGCTTGGGCTACGCGGTCGCCGCCAGCGCCGTGGCGACGCTGCTCACCCGCGCGGTTCCGCCGTTCCGCCCGGTGTTCGGGCTCGTCGAGCGGCTGCTGTACGTCACGAGCATCGCCTGGCTCGTGATCGCCGCGGTGAGCCTGGCGGCCTGAGCGGGCGCCCGGACCGCCGCGGCCCCGGCCGCCCGTCCGGCGGCCAAGGCCACGGCGCCGGCGAGCGCTATGAACGCGCGGCCAGCACGGCCCCCCGGCCGGACCGCAGCGTCACGGCGCCCACGCGGATGCGGTTGGAGAAGTTGCACCCCTTGGACTTGGAGTAGGCGAGCATGTACATCGCGAGGTCCCACCACTCCTGCGAGCCCTGCGGGTCGTTGTTGATGAGCGCGAGATCGGACTGGAGGATCGCGTCGTTCACCAGATCGGCGACCTTGCGGCAGTACGCGTCCAGTGCGGGATCGCCGGTGGGGTGCGAGTTGATCCGGGCTGCGGAGGTGCTTCCGCCGGGGCCTGCCGGCAGCCCGAGCCCGGCGCCGGCCCGCACACCACGGGCCATCGTGCGGAGCGGGCCGGGGAGCCTGGCCCCGGGCACGAGGGCCGAGACGCGCGCTGACGAGAGGCGGGCGGCCTGCGCGTCGGCCGAGGAGGCCAGGCCGGATCCCGCCACGACAGCGAACGCGACGGCGAGGACTGCGGCGGCGGCGAAGAATCTGCGGTGAGACATGACGACCCCCTGGTGGTTGGGCATGAGCGGGATGCACTGATCGTGCGCCTCGCCGCCGGGCCCGTCTGTCACGCCCGAGACATCCCTCGCGTCCTGCGGCCCATGCAGGAACCGCGGACCGCTGCCGCCCGCGACGCGACGGCCGAACGCCCGGCCTGGCGATTGACATCGCGCCGGGGCCGCTGCCAGAGTGGCCGCGGCAATCGGAGGAGTCGCTGCGCCCATGGAAGACGTCGTCTCGACCATCGGGGACGGGCTGTGGAATGCCGTGCTCATGGCCTGGGAGGTGTGGTGGGCCCTGGTCCTGGGCTTCGCGATCTCGGCCATCGTCCAGGCCTGGGTGCCGCGCGAGCGCATCGAGGCGTCGCTGTCGGGCAGCGGCGCGCGGCCGGTGGCTGTCGCCACCGGCCTGGGCGCCGCCTCGTCTTCGTGCTCCTACGCGGCGATCGCCATCGCGCGCTCCCTGTTCGCCAAGGGCGCGTCTGCCGCCTCGGCGATCGCCTTCCAGTTCGCCTCGACCAACCTCGTCTGGGAGCTCGGGCTGATCCTCTGGATCCTGATCGGCTGGCAGTTCGCCGTGGCGGAGTACCTCGGCGGCCTCGTGATGATCGGCCTGATGTGGGCGGCGCTGCGGCTCTTCATCTCGCCCCGGCTCGAGGCCCGGGCGCGCGAGCACGCGCAGGCCGCCGAGGGCGGCCACCACCACGGCGGCGCGGGCCGGATGCCGTGGCGCGAGCGGGTCCGGTCGCTGGACGCCTGGTCAGACGTGGCCCGGACCTTCCTCATGGACTGGGGCATGCTCTGGAAGGAGATCGTGATCGGCTTCCTGCTCGCCGGGTTCATCGGCCTGCTCCCCGACAGCGTGTTCCAGAGCCTCTTCCTCCAGGATGCGCCGCCGCTGATCCGGACGGTGGAGAACGTGATCATCGGGCCGCTCATCGCGGTGGCGACCTTCGTCTGCTCGGTCGGCAACGTCCCGCTCGCCGCGGTGCTGTGGTCCGGCGGGATCTCGTTCGCCGGGGTCCTGGCGTTCATCTTCGCCGACCTCATCATCGTCCCGATCGTGATCGCCTACCGGAAGTTCTACGGCCGGGCCTTCGCCATGCGGATGGTGGCACTGATGTTCGTGACGATGGTCGCCGCCGCGCTGATCGTCGACCTGCTGTTCGGCCTCGCGGGGCTCATCCCGACCGAGCGCCCGCCGACGGAGGACGTCTTCGGCACGATCGAGCTGAACTACAAGTTCGTCCTCAACGTGCTCGGCCTGGCCATCTTCGGGGCCGCGGTCGCGCTGAGCCGCCGGCCAGCCGCGGCGGCGATGGCGGCGCACGAGATGTAGGGCCTCAAGCCGGCGGGCCCGCGGCGATCCGGGCCTGGCTGGCCGCGAGGCCGCCGCGCATCCACCCGAGCTTCTCGATCCACCACGTCACGCCGGCCTCGGCGTAGGGAGCGACGGCCTCGCAGGCGGCGGACCGGTCCTGGCCCGTGGTGAGCCCCTCCACGACGAGGTCCAGGGGCGGCAGGCCCGGATCGCGGTGCGCCGCGGCCCAGGCGGCGGCGTCCGCGGCGTCCCGCGGCGAGATCGTCTCGTCCTCGGCCTGGCCCTCCCGCACCGGGAAGAGGCCGTCCCACCGGGCGGCGCGGCGGAACGGCCGGCGGTTCGGCCAGCGGCCGGCCACCCACACCGGGATGCGCGGGCGCTGCACCGGGGTCGGGTGGAACTCGGCGCCGTGCACGTGCAGATGCTCGCCGTCGAAGTCCACCGGCTTGCCCGACCACAGGCCCGCCAGCACGTCGAGGCTCTCGTCGAGCTTGCGCGCCCGCACCCGCGGGTCGCCGTCCTCGCCGAACGCCTCGAACTCCGGCCCGGCCGCGGCGCCCAGGCCGACGCCGACGATGAGCCGGCCCTCCGAGAGCTGGTCCAGGGCGACCGTCTCGCGCGCGACCTTCCAGGGCCGGCGGCGCGCGAGCGGAGTGACGAGCGCCCCGAGCCGGACCCGCTCGGTGGTGGCGGCGATCGCGGCGAGGGCGATCCACGGATCGGTCGCCGGGGCGGCGGGAGCACGGGCGGAGATGTGGTCCCAGATGAACACGCCATCCCAGCCGGCGGCCTCCGCGCGGCGGCCGAGGTCCGCGAGCACCCGGGGGTCGGCCAGCTCGTGCAGGTTCGGGAGGCCGATCCCGCAGCGCATGGCCGCGCCGGTCAGTCCCGGCCGGACCGCCGCGCGGCCTCGGCCGAGCTCAGCACCGGCACGACCTCGAGGTCGGCGAGGTCGTCCCAGGCCGCGACCCAGGGCTCGAAGAGATCCGGATCGTCGGTCTCCATGAGCTGGAAGCAGCGGCCGGAGTCCTTGGCGTCGACCCAGCTGTCGACGTACTCCAGCCCGTCGGGAAGCATGCGGCCGCGGGCCGCCAGGCGCTCGTACACCGGCTTGGGGCCGCGCCGGAACCGCTCGACGACCATGAAGAGCATGGGGCGACGATATCCGTGCCGGCGGGCGCCAACGCGCCAGCGTCGGCGCCGCGAGGCGGGCGTGCGAGCGCGTTCCGATCCCGAGTTCTGGCTCGAAGGGCCTGATCTAGACTCGGCCGGTGAGCGATCTCGGACGCATCGTTGCCGTGCTCCTGCTCGTCTCGGCCAATGGCTTCTTCGTGATCGCGGAGTACGCGCTCGTCACCTCGCGCCGCAGCGTGATGAACGACCGCGCCGCTGCCGGGAGCCGCGGGGCCGCCGCCGCCCTGCGGCTCATGGACGAGCCGGTGCGCTTCATCGGGACGGTGCAGGTCGCGATCACGGCGCTCGGCATCCTGCTCGGCGCGGTCGGCGAGCCGCTGCTGCGCCACTACTTCGACCCGCTCGTGGCCGCGACGGTGTCCTTCGTGCTCGCCTTCGCGATCATCGCCTACCTCAGCGTCGTGCTCGGCGAACTCGTGCCGAAGGCGATCGCGCTGCAGCGGGCCGAGCCCGTCGCGGCGGCCGTGGCCCGGCCGGTCGAGCTGTTCGGCAAGCTCACGTGGCCGGCCGTGTGGATCCTCCAGGGATCGGCCAACGCGATCCTCGGACTGATCGGCCTCAGCGGGGCCCGCGCGGGCGAGACCGTCCGCAGCCAGGAGGAGCTGCGCGGCATCGTGGCCGAGGCGGAGGACGCCGGGATCATCGCCGAGGCCGAGGAGGAGATGCTCTACCGCGTGTTCGACTTCGCGGACAAGGAGGCCCGCGAGGTCATGGTCCCGCTGCCGGAGGTCGTGGCGATCGAGGCGGCGCTCTCGGCGGCCGAGGCCGTGCCGCTGGCGGTCGAGGCGCCCTTCACGCGCTACCCGGTCTACCGGGGCACGCTCGACACGGTCGTCGGGATCCTGCACATCCGCGACCTGTTCTCCGCGGTGCACGGCGAGCCGGGCGGCGGCACACCCGTGGCCGAGCTCGTGCGCGAGGCCGTCGTCGTGCCCGAGACCAAGGACCTCGGGCCGCTGCTGCGGGAGCTGCGGGCCACGAACCAGCACCTGGCGGTCGTCGTCGACGAGTACGGGCGCACCGTGGGCATCGTCACGCTCAAGACGCTGCTCGAGGAGATCGTCGGGGAGATCGAGGACGAGTTCCAGCTGCCCGACGCGTCGGTGCTGCGCATCGACGACCGCACGGTCCAGGTCGCCGGCACCTACCCCGTGGACGACTTCAACGAGGCCTTCGGAACGGCGCTGCCCACCGACGACTTCCACACGATCGCCGGCTTGGTGTTCCACGGCCTCGGGCGGGCCGGGCGTGCCGGCGACGAGACCGAGATCTCCGGGCTCGAGTTCGCCGTCCTGGCCGTGGACGGGGCGCGGATCGACCGGCTCGAAGTCCGCTTTCCGGAGGGCGGACCCCAGCGATAGCGGCGGCGGCGGTCAAGCTGGCCGCGCTGCCGGCCGATGTCCCGGGCATGACGGCCTCTCCGCCCTCCCGCGGCCGCGTGGTCATCACCGGCGCCTCGAGCGGGATCGGCCGGGCCACCGCGCTGCACCTCAACGCGCTCGGGTACGCGGTGTCGGCGGGCGTCCGGAAGGCTGCCGACGGCGAGCGGCTGCAAGCCGCCGCGGCGGCGCCCGAGCGCCTGGATCCGCTCATCCTCGACGTCACCGACGCCGAGCAGGTCGCGGCGGCCCGCGCGGAGGTCGCGGCGCGGTGCGGCCCGTCGGGGCTGCAGGCGCTCTTCAGCAACGCGGGCATCGCACCCTTCACCGGCGACGTGTCCTGCGAGGGCTGCCCGATTGAAACGCAGCAGCGCGTGATGGACGTCAACCACTTCGGCGCGGTCCGCGTGATCCAGGCCTTCCTGCCGCTGCTGCGCCAGGCGCGCGGGACGGTCGTGGTCAACACGGCGCTGATGGCCCACACCGTCCTGCCTTTCAACGGCGGCTACGGCGCGTCGAAGGCCGCGCTGGAGTCGTGGTGCGACGCGCTGCGGCGGGAGGTCCGGCCGCACGGGGTGCGCGTCGCCATGATCGAGGCCGGGTTCATCGCCTCGGAGCTGGCGGGCAAGCAGCACGCCGAGCAGGTGCCGGCGGGCGGCCTGTACCCGGGGCAGCGGGCGATGGCCGAGCAGTTCGGGCGGGCCGAGGAGCGGTTCGGCTCCCGCCCGGGCGCATCGCCGGAGCGGTTCGCCGAGCGGGTGGCCGAAGCGATCGCCTCGCCGCACCCGCGCCCCCGGCGCACCGTCGGCCTCGGCGCCGGGCCGATCTGGCTCGTCGGGGCGCTGCCCGACCGCGCCCAGGACGCGGTGTTCGGGCGGCTGCTGGCCCGGCTGGCGCGCCAGTCCACCCGGTGACCGCCGGCCTACCCCCGGTGCATCAGCCGGGCGACCGCCGACATGAGCTCGGCGGTGCGCTCGTCCTGCTGGGCTGCGGGCGCCCCGATCACGCAGGTCCGGGCGTGGCCGTCCAGCAGCCCGAGCGCGACCTTGTCGAGCGCCGCCTGGATCGCGCCGATCTGGGTGAGCACGTCGATGCAGTAGCGGTCCTCGTCGATCATCTTCTCCACGCCGCGCACCTGACCCTCGATGCGGCGCAGGCGGGCGGCGAGCTTCTCCTTGTCGGCGGAATAGCCGCGGGGGGCAGCAGTGGCGGCAGGCATGGCGGACGGTCCTTGCGGTTGGGGAACGCTCCGAGCATACCAATACCCCCCGGGGGTATGCTAGCCTCGCTCGCGTGACCTCCTCTCCCGCCACCCCGGCCACCGTGCGCGTCGAGCTGCCGATCACCGGCATGACGTGCGCGTCGTGCGCGGCCCGGGTGCAGAAGCGGCTCGGCGGCGTCGAGGGAGTCACCGCGGCGTCGGTGAACTTCGCGACCGAGCGCGCCGCGGTCGACTACGACCCGGCGGCCGTGGCGCCCGCCGCGCTCGTCGAGGCCGTGGCCGAGGCCGGGTACGCCGCGGAGCTGCCGCCCGCGCCGGGCGCGCCGGCGGCGTCCGACGCCCCGGCCCCCGAGGCGGCGCCCGGCGACGGCCTGCGCCGCCGCCTGCTGATCTCCGCCGCGCTGTCGCTGCCGGTGCTGGCCATGGCGATGATTCCGGCGCTGCAGTTCCGCAACTGGCAGTGGCTGTCGCTGCAGCTCGCCACGCCCGTCGTGCTGTGGGGCGGCTGGCCGTTTCACCGCGCTGCGTGGGCCAGCCTCAAGCGCCGCACGGCCACCATGGACACCCTCGTCTCCCTCGGCACGCTCGCCGCCTGGGGCTGGTCGGTGTGCGCGCTCTTCCTCGGCGACGCGGGCCAGCCCGGCATGACGATGCCGTTCGAGCTGCTGCCGCAGGCCGGGGACGGGTCGGACCAGATCTACCTCGAGGTCGCCTCCGTCGTGACGACGTTCATCCTGGCCGGGCGCTACGCCGAGGCCCGCGCCAAGCGCCGGGCCGGCGCGGCGCTGCGCGCGCTCCTGGAACTCGGCGCCAAGGACGTCGCAGTGCTCGATGCCGCCGGCCACGAGCGCCGGATCCCCGTGGACGCGCTGGCCGTCGGCGACCGTTTCGTCGTGCGGCCGGGCGAGAAGGTCGCGACCGACGGCGTCGTGGAGGAGGGGTCCAGCGCCATCGACATGAGCCTGCTCACGGGCGAGAGCCTGCCGGTGGAGGTCGCGCCTGGCGCGGACGTCGCCGGCGCCACGGTGAACGCCGGCGGGCGCCTCGTCGTCGTGGCCACGCGCGTGGGCGCCGACACGGCCCTCGCCCAGATCGGCCGCCTGGTCACGGAGGCCCAGGCCGGCAAGGCGCCGGTCCAGCGGCTCGCGGACCGGATCGCGGCCGTCTTCGTCCCGGCCGTCATCGTCCTCGCGCTCGCGACGCTGGCCTTCTGGCTCCTGGCCGGCGAGGGCGCGAGCTACGCGATCACGGCCGCCGTCGCCGTCCTCATCATCGCCTGCCCCTGCGCGCTCGGCCTGGCGACGCCGACGGCGCTGCTCGTCGGAACCGGGCGGGGCGCCCAGCTCGGCCTCCTGATCCGCGGGCCCGAGGTGCTCGAGTCCACCCGCGCGATCGACACGGTCGTCCTCGACAAGACCGGCACGGTCACCACCGGCCGGATGGCGGTGGCCGGCATCACCGCGGCCGAGGGCACCAGCGCCGACGCGGCCCTGCGGCTGATCGGCGCAGTCGAGCACGCTTCGGAGCATCCGATCGCCCAGGCGATCGCCATGGCCGCCGAGGCGCAGCACGGATTCCTCCCGCCCGTCCAGGAGTTCGCGAGCCACCAGGGCCGCGGGGCCGAAGGCCTCGTCACGGGCCACGCGGTGGTCGTCGGCCGCCCGGCGCTCCTCGCCGAGCGCGGGATGGGCCTGCCTCCGGACCTGCAGGCCGCCTACGCTGCCGCCGAGGGCCAGGGCCAGACGGCGATCGCCGCCGGGTGGGACGGCGCGGCGCGAGCGGTCGTGGCCGTCGCGGACACGGTCAAGCCGACGAGTCCCGAGGCCGTGCGGCGCCTGAAGGGGCTCGGACTGCGGCCCGTGCTGCTCACCGGCGACAGCGCGGCCACCGCCGGCGCCGTCGCCGACGCCGTGGGCATCGACGAGGCGATCGCCGACGTGCTCCCCGCCGACAAGGCCGCCGTGATCCGCGACCTCCAGGCCGGCGGGCGCGTCGTGGCCATGGTCGGGGACGGTGTCAACGACGCCCCGGCGCTGGCCCAGGCCGACCTGGGCCTCAGCCTGGGCACGGGCACCGACGTGGCGATCGAGGCCAGCGACCTGACCCTCGTCTCCGGCGATTTGCGAGCCGCCGCCGACGCGATCCGGCTGTCGCGCGCGACGCTGCGCACGATCAAGCAGAACCTCGCGTGGGCCTTCGGCTACAACGTCGCCGCCCTGCCGCTGGCCGCCGCCGGGCTGCTGAACCCGGTGATCGCCGGCGCCGCGATGGCGCTGTCGAGCGTGTCGGTCGTCGCCAACGCGCTGCGCCTGCGCGGCTTCCAGCCTGAGCGGGACGAGTCAGGCCGTGCGGGCTGAGGACCGTCAGCGCCCGGCGGCGGCGACCGCGTCGGCGACCGGCGTCTCCCCCGACACGAGATCGAAGGTCGCCCCGATCGTGCCGTCCGCGGCCAGGACGGCGGCCACGACGGCGGCGACGTCGGCGCGGGGCACCGTCCCGGGCGCGAGCCGCGCGGCGATGCTCACCCGCCCGGTCGGCGGCGCGTCGGTGAGGCCGCCCGGGCGGACCACCGTGGCGTCCAGGCCGCTGGACCGCAGGGCGCCGTCGGCCTGCGCCTTGGCACGGAGGTACACGGCGAAGACGTCGTCGCCTGCCGGCGGATCGGCGGCGCCCATCGCGCTGATCATCACGTAGCGCCGCGCGCCCTCCTGCTCGGCCGCGGCAATCGTCTTGAGCGCGCCGCCGAGGTCCATCGTGGTCTTGCGCTCGGAGCCGCTGCCCGGGCCGGCCCCGGCCGCGAACACCACGGCGTCACAGCCGCGGATCGCGGCGGCCACCTCGCCGGCTGCTGCCGTCTCGAGATCGCAGACGACTGGCTCGGCGCCGGCCGCGCGCACGTCGTCCGCGTGGTCCGGGTTGCGGACGATCGCGACGGCCCTGTCGCCCTGGGCAACGAGGAGCGGATGCAGCAGGAGGGCGATCTGCCCATGGCCTCCGGCGACGGCGACGCGCATCGGCCCAGGGTAACGCTCGGGCGGTGCACCCGGCCGCCGCGAGCCGTCGAGCGCCGCATTCCTCGAACCTGCGCGCTTCAGCCACCGATTCGGTGGCTGAGGCGCGCAAGAACGCTCGGGGCTGGGCTGGCGCTCAGGACGGGGAGCCGGCCAGCGGCTTGGCCGGACCGGCGTCCGGCTCGTCCGCCGCGACGTCCGGCGCGTCCGGCGCGGGCGCGGCGTCCGGCGCGTCCGGAGCCGCATCCGGCGCGGCGCCCTCCGCATCCCCGTGCCCGAACCTCACGTCCGGCAGGATCCGCCGCAGCCACGCCGGCAGCCACCACGCGCGCGTGCCGAAGAGGCGCAGGAGCACCGGGACGAGCAGCAGGCGGACCAGCGCTGCGTCGAGCAGCACGGCGACCCCGAGGATCACGCCCATCTCCTTCGGCGGAAGCGGCCCGGAGAGCGCGAAGGTGAAGAACACGGCGACCATCACCCCGGCGGCGGCAAAGATCACGCGCCCGGAGTGGGCCAGGCCGCCCACCATGGCCTCCTTGGGATCGTGCGAGCGGTCCCAGTGCTCCTTGGCCGAGCTGAGGAGGAACACCGTGTAGTCCATCGCGATCGCGAAGATCATCGCGAAGAAGAAGACCGGGCCCCAGGCGTCGAGGAACCCCTGCGGCTCGAACCCGAGGAGCCCCGACAGAGTCCCGTCCTGGAAGATCAGCTTGGCGATCCCGAACGCTGCGCCGGTCGCCAGCAGGTTCGTGACGACGCCGGCGGCCGCGATGAGCGGCGCCTGCAGCGCCACGAGCAGCAGGAGGAAGCCCAGGAGGAGCACGACGCCGATCACCAGCGGCGTCTTCCCCGCGAGCGCGGCCTCGAGGTCGTGGTTCTCCGCCACCGCGCCGCCGACCTTCGTGCCGGCCGGCAGGTCCGCGCGGAGGCGGTCGATCGTGTCCGCCACGGCCGGATTCGACGGATCCTGGCGCGGCACGGCCTGGATCAGCACGAGTCCGCCCCCGCCCGCCTGGGCGGGCATCACCTGGGCCACGCCGGGGTCGCGGCGCACGACGGCCAGCGCGCCCGCCGACTCGCCGCGCGGGGCGACGACCTGGATCGGCCCGGTCGCCCCGGGTCCGAAGGCCGCCTGCACCTGCTGGTAGCCCTGCCGCGACCCGTCGCTCGTGGGCACCACCTTGATCGACGGCATGCCGGTGTGCAGCGAGAGGACGGGAATCGACAGGGCGACGAGCACGGCGACCGAGGCAATGCCGTAGGGCCAGGGATTGCGCCACAGGCGCTCGCCCCAGCGGGCGAAGCGCGGCGAGCGGTGCTCGCCGGAGTGCACCCAGGGCAGGGAAAGCCTGTCGACCCGGGGGCCGAGCTTGGCCAGAACCGCCGGCAGGAGGGTCAGGGTGGCGGCGAGCACGAAGAAGACCGAGAGCATGATCCCGAGGCTCATCGAGCGGAACGCCGGGCTCGGGACGAGCATCACCGCGCTGAGCGAGATCAGCACGGTCACGCCGGAGAAGAGGACGGCCTTCCCGGCCGTGTCCATCGTCACCGCAACCGCGTCGGCCGCGCTGAGCTTGGAGCCGAAGAACGCGCCGCGGAAGCGCATCACCACGAACAGGGCGTAGTCGATCCCAAGGGCAAGCGCGAACATCAGCGCGAAGTTCATCGCCCAGATCGAGATGTCGAGGATCTGGGTCCCGAGGTAGAGCGAGCCCGCGGCGGCAACGAGGCCGACCATGGTCAGGAGCAGCGGCAGGCCGGCCGCGACGAGGGACCCGAACGCGAGGACGAGGATGGCCAGCGTCACGGGCCAGGAGATGACCTCGGACTTGAGCATGGCGTCGCGATTGGCCGTGTTGAAATCCGACCACATGCCCGACGCGCCCGTGAGGCTCACGGTCACGCCGCCGGCGCCGGCGCCGGCGAGCTGGGCCTTGAGATCGTCGGCCGCGCGCACCATGCCGTTGGAGTTCCGGGCGGCGCCCGCCTGGATGACGGCCGTGCGGCCGTCACGCGAGATCGACCGCCCGGGCTGCGGCGGCACGACGACCGTGACCGCGTCGCTGCGGCGCAGGATCCGCTCCGACCGCGTGATGGCCGCCCGGAAGGCCGGGTCGCGCACGGTCTGGCCCGGCGCGTGGACGACCACCATCAGGCCGGAGCTGGAAAGGCCCCGGAAGTTCTGATCGACGAGCGTGCGGGCGAACACGGACTCCGACCCGGTGGCCTCCCATCCCGCCCCGGACAGCGCCGTCTCGACGCGCGGCGCGAAGAAGCCGAACACGAGGGCGATCGCCACCCACGCAACGAAGACAGCCCGGGCGTGGGCCGCCGCCCAGCGTCCCAGCCGGCCGATCGGGCCGAGGGCAGTCATCGGGTCACAGCCTTCGCGTCCGTCGGCGGGTAGACCGCCGAGCGCAAGCCGGCGAACCGCTTCAGCATGACGGACATCGGGCAGGCGCCGACGGCGACGTAGAGCCACTGGTTGATCCCGACGAAGGCCGTCAGGAGCAGGAACCAGGGTGAGACGAGCGCCGCCAGCGCGGCGCTGAGCAGCGTCACGCTGCCGGCGATCGCGAACAGCACGCGCTCGAGGGGCCAGCCGGTGCGGCAGGCCGGGACAGCAGGATCTGGGCGGCTCACGTGACCGCACCTCCGTTCAGAATCGCGTCGAGTTCGGCGAGCTGCTCGCGCAGGCCGCCGCAGACCTGCTCGCAGAGCGCGAACACGCCTTCGTCGGCGATCGCGTAGCGCGAGCTGGTGCCTTCCTTGGTGCGGGACACCATGCCGGCCGCCAGCAGGACGCCCAGGTGCTTCGAGACGTTCTGCTGCGAGGCGCCGGTGGCCTCCTGAAGCTCGAGCACCGTGGCGGAGCCGCTCCGCAGCCGGTCCAGCAGGCGGATCCGCATCGGTTCCGCCAGCACGCGGAAGCGGCCCGCGATGAGGTCGACGAGGGGGTCGGGCAGCGGGCTGGGCAGCGGTCCGGCGTCGGGCATGGCGGAGACAGTATCACAACTCGATCGTTGTGAAGTTGTGTGCAAGGCCCTGGAAGAATCGCGCCGTGTCCGACCCGCCCGCTCCCGACGACCCGCTCGACACGCCGGGCCTGGGCACGCGCCTGCGCGGCGCCGCCAGCGTGCCCGCCGAGCTCGTGCGGCTCGCGGTGCGCGACCCCGAGCACGCCGGCGAGCGGCTCGTCTCGTTCGCCGTGGACCGGCTCGACGACGTCACGAAGGCGTGGGCCGCGTCTCACGAGCCGCTGTCCGAGGCCGAGCGGCACGCCCTCGCCCGCCAGCAGGCGACGGCCACCGCGAAGATCGCCCGGGTCGATGGCGCCATTGCGGGGACGCCGTTCTTCATCGCGCTCGTCCCGGCCTACATCGCCTACCTCTGGCAGGAAGTGCGGATGATGCTGCGGGTCGCCGCCCTCTACGGCCGCGATCCGACCGACCCGCGCGTCGCCGCCGAACTGCTCGTCCTGCGCGGCGTGCGGCCGAACGTCGAGGAGGCCGAGGCCGCGATCGCCCGGGTGCGGTCCGAGCCCCTGCCGCCGCCGCCTGAGCGCCGCCGCCCGCTGCGCACGTGGTATCGGAGCGTGAAGCGGATCCTCGTGCTCGCCGGCTTCCTTCCCCCCGACACGCCGCGGGACGGGCCGCCGACGGTCCGCGATCGGCTCGTGTCCCTGGCGAAGCTCGCGTTCACTGGCGCGATCTACCTCGCGACCTGGGTGTTCCCCGTGAGCTTCATGATCGTGATGTCCTGGGGCTGCGAGAGCGATGCCCGCAAGATGGGCCGCCGCACCCTCGAGTTCTACGGCGGCACCGAGGCCGTCGACGCCGCCATCGCCCGCGCCGACGCCGGAGCGGACCGGGGCCGGTCGCGGCGCGACGCCGTGCGGGCCGTCCTGCTTTCGCTCTCGGTGTTCGCCTCGCTCGGCCTGCTGGCGCTGGCCGTCGCCGACCGCAAGCGCGACATCATCGACCTGCCGGCCGGCCTCGCGTCGATCGTCGGCCTCGCGCTCGTGCTCGCTCTCGCCGGCGCAGCCGCGCGACAGTAGGTCCGAGGGCGCTAGTCCGCCAGGACGCCGGACATCCCCTTGATCCCGACATCCATGACCTGCCAGGCCGTGCCGGCGTGGAACGGCTCGCCCGAGTGGAAGCGCATCGGCACGGTCATGCCGAGCATCTTCTTCCCGAGCCGCCAGACCGGGGACACGCCGACCTTGTAGTCGTCGTCGGCGCCCGGCCTGACCCGCACCGGCATCGCCGGATCGCCGGTGAGCTCGACGGGCACCTGCGCGAACACCGCCTTGTCGAACATCTCCATGATGCACATGCTCACGGGGTCGAAGCCCTCGGTGAAATCCCGGCCGTGGACCTCGGCCATGATGTGATTCGCGACGGCATCGGCCTGCAGAAAGGCGAGGAAGGCCTGCTTGATCGGGAAGTCCCCGGCGTCGCCGGGGACGTAGACGTCGTCGCAGTCCTCGGCCAGCCGGCTGTGGAGGTCGGTGTGGACGAACCCGCGGTCGTCGGTCGGCAGCCCACCGTAGTCGACGGCCGCCACGTAGGGCGGAAAGGCGATGAGCTCGTCGAACTCTCTTGTGCTCCCGTCGGCATAGGCGACCTCGCCGGCCCGGACCTCGGTCACGACCTCCTCGACGTGGCCGTCGATCCCGCGCTCGGCGAACTCGGCGGTCACGACCTCGTGCAGCCGCGGCCCGAACGCCTGGATGAAGGAGTGCTCGTAGGTCGACCACGTGATGCGGACCCGGTCGTGCGCGCCGGCGCGGCGCAGCCACGTCTCGAGCATGAACACGATCTCGTACAGCGGCCCCGAGCACTTGTTGTTCGGTGGCACGAGAAACAGGACGCGCTGGTCGGTCCCGGCGAGGGCGGCGTCGCGCACGCGCTCGAACGCGGCCCGGACCCCGAGCATCGAATCCGCTGTCCAGATGGTCGACGCGTGCTCCGACAGGCCGGGAATCTCGTCCGGGCGCATCCCGGCGCCGGTGGCCACGATGAGCTTGTCGTAGGCGAGGCGCTGCCCGTCCTCGAGGGCCACGAGCTTCGCATCGGTGTCGACGTCGGCGACCCGGCCCTCGTGGAAGGGGATCGAGCGCTTGTGCAGCGGCGCGCGGAGATCGACCAGCAGCGAGTCCGGGTCGGCGCCGAACGGCACGTAGATCGTGTTCGGGCGGAACACGAACTGGTCGCGGTCACACACCAAGGAGATGTCGATGTCGTCGTGGAGGCGCATGCGCAGCAGGAACGCGCTCTCCAGCGCGGCGAACCCGCCGCCGAGGACAAGGACGCGAGGGGTGGCAGTCATCGTGGGACTTCCGTTCGATCGGGGCCGGGATCCGAGCTTTGAGCATCGCGCGCTCGCAGCCGCGTGGCATCGGGACGGGCTGCGGCCGTGCGACCGTGGTTTCCCGGGCCGGACCGCTTACGGCCATCTCACACTGCCCTTACGTTCTGCGGCCACCCTGGACCCATGCCGCCCTCTCCCTCCAGCCGCCCCGCCCGCGTCCGGCGCATCCGGCGGGGCATCGCCGCCCTCACCGTCGCGGTTTTCCTCGTGGCGCTCGTCGCCGTCATCGCCTGGGGCCGCCAGCCCGCGGGGAACTCGACGACGCCGGCCGCGACGAGCCAAACCGGCAGCCAGTCGAACCGCAGCGGCTCCGGCTCGGCCTCATCCGGAAGCGGCTCGTCGCCCGATGGCACGCAGTCCTACGACAACGGCACGCAGTCCTACGACGACGGCAGCCAGTACGACGACGGCAGCCAGTCCTACGACGACGGCGGCTCGTCGTCCCAGGACCAGGCGCCGCTGACCACGCAGTCGTCGTGACGCTCGCCGCCGTCTCGATGACCTGGTCGGTCGACCGCGCGGCGGGAATCGCGGCGCTCGCGCTCGCGTCGCTGTCGGTCTGCCTCGGGCTGCTCCAGTCGCGGGGCGTGGCCGCACCGAAGGGGCAGGTCCGCCGCGACCTGCGGCCGATTCACGAGGCGCTGTCGATCGCCGCCCTCGCGGCGATCGGGGTGCACGTCGTGGCGTTCATGGCGGACCAGTACATCGGCGCCGGCATCGCGGACGCCCTCGTCCCCTTCGGGTCGTCCTACGCGCCGTTCGCCGTCGGCCTGGGCCAGCTCGCCTTCTACGGGCTCGTCGCCTTCAGCCTCTCGTTCTACGCGCGGCGCCGGATCGGCCCGGCCCGCTGGCGCCTGGCCCACCGCTCGGTCGCGCTGTTCTGGCTGCTGGCCGTCGTGCACGCGGCGCTCATCGGCACCGACGCCGCTGCAACCTGGCTGATCGCCGGCCTGCTCCCGCTCGTCGTGGCCGCCGCCGCCGGGCTCGCCTGGACCTGGAGCGGCCGGCTCGGGCCGGCCGTGCCGGAAGGGGACGGCGAGCCGGAGCTCAGCCGAGCGGCCGCGTCCCGCAGCGCGCCAGCCAGGGCAGCTCGCCCAGTGGCGCGGGCACGCTGACCGTCCGCGACCCCGGCAGAGCCGGGCCGGTGCCGTGCAGCCGCCAGCAGCCCCGCGGCAGGCGCACCGGCCGCGACGTGGCGCCGGGCGTCACGACCGGCGCCACGAGCAGATCGGGCCCGACCAGCCACTCGTCGTCGGCGCGGGCAGTGCCGGCGGCGGCCGGGTCGGCGAGCCACAGGGGCCGCGTGAGCGGCGCGCCCGTGCGCGCCGACTCAGCCCACTGGCGGCGCAGCAGCGGCACGGCTCGGCGGTGCAGCGCGGCCAGGGCGCGCCATGCCCGCTGCGTGGCGGCGTCGTAGTCCCACGGCATCCGGACGCCGTCGAGCCCCGAGTTGTGCACCCGGAAGAACGGCGTCAGCGCCGCGAGCTCGGACCAGCGCACGAAGAGCTCGGCGCTCGGCGGCGGCAGCAGGCCCTGGGGGGTGAACTGCGCGTAGCCGCCGATGTCGGTCGTGAAGCCCGGCGCGCCGCCGACCGCCCGGTTGAGCATGTCGGGGATCACCGACGCGAGCCCGGTGTCCCGGCTCCAGTCGACGGTCTCGTCGCCTGGGAACGTCGCGTTCTCGGAGGCCGCCGACCCCGGGCGGCCCGTCGACCCGGCGCGGACGAAGAAGAACACGCCGGCGGGCCGCGGGTGGCGGCGCAGCTCGGCGTCGACCGCCGCCCGGGTCGCCGCGTGCTGGAGCACCGGATACCGGTTGTGGAGCTCGGCGCCGGTCGCCCCGCTGACGAAGTGCATGCCCGGCAGCACCTGCTCGCCGAAGTCGTTCATGAATCCGTCGGCTCCGGTCCGCAGGAGGCCGGCGACGATCCCCGCCCACCAGCGGCGCGCCGCCGGATTCGTGAAGTCGATCAGCGCCGCCTGCGCGCCTGGGAACGGGGAGTCGAACAGGAAGGGCCGGCCCGCCGCCGTGCGGGCCACGTAGCCCTTGGCGACGGCCTCCGCGAACCGCCCCGGCGGCTCGGTCCGGGCCCGATCGTCCGAGACGAAGGCGCGCAGGTAGAGCAGAACGCGAATCCCGCGGCGGTGCAGCCGGGCGATCGTGCGCCGCACGAACGCCGGCGGCAGCGTCGCCCAGCCCTCGAACGCGTAAGCGCTCACGCCCCAGCGCTCGCGCTCGAGCCGGGCCACGTCGGCCTGCACCTTGGCCTGGTACTGCGCGGGAGTCTCGTTCAGCACCGCGACCGTCCGGGACAGCGTGGCGCCCAGGCTCCACGCCGGCGCCACGCGATGCCGGCCCGTGATGGCCGTCAGGTCGCGGATCGCCCGCGCCGCGCCGCCGGGGGCGATCACGAGCCGCAGGCGCGAGGGCCGCGAGGTGACGCTCCATTCGTCCGGCCGGTCGACGCCCAGCCGCCACTGGGCCAGCTGGGGCGAGTCGATCAGGACCCCGTAGCCGCGCGAGGAGTAGGCGAGCGGCTGGGCGTAGTAGTAGCCGGTCGACGCGTCCGGGAAGCGGTAGTCCAGCACCCAGTTCGTGATCGTGCGCCCGCGCAGGCTCGTCCCCTCGCGACGGCCGCCGAAGCCGTGGAACGTCTCGCCGGGCGTCGCTGCGAAGCGGGCCCGCACGGCGCCGACGCCGGCCGCGCCGGTGGCCGCGACCTCGACCGCGAACGTCCCGCCGCGATCGGGGGCCACGGTGACGGCCAGCGTGCGTCCGGCGGGATCGCCGGTGCGCAGCACGGCGACGATGCCGCCCCGGGACCGCGCCAGCGACTGCACGGTCGTCGCCCCGAACGTCCGGCCTGGCGGCGTCGCGGCGGGCGGGTTGGGATCGGGGTCGCCGCCCAGCACCGGGTAGCGCAGCGACGGCTCGTACCCGGCGGTCAGCCCGAAGGGCGCGGCAGCGGCCGTGGCGAGCGCGACGGTCCCGTCCGGACGCGCGAACGAGAGGCGAAAGGGCGACCGGGTGAGCGTGGCCCGGCCCGCCGCGGCGGTGACCGTGGCGCCGGCCGGCCCGATCCGCACCTGCGCAGCGGGCGCCGCGGCCGCGGCGGGTCCGGCCGGGGTCGCGGCGATGGCGCCGGCGGCGAGCGCCGAGGCGAGGGCGGTGCGCGGCATCGGGCCTGAATCTACGGAACGTCGCGGGACGTTGCGCCGCTCGCAGCCGGCCCGGGGATCGCCGTCGACTGGCCCGGATCGAGCACGCGCACGTCAACCTCCGGCGCCGCGCCGGCGGCCGCCCGGGCGAAGTCGCGGGCCGGCCGCTCGAGCAGGTGCGCGAGCCGGCGGTGCTGGCCGGCGGGGAGGAACGTTCCCCAGTGGATCGGCACCGCCACGCGCGGCCGGATCCGCGCCAGCGCCTCGGCGGCGCGAGCCGGATCGAGGTGGCCCTCCCCCAGCGTCGCGCCCCAGCCCCAGATTGGGATCAGCGCGAGGTCGACCGGCGCGAGCTGCTCCATGCCGGCGAAGAGGTCGGTGTCGCCGGCGAAGTACACGCGCACGCCGCCGGCCTCGGCGACGAACCCCACGGCGTCCACCGCGGGGCCGCGCTTCAGGCGCCGCCCGTCATGGACCGCCGGCACCGCGGCGACCCGCACGCCAGCCACGTCTGCGGACTCGCCGGCCGCGAGCTCGGTCACGTCGGCGGCGCCCGCCCGGCGCACGATCCGCGCCAGGCCGCGAGGACCGATGAGCCGGGCGCCCGGTCCGAGCCCGCGCAGCGTCGGCAGGTCGAGGTGATCGTGGTGGAAGTGCGAGACGAGCACCGCGTCGAGCCCTCGGCTCACCGCCGGGTCTGGCGGCGCGGCGTGGCGGCGCAGGTGGATCGCCCGCGGCCGCAGGAGCGGATCGGTGAGCAGCCGCACGCCGCTCAGCTCGATCAGCACCGTGGAATGCCCCACGAAGGTCACGTGTCCGGCCGATGACGCCACGCCGCCACCCTGGCACATCGGCCCGTCCGCGGCGGCCGGTGGCCACCCGCGGCGGGGCGTAGCATCGCTCCGATGCCGGCGCAGACCACCGACGCCGATCCCCCGGAGATCGAAGGCGACGCCGCAGCCGGCGTCACGGGACCGTCCCCGGTCAAGATCGGCTTCCGCGTGGTGATGCTCGGCGTGACCGGGGTCTCGCTCTACCTGCTGGCCCCGACGCTCATCAACGTCTTCTCCTCGACCGAGCGCCTGGACGAGATCAAGCCGTGGTGGCTCGCGGCGATGGTCGCCTTGCAGGCGGGGAGCTTCTGGTGCATGTGGTGGGTGCAGGCGCTCTCGATCGGCGTGAAGGGCTGGTTTGCGATCGCGACCTCGCAGCTCGGCGGCAACGCCTTCGGGCGCGTCGTGCCCGGCGGCGCGGCCGCGGCGGGCGCGCTCCAATACAAGATGCTCGTCGACGCGGGCGTTCCCGGCGCGAAGGTCGCTTCGGGCCTCACGGCCTCCTCGCTCCTGACCTTTGCGATGCTCATGGCCCTGCCGGTGTTCGCGCTGCCGGGCATCTTCGCGGGCACGCCGGTGAACGACGGACTGCTGGAGGCGCTGTGGATCGGCCTGGCGCTGTTCGTCCTGATCTTCGCCGTCGGCGCCGTGCTGCTGCTCGTCGACGGCCCGCTCATCGCCCTCGGCCGCCTGATCGAGGCGCTGCGCAACCGGTTCCGGCGCCACGGCCCGCCAACGACCGGGCTGCCCGAGCGCCTCGTCCGCGAGCGCGACCTCATCCGCACCACCCTGGGCCGGCGCTGGTGGGAGGCGCTGCTCGGGACGGTCGGGAAGTGGGGGCTCGACTACCTCACGCTCCTCGCGGCGCTCACCGCGGTTGGCGCCCGGCCCTCCCCGTCGCTGACCCTCCTCGCCTACAGCCTCTCCCAGATCCTCGGGCAGATCCCCTTCACGCCGGGCGGGCTGGGCTTCGTGGAGGCCGGCCTGACCGGCACGCTCGCGCTGGCCGGCGTCAACGGCGCCGACGCGGTGCTGGCAACCCTCGCCTACCGCCTCGTCTCCTATTGGCTGCCTCTGCCCGCCGGGCTCGTCGCCGTCCTCCTGCACCGCCGCCGCTACGGGCGCGATGCCGTGAAGGAGGTCGAGGAGGCGCAGGCGGCGCCGAGGCCCTAGGAACTGCCAGCGTCGGCGACGCCGGACGCCTCGCCGACGAGGTCACCGCGGCCGCCCCGGCGCTCGACCCAGGCCACCGCGGCGGTGCGCTCGTGGACCACCTGGGGGTCGTAACGGGCTTCCGTCGCGCCGCGGCCGCCGTCGGCCCGGGCCTCGCGGTCCCCATCGGGGCCGTCACCCTGGCGATCGCCGGCGCCCCAATGGCCGACGGCCGCGTGGGCCGCACCGACCTCGGGATCGCGGGCGGCCCCTGGCCCCTCCCGCCAGCCGCCCGCCTCGGCGAAGGCCGCGGCGACGCGGTCGAGATCGCCGAAGTCACCGACCACGGTCCCGCCGGGCGGGCGGGCGTGCGGTCCGAGGACCTGCTGCTCGAGCGCGACGGCCTGCCGGTCGCGGGTGTCACGGATCTCGAGCGCCCGATCGTCGCCGAGCGGATCGGCCAGCTCGCGGCGCCGCGGATCCTGCGCGCCACCCGGCCGCTCGATCCCGGCAGGGTGCCCGCGGAGGTCGAGGAGGGCCAGCGCGATCGCCGCGCCGGGCGCTCGCGGCGCTGGCCGCCCCCGCGCCGCGGACGCGCGGCCGCGGGACAGTGCCGTCGCCGCGCCGGGCGAGGGCCCGGCGGCCGCCAGGCGCGGAGGGGCGGCGATCAGGGTCTCGCCAGGACGAAGGCCGTGCGCCCGCCACGGGGCCGGGCCGCCGGCCCAGCCGCCCGTCGGCGGCACCACGCTGAGGACCCGGCTGACGGCCCAGTCCATCGTCCCGCTCCCTATCCGGCCGCGGCCGCGCCTCCGCGCGCCCACTGCGGTTGCGGCCCGGCGGCACCGAGCTCTGCGCACACGGCATCGACCGCGCCGGGGTCGAACTGCGTCCCGGCGCAGCGCCGCAGCTCCGCGATCGCCCGCTCGAGGCTCCAGGCCGGGCGGTACGGGCGCGGCGCGGTCATCGCGTCGAAGGCGTCGCAGACCGCGATGATCCGGGCTCCGAGCGGGATCTCCTCACCCGCCAGGCGGTCGGGATACCCGGTGCCGTCCCAGCGCTCGTGGCTCCAGCGGACGAACTTCGCGACGGGCCGCAGGGCCGGCGCCGCAGCGAGGATGCGCTCGCCGATCTCGGTGTGCCGGCGCATGACCGCCCACTCGGCGTCATCGAGCGGGCCGGGCTTGTGGAGGATCGCGTCGGGCACGGCGGACTTCCCGACGTCGTGCAGCGCCGCCGCGCGCACCACCTCCTCCATCTCGTCGGCCGGCAGGCCCATTCGCCGTGCCACCCGCTCCACGAGGCCCGCGACCTCGTCGACGTGCGCGCCGAGGTCGGCGTGGCGTTCGGCCATCACCCGGACGAGGACGTCGGTCGCCTCTCGCGCGGAGCCGGTGCTCGCGTCCGCCCGGCGGCGGCGCCGGCGGTCGGAGATCCGCAGGGCCGGCCAGGCCGGCTCCTGCTCGGCAGGGGCAGTCGAACGTTCGTCCACAGCGGGCAGGGTTTCGACGCCGGAACACGGTTCCCGCTTGCGGCCTTGAGCGCTGCAACGCGGCTGTCATCCGGGTGCCGCCGCCCGAGACTGCCCGGTGCAAAGGATCCTGCACTGAGCAGGAATTTCCACTGGTAGCGTCGACCGCCGCCGGTCCGTCCGGACCCGCGCCGCTCATGACTGCCCGAATTCGACCCCGCCTGCTTCTTGCCGCCGCCCTCGCGGCCGGCGCCTTGGGCGCCGCCAGCCTCGCCCCCGCCGGGAGCCCCGGCCTCCCGAGCGCTGCCGCGGCGGCCTGGCAGCCGCTCCAGTCCGGCGACCAGGGCGGCCGGGTGCGCGACCTCCAGCGCCGCCTGGGCCTGCGCACCGACGGCCAGTTCGGCCCCGGGACCGAGCGGGCCGTCAAGCGCTTCCAGCGCCGCCACGGCCTGACCGCCGACGGCATCGTCGGCGCGCAGACGTGGCGCGCGATCAAGGGCCGCACCCGCGCCGCGCGCCGGTCCAGCGCGCGCCGCCGCGCCGCCGCCCGGCGCCGGGCGGCAGTCCGGCTGCTCCAGCGCAAGCTGGGGATCGCCGCGGACGGCGTGTTCGGACGCGGGACGCTCCGCGCCGTCAAGGACTTCCAGGGCGCCCACGGCCTCACGGCGGACGGCATCGTCGGGCCGGCGACCTGGTCCGCGCTCGGCGTGAGCGGGCGCCGCCCGACGCTGAAGTACCGGCGGGCCCGCCGCAGCGGCGGCAAGACACGGGCGTCACCGTCCCGCCTGCGGCGGATGATTCGCGCGGCCAACCACATCGCCCGCCTGCCGTACGAGTGGGGCGGCGGCCACGGGACGTTCACCGACAACGGCTATGACTGCTCCGGCACCGTCTCCTACGTCCTGCACGCCGGCGGCTTCCTCAACGTCACGAAGGACGCCGGCGAGCTCATGAGCTTCGGCCGGCCCGGGCGCGGGCGGTGGGTCACGATCTACGCGAACCACCAGCACACGTTCATGGTCATTCGCGGCCGGCGCTACGACTCCAGCGCCCTGTACGAGAACGGGACCCGCTGGTCCTCCCGCGGCCGGCCCGTGCGCGAGTTCGTGGCGCGCCACCCCGCCGGCCTCTAGGCCCGGCGCAGCCCGGGCGTTCTTGCGCGCGTGGGCCACCGATCCGGGGGCTGAGGCGCGCAGGTTCGCCGCAGAGCTCGCGGCCGGAGCGTTCTTGCGCGCGTGGACCACTGATCCGGGGGCTGGGGCGCGCAGGTTCGCCGCGGCGGCGCGTTCACCGACCGGCAAGATCCGAGCGCTACCGTGAACGGGGTCCAGACCCACGACTGGATGAACCGCCCGCACCGCGCGCACGAGCGCGCCTCAGCCCGACCGGAAGGACCGCGATGACCAGCAAGGTGACGAAGACCGAGCAGGAGTGGCGCGAGCAGCTCACGCCCGAGCAGTACGCCGTGACCCGCGAGCACGGCACCGAGCGGGCGTTCACCGGCGAGTTGCACGACGAGAAGCGCGACGGCGCCTACCGCTGCGTCTGCTGCGGCGCCGAGCTCTTCGACTCCGCGACGAAGTTCGACTCGGGCACCGGGTGGCCGAGCTTCTTCGCGCCGGCGGCCGACGAGGCCGTCGAGGAGCGCACCGACACGAGCTACGGCATGCGGCGCACCGAGGTGCTCTGCCGCCGCTGCGACGCCCACCTCGGGCACGTGTTCGACGACGGGCCGGCGCCGACCGGCCAGCGCTACTGCATCAACTCCGCCGCACTCTCGCTCGAGCCGCGCGACGAGGGCTGATCCGGTCCGGCGGCGAGGCCGTCGGCGCCCGGTTTGGACGCCGCTTCTCCCAAAGAGCGGGGTCGATTCGTGACGTCCGTTGCGTTCCGTCCGACGGGGGTTGTTTCATTCCCGTCGGTTCGCGGCAGTCGCCACGAGGTCCGGAGCTTTGAACGCCCCGCCCCGGCAGATCTACGCCAGCACCCTTTCGCGCCGTCAGCGTGCGTGGGGTCTTCGTCGCCGTCGGCGCTGGTCCCCGTGGTCCGCGCCGCTGGGGTGGCTTGCCGTCGTGCTTGCCGCGGGCGGCACGGCGGCGGCGCTGCTGGGCCATCTGCCGGGGTAGGCCCGCGCTCGCCCGGTCCGGGCGGGCGCGTCCCAGCGAAGCGGGCCGCCAGGGCCGCGTCGCCGGTTCTCCGCCGGGGAACGCCGGGCGCCGGGCCGGGCCGCCGCCAAGCGGAATTCCGTTCGTCGTTTGCGGCGAAGAGCGCCGGTCTCGTCGACCGGAACTGCCGGGCACGGGGAGCGGCGCGATCTCGGCCCGGGAAAACGCCGGCTTGACCGCCGAAGGCTCGCCGCGCAGCGAGCCGCCCCCGGCGCCCCGCCCGGCGCACCGCCGCCCCTGCCGCCGCTAGGCTCACCGCCCGGCAAGCGGACTGAGGGGATTCAGATGCGGACAGGGCGAATCGGGCTGGCGGTGGCGGTCGCGAGCGCAGCACTCGGGACGGCCGCGGCAACGGCAGGCGCAGCAGCAGCAGCCGCCCCGGCGCCCTTCGGCCACGCCTGCGTCGCCCAGGCCGGCGTCCGCTTCTGCCCGACATCCAGCCTCGCCGCCCGCGTGCCGACCTGGGACAAGGTTCCCCTCGACGTCGACGTCACGCTGCCGCCCACGGGGAACGGCCCGTGGCCCACGGTGATCATGCTCCACGGCTTCGGCGGCAACAAGGGCGTCTGGGAGGCTCCAACGGCTGCCGGGACCGGGCCGCTGAACAGCCGCTACAACAACGTCGCCTTCGCCCAGCGCGGGTACGCGGTCATCACCCACTCCTCGCGCGGATTCGGCAACTCGTGCGGACTGCCGCCCTCGCGCACGCTGCCCGGGTGCGCCCGCGGCTGGTGGCACATGGCCGACCAGCGCTACGAGGTGCGCGACGACCAGTTCCTGCTCGGCTCGCTGGTCGACCAGGGCATCGCCCGCCCCGACGCGCTCGGCGCCACTGGCCTCTCCTGGGGCGGCGGGCAGTCCATGCAGCTCGCGTTCCTGCGCAACCGCACGCGCCTGACGAACGGGCGGCTCGTCCCCTGGCGCAGCCCGGCCGGCCGCCGGCTCGCCATCGCCGCCGCGGCGCCGTACTGGCCGTGGTCGAACATCGCCTGGTCGCTGGTCCCGACCGGCTACTTCCTCGACACCGCCGCCAGTGACACCGCCGAGGCGAACGCCCCGGTCGGCGTCTGGCTCGAGGCGAAGACCCGCGGATTCGTGATCCTCGGCTCGTCCGCCGGATTCATCGCGCCCGAGGGCGCGGACCCGACGGCCGACCCGCTTTCCTGGGCCAAGAGCCTGGGCGCCGGAGAGCCGTATGGCCCCGTCATCACCACGCCGCTGAAGAACCTCTCGCGGTACTCGGGCGTCACCTCGCTGAGCGGGACCCCGGCGCCGCTGATCATCACGAGCGGCTTCACCGACGACCTCTTCCCGCCCCGCGAGGCGCTGCGCGTCTACAACCGCCTGCGGGCCCGCTCCACCCGGGCGCCGGTGAGCCTGCAGGTCGGCGATCTGGGGCACGCCCGCGGCTCGAACAAGCCCAACACCTACGCCGTGTTCAACGCCCAGAGCGCCCGGTTCTTCGACTTCTGGCTGCGCGGGAAGGGGCGGGCGCCGGCCCCGGGCAGCGTCGCCGCGATGACGCAGACCTGCCCGACGCCGAATGCGGTGCCGCCGGCGCCGTCGGTGCCCCCGGCCGGCGGCCCCTACCGGGCGGCATCGTGGTGGGACCTCCACCCGGGCGCAGTGCGCTTCGGCGGACTGGCCGCCCGCTCGATCAGCTCCGCCGACTCGGACGCCCTCCTCGGCGCTGAATTCACCGCCGACTTCGGGACCGACGACGCCTGCCGCACGGTGCCCCAGCAGGAGTCGCCCGGCACCGCGGTCTATCGCCAGGCCATCACGACGCCGTTCACCATGATCGGCTTCCCCACGGTGCGGGCCACGATCGCCACGACCGGACCGTTCGGCCAGATCGCCTCGCGGCTGTGGGACGTCGGCCCCGACGGGCGCCAGATGCTCATTAGCCGCGGCGTGCGACGGCTGACGCCGAACCAGCGCGGAACCATCACGTTCCAGCTCAACGGCAACGCCTACCGCTTCGCCGCCGGACACACCGTGAAGCTGGAGCTCATGGGGTCGGACTACCGTGCGGCCAACGCCGCCGACAGCTTCCCGACCTACCGCCCCTCGAACGGCAGCTTCACCGTCGCGGTGACCCGGCTCACCGTCGAGCTGCCGACGCGGGAGGCGCCGCGCCGCGGCACGCAGATCGTGGCGCCGACGATCGGTGCTGAGCCCGCCGACGCGCCGTAGTCCGCAGGCGCCAGCGGGCCGGCCGGCCGACCGCCGCTACCAGGCGACCGGCACGCCATAGGCCGCCAGCCGCTCGTCGCCCGTGACGAGCGTCGCGCCCTCGATGCCGGCCTGGGCGACCAGCACGCGGTCGAACGGATCACGGTGATGCCAGGGCAGCGCGCCGGTCGCTTCCGCGTGCTCGACGGTGATCGGCAGCGGCTCGGCCCCCGCGTCGAGGAGCAGGCCGGCGAACCCGTCGGGCGCTTCCAGCTTGCCGAGCGAGCGCTTGATCGCCACCTCCCAGGCCACCGCTGCCGACAGCAGCACGGCGTGGCGGCTGCCGAACAGCAGGGACCGGGCCCGGCGGGTCAGGCGGGGATCGTCGGCCAGGAGCCACAGCGCCGCCTGGGTGTCGACCAGCAGCTTCACTGCGCACCGAGCGACTCAGCGAGATCCTCGGGCAGCTCGTCGAAGTCGTCGGCGATCCGGACCTTCCCGCGCCAGGCACCGCAGACCTCGGCGAGCGATCGCGGCGCCTCCGTGACCGCGACGATGCGAGCGACCGGCCGGCCGTTGCGCTGGATCACGATGTCCTCGCCGGCCTCGGCGCGCGCGACCAAGGCGGAGAGGTTCGTCTTGGCTTCGTGCATTCCGACCCTGGCCATCTCGCCATGTTAGCTCGATGTAGCTAGCTTAGCTAGATGCTGGCGAACCGCGGGCCGGCCAGGCTCAGGGCGCGGGCGCAGCGGGTGCCGCGGCGCCAGCCGGTTCGGGCGCGGACGGCGCGGGCGGCGCGGTCACCGGTGCGGCGGCACGCTGCTCCGGCGGGCTGGCCTCGGGCGCACCGCGCGGCACGAGCTGCCCCGCGGCCCCGACGGACCACAGCATCGCCAGCCAGTTGGCGGTCGCCAGCGCGACGTGCACCCAGACCAGCTCGGCCGGCAGCGCGTTGTTGTACTGGAGCAGCCCGACCACGCCCTGCAGGCCGATGATGCCCACGACGACGAGCAGCGGCTTGACCGCCCGCCGGTCCCCGCCCGGACGCAGGAGGATCGCCAGCACGGCGAGCACCGAGAGCCCGAACACGACCGCGATCGCCCCGTGCCGGGTCACGATCCAGCCGAGGGTGTCGTCGCCCTTGAAGGTGAGGCGGTTGATGACGTCGCCGGTGCCGGCGCCGCCGGCGTGCGGCCCGGCGGCGGTGGCCGCGGTCCCGGCGAAGACGGTCAGCGCGCCGATCGGCAGGAGGGCCCGGACAGCCCAGACGCCGAGCCGGTCGGTGGACTTGCGCCGCTGCCCCGTCTCGAAGGTCGAGCACCATGCGAGCGCGAAGGCGGCATCGAGGAGCATCATCGACAGCACGTAGTGGCCCATGACGTAGCCGGGCTTGAGGTGGTTCTCCACCGTCAGCGCGCCCAGCGCGGCCTGCATGACCACGCCGATCGGCAGGAGCGTCCCGAAGATGGCAAGTTCGATCCGGAACGGCCGGCGCCGCCAGCCGAGCACCCCGGCAGCGATCGCGGCGATGCTCACGATCCCCGAGAAGAGGCGGTTGCTGTACTCGATGATCGCGTGGACCTTCAGCGGCGCGATCGCCTGGCCGTAGCAGCGCGGCCAGTCCGGGCAGCCCAGGCCGGATCCGGTGAGCCGCACCGCGGCGCCGGACAGGACGATGATCGCCAGCGAGCCCAGCGCCACGTAGGCGATCTTGCGGTACGCCGGGGCCGAGATCGTGTAGCCGTTGTCGCGGAAGGACCTCAGTCCGGTGCGGGCGCGCGTCAGCACCGGTGGAAGTTTGCCGGACGGGCGCGCGGGGTGCGGCGCGGGCGGGGCGGGCCGGGGCGGCCCTCCGGCGGTGGGCCCCGCCGCAGGGGGTTGCCGGGCCCGCGGCCCGGAGCGTCCGGCATCACCGACGCAGCAGGCCTCGCATGCGGGCCACGATAGCCCGCGCGGGCGCGGTCGCA